>CAVTXW010000008.1:0-468796 GCA_963738815.1 uncultured Solirubrobacteraceae bacterium
GAAGCAAAGACCTAACCGACGAAGCAGCAGACGACAACCAATTGCTGGCAAGGCGCTCACGGGCGGCTACATGACGCTGGCGGCGACGCTCTGCACGGAGGAGGTCGCAGCGACGGTCTCGGCGGGTGAGGGGGGCGGCTTGATGCATGGGCCGACGTTCATGGCCAACCCGCTGGCGTGCGCCGTCGCGCTGGCCTCCCTCGCGCTCCTGGCCGAGGAGGACTGGCGCGGGCGGGTCGCCGCGATCGAGCGGTCTCTTCGCGAGGGCCTCGCGCCCGCGCGCGAGCTGCCGGGCGTTCGCGACGTGCGCGTGCTCGGAGCGATCGGCGTGATCGAGCTCGATGCGCCGGTCGATGTCGTCGCCGCGACCGCGACGGCCGTCGAGCGCGGCGTCTGGCTGCGGCCCTTCCGCGACCTCGTCTACGCGATGCCGCCGTATGTGATCGGAGAGGAGGACCTCGCGACGGTCACGGGGGCGATGGTCGAGGCGGCGCGCGCCGGCGCCGGCTGAGCGGGGGCAGGCGGAGGGCGCTCTCCTCACGGGCGCGCCGCGAGGCGTTTATGCGTCTGACCCGTCCCGCACAGGCGGACCGGGCGGGCGCGTCTAAGATCCCGGCCGATGCGAGGGAGGGGACGTGCGAGGATCGCCGCGCGGTGTGCCGTCGTGCTCGCCGCGGCGGCGGCAACCGGCGCGAGCATCGCGGTGACACCGGCGGGCGGCAGGCCGGCTGCTCGCCCGGCGGCATCCGCCTGCCACGCACACGTCCCGCCGCTCCTGCACGACGGGTTCCCGGAGCCGCCCGTGCTCTACAGCCACGCGGGGCGCCTGGACGTGCGGCTGCGAGCCGCAGCCGGGCCCGCCCGCATGGGCGGGCGGCGCGTCGAAGCCTGGAGCTATGACGGCAGCGTCCCTGGGCCGACGCTCGCGATCTGCGCCGGCGACCACGTCACCGTTCGGCTCGAAAACGAGCTGCCGGAAGCCACCAACCTCCACACACACGGCTTCCACGTCTCGCCCGAAGGCAACAGCGACAACATCTTCGTGCGCGTGGAACCGCACCAGGCGTTCACCTACGAGTACGACATCCCGCCCGACATGTCGCCGGGCTCCTACTGGTACCACCCCCACGTCCACGGCAGCGTCGAGGATCAGATCTTCCGCGGCATGGCCGGCGCGATCGTGGAGGAGGGCGGCCTCGACACGCTGCCTTCGCTGCGGCGGATCCCCCAGCGCTGGATCGTGCTCGACAACACCGAGGTTCGCCACGGCCGCGTCCTCGGAGTGGACGAATCGACCGAAGCCGGCGACCGCGTGTACGTCAACGGCGCGCTCGACCCCACCGCGAAGATCCGCCCGGGCCAGCTCCAGCGCTGGCGCATCTTCAACGCGAGCGCCGACCGCGTGCTGGTGCTTCGGATCCCGCACGGCCAGCCGTTCCTGCTGCTCGCCCAGGACGGGCACACGCTCGCACGCGCCCGCAGCGTGCGCACCCTGATGATCGCGCCCAGCTCGCGCCGCGACGTGCTGGTGCGCGGCGGGCCGGCCGGGACCTACGCGCTGAAGGCGACCCCGTTCGCGCAGTTCCCCGGGGGCCAGAAGGCCTCCAACGGAGGGCCGGTCCCGAATCAGACGCTGCTGACGTTGCGCTCGGCCGGTCGCCCGGAGCGCGTCGCAGCCCCGCGCGCGGCAATTTCAGACCCCGTGGATCTGCGCGGGCGTCCCGTCGAACGCGAACGCACGATCCAGTTCAGCGAAATGGTCGAACCGTCCGGCGCCTCGAAGTTCCTGCTCAACGGCATGTCGTTCGACGCCAACCGCACCGACGTGACGATGAAGCTGGGCTCGGTCGAGCGCTGGACGCTCGAGAACACGACCCGCGAATGGCACACGTTCCACATGCACATCGACGACTTCCAGGTCATCAGCCAGAACGGTCGCGCGATCCCCTACGTCGACGACGAGGACAACGTCGCGCTGCCTCCCGGCTCGCGCACCGTCGTGCTCGTCCAGGCGAGTGACTTCACGGGCCGGTTCGTCTTCCACTGCCACGTGACCTTCCACGAGGATCGCGGCATGATGGCGACGATCGAAGTGGTCCGCGATCCTGCGGCGGCAGCAAGGGCGAGCTCGATCGTGCGCCGGCGCCGGGCTTGCGATCAGCTCGTCCGCCTCGGGCAGGCCCGGCGCGCCGAAGCTCGGCCGTGCGCTCAGCTTCTGGTGCAGCCCTGCCGCCGCGCGGGCGCGAGCGGGCCGAACGGCCTGAGCGCAGGCTCAGGGCAGCGCGACGGTGCGGCTGACCAGGCGCGGCTGGCCGTACGCGGCCGGGACGTGACCCGGACGCGGCGCTTTGGCGGCCCCACGAGCGTGAACGAGGCGGTCCCTTCGGAGCCGAGCTGAGCGCGGGCGATCGTCTTGAACTGACCCCCACCCGCCGGGGCGGCCTGGAGCAGCGCGGCGACACCGGAGCGGGCGACCTGGGCGCTCACCTTGGCGCCGTTCCGCTTCACGGTGGCGTGCACCAGGACCCGTTCGGCCGGGATCGCGAGGACGGTGACCACGCCCTTCATCGTCGGGTGGACGGTGCAGTAGTAGTCGAACGTGCCGGGTTCGGAGAACTTCAGCGCGTAGGCGGTGCCGCCTTCGATGCGACCGGAGTTGAACAGTTCACTCGTCGAGGTCACCGTGTGCGGGCCGAGGGTTTCGTTGCGCCACGTGATCGTCTGCCCGGCCGCGACGGTGATCGCCGCGGGGGCGTAGATGCGGTCATGGATCGCGGAGGTGGGACCGGGCGGCGCGGGGCCGCCCGCTGCCGCCGGGACGGCGGCGAGCGCGAGGGCGGCGACGCCGCCTGCGACTGGTGCGAGCACGCGCCGCGCGCGCTTCGCGCGACGTGCGTTGCCCCTCGGCTCCAGCTTGATGCTCGCCCCTTCCACCGGCCGGACCAGGGTACTGCACCCCTGCGCGCCACGGGCGGGAGCCAACGGTCAGGCGGCTGACGGCGGATCGAGCCAGTCGCGCCAGGGCAGGGTCGCGCCGGCGCGCGCCAGCTCGGCCGTCTCCGGCCCGCTCAGGAGCGGGAGCGCCGAGACCTCGACGTCGCCGAGGCGCGCGATCGTCTCACGGTTGGAGCGCTCGATCGCATCGGGCTGTCCGGGCCAGGGCGTGAGCACGACCGCGCGCACGTCCAGCCCGGCGGCGCGCGCCGCCTCGAGCGTGAGCAGGGTGTGGCTGATCGTTCCGAGGCCGGGCGCGGCGGCCACCACGAGCGGCAGCCCGAGCCCGGCCGCCAGGTCGCGCACGGTCCACGCCCCCGCGATCGGCACGAGCAGGCCGCCGACGCCCTCCACGACGACGGTCCCGGCGCCCGAGAGCATCGCGCGCACGCGCGCGAGGAGCTCGCCGGGATCGATCGGCTCGCCTGCCAGCTCGGCTGCCAGGTGGGGCGAGACGGCGGGTCCGTAGCGCAGCGCCGTGACCTCCTCCGGGCGCATGCCGGCGGCGTCGGCGAGCAGCACGTCGTCGGCGGGCCAGGCGCCCCTGGGCGGGCTGCGCTCGTCCCGGTCAGCACCGGCTTGCAGGCCCGTACGTCCTCGCCGTCGGCGCGCATCGCCGCGAGCAAGCAGGCGCTCAGCACCGTCTTGCCGACTTCCGTGTCGGTTCCCGTGACGAACAGGCCGCGCAAGGCGCGCGCCGCGGTCAGGCCGCGCGTTCGAAGTCGAACAGCTCGGCGGGCGTGCCGCCCTCGGCCTGCTCGAGCGCGAGCTCGATCTCGACCTCCGTCCCGGCGGCCGGCTCCGCGCTCCGCCGGGGCGCGCGCCCGCGTGCTGGTCGAACGGGACGCCCGCGGCACGCTCAGCGTCGAAAGGCACGTCTCCCGGCTCGGGCACCGCCGCGAGGCGTTCGGCGCGGACGAGGGCCGTCTCGATCTCGGCGAGCTCGTCGACAGGCTCGGGAGGGGGCGCGGGCAGCGCCTCGGGCTCGAGCCCGGCGCGGCGGGCGGCGATCGCGAGCGCCCGGGCGGCGTCGCCCAGCTCGCCGGGGGTGTGCGAGGCCATCGTGGTCAGGCGCAGGCGCGAGGTTCCGTCCGGCACCGTCGGCGGGCGGATCGCCTGGGCGAAGACGCCGAGCTCGAGCGCCTGCTGGCAGAAACGCAGCGCCGCGCGCTCCTCGCCGGCGATCAGCGGCACGATGTGCATCTCGCTGTCGGCGACGGGGAAGCCCTCCTCGGCGAGCGCGCGGCGCAGCGCGCGGGCGTTCGAGCGCAGCCTGCGCGACGCGGTGCGGGCGTTCGACCAGCAGCTCGAGTGCGGCCAGCGCCCCCGCGACCTGCGGAGGTGCCGGCGCCGTTGAGAAGATGAACGGCCGCGCCGTGTTGATCAGGTACTCGACGATCTCGCGGCTCGCGCACGCGTAGGCGCCGTAGGAGCCGAGCGCCTTGCCCGAGCGTCCCGATCACGACGTCGACCTCGCCCTCGAGCCCCGCGGCGGCGACGGCCCCGCGGCCGTCGGGCCCGACGTTGCCGGTCGCGTGCGCCTCGTCGACGACGAGCCGCGCGCCGTAGATCTGCGCGAGCTCGACGAGGTGTGCGAGCGGGGCGATGTCGCCGTCCATCGAGAACACCGAGTCGGTCACGATCACGCGCCCGCCGCGGCTGCTCGCCGTGGCGGCGCAGGCACCAGTCGAGGTGCTCGACGTCGCGGTGGCGGTAGACGACGACCTCCGCGCGCGCGAGGCGGCAGCCGTCGACGATCGAGGCGTGGTTGAGCTCGTCGGAGAAGATCGTGTCGCCCGCGCCGGCGAGGGCTCCGATCACGCCCAGGTTCGCGAGGTAGCCGGACCCGAACAGGAGGCAGGACTCGGTCCGCTCGAACTCGGCGAGGCGCTCCTCGAGGCGCCGGTGGATCGTCATCGTGCCCGAGACGAGACGAGACGCGCCGGCGCCGACGCCCCAGCGGCGCGCCGCCTCGGCGGCCGCCTCGCGCACGCGCGGGTGGTCGGCGAGCCCCAGGTAGTTGTTCGAGCACAGCAGCAGCACCGGGCGCCCGTCGAGCAGCACGGTGGGACCCTGCGGGCCCGAGATCATCCGCAGGCGGCGCGCGAGGCCGAGACGCTCCAACTCCGCGAGGCGCTCGGCGATCTCGCTCATCGCCGCTAGGCCGCCTTGACCTTGTCTGGCCGGTGCCCGTCGCCGGCGCGCGCGCTTCGCCTTGAAGCGCAGCTGCGTCGAGGGGTCCCACAGCCTGATGGAGAGCTCGGGCGGCGGGCGGCTCGGAGATCAGCTCCTCGATCACGTCGGGCGTCTCGCCCTCCATCCAGCCGTCGCGGTTGTCCGGGCGCGGGTTGGCCGCGTTGTCCGGCTGGCGGGCGACGTTCAGGCCGAGCTCCTCGAACATCTCGCGGTCGGCCTCGGGCTCGTTGCCGAGCGTGGTGAGGAAGTTGCCCATCATCACCCCGTTGATCCCGGCCTTGACGGCCAGGCGCTGCAGCTCGCCGAGGTTCTCGACGCGGCCGCCGCAGAGGCGGAAGAGCGCGCCGGGCAGGATCAGCCGGAAGATCGCGATCCACTTGACCGCCTCCCACGGGTCCATGAACTCGCGGTCGCCGAACTTCGTGCCGGGCCGCGGGTTGAGCATGTTGATGGGGACGCTGGTGGGGTCGATCTCGGCGAGCTCGAAGGCCATCTCGACGCGCTGCTCGCGCGACTCGCCCGAGGTTCAGGATCCCGCCCACGCAGGTCTCGAGGCCGGCCTCGCGCACGGCCCTGATCGTGCGCAGGCGGCCCTCGTAGCGGACCGTGGTGGTGACCTCGTCGTAGTAGCTGGAGGCTGTCTCGACGTTGTGGTGCACGCGCTGCACGCCCGCCTCGCGCAGCGCCCGCGCCCGCTCGGCGGAGATGTGGCCGACCGAGGCGCAGCGCTTGAGGTTGGTCTTCTCGGCGACGAGCCGCACGCCCTGCAGGTACTTCTCGAAGTCGCGCTTGGAGAGGCCCTGGCCCTGCGTGACCATGCAGAAGCGGTGCGCCCCGGCCGCCTCGGCGGCGCGCGCGTGTTCGAGGATCTGCTCCGGCTCCATCATCGCGTGCATCGGCGTGTCGGCCTCGGCGAAGCGCGACTGCGCGCAGAAGCCGCAGTCCTCGGCGCAGCCGCCGGACTTCGCGTTGACCAGCGAGCACATGTCGGTCGAGTCGGCGAAGCGCTCGACGCGGGCCTTCCAGGCGCGCTCGATCAGGGCTTCGATCTGCGCGTGATCCTCGAGCTCGCCCAGGCGAAGGGCCTCCTCGCGGTTGATCAGCGGCGGCATGACGGAAACGTATGTGGCGTGGCGGACAGGTCGCGGGGGTTATGGACACCCGCGCTCGGCAACTCGCGCGACGCGCGCGGGCGCGCCCGCGCGCGAGGGGGCTCGCCGAGGCGACCCGCTGCGATCGTTCCGGAGCTAGCGTCCCTGCCAGCGGGCCGGGCGGCGCTCGGCGAACGCGCGCATGCCCTCGCGCATGTCCTCCGAGGCGAACGACGCGCGGCGCAGCTCGATCAGCTCCTGCTCGACGTCGTCTGCGAGCTCGCCCTCGGCTGCGAGCAGCGCACCGATCACGCGCTTGTTCCCGCGCTGCGACAGCGGCGCGTTGCCCGCGAGCTCGGCCGCCACCTCGAGCGAGCGCGCCTCGAGGTCATCGGGGGCGGCGACGCGGGTGACGAGGCCCCACTGCAGGGCGGTGTCCGCGTCGATGTAGCTGCCGAGCAGGAACAGCTCGCGCGTGCGGGCCGCGCCGATCGCGTCGATGAAGCGCCGCAGGCCGGTGTGGGAGTAGACGAGCCCGAGCTTGGCCGGCGGCATCCCCAGCTTGATGCCCTGCTGCGCGACGCGCAGGTCGCAGGCGAGCGCCAGCTCGAGCCCGCCGCCGATCGTGTGGCCGGGGAGCACGGCGAGCGTCGGCCACGGGAAGGCCTCGAGCGCGTCGATCGCTTCGGTGAACGGGTGTGCCACGAGCGCCTCGGCGCGCTCTTCGAACTCCTCGTCGGGGATCTCGCCGATGTCGTAGCCGGCCGAGAACATGCCGTGCGCGCCGGTGACGATCACGCAGCGCGTCTGCGAGTCCGCGGCCAGTCGCTCGAGCGTCGCGGTGATGGCGTCGAGGATCGGGTGGTCGAGCGCGTTGCGCTTGGCCGGGTTGGAGATCGTCAGGCGGACGACGCCGGCGGACGGCTCGTCGATCAGGAGCTTGCCGTCGGCGAGCTGCTCGGTGGGAAGCGAGGCCGACATCGGCGGACAGGCTACCGGCCCGCTGCCCGCGCCCCGGCGCCGGCGAGGCTCGCGCCGAAGCGCGACCCGCGCCGCGGGAGCGTTAGATTCCGCGCCATGGGAGAGGCCGGGGCCGAGCACCAGGCAGCCGACGCGTTCGGCCGCGAGCCGCCCTCGTTGTGGCGGCGGTGGTTCCGCGGCGGGGAGTCCGCCGCGCCGAAGTGGGCGGCGAAGGCCGTCGGGGCGACCACCGCGGGGCTCCTGCTGATCGCGTCCGGGGCTCTGCACGACCGCGCTGCGAAGCTCGCGGCGTTCGTGGTGCTCGCTGTCCCCGGCGTAGCGCTGGAGCGCTTCTTCAAGGCCCGCCGCAGGCGCGAGCGCGAGCGGCTGCTGCCGCCCGCGGGCGGGCCTTAGTCGAGCACGACGAGGGTGTCGCCCTCGTTGACGGCCTGGCCCTCCTCGACGACGATCTCGCTCACCGTTCCGGCGTCCTCGGCTTCGACCGGCATCTCCATCTTCATCGACTCGAGGATCGCGACGGTGTCGCCCTCCTCGACGGTGTCGCCGACGGCGCACTCGATTTTCCATACGGTCCCGGTGATATGAGCCTCGATGTCGGTCATCTGCCCTCCGTCGCGCTATCGCTGTCGCCTGGGTGGGGACAATAGAGCGCCCCAACGACGACGCGCGCGACCCGGGTGCCTCCGGGCCGGGCGCAGCCCGCCGCGGTGATCGTGGCGGCGCGCGACGAGGCCGAGCGGCTCGGCCTCGACGCTCGCGGCACTGGCAGAGGTCTTCCGGAGCGCCGCGCTGTGGGTCGCCGACGACGGCTCGCGCGACGGAACCGCCCGCGTCGCCGCGGCAGCCGGGGCGCACGTGGCGGCCACGGGACGGCGGCGCGGCAAGGGCGAGGCCGTGACCGCGGCAGCTCAGCGCGCGCTCGAGGAGTCTCCGGGCGGGCCCTCCGACGTGTTCGTTCTCTGCGACGGCGATCTCGGGTCCTCCGCAGCGGGGCTCGTCCCGCTGGCCGCGGCGGTCGCCGCGGGCGATTGCGAGCTCGCGGTGGCGGAGTTCGCGCAGCGCGTGGGGGGCGGCTTCGGGGTCGCCCTCGGCTTCGCGCGATGGGCGATCCGGCGCGGCTGCGGCCTGCGCACGCGGGCGCCGATCTCCGGCCAGCGGGCGCTCGACCGCGCGACGCTCGAACGAGTGCTGCCGCTCGCGCACGGTTTCGGGATGGAGGTCGGGATGACGATCGACGCCGTCGCGGGGGGGCGCGCGGGTCGCGGAGATCGCGCTGCGCCCTGTCCCACCGGGCGACCGGCCGGACGGCAGCCGGCTTCCTGCACCGGGCCCGGCAGCTGCTCGACTTCGCGCGCGCATACGCGCGACGCATATAGGGTGCAACCGATGGGGCGCAACCAACGCTCAGGCGCGCGTAACCGATCGCGGCGTCGGAGGTAGACCGAAGAGATGAGCGAGCTTGCCCCGATGCGCGAGCAGGTCTACACGGACCCCCGTCCGAAGGAGCACTTCGACCGCTTCCACGAGCGCGCACGCACCCACGAACCGAACTGGGTCTACGAGATGGTGCGCGTCATCACCTCCCTGTACGCCTACACGTTCCTGCGCGCGCGGGCGATCGCGGTCGAGAACGTGCCGGGCAAAGGCGCGGTGATCCTCGCGCCCAACCACTTCTCGTTCATGGACCACTTCCTGATGGGCTGCTACATCCGCCGCAAGGTGCGCTTCATGGCCAAGTCGCAGCTGTTCAAGCCGCCGATGGAGTGGATCTACTCGCCCGGGGGCGTGTTCCCCGTGCGGCGCGGCGCGCGCGACGAAGAGGTCTTCATAACCGCGCGCGCGATCCTCGCGCGCGGGGGCGCGATCACGATGTACTGCGAGGGCGGGCGCTCGCGCACGGGCAAACTCTCCGAGAAGGCGAAGCCCGGCATCGGCCGCCTCGCGCTGGACACCGGGGCGCCGATCGTGCCGATCGCGATCCACGGCTCCTCGAAGGTGCGCAACTGGAAGCGGCTGCAGTTCCCGAAGGTCACGATCCAGTACGGGGAGCCGATCCGCTGGGAGGCGATCGAGAACTCCACGCGCGAGCAGCAGCAGGCCGTGGCGGATCAGGTTCTCGCGGAGATCCGCCGCCTGTACGGGGGGCTCGACGAGTACGGCCGGCGCGGCATCATGCGCCGCCTTCGCGAGCAGCGCCGGGCGCGCCGCCGCGCGCCCGAGGGCGCCGCCGTGGCATGAACGCCGGCAAGCTCGGAGTCGGAGCGGTCGTCAGGCGGGTCTGGTCGATCTACGTCGACCAGGCGCCCGTGCTGATGCCCGCGGCAGCGGTGGTGTTCGTCTTCACGGGCATCCTCGCCTACCTGCTCCTGCAGGCCGGTCGCCGGGCTCTCGTTTCTCGGACTGCTGGTCGGGCTGATCGCGACGACGCTCTTCACAGGGATGGTGGTCGAGCTCGTCGCGGACGTCCAGGACGGCCGCCGTGACGCCACCCCGAGCCAGCTGCTGCGTGCCGTGACGCCGGTGCTCGGCACCCTGATCGCGGTCGCGCTGGCGGTCGGAGTCCTCACGCTGATCGGGTTGGCGCTCGTGATCGTGCCGGGGCTGATCGCGCTGACGGTCTGGGCGGTCGCGGCGCCCGTGGTGGTTCTCGAGCGGCCCGCCGGGTTCAAGGCGATGCGGCGCAGCCGCGAGCTCGTGGCCGGCTACGGCTGGCCTGTCTTCGGTGTGATCCTGGTCCTCAACCTGGCGGTCGCGGTGGTCGCGGCGGCGATCGAGCTCGCCGCCGAATCGGCGGGCACCGGCGCCGGGGTCGTCACGCGCGTCGTCGTGGGCGTGCTGACCGCGCCGCTGTCGGCGCTCGGTGCCGCCGTCCTCTACTTCGAACTGCTCCGTCTGCACCACGAGGGCGTGCCCGAGGTGCCGGTGGCGGGTACTCCTGCGGATCAGCCCGATCCGTTCGGGACGGAGTCCGAGAATCGGATGTGACGAAGTGTGTCGAGGGGTTGACGTGCTGCAGCGCGTGGTGAGAGAGTCCTCTCTGCGCCCGTCCGGAGGAGGCGCCGGCGGGCGGCTGACCTGGCGAAGAGGGGATCGAGAGGGGAGTCGAGGAGATGAGACGGTTTCTGGCGGCCGCCGTTGCGGCGATCGCAGTGCTGGCGGCGTGGGCAGCGGGCGCGCAGGCATCGAGTCCGACATGGGTCTCATGCGTGAAAGCTCCGCGTGTCGATCGCGTTTGGACCGGCGCGTACGAAAACCCGGCGTGCTCTGCAGCGAACCCGGAACACCACGGCAAGTACGAACTCGTCGAAGGGCTCGGTACGAAAACGAGCGTCTCGGCCAAAGGTGGGCGCGCGCCGGGCGTCAAGTTCACCGAACTGTTCTTGGAATCGAACTCGCCCACCAGGGGCTGGAAGTGGGGCTGCTCCACGGCCAGGCTGCTCGGCCAGATGGCGGCGCCGAACCGCCTCGTCGGCGCGACTCTCACGCTGAAGGGATGCACGATCACGAGCGCCGGTCAGGCTCCCGGGGTCGTGGTCATGGGTCCGATGTCCGGCGAACTCGGCTACCTGGACGAAAGCCACACGGGGGTGGGGTTGGACCTCGCCAGCGAAAGCGAACCCGGCGGCGTTCTCACCGAATTCACCAGCCGGACCACGGGCGCGTCGTTTGTTCTGCGCGGCTCGATGATCGCCCGGCAGACCGGCGATCTGAGCGGCGTCAGCAAGGTGTTCTTCGAGCAGTACGTAGCGTCCAACTGGCTGGGCGAAACCGAACCCGGCTACGAACCGCAGACCAACCTGCCCTCGTTCTTCGAAGGCCCGCAGGACATCCTGACGGTCGAACAGACCGGCGGCGAAGAAGAGCTGCCGCCCGGCGAAAACCCGGCAGCGCTCCAGCTGGAACTGAAGTCCAAGGGGCCGGCGGTCGAGGCGAAACGGTCCTAGGCCCGGGGTTCTCCTGAACGCGACCTCGCAAGATCAGCGGCGCCCCCCGCCCGGCGGCGGGGGGCTGCTGCGCGAGGGGCTCCTCGACGGCGTCCGCGCCGTCGTCGCGACAGCCTCCGGCAACGGAGCGAGCCCCACCGCCGACGCGGTCGAGCAGCGCTGCGCGGCGCTCGGGGCGACGCGTCGCGCGCTGCGAGCTCGCGCCGAGCACGGAGGCGGCGGACGACGACACGCTCGGCCGCGCGGTCGAGGACGCGCTCGCGCACTCGGGCGGGGCCGACCTGCTCGTGGTGGACGGCGCCGGCCTGTTCGCGGCCGCCGCGCCGGGGCAGGCGCTGCTCGCCGGCGATGCAGGCGTGCTGGGAGCTGACGCGCGCGGTGGCCGCCGCCGGCGATGGTGGAGCGGGGCGGAGGCCTCGCGGTGCTGATCGCGCCGGCCCCCGGGCGCCGGCGCGCACGCTGCGGCCGCGGCCGCAGGCCTCGAGAACCTCGCGCGCACGCTCTCGATCGAGTGGGCGCGCTTCGCCACGCGGGCGGTGACGATCGCGCCCGGCGACGCGACCGGCCCGGGCGAGATCGCGGTGCTGGTGGCCTACCTGGCCTCGCCGGCCGGGGCGTACTACTCGGGGTGTCTGCTGGACCTGCGCGGTCCAGGCGCCGGTCACGCGGCCTGAGCGCCCGGCGCCGCGGTCGGAGCGCGGGCCAGGCACGCGGCCGGCCCCGGCCGGCGGCTCGACGAGACCTCAGCCCGTCATCCCCCCGAAGATCCCGCCGGTCACGTGGAGCGTCTGCCCGTGCACGTAGTTGGACCACGGCGAGCACAGGAAGAAGATGCCGCCCGCGGCCTCCTCGGGCGTGGCCGGACGGCCGAGCGGGATGATCGCCGAGGCCATCGCGCGCATCTGCTCGGGGATCCCCAGCTGCACCTTCTCGCCGCCGATCTCCATCGCGTTCTCGTCGACCTTCGCCTGGGTGAGGCGGGTGTCGATGAAGCCGAAGGCGACCGCGTTGACGTTGACTTTGAACTGCCCCCACTCCTTGGCGACGGTTTTCGTGAGGCCGACGACGGCCGCCTTGCCGGAGGAGTAGTTGGCCTGTCCGGGGTTGCCGAAGGTCCCGGAGGTCGAGGAGACGTTCACGATCTTGCGGAACACCTCCTTGCCTTCCTCGCGCTCTTTCTTGGCCGGCTCGCGCAGGTGCGGCGCGGCGGCACGGATCACGCGGAAGGGCACGATCGTGTGGATGTCGAGCATCGCCTGGAAGTGCTCGTCGGTCATCTTGTGGACCGGTTCGTCGATCGTGTAGCCGGCGTTGTTGACGATGATGTCGATCTTGCCGAACGAGTCGATCGCGGTCTTGACGAGCTCGTCGGCGGCGCCGGGCTTCGTGAGGTCGCCCGCGTAGACAGCCGTCTCGCCGTTGATCTCGGAGGCGGCCTGCTGGGCGACGTCCCCGTCGAGGTCGTTGATCAGGACCTGCGCGCCCTCGGCGACCAGCAGCTCCGCGGTAGCGCGGCCGATGCCGCGAGCCGAGCCCGTGACGATCGCCGATTTGCCGTCGAGTACTCCCATAGCTCTCGCTTCTCCTTGTCCAAGGTTTGAGTGCGCGGAGGTTATCGAGGCGCTTCGGCCCGGACGATCAGGAGATCAGCTCGAACGCGGCTCCGAGCGAGCAGTAGGTGCGACCCGCATGCGTCCGTCGCGCGTGGCGAGCACCGGCCCGGGGGCCGGCCTGCCTCAGCCCACGATGACGCCGAAGTCCTGGGTGTAGATGCCGCCGCGCTGTCCGTGCGCGAGGCCGTTGGTGTGCGGCGAGACGCCGATGCCGGTGTCGCGGAAGTGCGCGTCGAGGATGTTCGCGCGGTGGCCGGGGGAGCGCATCCAGGCCGAGACGATGGCCTTCGGCGTGCCGAGCCAGAGGCTGCCCCAGGCGATGTTCTCGGCGATCTGGAAGCCCTCTTTGGAGCTCGAGATGTAGCCGGTGTGGCGCAGCCGCATCAGCGGCGTCTGCCCGTGCGGGCCGACGTGCTCGAAGTAGTCGCCGAAGGCCATGCTCTCGGTGTGCGCCTGCGCGGCCGCGAGGAGACGCAGGTTCCAGTGCAGCGGGCGCTCGCCGTGACGGGCGCGTTCGCGGTTGACGAGGCAGAGCGTGGCCGCGCGGACCCGTGCGAGGTCGTGCGAGCTGGGCGCGAGCGTGGCGTCCGGGCAGTGGCCGTGGTGCGGCCGTGTAGAAGAGCACGTGCGTGCGCCATCGCCGGGCCCGCTGTGGAAGTGGCCGGGGTTGCATTTCGAGCCGCTGAAGCTCGACTGGCTGGCGGATTTGCAGCCTTCGTAGGAGGCCGAGTGGGCGCCGAGCGCAGTTGCCGGCGCCTGTGAGAAGGAACAGCGACGCGACGGCCGCCGCGAGAGAGCGGGCCATGCGCCCCTATCGGTCGCGCGCGCCTCCTTCATGAGCGGATTGGGCATCTTTGGACAGGGTGCAAGAGCGTGTTCGGCGCCCGTCACGTGTCCTGCGGCGGGTCGAGGTCGCGCGCGTGCGGGTGCTCGGGGCGGGCGGGCTCGGAGAGCTCCGGGCGCGCGACGAGGTCGAAGTAGAGCAGCGCTGTGATGAGCGCGGCGAACGACGCCGTGACCGTGTCGCCCGCGATGCCGACGGCGACAGCGCCCGCCGCCCGGGAGCTGATGTGGACGGAGCGCGTGGCGAGGTGGATCAGCTGCGTTCACCACCCCCGCGGCGAGAAGCACCGCCAGCACGTGCACTCCGCGGCCCCTGGTCAATCGCCAGCTGCGCGAGATCGCCTGCGTCCAGTCGCCGGGCTGCGCCGCTGCGGCCTGGGCCACCACCGCCCAGCGCACGGCCAGGAAGATCCCGGGCACCACGAGCGCGAGGAAGCCCGCGGCGATGCCGAGCCCGGCCGCGATCGAGGCCGCGGCGACCACGGGTAGCACCCGCATGCCGCGCGTCGCCACGGCTGTCAGCCTCGGCCGCTCGCCCTGTCCCGCCAGCTGGACGGCATGGAGGTGCAGGGCGGAGACCAGCGGCGTCACCAGCGCGAGCGGCACCAGCAACCCCAGGATGATCGCCGTCGCGCTCTCGGTCCCGTGGTAGAGCGGGCCGTGGCCGGTGATCGCGAGCAAGAGGAGGTCCCAGGGCGCCACGACAACGGCGGCGAGCGCCAAGAAGAGGACGGGGTACCGGCCGTAGAGCCGGCCCGCAGCCCCGAGGATCCCGCGCAGCGAGCGGGGGGTCGCGAGGTCGATCGCGAGGGGCTCACGCATCTGCGCCTACGTTCGCCGCGGCGGTGGGGCCACCTTCTCGGGTTCCGAAGTTCGGACTTCTAGAGCCCGAGCACGCGCCCGAGGATCTCGCGCATGATCTCGTCGCTGCCGCCGCCGATCGGGCCGAGGCGGGCGTCGCGAGCGGCGCGCTCGACCCAGTACTCGCGCATGTAGCCCGCGCCACCGTGGATCTGCAGGCAGTCGTCCATGAGATCGAACGCCGCGCGCTGGGTGGCGAGCTTGGCCATCGTGACCTCCTTCAGCGGGTCCTCGCCGGCGACGAAGCGACGCAGCGCGTCATAGGTGACGCAGCGGCAGACGTGGACGGAGGTGGCCATGTCGGCGAGCTTGTGGCGGATCGCCTGGTGGCCGGAGAGCGGGCGACCGAAGGTGTTGCGCTCGCGCGCGAACTCGGCCGTGCGCTCCCAGGCCAGCCGCATCGCGCCGACGGCGCCGAGCGCCATCGCCAGGCGCTCCCACTGGAAGTTGGCCATGATCAGCTTGAAGCCGCCGTGCAGCTCGCCGAGCAGGTTCTGCTCTGGCACGAACACGTCCTCGTAGGCGATCGTGGCGGTGTCGGAGGCGTGCCAGCCGAGCTTGTCGAGCTTGGAGGACGTGACGCCCTCGCCGCGGTCGACGATCAGGAACGAGATGCCGCCGTGGCCGCCCTCGGGCGTGGTCTTGACGGCGGTGACGATGAAGTCGGCGCGGACGCCGTTGGTGATGTAGGTCTTCTCGCCGTTGACCATGAAGCCGCCGTCGACCCGCTCGGCGCGGGTGGCGAGGCCCGCGACGTCAGAGCCGGCACCGGGCTCGGTGATGCCGAGCGCGCCGATCAGCTCGCCGGCGATCGAGGGCACGAGGTAGCGCTGCTTCTGCTCGTCGGTGCCGAACTTCCAGATCGGCGGGGTGGCGATGTTGATGTGCGCGCCGATGCCGGCGGAGGTGCCGCCAGAGCCGGTGCGCGCCATCTCCTCGCAGAGCACCGCCTCGTGCAGGTAGTCGCCCCCCTGCCCGCCGTAGGACTCGGGGTACTTCAAGCCGAGCAGGCCCTGGGCGGCCATCTTCGGGAAGACCTCGTTGGGGAACCAGCGATCCTCCTCCCACTGCTGTGCGTGAGGGGCCAGCTCGCGGTCGATGAAGCCGCGCACCGATTCGCGCAGCTCCTCGTGCTCGGGGGTGAAGGGTGGGTCGGGCGTGCTCATCGCGTGGGTCTCCCGGACATCTTCATCGATGTTCCGACCGGCGCATGCGCCGGTCGGGGGGTCGGTACATGTACCGACCCCGGGGGTCGCACATGTGCGACCCCCCTGATTAGGAGAGGATGAGTCCCATGGACATCGCCAAGGCCCCCGCCTGGCGGCGCACCGGCGCCAACCTCGTCGACATGGCCGCCTTTGGCGGTCTGTTCTGGCTCGCTCGCTCGCGGGGCCTCGCGCGCGAGGGAACCGTCGTCGCCCGTCTCATGGCCATGCCGGTCGAAGTCCTGCGCGAGCAGCTGCGCTCGCCCGGCCAGAGGCTGCTCGGCACGCACACGGTCGACCGGCGCACCGGCCGCCGTCTGGCGGTCTGGCGCACGCTCGCCCTGATCGGCGCGCGCGCCGTCGGCGCCGAGCTCACCCGCCGGCTCGAACCCGTCCGCACGCCGGAGCTCGAGCGCGAACGGGAGGCCGCCAACGCCGAGGTCGCCGACATCATGCGGCGCCATCCGCAGGCCTCGCCCGAGCGCGAGGCCGAGCTGCAGGCCGCCCACAGGCGCCACAGCCACACGACGCCCTCGCTGCCGCGCGCCGTGGCGCCCTCGCTGGTCGTCGGGTTGGTCACGACCCGCCTGCGCCGCCGCCTCGCGCCGACGGTCGAGGTGCTCGCCCGCGAGCGCGACTGACTGGCCCGAAGTCGGCGACGCTCCGCGCCGCCTCACAGCCCGTAGCTGCGGCCGATCACGTCGAGCATGATCTCGTCGGTGCCGGCGCCGATGCGGTTCAGGCGCATGTCGCGCCACACGCGCTCGACGCCGTACTCGCGCATGTAGCCCGCGCCGCCGTGGATCTGGATGCACTCGTCGGCGACTTCGCAGGCGATCCGCGAGGCGTGGAGCTTGGCCATCGAGATCTCCCGGACCGGGTACTCGCCGTTGTTGAAGCGCCAGGCCGTGACGTAGACCATCTGCCGCGCCGACTCGATCTTGGTCGCCATCTCTGCGAACTTGTGTCGGATCACCTGGAAGTGGCCGATCGAGCGGCCGAACGCTTTGCGCTCGTTGGCGTACTGCAGCGTCCGTTCGAAGCATTTCTGGGCGCCCGCGACGCAGCCCGCGGCGCCGATCAGGCGCTCGCCCTGGAGCTCCCACATGATGTGGTAGAAGCCCTTGCCGACCTGGCCCAGCACCGCCGTTGAGGGCACGCGCACGTCCTGGAACGCGAGCAGCGCGGTGTCGGAGGCGTGCATGCCGAGCTTCTCGAGCTTCTTCTCGCGGATCACGCCGGGGCTGTCCATCGGCACCAGGAACAGCGTGAAGCCGTCGTATCCGGCGTCGGGATCGGTCTTCGTCACGAGCACGATCACGTCGGCGCGGTGGCCGTTGGTGATGTAGGTCTTGGAGCCGTTGATGACGTAGTCATCGCCGTCCTTGACCGCGCGCGTCTTGATGCCCGAGACGTCCGAGCCGGCGTCGGGCTCGGTGATCCCGAGGCACAGGATCTTCTCGCCCTTGATCGCCGGCACGACCCACTCCTGCTTCTGCTCCTCGGTGCCGAACGCGAGGATCGGCGGCATCGCCATGTCGGTGTGCACGGCGATTCCCATCGCCAGTCCGCCGGAGTTGGCGTTGCCGATCTCCTCCGCGAGGACCAGGCTCGTGTAGTAGTCGCCGCCCTGCCCGCCGTACTGCTCGGGCTTGTCCAGCCCGAGGAAGCCCAGCTCCCCGAAGCGCGGGAAGACCGAGTCGGGGAACGTCGTCTCCTCCCATTCCTCGGCGTGGGGCGCCAGCTCTTTGATCGCGAAGTTGCGGATCGACTCGCGGAGCTGTTCGTGCTCGTCGGTGAAGATGAAGTGCTTGCGCTGCGTCTTGAAGTCAGGCTTCAGGACGCTCTCCTCGGTTGCGGCCATGGGGGGCGGTCTCCTTCGTGGTCGGTCTCGTACACCTCGCCGCGCGCGAGCCCGGCGCTCCGCCGGGACGCTAACGCAGCAACTCGCGAAAGTAAACAGTAGAGCTGCTTACTTTTCGCTGCGCCCCGGGCGCACCGGAGCAGCTCCCCCGGCCGCAGAGGAAGGCGGCGGCGGTGCGCGCGCGGCGGCCCCCATCAGGGGAGGGCGGTGCCATGCGGCGCTGGCACAGGCTCCTTCGCGCCGCCCAGGCCAAGCGCCAAGGCGACGATTGGACGTTCCGCAGCTCCGACTCCGGGAAGGAACCCACCCGCGAGGAGTTCTTGACCGATACGCGCGGCGCACGAGCGCTTGTGCTCGTGGGGGCAGGTCCGCGCGCGAGAGAGAAAGGAGCAGGCATGTACGTGCGGTCCGCGCCCGCGGGCGGCGCGAGCGCCCCTGCGCGCTCGCGGGCGAGATCCGCCGGGCTCGTGATGACGGTTGCCGTGCTCGGCAGCGCGATGGCCTTCGTGGATGCCACGATCGTGAACATCGCGGTGCCGAGCATCGCGGCGCAGTTCCCGGCGGCGCCGCTGTCGAGCGTCTCGTGGGTGCTGAACGGCTACAACGTCGTGTTCGCGGCGTTCCTGATCGGGGGCGGCCAGCTCGCGGACACCTTCGGCCGCAGGCGCGTGTTCTCGGTCGCGCTGTGCGTCTTCACCGCCGCCTCGGCGCTCTGCGCGGTGGCGCCCACGCTCACGGTGCTGGTGCTCGCGCGTGTGCTGCAGGCGGCCGGAGCGGCGCTCCTGATCCCCAGCTCGCTGGCGATCGTCCTTGACGCCTACCCGCGCGAGCGCCGGGTCCGCGCGATCACGCTGTGGGCGGCCGCCGCGGCTGCCGCCGCCGGGATCGGGCCGCCGCTCGGCGGGCTGCTGGTGACCGCCTCGGGCTGGCGGCTCGTGTTCCTGGTGAACATCCCGGTGGGGCTGCTGACGCTGGCGCTCGCGCGCGCGATCGTTCCCGAGAGCCGGCGGGGCGGACGGGATCGAGTCCACCGGCTGCCGGACCTCCTGGGCGAAGCAGCGCTCTCGCTCGGGGTCGCCGCGCTGGTGCTGGCGATCGTCAAGGGCGAAGAATGGGGCTGGACGAGCCCGAAGGTGCTCGGCACGCTCGCCCTGTCGCTGGTTCTCGGCGGCGTCTTCTACGCGCGCTGCCGGCGCGACCCGGGGCGGACGATCGACCCCGCGCTCTTGAAGGTGCGCTCGTTCGACGTCGCCAACGGGGCGACGACCGTGCTCGCCGTCGGCTTCTACGGCTACACGCTGTGCAACGTGCTGTTCCTGACGGGCGTGTGGCGCTACTCGGTGCTGCAGGCCGGGCTCGCGTTGATGCCTGGACCCGTGATCGCGATGGCGGTCGCCGCCGCGGCGAGCCGCCCGATCGAGCGCTTCGGGCACCGCGCCGTGATCATCCCGGGCGCGGCGATCTGGGCCTCGGGGACCGCCTTCATGGTGGCCAACGCCGGCACTCAGGCGGACTTCCTCGGGACGCTGCTGCCCGTGATCGTGCTGTCGGGCATCGGCGCGGGCCTGACGTTCCCCGCCGTCAGCGGCGCTGCCGTGATGGCTGTGCCCGGCGACCGGTTCGCGCTCGCCAGCGCGCTGAATGCGGTCTCCCGCCAGATCGGCGCCGCGCTCGGCGTCGCGGCTCTGGTCGCGATCCTCGGCGACCCGCGCGGCCCCGGCGCGCTGGACACCTTCAGGCACGCGTGGACGTTCGCCGGCTTCTGCCTGCTGGCCGGCGGCGTGCTGTGCCTGCGGCTGCCGGGCCGGCGCGCGGCGCCGGCGCTCGCGACCGTTCCGCAGACTGGACTCCCGCGGTAGGCTGCGGCCGCCGCCGACCGAGCTCGTGGAGGAGTCATGCGCAGAGCCATCGCAGCCGTTCCGCTCGTCCTGCTCGCGCTCGGCGGCCCGCCCGCAAGGGCGGCCGAGAAGCCGCTCCTGCCGGCGCCGGCGATCCCGCCCGCGCTGCAGGCGATCGAGGCCAAGGCCGACGCGCTGCAGATCACCTCGGAGCGGGTGTCGCTCAGCACGTCGCTGCGGCTCGGGCATCTCTCGAAGGTCGCGCGCGAATTCGCGCGGCTGCTCGAACTCAGGATCGAAGGCGTTGAAACCACCTCGCCGCCCGCCGCGGCGCTGACCGCGACCCTGTTCGGCTCGCACGTGCGCCTGCGCTACGTCGAAGGGCACAGCTACCTGTTCTCGTGGGATCTGGGGCTCCACGACGGTGGGCGCCCGTGGATCGAGCTCGGGCACGGCGTGGTCGGGAAGCTCTTCGGCGGGCTCGGCACGAAGCCGCAGGAAACCGCTGCCTCGGGGGCGGAGCGGTATCGGAAGTTCTTCACGCTTGTGAACGACGGGCGCGGTATCCACGAACTGGCGCCTTCCACGCTGTTCGGCCAAGCGGTCACGGGCTTCGAAGAGGAAATCGAACCGAAGCAGGTGAGCGAAAGCACCGGCTCGGGGGGCGCGCTCGGAGGGTTCGACGCGGCCCGGCGTCCACGCCCGGTCTCGCAGCCTGAGCCCAGGCTCTCGATCTACTTCGCCGCCAGCGGCGCGATCGTTCGCGCGCAGGTGCTCACGGGCGATGCCGCCACGGGCGCGACGGTCACCGTCGACTTCCCGGCCATCAACTTCCCGTACACGATCCCTCCGCCCCCGCCCTCGCACGTCATCAGCGAACGCGAGGCGCTGAAGCGCTTCCCGCCGCAGCGCAGCACGCGGAGCGGCCCGCTGGCGCCGGCGAGCGAAACGACGCACGGGGAAGCGGTGACGCCCGGACGCCGTTCCGGCAAAAGTACGCAGTAGCGCTGCGCACTTCCCACCTGTGGGCTAGGATGCGCCGGTGCCCACGGAGAAGGTCCTCTACGCGCTCGACGAACGTGGCGTCGCGACGATCACCCTCAACGACCCCGAGACCCGCAACGCGCTCTCGGCCGAGCTGCTCGAGGGGCTGATCGAGAGCTTCGAGCGCGCCCGCGACGAAGAAGGCGCCCGCTGCGTGGTGCTCGCCTCCTCGCACGAGCGCACGTTCTCCTCCGGCGCCAACCTGAGCGGCTTCGCAGCCGAGATGGCGCTCGTCCACAAGCACTTCGCCGGCGAGCGGTTCGTGTCGCTGTTCAGGCTGATCGGCGCGCTCGGCAAGCCGACGATCTGCGCCGCGCGCGGGCACGTGCTGGCCGGCGCGCTGGGGATCGCGCTTGCCTGCGACCTGATCGTCGCGGGCGAGACCGCGAGCTTCGGCACGCCCGAGATCAACATCGGCGCGTTCCCGTTCATGATCATGGCGCTGATCTACCGCAACGTGCCGCGCAAGAAGGCCAACGAGCTGCTGCTGCTCGGCGAGCGCTGGAGCGCTCAGCAGGCGCTCGAAGCCGGGATCGTCAACCGCGTCGTCCCCGACGGAGAGCTTCAGCCGACCGTCGATGACTGGGCCGGCAAGCTGGCCGGCAAGTCGCCCGTGATCATGCGGCTCGGCAAGGAAGCGATGCGCCGCCAGCTGGACATGCCGCTCGACGACGCGCTCGACTACCTGCGCGCGCAGCTCAGCCTCGCCCAGTCCACGGAGGACATCGTGGAGGGCGTGACGGCGTTCTTCGAGAAGCGCGAGCCGACCTGGAAAGGACAGTGAATGGCTGACACCGTTGAGGGCGTCTCGATCCTGCGGCCGCTGGTCGAGGACCTGCAGGCGCGCCGCGAGCAGATCAAGCTCGGCGGCGGCGAGGAGAAGATCGCGCGTCAGCACGAGAAGGAGAAGCTCACCGCCCGAGAGCGGCTCGCGCTGCTGATCGACGAGGGCACGTTCGTCGAGCTCGGCATCCACGGGCGCCCGCACTCATCCCAGCGCGCGATGGACGGAGTGGAGGCGCCCGCCGACGGCGTCATCACGGGCTACGGCAAGGTCGATGGCAGGCTGGTGGCCGTCTGCGCCTATGACTTCACGGTGATGGCCGGCTCGATGGGCATGACCGGCGAGCTGAAGGTCACGCGCCTGCGGGAGCTGGCGCTGACCAAGCGGATTCCGTTCGTGTGGCTGCTCGACTCGGCCGGCGCGCGCATCCAGGAGGCCGTCGGCTCGCTGTTCGCGGGCTCCGGCTTCCTGTTCCGCGAGGAGGTCGTGATGAGCGGGGTGATCCCGCAGGTCGCGGCGTTGATGGGGCCCTGCGCCGCCGGCACGGCCTACATCCCCGGCCTTGCCGACTTCGTGCCGATGGTCAAGGGCCGCGGCTCGATGGCCCTGGCCGGACCCCACCTCGTGAGGGCGGCCATCGGCGAGGACGTCACCCAGGAGCAGCTCGGCGGCTCGCGCGTGCACTGCCGCAAGTCCGGCGTGGGCGACATGGAGGTCGCCTCCGACGAGGAGTGCATCCAGCGCATCAAGGAATACCTCTCGTTCATGCCGCAGAACTGCGAGTCACCTGTACCGGTGCGCCCGGTCGCCGACCCCATCGAGCGCGGCGATGAGGAGCTGCTCGACGTCCTGCCCGAATCCAACCGCAAGCCCTACGACATGTACGAGGTCATCAGCCGCATCGTCGACGACGGCGACTGGTTCGACATGAAGGGCGCCTGGGCGAAGACGATCATCACGTGCTTCGCGCGCTTCGGCGGGCGCCCGGCCGGGATCGTCGCCAACCAGCCCAAGCAGCTCGGCGGCATCCTCGACAACGACTCCGCCGACAAGGCCGCGCGCTTCGTCAACCTCTGCAACGCGTTCTCGATCCCGCTCGTGTTCCTGATGGACGTGCCGGGCTTCATGGTCGGCACGAAGGTCGAGGAGGCGGGCATCATCCGCCACGGCGCGAAGATGCTCTACGCGGTCGCCAACGCGACGGTCCCGAAGATCACCGTGATCACACGCAAGGCCTACGGCGCGGGCTACTACGTGATGAACGGGCGCGCCTACGAGCCCGACCTGATCGTCGCCTGGCCGAGCGCGGAGATCTCGGTGATGGGCGCCGAGGGCGCGGTCGAGATCGTGATGCGCAAACAGGTCGACGAAGCGGAGGACCCGGCGGCCAAGAAGGCCGAGTTGATCGCGGCCTACCAGAAGATCATCGACGTCTACATCGCTGCGGGCAACGACATGATCGACGACGTGATCGACCCGCGGGAGACGCGCGCGACGATCTGCCGCGCGCTCGAGATGGCCGAGAACAAGAAAATCGAGCGGCCGTGGAAGCGGCAGGGAGTGGTACCCGTATGAGCCTCGAGGACCCCGTAGTCATCACCTGCTCGATCTCGGGCGCGATCGCCAACCGCGACCAGTGTCCCGCGATTCCCTACACGCCCGAGGAGTACGCGGCCGAGGCGCGGCGGATCGTCGACGAGGGCGGCGTGCACATCCACATCCACGCCCGCAAACCGGACGGCACGCCTTCCTACGAGGTCGAGGACTTCGCCGCGATCACCGACGCGATCCGCGCCGAGGTCGGCGACGCGGCGATCATCAACTACTCGACGGGCACGATCGGGGTCCCCGTCGCGAAGAGGATCGAGTACCTGCGCGCCTGCCGTCCCGAGGTCGCCGCCCTGAACATGGGCTCGCTCAACTACGCGAAGTACTCGCGCTCGCGCAAGGCGTTCGTGTTCGACATGGTCTTCGCGAACCCGTTCACGGAGATCATCGAGCTGCTCGAGGCGATGAACGAGCTCGGCATCAAACCTGAGCACGAGTGCTTCGACGTCGGTCACGTCGGCTCGCTCGCGCCGCTGATCGACATGGGCGTGCTGCACACGCCGCTGCACGTGGACTGCGTGATGGGCGTGGTCGGGGGCATCCCGCCGACGGCGCGCAACCTCGCGGCGATGGTGGACAACATCCCCCCGGGGTCGCATTGGGGGGTGATCGGGATCTCGCGCGAGCAGTGGATGCTCGTCGCCGCGGCCCTGACGCTCGGCGGCTCGATTCGCGTCGGCCTGGAGGACAACCTGTACCTGCCCGACGGCACGATGGCCACGTCCAACGGCGAGCTGATCGCGAAGGCACGGCAGATGACCGAGGAGATCGGGCGTCGTCCGGCGACCGTCTCCGAGGCGCGGGCGATGCTGAACGTGCCCGCCAAGCCCGCGGTCGGGAGCCCGGCGTGACCCTGCCCCTGGAAGGAGTCAGGGTCCTCGACCTCTCGCGGCTGCTCCCGGGTGGCTTCTGCTCGCTGCTGCTGGCCGACTTCGGCGCAGAGGTGCTGAAGGTCGAGGACACCGGCATGGGCGACTACATCCGCTGGTCGCCCCCGTACTACGACGGCGCTCACGACAGCGCCAAGTCGGCCCTGTTCCTCGCGCTCAACCGCAACAAGCGCTCGATCCGCCTCGACCTGAAGAACGAGCACGGCCGCGAGGCGCTGCTGCGGCTCGTCGCTGACTACGACGTCGTGCTGGAGTCCTTCCGGCCGGGCGTGCTCGAACGCCTCGGCGTCGGCTATGAGCGGATGAAGGAGGTCAACCCCGGCATCGTCTACTGCGCGATCTCGGGCTACGGCCAGGACGGGCCGAAACGAGACGCCTCCGGGCACGACATGAACTACCTCGGCCTGATCGGGCTGCTCGGCCTCACCGGTGATCGCGGCGGCGCGCCGGTCCAGGCGGCTGGGCAGATCGCAGACCTCGGCGGGGGCGCGCTGATGGCCGCGTTCGGGATCCTGGCCGCGCTGCGCGAGCGCGACGGCGCCTCGGCCAAGCCGCCGCTTGCGGGCCGTACGGCGGGCTGCGCCGGCCAGCAGGGCTCAGGCGAGGGGCAGTTGGTCGACGTCTCGATGGCGGACGGAGCCCTGTCGTGGCTGGCGATGGTGGCGGCCACCTACTTCGCCGACGGCAGCGTGCCGCGCCGCGGCGATCTGCCACTGGCGGGGGCGCTGGTCTGCTACCGGCCCTACGAGTGCGCCGACGGCTGGGTCTCGCTCGGCGCGCTGGAGCCGAAGTTCTGGCAGGCGTGGTGCCGCGGCGTCGGGCGCGAGGAGCTGATCGAGAAGCAGTTCGAGCGCCCCGGGTCCGATGCCCATGCGCAGGTGGCCGAGGTCTTCAAGGGCCGGACGCGCGAGCAATGGGAGGCCTTCGCGCGTGAACACGACTGCTGCTTGGAGCCGGTGCTCGAGCTCGACGAGGCGCTCGACTCCGAGCTCGTGCGGGCGCGGCGGATGGTCGTCGAGATCGACCAGCCGGGCGCCGAGGCGCCGGTGCGCCAGCTCGGGATCCCCGTGAAGCTCGACCGTACCCCTGGCGAGCACGACCGCCTCCCGGGCCCCGCGCTCGGCGAGCACACCGAGCAGGTGCTCGCGGAAGCCGGCTACTCCGGGGCCGAGATCGCCGAGCTGCTCGCGGGTGGCGCTGCGGCCGGGCCCGCCGAGGCCCAGCACGGCGCGACGCTGAGGGCGTGAGCGCGGTGGCGGCGAGCGCGAACGCCGCCGCTGCGGGCGAGCTGCTCAAGATGAGCGAGCTCGCGGAGCGCTCGGGGGTGAGCCCGGGGACGATCCGCTACTACCTGCGCGAGGGTTTGCTGGGGGACGGCTCGGACGTGGTGCGCACATCGCGCAACATGGCCTACTACCCGCCCGACTACGTCGAGCGGATCGCGCTCATCAAGCGGCTGCAGGAGGAGCGCTTCATGCCGCTGCGCGTGATCCGGGGCGCGCTCCGTGAGGATCCCGACCGGGTCCGCGCGCTCGTCGAGCTGGAGGACCGGATCATCGAGCGCGCGCTCGCGAGCGCCGAGGACCGCGGGCGCGTCTCGCGAAAGGCCGCCGCGGAGCGCTACGACGTGCCCCCTGACGTGCTCGACAGGCTCGCCGACATCGGCGTCCTGACTCCGAACGCGCGCGGCTATGACCGCGACGACGTCGAGATCATCGAGGCGATCGCGAGCTTCCGTGCCGGCGGCTACGAGGAGGCGCTCGGCTTCACCGTGTACGACACGCTGCGCTATCGCGACGCGCTGGAGCCGCTGGTGCAGGAGGAGGTGCGGGCGCTGCTGGAGCGCCTCGCCGGCGAGGTCGAGGTCGAGCGCGCGATGGAGATCATCGCCGCCGGCACCGAGCCGCTGCGCGAGCTCATCGGCGCGATGCACTCGAAGCTGCTGCTTGCGGAGCTGGGGCGCCAGCGCTCGGGCCGCTCGTCGTAACAAGAGGCGTGGCGGCTGGTCGACCTACCAGCGCGCGCGGTGGTGCTCCATCACGCCGCGTCCGGAAGCCACCTCGATCCCGCCGGGCAGCGTCCCCGCGAACGTCCCGAACGGCGCGCGGTAGTCCGAGCTGAGGAGCAGCAGGTTCTCGTGCCGCGCGCGCTCCGCCTCGGCGGTGAACGCCAGCTCGGATCCGTCGCCGGCGCGGATCGCGCTCAGGTCCGCGGCGAACTCGACCGGCGCGACCTCGCGGGGGACCCCGTCGACCCACACCGCGCGCTCGCTGCCCTGCTCGGGGTCGTTGATGCCGGTGACGAGGTTCCACGCCAGTGGCGTCCCGTCCGGCGCCTCGCCGACACCCGCGCTCCAGCGCCACTCGGTCACGCGCTGGTGCCAGCCGGCCGAGTCGTCGATCACGGCACGCGCCTCCACAGCTCGCGGCGAGCCGCCATCGAGCGCGAGCGTGCCGCGGGCCGGGATGCCCGCCTGCTTGCGCGTCCAGGACTCAGAGCGTCCGTTGACGCAGCGGGCCTCGAAGCCGGGTTCCTCCTCCAGTTCCAGCTCGAGCCGCACGCCGCGGTCGGCGATCCGAAGACGGCCCGGCGCGCCGCCGGGCTCGCCCGCGAGGATCTCCAGCTCGGCGCGCCGCGGCAAGAGGCGCGTGCGCTCGCGCAGCCCACCGGCGGGCGGCGCGTGCAACGCCCAGAAGCTCTGTCGTGCGGGACCGATCCGGGCCTCCGCCGCGCAAACCATCAGCTCCTCGGAGAACACCCCCACCCAGCGCCAGCGCTTCAGCGGCCTGCCGCGGTCGAACATGCCGCGCCCGGCGATGAACACGTCGGCGGAGCCACAGCGCTCCGCGCGGGTTATGCTTTCCGTCATTGACTGACCAGTCAATCTATTTCTGGGCCTGGCCGGGGGGAGAGGTTCCGTGAAGGTCGCAGCCGTTCAGCTCAACTCCAGCGCCGATCAAGAGGCCAACCTCGCCGCAGCCGACAGGCTGACACGCGTGGCGGTCGCGGACGGCGCTGCTCTGATCGTACTCCCCGAGAAGTGGACGTCGATGGGCACCGAGCAGCAGCTGCGCGCGTCGGCCCAGCCGCTCGACGGACCCGCGATCGGCTGGGCGCGCGAGACCGCGCGGGAGCTGGGGGTCGAGATCGTGGCCGGCTCGATCCTGGAGCTCGTGCCCGGACAGGAGAAGCTCGCCAACACGAGCGTTCACGTCGACGCCGCGGGCGAGATCAGGGCGGTCTACCGCAAGGTGCACATGTTCGACGTGGAGGTCGGCGGGCGCGTCTACCGCGAGTCCGAGCTCGAGCAGGCGGGCGAGGAGATCGTGCTCTCGCACACCGCCGAGGGCGTCGAGCTGGGCCTGTCCGTCTGCTACGACCTGCGCTTCCCCGAGCTGTACCGGATCCTCGCGGTTCTCGGCGCGCGGATCATCGTGATCCCCGCCGCGTTCACGCTGCCGACCACCCGCGACCACTGGGAGACGCTGGTCCGGGCGCGCGCGATCGAGGATCAGGTGTTCGTGATCGCTGCCAACCAGGTGGGCGAGCACCCGGGCGGTCAGCACTCCGGCGGGCGCTCGATGATCGTCGATCCGTGGGGGACGCTGCTCGCGCAGGCCGGCGAGGAGGGGGAGGCCGTGCTCGTGGCCGAGCTGGACCTGGAGCGCCAGCGGGAGATCCGCGCGAGCCTGCCCTCGCTGGCGAACCGGCAGCCGGACGCCTACCGCTGGCCCTCGGCGCAGGGGGTCTCCGCGTGAGCTCCTCCGGACGCGGGGCGGCCTCGCGGGCCAAGCCGGCCGCCGAGAAGCGCAGGCTGATCCTCGACGCGGCGGTGCGCGTGTTCGCGCGCCAGGGCTTCCACGCCTGCCGTGTCGCCGACATCGCCGACGAGGCCGGCGTCGCCTACGGCCTCGTCTACCACTACTTCGGCTCCAAGGATGAGGTGCTCGACACGCTGTTCCTCGAGCGCTGGAACGTGATGCTCGAGCTGATCCGCGAGGTCGACGCGGAGCAGATACCCGTGCGGGAGAAGCTCGCGGCGATCGCCTCCTTCATCGTCGACAGCTACCAGCACGACCCCGACCTGATGAAGGTCATCATCGTCGAGGTGACGCGCGCGGCGAACTCGTTCGGCGACACGCACATCGGCACGATCGGCGAGGCCTACGAGCTGATCGGCGGCATGATCGCCGCGGCGCAGGAGAGCGGCCAGTTCAAGGCGGAGATCGACTCGCGGTTCGCGGCGATGGCCTTCTACGGCGCGATCGAGCAGCTCCTCACCGGCTGGATCTTCGAACTGCTGCCCCAGGGGCCCGACGACTTCGAGCGCGCCAAGTGGGAGGTCGTCGAGACGGTGTGCGGCGGGCTGCAGACCGCCGCCGGCGAGGGTGCGGGCGTCCGCTGAGGGCGCCCGGGACGGACGCGCACGAGCGGCTCGGCGCCGTTTGCCCGCAGGCGCGGCCACGGCGGCGCGCCGGGAGGGGTTTTGAGTCCCGACGGGCCGGGGCAATAGACTTGCGCGGTCATGGAGAACGAGCTGGTCAAGAGGCTGGTCTGGTCCGGGTTGCTCGCCGGGTTCGGTGCGCTCGCGAGCATCGCGGCCACCCGGGCCGCGGCGTTCGCGTGGCGGCGGATCTTCGACGAGGACCCGCCCGAGTGAGCACCCAGCACAACGGCGGGGAGCCGCCCAGCAACATCGCGGCCGCGGTCGCGGACATCTCCGAGCGCGCGAGCGCGCTCGTGCGGGAAGAGATCGAGCTCGCGAAGGCCGAGCTCACCGAGAAGGGGACGAAGCTTGCGAAGGGCGCGGCGGTGGGCGCGATCGCCGGGGTCTTCTTCGTGTGGGCCGTGCTGTTCCTGCTGATCGGCCTCGCCTGGCTGTTGTACTACTACCTGCCCGGTAACCAGTTCACGTTCTTCTGGGGCTTCTTCGCGGTCGGGCTGATCCTGATCGCGCTCGGCGTCGCCGCCGGACTGATCGCGGCCCGCGCGTTCAAACGCGGGGCGCCGCCGGTGCCGACCATGGCGATCGAAGAGGCGCAGAAGATCCGCGAGACCGTGGCGCCGACGCACGACGGGCCTCCGCCGAGCGCGCTCAGAGCGCCGCCTCCGCGCCCGCCCACGCCTGTCGCGGCCGCACCGGCCGCCCGGCCGCTCCGGCCGCTTCGGCGCCGGAGCCGCCCCCGCCCCCGCCGAGCGTCGCTCCGCCGGATGCGGCACCTCCTTCAAACGGGACGGACGCCTGATGTCCGCCCAGCGCTCCCCGGAGCAGATACGCGAATCGATCGAGGCGAACCGCCGCGAGCTGGCGGTGTCGGTCGACCGCCTGCGCGGCGAGGTCACCAGGATCACGGACTGGCGTGCGCACGTCGAGCGCCACCGGCCCGAAATCATGGCCGGAGCGGCCGTGTTGGGGCTGATCGTCGGCGCGCGCATGCTGCGCCGCCGCCGCCGCGACTGAGACGGCGCGGCCCTGGGCCGCTCTCGGATACGTCATACGGATGACCGCGGGCGGACGTTCGGCCTAGCGCGTGGCCCGGCGCTCCCAACGCGCCCGGCGTGAGCCGAAGAAGCGCCCGGCGAGAGCAGCTCGGGCAAGGGCAGCCGGGCGAGGCCGAAGGCGGCGGCGACGAGCTGGGAAGCCGGGTAGGACACCCGGCGATCGCGCGCCGCGCGCCTTCGGCGCGACGCAGCCCGCTCTCGACGGAAGAACCCGCAAGCACCGGATTCCGCTCCGGCGCGAGCTACGCCGCCCGGGTGTATCCATTTCGGCCAAGCGGATCCTCGTCATGCAGGTGAACACGGCCGGGGACGGCTGCGCCGCGTCCCCGGCCGCTCCTGGCGTTGCGCGCTCCGGTGTCCCAGATGCAGGCCGTGATTGGCTGCGGGCGGACCGTCCCTCGCGACGCCCTGCGTAGCCGTTCTGACGAGGGCGAGAAGCACGGCACCTCGCACGCCCGAAGTGTCCCGTTACCGAGCCGTTTCGACCGGTTGACACCGCGAGACACGATCGGAGAGAATCGGAGCAAGAGTTCCGAATTTCGAGAGAGGGGCAAGAAATGACACGCAGGAAGCTGACGATGCTCCTGAGCGGGGCATTCTGCTGTGCCGCCTTCGCGGGGGCGCAGGCCGCTCAGGCTTCACCCACGTGGTTCTTCTGCGGCAAAGCGGTTCCGGCCAAAACCGGGAAATGGGCGAACCCGGCCTGCACCGAACCGGCATCGCCCGAAGGGAGCGGGACGTACGAAATCTTCGAAGGGATCGGGAAAGGGAAACCGTTCAAGCTCAAAAGCGGCCGCACGAATGGGACACCGTGATCCCCAGCGCGGTTCCGCACCGAATTCAACGTCGAATGCACCTCGTCGAAAGGCGAAGGCGAAGTCGCGACGCCGAACAAGGTCTCGCACGTGGTCCTCACACTCAGTGGATGCTCGGCGCTGAACGCGCCCTGCCAGAGCATCGCCTCGAAAGGCGTGATCAGGACAGAACCGCTCAGTGGCGAACTCGGTCCGATAGCCGGTGGCTCGGGGGTGGGTGTGGACCTGACGAACGAAGCGAGCCCTGACTCCGGGCTGATCGCGGCGTTCTCGTGCACCGAGCTCACAAACCGCGTTGAATGGAAGGGGTCGATGATCGCCGAAGACACGGGAAACGTCGGAGTGCTCGAGAAGGAATTCGTCTGGCACTTCGTCCTCGGCACGGGCCTCGGCGAACTCGAAACCGAATCGGGCACGCGTTGGGTGCCGTTCGTCAACGATCCCGTGAGTTTCGAAGGCGGCCCGCACGACTACCTCCTCGCAGGCATCACCGAAGGCGAAGGTACGCGAACCGTCGGGCTTCCTCCCCACGGGTCGGTCGCAGGCATCATGAACGGCAAGGGCGAAGCCCTGATCATCAAACCCTGACGTGATCGGTTCGATCGGCGCCGCGGTGCCGCGCTCGCGCTAGCCCAACAGCGAGCGCGGCACGCCGCCGATACCGATCAGCCCGGGGCCGGTGTAGGTGCCGATCACTGGCCCGACCTCCGAGGAGAAGAGCGGTTCGGAGTCGAAGATCTCGCGGCAGCGCCCGATCAGGCGCTCGGCCTGCTCGGGGGCCTGGATGTGCTGCACGACCCAGCCGTCGGAGCCGGCGTCGCGCAGTTCCTCGGCGTAGCGGACCATGCGCTCGAACGAGCGCGCAGCCGTGCGCACGCGCTCGACCGGGGTGATCTCGAACTCGAGCGACAGGATCGGCTTGATGCGCAGCGTGCCGCCGAGCCAGGCCTGGGCCTTGCCGATGCGCCCGCCGCGGCGCAGGTACTCGAGCGTGTCCAGGCAGAACCAGATCCGCAGCGCCTTGCGCGTCTCGCGCACGCGCGCGGCGACCGCCTCTTTGTCCCCGCCCGCCTCAGCTGCGGCGACGGCGGCGAGGATCAGCATGCCGAGTCCGCCGCAGCCGGTTTCGCCGTCGATCACCTCGACCCGCTCGCCGAGCCCGCGCTCGGTGAGGAGCGCGTGCGCCTGGCGCGCCGCCTGCACTGTGCCCGAGATGCCGCCGGCGAGGTGGATCGAGACCACGTCGCGTCCCTCCTCGATCAGCGGCTCCCAGACCGCGAGGAAGTCGCCGATCGAGGGCTGCGAGGTGCTCGGCAGTTCCGGGTCGGTTCCGAGCCGCTGGTAGAAGGGGCCGAAGCTCTCCATGTCGAGCTCGCGCTCGGGCTGCCCGGCCCAGCCGACGTAGAGGCTCACCTGGTGCACTCCGCGCTCGTCGGCGAGCGCGCGCGGCAGGTAATGGGTGCTGTCGGAGGCGACGGCGACGGGGGGCATGCGGCGCGAGACGCTACAGGACCCCGCCTCGGCCTAGGAGAGCGCCGCCTCGAGCTCGCCGGATTCGTACATCTCGGTGACGATGTCACAGCCGCCGAGCAGCTCGCCGGACTTGAACAGCTGCGGGATCGTGGGCCACTCGGAGATCGCGGAGAGCTCTTCGCGGATGCGGGGGTCAGGCAGGATGTCCACCGCGGCGAAGGGGACCTCGAGCGACTGCAGGATCGCGACGGTCCGCGCCGAGAAGCCGCAGGCGGGTGCCTCCGGCGTGCCCTTCATGAACAGGATCACGTCGTGCTCGGCGATCGCGTGCTTGATCGCGTCGCGAATGGGGCTGCTCTGTACAGGGTCGGCCGCGGCAGGCGCCGCGGTGGGAGCGCTGGGCGCCATCGGGATCGGGTCGAACTCGTTGCTTGCCATTTGAATGCTCCTGCGGTCAGGGGGTCTCGACGGGGGAGGGCACGGCGGTCTTCAATGCGAGCGCGTGGATCGCGCCGCCGAGGTCGGACTCGACGGCGCTGTAGACGAGCTTGTGCTGCTGGATGCGGCTGAGGCCCGCGAAGGCATCGCTTGTAACTGTGGCGCGGAAGTGGTCGCCGGTCCCGGTCGTGTCCTCGACCTCGACGGCGGCGCCGGGGAGGGCCGTCTCGATGCGCTGTCTTATGTCCGCGGGGCTCGGCACCGATATCCAGCGTAGAAGATCGCGCGGAGCCGTCCCCAGGGCCGGAGCTGCGAGCCGGGAGACCGCTATACTTTGGAAAGTCTTGGAGCCGTCAACAGGAGCTGGCCGATGATCGAGATCACCGACAAGGGCGCCGAGAAGGTGCACGAGTTTCTTTCCGCCCAGCAGGCGGACGTCAGTCTTGCCGGGCTGCGGGTGGGCGTCCGCGGCGGCGGCTGCTCGGGCTTCCAGTACCAGCTCGCCTTCGACGAGCAGCGCGACAGCGACATCGTGTTCGAGAGCCACGGCCTGAAGCTGCTGGTGGACCGTGAGAGCCTGCAGTTCGTCAGCGGCTCGACGATCGACTACGAGGAAAGCCTGCAGGGCGCCGGCTTCAAGGTCGAGAACCCCAACGTGGTCGCCGCGTGTGGCTGCGGTTCCTCCTTCCGCGTCGCCGAGGAGGAGCAGGTCTCAGCGGTCTGAGGGCCGCCCGCCGGGTCGACCGGCGGCGCGCTGTGCCCCGGATTCACCGGCTGGCTCTGACGGCGGCGCTGGCCGCCACGGCGCTCATCGCGTCGGGCTGCGGCGGCGCCGGTCGCACGGCCACCAGCGCGGAAACTCCGCCCGCGCCGCCCGTTCCGCGCCCAGCCTTCGGCATCACGGAGGACAACGCCGACCTGCTGTGGGCTCCGGGCGCCGCTGCGCCCGCGCAGGCAGCCCCGTTCGCGCAGGCGCGCGGATGGCTCTCGGCACTTCATCCGCGCTTCTTCCGGCTGCTGGTCGACTGGGCCGCGCTGCAGCCGTCCCCCGGCAGCCCGCCCGATCTCAGCTCCCCCGTGGACGGATGCTCACGCGGGATCCGGCCCTGCGGGTCCTACCCGGGCATCGCCGGCGAGCTGGAAGCGATTGCCTCCCGGCAGCGCGCCGCGAGCGCCCGCGGGGAAGCCCCGCCCGAAGTCGTGATCGACCTGCTCGGCGCCCCCGCCTGGGCGACGACGCCGCCGCACGGCTGCGAAGCGCCCGGCGCCGACCCGGCCGCGCGGACGCTCGCACCCGCCGCGCTCCCCGCCTACCGCGGGTTGATCTCCTCGCTTGTCGCGCTCGCCCGCCGTGAGGGGGTCGCGCTGCCGTGGTGGGCACCGTGGAACGAGCCCAACGACCCGCGGTTCCTGAGCCCGCAGCGCGCGAGCTGCAGCGCGGGGGCGGCACCGCTGTCGCCCGGGGCCTACGCCGCGCTGGCCCGGGCCGCGGCCGCTGAGCTGAAGGCCTCCGGAACCGGCGGTGAGCTGCTGCTCGGCGAGCTCGGCGGCTATGACACCGGCTCGTCCCACCGACTGAGCGTCGGCGAGTTCGTCCGCGCCCTGCCGCCGGACGTCCTGTGCCTGAGCCGCTACTGGTCAGTGCACGCCTACGCGGCCTACGGGCCGGGCTCGACCAAGGGGGGCGAACCAGTCGCGGCGCTCGAGCAGGCGCTCGCCGAACGGGGCGGGTGCGCGGATGACGCGCACGTGTGGGTGACGGAGACCGGCGCCGGCGCGCCCCGCCCCGGCAGGCCCCGCACCGGCTCGGCCGCCGAGCAGAGCGCCGGCGCTGCGGCGCTGGCGGCGCAGCTCGAACGCTGGCGCGCGGACCCGCGGGTGGCGGCGATCTTCCAGTACTCCTTCCGCGAGGATCCCGCGTATCCGGTCGGCCTGGCGGATGCGGGGCTGGCACGGCTGTATGAGACATATCTCGTGTGGATGGGGATGACCCGGCGCCGCGAGCAGAGCTCACTATCAACCTCGAGTAGAAGGTGAGAGTTTGCGGCGGGCCGGCCGCGAGAGCCCGGTCCCGCCGCGAAAGGCGGCTCGGCAGGTGCCGAACATGCGGCCGCTGCGCCGGCTCGGAGCCGCGGGGGACCGTCCTGCGGTGCCGCGCTGTCTGGCCCGCCAGCCAGCCTAAGTCCCGAGTTTGCAGGGCATCAAGCGGTTGACGCCCGGCAGATCCCTGTGCTACGGTCGCCGCGACATGAGGTCGAGGGTGGAGATGGGGAGGGACGCCCAGACACGCGGCAACGCGTGCGTTCCCCTGTCAGGGGACAACGGTTTCGTTGCCCGTCATCACCCCACAGGCTTGACCTTGACGCACGAGATGTTTTCTGCCAAGGTCGGGAGCAGCACCGCGAAGCTGAGGATCAGTGACGCGGCTACGACGGGCTTGGGGGCAGCCTCGTCTTTCTAGAGGTCGTTCCGAAGCCGGTCACCTTAATCAAGAGGGAAAAGGAGCAGTTCACTGATGAAACGCATGAGGATCCTGGGGCTTGCCCTGGTCGCTGTGTTCGCGCTTGGCGCGGTCGTGGCTTCCGGTGCTTCTGCCGCTGCGGCATGGAAGGAATGTGCCAAAACCGCGAAGGTCGAAGGCAAATACGTCGCTAAATACACGAACAAGACGTGCACGACGGAAGCCTCCGAAGCCGAAAAAGCTGAAGGCAAGAAGAACAAGTACGAACTTCAGGCTGGCGTCGGTAAAGGCAAGGCCTTCAAAGTCAAGGGTGGCGCTGCCACTCTGCACGTGATCATCCCCGCGACGGGCAAAGGCGCGTTCCCGGGTGGTGCCCACGTCGAAGTCAAGTGCACCTCGTTCAAGGGCGGCGGCAAAGCTGCTCTCCCGAACAAGGTCGAAAAAGTGACGTCTGAATTCAAGGGCTGCACGGTCCTTGCTGCTCCGTGTCAGAGCGGCAGCAAAAAAGGTGTCATCACGACCAACAGCCTGAGTGGCGAAATGGTTGACATCGAAGGCGGTAGCGGTGTGGCCTCCGAGCTTCAGGGCGAAAGCGGCCCCGTGCTCGCGAACTTCACCTGCACCGAAGTCGCGACGACGAACGTCATTGGTTCGGTCCTGGCCGAACACACGGGCAACGTCGGCGTGATCAGCAAGGAATCGGTTGACCACTTCGTGGTCGGTCCGGGCCTTGGCTCGGTGGAATACGCGCCGGGTCACTTCTACGAACCGCTTGTGAACCTCCCGACCCACCAGACCGGTGGACCGGCTGGCGAACACTTCCTGCTCTCCGAAATCACGGAAGCTGGCCACGAAGAACCGGCCGGCACCCTGCCCTCGGGCCAGGAAGGCACCGCCGCAGACAAGGGCGAAGCCATCATGGTGACCCCGTAGGGACGAAAGTCTCTATGGTGCTGGAAGCTCTTGGCTGACAGCACAAGGCAGTATTTGAAGCAAGCGTGCGGGGCCCTCGGGCCCCGCACGTTTTTTCTTTCCGGGCCGGTTCACGGCCCGCCGGATCGAGACCGGAAAGCAGCCCGGCGACGCGAGCAAGCCCATCCGAGCTCCGTCGCCAGGATCCGCTGTGAGGAGCGGCAGTCGGGTGCGATCGCCGGCCGTCCGCGCCGGGGAGACGTCTCGGGCTGAGGCGGCGCGCGGAGGGCCGCCGGAGGCGCCCCTCCTACCGATGCACGACGCGTCGGATTCGCATGGCCTGGATCCGGATCGAACAGCCGTCGAGTGTGTTCAAGCGTCAAATGGCCCGACGCTTGCAGGCTCGGCAACCCACCGGTTGCTGCTTGACAAGCCAAAGGCCCTCTATAGACTCCTTTGTCGGAGAGGCTTCGAGGGAGACGATTGCCGGGATGATTCACGAGATCGGGGAGACCGCCCGACGGGCGAAGAGGTGCGGGTCGGCACGCTGGCTGTCTGCCGTGCTGCTCGCTGCCGCCGTCTCGCTCGTTGCGACCGCGTCGGCCGGAGCCTTCAGCCAGCGCGGCTTCGTCTTCAATGAAGCGAAGACGTTCGGGTCGACGGGCAGCGGCCCCGGCCAGATGCTGAACCCCGCCGGAGTCGCCGTGAACCAGGTCACCGGCGACATCTACGTGATGGACGCGGGCAACAACCGCGTCGACATGTTCAACGCCGCTCACGAATTCCAGCGCGCCTGGGGCATCGGTGTCATCAACGGCGGCAACGAATTCCAGATCTGTACGACCGTCTGCACGAAAGGCAAGCCGGGCAAGAAAAAAGGGCAGCTGCACGGCGCCGGGTCGATCGCCGTCGACAGCGATCAGTCAAGCCCATCGTTCGGGGACGTCTACGTCGAAGTCAAGCCCTTCGAAGAAGAAGTCGGCAACAAAGAAACCGAACTCGAAGGTCTGCTGATCCAGAAGTACGACGGCGCCACCGGCAACGTCGTCACCACCATCAAAGGGTGGAAGCCGATCGGCAAAGGCGAAACGCTCGAACTCTTCGAAGAACCGTTCGGGATCGCGGTCGGCGAACAGGGCCAGCTCTTCGTCTACAACGAAGAAGAAGAAATCTACGAACTGAACAACGAAGAAAAGAACAAGTTCGTACGCATCTACGAATACGAAGCCTCGGGACGGGCCGCCGGCGGTCTCGCCGCGGCTGCGGACAACACCTTCTACATCGCCCACGCCGAGACCGAAGACGAAGAAGCAGTCGAACCACCGAAGCAGTTCGGCAAGTACGTGCTCGGCTTCGAACACGAACCCGGCGAATCCCAGGAAGAAGCCAAGGAAGAAGGTGGAGCGGAAGTCCTGCTCTCGATCGACGAAGCGATCGTTCGCGAACCGTCGGCCGGCGTCGCCGTCTCGCCCAACAACCAGGATGTGCTCGTCGACACGGGCACCAACGTCGTGATCGTGGACCCGGCGGGAGAAACGGTCCAGCGCCTCGGCGCCGGGAGCGAATCCGGCGCCCTGGAAAAAAGCACGGGCGTCGCTGCGAACAACAAGAGCAAAGAGGTTCTCGCCGCCGACGCCGGGATGAACCGGATCGCGGTGTTCGCAGCCGAAACGCCGGGCAAGCCGAAAATCGAAGAAACGGGCAACAGCAACGCCACGGCGACCCACCTCGATCTGACGGCCTCGATCGCGCCGGGCGGGCAGGCCACGACCTACTGGTTCCGCTACTCGCCTGAAGCCGTCCCGCCTGCCTCGCAGCCGTGCTCGAGCCCATGTGTCGAAGTGCCGCTCCCCCACGCCACGCTCGCTGAAGGCGCCGAAGAAGACTTCGCAAACGTCGCCGCCGCGCCGATCGAAGTCACCGGGCTGACTCCGCGCACGCTCTACCACTTCATCGCGTTCGCGTCGAACGCCTCGGGGACCGTCGAAGGGCCCGAACAGAAGGTCACGACGCCCGCGCCGGCGCTCGGGGAAGCGCTCCCCGACGGGCGCCGCTGGGAGCTCGTGTCTCCAGACAAAGGCAAGAACGGCGCCACGGTCGAAGGGCCGACCCGCGAAGGCGGCCTGATCCAAGCGGCCGCCGACGGTCATGCGCTCACCTACGTCACGTCGACCGCGTTCGACGGCGCGGAAGGCAACCGCGCGCCCGAACCAAACCAGATCCTCGCGGTCCGCCACGACGCGGGGAGCACGAGCCAGTGGGCGAACAGGGACATCAACACCCCGAACGGGGAACCGACAGGTATCGCGGCCGGCACCCCGACCGAGTACCAGTGGTTCACTGCTGATCTCTCCGAAGCGGTCGTGCTCCCACGCTCCGAAATCCTGCTCTCGCCCGAAGCGAGCGAAGTCACGGCGTACAAACGCAGCAACTTCGGGAGCTGCGAAGAAGCCGTGACGTCCAGCTGCTACCGAGCGATCGCGAACGACACGAATGTCACGGGCGAACGCGAAGTTGAAGGCAAAAAAGAGAAAGTCCCCTACGGTGGCGATCTCGAACCCGTGCCGTACATGACGCCCAATGGGGAACACGTCGTGCTCGAAGGGAAGGAATTCCCGCTCACCAGCGAAAACACGGCCAGTCGAGGTCTCTACGAGTGGACCGCGGCGACGGGACAGCTGAAGGTCATCAACGTCCTCAGCAACGGAACGCCTCTGCCATCACCTCGGCTGGGCGCCTCTGGGCCGCCTTCGAGCAAACTCGTAAGGAACGCGGTCAGCGCCGACGGAAGCCGGGCGATCTTCAGCTCGGGCGGACACCTCTACCAGCGCAACACAGCGACGGCCAAGACACTTCGCGTCGATCAGCCGGAAGAAGGCGTCACCGAAACGTTGGCGCAGCCGAAATATCAGACAGCAAGCGAAGACGGGAAGACCATCTTCTTCACGGACAACGCCCGCTTGACCAAAAACTCGACCGCAGAGGTCGGCCCGGTCCCCAAGCCGGACCTCTACTCCTGCGAAGTCGAAGAAGTCGCGGGCGAACCGAAGTGCAAGCTCACCGATCTCACCGTCAACGGCAACGCCAGCGAACCGGCGGACGTCCAAGGCGTCGTGCCGGGCGCAGCCGCTGATGGGTCGACCGTGTTCTTCGTCGCCAACGGCGCTCTCAGCGGCGCCGCTGCACAGGGCTCGTGCAGCAACGAGACCGAGGTTCGAGACCAGCTGGAAGAACTCTCGCTCTCCAACGTGTGCAACCTCTACGTGAGGCACCGCACAGCTCCCGGCGAATGGGGACCGCCGAAGCTGATCGCGACGCTGTCGCTCGAAGACGAACCGGACTGGCATGTCGGTGGGGAACTCGACCCGGGCCTGATGACCTCGCGCGTGTCGCCCAACGGCGAATGGATGGCGTTCATGTCCGATCGCCGGCTGCCGACGGCGACCAACCCCGCGGGCTACAACAACAAAGACGCGAACAGCGGGAAGCCCGACGAGGAGGCCTTCCTCTACAACGCCACGACGAACAAGCTCGTCTGTGCGTCCTGCGACCCCACTGGCGCGCGTCCGGTGGGCGTCCACGAGGCGCTGCAGTCGGGTGAAGGCCTGGGGCTGCTCGTCGACCGTCCGCGGATCTGGCAGGCCCGCTGGATCGCCGCCAACATCCCCGGCGGGATCAAAATCGGGGTCACCACCTCCTTCTACGAGTCGCGCGCCCTGCTCGACAACGGGCGCCTGTTCTTCAACAGTTCGCAGGCGCTGGCGCCGCAGGACGAAAACGGCACCAAGCAGGACGTCTATGAGTACGAGCCTGCCGGGATCCTCGGTCCTGACGGGGTGGCGCAGTGCACGACGGCATCGGACACCTACGGCGAAGGTTCGCTCGGCTGCGTGTCGTTGCTCTCCTCGGGCCGCGACCACCACGAATCGGCCTTCCTCGACGCGAGCGAAAGCGGCAACGACGTGTTCATCGACACGGCCGCCCCACTGGCGCCCATCGACGCCGACTCGAGCTTCGACGTCTACGACGCCGCGGTCTGCGGGCAGCCCGGAACAGAAAGCTGTGTGCCACCGCCGGCCGCGCTGCCGCCGCCTTGCGTCGGTGAAAGCTGCCACGAAGGTGCGCCCGAAAGCGGGAGCACCGGTGGAGGCTCGGCCGGGACCCTGGCCGACGCCGGTAGCCGCAACTCGACCAAGCACGAAGTGCTCGGCACGACCGAAGAAAAGAAACCGACCACGACGAAACCGAAAGTGCTCACGCGAGCGCAGAAGTATGCGAAAGCGCTGAAGGCCTGCAAGAAGATCAAGAGCAAGCAGAAGCGCGCCAAGTGCGTCGCCCAGGCGAAAAAGCACTTCGGGCCGCCCGCGAAGAAAGCGAAGAAGGGCAGCGTGAAGCGATGAGCCTCCGTGGTCTCCTCTCGCGCGCCGCCGTGCTCGCGGTGGCCTGTGTCGCCGTCCTGCTCGTCGCCGGTCCGGCGACGGCTTCCGCCTCCGGGGGCTGGTGGGTGCTCGCGGCGACGGCGGCGCCGACCAACCTCCAGCCAGGCCAGCCCGCTGTCGTCACGTTCAAGGCCTCGAACACCGGCTACGGGACGATTGTCGGATCCAAAGAACACCCGATCGTCCTGAGAGCGACGCTGCCGGCCGGCTTCGAAGCCACCAAGAGTCTCGACGCGTTCGCCGGTCCCGAAAACAAATCGGACGTGCTGAAACGCGAACCGCACCACCTCACCTGCAAAGTCGAAGGCCGTACCGTGACCTGTCCCTACGAAGGATCGATTCCGCCAACGGAATCGATCCGGCTGAAAGCGGCTGGCCAGATGAACGCGGCTACGCCCGTCGGCTCGACCGAAGAGGTTGCCGAAGTCAGCGGTGGCGACGCCGCCGCGCCCGAACCGTATGAAAAGAAGCTCCAGGTCACGACTGCCGCGACGCCATTCGGGGCCATGCGCTACGAAATCCGGCCCGAAAACGAAAAAGGCGAACCGGAAACGCAGGCGGGGGCACACCCCTTCCAGCTCACGTCGATCTTCGATCTCAACGAGAAGGTCGTCGAAGTCGCTCCGACGATCGGCGAACCGCAGGAGTTCCCGACCGCAGCGGCGCTGCCGAAGGACCTCAACTTCGTCCTGCCGCCGGGTCTGATCGGGAAGGCGGCTGGCGTGCCGCGCTGCACCGCCAGCAGCTTCTCGGCGCTCCAAGAAGGCGGTTCCAACACCTGCGAACAGAACTCTGCGATCGGCTACGCGGTCGTCTCGATCTTCAATCCCGTCATCCAGGGCTACGCCGAAGGCACCGTGCCGGTGTTCAACCTCGAACCGGAAGAAGGCGAACCGGCCCGCTTCGGTTTCGAGTTCCACAAAGTGCCCGTCGTGCTGAGAACGAAGGTCCGCAGCGGCAAAGACTACGGCGTGGAAGTGTCGGTGCACGAGGCGCCGCAGTCCGCGGCGGTGGTCACGACGCAGCTGACGCTCTGGGGGGTCCCGCAAGACTCGCGCCACAATGCCGAGCGCGGCTGGGCCTGCATCCAGGAAGGCACCTGGCTGGAAGAAAAACACCCCAACTGCGAAACGCAGGCGCAGATCGAAACGCGCGAAAACAAACGGCTCGCTGAAGAAGAAAAGCCGCCGCGTCCGCCCGAAGAAGCCTTCCTGTCGATGCCGACGGCCTGCGAAGGCGTCCCGGCGACGACGGCGGAAGGCGTCTCGTGGAACGGGGAAAGCTTCGGTCCGATCTCATACAGCTTCTTCTCCGGGCCCTCGGGTCTCGGCGGCTCGCCGTTCACCGGCTGTCCCAAGCTGGCCTTCGAACCGAGCATCTCCGTTACCCCGGTCAAACCGCAGGCGGCGACCCCGAGTGGCTACACCGTCACGGTCGCAACCGACCAGAAAGGCACGGTCACCGGCAAAGAACTCGCCGACGCGGCGATCAAATCGACCACGCTGAAGCTCCCCGCGGGCGTGTTCGCGAGCGCCGGCGCCTCCCAGGGCCTCGGCACCTGCACGACCGAAGGCTTCGGCTTCGAAGGCGGCAGCGAACCTCTCAGCAGCGAAGCGTTCGGGAAACTCCTGGCGAACAACGAGTTCTCCACGGCCCAGCTCAACGAAACCACGTGCCCCGCTTCAGCGAAAATCGGCACGGTCGACATCGAAACGCCGCTCCTGGACGAACACCTCACGGGCTCCGTGTACCTGGGGCACCACGACACCAACCCGTTCATGTCGCCGCTGGTGCTCTTCATCTTCGCCGAAACCCCGGCCTCGGAAGCGTTCGTCAAGAAAGGCGGGGAACCCAAGGTTCAGGTCAAGCTCGCGGGCGAAGTCAAGTTCGGGGACCCAAGCCGCGGCGAACCCCAGGGGCAGATCACGTCGACCTTCGGCAACACGCCGCCGGTCCAGTTCAGCAAGCTGACGCTGAACCTCAACGACGGCCCGCGCGCCGCGCAGGCCACACCGGAAAAGTGCGGCAGCTACGAAAGCGCCGCCGAATTCGAAGCCTCCTCGAACCAGAAAAGGACGGCGACCAGCAGCTTCGCGATCAACGAAGGCGCAGGCGGCGGCCCGTGCAACCCGGCCTTCGCACCGAGCACAGAAGCGGGCGCCGACAGCGGCCAGGCGGGCGCTTTCAGCCCCTTCAAAGTCGTGATCCGCAAGCCTGACGGCCAGAACCAGCTGCGCTCGATCAACGTCACCGAGCCGCCCGGCGCGGCCGCGATCCTCGCCGGCGTCGCGCAGTGCCCGACCGCGACCGCCGAACAGATCGCGCCCGAAACGCTGCCCAAACGAGACGCGCAGAGCTCGGCGGAATGCCCGGCTTCGAGCATCATCGGCAAATCGGTCGCGGTCGCCGGGCTCGGCAGCGGGACCTACGGCGCGGGGGCAGCACGGGTGACGCTCCCGGGCACGGTGTACCTGACCGGCCCCTACCACGGCGCCCCGTTCGGCCTGCTCGACGTGACCGACACCAGAGGCCACACCGGCCCGTTCGAACTCGGCAAGATCGGCGTGATGTCGCGGATCCTGGTGGATGAAAACACCGCACAGGCGACCGTCGTCAGCAACCCGCTGCCGCAGTTCGTCGAAGGCGTCCCCGCCTCGATCAGCGAAATCATGGTCGACGTCGACCGGCCCGGCTTCAGCTTCAACCCGACCAACTGCAGCCCGCTCGAAGTGACCGGGGTCGCTGACCGGGTGGAACCCGGCCGGGGCGCCGGAAGGCAGCTTCCCGATCCACTCGCCGTTCCACGTCTCGAACTGCGCGTCGCTGCCGTTCAAACCGAGCCTGACGGTCGAACTCGAACCGAACGTCAGCCGTCTCGACGGCACGGGCCTCGTCGTGAAGCTCAAAGCGGCGAAAGGCGAAGCCAACATCCACAAGACGAAGCTGGTCTTCCCGACCTCGATCCCGTCGCGTCTGACGACGATCCAGAAATCCTGCGACGACCACATCTTCAACGTCAACCCGGCCAACTGCCCGGAAGGCTCCGTAGTCGGCACTGCGATCGCGCGCACACCCGTGCTGAAATCGCCGCTGGTCGGGCCGGCCTACCTGGTGTCGCACGCCAACGCCTCCTTCCCGGACGCCGAGTTCGTGCTCCAGGGCGAAGGCATCAAGCTCCTGCTCGACGGCAAGACCGACATCAAAAAAGGCATCACGAGCTCGAGCTTCGAATCCGTCCCCGACGCGCCGGTCGAAACCTTCGAAGTGAAACTGCCGCGCGGCCCGCACTCCGCCTTCAGCGGCTTCGGCGACCTGTGCGCCACGCCGCAGAACCTGCCGACCGAATTCGTCGGCCAGAACGGCGTCACGATCAACTTGACCACGAAAGCGAAGCTCGTCAACTCGATCAACACGCGGCACCAGCGCAGTGTGCTCCTCGAAAGTCGTGCACCTGACCGAACTTCAGAAGCTGCTCGCAGAAGTGCAAGAAGGTCAAGAAGCACAGCAAGCGCGTGAAGTGCGAAGCGACCGCGCGCAAGCAGGTCAAAGCGGTCGCGACCTGCAAGAAGAAGAACAAGAGCCACAAGTCGAAGATGAACAGCTGCATCGCGAAGGCCCGCAAGACCTACGCGCTGAAGCTGAAATAGCTCCGCGCTCCTCCCGCGCGGGCAGACCGCGCATCATGCTTCTCGGCCGGTGGGGCCTGCCTCGCGGGCAGGCCGCGAAGCCCGCCGCCAGGGACGCCGGCCGCTCAGCCCGGCTCGTTCTGCAGCGAGCGCCAGAGGTAGCGGCAGGCGAGCGTGCGGTGCGGGCGCCAGGGCTCGGCGATCCGTTCCATCTCGGCCGGCCTCGGGCAGCCCGGGCAGCCCGTAGGCGAGTTCGATCGCGCGGCGGATACCGAGGTCGCCGACCGGCAGCACGTCCGGCCGGTCGAGGTGGAACATCAGGAACATGTCGGCGCTCCACTGGCCGATCCCCTTCACGGCCGTCAGCTCGGCCGAGGCCTCCTCGTCGCTGAGCCGGTCCGAGACGCTCGAGCTCGAGTTCGCCGCTCAGCACGTGCTCGGCGAGCGAGCGCAGGAAGCCGACCTTCGCGCGTGAGAGCCCGGCCGCCGCGCGCAGCTCTTCGGGGTCGTCGGCGAGGATCTCCTGCGGGGTCGGCGCGCGTCCGCCGAAGCGGTCTGTCAGCCGGCCGTAGATCGCCCGCGCGGCCAGCACCGAGAGCTGCTGGCCCGTGATCGTGCGCACCAGCGCGCCGTAGTGGTCGTCGCGCTCCGGTCGCCCTGCGCGCGCGTCCCCCAGCGGGCCGACCGCCTCGATCAGCGCGGCCAGCACCGGGTCGGCGCGCTTGAGGTGGGCGAGCCCGCGCGGCCTAGACAGCGGGCAGCGCCTCGGCGCCGAGCGGCTCGCCGTCGAGCGCGTTCAGCGCGCGCTCGACCGACATCGCGATGCACGTGAAGCTCGGCGTGTCGCGGACGGTGTAGGCGGAGGCCTCGGTCGTGCGCAGGCGCTGCACGAGGTCGAGGAACGTGCCGACGTCGTCCGTGTCGAAGGCCACGACGAACTCCTGGTCGTCGAGCCCGAAGGAGTAGGTCGTGTGGTTGTCCACGCCCGGGTATTCGCGCCCGACCTCGATGTGGCCCTGCATGATCCGCCACCGCTGCTCGGCCGGGCAGTCCGTACCACTCGCGCGACTTCACGAACGGGTAGACGAAGACGTAGCGGCCCCGGAACGCGCGGGGGCTCGTACGCTCGTCTTCGGAGTACTCGGAGCTCTTTCGCATGCCGAGGAACGAGTGCGTGATCTGCGACCACTTCATCAGCCCGCTCTGAGCGAGGACGACGTGGAACTCGTGGATCCGCTCGAGGTTCTCGGCCTCGGCGATCAGGAGCAGCTCCGCGTCGCCGCGCGTGCCGACGAGCGAGAAGCTCTGCAGCAGGTGGCCGTCCGCGAAGTCATCGCAGGCCGCCATGAACTCCCGCTTGTCCTGCTCGCGCTGCTCGGCGGGGAGCCTGCGCCATTCGGGCTCGGTCTTCAGGAACGTGTACTTGACGAAATGGCGCGCGCTCATGGCGGGATCATCGTAGCGCCGGCGCGGCGATCGGCCTCGGCGGCGGCTAGAGTTCGTGTTCGTGCGGATCGCACTCGTCTCGCCGTACTCGTGGACGTATCCCGGGGGGGTAACGCGCCACATAGAAGCGCTCGCCGCTGAGCTGGCGGCGAAGGGTCACGAGCCGCGCATCCTCGCTCCGTTCGACCCCGACGACAAGCTGTCGTTGCGCCTTCACAGCGGCGCGCGGCCACAGCGACACCCGACGCCCGAGGGCTTCGTCTCGCTCGGCCGCACGATCGGCCTGCCCGCCAACGGCGCTGTCTCGAATCTGGCGGTGACTCCGTTCTCGGTGCAGCAACTGCGCGCCGAGCTCCGCGGCGGCGGCTACGACGTGGCGCACATCCACGAGCCGGTCGTCCCCTGGGTCAGCTGGGACGCGCTCTGCTCAGCCGGCGAGCTTCCGATCGTCGGCACCTTCCACACCTACTCCGAGAACGCGCTGACAAACGGGATCGCCGCCGGGCCGTTCGGGGGCCGTCGACGGATGAACCGCCTCCACGGCCGTATCGCGGTCTCCGAAGCGGCGGCATGGACGGCCAAGCGGTTCTTCGGGGGCCACTACCGGATCATCCCGAACGGCGTGCACCTGCAACCGTGGCCGGTCGAGCACGCGGCCCCCGAGCGCCGCGAGTTGCGCATCCTGTTCATCGGCCAGGCCGTGCAGCGCAAGGGTCTGCCGGTGCTGCTCGCCGCCTTCGAAGCGCTCCGCGAGCACGTGCCGGCGTCGCTGCGCCTGATCGGTCCCAGCTCCGAGGAGGTCGCGCACATGATGCTCGACGGATCCGGGATCACCGCGCTCGGCAAGGTCTCCGAGGAGGAGAAGCTGAAGCGCCTGCGCGAGGCCGACGTGCTCTGTGCGCCGTCGCTGAGCGGCGAGAGCTTCGGAATGGTGCTGACCGAGGCCTTTGCGGCGGCGACGCCCGTGGTCGCCTCCGACATCCCCGGCTATCGCGACGTCGTGCGCGACGGCGCCGACGGCGTCCTGGTGGCGCCCGACGACCCGCTCGCGCTCGCGGCCGAGCTGCGTGCGCTGGCGCTCGAACCCGTGCGCCGCGAGCGCATGGCGCGCTCGGCGCGCGAGCGCGCTGAGCGCTTTGCCTGGCCGCACGTCGCGGGCGAAGCGCTCGACAGCTACGAGCAGGCGATCGCGAACGCCCGGCGCGCCGAGGCCGGGTCCTCGCTGATGCGCACGGCGCGGCGCTACGGCCTCGCCCCTCGCGACATGCTCACGCCGGTCCCGGCCGAGCGGCTGCCCAGCCTGCAGCCCCCGCGCCCGCAGCAGCCAGCGAGCGTCGGCGCGCGGCGGCTGCGCACGCTGCGTCGCGCCGGCTTCGCGGTCAGCTCGGTGGTCGGTGTCGGGCTCGCCGCGCTCGCGCTGCAGCGGGTGGGCGTGACGCGCGTCGCGGCCTCTCTCGTCGCATCCAAGCCGGGCCTGGTGGCGGCCGCGGTGGCGCTGATGTGCGCGGCGATGTTCGCGCGCGCGATCTCCTGGCACGCGATCCTCGCGGCGGCGCCCACCTGGCGCCGGGCGAAACGGCGCGACGCGATGCAGGGCACGTTCATCGGCGTGCTGATGTCGGCGACGCTGCCGGCCCGGCTCGGCGAGCCCTCGCGCGCGCTGATCACCGCGCGGCGGCTCGGGCGCGCGCGCGAGACGCTGCCGGTCGTGCTCGGCACGATGGTCTCCCAGACGCTGCTGAACGTGCTCGCGCTCAGCGTGCTCGGCGTCGTCACGCTCTCGCGCGTGAGCGTGCTCGACGGCCACGACCGCGACCTGATGCTGCTCGCGCTGACGCCGCTGGCGGCGCTGTTCGTGGTGCTCGCGGCGCCGGTGCTCGTGCCGCCCGCGGCCGTCTCGCGCTTCAAGCGGCTGCAGGCCGCGCTCGCGGGCGTGCGCCGCGCGCTGCTGCGCCTGCGGCGCGGCTTCTCGGTGTTCCGCGACCCGCGGCGCGGCCACGCTCGCGACGCTTGCGCAACTCGCCGCGTGGGCGCTGCAGTGGCTGTCCTGCTGGCTGCTGCTGATGGCGCTCGGGATCGACAACCGGGCCGGAGCCGGGGCGGCGGCCGCGGTGCTCTTCGCCGTCAACGTCACCGCGGTGATCCCCGCCACACCCGCGAACGTCGGCGTCTTCCAGGCCGCGTGCGTCGCGGTCCTCGCGGGCGCCTACCACGTCTCGACGCCCGAAGCGATCGCTTTCGGCATCGTGCTGCAGGCGGTCGAGCTCGCAACCGCGCTGCTCATGGGCCTGCCGGCGCTCCTGAACGAGGGGCTCTCCTGGCGCGAGGTGCGCCTGCGCACCATGCACGCGACGCCCGTGCGCCTGCCGCGGCTCGAGCACGGGCGCGCCCAGGCGCGCAGGCGGCGACTAGCGCCCCCGGCGATGGCCGAGGCGTGGGTCTACATGCTGCGCTGCGGAGACGGCTCGCTCTACACGGGCTGGAGCACCGACGTCCAGCGACGCCTGGCGAGCCACCGCGCCGGGCGGGCGAGCCGCTACACGGCCTCACGTCTGCCCGTCGAGCTCGTGATGGCGCGCGCGATGGCCGACCGCAGCGCCGCGATGCGCGAGGAGGCGCGGATCAAGCGGCTGCCGCGCGCGGCCAAGCTCGCGCTGATCGCGAGCGTCTAGCGGCGGATTGCGAGTACTCCGCCCGCCCCGGCGCTGCCGGTTGCGGCATGATGGGTGCATGTCGAGCAGACCCACCGGGACGCAGCGTCAAGATCTCTGAGGACGAGCGCGGCGGCTGGTCTTCGGATCGGCCGCGCCGCGACGGCCCGCCGCGACCGGCCGACCTCACCGTGCACTGCCGCGTGCTGCGCCCGGCCGACCGCCTGCGCTACTCGCCCGGCAGCCTCGCTGCTCGTCTCGTGCGCGTCCGCGTCCGAGCTCGACGCGTTCATCGAGCGGCTGGTCGAGGATGCGCGGCGGTCCTCTCGCTGCGCAAGGTCAAGACCCTGCTCGCAGGGAGGGTGAGCGAGGAGGATCTGGAGGAGCGCGCCCGCGAGCTGCTCGCCTCGGCGGTGCAGAAACGACTCGAGGGACGCCAGACCGTCGTGCTCGCGACCGAGGGCTTCACGCCCGAGGAGCGCGAGCCCTTCCTTCGCGTGGCGGCGGCGCAACGGCGGCCACGCCACCTGATCCTGATCGAGACGGCCCGCGAGAACGTCGCCGAGGATGAGCTGGCGCCGCTGAACGAGCTGCGGCGAGCCCTCGACGCCGGCGAGCTCGGCAACGAGGGCATCCAGACTGCGCTGAGGCTCGGCGGCGGCTCTGCGGCGGAGGTCAAGCGGATCCTGTTCCGCCCGCCCCCGCGCGAGGACGACTAGCGCCTCAGCGGCCACCGGGCGCTGCCGGCATCGGCGCCCCGCGCGGGGGGATTCCCCGCCTCGGAATTTCGCGCACGAGCCCTGTCAGGCCTCAAGCAGCCGGGCGCACCTCCCCGATGTACGAGCCATGCACGACTCCGCAGCCGCGGTGGCCGAGCCGGATGATGCACCCCTGTTTGTGGGGGTCCCCGCCCACCCCGGGGGCAGCTCGTCCGGCAGCGCGTCGCTGCCACTGCCAGGGTTGCTCGATACGCGCCTGGTGCGCGCCGAGCTGACGCGGCTGCGCGTGCCGCAGAGCTCACGGACGGTCGGGCTCGCCGGGGCGCGGATCGCCCGCTCGCAGGGGGCGAGCGATGGCGGGCGTGTGCGCTGAGCAAAGCGCCGTCGAGCTGACCGAGACCGCGCGGTCCTCCGACCGCGCCTGGGCTCCCTATCTCGGGTTGATGGGGCTGGCCACGGCCGGCTATGTCCTGGCGGGTCTGTGGGGGCCGGCCTGGCTCAACAGCGGCCTCGTCTTCAACCTCATCGGGGGGCTGAGCGTCGCGGGGTTGATCGCGGGCGCGAAGATCAACTCGCCGCGCCGGCGGCTGCCCTGGTACCTGCTCGCGATCGGGCAGGCGCTGTTCGTGGCCAGCGACGTGCTCGCCTACAACTACGAGCGCCTGTTCGGCACGGCCCTCACCTTCCCGTCGGTGGCCGACTCCTTCCACCTGGCGTTCTACCCCTTCCTCGTCGGCGGGATGCTGCTGCTGATCCACGACCGGGAGGAGGACCGCGACCGCAGCGCGCTGATCGACGCGCTGACGGTCACGCTGGCGCTCGCGACGCTGCTGTGGGTGTACCTGATCTCTCCTTACGCCCACGACGGCACGATGTCCGAGTTCAAGCGCCTGGCCTCGATCGGCTACCCGGCGATGGACATCCTCGTGGTCGGCGTGCTCGCGCGGATGGCGGCTGGCTGCCACCGCCGTGAGCCGGCCTTCAACTTCATGCTGTGCGCGATCGGCGCGCTGCTCGTGAGCGACGCGATCTACGGCTGGCGGCTGCTGGAAGGCCATTTCCTGCCCGGCGCGGCGACGATGGCGGGCTGGGCCGTCTTCTACACGCTCCTCGGCACGGCCGCGATGCACCCGTCGATGCGCATGCTCTCAGAGCCCGGGCCGGAGGCCGCCGCCACACTGACGCGCGCGCGGCTCATGCTGCTCGCGTGCGCGAGCCTCACGGTGCCCGCCGTGATCGTCGTGCGGCGCGCGCTCGGCGAGCAGGTCGACCTCTACGTGCTCGTGGGGGCGGCGGCGGCGATGTTCGCGCTCGTGCTGCTGCGCATGTCCGGAATCGTGCGGCGCCACGAGGTGCTGACCGCCCGCGAGGCCGGTCTGCGCATCGAGCTGGCGGAACAGAGTGTGCAGCGGCGCTCGGAGGAGCGTCTGGCCTCTCTCATCAAGCACTCCTCCGATGTGGTCTGCGTGCTCGGCGCGGACGGCCGCGTGCAGTACGTCAGCGATTCGATGGCGCGCACGCTCGGCATCGACGGCCGCCGGCTCGACGGCGTTGAGCTGTTCGACGTCGTCCATCCCGAGGACGCGTCGCGCCTGCGCTCGCTGATCTCGGCCCTCGCAGCGCAGCCCGCGGGCCAGCCGTCGCTGATCGAGTTCCGCGTGCGGCCCGCAGAGGAGAGCCGCTGGCGCGATGTGGAGGCCTCCGCCTGCAACCTGCTGAGCGACGAGACCGTCGCCGGGATCGTGCTGAACATGCGCGACATCTCCGAGCGCAAGGCCTTCCAGAACGAACTCGAGCACCAGGCCTTCCACGACACGCTCACGGGACTTCCCAACCGCGCACTGTTCCGCAACCGCGTCGAGCACGCCCTCGTCGGGCGCCGGCGCGACCAGCGGCCCGTGGCCGTCCTGTTCCTCGACCTCGACGACTTCAAGTACATCAACGACAGCCTCGGCCACCAGGCCGGGGACGAAGTGCTCGGAGAGGTCGCGCGGCGCCTGTCCGATTGCATGCGCCCTGTGGACACGGCCGCCCGCCTCGGCGGCGATGAGTTCGCGATCCTGCTCCGCGACACCGAGAGCGAGCTGCACTCGATCGAGGTCGCCAGCCGCGTGATGTCGGCCCTGAAGGCGCCGGTCGTGCTTGCCGGGCGCGATGTGACGCTCGCCGTCAGCGTCGGCATCGCGTTCTCCGACCAGCAGATGGTCTCCTCCTCCGACGCCGACGAGCTGCTCCGCAACGCGGACGCCGCCATGTACATGGCCAAGGAGCACGGCAAGGACAACTACCAGCTGTTCAACCCCGAGATCCACGCGCGCGCGATGGCCCGGATGGAGCTGAAGGCCGAACTGCAGCGTGCCCAGGACGCGGGCGAGTTCACCCTGCGCTATCAGCCGATCATGGACCTCGAGCGCGGCGACATGGCGGGCATGGAGGCGCTGGCCCGCTGGGAGCACCCCGAGCGGGGCACCCTCCCGCCGACCGAGTTCGTGCCGCTGCTGGAGGAAACGGGGCTGATCGTCCCCGTCGGGCGCCACATCCTGCGGGAAGCGTGCGCATGGGCGGCGCAGATGCAGCTCGAGTGCCCCCGCGAGCCGCCGCTGTCGATGGCCGTGAACGTCTCGGCGCGGCAGCTGCAGCGCCCGGAGTTCATCGAGGAGGTCGCCGAGGCGCTGGAGGAGACCGCAATCGTGCCGTCGAGCCTGACGCTGGAGCTCACCGAGAGCGTGATGATGCAGGACATGGAGGTGAGCATGATGCGCCTCGAATCGCTGCGCGCACTCGGCGTGAAACTCGCGATCGACGACTTCGGGACCGGCTACTCCTCGCTCAACTACGTCCGCGAGCTGCCGGTCGACATCCTGAAGATCGACCGCTCGTTCCTCGCCGACACGAACCCCCAGGTCGAGCAGATGACCGCGTCGATCGTGGAGCTCGCCCGCATCTTCAACCTCAAAGCGGTCGCGGAGGGCGTCGAGAACCCCGACCAGCTGGCCCGGCTCCAGGGCATGCACTGCGACTTCGGCCAGGGCTTCCACTTCGCGCGCCCGCTCTCCTCCGAGGAGGTGCTCGAACTCGCCACCCAGCACCGCGTCGCGAACGCGGGCAAGGTCGCGCGGGCGGCCGGCGGGGCGGGCAACGCCTCCACGCCGCCCGAGCCCGGGGTGCACCGACAAGACGCTCGGCGCAGCCGCGAACGCGGACCAGACCGAGGACGTCTAGGTCACGCGGCCCAGCGCGCCGCCGGACTCCAAGCCGGCCGCGTTTTGTTTGACACCGAGGCTGACGGACGTACTTGACAGTCAAGCGGGTTTGTGTCAAGGTCGTGGGCAGCGTGCGGCGTGCTGTAAACGCCCGCGAGAGAGAGGGGATGCAAGGTCGTGGAAGGGGCCACGTCGCCTCGGCGTCTCCTGCAGGAAACGACCAAAGGAGACCACCATGAGGAGGGGGACCCAGCGGATCGCGCGCAAGGCGTGGATCTGCACGGCGGCCCTGGCGGCCGCGGCGGCGATATCGGCCGTCGCACCCGGCTTCGCCTCGGCGGCGAATCTGAGCAAATTCCAGCACTGCCCGAAAGAAAATCCCGAAATCGCAGAAGGCGCATGCGTCATCGCGCAGTCGCAGTTCGACGCGTCGAAATGGAAACAGCCCGAGCCGCCCTCGGGGCTTCAGGCCGGGAACGTGACGATCCCGTTCGTGAAGCCCGTCGTGCTGCAGGGAGGCTTCAGCGGCCTGAGCTCCGAACCGGTGCCGCTGATCGGCCCCGAAGACGGCGCGGCGAGGCTCGTGCCGGCGCCGGAGCCGGTCCCGGGCGGGCTCGCGGGGGAGATCGACGTCTCGAAGCTGCACGGAGCGACGCTCGCTGCGTACGAAGCGGCGATCGCGCACCACCAGACGAAGGTGACGGCGACGATCGAAATCGCCCCGAACTCGGCGACGGTGTTCCTGAACGCGGCGTTCCTGCTGACAGCCGAAGGCACGTTCCTGACGCTGCCGCTGAAGGTGAAGTTCTCCAACGCCTTCCTCGGCGAACACTGCTACTCGGGCTCCGACGCAGCCCCGATCATGACCGAACTGACCGACGGCACCACGGCGCCGCCGCCGCCCGGAGAACCGATCAGCGGCCAGCTCGGCAAGCTGAGGTTCACCGAAGAAGTGATCTCGATCAAAGAAGACTCGCTCGTCAGCAACAACTTCGAAGCCCCCGCCGTCCAGGGCTGCGGCCGCGAACCGGCGTGGCAGGCGGAAGTTGACGAAGCGATCAACAGCAAGGCCGGGCTGCCCTCGCCGCCCGGCGCCAACTCCACCAGGATCGACGGCAAGCAGACGCTGACCAGCGTGGAAGTGCTGCGCCAGCACGGCCTGTAGCCCCGATCCCCTCCTGGCGCACGGGTGCGCCCGCTTCGGCGGGCGCACCTGCGTGCCGCGCCGACGGACCCGCGCGGCGGCTCGCCCACGTCGCTCCCTCGCACGCCGCCGGCGCTGCGAAGAGTCACACGACCCGCGGCCTGTCGCGTAGCAGGTAAACTAAGCTAAACTAAGTCGATGGCCAGCTACAACATGCACGATGCCAAGACGCAGCTCTCGCGACTCGCTCAGCGTGCAGCCGACGGAGAGGAGATCGTGATCGCGCGGAACGGGAAGCCTGTCGCTCGGCTCGTCGCCATGCCTCCCCGAAAGGAGAGGCTGTTCGGTTGGGCGGCAGGGCAGATCACCGTGCGGGAGGACTTCGACGATCCGCTTCCCGAGGACATCCAGAAGCACTTCGAAGGGCGCGGCGACTGAGACTTCTTCTGGACACCCACGTGCTGCTGTGGGTGGCGACAGGCGAGCTCGACATGCAGACATCCACTCGGATCGTGGATGCGGACGAAGCGCTGGTGAGCGCTGCGAGCGTCTGGGAGATCGAGATCAAGCGCGCTATGGGGTCGCTCGAGGCTCCGGCCGATATCGGCGCGCACGCCCTCGAAGTCGGCTACGACGCGCTCGACATCACATTCGATCATGCGCGCGAGGCCGGGCGACTGCCGCTCCATCATCGCGATCCGTTCGACCGCATGCTCATCGCTCAGGCCCGGGTCGAGGGGCTCACGCTCGTGACGGCCGATGCCGCTCTACGGGCGTATGACGTGCCGGTTCTTGCGGCCGGACGCTGAGGGCCGGCCCGGCGGCGGCCCGGCTAGCCGCTCTCGCCCGCCATCGCAGGCTCATCCTCGCCTTCGACGCCGCCCTCGGCGGGCTCGGAGTCGTCGAGCTCGCCGAACAGCGAGGGGTCGCGCGAGGAGCCGCGGATCAGGTCGTCGGGGCTGCCGTCCGGCAGCAGCCGGCCCTGTCTGGTGCCGAAGTAGATCGCCTGCGGGTGGTGGGCGACGAGCGCGAGCGTCGATTGCTCGGGGTCCGGCGCGTAGCCGTCGGTGATGCGCATGCCGATCTGTGAGAGGCCGAGCAGCTCATCCACCCTCAGGTGCTCGGACTGCTCGGGCACGGCGGGGTAGCCCCACGAGTAGCGCCGCCCCTGAGCGGGGTCGATCGCGAGCATCTCGCGCACGCGCCAGTGCAGCCACTCGGCCAGTCCCTCTGCCGTCTGCACGCCGAGGCCGTGGACGAACAGCTGCTCGGCGAACTCGCCTTCGGCCTCCAGGCGCGCCATCAGTTCGGTGACCTCCGAGCCGACCGTCACCGCCTGCACCGCGATCACGTCCAGCTCCTCCGGCGGCGCTCCGTCGAACGCCGGGCGGAAGAAGTCGGCGAGGCAGATGCGGTCGCCCTTCGGCTGGCGCGGGCAGGTGAAGCGGGTCAGCTCGGTGGCGCGGTCCGACGGATCGAGCACCACGATCTCGTTGCCGAGCGCGTAGCAGGGGAAGAAGCCGAGCAGCGCGCGCGGGTGCAGGTAGCCCTCCGGGCCGGCCGCCTTCGTCCACATCCGCTCCAGGCGCGGACGGAAGTCCTCGGCGAGGAGCTTCTGCCAGGCCTCGCCTTTGACGCCGCGCCCGCCCCAATGGAGCTTGAACAGGACGTGCGTGTCCAGGTGGCGGTAGAGCTCGCCGGTGTCCACCGGGATCTCCTGTACGCCCCAGAACGGGGGCTCGGGGATCGGGACATCTGTTCGTGCCGCCGATCGCACCGAGTCGTCGGCGAAGTTCAGCTGCTCCTCGGGCTCGTCGCCCTTTTCGCGGAACGTCTGTGCGCCGGCGCGCAGCTTCTCGCCGAGCGCGGCGCGGGCGTCGGCGTCGATCAGCTGATCCATCACCGCCAGGCCCTCGAAGGCGTCCTTGCAGTAGAAGACGCCCGGCTCGTACATCTCCTCGGATTCCTTGCCGCCGGGGTAGAGCGCGCGGTAGCCGAAGGCGCGGTTGATCGCCGCACCGCCGATCAGGACGGGGTAGGAGAGACCCTTGGCGTGTAGCTCCTGGATGCATGCGGGCATCTGCTTGGAGGTGGACACGAGCAGCGCCGAGAGCCCGATCGCCGTCGCTTCGTGCTCCTCGGCGGCGTCCACGATCGTCTGGATCGGCACCTGCTTGCCCAGGTCAACGACCGTGTAGCCGTTGTTGGTCAGGATCGTGTTGACGAGCGACTTGCCGATGTCGTGGACGTCGCCGAACACCGTCGCGAGCACGACCGTGCCCTTCGTGTAGCCCTCGATCTTGTCTAGGTATTTCTCGAGCTGCGCGACGGCGCGCTTCATGACCTCGGCCGACTGCAGCACGAACGGCAGGATCAGCTCTCCCGCGCCGAATTTGTCGCCGACCTCTTTCATCGCCGGGAGCAGCACTTCGTTGAGCGTGGGTACCGCGCCGATCTTCTCGACGGAGCGGTCGATCCACTCCTCGACACCGTCCTTGCGACGGCGCAGGATGTGGAAGTGGAGCGCCTCCTCGGGCTCCATCCCCTCGGTCGGATCGGCCGTGCCCTGCGCTGTCTCCTCCTCGCCCTTGGACTCGAAGTGGCCGATGAAGCGCTCGAGCGCGTCCTCGCGGCGGTTGAAGACGAGGTCGTCTGCGAGCTCGCGCTCGGCCTCGGAGATCTCGCCGTAGGGAGTGATGTGGTTCGGGTTGACCATGGCGAGGTCGAGACCGGCCTGGACACAGTGGTGCAGGAACACGGAGTTCAAGACCGCGCGCGCGCCCGGCGAGACGCCGAACGACACGTTCGAGACGCCCAGCGAGGTCTTCACGTCCGGGACCTCGGCCTTGATGCGCCTGATCCCCTCGATCGTCTCGACCGCCGAGGGGCGCCACTCCTCGTCACCGGTCGTGAGCGTGAACGTGAGGCAGTCGAAGATCAGCAGCTCGGGGTCCAGGCCGTGCTCCTCGCAGCAGAGCTCGCGGATCCGTTGCGCGATCTCGACCTTGCGATCGGCGGTCTTCGCCATCCCGACCTCGTCGATCGTGAGCGCGATCAGCGCGGCGCCGTGTTCGAGCGCCATCGGCACCACGCGATCGAGCTTCTCGCGCCCGGCCTCGAGGTTCACGGAGTTGACGATCGCCCGGCCAGGGATCTGCTCGAGCGCGCGTTGCAGCACCTCGGGCTCGGTCGAGTCGATCTGGATCGGCGCCGGCTGGGTCAGCGAGACCTTCTTGGCAAGGATCCGCATCTGCTCGTCCTCGTCGACGCGCTCGGTCAGCGCGACACAGAGGTCCAGTACGTGCGCGCCGCCGGTGACCTGGTCCTCGGCGATCTGGACGAGCCCGTCGTAGTCGTCGGCGAGCAGCAGCTCCTTGGCCTTGCGCGAGCCCTGCGAGTTGACGCGCTCGCCGACCATCGTGGGACGCGGCTCCTGCACCAGCGGCGTGGCGGCGATCATCGAGGACAGGTGCGGCGCGCGCGGAGCGGGGCGGGGGGCGACCTCGCGGCCCTTCACCCGCTCGGCGACCGCGGCGATGTGTGCGGGCGTCGTGCCGCAGCAGCCGCCCACGATGCCGACGCCGTAGCGCTCGACGAACTCCTTCAACGCCTCGGCCAGCGGTTCTGGCTGCTCGGGGAAGATCGTCTCTCCGTCGGGTCCCTGGAGCGGCAGCCCCGCGTTGGGGATGCAGGCGACGGGAACCGGGCAGAACTCGCCGAGGAAGCGGATCGCGTCTCGCATGTCCTCGGGCCCGGTCGAGCAGTTCAGCCCGATCACATCGACCTTCAGCGCGGAGAGCGTCGCAAGCACCGAGGAGATGTCGGTCCCCAGCAGCATCTTGCCGCCGTTGGGCAGCAGCGAGACCGAGGTGTGGATCGGCAGCGTGCGGCCCGTCGCTGTGAACGCCTGGCGGGCGCCGAACACAGCGGCCTTGACCTCGAGGATGTCCTGCGCGGTCTCGATGATGATGAGATCGGCGCCACCGTCGATGAGCCCGGCGGCCTGCTCGGCGAACACCTCGACGAGGTCGCGGAAGAGGATCTGACCGAGCGAAGGGTCCTCGGAGGCGGGTAGGAAGCCGGTGGGGCCGATCGACCCCGCCACGTAGCGGCTCTCGCCCGCGGCCTTGCGCGCGATTTCCGCCGCCTTCGTGTTGATCTCGACCGTGTGCTCGCCGAGTCCCCACTCCTCGAGCTTCAGCCGCGAGCCCTGGAAGGTGTCGGTCTCGACCACTTCGGCGCCGGCGTCGAGCATCGACGCGTGGACGCCCTCGATCACGTCGGGGCGATTCAGGATGAGTGCCTCGTGGCACTTGCCCTGCAGTCCGCCGTAGTCCTCGCTGGTCAGCTCGAACTGCTCGAGCGTCGCGCCCATGCCGCCGTCGTAGATGACGACGTGGCGGTTTATGGCGTTCAGGTAGTCGCGAGCCATCTGGCCATGCTAGCTGGGGGTCCGTGCCCTCCGTCCGGGGCAGAGGGCTCTCAGACGGCGAGCAGCCCTCGGCCCACGAACTCGGGGAGATGGACACAGCCCGGCGTCCGGCTGGCAACCGGGTGCTGCGCGGGTGGGCAGGCCCAAAAAAGAGGCCCCGCCGTAGCGAGGCCTCCAAGCATCTTCCCGGGGGTCGCTGTCACTTGATGAACAGCATCTCCGAGTACTTCGGCAGTGGCCAGAGGTCGTCGGCGACGAGCTTCTCGAGCCGGTCGGCGCCGTCACGGACGTCTTCCATCGCGAGCATCACGGAGTCGCGCATGTAAGCGGCCTCCTTGTGGATGTCCTCGGGGTGGTTCTCATCGAGGTTCGCGTCCTCGAGCTTCGTCAGCGCGAAGTGGAACTCCTTGAGGATCGGCTCCACCTCGCCGACGAGATCGTCGAGGCCGGTGACCTGGAGTTCGTTCAGGTAGCGGACGGCGGCCGGCAGCAGCATCGTGCGCGCGATCGACGCCGCGGTCTCGGCCTCGATGTTGATGTTCGTGACGTACTGCTCGGTGAACACCTCTTCGCGCGAGTCGAGCTCTCGTTTCGAGAGCACTTTGTACTTTTTGAAAGCCGCCACGGTCTGTTTGTTCGTGATCCAGGGGAGGGCCTCGACGGTCGATTTGAGGTTGGCCAAACCGCGTTTCTTGGCCTCCTTGTGCCACTCCTCGGAGTAGCCGTCGCCGTCGAAGACGATCTGCTTGTTGTTGGCCCACACGTCCTTGACGACGGCCGCGACCGCCTTCTCGAGCGTCGCGCCCTGTTTTTTGAGGGCCGCCGTGAGCTTCGCCGAGAGGTCGTCCACCGACTCCGCGACGATCGTGTTCAGCACCGTGTTCGGGAACGACGGCGAGCTCGACGAGCCGAGCGCCCGGAACTCGAACTTGTTGCCGGTGAAGGCGAACGGGCTCGTGCGGTTGCGGTCGCCGCCGTGCAGCGGCATCGGCGGCAGCACCGGGGTGCCGAGGCCGAGGAACGAACCGGGCTTGGAGGCGACCGTTTTGTTGCTCGCGATCGCCGTGAAGACCTTCTCGAGCTCGGCGCCGAGGAAGATCGAGATGATCGCGGGCGGCGCCTCGTTGGCGCCCAGTCGGAAGTCCTGCCCGGCGGAGGCGATCGACGCCCGCAGCAGCGCCTGGTGCTTGTTGACCGCCTGGATCACGGCCGCGCAGAAGAACAGGAACTGCAGGTTCTCGGCGGGCGTGTCGCCGGGCTCGAGCAGGTTCAGCCCGTTGTCGGTCCCCATCGACCAGTTGTTGTGCTTGCCCGAGCCGTTGACGCCGGCGAACGGCTTCTCGTGCAGCAGGCAGACCAGGCCGTAGCGGCGCGCCGTGTTCTGCAGGATCTGCATCGTCAGCAGCTGGTGGTCGGCACCCACGTTCGAGTTCTCGAAGATCGGAGCGACCTCGTACTGGTTCGGGGCGACCTCGTTGTGGCGCGTCTTGATCGGCACGCCGAGCTTCGCCAGTTCCATCTCGACGTCGAGCATGCAGGCGAGGATCCGCTCGGGGATCGAGCCGAAGTAGTGGTCGTCCAGCTCGTGGCCCTTCGGCGGCTGCGCGCCGTACAGAGTGCGCCCCGTCGTGACGAGGTCGGGTCGTTCGAAGTAGTACTGCTCGTCGATCAGGAAGTACTCCTGCTCGCACCCGATCGTCGTGAACACCCGCGAGGCGCCCTCGACGCCGAGCAGGTCGAGCGCCCGGATCGCAGCTCCGGAGAGCGCGTCCATGGAGCGCAGCAGCGGGATCTTGTGGTCGAGCGCCTCACCGGTCCAGGACGTGAAGGCGGTCGGGATGCACAGCAGCGCGCCGTTCGGGTTTTCGAGGATGAAGGCAGGTGAGGTCGGATCCCATGCGGTGTAGCCGCGTGCCTCGAAGGTCGCGCGGATGCCGCCGGTCGGGAACGACGAGGCATCGGGCTCGCCCTGGATCAGCTCCTTGCCGGAGAACTCCGCGATCGCGGTGCCGTCCCCCGACGGCGCGTAGAAGGAGTCGTGCTTCTCCGCGGTCGATCCCGTCAGCGGCTGGAACCAGTGCGTGTAGTGGGTGGCGCCTTTCTCCATCGCCCATTCCTTCATCGCCTGGGCGACCGAGTCCGCGAGCGTCGTGTCCAGCGCCTCGCCGCGCGCGAGCGTGCGGTGGAGCGCCTTGTAGACGTGCTTGGGCAGGCGCGCGCGCTGGACGGCGGGCGAGAAGACGTTGGCCCCGAAGACCTGGTTGTCGGGGATCGTCAGGTCGAGCGCCCCGAGAGCGGCGCCGTTGGCGCTCCACTGCGCGGCGGTTACGTTGGTCTGGCGGGTCCTGGGCATGGGGTCGGTCGATCCCTCCTGATCAAAAAAACGGTGGCGACAGCTGACCGCCGCGAGGCGGGGCCACGTCAATCGTAATCGCCGCGAATGGCAACGGGATCCCCGCCTGGCCAAACCGCGCAGGTGAGGCTTCGACAGGCGTCCAAACGGGCCGTGGATCGGATCGTGGCCGGCCGGCGCCCCGTGCCGGCCCGATTCACTTGCCGAGTTCGGCCTTGTTGCCGGCGTAGGGGCCGGGCACGACCTGGCCCGTCTTCGGGTCCACGTGGTTTTCGGGTGGCTTCGGCGCGATCACGACGTGGAAGTGCCCGGCCGCGGGTCCGCCCGCGGCCAGACGCGCTTTGGCCTTGCCCGCGAGCCCCGAGGAGAAGATGTAGTGGACCGTGTAGGCGCCCGCCTTCACCGGCACCACGCTCCAGAAGAAGGTCTCGGTCTGGTGCGCGGGCACCGGCCCGAGCGCCCACGCGTTCACGTACGCCGTCTGGCCGCCGCCGGGGATGCTCACTTCCTGCGTTTCCACGGGCGGCCGCGCCGGTTGCCCAGGGCCGCGTTCGACCACCCAGATCGGCCTTTTGTTGGCTGCCAGTTCCGGATAGTTCGACGCGTAGTTGAAGGAGTCGACGGTGGCGACCAGGTTCGGGATCGCTTCGGAGCTGCGGTTGCGCACCGTCAGCAGCAGCCGCTCGTGTTTGGCGATCGACTGGGCGGCGGGGAAGCTCGCCCGCACGATTTCGAGGTCGAACGTCTTGGAGGGTTCGCCGGCGGTCGCTTCCGAGCCGCCCCCGCAGCCTGCGGCGAGCGCGCCGGCGCCGAGCACGGCTGCAAGTGCGAGCGGAGCCCACAGCGGACGCGCGCAGCGGTCCCCACGGGCTGCGCGCGGGAATCTCCTCGACCTCCCCGTCACGATCGCGCCACGATACCAGCGGCGCTCTCGCGCGGGAGGCGGATCCCCTGCAACGGCGGGGGTTCACTGGTGGCACCGGCCCGTGCCATGGCGTAGACTCAGCGCCGAGCCACCGATCGCGAGGAGAGGAAGGCCAGGAGAGATGGTTCGCGGGGTTGCCGAGCGCGTATTTCCGTCCGCGCGGCATTTGCTGGAGGAATTCGGGGACATGATGATCCTCACGGGCAAGACCATCTGGTCTGCCCTGAGGCCGCCGTATCCGTACGGCGGGGAGTTCGTCTCGCAGTTCCTGTTCGCGCTGCGGCTGTGCTGGTTCCCGCTGCTGATCTCGACGGTCTGCATCTGCTACGCCGCGCCGGGGCTGCAGGCGGCCAACTTCCTGACCATCTTCGGCGCGCTGGACCGCCTCGGCGGCTTCTTCGTGCTCGGCGCCGTGCGCGAGATCGGCCCCAGCGTGACGGCGATCGTGGTCGCCGGCGTGGCCGGGACCGCGATCACGGCCGACCTCGGCGCCCGCAAGGTGCGCGAGGAGCTCGACGCCCTGCAGGTGCTCGGTGTCGACCCCGTCAAGAACCTCGTCGTCCCGCGCTTCTTGGCGCTGATGCTGGTGACGGGCCTGTTCGACATCTACGCGCTGCTGTTCGGGATCTTCGGCGGCATCATCGCCGAGCTCGTCAACGGCCAGCCGCTCGGCCCCTTCTGGGCCACGCTGTTCGCGAACGCCTCCACCACCGACCTCTGGGGCTCGGTGCTGAAGACCACGATCTACGGCGCCATCATCGCGATCGTCTGCTGCTACAAGGGCATGGCCGCCTCCGGCGGCGCCGAGGGCGTCGGCCGCGCCGTCAACGAGGCCGTCGTGCTCGCGTTCACCACGATCTTCTCGTTCGACTACGTGTTCACGCAGACCCTGCTCGCCACCCACCCCCAGATCCTGATCATCAAGTAGATGAACGAATGGCTCGCACTCCCGCGGGAATGGCTCGGAGCGACCGGCGAGATCGGGCGCTTCACGGGCACGATCGTCCGCGACGTATACGGCCTGCGGGTATTTCGCTTCTTCGGCGAGTCGCTGCGCCAGTGCGGCATCCTGATCGTCGGCTCGACGGCGATCATCTGGACGCTGATGTTCATCCTCGGCCTGCAGTGCGGGATCGAGGGCGCCTACTTCACCGCTGCGCAGGGAGCGCCCGCATACTCCGGCGTGTTCACCGCGTGGTGCGACCTGCGCGAGATCACGCCCTACGCGTTCGGCTACATGATGTCGGCCAAGGTCGGCACGGGGATCGTGGCCGAGCTGGGCGCGATGCGGATCTCCGACGAGATCGACGCGCTCGAGGTGATGGGCATCAACTCGATGACCTTCCTGTGCGCGACCCGCCTGCTCGCGTCCTGGCTCGTGTTGCCCTTCATGTACATGGCGGGCATCGGCGCCGCGTTCCTGGCCTCCTACATAGCCGTGGTGCAGCAGATCGGCTACGTCTCATCGGGCGGGTACTTCCTGATCTTCTGGCAGTTCCAGAATCCACCAGATTTCTTGTACAGCCTGATTAAGGCCATGTTCATGGCCACGGCTATCGTGCTCGTAGCGTGTTACTACGGATACAACGCCAGCGGCGGCCCGGTCGGAGTCGGCAAGGCGACCGCGAAGTCGATGGTGCTGAACCTCGTGCTCGTGCACGTGATCGGGATGCTGGGAACCCAGATCTTCTGGGGCGCGAACCCACGGGCTCCGATCGGAGGCTGAGCTGATGCCTGGAGAGGGCGGACGCCGCGGGATCCCGTGGGGCCGGCGCGGCGCCGAGACCCCTGCTGAGGAGGGCCCTCCGGCGCAGACGCCGCCGCCCGGCGACCCGCTCGGTGCGGAGCCGCAGTCCGGCACGGCGCCCGGGGCCGAGCCGGCACCGGAGCAGCAGCCCACGTTCGACCGTGTCTCCGAACACGACGCGGCCGAGACCGACGGCCATCCCTCGCACGGGGCGGGCGGGATCTCCTACAGCACGATCGAGCGTTTCCCTGAGCGGGAGCCCGGCGGCGAGCCGGGGTTCTCCTCAGCGCAGGAGGTGGACGACGAGGCCTACGCCCAGGCGGAATCCCCCGCCGAAGCCTCTGCGCACGCCCGCGTGACGAGCGAGCCCCCGCCCGACGAGCCCGAGGAGTTCCGCTACCACAGCGGCAAGATCCGGCCGACCAACGAGCCCGACGCGATCGAGTTCATCGACGTTCACAAGGCGTTCGGGCGCAACCAGGTGCTCCGCGGCCTGAACATGTCGCTGCCGGAGAACAAGATCTCGATGATCCTCGGCCCCTCGGGCACCGGCAAGTCGGTCTGCATCAAGCACATCGTCGGCCTGCTCTACCCGGACCAGGGCGACGTGATCGTGCATGGGCACTCGATCCCGAGCCTCCCCGACCAGGACCTGTTCGAGCTGCGCAAGAAGTTCGGCGTGCTGTTCCAGGACGGTGCCCTCTTCGGGTCGCTGAACCTCTATGACAACGTCGCGTTCCCGCTGCGCCAGCACACGGAGAAGGGCGACGAGGAGATCGAGGAAATCGTCAACCGCCGCCTGAAAGAGGTCGGCCTGGGGAACGCGAACGAGAAGATGCCCAACGAGCTCTCCGGCGGGATGCGCAAGCGCGCCGGCTTCGCGCGCGCGCTGGTGATGGAACCGGACATCGTCCTCTTCGACGAGCCGGACTCGGGCCTCGACCCTGTGCGCACGGCGCTGCTCTGCGAGCTCATCAAGGAAGTGCACGCCGAGAACGGCGGCTGCTACACGGTCATCACGCACGACATCATGAGCGCGCGGCGCGTCGCGGAGCACATCTCCGTGCTGTGGAAGGGCCGCATCGTCGAATCGGGTCCGGCCGAGGAGCTGTTCGCGTCCGAAAACCCGTTCGTGCAGCAGTTCCTGGCCGGTGCCTCGGCCGGGCCGCTCGGCATGGAGTAGCGCCGACGGCGCCGGATCGATGAGAAGCTCGAGGCTGCTCGCCGCGCTCGCCGGTGGTGCCGCGAGGCGGGCGCCGCTCGTGCTCGCGCTCGCCGCGGTGCTCGGCGTCGGCGGTGCCCTGCTCGCGCTGCAGCTGCAGCCCAGCGCCGCGACGAGCAGCTTCGTCTCGACCTCGAGCGCGCCCTACCGGGGGACGCAGACCTTCTATCGCCAGTTCGGTGAAGAGCCTGTCGCGGTCCTGGTCCACGGCGATCTGCAGCAGCTCGTGCTGGGCTCGGACCTCGAGCGGATGCTCGGCCTCGAGGGGTGCCTGTCCGGGCGCGTGCCCCGTTCGGCGCTCGCCAACGAGGGCGGTCTCGACGGGCCGTGCGGAGCGCTCGCGAAGCTCGGCACGGTCAAGGTCGTGTTCGGGCCGGGCACGTTCCTGAACGAGGCAGCTGAACAGATCGAGCAGAAGCTCACCGGGCTGAACAAGACCGCCGCCGCGTCAGGCAAACAGGCTGAAAAGACGATCGAACGGGCAGCCCGCGCGCGGGGGCTGAGCGACGCCGAAGCCCGCCAGCTCGGCCAGGAAGCCCAGCGGGTGACTGCGGCGGGGTACCGCTCGAAGCTCGTCTCGCTCGCGCTCTCCTACGGGCTCACCTCGCCGCCCAGCCTGCAGAACAAAGAATTCATCTCAGACGTCGTCTTCGACTCCTCAAAGGCCGCGGGCACGCCGAAGCAGCGCTTCGCCTACCTGTTCCCGAGCCGCCACAGCGCGCTGATCTCGGTGCGCCTGCGACCCGGGCTCTCCCAGGCGCAGCGCGACCGGACGATCGCCGAGATCCGCTCCGCAGTGGAAATGCCGCAGTGGAAGCTGACGACGGCCGGTGCCGGGTACCTGGTGACAGGCGAGCCGGTCATCGTCTCCGACCTCGCCAAGTCGATCTCGAGCGCGATCGCGCTGCTGCTGATCGCGGTGATCGTCGTCATGGCCGGCACGCTCGGGCTCGTCTTCACGGGTCGCCCGCGCCTCTTGCCGCTCGCGCTCGCGCTGCTGGCCGCCGCGCTCACGTTCGGTGCGCTGTCGGCCGCGGGGGCCTCCCTCACGGTCGCCTCGATCGCCGTGCTGCCGGTGCTCGTCGGCCTCGCCGTCGACTACTCGATCCAGTTCCAGTCGCGCGTCGGCGAGTCGCTCGAGGATTCCGGCACCGGAACCGCGGGCGCCGCGCCGCCTCCGGGGCCGGCGCGGCGCGCTGCGATCGAGCGCGCGGCCGGGGCCGGCGGCCCGACGATCGCCACGGCCGCGGCCGCCAGCGCCGCGGCGATGCTGGTCCTTCTGCTCTCCCCGGTCCCGATGGTGCGCGGCTTCGGCGTGCTGCTCGTGGCCGGCGTCGCGCTCGCGCTGCTGTGCGCGTTCACCGCGGGGGCGGCGGCGCTCTCGCTGCTGCCGCGCCGCGCTGCCACGGCGGGCCGCCGGCCCCCGGCCGCGCTTGCGGCCATCGCCTCGGCGTGGCGGGGGGCAGGTGAGCTGCTCCGCGACAACGCGCTCACGCGGGCCGTGACCGGCTTCGCGCTCGGCCCCGCTCTGCGTCATCCCGGGCGCGTGCTCGGCGTCGGCCTCGCGCTCGCGGCGCTCGGCTGGGGCCTCGACACGCAGACCAGGGTCGAGACCGACATCACGAAGCTCGTGCCGCAGAACCTCGCCTCGCTGCGCGCTCTGAACACGCTCGAGCGCGAATCCGGCGTCGGCGGCGAAGTCGCGGTGCTCGTCTCCGGACGCAACCTCGCGAGCCCGGCCACGATCGAATGGATGACCGCCTATCAGCGCCGGGTGCTGGCGGCGTTCGGATACAGCGACGCGCGCGGCTGCGGGCGCGCGCGGCTGTGCCCGGCGTTCTCGCTCCCCGACCTGTTCGGCGGCCAGGCCGCGGCCGGCACGAAGGCGCCCGAAGCTCGACAGCGAGCGCGGTCGACGGGCTGCTCGGCGCGATCCCGCCGTACTTCTCCCAGGACGTGATCAGCCCCGACCGCCGCTACGCGACGCTCTCGTTCGGCATCCGCCTGATGGGACTCGACGCGCAGCAGCGGCTGATCGAACGGATGGGGACGAGCCTTCACCCGCCGGCGGGCGTGCACGCACAGCTCGTCGGGCTGCCGGTCCTCGCGGCTCGCTCGGGCAGCGCGGTGGCGGACCCGTGGCGGCGCCTGGAGACGCTGCTCGCCGGGCTCGCCGCCGTGGCGCTCGTCCTGCTCGTGGCGTTCCGCGGCGACATGCGCCGCGCGCTCGTGCCGCTGGCCCCGATCGCGCTCGCGACCGGCTGGTCGGCGCTGGTGCTGTTCGTGCTGCGGATCCCGCTGAACCCGATGTCGGTGACGCTCGGAGCGCTCGTGATCGCGATCTCGACCGAGTTCAGCGTGCTGCTCTCCGAGCGCCACCGCCAGGAGCTGGCGGCCGGCCACGACACGCTCGAGGCGCTGCGGCGCTCCTACCGGCGCACCGGCGCGGCCGTCGCCGCGTCGGGCGCGACCGCGATCTTCGGCTTCGGCGTGCTGGCGCTGTCGGACATCCGCATGCTGCGCGACTTCGGTCTGGTCACGCTCGTGGACCTCACCGTGTCGCTGCTCGGGCGTGCTCGCGGCGCTGCCCGCCGTGCTCGTGCTCGCCGAGCGCGGTGGCGTGCGCGCGTTCCTGCCCGGCGCGCCTCTGCCGCGCGGCGGGCGGATGCGGCCGGCGGGCCGGCGCGCGAGGTCCGGCCATGGCGGGGCCTGAGCCTCCGGGCGCTCCTCGCGGCCGTCGCGGCCGGCGAGAGCGAGCGCGACCCCCGGCGCCCGTCGTCAAGCCGCCCCAGTACGGCCGCTACGTCGTCCTGCTCGCGCTCGCGATCCTCGTCGGGATCACCATCAACACGATCGCGACGAAGCCCAACGGCTCGGGCGGCGTCGCCGCGGGCGAACGCGTGCCGCCCTTCGCCGTGCCGCTCGCGACCGGCAACCTGAAGGGCGACGCGAACGTCTCGACGACCGGCAAGGCCCCGGCCTGCACGGTGCGGGGGCCGCGATCCTCAACATCTGCCAGCTCTACGAACGCGGGCCGGTGGTGCTCGCGCTGTTCGTCGACGCGCGGCGGCTGCGCCGACGTCCTGGACGACATGCAGGCGCTCGTCGCCGTCCTACCCGAAGGTGCAGATGGCGGCAGTCGCGATCCGTGGCGATCGCGGCTCGGTGCGCGGCCTGCTCTCCTCGCACGGCATCTCCTTCCCCGTCGGGATCGACGACCAGGGCGACCTCGCAGCGCTCTACAAAATCGCGACGTGCCCGCAGGTCACGTTCATCGAACGGGGCGGCGCGGCGCAGGGGCGCGCGCTGCTCGGGCGACCGTCGCGGGCGACCTTCGCTCGCGCCTCGCCGAGCTCGAAGCGGCCGCCAAGGGGAGCGGGTGAGAGCGGGCTCCAGCGTCGTCGCCCGCCGGGCCGCCGGGCGACGGCCGTGACCGCGCCCGCGAGCCCGTCGCCGGCTGGCTCCCGCCGGAGGTCGAGCAGGAGCTGCCGGGCCTGGCGCTGCTCTACACCGAGGTCGAGGTGGCGCGCGCCTCGCCGCTGACCGGCGACTCCCCGCCCGACGTCGAGGCGCGGCTGCGCGAGCTCTCCAACCGCGTCCGCGGCGCCCGCGCGATCGGCATCAGGCGGGAGCCGATCCCGGCGGCCTACCGGGTCTTCTTCAGGCAGGTCGGGCTCGACCCGGACCGTGCAGCGCACGCCGATCGAGGAGGCGGTGCTCGAGCGGATGCTGCGCGGCGGCTTCCTGACCGGGGGCATGCTCGACGACATCCTGCTGATCTCGCTGATCGACACCGGCGTGCCGGTGTGGGCGCTCGACTCCGAGCGCCGTCGACGGGCCGCTCGGGATCCGCACGAGCCTCGACGGCGAGCAGCTCGGACGCTCCGGCGACCCGCCGCTGCTGCCACACGGGCGGCTGGTCGTCGCCGACGCCGGCGGGCCGCTGGCGGTGCTGTTCGGCGAGCGCGCGCCCGGCCACGAGCCGCGCGCGCGAACCCGCCGCGTCACGCTCTACTCGGTCCTGGTTCCCGGCGTGCCGGCGCTCTACGCGGAAGAGGCGCTCTGGGCGAGCGCGAGCGCGCTGCTCGCGCCGTAGAACCGGCGTCCGCGCGCAGACGCCGCTGGTAGCATCTGGGGTGCCCGGAGGCACGCAGGAGGAGAGATCTTGGTTCAGCGCCGCCAGCCAGTAGCAGACCGTCCCGAGGACGCCCGCGAGGCACCCTGGGCCGGCCACCGGACGTCGCAGCGCCGTCGCCGGGCTGCCCGCCGTCGATGTCGAGCGCGCCGCGCGCGCGACGCTGCGCGCCCAGATCGCGAAGCTCGAGAACGAGCTCTCGGACGCTGCTCGCCGAGCGCTTCCCGTTCGTCGCCGCGCCCGCCGGATCGGGCGCGCCCGGTCGCACCGATCGGAGCCGCCGCCGGTCCGAGCATCCCCGGCCTCGGCGAGCTCGAGCGCACGCGCGATCGGCTCGCCGCCCGCCTCGGGGAGCTGCGCGCCCGCGCGGCGCGCCGCAGCGAGCACGAACGCGACGCCCGCGAGCTGCTCGAGCGGATGCGCCTCGAACCCGGCCGCTACCGCTACTACCGGGTGCCCGTCCGCGATCTCGGCGGCGACCGGCTGCGGCGTCTACGAAGTGCGCCCGCGGATGGGCCTGATCGGGATGCTCGCCGGCTGGTGGCAGCTCACGCTGTCATCCGGCTGTCCATTAGAGCGGGGGCCGCGCCGAAGCGCGGCCCCGGATCTCGATTCGGCTTGGCTGTCGAGAAGGGCCGCGCGGCGCGGCCCTCGAGGCCCGCGGGCCGTGCCGGGTGCGCGGCCCCGGCGCCTCTCAGACCGTCTCCAGCGTCTCCCTGAGAAACGGCACCCCGCCCACACCGCCGGAGGCGAGCGAACGCGCGCCCCCTCTGCGGCGCCGCGAGCATCGCGGCCAGCGTGCGTCGCTGACGGTCGGTCATCGACCCGATCGTCTTCTTCTCGGACATCGGCACCTGCGCGAGGAACTTCCGGCAGCGCGTCTGGCCCCAGCGGCGCTGGCTCATCAGCAGATCGCCGATCGCCATGCTCTCGGCCTGCCACGGGCAGTCCAGGATCACCTCTGCGCAGCCGAGCTCGTTCATCGCGACGCGCCGCTTGAGCTCGGCGCGGGCGAGACGAACCTGATTCGCGCGTTCCAGGGCGCGCATGTACTGGGGGCCGGCAGGGGCAATCGTCGCTGTCGCGTTCATGTCTTTGCATCTCCCCGTTGCCGTCGCGAGGCTCGGCGGCGGCAACATGCTTGTGCTCGTATTGGACGTGTGGTTGCGCCCTCTATGACCGCCCAGGATTGACCCGCTGCCGGGCGCGGCTGTCCCGGCAGGTCACCCTTCCGACTATCTCCTGGCCTTCAGGGCGCGAGCCCGAACGGTCATGCAGAGCGCATGTGGAAGCTACGCCAGGACCCGCGCCGCGGTCAACATCCCGCTCGCGGATCGTGCGCTAGAAGCGGGCTTTTTCTCGCGGCGGAAACTTGTGAAGAATTGGACAAGTTGCGCCCGGCCCGGGCGCCCTCGTGCGGATGGAGGGGACGACCGGCTCAGGCGCCGTGCGAGGGGGCAGCGGGCCGTGCTCGCGCTCGAAATCGCGCTTGACACGCGCGAACACCTCGAGCGCGCGGTCGATCGTCGCGGCGTCGTGCGTCGCCATCACGCTCGTGCGCAGCAGCGCCCCGCCGGGCGGCACCGCGGGGTGCAGCGCGGTGTTGACGAACACGCCGCCGTCGTAGAGGGCCTTCCACAGCAGGGCCGCCTTCCAGTCGTCGCCGACCAGCACCGGCACGACCGGGGTCACGATCGAGAGCCGGGGTGGGCGGGATGCCGTCGTGCGCACGCCGGGCGCGTGCGTCTGGACGCCCTCGTCCGGCAGCGGCTGGGGCGTCACGACCGCCAGCCCCAGCTGTTCGAGCCCGTCGCGCAGACGGGCGGCGTTCTCGAGCACCCGTTCGAGCAGGGGCGGCCCGTCCGGCGAGCGCAGCACGCGCAGGGCCGCGAGCGCGGCCCCGACCGCGGCCGGGACGGCGGAGGCGGTGAAGAGGAACGCGCGCGAGGAGATCCGCAGGTAGTCGATCACCTCCGCGCTGCCGGCGACGAAGCCGCCGCACGAGGCCAGCGACTTGGAGAAGGTTCCCATCCGCAGGTCGACGCGCTCGCCGACGCCGAGCAGCTCGCACGCGCCCGCGCCGGTCGCCCCCAGGACGCCGGCGCCGTGCGCCTCGTCGACCATCAGGCGCGCGCCGTAGCGCTCGCACAGCTCGCAGATGTCCCGCAGGGGAGCCAGGTCGCCCTCCATCGAGAACACGCCGTCGACGACGACCAGCACGCCGCCGCCGTCGCCCTGCGCGCGTTCGAGCATCTTCTCGAGCTTGTCCAGCCGGTTGTGGCGGAAGGGCCGCAGCTTCGCGCGCGAGAGCAGGCAGCCGTCGAGGATCGACGCGTGGTCGCCCGAGTCGACGACGACCGTGTCGCCCGGGCCGAGCAGCGTGCCGAGCGTGCCGACGTTGGCCTGATGGCCGGTGCTGAACACGATCGCGGCCTCGGTGCCCATCCATTCGGCGATCTCGCGCTCGAGCTCGAGGTGCAGCGGGATCGTGCCGTTCAGCAGGCGCGAGCCGGTCAAGCCCGTGCCGTAGCGGTGCAGCGCGTCCTCGGCGCCCTTCATCACGCGCTCGTCGCCGGTCAGCCCGAGGTAGTTGTTCGAGCCGAGCATCACGCGCTCGGCGCCCTCCATCTCGACGACCGGCATCGCCGGCGACTCGAGCACGTGGAAGTAGGGGAGCACGTCGGCGTCGCGCGCGGCGCGCAGTATCTCCTCGCGCTCGTGGCCTTTGACCTTGGCGAAGACGTCGGTGGAGGTGGGCATGTAGGGTGCGGGCGCGGTGAGCGTCGAGGTGAAAGCCGTCTCGGGCGGCCGAGATCTGCGGGCCTTCATCGACCTGCCGTTCCGCCTCCATGCTAACCACCCGCTGTGGGTGCCGCCGCTGAAGCTCGAGCGCCGGATGTTCCTGAACCGGCGCATGAACGCCTTCTTCAGCCACGGCGAAGCCGAGTACTTCCTCGCGCGCCGCGACGGTCGCGTCGTCGGACGGATCAGCGCGCACATCAACCCGCCTTCAACGACCACCGCGGCTCGCGCTGGGGGTGGTTCGGCTTCCTGGAGTTCGAGCGCGACCCCGAGGCGCTGCAGGCGCCTGCTCGACGCCGCCGCCGGCTGGCTGCGCGAGCGCGGCCAGGAGCGGATGGTCGGGCCCGCGAGCTTCGCGATGAACGACGAGAGCGGCGTGCTGATCGAGGGCTACGACCTGCGGCCGATGATCCTGCAGCCGTGGAACCCGCCCTACTACGCCGAGCTGCTGGAGCAGGCGGGCATGACGAAGGCGATGGACCTGCTGATGTGGAAACTGGAGGTCGAGGACCGCTCGGCGCGTCCTGCCGGTGATCTGGGAGCTCGCCGAGCGAAGGTCCAGAGCGAGCACGGCATCAGGGTGCGCCCGATGCGCCGGCGCCAGCTGCGCAAGGACATGGACGCCTTCGCCGAGGTCTACAACGCGGCCTGGTCGAAGAACTGGGACTTCGTGCCCTACTCGAAGAAGGACCTCGACGCCTACGCGCAGGAGCTCCAGCTCGCGTTCGACAAGAACTGGTTCATGATCGCCGAGAAAGAAGACACCGGCGAGGTCGTCGGGATGGCGATCACCGTCCCGGACCTGAATCAGGTGCTCGCGCAGATGAACGGGCGGCTGCTGCCGCTCGGCTGGTGGAAGTTCCTCACCAAGGGCCGCCGGATCGACCGCGTGCGCGTCGGCTTCCTCGGGGTCAAGCCCGAGTACCAGCACACGGGCGTCGCCGCGCAAGCTCTACGAAGAGCACTACAACGCGGCCGAACGCACGCCCCAGAGCGGCGGCGAGATGGGCTGGATCCTCGAGACGAACACGGCCATGAACCGCGGCATGGAAGCGATGGGAGGGACGGTCGTGAAGCGCTACCGGATCTACGAGCGGCTGCTCGACCCTCATGCGGCGGGCGCGAGCCAGGACGGGAGCGGCCGCGCCGGCTCCCGACGGGGCGGCGCGAGCGCCTGAGGCGGCTGGGCGGGCGGCGCCGCCGGCTGCATCGGCGGCGGCGGCCGTGATGCACCACGGCGCCCTGCGTAGGGGTCTGATCGCGATCTCTACACTCCGGCGGATGAGCGAAGCCGACCCGAGCGGGATGCTCCCCGTCGCCCCGGATGAGGGCGAGATCGTCGAGGCGCGCCCCTCCGGCGCCGCGCTCGAGAGCCGGCGCTCCGCCGCCGCGCTGCCCGCCGTCCAGGCCGCCGCGGCCGCGGCGGGCGGGTTCGTCGCCGGGGCCGCAGTCGTCGGGCTCGTCGGCCGCCACCACCGCCGCCGCACGTCCGCGCTCGGAAGCCGGCCGCCGTTCGCTGCTCGGGCCGTCGCAACGCCACGGCCGCGCGAGCGCCTGCAGATCGTGGGCAGCCGCTCGCTGCTGCTCGACGTCCACCTGCTCGGCGGGTCGGGCGCCGGCCGCTAGCCTCGTCCGGTGAGGACGCCGGTCGAGCTGCGCACCGAGGTCGCTCCGCGCGGGCCGTTCCGGCTGCCGCGGCGCAACGGCATGGACCGCATGACCCGCCGCCGCGGCGGGGTGCTCGAGCGGCTGCTGCACCACCGCGGGCGAGCCGGTGCTCGTGCGCGTCGCCCAGACCGCGGCAGGATCGGGTTCTGTTCGGGGCCCGCGCGCAGACCCGTGAGGCCGCCGAGCACGGGATCGGGCGGATGCGCTTCGCGCTCGGCGTCGACGAGGACCCGCGACCGTTCGCGCGCCGGTTCGCGAAGGATCCGCTGATCGGGCGCTCGGTCAGCCGGCGGCCGTGGCTGCGCGTCGGCCGCCGCCCGGACCCGTTCGAGGCGCTCGTGCTCGCGATCTGCGAGCAGCTGATCGAGTACGAGCGCGCGGCGGCGATCGAGCGCAGGGTCGTCGCGGCGCTCGGCCGTCGCTGGGTCGGCTGGGACGGAGCGCACAGCACGCTCGCTGACATGCCCGAGCCCGAGCGGCTGGCGGGTACGCCGCCCGCGCTGCTTCAGTCCTTCGACCTCGCCGGCTGCCGGGCGATCACGCTGGTCAAGGCGGCGCGCGAGGTGGCGCGCGGGCGCGTTGACCTGCACGACGAGAGCCACGAGAGCGGCTGGCGGCGCCTGCGCGCGATCCCCGGCATCGGCCCCTGGACGGTCGAGCGGCTCGCTCTCCACGGGCAGGGCCGCCACGACCAGCTCCCGGCGGGCGACCTCGGCCTGCTGCGCTTCGCGGGCCGCGTGCTCTCCGGCGGCGATCCCGAGGCTTTCGCGGAGGAACAGCAGGTGCGCGAGCTGTTCGCGCCCTACGGCGAGTGGGCGGGTCTGGCCGCCGCCCACGCGATCGGGCTCTGAGAGGCGAGGGGCTGCTCGCCGCGCTGCCCGGTTGGCGCCTCAGCGCGCCTCGCGCAGCCGCACCGAGCCGAAGCCGCGGCCCGTGAAGTCCTCGCGGACGCGACAGGCGCTGCGGGCGCGCCGGGCCTGCAGGCGGGGCGTGGCCGCGCCGCACGCGCCCGCCGCGACGCGACAGCGCCGCGGCCTGGAGACCGACTCGAAGCAGCTTCTGCGGGCGGGCCGGCGGCGCACGACGCTCCTAGGCCTCCTCGGGCAGGCGGTAGCGGCGCGTGCGCGGGTCCTGGTCGAGCAGCCCGACCGCGAGCAGCGTGGTCATGTAGCGGTGCGTGGTGCTCGGGCTCATGCCGAGCTGGCCGGCGACGTCGCTCACGGCCAGCGAGCCGCCGTCGGTGGGGAAGCTCGCGAGGACGAGCAGCCCGAGCAGCAGCGAGCGCGACAGCCGCGGGCTCTCGGCGAGCGCCTCGTAGCGCGAGGCGAGAGTGTCGTTGCCGGCGAGCCCCCTGAGCAGGCTCGAGACGCCCGTGCCGTTCGAGGACTCGCGCACGATCCGGTCGACCTGGGGTCGCGTCAGCTCGATCGTGATCGGGTCGGGAACGGCGGTGCGGGCCATGTCTGATGATCTCCCTCGACGCGGCCCGCGGGCAACTGGAAAGTCAAATACTTGAGTTTCAAGTAACGGGATCGAGGGAGCTGTTCGCGCGGCGGCGTCCGGCCGAGAGCGTCCGCGCGGGGGTTTCCGTGCTCCCGGCAACGGGCCTCGCGCGGCGGGTGGCGGCGATGCGCCCAGCCGCGCTGCGCGCACGCAGCACGGCCATCGCCGGCGCCGCGGCCGGGCCGACGGCCGCGAGCACGGCCTCGCGCGTGGCGCGCGCGCCGGCCGCGCCGGCTGCCGGCCTGGACAGGTAGAAGCTCGCCATCGCGCCGAGGATCAGGACGTGGCGCTCGCCGTCGGGCGCCTGCCGCGCGCATGCCACCGCGTGTTCGGCGATGGCGGCGAGGCGTGCCGACATCTGCTCGGCGCTCTCATACTCGCCGACCAGGCTCCGATGTCCGGTGCTGAGGTCGGCCTCGCGGTCCACGAGGCTGTCGAGCAGCACGTGCAGGGCGCCGATCCAGGGGAAGTACGCCGCTCGCAGCGCGGACGCCTCGGCGGCGCCCAGGCCCGGGCTTGCGGCGGCGGCGAGGAGCGCGAACACGCCGAGCGAGGAGGCGGCGCCGGCCGCCGACTCCCACCACCTCAGCCCGCAACCGGGCGCGAGCGCCTGCGACCAGCATGCGAGTCTGTCCCGGCTGCGGGCCGTGTCGCCGTGGACGAGGCTCTGGTAGACCGCCATCGCCTCGGCGGCAGCCACCGCCTCGCCGGCGAGCAGGCTCCACGACGGCAGGCTCGCGGCCGCGGAGCGCGTGGCGGCGACGAGCGCGGCGACGTAGCCGTCGTCCGGCGCGCCCGGCGGGCAGGCAGCCGGGCGCGGTTCGAGCGCCGCCGGGAGTGCCTCGTGGAGCGAGCGCGCGTGCTCCACCGGGTCCTCGGAGGGCTGCTCGGCGAGAGTGTCCAGGTAGTCGTAGAGCGCCTGGAAGCAGACCGCGGCGCGGATCACCGGTCCGCGTCGCCCGTGCGGCACGAGGACCGCGAACGACGCCGCGCCTTCGAGGTTGCCCCGCTCGAGGCGCTGCGTCTCGAGCGCGAGCTCACGCAGCCGCGGGTCAGGGATGCGCTGCGCGAGCTCGCGCCACCGCGCAAGCTCGCGGTGCACCCGCGGGAACACCTCGAGCCAGTAGTCGCAGGCGACGCCTGCGAACGACCTCGCCAGCGGGAGCGTTCCTCGGCGTCCAGCGAGCACGCGCGCAGTCTGTTCGCGGCGCTCTCACGAGTGGAAGTCAGTCGCCGAAGGAGGTCCGTGCCGGCGCGCGGGCGGCGGCCCATCCAGGTAGTGAAATCACGGCCAAAGCGATGATCGCAAGCAGCGCGATAGTGAGAAACACCGCCGGCAATCCGACCGTGAACGGGGCCGGGAAGCCGGTGCTCAGGCGCAGCCAGCGCGCTGCGAGCGCGTGCCCGAGCACGCCGAAGGCGGCACCGACGACACAGCCCACACCGAGCACGACGGTGCTCTCGAGCAGCAGCGCGCGCCACAGCTGAGGCGTGTCGTAGCCCTGGATCTTCAGCGCGGCCAGCCGCGCGCGGCGCTGCCAGATCGCGGCGCTCAGCGCGGACGCGACCGCGAGCGCGGCCGCGATCAGCAGCATCGTCGCGATCTGGCTGAGCGCCTCCAGGCCCTGGCGCGAGTCCGCCGCGTACTGGCGGCGGCGTTCGGGGAACGTCTGCACGCCCAGGCCGGGACCGATCACCCGCGCGACCTCCTCGCGCACGGCAGTCACGCCGGTGCCGGGACGGACTCGGATCTCGAGCGCTGAGGGGTCGGCCGTCTGCCAGCTGCCGGCGTAGTCGGCCGCGTTGAGGATCACCGCGCCGGGCGCCCAGCCGAGGTTCGTGGTGATGGCCGCGACGCGCAGCGCAAGCGGGCCCGAGGGGGTCGGCAGCGAGAAGCGCGAGCCGACGGCGAGATGATGTTCGCCCGCGAACGCGCTCGACACGGTGGCCCAGCCGCGCCCGGCGAGGAGCGTCTCAGCCCGGCTCGCGTCGCCCGTCTCGATCTGGCTCGCCGGCACGAGCGGCGCGTCCGCCGCCCGGCCGGGCGATCACCCACACGCGCCGTCCGCCCACGTCGAGGAACCCACCCTGATAGCCGCGGACCGACGCGACGCCGGGCAGCCGCGAGAGCGTCGCCGGCAGGCCACGCGCGGAGAACGCGTTGGTCGTGAGGTCGTTGCCGCCGGTCGTCACCCAGATGTCGGCGGTCTGCAGGTATTCGGCGAAGTTGGCGTCGAGGCCACGCAGCAGGTCGTTGCGCGCGCCGCCGATCGCGACGCTCCCGTAGACCGCCAGCGCCGCGATGCCGGCGAGCGCGACCGCGCGCGTGGTCGTCGCCCGCAGCTCGGAGACGACGACGATCAGCGCGCTCGAGCGCACGCGCTCGCCGGTCCATCGCAGCGCCCGGCCGAGAAGGGCGAACAGCGCCGGGATCGCGCACAGGGTGCTGATGGCGAGCGCCACGCCGCCCGCGATCGTCAGCCCGGGTTCGAGCAGCACGAGCGCGACGATCAGCGCCGTCGAGGCGAGCGCGGCCAGCGCGAGCTGGTTGATCGTGCGCGGCGCGATCACCTCGCTGCCTCCCTCGCGCTCGTGCAGTGCCGCGTCGGCGGGCCGGCCCGGGCGCAGGTCGAGCGCCGGCGAGAGCGAGGCGAGCAGCGTCGCCAGCACGCCGCAGCCGATGGCCACGGCGACGGTGCCCGTCCCGAGGATCTCCTGGCTGCCGATCGGGAACGCGGTGATGAGATAGGCGGGGATGCGATGCAGGAAGACGTGGCTGAGCAGGTCGCCGAGCACCACGCCCGCGATCGAGGCGAGCAGTCCCGAGCACGATCGCCTGGAAGGCGAGCATCACGACGATCTGTCGCCAGTCGTAGCCCTGGATGCGAAGGTCGGCCACGAAGCGCCGGCGCTCGGGGACCGTCAGGAGCATCGCGTTCAGGGCGAGCAGGAACCCGACCATCACGCTGATCGCCGCGAACAGCTCCGTCGAGCGGTTGTTCGGGCGGGCCGCCTGGTCGAGCAGGGCGAGCTCTCGGGTCGAGGGCTCCACGTCGAGGTTGGGTCCGGCGAGCGCGGCGAGCTCGCGGCGCACCCGATCGTCGGCGCCCGGACGCGGCTCGACGTAGAGCTGCGTGATGCGCCCGCGCAGGCCGGTCAGCTGCTGGGCCGCCCGCAGGGAGCTCACGGCGATCGGGCTCGAAGCGAGCGCACCGTAGCCGTCGCCTCCCAGCACCCCTCCGACGAGGATCCGGCGCGAGGCGCCGAACGCGCTCACACGCACGACCCCGCCGGCGCTCGCACCCGTCGCCTTCGCGACCGCGGCGGGCAGCAGCAGCCCGCCCGAGAAGCGCGGCCCGCCGGCCGGACCCCGGTGGGTGGCGAGGCTGCCGATGCGAACCGCCTGCGGGGTGATGCCGATCAGCTGCACCGCGTAGCGCCCGCGCGGGCCCGAGACCTCTGCGTTCTCGCGCAGCACCGGCGCCGCCACGCCCACCCCCGGCAGCGCGCGAGCTGCGGTCGCGAGGCGCTCGTCGTAGCCGAGCTGCGAGCGCGCGTCCACCTGCAGCCGCGCGGAGCCGACCACCTCGTGAACCAGCTCGCCGGCCGAGCCGGTCAGGCTCTGGTTCGCGACGAGCACGCCGAGAACGAGCGCGACGCCGATCGCGATGCCGCTGCCCGCCAGCAGCTCCTGGACCGCGTGCGAGCGGAGCCGGACGCGATAGAGGTGGACGAGCACGCTCAGCCGCACGCCCGCGATGCGCGGGTTGAGCCCCCGTGTCACGACGGCACGGCGGCCGGCGCAGCGTGAGGCTCTTCGATCAGGCGCCCGTCACGGAGCGTGTGGATGCGGTCGACGTACCTGGCGGCCTCCGGGTCGTGGGTCACGAGCAGCCCGGGAATCGCGCGCTCGTGACAGACCTCGCGCATCAGCGCGAGGATCTCCGCGCTGCGCGCGCTGTCGAGGTTCCCGGTGGGCTCATCGGCGAGCAGCAGCCGCGGCTCGTTCGCGAGGGCGCGGGCGATCGCCACGCGCTGGCGCTCGCCCATCGAGAGCTGCTGGGCCGTGTGGGCGGCGCGCTCGCGCAGCCCGACCCGCTCGATCCAGGGCAGCGCGGTCGCGGCGCGCCTCGCGCAGCGTCTGGCCCGCGCCGGTCAGCTTGATGGTGGCGTTGTCGAGCGCGGAGGTGTGCGGCTGCAGGTGGAACGACTGGAACACGAAGCCGACGTCGCGAAGCCGGTAGTCGGCCGCCTCTCGCTCGGACAGCTCGCCGACGTCCCGGCCCGCGAAGCGCACGCTCCCGCGGTCGGGCTCTGCGAGCGCGGCGGCGAGCAGGAGCAGCGTCGTCTTGCCCGAGCCGCTCGGGCCGCACAGGGCCACGAACTCGCCGGGCTCGAGCGCCAGCGAGACGCCGTCGAGTGCGATCACCCGCTGCGCCCCGGCGCGGTAGGCCTTGTGGAGGTCGCTGAGCTCGAGCCCGCTCACTGCTGCGCTGCCGCCTGGCGCCGGGCCGGGAGGCTGACCACGTTGTCGCGGCGGCGGGTCGAGCACAGCTCGCCGTCGGCGATCGACATCAACACGCCGACGCCCTGCAGCGCCGCCATTTCCTCGGATGCGACGAGCAGCGCCATGCCGCGCTCGCGCGCCGCGCTCCGCAGCAGGGCGTAGAAGCGGTCGCGGTCGCTGAGGTTCGGCATCAGGGCCGGTTCGTCGAGCACGAGCAGCCGCGGCTCGCGCACCAGCGCGCGGGCGAGCATCACGCGCGTGCGATCGGCAAGGGAGAGCGAGGCGGCGGGATCCTGGGCGCCGGCGGCGCCGATCCCGACACGCTCGAGGATGCGCAGCGCGCGCATGCGCGCGTCGCGCATCGTCAGGCCCTCGCTGCCGAGCGACGTGGCGACGTGGTCCACGACGCTCTCGCCGGGGAGGGGACGCCAGTCGGCGGCGGACATGAACGCGATCTGCCCGCGCAGCAGCCTGCCGCGCCGGCGCGGTGACATGCGCGCGATGTCGAGCCCGTCGAAGCGCACGACGCCCGCGTCCGGCAGCACGATCCCCGCTGCCACGCGCAGCAGCGTCGACTTGCCCGAGCGGCGGGTGCCGTAGACACCCACGGCGACGCCCGGCTCGATGTGAAGCGAGACGTGGTCGAGCACCGTGATCTGCCGGCCGCCGTCGGGATAGCTCTTGCTGACGTCTTCGAAGGAGATCAGCGTCGTCATGGGATTCCCACCCACCCGGACGGGCCTACTCGGCGCCGTCGACGAACTCGTTGATCCGCCGCCTCGTCCTCGCCGCCCAGTCGACCTCGGTCTGGAGCTGGGCGTAGACGGCGTCGCGGGAGCAGTCCATGCAGAGCGCCGCCCATGAGCATGCGTCGCCGTCGGTCGGGCAGACGACCTGCGCGAGGACGAGGCACTCCCGCTCGTAGGCGCGAAGGGCGAGGAGCAGGCGGGCGGCGTCCTGCTCGCGGGCCACCGAGAGCTTCGCCTGCAGCCCCAGGCGCACCGGCTCGCGCGGGAGAAGCGTCTCCATCCACAGCGTGAGGGCGGCCGAGGTGTCCGGCGTCGGGTGGTAGACGAGGTGGGTGCGGCGCTCGTCGCCGCGCTTGGGCTCGGCACGCGAGACGACCAGCCCCGTTCGCTCGAGCTGCTCGAGCAGGCGGTAGACGTCGTTGGTGTCCACACGCCAGGTCTCCCCGAGCCGGGTCGCGAGCCTGCTGGCGAGGTCGCCGCCGTGTCCGGGGCGCTCGAGGAGCAGGCCGAGAAGGGCGCCGCGCAGCGGGGTCGATGGACCTCGCATCCACCTGGTCTTCTCCGGACTGGCGCTCCCCATCGCTCCTGCTCTCGCCCGCGTCTCCCGTCGGACCATAGCCGACGCCCTGTCATCTTGCCCAAATCGTTCCGAGTACTCGACCCGTCGTCCGGAAAGGCCAGACGAGACGGGAGAAACGCCCCTGAACGGTGTTTCTGACTAGGGGACGATCACCGCCGCGCCCGTGAACGCGCCGGCGCGGAGGTCTGCGAGCGCGTCGTTGGTCGCCGCGAGCGGGTAGGTGGCGATGCGGGTCTCGACCGGCACCTGCGGGGCGACGCGCGAGCAGCTCCTCGCCGTCGAGGCGAGTCAGGTTGGCGACCGAGCGGAGCGAGCGCTCCTGCCACAGGATCTCGTAGGGGAAGGAGGGGATGTCGCTCATGTGGATGCCGGCGCACACCACGGTGCCGCCGGGCGCGAGCGCGCGCAGCGCGGCGGGCACGAGCGGCCCTACGGGAGCGAAGATGATCGCCGCTTCGAGCTGCTCCGGGGGCTCCTCGTCGGAGGCGCCGGCCCACACGGCGCCGAGCTCGCGCGCGAACTCCTGCGCGGCGTCGTCCCCGCCGGGACGGGTGAACGCGTAGACCTCGCGACCCTGCCAGCGTGCGATCTGGGCGAGGATGTGCGCGGAGTCGCCGAAGCCGTAGAACCCGAGGCGGCGCGCCGTCCCCGTCATGCGCAGCGCGCGATACCCGATCAGCCCCGCGCACAGCAGCGGCGTCGCCTGCTCGTCGGAGTAGGACGCGGGGATCGGGAAGCAGAAGCGTTCGTCCGCGACCGTGTACTCGGCGAAGCCGCCGTCGATGTCGCGACCCGTGAAGCGGGCGTTCGGGCACAGGTTCTCGCGGCCGCTCGTGCAGTACTCGCACGTGCCGTCGGTCCAGCCGAGCCAGGGGACGCCGACGCGCTCGCCGGCCTTCAGCCGCCCCTCACCCGAGCCACGCGCCTCGACCGTGCCGACGATCTGGTGCCCCAGTATGCGCGGCGGGGCGGCGATCTCCACCTCGCCGTCGAGCAGGTGCAGGTCCGTGCGGCAGACCGCGCAGGCGTGCACGCGGATCAGCAGCTCGCCGGGCCCCGGCACGGGCACGGGGACGGCTGCTTCATGCAACGGCTCGCCCGGAGCCTCGAAGATCATCGCCCGCATCGTGCGCGCAGCGGCCACGTGAGTCATATTGACGGCTGTGCACGGCGGCAGTCGGGGGAATCGGTGAGCGGGGGGCTGTACTTCAGCCACCCCGCCTCGATCGGGCACGATCCGCGGCCGTTCATGCCGCACCACCCGGACACGCCCGAACGGATCCTGGCGCTCGAGGCGGCGCTCGCCGAGCGCGACTGGCTGGGCTGGGAGCGCCGTGCAGCGCCGGCGGCGAGCGAGGCGGAGCTGGAACTCGTCCATTCGCCTGACTACGTGCGCGAGGTGCGAGACCTCTGCGACGCGGGCGGGGGGCTGATCGATCCCGATACGGCGGTCGTGCCGGAGTCCTGGCCCGCGGCGCTCCATGCGGCCGGCGGTGCGTGCGAGATGACCCGCGCGCTCCTGGCCGGCGACGCACGCGCCGCCTACACCGCTGTCCGGCCCTCCGGCCACCACGCCGAACGCGGGCGCGCGATGGGCTTCTGCGTGTTCAACAACGTCGCCGTCGCGGCCGCGATGGCGCTGGCGGAGCTGGGGCTCTCGCGCATCTTCGTGCTCGACTGGGACGTCCACCACGGCAACGGCACCGCAGAGATCTTCCGGACCAGCCGCGAGGTCCTGTTCGCGAGCATGCACCAGTCGCCGCTGTACCCGGGCACGGGACCGCTGAGGGATGCCGGGAGCGGAGCCGGAGAGGGCTACACCATCAACCTGCCGGTGCCGCCCGGCACCGGGCCGGAGCTGTGGATGGAGCTGTTCGACCGTGTCGTCGTGCCTGCCGCGCGAGCGTTCGAGCCCGAGCTGATCCTGGTGTCGAGCGGGTTCGACGCCCACGCCGGCGACCCGCTGGCGCACTGCCTGCTGGAGACGGACACCTTCGCGGCGATGGCGGCGCGGATGCGGGCGCTGGCCGGCGAGCTGGGGGTCGGGCTCGGGCTCGTGCAGGAGGGCGGCTATGAGCCGGCGATCCTCGCCGAGTGCGTGTGCGCGCTGCTGCCGGTGCTCGCGGGGGAGGGGGAGCCGGGCGAGGCGGCGCCCACCGGGGATCCGCTCGTTTCGCGAGCGCGTCGAGGTGTATGCGCGCTGGTGGCCGGTGTCCTAGCGGCCGCGTGCAGGCTTGCGCCCGGCTCCTCGCCCCTAGATCCCCTGCCCCGGCAGGAACTCGTTCGTGAACGGCGGGAACCCTGTCGTGTTGGGATCGTGCTTGAGCAGGCCGTGCGAGAACATCCAGCTCCCGAACGTCGCCCACGCCTGCGGGCTCTGCCAGCCGTAGGGCTTGCCCGCTTCGCTGGGCACGGTCGCCGGCAGCGTCTGCCTGATCGATTCGACCTGCAGCTTGCGCGGCAGCGACGGGTTGGCCGCTATCACCGCGTCGGCAGCGGCGGCGGGGTCGGCGCGGACCTCTTTCGCGCCGCTGGTGAGCGCCTGCATGAACGCACGCAGATCCTGGCCGTCCTTGCGGGCCTGTTCGGCGCGCACGACGAACACCAGCTCGTTGTAGCTGGGGACGCCCGCCTGGTCGACGGGGATCACGAGCGGGCGGCGGTGGTCCAGGCGCAGCTGGATCGCCTCGTAGTTCCAGAAGCCGCCGAGCGTCGCGTCCACGCGCCCGGAGATCATCGCCGGCACGAGGTTGAAGCCGACGTTGACTTCGTGCGCGGAGCCCGGCTTCGCGCCGGCCTGTTCGAGCGCCGTGTGGAGCATCGCCGCCTGGTAGGGGATGCCCGCGGTGCCGACGCGCTTGCCGGCCAGCGAGGCGACGCTCGTGACGTGCTTGCCGGGCAACGCGATGATCGAGGTGAGCGGGCGCTGGACGAGCGCTCCGATCGCGACGAGGTTCAGACCGCTGTCGCGGGCGAGCAGCAGCTCGGGCTCATAAGAGATCGCCATGTCGACGCGTCCCGCCGCGAGCAGCTTGAGCGGTTCGCTGGGGTCGGCGGGCGTCTCGGGAACGACATCGAGGCCGGCGGCGCGGAAGTCGCCGTGCGAGATCGCTGCGTACAGCGGCGCGTGGTCGGCGTTGGGGAAGAAGTCGAGCATCACCGTGAAGTGCTTGCTCGACGGCGCCGAGAGCGCGTCCTCCTTGGACCCGCAGGCCGACAGAGCGAGGAGGAGGGCGAGCCCGGCGAGCCCGGCGAGCACCGTTCTCCGGAGACGGGCATGGGGGGGCGTCTCGGAGCGGGAACTGCTCACGGGCGGTCTCCTGTCGGTCGGTCGCGCCACGGCGCGAGCTTGCGCTCGGCGAGCCCGAGCGAGTGGAAGCAGAGCAGCGCGAAGACGACGAGCACGACGGTCCCGGCGTAGGCGCGCGCCGCTTCGAGGTTGACGTCGGTCATGATCTGGCGCCCGAGCCCGGGGTAGGGGCCGCTGGTGGGCGTCGCGACCTCGGCGATGAACGCGCCGATCACGCCGACGGCGAGGGCGACGCGCGCGCCGCTCAGCGCGGCGGGAAGCGCGGCGGGAAGCTCTGCGAGCCGGAACGCCTGCCAGCGCGAGGCGTCCAGCGTCCGCATCAGCTTCAGCTGGTCGGGGTCGACCGAGGCGAGGGCGTCCACGGTCGTGACCAGCACCGGGAAGAAGCAGATCAGCGCGATCACGACGAGCTTCGGGAAGATGCCGAAGCCCCACCAGAACACGAGCAGGACGCCGATCACCGGGATCGGCACGGCCTGCGAGCCGACGGCGAGCGGGTAGACCGCGCGGCGCAGGACGGGCGAGAGGTGCATCCCGACCGCGAGTGCGAAGCCCAGCACGAGCGCCATGGACAGACCGAGCGCGACCTCCTCGGCGGTGATCGCGAAGTTCCGCCACAGCACCGCGCCGCCGTGCCAGATCGCCGAGGCGACTTCGTGCGGCGCGGGCAGCAGCTCCCGCTCGACGCCGGACAGGTCCACGTAGAGCTCCCAGGCGGCGAGCAGCGCGAGGATCAACAGCAGCGGCGGCGCCAGCCGTACGAGCCGTCTGCGCAGCGCGGGCGCGCGGCGCGCGGGGCGCGCGTGAGCGGCGGACCCCGACCCCGGCGCGCGGATGCGGGCGGTCGCGCTCACACCCGGCCCTCCGCGAGCAGCTCGAGCGCCCGCGCACGCAGCTCGAGCACACCCTCGTCCGAGCGCCGCCGCGGGCGCGGGCGCGCGATCGGGAGCCTCGCGCGCACCCGGCCGGGGCGCGCCGAGAGCACGATCACCGTGTCGGCGAGCAGCGCCGCCTCCTCGACGTCGTGGGTCACGAGCACGACCGTCCGCGGCTCGCGCAGGAGCGCGCCGGCGAGCCACTCCTGCATCTCGGCGCGCGTGATCGCATCGAGCGCGCCGAACGGCTCGTCGAGGCACAGCAGCGGCTTGCCCGAGAGCAGCGTTCGCAGGAACGCGACGCGCTGACGCATCCCGCCCGAGAGCTCGCTCGCCCGCGCGGCCTCGAAGCCTGCCAGCCCGAGCTCGGCGAAGACCGCGTGCGCGCGCTCGCGCGCCTGCGCCCGTGAGGCGCCGGCGATCCGCAGCGCGAGCGCCGCGTTGTCGAGCGCGTCGAGCCACGGCAGCAGCAGGTCGCGCTGAGGCATCAGGACCGCCGGCGGCGCGTCGAGCGAGCCGCCGTCGGGGGACTGCAGGCCGCAGATCAGCTCCAGCAGCGTCGTCTTGCCGCAGCCGGAGGGGCCGACGACGGCGAGCACCTCGCCCTGGCGCGCCTCGAAGGACACGCCCTCGAGCGCCTGCACTATCCGCCCGCGGGCGTCGCTGTAGCCGTGCGTGACGTCGTTCGCCCGCAGCACCGCGGCCGCCTGATTGCCGGCTTCGGCGTCTCGGGGGGCCTGCACTTCGGTGGACACGTCACTCCCTTCGCGGGCATTACCCCACAGGTTCAAAGGGTCGGCGCCGGGGGATCCTGAGGCCGGCACGGAGCGCCGGCCGACTCTCTCAGTTCCCGGGGTCACCATCTCAGCCGGCCTACCCGCCAGCACCCCTGTTGTCACTCGGCGTCGATGCTACCCCGAAACGAGCCCCGCCACCCCGTGCCACGCCGCAGGCGCCGAGCCTCTAGCCGCCGGCTGAGACGACCGGACGCGTGAGGGCACGGACGAAGTCCTCGAGCTGCGCGGTCGTCCAGCACTCGAAGGCCTTGCAGTACTGCTCGTAGGCCGCGATCACCGAGTCGCCGTAGTTCCAGTACAGACGCGGCTCCGGGTTCAGCCAGAAGGTTCGCCCGGCGCGGGAGGCGATCTGGGCGAAGATGTCGGCGCGCGGGTCGCGGCCGTTCGTGCGCGCGTCGCCGAGAACGATCACGGTGGCGCGCGGATGCAGGTCCTCCTCGACCTGCTCGAGGAACTCCGACCACACGCGCCCGTAGTCGGTGTAGCCCGAGATGTCCGCCACGCCGGCGTCGCTGGAGATGCGTTCGCTCACGGCTTTGAAGTTGCGCTCGTGTTCGAAGATGTCGGTCACCTCGGAGATGCGCTCGATGAACACGAACGAGCGCATCTTGCGGAACGTGTCGTGCAGCGCGTGCAGGACCGACAGGAAGAAGACCGACGCGGAGGTGACGCTCGTCGAGACGTCGCAGAGCACGTAGATCTCAGGACGTTTCGGGCGCCGCGGGCGGAACTTCAGCACCACCGGCACGCCGCCCGTCTGCAGCGAGGCGCGCATCGTCCGGCGCACGTCGACCTGGGCGTGCTTGCGGTGGCCGCGCATCTGCAGGCCCTGTGTGGCGAGGCGGCGGCGCAGCTGCGCGACGACGCGGTGCACGGCGGCGAGGTCGGCGAGCGGGCCCGAGGGCAGCGCGCGGTCGAGCTCGCCGAGCGGCCGCGACGGCGGCAGCTTGCCGGTGCGCTCGATCTGCGCACGCTCGAGCTCGCGCCGCAACATCGCCTCGAAGCGGCGCAGCGCGTCGCGCGGCAGCCCGTCGTGGCGCGGGTCCTCGGGCGGGAGGTCCGGCTGGGGCTCGGCGCGCAGCCCGAGGGCACGACGGATCCGCTGCACGTCCACTCCGATCACGCCGGAGCCCTCCTGGCGGCGCGCGAACGCCGCGATCGCCATCCGGGCGAGGTCGCGCATCGCGCCCTCGTCCTGGTCGCGGAGCGCGGCGGCGATCTGCTCTCTCAGTGCGTCGAGCTCGGCGTCGGTCAGCTCGCCCAGCTCCGCGAGGCTCTGCTCGCCGATGCCCTCGCGAACCGCGGCCATCTCGACGGCGCGGAAGAAGAAGCGCTCGAACACGAGCTCGAACACGCGCCGGTCCTCCTGGCTCTTGGCGAGCGTCGCCGCGAGCGCCTCGCGGAAGTCCTGCTGGGAGGTCCACTCGATCTCGCCGATGACGGCGAACGCGTCGAGGATCTCCGAGGTGCCGATCGCGACGCCTTCGCGGCGCAGCTCTTCGCCGAACTCGAGGATCCGGGCGGGCAGCCCGTCGGGCGCGCCCGCCCCTCCGGCATCCGGCATCGCGCGGGGACCGCCCTCAGGCGACATCGGCGGGCGTGCCGAGCTTCAGCCCAACGCGCTCGGCGACCACGTCCATGTCGGTGCGGTGCTTGACGATCACCGACATCGTCTCGTTGAAGGTCTCGGCGTCGATGTCGGTGACGCCGAGCAGCAGCAGGGCGCGCGCCCAGTCGATCGACTCGGCGATCGACGGTGGCTTCTTCAGGTCGAGGTCGCGCACCATGCCGATGACCTCGACGAGCCGCCGCGCGACGGTCTCCGAGAGCTCCGGCGCGTGCAGCTTGACGATCGCGAGCTCGTGCTCGAGCTCCGGGTAGTCGAGCCACAGGTACAGGCAGCGGCGCTTCAAGGCCTCCGTGAGCTCGCGCGAGTTGTTCGAGGTGAGCAGCACGACCGGGTGCGTGCGGGACTCGACGCGTCCGAGCTCCGGGATCGAGATCTGGAAGTCCGAGAGCACCTCCAGCAGCATCGCCTCGAACTCCTGGTCGGTCTTGTCGATCTCGTCGATCAGCAGCACGACCGGCTCCTCGGAGGCGATCGCGGTCATCAGTGGCCGCGCCAGCAGGAACTCCTCGCCGAAGATGTCGTCCTGCACCGCCTCCCAGCCGGTGCCGGTGGCCTCGGCCTGGATGCGCAGCAGCTGCTTGCGGTAGTTCCACTCGTAGAGCGCCTTCGCCTCGTCGAGGCCCTCGTAGCACTGCAGGCGCACGAGCTCGCGCCCGAGGAAGCTCGCGAGCGCCTTTGCGAGCTCCGTCTTGCCGACGCCCGCCGGGCCCTCGACGAGCACCGGCTTGCCGAGCTTCGTCGCCAGGAACGAGACCAGCGCCGTGGACTCGCCGGGCAGGTAGCCCACCGACCGCAGGCCCTCGGCGACGTCGGCTACCGAGGCGGGCGATGAGGTGGCGGGCGAGCTCATTGCCCGGGCAATGATAGGCGTCCGCCGCCTGCGGCCGGGTGCCGATGCGCTGCGCCGCCGAGCCGGTATAACGGGGCGATGGCAGGAACCGTCCACCGCCCGGGCGAGGGCGAGCGCCACGCAGTCGGCAGCTCGGAGATCGTCATCAAGGCGACCAGCGAGGACACCGGCGGCTCCTTCTTCCTCTCCGAGACGACGATCGAGCCCGGGTTCCCCGGGCCCCCGCCGCACACGCACGAGCACCTCCACGACATGTTCTACGTGCTCGACGGCGTGCTCGCGATGAACGTCGACGGCGAGCAGATCGAGCTCGGACCCGGCTCCTTCGTGTGTGCGCCTCCCGGCGTGGTGCACACCTTCAGCAACCCGGGAAGCGAGCCGGTGCGCTTTTTGAACTTCAGCACCCCGGGCGGCTGGGAGCGCTACATGCGCGAGCTGGCCGCCGCGATGCAGAGCGGCCCGGTCACGCCCGAGGCGATCGGCCGGATCGCCTCGCGCCACGACTTCCGCCCTGCCTGAGCCCGGCGGCGCCGCGGCTCAGCTGTCCTCGGGCTGGTCCTCGAACGAGAGCTGCTCTGGCTCGCCCGGCGCCGGCGGAAAGCGCGGGCGGCGCCGGCGCGGCTGCGCAGGCGCTCCCGCGCGGGCCGGGGGCGGGCTCTCGCGGCGGGCGGCGGCGACTCCTACCGGCGCGGTCGCCCCGGTCTGCGGCTCTGTCTGCGACTCGTCGGGCTCGGCGGGGCGGCTGTGGGCAGGCACCGGATCGCGGGTGCCTGCGGGTGAGGGTGAGTCGCGTTCCTCCCCGGGTCCCTCGAACGCCGGCTCCTCGGGGCGCGGTCGCCGGCGCCTGACCGGCATCGCCGGCCGTTCGCCCGCGCGCATGCGCCAGCCCGTGTAGGCGAGGCTGCCGGCGGCGACGAAGGCGAGGAAGAAGCCCCACTGGATGCCGACGGGGTAGCCGTGCCCGTCGGGGCGGTCGAAGACGCGGTAGAAGATCAGCACCACGGCCCATCCGCCCGCGAGCGCGACGACCGTGCCGTCGCCGCCGGGCATGTTGAACTCCCGCCCCTCGGCGCGGGCGAACAGCAGGAACAGCACGCCGGCGGCGACAAGGAACACCGCGGCCTCCACGAATGAGACGTCGCCGAAGGCGTTGATGTTGTGCGAGTAGATCGCTTTGGTCTTCGGGTTCAGGCTCTGCAGCCCGTACCACGGCAGGAACATCGTGACGAGCAGCGCCACCGCCGAGATCGCGGCGATCCGGCGCTCGCGGCTCATCGCCGCCCACGCGTGGGTCAGGCGTGTCATCGCGCCGCGGCAAGCTGCCGCGCTTGTCCCTCGGTGCTCATCCGCTCAGAAGTCTAGGCGCGCGTCGGCGGCGTCAACGCAGGCCGGATCCGGGCGCTGAAGTCGATGCTGTGCAGCCGCTAGTGCTTGCTGACGAGAACGGTTCCGCTCGTCGTCGCGAAGTTGCCCGCGAGGTCGCGAGCGGACACGTTGACGGTGAACGTGCCGCCGCTGGAAGGCGTCGTCCAGAGCAGCTTCGGCTTGCCGGCCGCGACCGTTGCGCTGTTGGTGAAGATCAGCTTCGAGCCCTTCAGCACCTTGACGGTGACCGTCGAGATCTTCGAGAGCGAGACCTGCACCCCGGCGCGCGCGCCGCCCTTGAGCGTGCGGCTCAGCAGCGCCACCGCAGGCGGCGTCGTCTCGTATTCGCCGAAGCGCTTGGCGGTCGTGCAGTAGATCTGATCGCCTGCGATCGGTGCCGGTGCGGGCGCGGCGGCAGCCGCGCGGGCGGAGGACGAGGTCCCGCCGCCGGTGCCGACCGGCGTCGTGGGGGTCGTGCTCGCGGGCGGCGGGGCGGGTTCGGCCGGTGGCGGCGGCGTCGCGACGAGCGGCGGCCCTTTGCGCGTGCGTTCGCACAGGTGCTGGAGGAATTCGGTCAGCAGTTCGTGGTAGCTCAGGTCCGATTCGCCGAACTGGTCGTACAGCGACCAGGCGCCGGTGTCGTAGCGGGCGACCTGGGTGCGCGCCTCGGCATCGCCCGCTTCGAAGAGCTGAAGGCCGAGCGGGTCCTTGGTGATCGAGGTGTAGTCGTAGAGCCCGACGTCGGCCTGGATGAAGCCGTTGAGGATGCGATCGGACGGCGCGTAGGTGTACTGCGCGAACCAGGCGCCGGCCTTGGTCGCGACGCGCACGCCGTTGGGGGGTGGCTGCTGGAAGATCCCGAGCGCCTGCTTGGCGGCTTCGGTGAACGCGGGTTCCTTGAAGCGCTGCCCCGCACGGGCCAGGACCTGCAGGGCGGTCCCCTGTGAGAGCCCGCTCGTCCACGGCGGCGCGCCGCCGTCGAAGTGGAACAGGTACTCCCACGCGATCCCGCCCGCGCGCTTGGTGGCCAGCGGGATCACTTCTTCGACGAGCTGGCGCAGGTTCGCGTTTTCGTGGCCGGAGAGGTAGAAGCCGTTGCCCGCGCCGAACGTACCGAGCCACTGGATCTGGATGCCCTGTCCCGGGTAGCGCTGCCAGACGATCTTCGACGGCGGGAAGCTGAGTCGCACCTCGCCCGAGAGCAGCGGCTTGGTCGTCCACCAGAACTGGTTCTTTTCGAGCGTCAGGAAGACGACCGCCTGGCGCGAGGCGGTCAGCTGGCCGGCGGCGGCGATCGCCTGCGTGTTCGCCATCACGGCGCCGAGTTCTTCGCGGCGGGTTCCGGACAGGCGCCCGAGCGAGCGTTTGGCCGCGGTGTAGATGCCGTAGTCCTTGCGGTAGACGGCTTCGGTGATCTGACCCGATGAGAGCAGCGAGGAGAGGGCCCGGGTGACGGTGGGGCCGGCGGCGGCGCGGGCGCGAGGGCCCTTGGGCGCCCGCCGCTGCGCCGGCGCGCTCACCGGGACGCCGAGCGGACCGAGTTCGGTGCGGGCGGAGGAGCGCGCCGCGCGGCTGGATTCACCGGCCTGCGCGGCGGCTGCCGGCGACAGCGCGAACAGGACGATCGTGGCTGCGAGGAGGAGCCGGCGCACGGCCGGGATCGTAGGCCGGGCGCGCCGGGGCGCTGCAGCGGGCCTTGCACGGGGCCGGTCTCGAAGGACGCTCACGCTCCCAGCAACACGGCGGCGGGGTGCGTGGTTGCGCCGCGGGGACGCTATTCGCGGTCGAACTCGAGGTCGTCGACCCCGTCGAGGTCGTCCTCCGCGTCCTCCTCGTCCTCGTCCGGGTCCTCGCCGTCGAGGTCGTCCTCTTCGTCGTCCAGCGGATCGTCGTCGTCGCGCTCGACGGCCGTGGAGCTCGCGAGCTGGAAGCGCTCGACGAGGTCGTCGCGCCGGTGTTCGTCGAGCGGCGTGTCCTCTGAGATCTGGACCCACTCGGACGGGTCGATCTCGGCCGCCTCGAAGATCTCGTGGTCGACCTCGGGCGAGTCGTCCACCACGATCATGATCTCGGTCTGCGGGTTGAAGTACGTCCCCGGGCGCAGGACCAGCTCGTCCAGCTGGAATCGGCGGGCGTGCCTCATCGCGCGTTTATACCCCAACCGGAGGGGGCGGCGCGAGGCCGTCTCACGGCTCGAGCTCCTCGAGCGTCCGGGCCACCTCGGCGTCGACGTCGAGAGGCTCCTTGCCCTGGCGCAGCCGGCGTTCGTTGCGCGCCTCGACGAGCTGGCGGACCTCGGCGAGGAGCGCCGGATCGCGCTTTGAGGCACGGTCGGCGTCGCCGAGCAGCTTCGCGACCTCGGCGTCGATGTCGAGCGCGGGCTCGCCACGCTGGACGCGCCGGTCGCTGCGGGCCCGCAGCATCTGGCGGATCTCCTGCTCCTGCTCGGAGCGGGCCGCGGGGGTGTCGAGGGCCGGAGACCCGGTCCCGCCCACCCCCGAGTAGTCGCTTTCCTTCGAGAGCCCGCCCTTGCCGATCTCGTCGTACATCGAGTCGCTGCCGCGCGTGACCAGAAACAGCACCGACATCACGATCGAGAACGCCACGGTGCCGAACACGACGAACGTCAGGCCGTTCGTGACGATGCCTAGCACGCCCCCGATTCTTGCCGATCGCCTGGCGCTCCGCTACCCTGCTTTCGCCCGATTGACTGACCAGTCAATCTAACTTTGTGCCAGCCCGTTAGGAGGGGCTAGAAGAATGGTCGAATTCACGCTCACGAACGAGCAGAAGGCCCTGCGCGAGATGGCGCACGACTTCGCCGCGAAAGAGATCCGCCCCGTCGCCTGGGAGTACGACAAGGACGGGACCTGGCCCGCGGACATCATCCAGAAGGCCTGGGACGTCGGCCTGATGAACAGCCACATCGAGGAGGAGTACGGCGGCGCCGGCGCCTCCTACCTGGACGGCTGCCTGATCGAGGAGGAGCTCTCCTGGGGCTGCTCGGGGATCCAGACCTCGCTCGGCTGCAACGGCCTGGCGACCGCGCCGATCGCGCTCGGCGGCTCGGAGGAGACCAAGCGGAAGTACCTCGGGATGCTCACCGAAGCGCCCAAGCTCGCCTCCTTCTGCCTGACCGAGCCCGACGCGGGCTCCGACGTGTCCGGGATGCGCACGACCGCCGTCAAGAAGGGCGACAAGTACGTCATCAACGGCTCGAAGTGCTTCATCACCAACGGCGGCTACGCCGACTACTACACGGTCTACGCGAAGACCGACAAGGACGCCGGCCACCGCGGCATCTCGGCGTTCGTCGTCGAGCGCGACTGGGGCGTGGTCGTGGACAAGAAGGAGGACAAGCTCGGGCAGCGCGCCTCGAACACCGCGACGATCTCCTTCAACGACGTCGAGGTCCCCGCCGAGAACCTGCTCGGCGAGGAGAACCAGGGCTTCAAGCTCGCGATGATGACGCTCGACCGCACGCGGCCGGGCGTCGCGGCGATGGCCACCGGCATCGCCCGCGCGGCGATGGAGTTCGCCGTCGACTACTCCAAGGAACGCGTCCAGTTCGGCGTGCCGATCGCGATGCACCAGGCGATCCAGTTCATCATCGCCGACATGGCGACCGAGATCGAGGCCGCGCGCCTGCTGACGTGGAAGTCGGCGGCGATGCTCGACAACGGCGAACGCAACACGCTCGTCTCCTCGCACGCGAAGCGCTTCGCGGCCGACACGGCGATGAAGACCGCCACGGAAGCCGTGCAGGTCTACGGCGGCTACGGCTTCATCAAGGAGTACCCGGTCGAGAAGCTCTTCCGCGACGCGAAGATCATGCAGCTCTACGAGGGCACCTCGCAGATCCAGCGCCTGGTCATCGCACGCGAAACGCTGCTGCCGCGGCGCGTGGAGGAGCCCACCGCCGTCCCCGCGTAGGCCCCAGCCTCCCGGCTGAGCTTCCAGCCTTCGGCTGGACCGCCCGGCGCATGCGCCGGGCGGGGGAGGGGCGCATGCGCCCCTCCCGGGGGCCGCACATGTGCGGCCCCCAAGGATCGGCACATGTGCCGATCCCTCGGCCCGCGCATGCGCGGGCCGCACAGCAGATCCCCTGCGGTTCGCGCGGCTACGCGGCCTGAAGCGCGTGTGACCGCGCAGCGCCCGCGACCAGCGCGACGCCTTCAGCGATCCTGCTCTCGTCTCTCATCTGTGCGGCGAGCCGCTGGGCCGACGCCGCGTACGACGGCTCCTCGAGCAGGCGCGCCGCCCCGGCGGCGATCGACGCCGTCGTCGCGTCTTCGCAGATCAGGCCCGCTCCGAGCTCGGCGACGACCTCCGCGTTCAGCTTCTGCTCGAACATCATCGGGCACAGCAGCAGCGGCACGCCCGCCGCCAGGCCCTCCTGCACGCTGTTGAAGCCCACATGGGTGACGAACACCTCGGCGCGGCGCACGACCGCCAGCTGGTCGACGTGCGCGTGCGCGCTCACCCCGTCGGGCAGCGGTCCCAGCGCCGCGGGGTCGAGGCGTCCGATCGAGAGGATCACGTGGCGCCCAGGGGCGGCGAGCGCCGCCGCGGCCTCGCGGAAGAAGCTCGGCCTTTCCTCGAACACGGTTCCGAGCGAGACGAAGATCACCCGCGCGTCCTCCGGCACGCCTGCCAGCGCCGGCTCCGGCTTCCCTTCGTCCGGCCCGAGCGCCCGCAGCGGCCCCAGGTAGCGGATGTCCTCCTCGCGCAGCCGAGCCGGTTCGCGCTGCAGCGAGGCGACCGTGAGCATCAAGGTCGTCGAGCCGTGCCGCCCGGCGAAGACCTCGAGCGGGCCCCCCAACGGCTTGCCGTAGCGCGCCGCGCACCGCTCGGAGCACTCGCGCAGCCGCTTTGCCGCCGCCCGGTTTTCAGCGAACTCCCGCACGCCGCTCGGGCGCGGCCACATGCCGCTGTGGAAGGCCATCATCGCCGGCACGACGAAGTCCTCGACGCCGTTCTCGCGGGCGGCGTAGTGGCCGTAGGAGGCGAACGAGTCGCGCACGACCACATCGGCCCCGGCGTCATCGAGCTGCTCACACATCCAGGGCGCGAGCCGCTCGCAGAGGCCCCCGAGGAACTCCGCGATGCGCACGGGCGTCGGCCGCGGCCAGGCGAGGTCCGCCAGATCCGGGAGCGGGCGGAACTCGCCGCCCGCCGCCAGGCATGCCTGCTCCCACTCGGCCGGCGCCCATTGCACGACGCGCAGGCCGTCGCGGCCGAGGGCCTCGGCGAGGGGCAGCATCGGGCGGATGTGGCCCCCGGAGGGGAAGTGCACGACGGCGACGGTCGGGGCGCTGTTCACACCCACGACGGTATAAGAGAAGGCGTGGAGGCCCGCGCGCGCATCGAAGCCGACCCGTACCTCGCGCCCCGCTGGGAGTCCTCGGCGCTGATCTCGATCGACACGCAGTGCGACACGCTCGACGGCGGCGCGCTCGAGATCGCCGGCACCTCGGACGCCCTGCCCGCGATGGCGCGCCTCGCCGAGGCGTTCCGCGCCGCCGCGCGCCCGATCGTGCACATCGTGCGCCTCTACGAGCCCGACGGCGCCAACGTCGACGTGTGCCGGCGCGCCGCCGTGCAGGCCGGGGCGCGGATCCTCGCCCCCGGAGACGCCGGCACCGAGCTCGCGCCCGTGCTCGCGCCGCCCGGCGCGCCCGCGCTCGAGCCCCGGACGCTGCTGGCGGGCGAGCCCCAGCAGCTCGGCGAGGGGGAGATCGCGCTCTACAAGCCGCGCTGGGGCGCCTTCCACGACACGCGCCTGGAGGAGCATCTGCGCGCGGACGGCGTCGACACGCTCGTCTTCTGCGGCGCCAACTTCCCCAACTGCCCGCGCACCTCGATCTACGAGGCGAGCGAGCGCGACTTCCGGGTCGTGCTCGCCCGCGACGCGCTCTCGGGGCTCTACGAGCGCGGCGAGCGCGAGCTGGCCGGGATCGGCGTGCTGCTGCTGGACAGCGGCGAGGTCTGCGCCGCGCTCGCTCGCGCCTAGCGCACCAGCAGCGGCTGTCCGTAGTTGGACACCTGCGCGGCGCCGACGACACGCACGAGCACGCGGTAGATGCCCTTGTGGACCCGCACGATCTTGCTGAAGCTCGATGCAGCCGCGTCGCGGTGGCGCAGGATCGTGCCTGCGACCAGCGCGCCATGTCCGTGCGTGATCCGCAGGATGCCGACCTGGGCGCCGTCCTCCGCCGGGGAGACCGTGCCGTAGACGCGGGCGAAGCCGGGCCGGCGCGTACGCGCCAAGTGGCTGCTCACGCGAACGGCCACGCTCTCGGTCGCGATCCCGCTCGACACCGACGGTTTCGACGTCGTGACGACCTGGAACTGGGTCGTGTTCGCGGCCCCCAGGAGCGTGAAGCTGAAGCTCCCTGTCGGCGTCGTGAGCTCGGGGTTGCCGATCTGCTGGAAGGGGGCGTTGAAGGGGAACGGCCGGGCCAGCAGGACGACCTGGCGCCCGGCGTTGCCGGTGCCCGCGAGCGTGCCCTGGACAACGACCGGCATCCCGAAGACGACGGGGCTCGGCGAGATGTCGATCGCCAGCGAGAGCGGCACCTTGGTGGTCTGGAAGGTGCGGTCGTCACCCAAGGACGTGCCCGCGCCGTTGACGGCGACGAGGCGGTAGTGGTAGACGGTGAGCGGCTGGAGCCCGCTGAGCCCGACCGATACGGAGACGCCTTTGCCGCCGGCTCCGGCGGAGCCGATCGCGCTCTGGCCGCCGTAGGCGCGGGTCGGCCCGTACTGGAAGTACCAGGAGGTCGCGCCCCCGCCCGGGTTGACCGTTCCGTTCACGGTCGCCGCGCCGTAGGTGACGTCGTGGGCGCCGCCCGTGGTGGCTTTGGGGCCCGCGGCCGAGGCGACGCCCGGCATCGCGAACGCGAGCGCCACGACGGTGGAGACCACCGCCGCCGCGATCCAGCTCCTGTGCCCCTTGCCTCCGGGCTCAAACCCGTCGGCGCCACTGTGTGCCTTCATGTCCGTCTCCTTACCCAATTTTGGTCGTTTCGCACCCCTCACCCATCCAACCCGCTGCCCCGGTCGGAGGTGCGGCTCGGCGTACGCGCCGCTAGGCTCTCGGCCCCCCTGATGGTCGATCCCATCTAGACACCAGAGGAGACCCAAGCATGTTCGTGTCAAAGGCAGCGGTCGTGGGCGCCGGGACGATGGGCGGCCAGATCGCGCAGACGATCGCCGCGGCGGGCATCCCCGTGGTCCTGAAGGACATCGACGACGCGCTCGTGCAGGCGGGCCTGGAGGAGGCCGCGAACGTGACCCGCGGGCAGGTCGGCAAACTCGCCGAGCGCGGCAAGATCACCGCCGAGGAGGCCGACGCCCAGGCGAAGGAGATCCTCGACCGGATCCACGGGACCACCTCCTACGAGGGCTTCGGCGACGTGGACTTCGTGGTCGAGGCCGTGCCGGAGCGCATGGACATCAAGCAGAGCGTGTTCGCCGAGCTCGACGCGGCGACCCCCGGCCACGCGATCCTCGCGTCCAACACCTCCTCGCTGTCGATCACGGAGATCGGGGAAGCGACGCTGCGCCCGGAGAAGGTGGTCGGTTTCCACTACTTCTACCCGGCGTCGATCATGCCGCTGATCGAGATCGTCGAGGGCGAGGACACCTCTGCCGAGACGGTCACCGCGGCGGTCGTCTTCGCGCAGGCGATCCGCAAGCAGCCGATCACCTGCGCGGAGGTCCCGGGCTTCGTGGTGAACAGGATCCTCAACTCGGGCATCGCCGAGGTCTGGCGCGAGCAGGAGGAAAAGGGTCTCTCGATCAAGAAGATCGACGAGGGCGTCGGCGCCGCCGGCGTGACCCCGGTCGGCCCCTACTACCTCGTCAACCTGCTCGGCCTCGACACCGTGCTGCATGTCGCCGAGCATCTCGTCGAGTCCTACGGCGAGGAACGCTTCTACGTCCCGAAGGGCATGCAGAAGCTCGTCGCGGACGGCAAACTCGGCGCCAAGACGGGCGGCGACGGCTTCTACGACCCCCAGGGCGAGCCGAACATCTCGGGCGAGAACGAGCCCGACGTGGAGGAGCTCGTCGAGCTGCTCTCGCTCAAGACCCTGCTCGAGGCCTGCCTCGTGCTCGAGGAGCGCGTGGCGACCCACCGCGACATCGACTTCGGGATGATGGCCGGCGCCGGCCTCGATCCCCGGCGGGGGCTGCTGCCGCCGTTCATGAAGGCCGACACCGAAGGTCTCGACTCGGTGCTCGAGCGCATGGAGAACGCCGCTGAGCGCCACGGCGAGCGCTTCGCGCCGCCCACGATCCTGCGCCGCCTCGTCGCCCAGGGCCGGCTCGGGCAGAAGACCGGGCAGGGCTTCTACGCCTACCCGCAGCCCGACGCCGAGCAGCCCGCCGAGGTCATCAAGCTCGAGAGCCGCGGCGACGGCGTCACGATCGCCTGGCTGGCCAACGGGCAGATGAACTCGATCTCGCCCCAGGTCGTGCAGGACCTCGCGAAGGTGTGGGCGCTCCTGAAGGAGAACGGGACCCGCGCGGTCGTGTTCGCCTCGACGAACCCGATGCTGTTCAGCGCCGGCGCGGACATCAAGGCGTTCACCACGATGGACGAGGCCGCCGGCCGCACCCTGCTCGACGACACGCACGGCCTGCTGCGCGAAATGGAGCGCTCCGGGATCGTGACGATCGCCGCCGTCAACGGCCTGGCGTTCGGCGGCGGGAACGAGCTCGCGATGTCCTGCGACGTTCGCATCGCGGCGCGCTCGGCGCTGTTCGGACAGCCCGAGATCAAGCTCGGGATCATCCCCGGCTTCGGCGGCACGCAGCGGCTGCCGCGGCTCGTCGGCTCCAACAAGGCGCTCGAGATGAACCTCGTCGGCGACCCGATCCTCGCCGAGGAAGCCTTCGAGCTCGGGCTCGTCAACCGCGTCGTCGAGGACCACGAACTGCTCGACACCGCGCTGATGTGGGCGCACAGGCTCGCCGGGCAGGCGCCGCTCGCGGTCGCCGAGATCAAGTCCGTCTCCGCCAACGGCGACCTCGACGCAGGCATCGCCGCCGAGAAGGAAGGCTTCGCGGCCGCCTTCGGCTCCGAGGACGCCAAGGAGGGCATCGCGGCCTTCCTCGGCAAACGCGCGCCGCGCTTCAAAGGCAGCTGAGCTGATGGCGCAGGGTGTCACAGAGGCCGGTGCCGGCCGAGGCCGGCACGGAGCGCCGGCCGAGGTGTCCAGCCCCGGCGTTCTGCGCCTCGCGGAGCTGATCCGCGAGGCCGGCTCGGTCGTGGCGCTGACCGGCGCCGGCATCTCGGTGCCCTCGGGGATCCCGGATTTCCGCTCGCCGGGGACCGGCCTGTGGGAGCGCGTGGACCCGATGGAGGTCGCGCACATCGACGCCTTCCGCTCTGACCCGGTGCGCTTCTGGCGCTTCTACGGCGAGCGCTTCGCGACGCTCGGCTCCAAGCGCCCGAACGCCGCGCACGAGGCGCTGGCGGCACTGGAGCGCGCGGGGCGCCTCGATGCGGTCATCACCCAGAACGTGGACATGCTCCACCGCCGCGCCGGTACGGCGGAGCTCGTCGAGGTGCACGGCAGCATCGCGAGCTGCTCGTGCCTGTCCTGCCCCGGCGCCGTTCCGGTCCAGGAGGCACGCGAGCGGATCGCGGCGGCGTCCGACGGCGTGCCGCGCTGCGAGTCCTGCCGCGAGCCGCTGAAGCCGGACGTGGTGCTGTTCGGCGAGTTCCTCGACGCCTCGGTGCTCGACCGCGCCCGCGAGCTGTGCGAGGGCGCCGACGTGCTGCTCTGCATCGGCTCGTCGTTGGAGGTTCACCCCGTCGCTGGGTTGCCCCTGCTCACCGAGGCGGCCGGCGGCGCCGTGGCGATCCTCACGCAGGGACCCACGCCGCTCGACTCGCTGGCCGAGGTGCGCCTGAGCGGGGACGTCGTCGAGGAGCTCGAATCGCTCCGCGGCGCGCTCGGCGTCTGACGCCCGGCCGCTCGGCGGGCGTCACGCGCGCGCAGCTCAGGCCGGCTTGCGTGCGACCGTGACGAGGTACTCCGCGGGCGCGCGGAAGCTGCCATCGGAGGCTTCGTTGAAGTCGCCGTACAGAGCGATCACGTCGCGTCGCAGCTCGTCGTAGCGGCCCTGCTGCTCGAGCGCGGCCTTCGCCATCACCGACGGCCCGAGGATCGTCTCGTCCTTGGCCACCCAGGCCTCGACCGACGGGCCCTCGAACTCGATCGTGCGCAGCTCGAAGGAGAGCTCGACGCCGTAGTCCGCGAACAGACCGCGCACGTGGCCCTCATCGCCCCACATCGCGGGCGGCACGAAGCCCTCGGGGGGAGGCGGCATGTAGGGAGCAGAGGCACGGAACATGCGCCCGACCATCCCTTCCGGGGTCCACGCGGCGACCACGATCTCGCCGCCGGGCCGCGTCACGCGCACCAGCTCCGCGGCGGCCACCGGCTGGCGCGGGGCGAACATCACGCCGAAGCAGCTCGTCACACGGTCGAAGGACTCCCCGGCGAAGGGCAGATCCTCGGCGTCGCCCTCGACCAGCTCGACCTCGACCCCCGCGGCAGCCGCACGTTCGCGCTGCTGCTCGAGCAGCTTCGGGGTCAGGTCCAGCCCCGTCACCTTTGCGCCCGCGCGCGCTGCGGGCACGGACACGTTGCCGGTGCCCGTGGCGACGTCGAGCAGCGCGATGCCGGGCGCCGCGCCCGCGCGCTGCGCGACGTACTCGCCGACCGGCACGATCCGCTGTGCGACCTCGGCGTAGTCGCCCGCCGTCCACATTGCCTTCTGGCCTTCCTTGATGCCGGCCACGTCGATGCTCATCGCTCCCCCTGGTCGTCGTTTGCGCCCACGGCCACGCGCTCTGCGAGGTCGTGCCGCGGGTCGATGCGCCAGCGCGCGGCGGTGTCCGCAAGCCGGTCGTCGAGCTCCCAGCGGTCGGCCCGCGGATCGCCCTGATAGCTGCTGCTGGCGCCCTTCAACGCCATCGAGCCCGTGTTGTCGCCGATCTTCCGCAGGGCGTCGATCTCCTCCTTCGAGAGCGGCTGTCCGAGCGTGGCAAGGGCCGCGAGCTCGGCGCGCTTGTCCTCGACCGCGCGAGCCTGCGAGCCGACCTCCTGGATCAGCGTCGGAGCCACGCAGCGCACGGCCGGCTGCGCGAGGTTCCACAGGCATGAGAGCTGGAGCATCGTCAGGCCGTGGCGGTCGGCGACCGGGCGCATCGCCTCGAGCTTCTCGCGGCCGGCATCGACCCAGCCGTCGGGGCGAAAGCGCCGGTGGTCGCGTTCGGCGAAGGCGTGGCCGGGGCGGACGTCGTCGTGGAACAGGCCGCCGTAGTCGACGACGCGCGTGATCACGCCGACGCCGGCCGCGTCGGCCGCCGCCAGCGCCAGCTCGCCGGGCCAGGGCTCCATCGGGCTGAGGATCACCATCGCCCAGTCGATCGCCTCCCCGTATCGCTCCAGGCAGTCGATCAGATCGAGCGTGAAGCCGTTCGCGGGTCCCGGCGCGACGCCCAGCAGGCGGGTCAGCCCGGCGTCGCGGACCGCGCGCATGCCCTCCCAGACCGCCTCGCTGCGGTAGCCGGTGCGGTCCGGGTTGTGAAGCATCAGCAGGTCGAAGCGCTCCGCGCCGCAGCGTTCGAGGCTGCGCTCGGCCGCCATCCGGATGTAGCCGGCGTAGCCGTCCTCGCCGCGCAGCGCCGGGTCGGTGAAGCGCGGGAAGCCCTTGGCGCCGTCGCGCTCGCCCTCGTAGAAGTCGTGCCCGATCGCGCCCGCCAGGCAGTAGCTCTCGCGCGGCACGCCCTCCAGCGCGCGGCCGAGCATCCTGTCCGCCTCACCGGCGCCGTACGCGTCGGCGGTGATCACGGTGTCGATCCCGCCGCCGGGGCGCAGGAGCGCGGTCAGCCGCTCGTCCTCGAGCGGCTCGCCGAAGTGCATGAAGCGCCCGCCGCTCCAGGTGCCGATCGCGGTCGTCGTGGGATCCATCGCCAATCCAGACTAGATGCTCGCTCCCGGCGGCGGTCTGGAGGGCGCGGGCTCAGACGCCCTTGGCAGTGCGCGCCCGCAGCGCGGCCTCCAGGCGCCCGAGCGCGTGGGCCAGCAGCTCCTCGTCGGGTTCGCCGCCGCTCTCGCCGGGATCGCCGGCGGCAGCGGAGACCCCGCGGGCGAGCGCGCCCTTGGCCTGCTCGGCGACGGGCCCGCGCAGCTGCTCCAGCTCGGCGATCCGCAGCGCCAGGTCCTGGCGCCCTTCGGCCTCCAGCTCGCCCACCGCCGCCACCAGCGCCCGCTCCAGGCCGATCGCCGCGTGCGCCCGGCGGCCCTGGTCGAGGTCCAAGCGCGCGCGCAGCGTGAGCTCCTCGCACAGCAGCCCCGAGCTGCGGCCGCCGAGCAGCGCCGCGAGGCGCTCCTGCGGGCGCAGCGCCCAGCTGCGGTCGCGACGGCGCCCGCGCCGCCGCGGGCGCTGCGAGAGCTCGCGCGCGTGTGCCCAGGCCCCGTACGCGACCTGCTCGCCCTCGCCCCATCCCGCACGGGTCACGAGCGCCTGGCCGGCCGACACCTCCCGCACATATGGGTCGGCGGCGGCGATGCGGTGCATGTGCACGACCCGGTTGAGGATCGCGACCGCGGCTGCGACGTCGCGCTCGCGGTCGAGCTCCTCGAGCCAGGCCCGGGCCTGCCCCTCGGCCGACAGCGGCACCGGATCGATGACGGTCGCGCGCGTGGTGTGCACCTCGGCCGGCGGCGGCTCGGGCGCGACGTCGCGCTCGCGCCGGGGCCGGTCGCGGCGCCGTGCGAACCAGCCGCCGCTCGCGTTCGGCGGGGACGGGTTGCCACCCGGGCGCCCACCGGTCAGCGTCTCGACGACGACCACGCGCTCGGGCTCGCCTTCGGGACCGTCGCGCAGCAGGTAGCGCCCGTCGGACGGGCCGAGCGCCCAAGGGAACTCGAACTGCAGGAACACGAACAGCTGGAGGGTCACGCCCGTATCCTTACCTCGACGGCCCACAGCCGGCAAGCAAACCGGACCACTGGAAGACGGGAGCGAGCATGTCCGACCCAGGCAACGTCGCCAAGAGCCTGCGTGACCGACTCGGCGGCAGCAGCGAAGACCGCCTCGGGCGCGCGCTCTCGGAACTGCTCGAAAGCCCGCTGCTGACCGGCGCGATCGGCCGGGCGTTCGACGCGCGCGAGAAGGCCGCGCAGGCCCAGGAGGTGGCGATGGGCGCGCTCAACCTGCCCTCCGCCCAGGACATCGAACGCCTGACGCGGCGGCTGCGCGCCGTCTCGCACCGGCTCGAGGGGATCGAGGACGGGGTGGACAGGCTCGACCGCGCGCTCACGCCGAGCAGCGTCGAGGCGCGGCTGGCGGCGATCGAGGCCCAGCTCGGGCAGCTCACGGAGAAGGTCGACCGCGCGCTCGGCGGCGAGGGGGCTTCCGGGTCGCGCGGCTCGCGCGCCGGCGCCCGCACCGCCGCGACAGACAAACAGGTGGGCGCGGCGAAACGGGCGAAAGCCGGGCGCGGCACGCGCGCCGCCAAAGCAGGCAAAGCAGCGAAAGCAGCCCGCACCCCTGGGGCCCGCTCGCGGGCCAACCGCCCCGCGCCCGGCAAAGCCTGAGCGCTCACAAGGGGCGGCCGGCCCCTCGCCCGCGCAGAGCGCGTGTCAGCCGGAGAGCGCTGCCACCGCGACGGCGCCCATGCGCTCGGCGGCCGCCAGCAGCTCGTGGTTCTCGATGCGCCGCCGCCCGCCCTGCTCGTCGAACGTGTCCGTGACCGCGAGCAGGCAGGCGACGGGCACTCCTTCGGCGTGCCCGAGCGCGAACAACGTCGCCGCCTCCATCTCGACAGCCAGGGCCTCATGACCCGCGCCGGCAGGGCCGCGCTCGTAGAACAGATCGACGCTCACCACCACGCCCGCGTGGGCGTCCGGCGCAGCCCGTTCGAGGGCCTGCGTCAGCGTCGCGTCGGCACCCACCCGCTCGCCGGCGCCGAGCGCCCGCGAGGTCCCGTCGGCGCTGATCGCCTCCTGCGCGATCACCAGCTCTCCCAGGTCGAGGGAGCGCTCGAGCGCTCCGCACGTTCCCACCCGGATCGCGCGCCTGGCGCCCAGCGCGATCAGCTCGGTGAGGACGATCGCCGCCGATGGGCCGCCCATCCCCGTGGCCTGGATCGTCAGGGGCTGCCCGTCGGCGGCAGCTCCGGTGTAGCCCCAGAGGCCGCGATGGTGGTTGAACATCTTCGGCTCCTCGAGCAGCGCCTGGGCGAGCATCAGCGCGCGCCCGGGGTCGCCGGGCAGCAGCACCCGCTCGGCGAGCGGCGCCGTCGGGTGGAGGTGCGGGTGGGCGGGCAGCTCGGGCTCCGGCACGGCCGGCGAGCATAGACTCAGGCACATGCTCGCGACCGTCCCCCCGCCCGTCGTGCGAGCCGGCTGAGTGGCCGAGCCCCCTCCAGAGCCCGCCCCCGAGATGGCCGAGCCGACGCTCGCGCAGGTCGCCGCCAGGGTGGGGGTCTCGCCCGGCACCGTGAGGCGATGGGTCGCCAAGGGCCTGGTGCCGGGGTTCGACGGCCGCTGGACGCCGTCGGCGATCGCCTACGTGCGCGTGGTTGCGAGGCTGCGCGCCCGCGGCCACTCGCTCGAGCGCATCAAACGCGCGAGCGACGAGGGCCAGCTCGCGATCGGCCCGATCGAGGACCTGCTGAGCCCATCGGGCGGGCGCCACTCGCTGCGCGCGGTCTCACGCGAGAGCGGGCTTCCCCCGGCGCTGGTCCGCCAGGTCTACGCCACGATGGGCCTCGGCCCGCCGCCGCCCGACGGCTTCTCGGACGTGGACCTCGAGATGATGCGCTACGCGGCCGCCGTCCTCGCCGCCGGCTTCCCCCTGCCCGCGTACCTGCAGCTGCTCCGCGTCTACGGCCAGGTGATGGCGCAGATCGCCGACGCCGAGGTGCGTCTGATGCACCTCTACGTGCACAAGCCCCTGATGCGTGCCGGCGTGCCGAACGTGGAGATCGCCGAGGAGATGGAGGCGATGACGCGCGAAGTGCTGCCGCTCGCCTCGCCCTTCATCAGCTATCTGCACGAGCGTCTGCTCTCGCACTTCGTCGAGCAGGACATGATCGGCCACGTCGAGGCCGAGCTGGGCGAGGAGGAGCTCGAGGAGGGCCGGCTTCGCGTCGCGATCGCCTTTGCGGACCTGGCCGGCTACGCGCGGCTGACCGTCGAGCAGGGCGACGAGGTCGCCGTGGGGGCGGTCGAGCGCTTCGTCGAGGCCGTCGGGCAGAGCCTTCCGGCCGACGCGCGCGTCATCAAGACGCTCGGCGACGAGGTGATGGTGGTCGGCCCTGACGCCGCCGCGCTCGCGATCTGGGCGGTCGGGCTGCAGGAGGGCGTCGAGCCGGGTGAGCCGGCGCCACGGATCGGGCTGCACTACGGCGAGGCCCTCTACCGGGACGGCGACTACTTCGGACGCGAGGTCAACCAGGCCGCGCGCGTGGTCGCGCGCGCGGGCGGCGGGGAGGTCCTGGTCACGCGCCCCGTGGTCGAGCTCGCCGACGGGGTGGACGGCCTGCAGTTCCGCCTGATCGGCGAGGTGCGCCTGAAGGGCTTCTCCGAGCCGACCGAGCTGTTCACCGCGACCGGGCGATGAGCAGCGAGCAGACGCCCGTGGTGGACCTCGAGCAGCTGCGCGGCGCCGTCCGCGCGACCGGGCTGTTCGCGCGCGACCGGCCGCTGCTGGCGATGCTCTCCGGCGGGCGCGACTCGACCTGCCTGCTGGATGTCGCGGTGGCGTTGCTCGGCAGCGGCGCGGTGTTCGCGCTGCACGTCAACTACGGCCTGCGCCCCGAGGCCGCCGCCGAGGAGGAGCGCTGCCGCGAGCTGTGCGCGCGGCTGGGTGCCGAGCTCCACGTCGTGCGCACCGAGGCGGCCCAGATGGAGGGCAACCTGCAGGCGTGGGCGCGGGAGGTGCGCTACGCCGAGGCCGAGCGCCTGGCCGGCCAGCGCGACGCGCTGATCGCCACCGGACACACCGCCTCCGACCAGGTCGAGACGATCCTCTACCGCCTCGCTGCCTCGCCGGGGCGGCGTGCGCTGCTCGGCATGCCCGCCGCCGAGGGACGGCTGGTGCGCCCGCTGCTGGGGCTCAGCCGCGAGCAGACCGGGGCGTACTGCGCGGCGGCGGGCCTCGCCTTCACCGAGGACGCGAGCAACGAGGACCCGCGCTTCGCACGCGCGCGCGTGCGTCACGGCGTCGTGCCCGCGCTGCGTGCGGTCCACCCTGCGGCCGAGGCGAACGTGCTGCGCACGGCGGCGCTGCTGCGCGAGGAGACCGAGCTGCTCGAAGGGCTGGTGGATGAGGAGCTGGGACGCCGCGACGCCGTCGAGATCTCACGGCTGAAGGAGATGGCACCGGCGCTGGCGCGGATGGTGGTGGTGCGGCTCGCCGAGCAGGCGGCGGGCACCTACGTGCCGCAGGCGGGGGAGCGTGTCGGCGAGCTGCTGGAGCTCGGGCGCCGCAGCGGGCGCAGCGAGCTGCACGTGGGCGGGTGCGCCGGGGCCGTGATCGAGGACGGGGTGCTGCGGATGGTCAGGCTGCCGCCGCGTTCCGAGCACCGCCCGCCCGGTCTCTAGACTCCGTCTCGTGGCCACACCCGCGCGTGCGCCGAACGAGCCGGGGCTGGGGGAGGTGCTCGTGACGGCCGAGGACCTGCAGCGCCGCGTGGCCGAGCTCGGGCGCGAGATCAGCTCCGACTACGGCGAGGAGGGGGGCAGGCCGCTGCTGCTCGTCGGCGTCCTCAAGGGCGCCGTGTTCTTCCTGAGCGACCTGATGCGCTTCATCGACGTGCCCGTCGAGGTGGATTTCATGGCGGTCGCCTCCTACGGCTCGGCGACCGACTCCTCCGGCGTGGTGCGGATCCTCAAGGACCTCGACGCGGCGATCGAAGGCCGCGACGTGCTGATCGTCGAGGACATCGTGGACTCGGGGCTCACGCTGCAGTACCTGCTCCGCAACCTGGGCTCGCGCAACCCGCGCAGCCTCGAGGTCTGCGCGCTGCTGACCAAGCCGGAGCGGCGCAAGGTCGACCTGCCGACCCGTTACGTCGGCTTCGAGATCCCGAACCGCTTCGTGGTCGGCTACGGGCTCGACTACGACGAGCGGCACCGCAACCTGCCGTTCGTCGCGGTGCTCGAGGGCTGAGACGCCCGCTCCGCGCGGTGGGGCGATCGTCCCTCAAGCTGTGCTCACAGACTGCCGAGAAGCCCCACGGGACGCCCGCAAATGGCTGGCCGGGCGAGGCGCCCATGGTAGGCTAGGTGGCCTGGTGACCATGATCTCGGACGGCGCCAGCAGACTCAGGACAAGACCATGAGCCGTTTCTTCAAGAGCGCCGCCTTCCCGATCCTGATCGTCGTGGTGCTCGCCTTCCTGGCCGTCAAACTGGTCAACAACAACAACCCGGACCACCGCAAGCACAGCTACCAGACCCTGGTCGCCTCCGAGTTGCCGAAACAGGAAGTCGAATCGGTCGAGTTCAAGAACAAGAACAAGGAACTCGAAGTCAAGCTCAAGAACAAGGAAACGTACTCGGTCGGCTTCATCGACCAGGCGGCGCCGGAACTGATGAAGGAACTGAAGACGGCCGGCGTCAGCTACAACGTCGAATCCGAAAAGAGCAGCGCGCTGCTGGGGCTGTTGATGTACATCATCCCCTTCGTCCTGTTCTTCGGCTTCTGGATCTTCCTGATGAACCAGGTCCAGGGCGGCGGCTCGAAAGTGATGTCCTTCGGCAAGTCGCGCGCCAAGCGCATGTCGGCCGACTCCCCGAAGATCACCTTCCGCGACGTGGCCGGTGTGGACGAGGCCGTCGAGGAGCTCCACGAGATCAAGGAATTCCTCGAGAACCCGAAGAAGTTCCAGGCGCTCGGGGCGCGCATCCCGACCGGCGTGCTCCTCTACGGGCCACCGGGCACCGGCAAGACGCTGCTCGCGCGCGCCGTCGCGGGCGAGGCGGGCGTCCCGTTCTTCTCGATCTCGGGCTCTGACTTCGTCGAGATGTTCGTCGGCGTCGGCGCCTCGCGTGTGCGCGACCTGTTCGAGCAGGCCAAGCAGAACAGCCCCTGCATCATCTTCATGGACGAGATCGACGCCGTCGGCCGCCACCGTGGCGCCGGCCTCGGCGGTGGCCACGACGAGCGCGAGCAGACGCTCAACCAGCTGCTGGTCGAGATGGACGGCTTCGAGGCGAAGGACAACATCATCATGATCGCGGCCACCAACCGGCCCGACATCCTCGACCCCGCGCTGCTGCGCCCCGGCCGCTTCGACCGCCAGATCGCCGTCGACCGCCCCGACCGCAAGGGCCGCGCGAAGATCCTCGAGGTCCACACCCGCGGCAAGCCGCTGGCGAAGGTGATCGACATCGACGCCCTCGCCGGCCAGACCCCCGGCTTCACCGGCGCCGACCTCTCGAACCTCATCAACGAGGCCGCGCTGCTGGCGGCCCGCACCGGCAAGCGCGAGATCGGCCAGGTGGAGCTCGAGGAGGGGATCATGCGCGTGATCGCCGGCCCCGAGAAGAAGACGCGCGTGATGAGCGAGAAAGAGCGCCTCGTCACGGCCTACCACGAGATGGGTCACGCGATCGTCGGGCACTTCCTCGAGCACTCCGACCCGGTCCACAAGATCTCCGTGATCTCGCGTGGGCAGGCGCTCGGCTACACGATCTCGATGCCGCAGGAGGACCGCTTCCTGACCACCCGCGCCGAGCTCGAGGACACGATGGCGATGACGCTCGGCGGGCGCGCCGCCGAGGAGCTGATCTTCGGCGAGATCACGACCGGCGCCTCGAACGACATCGAGAAGGTCACGCAGACGGCCAAGCAGATGGTGATGCGCTTCGGCATGAGCGACAAGCTCGGCCCGCGCGTCTACGGACACGACCACGGCCAGCCGTTCCTCGGCCGCGAGTTCAACACCGAGCCCGACTACTCCGATGACATCGCGCGCGAGATCGACGACGAGGTCCGCAGGATCATCGAAGCCGCCCACCAGCGCGCGCGCGGCATCCTCACCGAGCACCAGAGCGACCTGCAGAAGATCTCCCAGATCCTCGTCCGTCGCGAGACGATCGAGAAGGAGGAGTTCCTCGCGCTGCTCGACGGCAAGAGCGACGAGGAGGTCTTCGGCCTGGAAGACGGCGCCAAGCCGGAGCTGCCGGCGCCGCCGCTCGCACCGGAGCGCCCCGAGCGCGAAGTCCCCCGCACGATCCCGCGCCCCGGCCTCGCCGGCGGCAGCGCGGAGATGCGCGGAGACAACGGGCCTTCGGGCCCGGGCGTCAGCTAGAGCCGCGCCGCGGCCCGCTCAGCGGCCGTGCGCCGCCGGAACCGGGCCGCGGGAACCGCGCGCGCGTACTCCATCGTCACGAGCCCTGACGGCGAGCGCTCGTGCACAGCGCCCGTCGCGGTCCAGCCTTCGCGCTCGTAGAAGCGCCGCGCGCGGGCGGCGCCCTGCGGCGTCCACAGGCGCATCGAGGCGAAGCCGCGGCGAGCTGCCTCCGCGACGGCTTCGCCCATCAGCACCGCTGCGACGCCCGTGCCCTGGCGGCGGCGGCGCACGAACATCTGCGCGAGGTTCGTCACCCCCGGCGGTGCGGGCTCCGGTTCCTCGCCGCTCTCCGGCGCCAGCGAGACGTGACCGATCGCCTCGCCGCGCTCGAGCGCGATCAGGCACCAGACGTCCTCGCGTGACAGGCGCGAGCGCACCCGCTCGAGCACGGCCGGAGTCATCTCCGGCGGCTGCCAACCCGCCGGCGCCCAATCGAGGTAGCCGGCGAGCCCCTCGGCGACGGTGGCGCAGATCGCCGGGGCATCGTCGGGCGTGGCAACTCTCCTGTCCATCGCTCGGTGGCCTCTGGATGTAGCTTGACGACGTGAACGACACCGGGCCTTCGCGCGACGCGCGCACCTTCACGCTGATGGGCGTGGTGAACGTCACGCCCGACTCCTTCTCCGACGGTGGGCGCTTCCTGGACGCCGAGGCGGCGGTCGCCCACGGGCTGGGGCTGATCGAGCAGGGCGCGGACATCGTCGACGTCGGCGGCGAGTCGACGCGCCCGGGCGCCGAGCCCGTCAGCCCCGAGGAGGAGCTCGCACGTGTCGAGCCGGTCGTCGCGGGTCTCGCCGCGGCGGGCGCGCGGATCTCGATCGACACGTCCAAGTCGGCTGTCGCCGGCGCCGCGTTGCGGGCCGGCGCGGATCTGGTCAACGACGTGACGGCGTTCCGCGGCGACCCCGAGATGGCAGCGCTCGTCGCCGAGCAGGGAGTCGAGTGCTGCCTGATGCACATGCTCGGCGAGCCGCGCACGATGCAGCGCCGGCCGCGCTATGGCGATGTCGTCTCGGAGGTGAAGTCGTTCCTCGAGGAGCGGATGGCGTTCGCGGTCCGGGAGGGGGTCGCGGAGGAGCGCATCCTTCTCGATCCCGGGATCGGCTTCGGCAAGACCGCGACGCACAACCTCGAGCTGCTGCGCCGGCTGGGCGAGCTGGTCGCGATCGGCCGCCCGCTCGTGGTCGGCACCTCACGCAAGACGTTCCTCGGCCGGGTGGCGGCGGCCGCGATCGCAAGCGCGCCCGCCGGGGAGCTCGACGAGGTCGCGCCGCTGCCGCCGGAGGCGCGCCTGCCCGGCACCATCGCGACCAACGTGATGGCGTTCGAGCGCGGCGCGCTCGTTTTCAGGGTCCACGACGTCGCGGCGGTCCGCGATGCGCTGGCGGTGGCGGCTGCTACGTTGGGCGGGCGATGGTCCCAGAGCCCGGAGACGACGACTCCGACGAGCTAGACGACGACGCCGAGGAGCTCGAGGAGGACGGCGAGCAGGCGGCGGAGTCGGTCACGATCGAGATCGCCGGGCTCTCGCTCTACACGCACCACGGCGTCAGCGAGGCCGAGCGGGAGGTCGGACAGCGGCTCGTCCTGGACCTGCGCCTCGACGTGGGTGAGACCGACGCGACCGTCACCGACTCGATCGAGGACACGGTCGACTACGCCGAGGTCTGCCAGCTGGTCGCGCTGATCGCCCAGCAGCGCTCGCACCGCACGCTCGAGCGGCTGTGCGCGACGATCGCCGAGCGCCTGCTCGCGGACTACGAGCTGGAGGGAGTCTGGGTGAAGGCGGCCAAGCCCGAGCCGCCGATCGCGCTGAGCGTCGAGGAGGTCTCCGTCGAGGTGTGGCGCGAAGCGGACGGGTAGGCTCCTGTCCATGAACGCGGCAAGCGCCTTCAGAGCGGCGGTCGAGAGCGAGGACATCGAGGCCGCGCGCGCCCTGCTCGCCGAGGACATCGTCTTCCACAGCCCCGCGACGTTCCACCCGTTCATCGGCAGCGAGACCGTCGGGCGGCTGCTGGAGATCGTCTCGCAGACCTTCGAGGACTTCCGCTACACCGACGAGCTCGAGGCGCCCGGCGGGCTGCACGCGCTGATCTTCCGCGCGGCGATCGACGGTCGCGAGATCGAGGGACTCGACCTGCTGCGCCTCGACGAGGACGGCCTGATCGCCGACTTCACCGTGATGCTGCGCCCGATCTCCGGGCTGGTGCCCTTCGCGCAGGCGATGGGCGAGAAGGTCCAGGCGGCGGGGCTCGCGACCACCCGCGCGTGAGCGCGACGGCGGCCCGCCCGGGGCCCCGAACAGCCCTGCTGGGCCTCGGCTCGAACGTCGGGGACCGCCGCGCCAACCTGCAGGGCGCGCTCGACGCGATCGCCGCTTCCGGCATCGGCGTGCGCGCCGCCTCCTCGGCCTACGACACCGATCCCGTCGGCGAGGTGCTCGACCAGCCGAGCTTCCTGAACGCGTGCCTGCTGTGCGAGACGGCGCTCGAGCCGCTCGCCCTGCTCGACCTCGTCAAGGAGCTCGAGGCGCGGCTCGGCCGCGAGGCCGGGGGCGTCCGTCACGGGCCCCGCACGATCGACATCGACGTGCTGCTGCTCGGCGAGCTGGAGGTGAGCCACGAGCGCATGACGCTGCCGCACCCGCAGCTGCTGAGCAGGCGCTTCGTGCTGATCCCGGCGCTCGAGCTCGACGACTCCCTGCAGGCCCCGGACGGCACCCGGCTCGCCGATGCTCTCGCGGCCCTCGACGTGAGCGAGGGCGTGCGCTGGGCAGGGCCACCCCTGGCCTGCCCAGCGCTCCGCCCCTAGCGCGAGAGGCTCCGGCTGGAGGAACCGGGCCTCAGTGGACGATGACCTTGCCGCGCATCCCTTCGGCTTCGTGGATCGTGCAGCGGTAGTTGAAGGTGCCCTTGGCGAGGAAGCGCACCGTGTAGGAGCCGCTGGTGATCGTGTGCGAGTGGAAGCCGCGGAAGGTGACGTTGTGCTTTTCGCCGTGGTCGCGCCACTGCCACGTGATCGTTTCGCCGTGGTTGATGGTCAGCGTGGAGGGGTGGTAGCGGACTTCTTTGAGCACCACGACGTGGGAGCCGGATGCGTGGGCGCTCCCGCCGCCGCTCGCGAGTGCCGGGGCCACAGCCGCGGCTGTGGCCGCGAGCGCCGCGAGCCCCGCAGCTGCCGTTCGTCTCCTGCTCATCGAAAGCTCCTTTCCTGGCCTCGGCGCTCCACCCTCGCTCCTCCGCCAACACTTACGACGCCCGCCCGCGGCGAACCTTCCCGGCGGGTGCCGAGCAGCGCGTTCAGCCTCCCGCGTCGTCCCAGCTCGCGAGCGTCAGCAGCTTCTCGGGAGCGACATTGCGGCCGGCGACGACGCACAGGTGGCCGTTGCGCTCCCAGGTCACGACCCGGGCGCCGCCGACGGTGCTGAGGTGGAAGGCCGTGCCGTTGAGCCAGTGGACCTGGTCCGCCGGCATGTTCGGCGCGGGGGTGCCGGCGACGATCGAGTAGCCGACGCGGCGCCCGTGACGGTCTTCGTAGAAGACGGTGTGCACGGTGCGTCCCGCCACGTGGCTCGTGCGCGAGCCCGTGGAGCGCCACCCGAAGCGGTCCTCCCAGTAGGGGAAGGAGATGCCTTCGACGCCGGCGTTCAGCGCCGCGCGATCGCTGTGGCTCTCCGTCGGCGCCGGGAGCGTCGCCGGACGCAGCGTCACCGCCGCCGCTTCGCCGAGGCTCAGCGCCGTCGAGCCGGGGCCGCCGAGCGCCAGCGCGAGCGCGGCACCCGCCGCGGCTCCCGCGGCGGCCAGCGCGCCGAGGCGCACCCGCATGCCGCTGAGCGCGCCGCCCAGCGTCGTGTGTTCTCTGCGGTGCTCGTCCGCCATCGCCTGCACGCGCGCGTGCAGGGCCTCGGGCGCCCGGACATCGACCGAGCGCAGCAGCTCGACGAGCTCCTGTTCGTTGCTGGGAGGGTTGCCAGAGGTATCAGTCATGGGTCTCACCACCAGAGAGGACTCCGCCGGCCTCCTTTCCTTCCCGTCCGGTTGCCGGCTCCTCGACGGCGAGCTTGCGCGCGATCTGCTTGCGCGCTCGGAACAGGCGCGTGGTCAGCGTCGCCTCGCGCACCTTCAGCGCGCGCGCCGCTTCACGATAGGACAGTCCGAGCACGTCCACGGCCACCAGCGCCAGCCTGAAGTCCTCCGGCAGCTCCGCGACCGTCTCGTAGAGCTCCTGCACCTCCAGCGCGCGCTCCGGCCGCGCGGTCGGGCGCGGGTCGGCGGCGACGACGTCCTCGAGCGTGGCCACCGTGACCGGGCGGCGCGAGGCCGTCCGCAGGCTCGTGAGGAAGGTGTTCCGCAGCACCCGCATCAGGTAGTAGGCGTCATCGTCGCCGTGCAGCACCCGCGGCCGCGACAGCACGCGCGCGAAGGTCTCCTGCACGAGGTCCTCGGCGTCCTCGCGCGAGCCGCACAGCGCCCAGGCCGCCCGATAGAGGCGGTCGACGTGCTGGGGAAGCGACTGAGGGTCGAGTGTGCGCATTGCGGTTCAGCGGCCGCACGCACCCCCGTGACGGGGTAAACGGGCACGCGTGACCGGCCCCTTCTCCGCCGACTGTAGCGCCGCCCGGGGCGGGCGTGCTGAGGCCGGCATCGAGCGCCGGCCGATCCTACGCATCGACTCTCGCGGCCGGGGAAGGATCGCGCCGTCGGGGAGTCCTCGGGCAGTGAGGACGTGCGTGCCGCGGGCGGCACGCAGGCACCGCGACAACGAGGAGGCCGGCAGTCTTGAGGATCCCGAGGCCGTTTCGCCTGATCGCTGCGGCTGCGCTCGGGGTGGCGGCGGTCGCGCTGCCCGCCGCCGCAGCCTCCGAAGGGGCCCCGACGATCGAAACCGAAGACCCGGCGCACCACTGGAAGCCGCCGACCGCGACGATCGAAGCCGGCGGCGCGATCTTCTTCAAGAACGGCAGCACGACCACCCCGCACGGCCTGCGCTGGGTCGGCGGCCCGGCCACGCCCTCGTGCGACGCCGGGGTCCCGGTGGGGACCGAATTCGCCCAGTCCGGGACGAACTGGAGCGGTGACTGCCACTTCACCGTCGCCGGCACCTACGCGTTCTGGTGCACCGTCCACGGGTCCGCGATGAGCGGCACGATCACGGTCACGAACCCCGGCGAAACCCAGCCGCCCACCCAGACGACGCCGTCCCCCGGCACGACCGCGCCGACGGGGACGCCGCCCCCGGGCGCAGGCCCCGGCGACGGCACGACGACGCCCCCGCCCGCCGGCGGCTCGGCCGCCGCGGCGAGCGCCGCGGCGCTCGGGGCGCTGCAGCTGAGCGTCCCGCGTCACGGCGCCGCGGTGCACGGCGCGCTGACGGTGCCCGCGGACGACGCGGGCGGGCGTCTTCAGGTCGAGCTGCAGGCGGCGCGCTCCGCGCTCCTCGCGAGCGACGTCCGGGTCGCCGAGCTGACGCGGAGCGACCTCGCCGCAGGGCCGCTGCACTTCACCCTCGTTGCCGGCGGCCGCGCGCTGCGCACGCTGCGCCGCCGCGGGCGGCTGCGCCTGACGATGACGCTGCGGCTGTCACCGCCGGCGGGCGCCGCCGCGACGGCGAGCCGGCGGCTGACGCTGCACCGCTGAGGGCGCGTCAGGTCGCGGCCGGCGCCGGCGCGAGCGGTGCCAGCCACTCGGCGGGCAGCGCGCCGGGCGGGACGCTGCCGGCCAGCGGCGGAAACAGCTCGGTGAGGCGCTCGGAGGGCCGGCCCGCCAGGAGCGGCGCGACGTCGCCGATGCTCCGCAGCAGCCTGATCGCGCTGCCGATCTGCAGGTCGGCGGCGTTGGGCTGGGCGCCCCCGATCACGCCCTCCCGCACCCAGGCGTCGGCGCGGTCGAGCAGGCCCGGGAGCGCCATCAGATCCGCTCGCGCGGCGGAGTCGCTCGCGCGGTTCTTGAGCGCCATGGCGCGCGCGGTGAGCGGCAGCGCAGGGCGCAGCCACGCGCGGGGCACGGGCAGCTTCGCGTCGGTCGCGTAGCTCTCGATCGCTGCGGGGCTGCGCAGGAAGGCGGCGTCGATCAGGCGCCGCGGCACCGCCTGGAATATCTCATCGCCCCACCGCTCGGCCTCGAGGACGCGCTCGCGGGACTCCGGGTCGCCGGGCGCCGGCAGCAGCGGCGGCTCGGGTGCGAGCTCGTCGAGGCGGCGCATGATCGCGCGCGAGCCGACGAGCCGCTCGGATCCGATCCGCATGCCCGGCACGGTCGTGCCGCGGTAGAGGATCGGGCCGGCGAGCACCGGCACGATCGGCATCAGATCGACCCGCTTGTAGGCGAGCCCCTTCAGTGCGAGCGCGGCCTCGACCGCGTCGCACGGGTGCGAGCCGGGCAGGACGTAGAGCTTGGGCACGCTCGCCATCTCGGGGGCCGAGCATAATCCACGAGCGATGCTGCTCGCCGTCGACGTCGGCAACACCCAGACGCACTTCGGCGCGTACGACGGAGAGCGGCTGCTCGAGCACTGGCGCTTCGCGACCGTGCGGACCTCGACCGCCGACGAGCTCGGCGCGGCGCTTCGCAACCTGCTCGAGCTGCGCGGCTGCGCGTTCGATCAGCTCGACGCCTCGATCGTGTCCTCGACCGTCCCGCAGCTCGAGCCCGAGTGGACGGCGGTCGCCGAGCGCTACCTCGGTCACGAGATGATCGCCGTCGGCCCCGGGACGAAGACGGGCATGGCGATCCGCTACGACAACCCGCGCGAGATCGGCGCCGACCGGCTCGTGAACGCGGTCGCGCTGCGCGACCGCTTCGACGGGCTCGCGGTGTGCGTGGACTTCGGCACCGCGACGACCTTCGACGTCGTCTCCGCCGAGGCGGAGTACCTCGGCGGCTCGCTGATGACGGGGATCGAGATCTCGCTCGAAGCGCTCTCCGAACGCGGCGCGCGGCTGCCGAAGATCGATCTCGCGCCGCCGCGCAGCGTGATCGGCAAGAACACGATCGACGCGATCCGCTCCGGCGTCGTCTACGGCTACGCGGGCGCGATCGACGCGATCCTGCGCCGCATCTACGACGAGCTGGGCGAGCGCGCGGACGTCGTCGCGACGGGCGGCCTCGCCGGGCTGGTGGTCCCCTACTCCGAGGAGATCGAGGATCGTGGACGACCTGCTGACGCTGACCGGGCTGCGCCTGCTCCACGAGCGGAACTCCTAGCGTCGCCCTCGCCGTGGGCGCCGCTGCGCGTCCGCCGCCGCCGCGCGTTTAACCCACAGGCGCCGGAGGCGCCCCTCCAAAATCCCTTTAATGGGGGCATGGCGCCCGCGAGCCTCAGCCGATTCCTGGACTCTCGGTGCCCTGCACGTCCCCAACCGCGTCCTGCTCGCGCCGCTCGCCGGCATCGGCAACTGGTTCGTGCGCCTGCAGGCCAAGCGCTACGGCGCCGGCATGGCCGTCTCCGAGATGGTCTCCTCGCACGCGATCCTCCACCGCAACGCCGCGCACCTGCGGCGAGATGCTGCGCATCGACCCTCGCGAGCGCACGGCGGGGGCGGGCGGGCCCGTCGCGATCCAGCTGTTCGGCGAAGACCCCGACACGATGCGCGCGGCCGCCGCGTTCGTCGCCGCGCGCGGCGCCGACGCGATCGACATCAACATGGGCTGCCCGGTCCCGAAGGTGCGCAAGACCGGCGCCGGCGCCGAGCTGCTCTCCGACCCCGACCGTGCGGTGACGCTCGCGCGCGCCGCCGTGGAGGGCGCCGCGGAAGGCGGGAACGGAGACGGAGCCCCTGGGGTGGGTGGGATTGGGGTGGGTGGGATTCCGGTAACCGTCAAGCTGCGCTCGGGGCTGCGCCCCGGCGAGAGCAGCGGCTATGACCTCGCCCACCGGCTGGTCGCCGAGGCCGGCGTGGCGGCGATCGCCTTCCATCCGCGCTCGGCGTCCGTCCACCACAAGGGCACGCCCGATTACGAGCTCGCGGCGCGCCTCGTCGCGACGCTGCCCGCCCCGGTGATCCTCACGGGCGGGCTCGACGACGCCGAGGGCGTGCGCGAGGCCTTCGAGGCGACCGGCGCCGCGGCCGTGATGCTCGCGCGCGGCGCGCTCGGCAACCCGTGGCTGTTCGAGCGGCTGCTCGGCCGGCGCGAGGACGACCCGTCGCCCGAGGAGGTGCGCGCCGAGCTCGGCTGGACGATCGACCGCGCCGTCGAGCACCTCGGAGAGCCGCGCGCGGGGCGCTACCTGCGCAAGTTCTACCCCTGGTACGTCCCCCGGCTCGGGCTCGATCTCCGCCGACGGCGCGCACCCTGCAGGAGGCGCTCCAGCGCGCCGAGACCGTGGACGAGGCCCGGCGATTGCTGTCGCTCGAGCCCCGCGACGCGGAGCTCGCCGGACGGCTCTGAGACGGCCGCCGGGACCCCGCGCGGCCCCGCTCTGAGACGGCTGTTGCGGCCTCTCGGCGGCCTCGCGCGGCCCCGCTATACTGCTGCGCTCGCAAGAGCCGCTCCGTGCCAGATCCCCGCCCACAGCGGGGTTTTGCGTCTCGGGCGCGGGGGGAAAGAACCGCTATCGAGGGTGACATGCCGAAGGACGTAATCCTCACTCCAGAAGGACTCCAGAAGCTCAAGGACGAGCTCGAGCTGCTGTCGACCGAGAAGCGTCGCGAGGTCGCCGAGCGCATCAAGGAGGCCCGCGAGTTCGGGGACATATCCGAGAACTCCGAGTACGACGACGCCAAGAACGAGCAGGCGATGATCGAGAGCCGCATCGCGCAGCTGCAGGAGAAACTGCGCATGGCGACCGTGATCGAGGCCAAGGACCTCTCGACGGACGTCGTCCAGGTCGGCTCGGTCGTCCACGTCAAGGACGAAAAGACGGGCAAATCGGTCAAGTACACGATCGTCGGCTCGGCCGAGGCGAAGCCGCTCGAGCACAAGCTCTCCAACGAGTCGCCCGTCGGACGCGCGCTGCTCGGGCGCAAACGCAACGAGACGGTCGCGGTCAAGGTCCCGCGCGGCCCGGCGCGCAAGCTCAAGATCACGAAGATCGACGTCGGCCTCGACTAGGCACCGCTCCGGCGAGCGCGGAGCCGGCCTGCGGTGCGCCAGTACTCTCGGCGCGATGAGCGCGGACGGCGATGGGCAGGGCGAGGGCGGCGGGGCCGGCAGGCACGGCCTCGACGAGCTGATCGCCGAGCGCCGCGCAAAGCGCGAGACGCTCGAACGCGACCCCGGCTCCTTCCCGCACGCCTTTCCGGGCGCCGAGCCGATCGAGGGGATGCTCTCGGCCTACGAGCACCTGCAGGCCGGCGAGGAAACGGACGAGCGCCACCGCGTGGCGGGGCGGATCGCCGCCCGCCGGGGCTCCGGCAAGGCGGCCTTCCTCGACCTCGTGGACCGCACCGGCAAGATCCAGCTCCACGCTCGTCAGGACATCCTCGGCGAGGAGCGCTACGCGCTGTTGACCTCGCTCGATCTCGGCGACCTGCTCGGCGTCGACGGGAGCGCGATGCGCAGCCGCCACGGCGAGGTGTCGCTGCGGGTCGAGGACTTCCAGGTGCTCGGCAAGGCGCTGCGCCCGCCGCCGGACAAGCACCACGGGCTGACCGACGTCGAGACGCGCTACCGCCACCGCGAGCTGGACCTGATCTCGAGCGCCGAGGTCCGCCGTCTGTTCGTCGACCGCGCGCGGATCGTCTCGGCGGTGCGCGGCGCGCTCGACACCGACGGCTTCATCGAGGTCGAGACGCCGGTGCTCCAGCCGCTCTACGGCGGCGCGATGGCGCGCCCGTTCACGACCCACCACAACGCGCTGGACCGCGACCTGTACCTGCGGATCGCGACCGAGCTGTACCTCAAGCGGCTGATCGTCGGCGGGCTGGAGCGCGTCTACGAGCTGGGCAAGGACTTCCGCAACGAGGGCGTCTCCCACAAGCACAACCCCGAGTTCACGATGGTCGAGTGGTACGAGGCCTATGCGGACTACGAGGGCGCGATGGCGCGCACCGAAGCGATCGTGAGGGCCGCGGCCGAGGCCGTCTCCTACGACGGCGAGCTGGACCTGTCCTCGCCCTGGCCGCGGATCGGCTTCGTCGCCGCGATCCGCGAGGCGACCGGCATCGACCTCGGCGAGCACCCAACGGCGGAGGCGCTGGCGGCGAGATCGACGAGCGCGGGCTCGACGTGAAGACGAGCGAGGCTCTGGTTCGAGATGGCCGACGACCTGCTCTCCAAGTACGTCGAGCCGGAGCTGCAGCAGGCCGACGTTCGTCGTCGACTACCCGAAGGAGATCTCGCCGCTGGCGCGCGAGCGCGCCGACGACCCCGGCGTCGTCGAGCGCTTCGAGGCGTTCGCCGGCGGGATGGAGATCGCCAACGGCTTCAGCGAGCTGATCGACCCCGACGAGCAGCGCAAGCGCGTTTCGCGCCCAGCAGCGGCTCGAGGCGCTCGCCGCCGGGCGACGGCCGAGACGATGCCCTACGACGAGGCCTTCGTGCAGGCGCTGGAGCAGGGGATGCCGCCCACCGCCGGCGTCGGCCTCGGCGTCGACCGGCTCGTGATGCTGCTGACCGGGCGCGACTCGATCCGCGAGGTCGTGCTGTTCCCGGCGATGCGCGACTGAGGCGCGAGCGGCCGAGCCCGCGCGGACTCGGCCGGCCCGCCGCGCGAACCCGCTTCGGGAGGCCTCTCGAACAGCCCGTCCCGCGGACGGATGATCGGATCGGTTGAAGCCGCCTCGCTACCCTGGTTGAGGAGCCGGTGGAGGGTCGCCGAGGCTCGAGGAGGCGTACGCCGCAAGCCCCTTTAGGGTGCGGCCCCGAGCATGGACGAACGTACGAGATCGGCTCGACGTTTCTTGGGTCAAGGCACGCGTTCGGGGTGCCGATGGACCCCGTAGGAGCGGCCCGACCGGTTGGTAGACTGCTCCTCTAGGCGTCATAAGGACCACCAGAAGACCCTATTTGGGGCACCGCCCCGGCAGGAAGGAATCACAAAATGTTCGAGCGGTTCACAGAAAGGGCTAGACAGGTGGTCGTCCTCGCGCAGGAGGAGGCGCGGACGCTCAAGCACAACTACATCGGCACCGAGCACATCCTGCTGGGGCTGCTGCGCGAGGAGGAGGGGCTCGCCGCCCGCGTGCTGGAGAGCCTCGACATCACCGTCGAGCGCGTGCGCGCGCAGGTCGTGCGCATCGTCGGCTCCGGCGAGGAGGTCACCTCCGGCCAGATCCCGTTCACCCCGCGCGCCAAGAAGGTCCTCGAGCTCGCGCTGCGCGAGGCGCTGAGCCTGGGCCACAACTACATCGGCACCGAGCACATCCTGCTCGGCCTCGTGCGCGAGAACGAGGGCGTCGCCGCGCGCATCCTGCTCGACTTCGACGCCGACTCGGAGAAGATCCGCAACGAGGTCATCCGCATGCTGTCCGGTCCCGGCGGTCGCCGCCAGGGCTCCTCGGGCGGCTCGGCCGCGGGCGCCGGCTCGCCCGCGGGCGAGGGCAAGAAGTCCTCGAAGCTGCTCGACCAGTTCGGGCGCAACCTGACCAAGCTGGCCTCCGAGGGCAAGCTCGACCCGTGCGTCGGGCGCGAGACGGAGATCGAGCGGATCATGCAGATCCTCTCGCGGCGCACGAAGAACAACCCGGTGCTGGTCGGCGAGCCGGGCGTCGGCAAGACGGCCGTCGTCGAGGGCCTCGCCCAGCGCATCACCAGCTCCGAGGTGCCCGAGCTGCTGAAGAACAAGCAGATCTACACGCTCGATCTGGCCGCCCTGGTCGCGGGCTCGAAGTACCGCGGCGAGTTCGAGGAGCGCCTGAAGAAGGTGATGAAGGAGATCACCCAGCGCGGCGACATCATCCTGTTCATCGACGAGCTCCACAACCTGGTCGGCGCGGGCGCCGCCGAGGGCGCGATCGACGCGGCCTCGATCCTGAAGCCCGCGCTCGCGCGCGGTGAGCTCCAGACGATCGGCGCCACGACGCTCGACGAGTACCGCAAGTACCTGGAGCGCGACTCCGCGCTGGAGCGCCGCTTCCAGCAGATCCGTGTGGACGAGCCGACGATCGACCAGACCGTCGAGATCCTGACCGGCCTGCGCGACCGCTACGAGCAGCACCACAAGGTGCAGATCACCGACGAGGCGCTGCAGGCGGCCGGCGAACTGGCCTCGCGCTACATCTCCGACCGCTTCCTGCCCGACAAGGCGATCGACCTGATCGACGAGGCCGCCTCGCGCATGCGCATCAAGTCGATGACCTCCCCGCCCGCGAACCGCGAGCTGGAGGACGAAGTCGAGAAGACGCGGCGCGAGAAGGAGGCCGCGATCGAGGCGCAGGAGTTCGAGAAGGCGGCGTCGCTGCGCGACAAGGAGCGCAAGCTGACGAACAAGAAACGCGAGCTCGAGCAGGCGTGGGAATCCGGCGAGTCCGGCGAGCGCCCGTCGATCGGCGAGGAGGAGATCGCCGACATCGTCTCGATGTGGACCGGCATCCCCGTCTTCAAGCTGACCGAGGCCGAGACGCAGAAGCTGATGCGCATGGAGGACGAACTCCACAAGCGCGTGATCGGCCAGCACCCGGCGATCGAGGTGATCTCGAAGGCGATCCGCCGTTCGCGCGCGGGCCTGAAGGACCCGAAGCGCCCGACCGGCTCGTTCATCTTCCTGGGCCCCTCGGGTGTCGGAAAGACCGAGCTGGCGCGGACGCTCGCCGAGTTCCTGTTCGGCGACGACGAAGCGCTGATCAGGATCGACATGTCCGAGTACATGGAGAAGCACGCTGTCTCGCGTCTGGTCGGCTCGCCCCCGGGCTACATCGGCTACGACGAGGGCGGCCAGCTCACCGAGGCCGTGCGCCGCAAGCCGTACTCGGTGCTGCTGCTCGACGAGATCGAGAAGGCCCACCCAGACGTCTTCAACATCCTGCTGCAGATCCTCGAGGACGGCCGGCTGACCGACGCCCAGGGGCGCACGGTCGACTTCCGGCACGCGATCGTGATCATGACCTCGAACATCGGCGCCTCGGAGATCGCGCGCAACACGCCGCTCGGCTTCGCGGTCTCCGACGACGAGACCGGGATCACCTACGACGACATGAAGAACCGGATCATGGGCGAGCTGAAGAAAGTCTTCCGGCCCGAGTTCCTCAACCGCATCGACGACGTGATCGTGTTCCACAAGCTGCAGAAGGAGGAGATCAAGCAGATCGTCGAGCTGCTGCTGCTCCGGATCCGCGAGTCGATGGCCGAACGAGAGCTGCAACTCGAGCTGACCGAGCCCGCCAAGGACCTGCTGGTCGACAAGGGCTGGGACCCGGCGATGGGCGCACGCCCGCTGCGCAGGGCGATCCAGCGCTACATCGAGGACCCGCTCGCGGACTTCGTGCTGCGCGAGGAGCTGACTCCCGGCGCGACCGTCGTGGTCAACCCCGGCGAGGAGGGCAGCGAGGACGAGGTGAAGCTCTCGATCGTCCAGCCCAAGAAGCAGAAGACGCCGGTCGGCGTCGGGGCTGAGGGCGGCTCGGGCTCGGATGAGCCTGAGCTGACCGAGGGCGGGGACGAGCCCGCTCCGGACGCGCCCGCGGACGAGTCGTAGGCGTCGCGGTCGCGACCGCGACGTCGGAGAAGAATTGGCCGCGCCTGTCGCGGTGGCTAGTAGATCAGTCCGAGTTGCCGATCATCCTTGTGACCGGGTGTATCGTTGTACCTCGCTAGGCATTCCGTCCGGGGCGTCTTGCTGAGCGATGAGAAGTCAAGTGATTGGAACAATGGCTACGCTCAACATCGCAAAAGCGCTGAAGGCCGAGGATCAGCTGGCCGCTGACCTCAACCGTTACGTTGGGGAATGGGTCGCTGTGCGCGACCACAACGTGGTCTGCCATGCGGACACGCTGAGGGACTTGCTTGACGCCAGCGACACCGAAGAGATCCAAAGCTTCGACCGCATCTTCGAGGTCTCCGAGACCTCGGGCGTCAGCTGCTTCTTCTAAACGCCGCTACGTCTTCCCTTACTCGGCGATCGTGCCGGATAGTCCGGTGAAGCCGACCGTGCCTGTCGTCCTCCACTCGGTCGACGGCGAGCGGAGCTATCCGCTCCACGCAATTCCTGACAGCGGCGCCGATACGTCGTGCTTCCCCGAAGAATGGGCAGAGCCGCTCGGCTTTGATCTTCGCGAGTGCAGGGAGAGGCCGGTGACCACGGGCGCCGGGGTTGGCTGCCACTACGAGTCTGACGACCCGCTTGTTGCGACGATCGCTGACCGTCGGGTCGAGTTGTGTGCGTGCTTCGGACCCGTCTTGGTGGGGCTCCTTGGACGTGACGATTTCTTCGACGCGTTCCATGTGCAGTTCGATCAGCGCAGCCGAATCACCGTGCTGCGTCCCTACGCCAAAAGAGCGGCCACGACGCCGTAGCCGCGAGTTTCAGCCGTCCCCACCAGGCCGTAGCCTGGCCGGATGCCCCGCAAGACCGTCCACGTCTGCTCGGACTGCGGCGCGCAGGAGGCCAAGTGGCACGGCCAGTGCCCGACCTGCGGCGCCTGGAACACGCTCGTCGAGGAGGCCGTGCCGGAGGCCGTGGCCGGCTCGTCGCGGGCGCGCGGCGCGGGAGGCAGCCGCGAACGGACCGAGCGCTCGGCCCCGCGACGCCTGCGGGAAGTCGGCGCGGCCGCGGTCACGCGCCTGTCAACCGGCATCGGCGAGCTCGACCGCGTGCTCGGCGGCGGCCTCGTGCCGGGCTCGCTGACGCTGCTCGGCGGCTCGCCTGGCATCGGCAAGTCCACGCTCACGAACATGGTCCTCGGCAACCTCGCGGGTGCCGGGCACGGCACGCTCTACGTCAGCGGCGAGGAGTCCGCCGAGCAGGTCAGGCTGCGTGCGGAGCGGCTTGTCGAGGGCAACACCGGCGGCGATCGAGCCGTCGTGCCGCTGCGCCCGGCCTCGGCGCTCGAGGTCCCGATCGTCGCCGAGACCGAGCTCGACGCCGTCCTCGACACGCTCGCCGCCGAGCGCCCCGAGGTCTGTGTGATCGACTCCGTGCAGACGCTGCGCTCAGCCGAGCTCTCCGGCGCGCCCGGCTCCGTGGGGCAGGTGCGCGAGGTCGCCGCCCGCATCATGCAGCTGGCCAAGGAACAGGGCACGGCGGTGATCCTGGTCGGCCACGTGACCAAGGACGGAGCGCTCGCCGGGCCGCGCGTGCTCGAGCACCTGGTCGATTGCGTGCTGCAGTTCGAGGGCGAGCGCGAGCGCCCCTACCGCGAGCTCAGGGCGCTCAAGAACCGCTTCGGATCCACCAACGAGGCGGGCCTGTTCGAGATGCGCCAGGGCGGGCTCGTCGAGGTGCTCGACGCCTCCGCGCGCTTCGTCGCCGAGGCCACGCGCGCCCCGGGGAGCGTCGTGCTCGCGACCATGGAGGGCTCTCGGCCGCTGCTCGTCGAGGTGCAGGCGCTGGTCGCGCGCTCGGAGCTCGAGCAGCCGCGGCGGGTCGTCTCCGGGCTCGACCGCAACCGGCTCGCGCTGGTGCTCGCGATCCTCGCACGCCACGGTGGCGTGGGAACCGGTGGCTGCGACGTGTTCGTGAACGTCGTCGGCGGCGTGCGCGTCGACGAGCCGGGCTGCGACCTGGCCGTCGCGCTGGCAGTCGCGAGCGCCGCGCGGGGCCAGCCCGCGGCCGCGGGCGCCGAAGGCGCGCCGCTGGCCTGCTTCGGCGAGCTCGGGCTCACGGGCGAGCTGCGCTGGGTGGGGCATCCGGAGCGCCGCCTCGACGAGGCCACGCGTCACGGGCTCGCAGCTGTGATCGCGCCGCCGGAGAGCGACCCGCGGGCGAGCGCTGCGGCGTCGCTTCGCAAGGCGCTTGCGCTGGCTCTCCCGGGCGCGCGCGAGGGAGGGCCGATCGCCGCCTCGCGCGGGGGCCGCAAAGGACCGACCGAGACGAGCCCAGAGCCCGCGATTGGCGCTGTCTAGCCGTTTCGCGCCCGCCGGGCGGGAGCTGAAAATTCGCTAAATGCCCTAGAATTGGGGTTGTGGCACCCCGTTCCGGCGAAGATGTAGACAACGCAGTCAAACCGGATCCGGGGCTCATGAGGGCACTGGAGATGATCGCTCCAGGGACCGCGCTGCGTGAGGGCATCGAGAGCATCCTGCACGCGCGCACCGGCGGTCTGATCGCGATCTGCGAACCCGAGGACCTGAGCTTCATGTTCTCCGGCGGCATCAAGCTGGAGATCGACTACAGCCCGGCGTTCCTGTACCAGGTGGCCAAGATGGACGGCGCGATCATCCTCAACGCGAATGCGACCAAGATCGTGATGGCAAACGTCCAGCTGATGCCCGACCCGACGATCCTCTCGCACGAGACGGGCACCCGCCACCGCACCGCGGAGCGTGTCTCAAAGCAGACGGAAGCGCTCGTGATCGCGATCTCGCAACGCCGCGAGGTCGTCTCGGTCTACGTGGACGGCGTCAAGTACATCCTCGAGGACATCCCGATCGTGCTCGCGAAGGCCAACCAGGCGCTTGCGACGCTCGAGAAGTTCCGCACCCGCCTCGACCAGGTCTCGACCCGGCTGACCGCGCTCGAATTCGAGGGCGCCACCACCCTGCACGACGTGCTGACCGTCCTGCAGCGCTCCGAGCTCGTAACCCGCATGGCGGTCGAGATCGAGCGCTACATCGTCGAGCTCGGCAGCGAGGGGCGGCTGATCGAGATGCAGCTCGAGGAGACCATGGTCGGCGCCGCCGCCGAGAAGGCGGCGCTCGTGCGCGACTACCTCTCGGGCTACTCCGACGAGGGCTTCGCAGCGGCGCTCGAGGAGATCGGGCGCCTCACGCACCAAGACCTGCTCGACTTCGGCCGGCTTGCCGAGCTGCTCGGCTATGACCGCAAGCTGAACACCCTCGACTACCCCGTCTCCTCGCGCGGATACCGCGTGCTGGGGCGGATCCCGCGGTTGCCAAAGCTGGTGGTCTCGCAGATCGTCGCCGAGTTCGGCGGCCTCGACGAGCTTCTGGCCGCGAGCGACTCCGAGCTCGAGGCGGTGGAGGGCGTGGGCGAGATCCGCGCGAAGGACATCCGCGAGGGCCTGCGCAGGCTGCAGGAGCTGAACCTCGTGGACCGCTACCTACAGACGTGACAAGGGCCGGCCCTGCGCGGCCGGCCGCAAACGAAGGAGGACACCATTTCGGCACATGCAACTGAAGAAGGAACGCTCACTGAGGAGCTGGAGGTCACCCGCGAGGTCGAGTACATCGAGTTCGAGCTGGGAGACCACGTCGTGTACCCCCATCACGGCGCCGGCAAGGTCCTCAAGAAGGAGGAGATGGAGATCCTCGGCGAACGCCGCGAGTACCTCACCATCAAGATCCTGCACAACGACATGACCGTCCGCGTACCGACCGAGAACGCCGCCCTGGCGGGCCTTCGCCGCGTCATCGACGAAGAGACCGTGAACAAGGTTCTCGATGTGCTTCGCGACGAAGTCTCGGAGATGCCGAAGAACTGGAACCGCCGGTTCAAGCACAACCGCGACAAGATCAAGACCGGTGACATCTACGAGCTCGCCGAGGTCGTCCGCAACCTCTCCCTGCGCGAGAGCGAGAAGGGTCTCTCCACCGGCGAGAAGCAGATGTTCACGCGCACCAAGAAGATCCTCGCCTCCGAGCTCATGTACGCGCTCGACAAGGACGAGGAGGAGGCCGAGAGCTACCTCGACGAGCTGCTCGCCGACTCGGCCAGCAGCCAGCTGGCGGCGGCCGGCAAGTAGCGAGGCTCTCGCGCACGCGCCAGCCAACGGCATGGCGCGTGCGCGGCAGCCCCTCCGGCGATGACCGTCGCGTTGATCGTGGCCGCCGGCAGCGGCGAGCGCCTCGGCGCCGACCGGCCCAAGGCGTACGTCGATCTCGCCGGGCGCGCGATGGTCGAGTGGAGCGTCGAGGCGCTCGCGGCCACCCCCGGGATCGATCGGATCGTCGTCGCGACGCCGCCGGGCGCGATCACGTTCGGCGAAATCGAGGGGGTCGTCCTCGGCTCGGTCCGCGGTGGCGCGTCGCGCTCTGAGTCGGTCCGCCTGGCACTGGCCGAGGCCGGCCCCGGTGACCCGGTGCTCGTCCACGACGCAGCTCGACCGTTGTTGACGCCCGCCCTGGCGCACGCCGTGCTCGCCGCGCTCGAAGCCGACCCGGCCGCCGACGCGGCGATCGCCGCCGCGCCCGTCACCGACACGATCAAGCGCGCCGGCCCCGATGGCGGCGCGGTCCGCGAGACGCTCGAACGCGGCGAGCTCTGGTCGGTTCAGACTCCCCAGGTGTTCAGGCGCGACGCCCTCGAACGGGCACTGAGCGTCGACGACGACACGCTGGCCCGCGCGACCGACGATGCCTCGCTCGTGGAGCAAGCCGGCGGGCGCGTGATCGTCGTGTCGAGCCCCCACGCGAACATCAAGGTGACGACCCCGCTCGATCTGCGGGTCGCCGCGCTGCTGCTGGCCGAGCGTGGCGAGGACCCCGCGGGCGATCCTGCTTGAATCGCCGCTCAGCGATGCTGACCGACTACCACCTGCACCTGCGCCTCGACGAGGAGGAGGCGACCGCCGCCGAGTTCCACACGGCCGCGAACGCCGAGCGCTACCGTCTCGCCGCCTCAGAGCAGGGCATCGCGGAGCTGGGGGTCTCCGAACACGTCTACCGCTTCCGCCAGGCGCTGGAGCTGTGGCGCCACCCCTTCTGGGAACGCTACGCCGTCGATGACATCGACGAGTACTGCTCGTTCGTGCGTGAGCGGACCGACCTGCGCCTTGGCGTCGAGGCCGACTTCGTCGCGGGCGCCGAGGACCGCACCGCGACGCTGCTCGAAGCGCGCGACTTCGACTACGTCGTCGGCTCCGTTCACTTCATCCGCGACGGCGCGGTCGACATGGACGACTACGGCGTCTGGGACCCCAAGCGCCCGGACCTGAGCCCCGACCGGATCTGGACGCGCTACTTCGAGACCGTCGCAGAGAGCGCCCGCAGCGGCCTCTTCGACATCATCGCCCACCCCGATCTCGTGAAGATCTGGGGGGACACGCACCCCGAGCGCGTGCCCGATCGCGACCTGCGCTTCTACTACGAGCCCGCCGTCGAAGCCCTCGCCGAAGCCGGGGTGGCCGTGGAGGTGTCAACCGCGGGGCTGCGCAAGCCCGTTGGCGAGATCTACCCCTCGCGGGCCTTCCTGGAGATGTGCCTGGAAGCCGGCCTTCCGCTCGCGCTCTCGAGCGACGCGCACCGCCCCGCCGACGTCGGCGCCGGCTACGAGCAGGCGCTCGAGCTGCTCGACGAGCTCGGCGTCAGCGAGCTGTGCGTGTTCGAGGGCCGGCGCCGGCGCCTCGAGCCGATCGGAGCAACGGTATGAGGGTCGGCCTCGGATACGACTCGCACCGCCTCGCCGAGGGGCGCAGGCTGATCCTGGGAGGGATCGAGATCCCGTTCGAGCTGGGGCTCGACGGCCACTCGGACTCCGACGCGCTGACCCATGCGGTGATCGATGCCCTGCTGGGCGCTGCGGGTCTCGGCGACATCGGGCACCACTTCCCCGACACCGACGAGCGCTGGCGCGGCGCCGACTCGATCGCGCTGCTCGAACAGGTCGTCGTGATGCTCTCCGAGCGCGGGCTGCGCGTGGTCAACGTCGATTGCACCGTGATCCTGGAGGCGCCGAAGGTCGCGCCCCACCGCGACGCGATCCGCGCGCGACTGGCGGCGGCGCTGGGGGTCACCGAAGGGCAGGTCAACGTGAAGGCGAGCACCGGCGAGCGGATGGGCTTCGTCGGGCGGGGCGAGGGCGCGGCGGCGCTTGCGATCGCCGCCGTCGAGGAGGACGGAGCCTCCTAGCCGCTCCGCCCCGCGCGGGCCGGCCGGCAGCTAGGGTTGCGCGGCGATGGCGGAGATCAGGCTGCACGACACCCGCAGCGGCGAGCTGCTCGCGCTCGAGCCACCGGCCGTCAAACCGGCGATCGGGATCTACGCATGCGGGCCCACGGTCTACAGCCGCATCCACATCGGCAACGCGAGGCCGTTCGTCGTCTTCAGCACGCTGGCGCGGTTCCTGCGCCACGAGGGCTATGACGTCAGGCTGGTCGTCAACGTCACCGACGTCAACGACAAGATCTACGATGCCGCCCGCGCGCAGGGCGTTCCCAGCGAGCAGCTCGCGCTGGAGATGACGAACGCGTATTTCGACGACACCGGCGCTCTGGGCGTCGGCCGGCCGGATTTCGAGCCGCTCGCCTCCGGGACGATGGGGCCGATCGAGGACTACATCCAGACGCTGATCGACGGCGGCCACGCCTACGCCGTGGACGGCGACGTCTACTTCCGGGTGCGGTCCGATCCCGGTTACGGGAGTCTCTCGCACCGCGATGTGGACAGCATGGATCAGGGCGAGGGGATCGAAGGCGCGGAGTTGAAGCAGGACCCGCTCGATTTCGCGCTGTGGAAGGCACGCAAGGAGGGCGAGGACACGCACTGGGCGGCGCCCTGGGGAGATGGCCGCCCCGGCTGGCACATCGAGTGCTCGGCGATGGCCGAGCAGGGGCTCCCGGGCGGCGTCGACATCCATGGCGGCGGCTCGGATCTGGTGTTCCCGCACCACGAGAACGAGGCCGCCCAGACGCGCGCCGCGCGCGGGCACGAGCTGGCCCGGATCTGGATGCACAACGGCATGATCCAGTCGACCGGCGAGAAGATGGCCAAGTCGGTCGGCAACATCGCACCCCTGCACGAGGTCGTCGGCGAATACGGGCCCGAGGCGGTCGTCATGTATCTGCTCTCCGGCCACTACCGCCAGCCGCTGGCCTACTCGGAGGAGGCGCTCGAGCAGGCGGCGGCGAACGTGAGGCGGATCCGGGAGGCCGGTCGCCGCCTGATGGCGGGCGAGCCCTCGCCGTCCGAGCTGGCGCCGCTGCGGGAGCGCTTCTTCGACGCCCTGCGCCGCGACTTCAACACCGCCGAGGCCCTGGCGGCGCTGAACGAGTGGCTGCGGGAGGCGACACCGCGCGCGGCGGGCGACTCCGACCTGCGCGAGATGCTCGGAGTCCTGGGCCTGGAGAGCCTGCTCGACCCCGACGCTCAGGCCCCCGAGGAGGTCGTCGAGCTGGCCCGGCAGCGCGAGCAGGCGCGGGAGCAGCGCGATTTCGCCGCCGCGGACGAGCTGCGCGACCGCATCGCCTCGCTCGGCTGGGAAGTCCGCGACGGCGCGCAGGGCTTCGAGCTGCTGCCGCTGTGATCGTCTACGGCCGCAACCCCGTGCGCGAGGCGCTGCGGGGGCGGCGCGCCACGGCGATCGGCGAGGTGTGGGCGACGGCCGAGACGGCGCGCGAGCCCTGGCTGGGGGAGGGAGAGGTCCGGGTCGCCTCCGCGGAGGACATCGAGGCCCGCTGCGGGTCGCCCTCGCACCAGGGCGTGTGCGCGGAGGCCGGGCCCTACCCCTACGCGGACGGGGCGGAGCTGCTCGCCCGGAACGAGCCGCTGCTCGTCGCCCTCGACCAGGTTCAGGACCCGCAGAACCTGGGCTCGGTCTGCCGGACGGCCGAGTGCGCCGGCGCCGACGGCGTCGTGATCCCCGAGCGCCGCGCCGCCGAGGTGACGCCCGCCGTCTGCAAGGCCTCGGCCGGAGCCGTCGAGCACCTCGCGGTGGCGCGCGTGCGGAACCTCGCGGATTTCCTGCTCGGAGCGCGCGATGCCGGCTGCTGGAGCTACGGCGCGAGCGCCTCCGAGCAGCAGGGGAGGCCGCCGGTTCGCTACGACAGCCCCGATTACCGGGGCGGCGGCGTGATCCTCGTGCTCGGGAGCGAGGGGAGCGGCCTGCGGCCCCGCGTCGCCGGCGCCTGCGACGAGCTGATCGCGCTCCCGGTGCGCGGACGCGTGGCCTCTCTGAACGTGTCCGCCGCAGCTAGTGCCATTCTGTACGAGATCTTGCAAACCAGGCTTGACAGCTCTTCATAACTGTGTCAGGCTGCCGCGCATAACGCTTGACCTGAGGTTGAGAAACCTCGGGAATTGAATAGCTTTGGCGCCAGGGGAGGAGTGCGCCACTGAGCAAACACCCGGGTTCCGCCGAGAGGCGGGGCCGAGAAAGGATGGACTGCTCGTGGCACGTAGCTTCCAGAACTCTAACCCTGAATCTAAGGTCGAGGATGTGTTCCTCATCGCCTTGGCCAAGCAGGGGGATCGCAACGCTTATGACCGTCTCGTGCGCCGCTACCACGGCTTCGTGCGGCTGAAGGCCTCGTCGTACTTCCTTGCGGGCGGCGACGCCGACGACCTGATCCAAGAGGGCCTGGTGGGGCTCTACAAGGCGATCCGCGACTTCCGCACCGACCGCGAGTCGAGCTTCCGCAACTTCGCCGAGCTCTGCATCACGCGGCAGATCATCACCGCCGTCAAGACGGCGACGCGCAACAAGCACACGCCGCTGAACCAGTACGTGTCGTTCTCCTCGACGCCGGCCGGCAGCGGCGACGACGTGCCGACGCTGGATCAGATGCTGCCGGGCCCGACGGTCCACGACCCGGTCAACCAGGTGATCTCGAGCGAGGAGCTGCGCTCGCTCGTCGGCTGCCTGTCCACGGCCCTCTCCGAGCTCGAGAGCCGCGTCCTCTCCCTCTACCTCGACGGCTACTCCTATGAGCAGGTCGGCGAGCGCCTGAGCTGCGACACCAAGACCGTCGACAACGCGCTGCAGCGCGTCAAGCGCAAGGTCGGCGCCCACCTCGACTCGCGCGCCGTCGCGGCCTGAACCGAGCCCGAGCGGAGGCCTGCGGAGGCCGGCACGGAGCGCCGGCCGACCCCGCCGGTCCGGGCCTCCGCCACCCCCCGCGTGGCCGGGCGACAGCGGTTAGAGCTCGTGGGGCGGCGGCTCGGGCGCGGGCTCGTCCACCCACCCCGGCGGGGCTCTGCGGGGGCGGGGGCCGAGCGACTCGAAGCCGTACGTCACAGGTGCGCCGCCGCGCTTACGCCGGTAGTAGGCCTGCGGCGCGTAGTGCTCGCCGTTGTTGATGAGCACGATCAGGATGCAGAGCAGCACGACCAGCGGGATCGCCACAAACAAGATCGGTGCCACGGTTGTAACTGCCTCCTCGCGCTTCCTGCCTCGTCAAGCATAGACCTGCGTCGCGCCGGCATGTGCGCGGTCGCGGGAAGCCCCGGGCCCGCGAGTGCGTCTCCTCACACACCGGGCCGCCCCGCCCGGCGTACGATCGCCTTGGGCCGGAGCCTTCCGGCCGGAGGGGACTCTCGAACTCTCGAAGACCCGAAGGGGGAATCAGAACATGGACACATACGTGATCCTCAGGCGTGGCGGCTGGGGCTCGGGCGACGAGCTCGGCGTTGCAGCGGAACGCTCGAAAGCGGTCGGCGACGAGGAGATGTCCGCGGACATACGCTGGATCCGCAGCTATGTGCTCGATGAGGGCGACGGCCGCGTCGGCACCGTCTGCATCTATCAGGCGTCGAGCCCGGAGGCGATCCGCGAGCACGCGCAGCGCGCGGATCTGCCGGCCGACGAGGTCATCGCCGTCGCCGACACCGTGGTCGTCAGGCCCGATCCGGCGCCCGCCAGCGCCTAGCTGGGAGCTTCCGGGCGCCGTACGGCGCTCGGCGAGCTGGACGGGGCGGTGCCACGCGAATGCGCGGCACCGCCGCCGACCAGGAGGCTTCCTCTAGAGCTGGCCCTGGGAGGGCTGGCTGGAGTTCGCCGGCGGCTCGGGCTTCAGGTTCGCGCCCGGCGCGGGCGTGACCGCGAGGTTGAAGCTCGGGGTCGCCGTGCCGCCGTTTTCGGGGTCGCCGGGGATCTTCACGCGAAGCGCGTCGGTCCCGGGGGCGAAGAACACGTGGCTGATCGCGTAGCTGCCGTCAGCGGCCACCGTGCCCACCGCGACCACGTGCCAGAACGTCCCCTGCGGGCTCAGCCGCTGCAGGTAGATTTCGTGGCCCGCCCGGGCCGGCGTCACCGCGCCCGTGACCGAGAACGGCTGGCCGGACTGGACGCTCGTGGCGCCGGGGACGGCCGTCAGGACGTATTTGACGCCCTGGTAGAGGACCGCGGAGCGGCGGTTCGCGCCCTGCACCCGGTAGAAGCTGCTCGCACGCGTCGTCTGTGCCGGGAACGCGTACTTGCCTTCGCCGTCGGCCGTCGTGGTGGCCACCGGCTTGAAGCTGCCGCCCGCGGTCCGCGCGAGCAGCGTCAGCGGGGCGTTCGGTGCGCCGGCGGCGACGCCGCTGATCACGACCGAGCCGCCGTATGCGATCGGGTCGGCCGAGGTCAGGATCGTCAGCGCGGGGTTCTGCGCCTGCGAGATGTCGTAGCTGAGCGTGTTGGACGGGCTCAGCGCATTGCGCTTGTTCGAGCGCACGAGCACCCGGATCTCGGACGCGCCGGGAACCCAGAAGACGTGCGTGAGAGCGAATTCGCCCGCCGCGTTGACGATCGTCTGGCCGATTCCGTGCCAGCCACGCCCGCGCACTTCGTTCTGGCGCTGCAGGATGACCTGCGCGCCCGCATCGGTGGGGCTCACGGTGCCTTTGAAAGTGACCGCGTTCTGTTTCCCGGTGCGGATCCCGGCGAAGAGCTGCTTGCCTTCGGCGGGTTCCTTGAGCACGACCTGCGCGATCACGCGGACCGTGCGGTGGGCGCTCCGCGCGGTGCCGAGCGTGGCGTAGAAGACGGAGTTCTGCGTCAGCGCGGGGGTGGTGAGCTGGTAGAAGCCGTGGGCGTCCGTCGTCGTGGTGCCGGCGATGCTGAAGCCGCTCGTCGTCGCAGCGTGCTCGAACACGGTCACTGTCTGGCCGGCTTCGGTGCCCGCCGGGCAGGACGCCTGCCCGTACGCAAGTGCTGTTTCGCCGCTCGTCACGAGACGCGGAGCGACATTGAGGGTCAAGCGGCAGTGGCCGGAGCTCGCGCTGTGCCTGCCCGCGCCGTGGTGGTGGGCGCGCGCGGCCGCCGTGGCCGGAACGGCGAGCGCCATCAGGGCGAGCGCCAGCGCCGCCGTCAGCTTGGGTGAACGCATCTGTGCCTTCTCCTTGTCGGGGATCGGGTTCCTCTCCTCCGCCTGCCCTAACCCCCTCACCGGACGTTCGATGCGGTGGGCTCGGGCATGCGTCCAGCCGGTGCAACGACGCGCCCAGGGCGCCTCTCGCGTGTACCCTCGGCTGCGGTGGGGGCGACGTCGAACAGCACGGCGAATCGGCGGCCGGGGGGCTGAGGATGCCGCTCGCGGTCACCGTCGCGCCGGGCACTTTCCTGGCGATCGTCGCGTGCTCGGCGCTGGCCGCCACGATCGCCGCGGCGGCCGCCGCGCGCGGGCTGGCGCTCCCCGTGGTGGTCGTCGAGTTGCTGCTCGGGATTGCGATCGGCCCGCAGGCGCTGGGCCTGCAGCCGGGGCAGTTCGTCTCCTTCTTCTCGGACCTCGGCCTCGGCATGCTGTTCTTCTTCGCGGGCTATGAGATCGACGTCAAGCGCATCGAGGGGACCCCGTTGCGGCTCGCCCTCGCGGGGTGGGGGATGTCGCTCGCGATCGCGTACGGCGTCGGCGCCGGGCTGGCCGCGGCGGGGGTCGTGCTCTCGCTGCTGTACACGGGCTCGGCGATGGCGACGACCGCGCTCGGCACGTTGCTGCCCGCGCTCTCGGACTCGGGCGAGCTGCGCACCCGCTTCGGGACCTATCTGCTCGCCGCGGGCGCGGTCGGCGAGTTCGGGCCGATCCTGCTCCTGACCCTGATCCTCTCCGCCGATGGCACGGCTCACAACGCGGTGATCCTCGTCGCCTTCGTCGTGCTCGCCGTCGCGGTCGCCGTGTTCGCGGTGCGCTCGGCCGAGCGCACGCTCCCGTTCATGGAGCGCACGATGGAGGCGAGCGGCCAGCTCGCAGTGCGGTGGATCGTCGTGCTGATCTTCGCGCTCGCGCTGCTGGCCTTCGAACTCGGGCTCGACCTGCTCCTCGGCGGCTTCGCCGCGGGCATGATCACCAGGCAGGTACTCAAAGGCCACGAGCTGCCGGGGTTCGATTCGAAGCTCAGGGCGGTCGCCTTCGGCGTGTTCGTGCCGTTCTTCTTCGTCGTGAGCGGGATGAAGGTGGACATCGACGCTCTGTTCGCGAGCGCCTCGGGGGTGCTGAAGATGCTCGTGTTCTTCGTGCTGTTCCTGGTCGTCCGCGGCACGCCGGCGCTCCTGCTCTACCGGCGCGTGCTCGACCAGCGAGATCGGATCACGCTGGCGCTGATGTGTGCGACCCAGCTGCCGCTGGTCGTCGCGATCACGACGCTCGCGGTCGAAGATCACCACATGCGCACCTCGACCGCGGCCGCGCTGGTGGGCGCGGCCGTGCTCTCGACGCTGTTCTTCCCGGCGCTCGGGCTGAAGCTCCGCGGACACGCCGAGGAGGAGACGGCGGCGGTGCTCGCAGAGGCTTGATCCGGAGGATCGGCCGCGATCGCGCTGCGGCGTCCGGCCTGCCATGGCCCCGGTGAGGAGGCGTGGCGGGGCGTCGGCGCCTAGCGCGAGCTGCCCAGCGTCAGCTGGGTCAGCGACGCACCGCCGTCGACCGCGATCGTCTGCCCGTTGACCTGCGCGGCCTCGGGACCGGCCAGGAACGAGACGGCGGCCGCGATCTCGTGCGGCTCGACCAGGCGCCCGCCGGGGGCGTTCGCCAGCGCCCGCTCGCGCACCTCATCCGGCATCGCCAGCACCTGCTCGGTGCCGACGAGGCCGGGGAGCACGGCGTTGACGGTGATCCCGCGGCGGGCGTTCTCGACGGCGAGCGTGCGCACCATGCCGAGCTGGCCGGCCTTCGAGGCGGCGTAGGCGACCTGGCCCGGGAGGCCTCCGAGCGCGGCGACGCTCGAGATCACCACGATGCGCCCGCTGCGGCGCTCGCGCATCCCGCCGAGGCAGGCCTGGATGGTGCGGAACGCGCCGGTCAGGTTGACGTCGATGTCGAGCTGCCACTGCTCGGCGCTCATGCGGTGGCCGGCCGCGATCGTCGTGGTGACGCCGGCGTTTGCCACGCACACGTCGATGTCCTCGAGCGGCGGGAACTCGTCGCGGGCGACGTCGAGCGCGATGTCGCATCCCTCGCGGAGATCCAGCGTCAGGACATCGAGCCCGTCAGCGGCGAGGCGGGCGGCGATCGCCGCGCCGATGCCGCGCGCGGCACCGGTCACCAGCGCCTTGCGGCGCTCGTTCACAATTGCCCTTCGACGACCATCGAGGGAGGGAACGATGACAGACCGCTGGTTCACCGACGAGCAGCTGGAGCAGATGTCCCGGCCGACGATGGACCGCGCGATCGAGGCGATCGACGCGGGCGAGTACGACGAGGCGCGCCGCCTGTGCTCGGAGATGAAGCACGAGTGGCAGATGCTTCACGACCTGATGGCCGCCGGGGTGCTCGACCTCGTCTCGTTCATCCAGCAGCGCCTCGGCGAGGACGGCGTCGCCGAAGCCTGGACCGAGTCGATGAACCGCGGCTGGCGCCGCCACCACGACGCGATCGTCGCGCTCGAGCGCCGCGACCTGGTCGAGCTGCTCGCCGCGACCTGGCGAGCGCACTCCTGTTCGGGGGTCGGCCCCAACCCGGGCTCGTTCTCGATCACCGAGGACGAGGAGAAGGTGACCTTCGCCATGAACCCCTGCGGCTCGGGGCAGCGGTTGGTGCGAAACGGCGCCTACGAGGGCCTGCCGGGCGGCGGCGTCACCCAGGAGGCGCACGACTGGTCGTTCGATCGCAAGGGCTTCCCGCTCTACTGCACGCACTGCTCGTTCATGAACGAGTCCCTGCCGATCCAGTGGTCGGGCTACCCGCTCTACCCGTCTGAGCCCCCTCAGGACTACGCCAAAGACCCGTGCACCTGGCACTGGTACAAGGACCCGGACGACATCCCCGAGCGCCACTGGCGCCGCTACGGAGCGGTGAAGCCGGAGCGGACGGGGTGAGGGCGTGTTCCTGTTCGAGGGGCTGAAGTCGCTGCTGCTCGCGCTGAGCGGAAGGCGCCGCGCACGGCGGGGCGGCTAGGGCAAGAGCACAGCCCGCAGGTGCAGCAGGAACGGGCGGCCGCGCAGATGTGCCGCTTCGGGGTGGCGGCTGAAGTACTCCTCGCTCGGCTCCGGCTCCCGGAGGCCCTCGATCGCGAACCCCGCCCCCTCCATCGCGCCGAAGTAGGCGGACAGCGGGCGGTGGGCGTCCCGGAACGTCATCTGCACGGAGCCGCGGACGATCTCCTTGTCGTAAGCCGTCTCGAGGAAGTAGCTGCCGCCTGCGTCGCCCCACGTGTCGACGGGGTGCAGCAGGGTGACCACGAACCGACCGCCTGGCGCGAGCACGCGCGCGACCTCGCCCACGACGGCGGGCACGTCGTCGATGGTCATCAGCGCCATCGAGGCGACCGCGAGGTCTGCCATGCCGTCATCGAGCGGGATCGCGGCGGCGTCCGCCAGCAGCAGCTCGTGATCGGGTCCCGCCCGCCCAGCCTCGCGCGCGGCCGCGATCAGGGAGGGCGAGGAGTCGATGCCGATCACACGGTGGCCGAGCCGGGCCAGCTCGCGGCTGAGCCGTCCCTCGCCGCAGGCGATGTCGAGCGTCAGCTGCCCCGGCGGGGGCAGCAGCTCCAGCAGAGCCGGGAGGTTGAGGTCCCAGAACCCGAAGTCGAGCTCGTGGCTCCGCGCCCAGCGGGTCCAGGCGCCGGCACGCTGCTCCCAGACGTCCTGGAAGGCGCCGCCGCTCACGGCTCGATCACGTTGTCCGGGTTCGGCTGCTCGGAGGCCGGCGCCTGGCTGTAGTCGCCGAACGGCCCGTCGCGGCGTGCGACCGCGGCGCCCACGCCCTCGCGTTCTGCGAGCTCGATGAACCCGGCCGCCTCCGGCGTGTTGCGCATCAGCCCATCGAGGATCGGCCCGAGCGTCTGCGTGGAGGCCAGGCCCATGTTCTCGTAGGCCTGGTTGACGATCAGCTTCATCGCGCTGAGCTGCGAGAGGGGGATCGCGGCGAGGCGGCGCGCCTCCTCGGCGACCGTCTCCTGGAGCTCGGCGAAGGGCACCGAGCGGTTGATGAGGCCGGACGCGGCGGCTTCGGCGCCCGACAACGGCCGGCCGGTCAGGGCGTATTCCTTGGCCTTCGTCAACCCCAGCCGGTACAGCCACATTCCGGTGAGGTAGGCGCCCCACATGCGCGAGTAGGGGGTACCGATGCGCGCGTCGTCGCTGGCGATCACGAGATCGGCGCACAGGGCCATGTCGCTGCCGCCGCCGACGCACCAGCCGTGGATCTGGGCGATCACCGGCTTCGGCGTGCGCCAGATGCTCATGAACTTGGGGATCGGCCCGGCGGCAGGGGATGTCGCCATCGCGAAGTCCTTGCCAGGGTCCCAGCGCCCGTCGGTGGTCATGCCCTCGTCCCAGTGGTGAAAGCCGCCGCCGAAGTCGAAGCCGGCGCAGAAGGCGCGGCCCGCTCCCCGCAGCACGATGACCTTGACGGCGGCGTCCAGCGATGCGCGGTGGATGGCGTCCTGCAGCTCGTCGGGCATCGGCGGGACGATCGTGTTCAGCCGCTCGGGCCGGTTCAGCGTGATCGTCGCGATCGCGCCCTCGGTGTCGTAGAGCACCGTCTCGTATGCCATGTCTTCCTCCTGGGGATGGACGCGCGCGATGCTATTGGCTCACTCGCGCCCCGACAGCGAATCCACGAGCGCGGCGAGGCGCGAGGGCCGCCCCGTGCGGCTCTCGGTGGCGTCGCCGCGCCGGTACAGGCCATAGACGGCGTGGATCTCGGCCCATCGAAGCGGCTCGGGCTCCCAGCGGCGCGGATGCCTCCCGACCCAGGGCAGCCGTGTCAGCTCCGTGCTCTCGCCGAGGATCAGGTCACTCAGCGTGCGCCCGGTGAGGTTGGCGGCGGCCACGCCCTCGCCGACGTACCCGCCTGCGCCGGCGAGACCGCTCGCCTCCTCGGCGACGACGAACGGGCACCAGTCGCGCGGCACGCCGAGCACGCCCGACCATGCGTGCGCGATCTCGGCCTCGGCGGCCGCCGGGAACATGGATGCGAGCTTGGCGCGCAGGCTCCGCACAGTCCCCGCGGCGGTGGCGCCGTGTCCGTCCGTGCGCGAGCCGTAGCGGTAGGGGACGCCGCGGCCCCCGATCGCGATGCGCCCGTCGCTCGTGCGCTGCAGGTATGCGTAGACGTGGGCGCCGTCGCCGATCGTCTCCGCGCCCTCCCATCCGATCTGCTCCCACGCCGCCTCGGAGAGCGGCTCGGTGACGATCATCGAGCTGTTCATCGGCACGAGCGCCCGGCGCTGCCCGCGCAGGCTCGCGGTGTAGCCCTCGGTCGCGCGCACGACCCACCCGGCTCGCACCTCGCCGCGGGCGGTCGAGACGCGCCGCGGGGCGATCTCCGTGACAGGGGTCTGCTCGTGGATCTCGACGCCGAGTGCCTCGACGGCCGCCGCCAGCCCGAGCAGGAGCTTGACCGGGTGCACGCGCGCGACGTGGGGCGAGAAGCTTGCGCCGGTCGCGCCCGCGACGTGGACGCGCTCGCCGAGCTCCTCGGGAGAGAGCTCGCGCAGATCGTCCTCGCGAAGGCCGTGGCGGCGCGCGGCGGCGATGCCCTCGCGCAGCCGCGCGAGCTGGGCGTGGTCGAGCGCCACCGTCAGCGTGCCGCCCTTCACGAGGTCGGCGTCGATCCCGTGCTCGGCCAGCACCCGGGCCACCTCCTCGACGGTCGCGAACATCTCGCGCTGCAGAGCTTCGTAGCCGCTGCCGTACGCCCGGGGCGGACCGGAGAAGAACCCGGAGAGCCAGCCTCCGTTTCGCCCCGAGGCGCCGAAGCCGGCCTGCTCGGCCTCCAGCACGACCACGCGCAGCGAAGGGCGCGCACGCTTGAGGTAGTAGGCGGTCCACAGCCCCGTGTAGCCCGCTCCGACGATCGCGACATCGGCCTCGGCCGCGCCCGCCAGCGCCGGTCGCGGGGCCGGCGGGCCGCCCACCGAGCGCCACCAGAAGCCCAGTTCGCCGATCCGCATTTTGCGAGCCTAGTGTGGGGCGCGCATCGGGGTTATGATCGAGCCGTCCGCCGGCTGTGGGCGGGGTGGAGAGAGGGAGGAATCGATGGAGGCCGCAGTTTCAGGACCGGCAGTCAATGGTGGTCCCCCTGCCGCGGGCGCGGCGACGATCGCCGAGGCGTTCCGCATCACCGCCGCCGAACGCGAGGGCGAGATCGCGATCCGCACCAAGGACGACGCCTTCACGATCACCTGGGGCACGCTGCGCGACCGCGCCGACGCGCTGGCCGCAGGCCTGCACGCACTCGGGCTCCGCCGCGGCGACACGCTGGCGCTGATGATCGGCAACCGGCCGGAGTTCCACCTCTGCGACGTGGCCGGGATGATGGTGGGGGCGGCGCCGTTCTCGATCTACGCCACCTACACGGCCGAGCAGATCGCCTACCTCGTCTCCGACGCCGACGCCCACATCCTGATCTGCGAGCAGGAGTACCTCGACCGCGTGCTCGAGGCCCGCAAGAGCCTGCCCGCGCTCGAGCACGTGATCGTCATCGACGGCGAGGCGCCCGGCGGGACGCTCGCGCTCGCGGACGTCGAGGGCTCGGACGCCGAGTTCGACGTCGAGGCCTCCGTGGCGGCCCTGCAGTCGAGCGACATCCTGACCCTGATCTACACGTCCGGCACGACCGGGCCGCCGAAGGGCGTCCAGCTCGTCCACCGCAACCTGATGGCGGCCTGTGAGGGGCTCGAGGAGCTGATCGAATTCCCGAAGGACGGGCGCGTGATCTCCTGGCTGCCCTCCGCCCACGTGGCCGAGCGCAACGCTCACCACTACCTGCCGATCATCTACGGCCTGCAGATCACCTGCTGCGAGGACCCGCGCCAGGTTCTCTCCTACCTTCCCGAAGTGCGCCCGAGCTGGTTCTTCGCGGTTCCGCGCATCTGGGAGAAGCTCAAGGCGGGGCTCGAGACGATGCTCGCCTCGCAGCCGGAGGAGCAGCGCGCGAAGGTCGAGGAGGCGCTGGAGGCCTCGCTTCGCAAGGTCCGCCTCGAACAGGCCGGAGAGCCTGTGCCGGCGGAGCTCGCCGAGCAGGTCGCCCGCGCCGACGAGGAGATCTTCGCCGGCCTGCGCACGATGCTCGGGCTCGACCAGGTCGAGGCGATCAACGTCGGCGCGGCGCCGACGCCGGTCGAGGTGCTCGAGTTCTTCCACGCGATCGGGCTGCCGCTCGCCGAGCTGTGGGGGATGAGCGAGACCTGCGGCGCCGGCAGCGTGAACCCGCCGGACAGGATCAGGATCGGGACCGTCGGCCCGCCGGCGCCGGGCGTGGAGATCAAGCTCGACACCGACGGCGAGGTGCTGATCCGCTCCGACGTCGTGATGAAGGGCTACCGCAACCTGCCGGAGAAGACCGCCGAGTCGTTCACCGAGGACGGCTTCCTGCGCACCGGCGACATCGGCGAGTTCGACGAGGAGGGCTACCTCAAGATCGTCGACCGCAAGAAGGAGCTGATCATCAGCGCCGCCGGCAAGAACATGTCCCCGGCCAACATCGAGGCGACGCTCAAGGCCGCCTCGCCGTTGATCGGGCAGGCCTGCTGCATCGGCGACCGTCGTCCCTACAACACGGCGCTGATCGTCCTCGACGCCGACTTCGCACCGATGTGGGCGGGCCAGCAGGGGATCGAGGACACCTCGCTCGAGGCGCTGGCCGTCGATGAGCGCATGCGGGCCGCGGTCGCCGAGGGTGTGGACGCGGCCAACGAGAAGCTGGCCAAAGTCGAACAGGTGAAGAAGTTCATCGTCGTCGCGGGCGACTGGCTGCCCGGGGGCGACGAGCTGACGCCGACGATGAAGCTCAAGCGCAAGCCGATCGCCGAGAAGTACGACGCGGCGATCGAGTCGATGTACGCCGGCTGAACCTCGCGTTCGATATTTGACGGGGCAACGCCCGCGGCGCCGGGTCCCCCATTCGGGGGACTGGTACGGTCGCGTTTCCTACAACCAAAGGGGGGATCACGATGCTGAATCGGGCATCCAGGTTCGCGGCCAACAACGCGATCGCGCTGGCCGCGCTGTTCCTCGCGCTGGGAGGCGCGAGCTACGCGGCGACCGGCGCGTTCGAGGCTGCAAGCGGCCAGCTCACGGCATGCGTCGGCGAAAGCCACGTCGTGGTGCTGAAAACAGGCCACAAGCCGTGCCACAAAGGCCAGAAAACGGTCGTCTGGAACCAGCAGGGCCCGGCCGGCTCGAAAGGCGCCGCCGGGGCACAGGGCGCGCAGGGCGCGGCGGGTGTCAACGGCGCCCCGGCGCCGTCCACGCTGCCGTCCGGAGCCTCCGAGAGCGGCGAGTACAACGTCGGCACGGGCAACGTGACCCTTGAATACATCAACGACCAGCATTCGTTCGCGATTCCGCTCGCGGCGCCGCTGGACGGCCCCCACGCCATCTTCGTGCCGGGCGGCAGCGTGCCGAACTGCCCCGGCGTCGGTCAGGCCGCTCGCGGATTCCTGTGTGTGTACCGCGCCACGGAGGAAGGACTCGCGAACCCGGACATCTACAGCCACGAGAGCAGCGCCACCGCGGTGCCTGGGACCGGTCGCTTCGGCTTCGACATCCAGTGGACGGTTCTGTTGAAAGAAGGCTTCGACGCGGGGAGCTGGACGGTGACGGCGCCCTAGCGGACGCGCACTGGGAGGGGACAGGACCGTCCAGGTCCCGTCCCCTCCGCGCGCCAGGGGCGGCGCCACGTCCGGCCGCCGCCCCTTCGATCGTTGGGCTCTGCCTATTTTTTCTTTTTTTCCTTCGGCGGCTTGGCGTATTTCTGCGCCCACTTGACGAAGGTCTGCTCGAAGTCGCCGATCATCACGGCCTTGTTGTGGCCGGAGGACGAGGGCAGCCCCGCGAGCAGGTTCACGAGCACGGTGCTGAGGCCGCAGTTCTTCGCGGCCGGCACGGCGAACGTCTTGTCTTCGAGCACCACGTCGGAGAGCTTCACGATTTTCTTCTTGCCGACGAGCGTTTCGGTGCCCTTTTTGACATTTTCGAGGTGCAGCACGACCGGTTCGGCTTCAGAGCCGATCATGCATTCGTTGCCGAGCAGCGGGTTGTCGAGTTTGATCTGCAGCGGCAGCTGCACCGCCGTCCCTTCGCCGCCCTGGGCGACCTTGACCTGATCGACCAGGATGTCGCTGGCCGGCGCGGCGAGCGACGCGGTCGCAGTGACTTCGCCGCCGATCCCTTCGAGCAGGCCGGGGAGCCCGAGCAGTCCGCCCGGAACCTTCTGCGGCGGGCTGATGACGGTGTTACCGTCGCGCGCAGGGATCAGGTTCGTCAGGCTGAAGAAGAACGGCATCCCGCCCTGCAGCGTGATCGGGTTTTCGATCGGAACGTCCTTGTTGCCCATCTTGAATTCGCCGGAGGTCGTGTGCGCGACGACGCAGAAGGCGGCTGTCGTCTCCGGGCAGTCGAGGAACTCGGCGAATTCTTCCTTCAGCTGTGGGTTCACGGCCGGCGCGGGGGGCGCGGCCAGGAGGGCGGTCGCGCACACGAGCGCTCCCGCGCTCGCGAGCATCTTCAGGCGCGCTGCGATCCGCCGCCGCGGCCCGCTGGGGGTTCTAAGCATCTCTCTCGGTCTCCTTTTCCGGGGTGTGCGCCCGTGCCCCTCCGCGCAGGCGCTCCGGACCGGTCGCGAGACCCGGACGGCGGCAAAGCCGTCTCCGGGCATACGCCCGGCCCCTCACCCCGCGAGGTCTAACACGATGTTCCTCTTGTGTCAACCCGTTGGACAGGTCACAGGTCTTCTGACGGACCGCTTAAAGGCAGAGGCCCCGCCGAAGCGGGGCCTCTTTCTCGCAGAGGGGCTGCGAGAGCTCTTAGGAGATGCTCAGCGCAACAGCCGCGGCCGCCATCGCCATGACCATCTTCCAAATGTGGTTGTTGCTCCCTCGGGTGCTTTGGGGTGGTGGACGGAGAGCCGAGCGCTCAGGGGCACCCCGACGCTCCGAGTTGTGGGGGCCCGGCGCCGCATCCTGCGGCGCCTGACCACTCATGAGAACGCGACGGACCGCTTCAGGTTGGCGCGGTGAGCGATTTCTCAGGAAGGCGCTTCGAGCAGTGCCGCGAGCTTCGCGAGCGCCATCTCGGTGCCCGTGCGGTTGTCGGCCTCGGCGACGCCGGGCGGCAGGCCCTCGTGGTCGACCGCCACCTCGGTGCCGCCCGGCACGGGAGTGAGCGTCGTCGTGAGCGTCATCTCTCCGCGCAGGTCCTCTCGCGCGGTCTCGAACTCGAGCGCTTCGACGACGCGCTCGCCCGCCACCAGTTCCACGAACCGCCCGGCGTAGGTGTCAGTGTGGCCGTGCGTCTTGCCGCGGGCCTCGGTCTCGTACGTGAGCGAGACCCTGAAGCGCCCTCCGGGGCGCGGCTCCCACTCGTGCACCACGCTGCGCATTCCGTCGGGCACCTTCCAGGCCGCGACTGCGACCGGGTCGAGCAGCGCGTCGTAGACCGCGTCGCGGCGCGGCTCCGATGAGGCGTGTGACGATCGTGTGACCGATGCCTAGCATTCTGCGCGATGCCGGGCGGGCGCGTCCAAATTCGTCTGCTCCCGGTTGTCAGACGCCGCTCCGCCGGGTAGTCATCACCGTCGTGTGCGCGAGGATCCTGCGAGGGGCGCTTGTCGCTGCGGTTCTCGCCGCGGCGGCGTCGGGGGCTCTGACCGCCGCCGCCCGCGCCCAGCTGCCGCCCGGCGTCGACGCGATGGCCGCCGCGAGCGCGAAGGGCCGCACGACCACGCTCGTCACCCCGAGGCTCTACACGAAAAACACGAAGACGCTGCTGCTGGCCTTCGTGGTCGCCGGCGGGAGCGCGTCGCGCGAGCGCGTCACGCACATCTCCGGCAACGGGCTGCACTGGTCGCTGCTCGCCCGCAGCGACGGCGCGAGCGGCGCGACCGAGGTCTGGCGGGCGCGGGCGAAGAGGTGGCTGAAGGGCCGCATCGTCGCCGAGCTCGCCGCGGCCGCGTACCCGGCGAGCATCAAGGTGGTCGCATACGGGGGCGCCTCGACTTATGTCGCGGCCCACGCGGCGCGGGCAGGGCCGCGCCTCGACGCCGAAGGTCTCGCTGCGGCCGGTGGCCGGCTCGCTGCTGCTGGCGACCGGACTCGACGAAGGACAGCGCGGCACCCACTCGATGTCGGGCAGCGCGACGCGCAGGATCCTCTTCCGTGCCTTCGACCGGCGCCGTCGCACCGGGTCGTGGCTCGACCTGACCGCCGCTCGCACCGCCCACGTGGCCGTCAGCTCTGGGCCCGGCTGGGCGCGCAGCTGGCACATGGCGGCCGTGGACGTCGTCGTGCCGGGCCTCAAACGGCTGATCGAAGAGGGCCTGCTCACCGCCTTCGGGCGCCAAGCGCGGGGCGTCGTCCGCGTCGGCGCTCGCGCCGGGGTGCGCGCCGCTCCCGGCCTACGAAGTCGGCGTCGATGACGATCCCGTGTTCCTCGGGTTGCAGCCCGCGATGAGCGCCGCGCGCGGGTTCGCCCTCGGCGAACGCCTGTTCCACGCCCGCCTGCTGCGCCTGAACGTGATGTGGGGCGAAGTCAAGCGGCTCGGGTGGGGGCCATACGACCGGGCGGTCCAGATGGCCCGCGAACACTGCTGGGCCGTCCATCTGACGATCACGTGGACACCGCCGTTCGAGGAAGGCTGGTTGAACAGCGAACTCAGCACCGAACACCTGAACCTGTCGCTGCTGGCCTCCTTCGCGCGGGAAGTGGCCTCGCGCTACGCCGGGCGGGTCGCCCGCTTCGCGATCGGCAACGAGCCGAACGGCTCGAAGTTCATGGGGCACTCCGGCGGCGAGTCCCAGACCATGTCGAAGTACGACGCCGCCTACCTGACGGCGTACAACGCGATCCGCTCCGCCGACCCGGGCGCCGCGGTGATCGCGGGCGAACTCGCCGGCCGCGACATCTACGACTGGCTCTCCAACGTCGCGACGCTGCCGAGCAGCGGCATCGGCATCCATCCCTATCAGCTCGCCGAATCGTTCGCGAACTTCGTTCAGTACATCAAGCCCGTGCCGCTGCTGATCAGCGAGGACGGCGTCCAAGCCGGCGAACCGAACCAGCTCGCCAAGGACCTCGAACTCGTGGAAAGCGCGCGCCGTGCCGGGGCGAGCGAGTTCATCTTCTACCAGCTGGCGCGCGCGGACGCGAACGGCTGGAATACGGGGATCGAATGAGGGCGTGGGGCCCGGGACGGGGAGGAGGCTCGACCCGTGACCCCCTGGGCCAACACCCCAAGCCGGAGACGGGACTCGAACCCGTGACCCCCTGTTTACAAGACAGGCGCTCTACCAGCTGAGCTACTCCGGCGCGCCCCTCAAGCTAGCGCGCACCGCCCCCGGCGCGGCCGCCGCACCGCCGCGACGGGCCGCCCCGGACGCTCGCCGAGCTTTGCCGGATCGAGAACGATCATTCGGTAGTGTCAACTCACGGAGGGCAGGGGAGAGTCATGACTGCCGGATTCAGCATCGACGAGGAGCGCCTCGGGCAGGGGCATCGCCTGGTGCTCGACGGCGAACTCGATCTGGCGGCCGCGTATGACCTCGAGACGGCGCTCAGCCGCCTCTGCGGGGAAGGAGGCAGGATCGAGCTCGATCTGCGCGGCGTCACGTTCATGGACTCGATGGGGATGCGCTCGCTGCTGACAGCACGCGACATGTGCACCGAAGCCGGATCCACGCTTTCGGTCCTGGCCGGCGAGGGCCAGCGCAAGATGCTCGAAGTCACCGGCCTGATCGAGGTCCTGCCGCTCGAAGGCGGCGGCGAGAACGCCGGCTAGACGGGACTCTTGTCCCAGGATCGTTGAGCAGCGCCCGTTTCGGGTAAGGGGACGGAAGGCGCCCCCCAAGTCGTCGACGCGCGGCAAGCGGTGCGCGCCTGCCAGAACGATGCTCGTGACCCCCGGAACGACAGCCACCGACGGTGAGCTCTGCCGCGTCCTAGACGTGGATCCGGGCCTGGGCGAGTCGATCCCGCCCGAGCTGCGCGAGCGGGCGATCGCGGAGTGCGTGGCGCGGGTGATCGCCCTGCCCACCGGGCGCTGGCGCAACGCGCCCGCCATCACCGGCAGCGGTGGGATCGGCTTGCTGGTCCTCGACGGGCTGCTCGTGCGAAGGGTGGGCATCGAGGGCCGCTTCGGGGCCGAGCTGCTGGGCGAGGGCGACCTCCTGCGTCCCTGGGAGGGCGAAGAGGACCTGCCCACGCTGCCGCTGACCACCGCCTGGCGCGTGCTGGAGGGCGCCCGCCTCGCCGTTCTCGATGAGGCCTTCATGGCGCACCTCGCCGACTACCCGCAGCTCGGCGGGCGCCTCGTCGGGCGGGCGCTGGGCCGCTCGCGCAACATCGCGGTGAACATGGCGATCGTCCACCAGGCGCGGGTCGACGTGCGGCTGCACATGCTGTTCTGGCACCTGGCCTCGCGCTGGGGCCGCGTGGGCACCGGGTCGGTGACCGTTCCGTTGCGCCTCACGCACGCGGTTCTCGCCGAACTCGCGGCGGCCCGTCGCCCGACCGTCACGAGCGCCCTCACTGGCCTCGCCCGGCGCGGGCTCGTGCGCTCGACCGAGGCCGGCTGGGTGCTCACCGGCGAGCCGCCGGGCGAACTCGGCGACGTCGCGCGGCTCGCCGAGCTCTCGACCGGCTGAACCGGCCCGGCGGGCTGTAACGGCCCCAGGCGCAGCGGTGTAGAAGGGGCATGGCGATCACGCTTGCCGGCCGGCGCCCCCAGGGCGCTCCTGAGCCCCCCGAGGAGCGGCCCTCCGTCGATCTCGGGGGCTTTCGCGAGCGCTCGCTGCAGCGCGGCGTGAACCCCTTCGTCTACTGGACCCTGCGGGCGCTGCTGGTCCCGTTCTTCCTCGTCTACTTCCGCATGCAGCGCGTCGGGCGCGAGCATCTGCCGCGCACGGGCCCGCTGCTGCTCGCCGCCAACCACCGCAGCTTCCTCGACCCCTTCGTGATCGGCACGCTCGTGAAGCGTCCCGTGTACTACATGGCCAAGCGCGAGCTGTTCGAAAAGCGCTGGCAGGCCTGGATCCTGAACGCGCTCGGCGCCTTCCCGGTCGACCGGGGCGCCGGTGACGGCGACGCGATGGCCACGGCGCGCACGATCCTCGAACGGGGCGACTGCGTGGTCGTGTTCCCCGAGGGCACGCGCGTGCGCCCGGGCCCGCTCGGGGAGCCCCACCGGGGCGTCGGGCGGCTCGCGCTCGAGACGGGCGTGCCCGTCGCGCCGGTCGCGGTGATCGGTACCGAGGAGGTGCGCCGCGGCTGGCGCATCAGGCCGCGCAAGGTGCGGCTGCGTGTGGGGCGCCCGCTTCACTACCCTCGGGTCGAGCGCTGCTCCCCGAACCTCGCAGGTGCCGTCACCGAACGGATCTGGGCGTGCGTCAGGCTGCAGTGGGACTGGTTGGGCGGCGAGCCGGCTGGACGCGGCGAGCCGCAGAGCGATCCCCGGGCGCGCGAGATCTCGCGCGCCGCCTGAGCTCTGCTGCGGAGGTAGGGTGCATGGGTGGCCGCGCAGGCAAGCCCGAAGTCCAAGGCGCAGCTCGATTCGGAGTTCACCGAGCTCTACCGGGCCCACCTCCGCGACGTCTACTCCTACGCGTACTACCGGGTGGGCAACCACCACGATGCCGAGGACCTCACCGAGCAGACGTTCCTGCAGGCCTACCGCCACTTCGAGCGTGCCCAGCGCGAATCGGAGGGACGGCCGCTGCGGCCCTGGCTGATCCGCATCGCCCACAACCTGGCGGCGAACCTGTACCGCGACCGTGCCCGCAAGCCCGCCTCGCCGATCGACGAGACGACCACGATCACAGCGCCCCACACGACCGAGCAGCTGGTCGAGGGCCGCGACGAGCTGAGCCGCATCCTCGACGGCGTCGGCAAGCTGCCCGACGACCGCCGCGAGGCGCTCATCATGCGCTTTGCGCTCGGCATGGACAACCGCGAGATCGCGCGGGCGCTCGGACGCTCCGACGGGGCGACCAAGGTGCTGATCCACCGTGCGATCAAGCAGCTCGAGGAGATCGTCGGCGAGAACGGCGCCGGGCCGGCCGCGAAGGCGGACGGTGCCGGCCGGCGAGCGGGAGAGGCCGGCCATGAGTGAGGCCGCGACCAACTTCGAGGGGCTGCTGCGCGAAGCGCTCTCGCCCGTCGAGCCGCCGGCCGAACTCGCGGCACGCTTGGAGGGGGCGCTTCAGAGCATCACCGAGATGGCCGCCGACGAGCTGGACGCGTGGGAGCTCTCGGCGATGCGCGACCCGCGCAACTGGGTGCGCCCCGCCGCCGCGCTGGCCGCCGGCGGCGCCGCCGCGACGGCGCTCGTAGTGCTGCGGGCCAGGCACCGGGCGGCCGCGTCGCCGCCGCGCAACATCGCCGGGGTGCGCAAGGCCGCCGGCCGCACGCTCGAAGACCTCGAGCGCGAGACGCGCCGGCTGCTCGGCGACCGCTGAACCTCCCGGCGCAGCTCCGCCCCCCAGCTAGGCTCTCCCTCCGCAATGGCCACCTGCTACCGGCATCCCTCGCGCGAGACCGGCGTCTCCTGCTCGAACTGCGGGCGCCCGATCTGCCCGGACTGCATGACGAGCACCCCCGTCGGCATGCGCTGCCCGGAGTGCGCCCGCCAGCGCACCGCCGTCAAGCGCCTGCGCGACGTGGCCGCGGTCCCGCGCGTCACCTACGCGCTGATCGCGATCAACGTGATCGTGTTCCTCACCGAGCAGGGCCAGTTCGGCTTCGCCAGCACGGGTGTCTACGGCAAGGTGGTCGCCGAAGGGATCCTCTACAGGGAAGCGATCGCCGAAGCCGACCAGTACTACCGCCTCGTGACCGCGGGCTTCCTGCACGAGAACATCCTCCACATCGGCTTCAACATGTACCTGCTCTACCTGCTGGGGCTGATGCTGGAGCCGGCGATCGGCAGCGCGCGCTTCGCCGCGATCTACTTCACCTCGCTGCTCGCGGGCTCATTCGGCGCGCTGCTCGCGACGGGCAACCCCACGCTTGGAGCATCCGGCGCGATCTTCGGCCTGATGGGAGGCGCGGCGGTCGAGCTTCGCGCCCGCGGCTTCAGCGTCATGCAGTCCGGCATCGGCGGCCTGATCATCCTCAACCTCGTCCTCAGCTTCAGTCTCGCCGGGATCTCGGTGGGGGCGCACATCGGCGGGCTGATCGGCGGCGCGATCGCGGCGCTCGCGATCCGCACGGCCGACGGGCGGCGCGTGCCGTGGCTGGGCTTCGTCGCCTGCGTGGTGATCAGCGCGGCTGCGGTCGCCGCTTCGATCGCCGTCTCGCACGCGAGCGGCAGCGGGTTCGCCTGAGCGACGCGCGCGAGCGCGGGGGCCGCGCCGCGGCCGCCGGAGCGCCGGGCCGTTACCGCGGCGATCCCAGCAGGTCCAACTCGGCCGCGCGGCCGTCGAGCGTCACATCGGGCAGGAGCTCGGGGTGGAGCAGCCGCCCGAGCAGCTCGAGCCCGTCCACCAGCCGGGGCCCGGGGCGGGAGAAGTAGGCCGAGGCGTCGACCGCGAAGATCTGCGCGGCGGCGAGCGAGCGCAGCCGCTCGGCGTGCGCCAGCGCCTCCTCGTGCGCACGCGGCGCGTCGTAGCCGCAGGGCATGACCACCACGACCTCCGGCTGGGCCGCGGCGAGCGCGTCCCAGGCGACCGTCTCCGAGGGTTCGCCCGGCATCCCGAGCACGTCCTCGCCGCCCGCGAGCTCGATCATCTGCGGCGTCCAGTGACCCGCCACGAACACGGGATCGAGCCACTCCACGGCGGCCACACGCCGGCGCTCCGCGCCTCGCACAGCGAGCTTGACACGGTCGATCCGCCCGGCCGCGCGGGCGATGAGCTCGACGCCCTCGCGCCGGCGCCCGGTCGCCTCCGCGAGCGTGCGCACGTCGCCGAGCGTCTCCCCGAGCGTCTTCGGGTCGAGCGCGATCACGCGCGGGTGGGTCGGCAGCTCGCCGGCCAGAGCGGCGACGTCCTCGTAGGAGACGGCGCACACGGGGCACAGCGCCTGGGTGACGATCAGGTCGGGCTCGAGCTCGGCCAGCCCCTCGGTGTCGAGCTCGTAGATGGACTCGCCGGCGAGCGTGCGCTCGCGCACAGCGGCGTCGATCTCACCGGCGCTCAGCCCGGGGGGCAGCGCGTCACGGGTCACGCGCGGAAGAGAGAGCGCGGCGAGGGGGTAGTCGCACTCGTGGGTGACACCCACGACCTCGCCTTCGAGGCCGAGCGCGAACAGCAGCTCCGTTGCGTGCGGGACGAGGCTGACGATCCTCATGCGGAGAATGTAGGGCCTCGGCGCTGGGTAAGCTGGGTTCGATGGCGCTTCTCAGCGAGGCCGACATCGATCGCGCGCTGGACGGGCTGGACGGCTGGCGGCGCGAGCCGCCGGACGCGATCGCGCGTGACTTCGAGTTCCCGGACTTCGCTGCCGCGCTGGCATTCGTGCAGAGCGTCGGCGAGGCCGCCGAGGACGCCAACCATCACCCCGACATCCTGCTGCACGGCTGGAACAAGGTGCGGCTGACCTACTCCACCCACTCCGAGGGCGGGCTCACCGCGGCCGACTTCGCGCAGGCCGCGCGCGTCTCGGGGCTCGCCTGAGCGGTGGTGGCGGCCCCCTGCCTTCCGCCGGTCGGCCTTGCTACGGTTGAGCGGCCGACCGTCTTGATGATCGACGACGAAGAACTTCCTCGAAGTAGCGTCGCCCCGCCGGGCGGACCGCGCCGAGTGCGCGGCCTGACCCGCCCCGGCCGGGGCTGCGACTCAGCACGAGGGCGCCCGAGGGTCGCCCCGCGTCCGTGAACGGGCTGAAGCTGCTCCTGGCGGCCGTCCTGGTCGCCATCAACGCGTTCTTCGTGATCGCCGAGTACGCGCTCGTGCGCTCGCGGCGCGCGCGGCTGGAAGTGATGCAGGAGGAGGGCCAGAAGGGCGCCGGGCTGGCACTCGAGCAGCTCTCCCAGGTCAACGACTACATCTCGGCGGTCCAGATCGGCGTCACGATGACCTCGATCGCGATCGGCGCGCTGGCCGAGCCCGCGCTCGCGGACATCCTCAAGAACTGGCTGCCCTCCGGCTGGAGCCACGGCGTCGCCGCGGCGATCGTCGCGATCTTCGCCTTCACCGTGATCTCGTTCGTGCAGCTGATCGGCGGCGAGATCGTGCCGAAGTTCTACGCCATCGACCGCTCGGAGGCCGTCGCTCGCCGGGTCGCCCGGCCGCTGCGCACGTTCAAGGTCGCGCTCCAGCCGCTGATCGCAGCCGTGACCGCGGTGTCGAACCGGATCCTGCGCCTCCTCGGGGTCGACATGACAAAGCAGGGCGAAGGCGGTACCCCGGACGAGCTCAAGCGGCTGATCGCCGAGTCCTACGCCGGCGGGCACATCGACCCGGGCGAGGCCGGGATGCTGACCGGCGTCTTCCACCTGCACGAGCAGGAGGCCCGCCAGGTGATGACGCCGATCCCGGCGGTCGTCACGCTCGACGTCTCGGCCGACGTCGAAACGGCGCTGCGGCTCTGCGTCTCCAGCGGCCACACCCGCCTCGTCATCACGGAGAACGAAGACCGCGACCGCGTCAAGGGGATCGCCCACGTCTCCGAGCTCGCCGCGGTGCTGATGTCCGACGGGCCGCAGGCACCGATCGCACCCGTCGTCCACGACGCGATGATCGTGCCGGAGACCAAGCCCCTGGACGACCTGCTGGCCGACCTGCAGCGCGCCCGCACCTCGCTGGCGGTCGTGGTCGACGAGTACGGCCGCGTCGTGGGGGTCATCAGCGTCGAGGACATCATCGAGGAGGTCGTCGGCGAGATCGCCGACGAGACCGACCCGACCGCCGGCGAGATCCGCCGGCTCGCCAACGGCGACTGGTTCGTGCGCGGCCACGTGGCCGTCACCGACCTCGCCGACTACGGGATCGAGCTGCCGGCCGACAGCGATGCCTACAACTCGATCGGCGGCTTCGTGTTCGCCGAGCTCGGGCGGCTGCCCAAGCGCGGTGACACCGTCACCGCCGACGGCTACTCGATCCGCGTCGAGTCGGTGCGCGACAACCGCATCGAGGCCGTGCGCATCCGCGAGCGGCGCCCCGTGGCGCGCAGCGGCAGCCGCGAGCGCGAGAACGACTGAGCCCAGGCGCTCGCGCTGAGCTCACCCCGCCCTCCCATGCGCTCCGCCTGCGGGGTGAGCGGGGCTTTAAACACGACCGGCCCGCGGGGGGAGCGGACCGGATCGTGCGCACTGGGAGGAGGCGGGTGTGCGTTGCGACGGAACACGTCGCATGGCCCAGTATCTACTCGTTGATGAACGCGACCTAAAAGTCCGATTAGCCGTCGCTGAATGTTCAGGAAGGCCCCCGCCGATCGTGCGCCGGCGGGCGCCCCCGAGGCTCAGTAGGCGTGCAGCCCGCGCCCGCTCTTGCGCCCGAGCGCGCCCTCGGCGGCGAGCTCGCGCAGTCGCTCGGGCACCGGCTCGCCGATCGTCTCGCCGATCGCGATCGACACGTCGAGCCCGACCAGATCCAGCAGCGCCAGCGGGCCCATGGGGTGCCCGGCGCCGAGCTTCATGCAGGTGTCGATGTCGCCGGGTGCGAGGCCGGTGTCTTCCATCAGCCGCACGGCGCCGAACAGGTATGGGAACAGCAGCCGGTTGACGACGAAGCCGGGGATGTCGGGGACCACGACGGGCGTCTTCTCGAAGGTCTCGCAGAGCGCGAGCGCGCGGCTCCGTGTCTCCTCGCTCGCCTCGGCGGGGAAGACGAGCTCGACGAGCCTCATCTTGGTGACGGGGTTGAAGACGTGGAGTCCCACGAAGCGCTCGGGACGCCCGCTCGCCTCCGCCAGCGCGGCGACCGAGAGCGAGGACGTCGTGCTGGCGAGGATCGCGTCGGGGCCGACGATCCCGTCGAGCTCGCCGAGCAGGCGCGACTTCACGCCGAGGTCCTCGACGACGGCCTCGACGACGAACGTCGCCTCGGCGAGTGCCGCCGGATCGGTGACGATCTGGACGTGCTCCGGGTCCACGTCGGCGCCGAGGCGGGCGAGCGTCTTCTCGACCGTCGCGCCGGCGCGGTCGGCTGACTCCTCGGAGCGTGCGAGCAGGAACACCGGCCCGTGGTGGGCCGCCGTCGCCGCCAGGCCACACGCGATCGCGCCGCTTCCAGCTACCGCCAGACCTGTGCTCACGTTGCTCCTTTGCTCAAGGGTTTTGCGCTTCCCTGCGCGGCTGGCCGGGCAGCCAGGAGCCCGCGGGCAGGCGGTACAGTACGCGCTGCAGGGTCCGCGCATCCTTTCAGAAGCGCTCATGCGGGTCCTGCGGCGGGATGGGTGGGCCTTGATCCGTCCGTCGAGCCCCCGGAAACGACAGCTGAGAGGACTTCACAGATGAGGGAAGCAGAGGGCCGCGAAGTCGTGATCGTCGAGGCGGTGCGCACGCCGATCGGGCGCGGGCACCGGGAGAAGGGCTACTACAAGGACACGCACCCGAACCAGCTGCTCGCGAAGACCTACACCGAGGTCATCGAGCGCTCGGGCGTCGACGCCGGCGAGGTCGAGGACGTGATCGCGGGCTGCGTGCAGCAGTTCGGCGAGCAGGGCTTCAACATCGCGCGCAACGCCTGGCTGGAAGCGGGCCTTCCGATCGAGACGCCGGGCACGACGGTGGACCGCCAGTGCGGCTCCGCGCAGCAGGCCGTGAACTTCTCCGCGGCGCTGATCGCCGCGGGCGTGCACGACGCGATGATCGGCTCCGGCGTCGAGCACATGGGCCACCTGCCCTTCGCCGCCGGCATGAAGACGCAGGAGGACTTCGGCTACGCGTTCACGCCTGAGCTGATGGCCAAGCACAACATCGTCGGGCAGGGCCTGGGAGCCGAGATGATCGCTGATGAGTGGGAGATCTCCCGCTCCGAGCTCGACGAGCTGGCGGTGCGCTCGCACCGGCTCGCCCACCAGGCGACCGAGGAGGGACGCTTCGAGAGGGAGATCGTGCCGATGGAGGTCGACGGGCAGACGCTCGTCGCCGACCAGGGCATCCGCCCCGAAACGAGCCTCGAGGCGCTCTCGCAGCTGAAGCCGGCGTTCAAGCCCGACGGCAAGATCACGGCGGGCAACGCGTCGCAGATCTCCGACGGCGCTGCGGCGGTGCTGCTGATGAGCGGCGAGAAGGCCAAGGCGCTGGGCCTGACCCCGCGCGCGCGGATCGTCGACCAGACGACCGTCGGCTGCGACCCGGTGAAAATGCTCGAGGGGCCGATCCCGGCCACGCGCAAGATCCTGGAGCGCAACGGCATGCAGATCGGCGACATCGACCTGATCGAGATCAACGAGGCGTTCGCGCCCGTGGTGGCGGCCTGGCGCCGCGAGCTCGACCCGGACATGGACCGCGTGAACGTCAACGGCGGCGCGATGGCGCTCGGCCACCCGCTGGGCTCGACCGGCGCGCGGCTGATCACGACGCTGCTGCACGAGCTGGAGCGCTCCGACAAGGAGGTCGGCTTCGTGACGATGTGCTGCGGCGGCGGTCTCGGGACCGGGACGCTGATCCAGCGGGTCTGATCGAACGCGGGGTTGGTAGTTCGGGTCGGCGCATGCGCCGACCCGCGGGCTCGCACATGTGCGAGCCCGGGCCGGGCCGCATGCGGCCCGGCCACGGAGGGGCGCATGCGCCCCTCCGCCGCCCGGCGCATGCGCCGGGCGGAACAGCCGCCCGATCCCAAACGTGCAGGTCCGTCTTCGGAAACGTGCGCAAATTGCGAAAGTTTCGATAGCAGGAACATCTCTGACTCATTGACTGGGCACGACCTGTCCCTCCAGACTTGCGCGAGACCCTTGGCAAGGCGCGAGCGGAGGTGGGGCGATGAACGGAGCTGGGGCGGTGCTGGTCAGGAAAGAGATCTCTGGGCTGGCCGAAAACGACGCGATCGTGACCGGCTACGCGGCCGCGGTCAAAACGATGAAGGAACGGGATCCGGACGATCCCACCAGCTGGAGCTACCAGGCGAACATCCACGGGGCGCTGGGGGAACAGGAAAAACCCCTTTGGCGCCAGTGTCAGCACGGGACCTGGTACTTCCTCCCATGGCACCGGATGTACCTGTACTACTTCGAGCGGATCGTCCGTGCGGCGGTGGTCGAGAACCACGGGGACCCCGAGTGGACGTTGCCGTACTGGAACTACTGCCTCGGGGAACAGCACGCAATGCTCCCCAAGCCGTTCCAGAAGCCTCCCCACGGCGCGGCGGGTCCACTGTACGTCGACAGTCGCGACCCGCGATTGAACAGGGGCGAGGAAGGGATGGCAGTGTCGGTGACGTCGCCGGTCAACGCGCTGAACAGTCGTGAATTCACCGGCAAAGCGATGTTCGGCGGCCCACCGACCGGCTTCGAACATGGAGGTCGGAACTTCGGCGTGCTCGAGAGCGAACCGCACAACCTCGTCCACGTGGCGGTGAAAGGGCTGATGCTCTACCCGGAAACGGCGGCGCAGGATCCGATCTTCTGGCTGCATCACGCCAACATCGACCGGCTCTGGTCGGAATGGCTCGGGATGACAGGCGTCCATCACGAGAATCCGACTGAAGCCGACTGGCTGGGGTTCGAGTTCTCGTTCTACGACGAGAACCGAAACGAAGTCAGGATGTCTCCCGAACAGGTCCTTGCGACAGCGGCTCAGCTTGGCTACATCTATGACACCGAATCAGTCCCGCCCCCCGGTCCGCCGCCGCCAGTACCACCCGCGCCGAGAGCAGCAGCCTTGAAACCACCGCCGAAGGAGATGATCGGAGCTACCAGCGAGGGCGTCACTCTCACTGGGCAGCCAGAGACGGTTCCGGTGCCGATCGCCGATCGCGCCGCCGAGGGCTTCGGCGAGGACGTCCACGCCTATCTCAACGTCGAGGAGGTCGCGGGCGAGAGCAACCCCGGCGTCAGCTATCTCGTCTATGCAGACCTCGAAGGCGGCGAACCGCCCCATCCCGAGAGTCCCCATTTCCTGGGCACCTTGTCGTTCTTCGGCATCGAGCGGGCGCGCAACCCGGTCGGGGACGCGCAGCCGCATTCTCTGGGGGCGTCCTACGACATCACCCCGGTCGCCCGTGAGCTGGAGGCGCGTGGCGAATGGGCGGGGCACGCGCTTCCCGTGACGTTCGCGCCGCTGGACCTCGTTCCGCCCGGCGCCGGGCAGGCCAGCGGCGTGTCGCCGACCCCGCACGAGGATCGCCCCATCCACCTGGGTCGCCTGAGCGTCTTCTACGACGCGTGAGCACGGTCGCCCGCCGGCTCGCCCCGCTCTCGCGGCTGCACCTGAGCGCTCAGGTCCGGCTGCTCGCCGCGCTTGCGGCAGCCGCCTGGGCCGCGTTCGCGTGGATGTGGCTCGGCTCTTCCGCGGGAGCTGCCGGCGCGAGCGCGTCCACGTGGTGGTGCGCGCCGGGGATGGCGATGTCCGGCGTGGTCGCACCGAGCCACACCGGCAGCGGTATGCCGGGGGCGATGGCGATGTGGCTCCTCATGGCCGCGGCCGTGGCGCTGCCTGGCGGGCTCCCCGCAGCTCAGTACGTTGCCACGAACAGCTTCCACCGCTGTCGATCCTCTGGGGTGGCTGTGTTCGCGATCGTCTACCTCGCCGCCTGGGTGAGCTTTGGCCTCGTGGTGACGACGCTTGCTCCGCGGTCCGCCGGCCTGTCCGCGGACGCCCTGTTCGCGGTCGCTCTCGCCCTCGCTGCCGCCTATGAGCTGACGCCGGCGAAGCGCCGAGCGCTGGCCCGCTGTCACCGCGGCGCCGCGCTCCCTCCCGGCGGGCCTCGGCGCGTGGCGGCCGTTTGCCGCTTCGGGTGGATCAACGCCAGCGGGTGCGTTGCCTCGTGCGGCCCCGCAATGGCCGCGGTGCTGCTCCTGCCGGTCGTGCAGCCGCTCGCCATGCTCGGCATGGCGGTCGCGATGACCTACGAGCGCCTCACGGAAAAACCGCTCACGGCGCGGCGGCGGATCGCGTCGAGCTACGTCGTCGTTGCCGCCGGCTTTGCGCTTGCCGCAATTTGAGGCAAACGCGCCTTTGCCGACCTCGCGCCGCCGTCGTCGCCGAGTGATCCGGGCGAGCCTCGGCGCGAGGAGGGCTGCCCGGCCGTTGTCAGGCGCTCGGTTTCGTCCCCGTCCAGTCCACTTCCACAGGCGCAAGCGTGAGCAGCGCTTCCCACGTCTGCGCCGTCGCGACGCCGCTGGGCGCGATCCCGTGCGCGGTCTGGAAGGACTCCAGGTTCGTCGTCGTCTGCGCCCCGAAGCTGCCCGTCGTTTCCTGGCTCGAGATCGCCGTCGCGAGGTGCTCCTGCAGCCAGAGGACCTGGTCGCCCTTGCTGCCTTTTGACAGTTCGGGGTAGCTCGTGTTGGGCGTGACGCTGGTCAGCGGCGTCATCGGCGCCGCCAGCGTCGACCAGCCCGACGAGGTGGTCTCCTGCCAGTCCCAGAACGACCAGCCGGGCGCGCCGTAGTCCACGGCCTCCTCGCGGAAGCGCAGGATGTCCGCGTTCGAGACGCCGCCGTAGGTCTGTCCGAGCGGGAAGATCGGGCGCTGGTAGATGCGATTGGCGATGTAGGTGTTCGCATAGACCGTGTCGACCGAGACGCCGATGTCGTGCCAGTACATCTGCGGCAGGTTGAACTGCGCGCCGCCGGTGCCGAGGAACACCGAGTAGGGGAAGGTGCCGTGGAAGGAGACATAGGGGAAGGTGGCCAGGGCGACCGGGTAGGCAGCGCCGACCTTGCCGCGCAGCGCGCTCATGTACGCCTGCGCCGACGAGTACTTGCCTTCGTACTCGGCCTCCGCGTCGATCACCAGGCAGTCCGCGCCGTTGGCGACCGCCTCGGCGCCGAGCGCGGCCTCACCCGTCGGGCTCGACCCGTAGACGTACTGCCAGGCGCACACCTTCAGGCCGGCGGCGTGGAGCGTCTGGACGAGTTCGGGGGAGAACTGGCTCCAGTAGTTGCTCGAGCCGTCGGAGCTCTTGACGAAGACCGTCGTCACGCCCGCTGCGTGCGCCTGGGCGATGATCCCCGGCAGCGAGCCGCCGCTGGAACGGCTCACGTACCAGATCCACATTCCCTGCCCTTCGAAGGCGCCGGCGCCGATGCCGCCGGCCTTGACCGGCGAGGTCAGTTTGGGCAGCGGCGGGTGCAGCGCGTGGGTGAAGACGTAGATCGGCCCGTAGGAGCTGGTGTAGCGCCCCTTGCTGAGCAGGATCTTGATGTGGCCCGAGTGCGCGGCCTTCGGGACCGTAGCCATCAGCCCGAACGCGGTCTTGCGCAGCCGCGCCGACGGCGAGCCCGTGCGGACCGAGGCTCCCGCCTTCTTCGGGAAGCCGAGCACCATCCCGGGCTGCAGGCCGACCCCCTTGACGAGCACGGTCCCGTGCGTGGAGACCTGGCGGGGGTTGGCGCTGCAGTGCGCCGAGGGGGTGCAGGCCACGCCCGTGATGCGCACGCTCGTCACGTGCGCGCTGCCGCCGCTCGCCGCCGGCTGGGTCGGGCTCTTGGCCCCGCCGGGAGGTTCGGTGCCGCCGGAGCCGGCCGCATGCGCCGCGAGCGGGCAGCACAACAGGGCCAGCGCGATCGCAAACAGCGCTCCCGCCGGCGCGATAGATCGTTGTGTCGCGCCTCTGCTCGCCGAGACCACGAAACCCTTCCGGTCGTTGGCCGTGTCCCCGTCGGCAGCAGGCTGTGGCGCCCGCCGCCCCGGGGTCGAACCGAAGTTACCGGCTCTGCCGCTGCAAACGTCCCGGCGCCACGGAAGTTGCGCCGGGCCGCCGCCCGCCCGGCGCTCAGCCCCAGCGAAAGCCGGTCGCGTGCGGGGCGGGCTGGAGCGGGCTGCAGGGCAGCCCGGCCGGGGGACGGGGGAGGTTGAAGCCGACGGGCGCGACGTCGTTGGGCGTGCCGGGGTGGAAGATCGAGGCCAGGTACTGGTTCTGACCGCGCCCGACGCCGAGCTCGAACTGGCCGCCCCCGTAGTTGCCGATGCCGCGCTCGGCGCAGTAGTCGTAGGCGTCGAGCAGGTTGCGCAGCCCCCCGAGCCGCGAGGGCTTGATGTTGACCATCCGCGGCGGGTAGGGGAGCGCCTCGATGTCCTCGATCGAGTGGATCGGCGCGTCCCAGGAGAAGCGCTCGCGGTGCGCCGCCAGCACCGCCTCGGTCTCCGGGGTCAGGGCCGGATCCTCGATCCACGCCTCGGGGAACGCCGTCACGACGCGCTCGTAGAGCGCCGGATCCGCGGGCTGGTCGACGACCGTGCCTTTGTAGAGGCCCTTGAAGTCGACCGAGTCGACGGCGCCGGTCGCGACCAGCGCGGCGATCAGCTCTTCATCCCACGAGCTCGTCGGGTCCAGCTTGAACGCCAGCTGCGGGCAGATGTCCATGCGCAGGCGCATCGGCTCGAGCGACGGCGGCTCGCCGAGGCGCAGCGAGACGACGAACGTGACCGGCGCCGGCTCGCGGCCGAGCGCCTCGTGCAGCGCCACGCCCGCCTGGCGCAGCGCCAGGTCGAGCGCCGCCGACTCATAGGCCCAGGTCCGGTAGCGCTGCGAGACCTCGCGCTGCGGCGGCTCCGGGAACAGCTCAAGGCCGGCGAGGTGCTCGCAGAAGCTCGCGAGCGTGAAGCTCCCCGCGAGCGCCAGGGACGGCCCGGCGGCCTGCAGGATCTCCTGGTCCTCGGCCTCGTAGGTCACGTCCTCGCCGACGCCCTCCTGCCCACCTCCACGCAGCCGGATCACCGTCGAGAGGCGTTCGAAGTCGCTGGAGACCGACTGCACGAGCCCCTCGAGCTCGTAGCCCTCGATCTCGACCGGCAGCCCGGCGAGCTGCTCCCAGGTGCTCATCCGCCGGCCGCCTCGCGCTCCAGCCGAGCGACGAGCTCGTCGAGCTTCAGCTCCTCCAGGGCGGCGCCGACGGCGGCCAGCTCCCCCGCGCACTGCTCGATCAGGCGCTTGCCCTCGCTGACGAGCGCGAGCGTCTCGTCGAGGCTCGCCTCGCCGGAGTCCAGGCGCCGGATGATCTCCTCGACGCGCGCGGTCGCGGCCTCGTAGGAGAGTCGCTCCGGCGCGGCCTCGCCGCCGGGCGCGCTCACCGCTCCGAGACCTCCGTGTCGATGCTCCCGTCGGCGAACCGCAGACGCAGCTCGCCGGCCTCCTGCGCGGCCCGCGCAGAGGAGACGGGACGGCCCTCGCGCGTGTGGGCGAGCGCGTAGCCGCGTTCGAGCGTGCGCTGCGGGTCGTGGCCCGCCAGCGCGAGCGCGAGCCGCTCGAGCTCGCTCGGGCGGCGACCGCGGCAGTCGGCGAGCGTCGAGCCGGACTTGCGCGAGATCACGAGCGCTCGCTTGCCCGTCCGCTCCAGCTCCGCGCGCAGCCGCCGCCGCGAGCCGGCCCGGATCTCGCGCAGCTTCTGGCGCAGCTGCTCGCGCTGGCGCTCGACGTGCACGCCGGGCGCCCGCGAGAGCAGGGCGAGCCGGCGGGCCCGCTCCAGCACGGCCCGGCGGCCGTGCTCGCGCAGGCGCGAAGCGGCGAGCGTGCGCCGCTCACGCTCCGCCAGCACGCGGCGGCCGTGGTCGCGCAGACGCCCGGCCAGCGCCAGCTGCTCGCGGCGCGCCGCCACGCAATCGACGGCGACGGCGGCCTCGGCAGCGTGGGTCGGGGTCGAGCAGCTGACCGCGGCGACGTCGTCGAGCAGCGTGCGATCGGTGTGGTGGCCCACCGAGGCGATCACGGGCACTGCCAGCAGCGCGACGGTCCGGCACAGCGTCTCGTCGCAGAAGCACAGGAGGTCGGCGAGCGAGCCGCCGCCGCGCGCGACGATCGCCACCTCGACGTCGCCGAGGGCGGCGAGGTCGCCCAGCGCTCGCGTGATCGCCGGCGCGGCGTGGCGGTCCTGCACGGGTGCGAAGGCCCACACGATCCGCCCGGCCCAGCCGCGCCGTGCCAGCGCAGCCAGCAGGTCGTCGCGCGCCTTGCCGCTCTCGCCGGTCACGACCCCGATCGTCGTGGGCAGCGCGGGCAGCTCCAGCCCCTTCTGGCGCTCCAGCAGGCCCTCGGCGTCGAGCCGCTTGCGCAGGCGGTCGATCTGGGCCAGCAGGTCGCCCTCGCCGGCGATCCGCAGGTCGGTGACGTGGAACGAGAAGGCAGGGGAGGAGGCGGCGCTGCCCGGGTAGTAGTCACAGCCACCGGCCACCACGACTTGCATGCCCTCGGCGGGAGACTGCCCGCTCGCCGCGAGCATCGCCTCCCAGTCGTTGAGCCAGGCAGCGCAGGGGATCGCGCCACCGGCGTCGCGGAGCTCGAAGTAGACGCGCGTGCGCGCGATGCGCAGGTTCACGAGCTCGCCGATCAGCTGCACCCGCTGGAACTCGCGCAGCCGCCGGCGGAGCTGGGCGGCGTACCCGCCGACTGAGAACGGACCCGGCAGGGAACTCTCGGGAATGCCCGCTGGAGGGGCCTCGCCGCTGCCTGTGTGCAGGGACATCTGCCGCTGAGCATAGGCGCTACGATCGACGGCCATGCCGCGCCGCGAGCTCCCGCCGGGCTGATCTGTGTCGAAGCGAAACGCCGGCAGGCGGGGGCGCCCCCGCAAGCGCCGCTCGGGCGGCGCCGGGACGAGCGAGCCGCACGATCCGGCCGCCGCGGCGGCGACCGGATCGGCTCCCGCGGCGCGCCGCACGCGCGGCGCGCGCGACGGCGAGCTGGCCACGCCGGACCGTGCCCGGCGCGACCCCGGGGGCGTCGGCGAGCGTCCCGACGCGCCCTGGCACCCGTGGCCGTTCTCCGAGCTGCTGATCCTGGTCGGGGCGATCGGCACGATCGTCGGCTTCGCCTCCGGCGCCCCGTGGACGCTCTTCGCCGGCCTGGGCGCGGTGCTGATCGGCACGCTCGAGTTCACGATCCGCGAGCACCGCGCGGGCTACCGCTCGCACGCGGCGCTGCTGGCGGCGGTGCCGACCGCCCTGCTGCACGGCGCCATCGCGCTCGCGCTGTTCTCGCTCGGCGCCCACGGCAGCGTGCTCGTGCTCGCGCCGGTGGTGGTCGACGTGCCGGTCTTCTGGCTGCTCTACCGGTTCCTGCGCGCCCGCTTCGAGGACGCGCGCCGCGAGCGCGTGTTCGAGCTGCGCCGGCGCTAGCGGCCGCTACAGGCGCACCGAGGGCAGCGGGCGCTCGCCCTCGGCGGGTCCCTCGCCGCGGACCTCGCCGGTCAGCCCGAGGCTCTGCAGGCGCGCGATCTCGCGCTCGCCTTCCAGGCGGGCCGGGTGCCCGGCGGGCAGCCCGGCGATCAGCTTGACGATGCGGTTGCGCAGCTGCAGGGCGAAGTGCGGCGTGGAAGCCCCCATCAGCTGGCGGACGTCCTCGACCGTCACCTCACGGGCGGCCTCGCGGCGGGGGTCTTCGGCTTCGCTCAAGCGGGTTCTCCTGGGCCTATTCGCTCTGCTGCACCGCGGCTTCTTCGGCGGCGCCCTGCTTGCGGGGGCTGATCTCCAGCAGCGAGTCGAGCTGCGCCTGCGTGGTCAGGGAGATCGCAGCTTCGTCGCCGATCAGCCAGCCGTGATTGTAGACGCCGCGGACGGCGCTGAATTCGGGCGAGGAGCTGTATGCGGGCTGGATGTCGCCCAGGTAGGCGACCAGAGGCTGGGGGATCGTCTGCGCCGTTTCGAGCAGCAGCAGCGGTCCGTAGTCGCCGGTCGCCGAGAGGAGCGCCGCCGCGGGCGCGTCCAGCGGACGCGATGAGCGCGCGAAGACGAGCCCGTGCCCGGGCTCTTTGACGCCCCAGCCGAAGCTGCCGTCGGTGAAGCGGGCGGCCGCGATCGACGCGCCGGCGGCGGTCGTCGTCGCGCTTCCTTCCTTTTCGGGGATCTGCGTGACGCGGCCGAGACGCGCAAGGGCGCCGAGCGCGCCAGGGCTCAGGTGCGCGGCGTTCATCACGTAGATCGACGGGTGGTGCATGGAGCGCAGGAGCGCTTCCGCGGCCGGCGTCGGCGCGGCACCGGCGACGGGCAGCAGGGGGACGGCGCTCTCCGCCGCGAGGCCGGGCGCCGGCATCTGCAGCGAGCTCGGGCCTTCGGCGCCGACCACGATCGCCTGGCGCGGCGTCGAGCCGGTGGCCGCGGCGAGCACGCGCTCGGCTTCGGTCGCGACGCTCGCTCCGTCGCGCTGGGCCAGCGAACGCACGACGTAGCCGGACGGGATGCTCGCTTTCGTGCCGATGCGGAGCACCTGCGCTCCGCCGAGGGCGGCGGAGCCCGTGGGGTGCATCGCTTCGAGCGCTTCCCTGGTGACCTGCGGGAGCGAGCCGCCTTCGCTGTAGAGGATCGGCGCGTTCAGCGGCGCGGCGGCGAACGGCGCGGCCGCGAGCGCTGCGGGCCAGTCGCCCCGGTCGACGATCACGACCGCCTGCGGGCGCGAGCCGGTCGTGAGGCCGGGGTAGACGACGCGGGCGATCGCCGCGGCATCGACCACGGGATCGGCGCCGCCGACACGGGTCGTGTTGCGCGTCGTGACCGTGACGGCGCCCTCTTCGGCCACGGGCGCGACGCTCGCCAGCGGCCCGCCGCCGCCGCTGTGGGAGGTGCTCTGGCCGCCCTTGCCGCATCCGGCGAGGGGTAGCGCGGCGAGCGCGACGAGGGCAGGAAGGAATCGCGCCGCTCGCGTCGAAGGTGCCCTGAAGCCCATCCGGCGCCGCACACTACCGGGGAGGTCGGAGCAGGACCGCGACTTCTGAGCAGGCAAGTTCCGGGCGGTATCGCTGCAAGTGTCATTGCACTTTGCTAGCGTGCCGCCGAACGCCGAGCCCTCGACACGGTGTCGAGGGACGGGGGACCCAGGTTGTTGGGGCGAATCCCACGTCGATCGTGGGAAGCGCAGGCTCTTTCAGCGCTAGCCCGTCAGCTAACCCCGCAGGCCGACGAAAGAGGTTTCGCCTTGCAGGTACGCACCCTATGCGCACTGGTCAGCAGTTTCGTGCTGCTGGGCGCCGACGCCGCGCAGGCGGCGAACACCGGCGGCGCCACCGCGGGCTCCACTCCGACCACCGCCCCGAGCCCCGCTCCCGCCCCCAACCTCCATCTGTTCCCGGTCACCGCCCGTTCCTCCAACATCAGCTACAAGGGGCCCGTCTACGTGAAGACGGCGACCGGCGAAGTGGTGCCCTACAGCCCGAGCGCGGGCACGAGCACCACCGGCACAGCCGCCAGCGCCACGGGCGGCAGCTCGCCCACCACCGCCACCGAACAGCCGATGGAAGTCCCGCCGACCGGGATCGGCTCGGCGAACGGGCCGACCCAGCGCCCGCAGCTGCTCGTGCCCGGCACGACCGCCCGCTACATCAACGGGCTCGCCGCGGCGCCGATGGGCGCCCCGCTCGCCGTCCAGGAGATCATCTGGGCCGGCAACGAGCTGATCGGCCTGCCGTACATCTTCGGCGGCGGGCACGGATCGTTCACCTCGAGCGGCTACGACTGCTCAGGGACGGTGTCCTTCGCGCTGCACGGCGCCGCGCTCCTGAAGACGCCCGAGGACTCCTCCGAATTCGAACACTACGGCTCGCACGGGATCGGGCGCTGGATCGCGGTCTTCTCGGACCCCGAACACGCCTACATGACGGTGGCCGGGCTGCGGCTCGACACGAGCTCGGCGGACGACCCGTCGAATCAGCAGGGACCGCGCTGGCGGCCGCTGCGCCGCGGCAACAGCGGCTACCGCGTGCGGCACCCGCTCGGCTTCTAAGGGCCGGCATGGAGGAGCGCCGGTCCGCCACCGGCGAGGGCCGGCATGAGCGCCGGCTCGACCCGCCGAGGAGGGCCGGCATGGCGCCGGCCCGGCCCACCCACGAGGGCCGGCATGGAGCGCCGGCGCGACCCACCCACGAGGGACGGCATGGAGCGCCGGCGCGACCCACCGAAGCGACCGAGATCGACCGCGCCGTGTGTCGGCTAGGCTGATGGGAGTCTGGCCGGCCGTGGCGCCGGCCGCCCGCGGCAACCCATAGGAGGATCGGATGGCCGGCTTGACCGGGCGCATGTCCACCGTAGTGAAGGCGAAGGTCTCGAAGCTGCTCGACCGGGCCGAAGACCCGGCCGAGACCCTCGACTACAGCTACCAGAAGCAGGTCGAACAGCTCCAGAACGTCAAGAAGGGCATCGCCGACGTCGTCACGGCCAAGAAGCGCCTGCAGATGCAGGAGAGCAGCCTGCAGCAGAGCCTCGTCAAGCTCGACACCCAGGCCCGTCAGGCGGTCTCGCAGGGCAACGAAGAGCTGGCGCGCGCAGCGCTCGAACGCAAGAACGTCGCCCAGACCGAGCTGCAGTCGCTCGACACCCAGGTCACCGAACTCGAAACCCAGCAGCAGAAGCTCACCGACTCCGAGAAACAGCTCCGCGCCAAGATCGAAGCCTTCCGGACCAAGAAGGAGGTCATCAAGGCGCAGTACTCGGCCGCCGAGGCGCAGGTGAGGATCTCCGAGGCGGCGACGGGCGTCGGCGAGCAGATGGCGGACGTGGGCCTCGCGATGCAGCGCGCGGTCGACAAGACCGAGAACATGCGCGCACGCGCCGACGCGGTCCAGGAGCTCGAAGCCGCGGGCACGTTCGACGACGTCACCCAGCTCGGCTCCGGCGAAGACGACATCGACAAACAGCTCAAGCAGCTCTCCAGCAAGAGCGCCGTGGACGACGAGCTGGCCAAGATGAAGGGCGAAATCGCGCCCGCCGCTGCCGCCGGCGATGCCGCCGCGCAGATCTCATCGGGCGAGGGCGCCGCCGCCGGCGAGAGCGGCCAGCAATGATCGTCCGCATATCGAGCGAGGGGCAGTTCGAGCTCGCCGACAGCGATTCGGGCAGGCTCAACGAGCTCGAGAGCGCCGTGATCGCGGCAGTCGACGCAAGCGACGAGGCGGCCTACGCGCAGTCGTTCGAGACGCTGCTCGACTACGTCCGCTCGGCCGGCAGCGCCGTGCCCGAGGACGAGCTGGAGGGGTCCGATGTGATCCTTCCGCCGGCCGACACCTCCCTGCAGGAGGCCTCCAAGGAGTTCACGGGCGAGGGTTTGATCCCGGACTGAGGCTCGACGCGCGGGCCGGCGCTGTCGGGCCCGGGTCGAGCGCGTCGTCCTAGATCGGGATCCCCCAAAGCGGGAACCAGCGCTCGATCTCGGGCTCGAGCGGGAGTTCTTCGCCGACCTGTGCCTTGATCTGAAGCTCGCGCTCGGTGTCGCGTTCCTGCTGGGCCCCCGGCTTGGGCACGAACGGGTACCAGTGGCCCCGCTTGTAGTTGTAGATGAAGTAGATCGGCGCGCCCTTCGCGTCCGCGAACGCGAACACAGCGCACAGCAGCCGCTCGCCGTACCCGGCCGTCTCGATCGAGCCGGCCACCGCGTTGATGCCCACGGCGAGGTCTTCTACGCTCGGCGCGCCCGCCGGGTTGCTGAGCACCATCCAGCGGTAGCCGTAGCTGTCGTCCTGGGTGGCGACCGTGGTGGCGCTCTCGCCGCCCGTCGCCTTGACGACTTCCTCCATTTCCTTGACGGTCGCTTCGAACTCGCTGTTGGCGAGCGCCTGGAAGACGATCGCGGCCTTCCCGGCGGGCGAGATCGAGTGCCCGCTCTCGAGCGTCACCCAGGCCGTGGTGATCGCGAACAGCTTGTCGGGCGCGGGGCCCTTGACCTCGTGGCGGCCGAAGAGGGCGTCGCGCAGGCCCACTAGTTCAGAGCGGCGGCGGTGCCCTGCTGGAGCTGGGCCTCCAGCCGCTGGAGCGCGGCCAAACGCTGCTCGAGCGGCGGGTGGTCCGAGAAGATGTTGAGCAGCGATTCCTTCGCCTTCGGCGGGATGATGAAGAACGCGCTCAGCCCTTCGGCCTGGCGCAGGTCCTTGGCCGGCTGATGTTCGATCGTCCCCGAGATCTTGATCAGCGCGGAGGCCAGCGCGCTCGGCCTCCCGGTCAGCACCGCCGAGCCGCGGTCGGCGGCGAACTCGCGGTAGCGCGAGAGCGCGCGCAGCAGCAGGAACGAGAGCGCGTACACGAGCGCGGAGACGAGGACGACGATCATGATGTCCTCCTCCTCTTCGTTGCTGCGGCCGTAGCCGCCCCCGAAGAAGAAGGCGAACTGCAGGATCAGTGCCGCCAGCGACGCGAAGAACCCGGCCAGCGTCATCACCATCACGTCGCGGTTGATGACGTGGGTGATCTCGTGCGCCATCACACCTTCGAGCTCGGCCGAGTCGAGCATGTCGAGGATCCCCCGTGTGGCGCACACCGTGGTCGTCTTCCTGGAGCGGCCCATCGCGAAGGCGTTCGGCATCGGCGTCTCCATCACACAGATGCGCGGCTTGGGCAGGTCGGCCTGCACGCAGAGCCGTTCGACGATCCCGTGCAGCTCGGGCTCCTCCGCAGGCGAGACCTCTTTGACGCCCTGGGTCGCCAACGCGATTTTGTCCGAGGCGAACACCTGCACCAGCAGCAGCACGACCGCAACCGTCACGATGATGCCCGCGCCGGCGCCCGCGGCGAACAGCACGCCCACGAACACCACGTAGAGCAGGCCGAGCAGGAAGATCGTCAGCAGCATCCGGGCCTGCAGGCCCGAGTCGCGTCCGAACTCTGTGCGGGATCTCGCCATCGCGTCAATTCTGGCAGACACGATCTTCAGTTCCCCTAAAGTCTCGCTCGTCCCCTATGCGTAGCCGCGCCCGCCCATGAAGCCCGAAGTCGTAGTCCTGGGCATCTCGATCAAGACGTTCGGCGTGGCCTTCGCGCTCGGCTTCCTCGCCTGTGGGGCGCTCGTCGCGAGGCGGCTGCGCGAGCTCGGCCGGCCGGTCGACTGGGCATATGAGATCACGTTCGCCGCGCTGATCGGAGGCGTCATCGGCGCGCGTGTCTACTACCTGATCGAAAAGGCGGGCTCGCTGCACGGCAGCCTGCTCGGCAACATCTTCTCCGGCTCCGGACTGGTCTGGTACGGCGGCGCCATCGGCGGCGCGATCGGCGTGATCGGCTGGATGCGCTGGCGCGGCGTCCTCGAACTGCGCATGCTCGACATGTGCGCGACTGCGCTCACGCTCGGGTACGCGATCGGGCGCATCGGCTGTCAGGTGTCCGGGGACGGCGACTACGGCATCCGCTCGACGCTGCCGACCTCGATGGCCTATCCGCACGGCACGGTGCCGACGCCGCCCGGCGTGACGGTGCTGCCGACGCCGATCTACGAGACCGTCCTGATGTGCCTGCTGGCATGGGGCGCTCTGGCAGCTGCGCGATCGCGTCCGGCCGGGCGTGGTGTTCGCGCTCTACCTCGTCGGCTCCGGGTTCGAGCGCTTCATGATCGAGTTCATCCGCCGCAACAGCGAGGTCGTGCTCGGACTCACCGGCCCGCAGATCGAGAGCCTCGTCGCGATGGCCGCCGGGCTGGTCTGGCTCGGCGTGCTGGTGCGCCGGGGCGGCCTGCAGTACCTGCGTGCGCAGGATCCGCCACGCGAGCGTGCCGCGCCGCGCGCCGCCACCGTCTGACGCGGGACCGTCCGAGCGAGCGCGACGCCGGAAGGCGATAATCACCGCCCCATGGCCACCGGCACGAGCCTCTCACCCGTCTTCCCCCTTGGCAGCCGCCTGAACGAGCGCGGCGTGCTCGAGGTCGGCGGCTGCGACGCGCTCGAGCTGGCGCGCGAGTTCGGCACGCCGGCGTACGTCGTCGCCGAGGAGGACCTGCGCGCCCGCGCCCGCACGTTTGTGAGCACAGCGCGCGAGCTGCACCCCGATATGCACGTCGTCTTCGCCTCCAAGGCGTTCCCCTGCACCGCTGTGTTGTCGCTGTTCGCGGCCGAGGGCCTGTGGTGCGACGTGGCGACAGGCGGCGAGATGTACCTCGCGCTGAACGCCGGCTTTGCGCCCGAGCGGCTGGTGATGCACGGCAATGCCAAGTCGGAGGCAGAGCTGCGGATGGCCCTGCGCCACCGGATCGGGCTGATCGCGATCGACAACTTCGACGAGATCGAGCGCCTGGGCGAGCTGATCGCCGACGGCGCACTCGGGGACCGGGAGGGCGGCCAGCCGGTGCTGGTGCGCGTCACCCCGGATGTCCGGGGAGACACCCACGAGAAGATCTCGACCGGGCAGGCCGACTCGAAGTTCGGGTTCTCGATGGACGAGGTCCAGGAGGCGGTCGCGCGCGTGCGCGCGACCGCGGGCCTGGCGCTCCACGGCCTGCATGCGCACATCGGATCCCAGCTGCTCGACCTCGACCCCTTCCGCCGCGCCTGCGCACAGCTCGCCACGCTTGGGGACTTCCAGGTGATCGACGTCGGCGGGGGGCTGGGTGTGCCCTACCTCGAGGACCAGCCCGCGCCGCCCTCGGTCGAGGACTACCTCGCCGTGGCGGTGCAGGAGCTCGGCGGCCACGGCGGGCGGCTGCTGGTCGAGCCGGGCCGCGCGCTGACCGCCAACGCCGGCGTGACCCTCTACACCGTCGAGAGCGTGAGGCAGAACGTCTCGCGCTGGGTGGCCGTGGACGGCGGCATGTCGGACAACCTCCGCCCGATGCTCTACGGCGCACGCTACGAGGCCCAGGTGGTGGACCGCTTCGGAGGGACGACCGAGTGCGTCGTGGCCGGCAAGCACTGCGAGTCGGGCGACGTGATCGCGCGCGGCGTGCTGCTCGACGACCCCCGCCGCGGCGATGTGATCGTCACGCCCGCGACCGGTGCTTACGGCTACGCGATGGCGAACAACTACAACGGCGTCCCGCGCCCGCCGGTGATCTTCTGCGCCGGCGGCGAGGCGCGTGCGGTGGTGCGCCGCGAGAGCTTCGAGGACCTCATCGGGCGCGATCAGGATCCCGGAGTCGCCTGAGATGGCTTCGGAGTTCACGGTCGGGCTGCTCGGGCACGGCAACGTCGGCGCCGCCTTCGCGACGCTGCTCGACGAGCGCGCCGACGAGATCGAGCGCTTCAACGGCCAGCGGCCCGTCCTGGGGGGCGTGCTCACCCGCTCCCGCGGGAGCTACGAGGAGATCGTGGAGGGCTCGGACCTCCTCGTCGAGGTGATGGGCGGCCTGGAACCCGCTCGCGAGTACCTGCTGCGGGCGATGCGCGCCGGCAAGCACGTGGTGACCGCCAACAAGCAGCTCCTCTCCCACCACGGCGAGGAGCTGTACGAGACCGCCCGCGAGCACAACGTGATGCTGCGCTTCGAGGCCGCGGTCGGCGGCGTCGTGCCGATCGTCCGCACGCTCGAGGAATCGCTCTCGGCGACCCCGATCGAGCGCATCCACGGGATCGTGAACGGCACCACCAACTACATCCTCACCGAGATGAGCCGCGGCGCCAGCTACGCCGAGGCGCTGGCCGACGCACAGCGCAACGGCTACGCCGAGGCCGATCCGAGCGACGACGTCACCGGGCGCGACGCCGCCGCGAAGATGGCGATCCTGGCCCGGCTCGCCTTCGGCACGCCCGTACGCCTCGACGAGGTGCGATTCGAGGGGATCGAGCACATCCGGAGCGACGATCTCGAGTACGCGCGCGAGCTCGACCTGTCACTGAAGCTCGTCGGCACGGCCGAGCGCCGCCAGGGCGGACTCTCGGTCAGCGTGTATCCGACGTTCCTGTACCCCGGCCATCCGCTCGCCGCGATCTCGGGCTCGTTCAACGCCGTGACGGTGGAGTCCGAGACGATCACGGAGATCACGCTCTCCGGCCCGGGGGCGGGCGGACGGCAGACCGCCAGCGCGGTGCTCGGCGACGTCGTGAGCGTGATGACCGGCGGCGCGCGCCCCCCGGCGCCGCCGCTCGCGCTGGCGCTGATCGAGGACGTCGAAAGCGCGTTCTACCTGCACCTCGACGTCGAAGACCGGCCCGGCGTGCTCGCCACCGTGACGCAGGTGCTCGGGGAGCAGCTGGTCTCCATCAAGTCCGTGGTGCAGCGCGGCCTGGGGGAGCACGCGAGGCTGGTGATGGTCACCCACCCGGTGCTCGAGTCGGCGCTGCGAGCTGCCGTCGACCGCCTCGGGGCGTTCGACTTCATACGCTCGGCCCCCCGGACGATCCGCGTGATCGAAGAGGAGTTCCTGTGAGCTATCAGCCGGTACCGCTGCCCCGTATCGAAGGCGCGGCCTTCCAGGGCACGCACGTGCCGCTGATCGAGCGCTATCTCGATCGCCTGCCCTTCGAGGCCGGGGACAAACTCGTCTCGCTGCAGGAGGGCTCAACGCCGCTGCTGCGCGCCCCGGTGCTCTCGGAGATGGTCGGGGCGACCGTGCGGCTGAAGCTCGAGGGTGCCAACCCGACGGGCTCCTTCAAGGACAGGGGCATGACGTGCGCTGTGACGGCGGCGGTGCGCGACGGCGCGAAGGCGGTGATCTGCGCCTCGACGGGCAACACCGCGGCGAGCGCCGCCGCCTACGCCGCCCGCGCGGGGATCACCTGCGCGGTGATCGTCCCCGAGGGCAAGATCGCCCAGGGCAAGATGGCCCAGACCCTGATGCACGGCGCTCGCGTGATCTCGCTGCGCGGCAACTTCGACCAGGCGCTGACGCTGGTGCGCGAGCTGACGGCGACGAACCCGATCGTGCTCGTCAACTCGGTCAACGAGTACCGCATCGAAGGCCAGAAGACCGCGGCCTTCGAGATCCACGAGGCGCTCGAAGGCGGGCTCGACGCGCTCTGCATCCCGGTCGGCAACGGCGGCAACATCACCTCCTACTGGCGTGGCTTCCGCGAGGTCGAGGCGGCCCCGCGCATGCTGGGCTTCCAGGCGGCGGGCGCCGCGCCGCTCGTCGAGGGCCACCCGATCGAGCACCCCGAAACGGTCGCCAGCGCGATCCGCATCGGCAACCCGGTGCGCTGGGAGGACGCGATGGCGGCGGCGACGGACTCCCGGGGCGCGATCAGGGTCGTCACCGACGATGAGATCCTGGCCGCCTACCGGCTGCTCGCCTACCGCGAAGGCATGTTCTGCGAGCCCGCGTCCGCGGCGTCGGTCGCGGGCCTGCTCAAGTACGGCGCAGAAGGCGCAGAGCAGATCGTGTGCGTCCTGACGGGTCGGGGGCTGAAGGACCCGGAGACCGCGATCGCCAACAACGACGGGCGGATGATCACCGCCGAGGTCGAGATCGCGGCGATCGAGGAAGCGGTGCTGGGTGATCCCTGAGGCGCTGAGGCCGGCACGGAGCGCCGGCCGACCCTTCCCGACCAGGCGCGCGCCCGCCACCCGTCTGCGCACGGGGAGCGCGCGTCGGTGATCCGAAGGCGGGTCGTGCGGGTCCCGGCCTCCTCGGCCAACCTCGGGCCCGGCTTCGACTGCATGGCGGCGGCGATCTCGCTCGCGCTGCAGCTGGAGGTGGAGGAGACGGGCGAGTTCCGGGTCGAGTCGACGCTGCCTGTCGCGCGGGGGCGCGAGAACCTGTGCGTGCGTGCGTTCGAGCGCCTGCACCCGGCCGAGGGCTTCACGTTTCGCATCGCCTCAGAGATCCCGCTCTCCGGGGGGCTCGGCTCGAGTGCCGCGGCGATCGTCGCCGGCCTCATGGCCGCCGACCACATCTTCGAGCTGGACGCGGACCTGCTCGGGCTCGCAACCGAGCTTGAGGGCCACCCCGACAACGTCGCCGCGTCGCTACGCGGAGGCTTCGTGATCTGCGCGGACGGCGCCGCGACGCGCTTCGAGCCGCCGACCGGGCTGGAGGCGCTGGCCGTGGTGCCCGGCGAGGCGGTGCGCACCCGCGCGGCGCGCGCCGCGCTGCCGGCGCAGGTGCCGCTCGGCGACGCGGTCTTCAACGTCGCGCACGGCGCCCTGCTGACGCTCGGGCTCGCGCGCGGCGACTGGGATCTCCTGGGCCGCGGGCTCCAGGACCGCCTGCATCAGGAGCAGCGCTCGCACCTGTTCCCGCGCTCTTACGAGCTGGCGCTGCGGGCGCGGGAGCTGGGTGCCCTCGGCGCGACGATCTCGGGCGCCGGTCCGACCGTGCTCGTGTGGTGCTTCTACGAGCAGACGGGAACGGTGGCGGAGGCGCTCGGACGCGAGGTCGACGGCTGGGCGCAGGTGCTGCGCGCGCCGTTCGAGCCGCAGGGCGCCTACGTCGAGGAGCTCTGAGCGAGCCGCCGCACGCGCTCGCCGGCGCCGTCGAGCCCGTCGATACGTTCGACCAGCTCCTGCGCCAGCGCCATGTAGTCGGCGCCGAGGTCCGGGCGGTGATCGAGGATCGAGCGCGCCCGCTCGGCCGACTCGGCGTACGCGATCGACGAGCGGATCACCGTCTGGAACACCCGCTCGCCGAAGTGCTCCTGCAGTGAGGCGAGCGCCTCCCGCGAGTGCACCGTCCGCATGTCCGCGATGTTGAGCAGCACGCCGAGCAGCTCCAGCCTCGGGTTCAGGTTCTCGCGCGCGAGCTCCACCACCTCCAGCGCCTGCTCGACGCCCTGCAGCGCGAAGTACTGCGCCTCGGCCGTGAGGAGCGCGTAGTCGGCGGCGACGAGCGCGTTGACCGTCAGCAGGCCCAGCGAGGGTGGGCAGTCGATCAGGATCACGTCGTAGTCCTCGCCGGCCTTCGCCAGCGCCTTGCGCAGCGTCAGCTCGCGTCCCATCCGTCCGCCGAGCATCAGCTCCGCCTCCGCCAGGGACAGGTTGGCCGGGACGATGTCCTTCAGGATCGCCTCGTCGAGCGCCGAGCGTCCCGACAGGACGTCGGCGATCGTCGGCTCGGCGTCGGGCGGCAGGTCGAAGTAGTCGGAGAGGTTCCCCTGCGGGTCCATGTCGACGGCGAGCGTGCGCAGCGCCGCGCGGCGCAGCACGTCCGTGAGCGTCCGCACGGTCGTGGTCTTGCCGGTCCCGCCCTTCTGGGAGAGGACTGCGATCGTCTGCGCCATCGGCGCCGATACTACGCTGCCGCGGGCCGCGGGCGGGGTTTCAGCCGACCGAGGAGACGCCGCCGGAGCCGGCCGGCGGCGAGACCGTCGCGTCCGGCCCGACGCGCAGGAAGCTCAGGCGGTAGCGGCCGACGATGATCTCATCGCCGTCCTCGAGCAGCCGCCCGTCGATGCGCGCGCCGTTGACGAACACGCCGTTGAGGCTGCGGTCGTCGAGCAGACGCACGCCGTCGGGGTGGCGCACGATCAGGGCGTGGCGCCGCGAGACCGTGGGGTCGTCGAAGCGCAGGTCGGCGGCGAGGCTGCGCCCGATGCGGGTCCACTCGCGCGAGAGCGAGACCGTGCGCATCTCGTCGCCGTCCTCGAAGACGAGGTAGTCGCCCGGCTTGTCGAGCTCCGCTCGGGCGTGGGCGAGCCGGTCGCCGAGGTCCGGCGCCGCCGCCTGCACGAGCGTCGCCTCGGTGGGCTGGCCTTCGGAATGCGCGATCCGCTCGGTGCTGAACAGTGAGGCGCGCAGGAACGCCTGCCCGCCACAGCTCGGGCACGGGGTGAGGACATCCGAGCCCTCCAGCGTCAGCGCGTAGCCGCAACGCTGGCAACGAAACGAACCCGATCCCACGAACGTGCCTGCGCTCAGTGACTCCATGGATCGGTCCTCCCTCTCTGCTGGATGCGCTGCCAAAAGGGCGCTCCCTCGCCGGGGCAATCTCGTGGCGATCATAACAAGACTTCGGGGCCCGGTTGCGCTGTTCGGCATATGCGAATGGCCTCCTGGGATCGGGCCAAACGCGTCCCGCGGCGGGCGGCGTCACCACGCCCGCGCCGGTCGCGAAAGACCAGCGGAAGGAGGCCGGCCGACAGCGACGAAAGGATTGGCATGGGAACCATTCAGGACGACGTCGAGCAGCTCGAGCGGGAGCTCATGATGCGCGGCCTCGACGACCTCGAGGCCGGGCGCAGCCACTGCGCCGACTGCGGGCGCACGCCGCTGATCGGGGAGCAGGTGGACCTCTATGAGGACCGCCCCGGGCGCCCGCCCCGTCTGGTCTGCGAGCTCTGCAGCCAGCTGCGCCGTGACTCGCCGGTCGCGCGTGAGACGGTCCGCCACGCCTGTCACGGCCAGACGGTGCGGCTCACCGCCCGCGCAGCCTGAGCGCGACCGCGATCGAGACGCCGCGAGCCGAGCTCACGGCGCCGGGGCTCCCGGCGCGCCAATAGACTTGGCCGCGGCGTGGACCCCGTAACCGTCTCCACAGTCATCTCGGCACCGCGCGAGGCGATCTTCGAGTACCTCGAGGACATCGCCAACCACCCCGAGTTCACCGACCACTTCCTGCGCGACTGGCACCTGACCCGCATCGATTCGGTCGGCCGCGGCGCGGGTGTGCGCTTCCGGATCGCGGCGCCGCTGAGCCGCTTCAGCTGGGCGGAGGTGACGTTCGCCGAGGTCGAGCGCCCGAGTCGCATCGTCGAGGTGGGCCGCACCGGGAAAAACAACCGCATCCGGACGCTCGGCATCTGGCAGCTCGACCCCGGTCCCGCCGGGGCCACGCGCGTCTCCTTCACCGTGCAGACCTGGCCCGCAAAGCTCTCCGACAGGCTGCTCGAGAGCTTCGGCGCGCGCGGCTGGCTGCGCCGCAAGCACCGGCGTGCGCTGCGGCGCCTGCGCGCGATCCTCGAGCAGGACCCCGGCACGAGCGCCCGCGCGACGAGGCGCGGCGAACGCGTGACGGTGGCCGGTGGATAGACTGCCGCGCGCATGAAAACGACCCTGCGCAAGCTCCCCCTGCTCGCCGCCGCGCTGCTGGCGGCTCTGGCCCTCGGGGCGTGCGGTGACTCGCACACGAAGGTCAGCACCGGCACCTACGCCGGCGAGTCGGGCGCCAACGCGCCCTACCTGAACCTCGGGCCGCTGACCTACCAGGTCCAGCTGTCGCGCCAGCTGAACCCGACCAACAGCGAGGACTCCGGCTACTTCCAGGGCGTGCCCTACGCCGAAGGGCGGCTGCTGCCGGGCCAGGAGTGGTTCGGCGTCTTCCTGCAGGTCTACAACAACACCGAACACGCGCATCCCGCCTCCGAAGCGATCACCATCAGCGACACAGAAGGCAACGTGTACCGCCCGGTCACGGTCATGCCGACGAACCACTACATCTACCGGGCCGGCGTCCTGCCGCCGAAAAGCGTGCTGCCGAAACCCGATACGACCGCCTCCTTCGGCCCGACCCAGGGCGCGCTGCTGCTGTTCAAGATCAGAGACGAGTCGCTGAACAACCGGCCGCTCGAGATCAAGATCTCCAAGCCCGAAGGCCTCCTCGGCTCGGTCTCCGCCGAGCTCGACGTCTAGCTCCTAGCGAAGCCCGGCTTCGAGGATCTGCCTGGCGACGGGCGCCGCCGTGTCGCCGCCCGCGCCGTCTTTGACCAGCATCACGCAGACGGCGATCTTCGGATGGATCGCCGGCGCGAACGCCGCGAACCATGCATCGGTGTTGGCGGCGCCGCTTTCGCCTCCCGCGCAGCCTTCGGTTGCTTCCTGGCTCGAGGTTTCGCTCGCTTCGCCTTCGCCCGAGGACTTGTTGCACGTCTTCAGTTCCGCGGTGCCGGTCTTGCCGGCGACGACGACGCCCGGGATCGCCGCCGAGGCCCCCGTGCCCTCACGCACGACCTCCGTCATCAGGTGCCGCACGGTCCGCGCGACCGCCGGGCTCAGGGCCTGCGTGCCGCCGCGCGGCGCTTCTGCCTCCAGCGCCGCGTCGGGGCGGTGCCCGCCGTCGGCGATCGTGGCCGCGACCGTCGCCATCTGCAGCGGCGTGGCGAGCACCTCGCCCTGCCCGATCGCGGTGGAGCCGACCGCCAGTTCGCCCTGGATCGCGTTCGCCGCCGGCAGCGTGCTGCGCGCGGCCCCGGGCACGCCGGGGTCGTGGTTGAAGCCGAACGCTTCGGCCATCGCGACCAGCCGGGGGGCACCGAGTTTGACGCCGAGCGGTGTGAAGACCGAGTTGCAGGACACCGCGAAGGCCAGTTCGAGCGACCCTCCGCATTCCTCCCCGTTGGCGTTGTTCAGGCGCACGCCGTCCAGCGTCGCGTAGGTCGCGTAGGGGAAGGTCGTGCGCGGCGTCGCGACGTGGGCAGCGAGGGCCGCTGAGAGGGTGACCATCTTGAAGGTCGATCCCGGGGGCTGCAGCCCGTTCAGCCCGATCCCCGCGACCGCGACGATCTGGCCGGAGGCCGGTTGCATCGCCACCACGCCGCCGAGCTGGCTGCCGAGGGCCGCGACGGCCGCTTCCTGCACCGGCGGCGAGATCGTCGTGCGCACGGCGTGGGCCGCGCGCGCTGGGGTGGAGGCGAGGACGCGCCCGCCACCGAGCAGCTCGCCGCCCGGTCGCCCGCGAAGCCGCTCGTCGAGCGCGAGCTCGAGGCCGCTCGTACCCACTTCGGCGTCCGGGGGCACGCCTTCGGCTTCGAGCGCCGCGCGGCGCGCAGAGGGGATGGCGCCCATTTCGCCGACCACAGCGTCGAACGCTTCCCCGAGCGGCAGGCTGCGAGGGCCGGACTCGCCTTCAGGCGGGCTCTCGGCCAGCACCTTGCCGTCGCGCGCCAGCAGCGTCGCCCGGCGTGGCAGCGTGGTGCGGCGCGTCAGGGTGGCCCCTTCGGGCACGCCCGGGAAAGCGGCCGAGCGCGACCATTCCACCCGCTGGGAGCCTTCGATCGAGACGATGTCGAGCGTCATCGGGAGCGCGAGCGTCCCCCACAGCCGGGTGTGGACGCGCACCGGAACCTCGACGCGCCCGCCGCCTGCCGAGCGCGCGCGTCCGGTTGCCGCCTCGGCGGTCGCGGTCGCCGTCCGCAGGGCTTCCCGGTGCACCTCGGCGAACGCGCCCGCGGAGGTGTCGCGCTGCGCGGAGGGCGTGATGTCGCCGTACATCGCGGCGTAGTCGCCGTGGCTCCAGGCGCGAACGTAGCTTTCGGCCAGCGACATCGAGGGGGAGGAGCCGCGGTGGGCGCCCACGATCGCGCCCGTGACGAAGGCGACCGCCGCGAGCGCGAGCACGGGCCGCGCGCGGCGCAGGCGCTCCTGGCGGTTATCGGACAAGGAGTCTGTAGAACATTGCAGGTGACCGGGCTCGACTGGCTAATTGTCGCGTTCGCAGCGGTCCTCGCCTTCCTCGGCTTCCGCCAGGGGTTCATCGTCGGGGCGCTGTCGTTCGCCGGCTTCGTCGCCGGCGCGTTCATCGGCACCCGCCTCGGCCCTCTGCTGCTGCCGAAAGGGTCGGCCTCTCCATACGCCCCGGCCTTCGGTCTCGTCGGCGCGCTGCTCGGCGGCGCGATCCTCGCGACGGGGCTCGAGGGCATCGCGTTCCGCCTGCGCCGCACCCTGATCCTGCCCGGCCTGGGGCTGGCCGACGGCGCGCTCGGTGCCGCGCTCGGCGCCGTTCTGGCGCTCGGGATCGTGTGGATCGCGGCTGCGGTCGCGGCCCAGACGCCCGGTGCGCAGGAACTGCGCACCGACATCCAGCGCTCGGCGATCCTGCGCGAGCTCAACAACGTGCTGCCGCCGTCCGGGCCGATCCTGGACGCGCTCGCGCGGCTGGACCCGCTCCCGGCGATCACCGGACCGTCGCCGGACGTCGCCCCCCCCTCGCCCGGCGCAACGCGGCTGGGAGGCGTGAGGGTGGCCTCGCGCAGCGTCGTGCGCGTGCTCGGGACGGCCTGCGGCCTGGCGGTCGAGGGCTCCGGATGGGTGGCGGCGCCCGACCTCGTCGTCACCAACGCGCACGTCGTCGCCGGCGAGAGCGACACGACGGTCGAGCCGGGCGGGCGCGGCACGGCGCTGGGCGCCGAACCGGTGCTGTATGACCCCGAAGACGACATCGCGGTCCTGCGCGTACGGGGTCTCGGCCTGCCCGCGCTCGCGCGGGCGGGGAGCGTCGCGTCGGGCGCGAGCGGTGCGATCCTCGGCTACCCCGAGAACGGTCCCTTCGATGCCGAGGCGGCTCGCATCGGGCGCACGCAGCGGGTGTCCACGCAGAACGCCTACGGCCAGGGCCCGGTGACACGGCTGCTGACTCCGCTCAGGGGCCTGGTTCGTCCCGGTAACTCCGGCGGACCGGTCGTGGACGGTGGCGGCCGGGTGCTGACGACCGTCTTCGCCTCGACAGTCGGAGCGGGTGTCCATGGCGGCTACGGGGTCGCGAACGAAACGGTCGGCTCGCTGCTGGCGCGGGTCGGCGCGGGCGCCGGCCCGGAGGTCGCCACCGGGCCTTGCACCGCCGGCTGAGCGGCCTGTCCGCGCCGTGTGCAGCGCCGGCGGGCAGGCTCGCCGCCGCCGGTGGCCGCTACGCTGACCGCCATGTCGAAGACGCTCCTGGTCGCCGAGAAGCCCTCCGTCGGGCAGGATCTCGCGCGCGCGCTGCCGGGGCCCTTCAAGAAGAGCGAAGGGTTCCTCGAGGGGCCCGACCACGTGATCACGCTGGGCGGTCGGCCACCTCGTCCAGCTCGCAGAGCCGGAGGCCTACGAGGCCAAGTACAAGAGCTGGCGCATGGCCGACCTGCCGATCGTGCCGAGCAAGTTCAAGCTCGTGGTGCGCGACGAGCGCTCGCGCAAGCAGATGTCCGTGGTCACCAAACAGCTGGGGCGCGAGGACATCGACGAGGTCGTGAACGCGTGCGACGCCGGGCGCGAGGGCGAGCTGATCTTCGCCTACCTGTTCGAGAAGGCGAAAGCCAAGAAGCCGGTCAAACGGCTGTGGCTGAACTCGATGACGAGCGCGGCGATGAAGGCGGCGCTGGCCTCGCTGCGCCCCGGGGAGGAGCTGGCCCAGCTGGAGGAAGCGGCTCGTTCGCGCTCGGAGGCCGACTGGATCGTCGGCATGAACGCCACCCGCGCCGCGACGATCAGGCTGCGCAGCTCGTTCGACGGGGCCGTCTCGCTCGGCCGTGTGCAGACGCCCACGCTCGCGATCGTGGCGCGCCGCGAGGAGGAGATCAAAGCCTTCGTGCCTGAGCCCTACTGGCTGGTTGACGCGACCTTCCAGGCGCCGCCGCTCGACGGCGAAGGCGGCGAGCGCGTCTACCTCGGCCACTACGCGGCGCCGCCGGGAAGCCCCGGTAACACCAAAGGGCCGCGCCTCGGCACCGAAGAGGAGGCCGAGGCGATCGTCGCCGCCGTCCGCGGGCGCACCGGCACGATCACCAAGCTCGAGAAGAAAGAGCAGCGCGAGAAAGCGCCGATGCTCTATGACCTCACGACGCTGCAGCGGGAGGCGAACAACCGCTACGGCTTCTCCGCGAAACGGACTCTGGCGGCCGCCCAGCGCCTCTACGAGGAGCACAAGGCGCTCACCTATCCGCGCACCAACTCCCGCTACCTGACGACCGACATGGTCGAGGAGATCAAGCCGATCGCGGAGTTGGTGGGAGCGCGCGCCGAATACCGCCCCGGCGCCGAGTACGTGGTCGGCCTGGACGTGCTGCCGCTGGCGCGAGTGGTCGACGACGCCAAGGTCACCGACCACCACGCGATCATCCCGACGCGCTCGGAGCATCCGGTCGAGAAGATGAACGACGACGACCGTCGCGTCTACGACATGGCCGTGCGGCGCTTCCTCGCGGTCTTCCACCCGGAGGCCGTGTTCGAGAACACCCGGATCGAGACCACGGTCGCCGGCGAGGACGGGGAGGGACGTGTCTTCCGCACCCGCGGCAAGCTGCTGATCGTGCCGGGGTGGCGCGGCGTCTACGACGAGGTCGCAGCCGACGCGCGCCCTTCCGCGGGCGGCTCGGATGAGGACGAGGAGGCGGCCGACCAGCAGCTGCCGCGTCTGATCGCCGAGGAGGAGGTCACGACGGCGTCCGTCGAGAGCCTGCGCAAGGAAACCAAACCGCCCCGGCGCTACAGCGACGCTTCGCTGCTGGGGGCCATGGAGACGGCCGGCAAGCTCGTCGACGACGACGAGCTGCGCGAGGCGATGAAGGACTCCGGCATCGGCACGCCCGCAACGCGCGCGGCGATCATCGAGCGGCTCATCACCGTCGGCTACGTGGAGCGCGACGGGCGGGCGCTGGTCGCGACCGAGAAGGGCCTGAACGTGATCAGGCTGCTGGGCGAGCACGCGCTCACCTCGCCGGGCCTCACTGGGAGCTGGGAGCAGCGCCTGGGCAAGATCGAGCGCGGCGAGGACTCGCGCAAGCAGTTCATGAGCGACATCGCCGGCTTCGCCGGCGAGACGGTCAAGACGCTCGACGAGACGCTCAAAGACGTGCGGATCCCGCGCGCGCGGCTGGGGCCGTGCCCGGTCTGCGGGCACGAGATCGTCGAGAACCGGAAGGGCTACTCGTGCTGGTCGCGCGAGGACCCCGGCTGCGGCTTCGTGATCTGGAAGGCGAAAGCCGGCAAGCAGCTGCCGGTCGCGATCGCGAAGGAACTGATCCGCCGCGGCTACACGGCTCAGCAGGTGACGGGCTTTCGCGGGCGCAGCGGGCGCAGCTTCCGCGCGCGCCTGGCGCTGCAGCAGACGGACGAGGGCAAATGGCGCGTCGAGTTCGACGAGCCGTGGGCCCGCGAGGGCGCCAAGCCGCCCGAGGCCGAGGCGGGTGCCGCCGCCGCCGAGGGCGCTGCCGCGGACGGCGCCGCGGCCGTCAGCGCCGCCTGAGCCTCCGCGCGGCGCGGAGCCGCCTCGCGGGTCAGGGCGCGCGTGTCCCGTGGGGAGCGGGGCGAACGCGAGCGCGCGATCGCCCTCGCCGCCCTGCCCACGGCGCGTCGGGCCGGTGCGCCAGGATGGCTGAATGAGCATCACGCTCGTCACCGGCCCCGCCAACTCGGGCAAGGCCCAGGTGGTGATGGACGCCGTCCGCCGCCACCTCGCGCAGGGTGCCGAGCCGATCCTCGTCGTGCCGACGCGCACCGACGTCGAGCACTACCTTCGCGAGCTGGCAGGGGCGCAGGCCGCGACGGGCGTGCGTGTGTTCCGCTTCTCGGAGCTGCTCGAGGAGATCGTGCGGCGCGCGGGGGTCCGCGCTCCGGTGCTCGGCCCGCTGGCGCGGGAGCGCCTGCTGGGCGCTGTCGCCGGCGAACGGGCGGCATCCCAGCCGGGCTTCGTCAGGGCGCTCGGAGACCTGTTCGCGGAGCTGCTGCTGGCGCGCGTGTCACCGGGGCGCCTGTCAGCGGCGCTCGGCGGCGTCGCTGGGGGACGGCTCCGAGGCGCTTGGCTTCGACCTCGCCGGGGCTTACGTCTCCTACCACCGCCGCTTGGAGCAGATCGGCAGGATCGACGAGCAGCAGCGGGCGATGCGGGCGCTCGATGCGCTGCGCGAGCGCCCCTCACTCTGGAGCCCGCCCGGCGGTAGGGCGACGCCCGTCCTGTTCTACGGCTTCGACGACCTCACGCCGCTGCAGCTCGACACGATCGAGACGCTCGGGCGCCTCGTGGAAGCTCCCGTGACGGTGTCGCTCGCCTACGAGGCGGGGCGCACCGCCTTCGCCGGTCGTGCGGCGACGTTCCAGACGCTCTCGCCGCTGGCCCAGGAGCACCGTGCGATGCCGCCGCGCGCGGACCACTATGCGGAGCACGCGCGCGCGGCGCTCGCGCACCTCGAGCGGTCGCTGTTCGAGCTCGGCGCCCGGCGCGTCGCCCCCGGCGCGGCCGTCGAGCTGCTCCAGGGCGGCGGCGAGCGTGCCGAGCTCGAGCTGATCGCTGCGCGCGTCGCCGCGCTGCTGCGCGAGGGATGGGATCCCGAGGAGATCGCCGTCGTGATGCGAGACCCGGGCCGCTCCGCGGGGCTCGCAGCCGAGGTCTTCGGCGCCGCCGGGATCGCGATCGCAATGCCGGTCCAGCGGCCGCTGTCCGACACCAGCGCGGGCCGCGCCCTGATCGGGCTGCTGCGATGTGTGCCGGGGCCGGACGGGGCCGCACCGGGGACGCCTGCGGACCTGCTGGCCTGGCTGCGCGCGCCGGGCCGGCTCGACGCGCCCGGAGCTCGCGGACTCGCTCGAGCTCGACGTGCGACGGCTCGGGCTGAGAACCGTCGAGCAGGCGCGGGCGCGCTGGGAGGAGGGCCTGTTCGGGCTCGACGCGATCGACCGTCTCTCGGCGGCGCAGACGCGCGGGCCCGCGGCGCTCGCGGAGCAGGCGAGCCGAGAGCTGGTGCGCCTGTTCACGGCGCCGCGCCGTGGGCGGGCCGCGGTCCTCGACGCGGGGCAGATGGACGAGGCACGGGCGCTGGCCGGTGGCCGCAGCGCGCTCGCCGAACTGCGCGACCTCGCGCGTGCCGCCGCCGACGCGGCACCCGCATCGGCGGGCGCGCTGGCGGCGGTGCTCGCGCGGCTCGAGGTCAACAGCGGCGAGCTGCCACGGCCCGGGCTCGTGCCGGTGCTCGATCCGCTGCAGCTCCGCGCCCGCCGCGTGCGGGCGCTGTTCCTCGCCGGCATGCAGGAGGGCGTGTTCCCGCTGCGCGCGAGGCCCCACCCCCTCCTCGGCGAGGACCAGCGGCGGCATGCTGGCCGAGCGCTCCGGGCTCCTGCTCGGGGCTCAGCCCGACGTTCTCGCCGCCGAGCGCTATCTGCTCTACGCGCTGCTGTCGCGCCCGGAGGAGCTGCTCGTGCTGAGCTGGCACGAGACCGACGACGACGCGGGCCCCTCCTCGCGCTCGCTGTTCGTCGACGATGTCTGCGACCTGTTCGAGGAGAGCCTCTCGGAAGGGTCGCTCCCGGCGCGCGCTCGGCGCGTTCGAGGGCGGCGCCGCGGCGCACCCCGGCGAGCCGGTGCCGCCGTCGCGCGAGCTGCGCGACGAGCGCGTGCTCGCGGGCCTGCGCGACCGCGTCTGGTCGGCGACGGCGCTCGAGCGCTGGGTCGGCTGTCCGGTTGCATGGTTCGTCGAGCGTCTGCTCGCCCCCGGTCGCCTCGACCCCGACCCCGAGCCGTTCGCGCGGGGCAGCCTCGCGCACGAGGCTCTCAACACGCACGTTCGCGGCGTCTCGGCGCCGCGACCGGGAGCACGCGCCTGACCCCGGCGACGCTCGAGGAGGCCCGCGCTCTTCTCCGCGAGGCGCTGGCGGCCGCCGCCCCGCGCTACGTGCTCTCGACCTCGCCTGAGCGGGCGGCGGCGATCAACCGGGCGCTCGCTGCCGACCTCGAGCGCTATCTGGAGCACTGGGCAGCGATCGGCTGCGCGCTCGAGCCGCGCGACTTCGAGCTCGCGTTCGGCGAGTTCGGGGAGGACGAGCAGCACGGCGAGCCGAGCACGCTGCCCGCCTTCGACCTCGGCGGGGGCTTCAAGCTGCGCGGGCGCATCGACCGCATCGACGCGAGCGCGGACGGGGAGCTCGTGGTGATCGACTACAAGGGCGCGAGCGCGCCGCGCGGGAACCGCTGGCTTGCGGACGGCAAGCTGCAGGTGGCGCTCTACATGCAGGCCGCGGAACAGCTGCTCGAGGCGCGCGTGGCCGGCGGCCTCTACCAGCCGTTGCGGGGCGAGGACATCAAGGCGCGGGGGGCGGTGCTGATCGGACACGGGCTCGCGGATGACTGCGTGCGAACCGACCGCTTCGAGGAGGAGGAGCTCGACGAGCTGCTCGCCGCGGCGCTCGACGCCGCCCGCGGCGCGGCCTCGGAGGCCGCCCGGGGGGAGCTCACGGCGCGGCCCGCCACGTGTGCCTACGGAGGCGGCTGCCAGTTCCCGACGATCTGCCGCTGCGAGGGCTGAGGCCGTGGAGCAGCTCACGCTGTCCTACGAGGAGCAGCCGCCGCCGGCGCCGGCCGGGCTGGCGCTCACCGGCGAGCAGCGGGAGGCCGTGGCGCGCCGGGGCGAGCCGATCCTGCTCTCGGCAGCGGCGGGCAGCGGCAAGACCTCCGTGCTCGTCGAGCGCTTCGTGGCGGCGGTGTGCGAGGACGGGGTGAAACCGGCGTCGGTGCTGGCGATCACCTTCACCGACCGCGCCGCGGGCGAGCTGCGAGAGCGCGTGCGGGCGCGTCTGCTGGAGCTCGGTGAACGCGGCGCCGCCCGCGACACGGAGGCCGCGTCCGTCGGCACGTTCCACGCCTTCTGCGGGCGGTTGCTGCGCTCGCACCCGCTGCCCGCCGGGCTGGACCCCGATTTCCGCGTGCTCGACGCGACCGCCTCGGGCGTGCTGCGCCGACGCGCGTTCGAGTCCGCTCTGACCGGCTTCGCGGGCAGCGGGGCAGCGGCCGTCGATGTGCTCGCCGCCTACGGGGTCGACATCGTGCGCTCGACGATCGAGTCGATCTACGCCCAGCTGCGCAGCGTCGGCGAGCTGCGCCCGCGCCTTCCGCTGCGTGAGCCCGCAGGGCCCGAGGATGCCGAGGCGCGGCGCACGGTGGCCCTGTACGACGAGCTGCTCGTGCAGTTCGCCGAGGCGTACGAGCAGCTCAAGCGCCGCCACATGTCGATCGACTTCGACGACCTCGAGCTGCTCGCGGGCGCGCTGCTCGCCGAGAACCCGGACCTGCGCGTGTCCTGGGCGGAGCGCTTCCAGCTGCTGATGGTCGACGAGTTCCAGGACACCAACCCGCGCCAGCTCGCGATCCTGAGCGCGCTCGACCGCGGCAACCTGTTCACGGTCGGCGACGAGCTGCAGGCCATCTACGGCTTCCGCCACGCCGACGTGCGGCTGTTCCGCGAGCGCCGCGAGCAGCTCGCTCCGTCCGGCGGCGCGCTTGCGCTGCGCAGCAACTTCCGCAGCCGGCCGGAGGTGATCGAGGCGGTCAACACCGTCTTCAGCGGTCGCTTCGCCGACTTCACGCCGCTCGTACACGGCCGCCGGGAGGAGAGCCGCTCCGCGGCCCGCGGCCCGTTCGTCGAGATGCTGCTCACGAGCCCCACGGAGCACTGGCGGGAGCATCCCGCGGCCGCGGCGATCTCCGCTGGGCTGCCGTACGCCCCGCTCGGGCGCCAGGCCGAGGCGCGGCTGCTCGCGCAGCGCGTCCGCGAGCTCGTCGACGGCGGCCAGGCGCGGCCCGACGAGGTCGCGGTCCTGCTGCGCGCGACCGGGGACATCGAGACCTTCGAGAGGGCGCTGCAGCTGCAGGGGCTGAGGACCCTCGCCAGCGTCGGGACGTTCTGGAGCCGCCAGCAGATCGAGGACCTTCACAGCTACCTGAGGGCGCTTGCGAACCCGCGCGACGAGGAGGCGCTCTACGCGACGCTGGCCTCGCCGCTCGCCGGCTGCTCGCGTGATGGCCTGGCGCTTCTCGCCGCCGCCCGCCGCACGGCCGGCACGACCCTGTGGGAGACGTTGCAAGCGCCCTCCGGGGACGCCGGCGAGCTCCCTGAGCGCGACCGCTCCGTGCTGGCTTCCTTCATGCCCTGGTTCGAGTCCGAGCGGGCCGAGGCCGGGGGGAGGGGCATCGCCGAGCTGCTCGAGCGGGCTGTCGCCCAGCGAGGCTACGAGCGCTACGTGCTCGGTCTGGACTGGGCCGAGCGAAGGCTTGCCAACGTCCACAAGCTGTTGCGCCTCGCCCGTCGCTTCGAGGAACAGGAGGGCCGGGAGCTGCGCGCCTTCGTCGACCTGGTCGCCCACCTGAAAGACAGCGGGGCGAGCGAGCCCGAGGCGCCGGTCGAAGGCGTCGAGCCCGACACCGTGCAGCTGATGACGATCCACACCGCGAAGGGGCTCGAGTTCCCCGTCGTGTGCGTGGCCGACCTGGGACGGCGGCCGCCCAACCCCGCCGACCGCCTGTTCGTGGACGGCGAGCGGGTGGGGCTGCGGCTGCGCCGCCCCGGCGAGGGCGAGAGCGAGAAGACGCTCGACTACGACGAGCTGCGCGCCGAGCAACGCGACCGTGAACGCGAGGAGGAGGACCGGGTGTTCTACGTCGGGCTGACCCGTGCCCGCGAGCGTCTGGTGCTGAGCGGCGTCGTGGACTTCGCCGACTGGCCGCAGGAGAAAAGCGGCACGCCGCCGATCAACTGGCTCGGCCCGGCGCTGTGCCGGCGCCTGGACGAGATCGCCCGTTCCTCCTCCGGGGTGATCGCCGTCCCCGCCGAGGGCGGCGCGCCTGAGCTGCGCCTCACGCTGAGCGCTCCGGCCGGCTACGGGAGCGTCCTGCGGCCGCCGCGGGCTCCGGCTGCAGCCACGGCTCCGGCGGGCGCCGGCGAGACGGCGCCTGAGGGCCCGCAGGCTCCCGCCTCGGCCAGCCGAGGAGCGCGTGCTCCCGCCACAGCTGCCGCCGACGCTCAGCTACACCTCGCTCAGCCTGCTCGAGCGCTGTGGCTACCGCTACTACCTGGAACGCGTCCTGCGCATGCCCGAGGAGCAGCGCGCGGAAGGGCCGGCGCCGTCCGGCGGCCTGCCCGCGCGGGAGCGCGGGATCCTCGTGCACCGGGTGCTCGAGACGTTCGACTTCTCCGGGCCCGCCTCCCGCGACCGGGCAGATCGCGGCCGCGGCCGCGAGCTGGGCCTCCGCGCCGGCGGCGCGGAGCTCGACGAGGTGGCCGCGCTGATCCGCGGCGCGCTCGCGAGCCCGCTGGCCGAACGCATCGCGGCCTCGCCGCAGGTCCGTCGCGAGCAGCCATTCGCGTTCGGCATCGGACCGCACGCCCCGCTCGTCACCGGCGTGATCGACGCGCTGTGCCTCGAGAAGGACGGCACTGCCCTCGTCGTGGACTACAAGAGCGACCGCCTCGAGGACGGGGTCTCGGTCGTGGACGTCGTGCAGCGCGACTACGCCGTCCAGCGCCTGCTCTACGCGCTCGCGATGCTTCGCGAGGGGGCACTCGTCGTGGAGGTGGCCCACTGGTTCCTCGAACAGCCGCTCGAGCCCGCGCTGGCGCGCTACACCGTGGCCGAGCGCGCGGCGCTCGAGGCCGAGCTCGCCGCGCGCCTGGGCGCCGATTGGGAGCATCCGTTCACGGTCAGCAGCGAGCCACACCGCGCGCTGTGTCTCACTTGTCCCGGGCGCGGCGGGCTGTGCTCGTGGAGCGAGGAGGAGACGATGCGCGAGGAGCCCGCCGCAGCGTCCAACTGAGCGTCCCGAGGCGGGACGGGACGGCGAAAAAATCAGGCCACGACGCCTATTTCGGGGCGGTCCGCGCTGATACCCTTTCTTGCTCCGCCTCAGGTGCCCGCCTGCCCGCACGCGCCGCTGGAAGGCATGACGCGCGGGAAGCACCCACCCTACGAGCACTCCCATGTCCAGGTACAGCACACACCCCCCCGGGGCCGTCGGTCTCTACGACCCCCGCTTCGAGCACGACGCTTGCGGCGTCGGCATGGTCGCGCGGCTCGACAACGAGCCGACCCACGAGGTGGTCACGCGGGCGATCACGGCGCTCGAGAACCTCGAGCACCGCGGCGCGTCGGGCGCCGACCCGAAGACGGGAGACGGCGCCGGGATCCTGATGCAGATGCCCGACGAGCTGATGCGGGCGACGTGCGGCTTCGAGCTGCCGCCGCCGGGCTCCTACGGCGTGCTGATGTGCTTCCTGCCGACCGACGACGGCGAGCGCGCCGAGCTGGAGGGGCTCGTCGAGCGCACGGTCGAAGCCGAGGGGCAGCGCCTGCTGGGCTGGCGCGACGTGCCCGTCGAGCCCGAGCACACCGGCAGGGTCGCGGGCGCCTGCCGGCCCGCGATCCGCCAGCTGTTCGTCGGCGCCGCCGAGTCGCTCGGCGGCGATCGCGACGCGTTCGAGCGCAAGCTCTACGTGATCCGCCGCGTCTGCGAGCTCGCGACGGCGGGCTCCGGCCTCTACATCGCCTCGAGCTCCTCGCGGACGATCAACTACAAGGGCATGCTGATCAGCTTCCAGCTGGCGGCGTTCTACGGCGACCTGCGCGACGAGCGCTGCAAGAGCGCGATGGCGCTGGTGCACTCCCGCTTCTCGACCAACACCTTCCCGAGCTGGGAGCTCGCCCATCCCTACCGGGTGATCTGCCACAACGGCGAGATCAACACCGTGATGGGGAACGTCAACTGGATGCGGGCGCGCGAGAGCGAGCTGCGCAGCGAGCTGTTCGGGGAGGACCTGGAGAAGATCCTGCCGGTCGTCAGCGCCGGCAACTCGGACTCGGCGACCTTCGACAACGTGCTCGAGCTGCTGATGCTCGCGGGGCGCTCCCTCCCGCACGCGGCGATGATGATGATCCCGGAGGCCTACCGGAACCGGGACGACCTGCCCGAGTACCTCAAGGGCTTCTACGCCTACCACTCCTGTCTCATGGAGCCGTGGGACGGCCCCGCCTCGGTCGCGTTCACGGACGGTCGCGTGGTCGGCGCGACGCTCGACCGCAACGGGCTGCGGCCCGGTCGCTGGGTCGAGACCAACGACGGCTACGTGGTGCTCGGCTCGGAGTCCGGGCTGCTCGACATACCGCCTGAGAACGTGCGCCGGCTCGGGCGCCTGCAGCCCGGCAAGCTGTTCCTCGTCGACCTCGAGCGCGGCCGCATCGTCGAGGACGAGGAGGTCAAGCGCGAGGTCGCGACCGCCCACCCCTACGGCGAGTGGTACGAGCGCAACGCGATCCCGTTCAAGCAGCTGCCGCCCTCCTCGGAAGTGACGCTCTCCGACCAGCCGCTGCGGCTGCGCCAGCGGGCGTTCGGCTACACCCAGGAGGACCTGCGCGTGCTGCTCGCGCCGATGGCGATCGAGGCCCAGGAGCCGGTCGGCTCGATGGGCAACGACCTCTCGTTGGCAGTGCTCTCCGACCAGGCGCCGCCGCTGTTCTCCTACTTCAAGCAGCTCTTCGCGCAGGTCACCAACCCGCCGATCGACCCGATCCGCGAGGAGATCGTGATGAGCCTGGCCACCTCGCTGGGCAACGAGCGCAACCTGTTCGACGAGACGCCCGAGCACGCGCACAAGCTCCTGCTCGACCAGCCGATCCTGCTCAACCGCGAGCTCGAGACGCTGCGGGAGGTCGATCACGAGGTCTACAAAGCGCGCACGATCGACGCGACCTGGCTCGTCCAGAAGGGGCCCGGCGGGATGGTCGAGGCGCTGGAGCGCCTGTGCCGCACGGCGACCGAGGCGATCGCGGAAGGCGCGAACATCCTGATCCTCAACGACCGCCTGCTCGGCCCGCGCAGGGTGCCGATCCCGTCGCTGCTCGCGGTCGCGGCCGTCCACCACCACCTCGTGCTGGAGGGGACGAGGCTGCGCGCCGGCATCATCGTCGAGTCGGGCGAGCCCCGCGAGGTCCACCACTTCGCCACCCTGATCGGCTACGGCGCGAGTGCGATCAACCCGTACCTGCTGCTGGAGACGCTCGACGGGCTCGTGATCGAAAAACGGATCGTGCGTCGCGGCGAGGACGGCGCGCCCGTCGAGATCAGCGGGGAGGACGCGGCGCAGAACCTGGTCAAAGCGATCGGCAAAGGGCTGCTGAAGACGATCTCGAAGATGGGCATCTCGACGATCCAGTCCTACCGCAGCGCCCAGATCTTCGAGGCCGTCGGCCTCGAGCGCGAGCTCATCGACACCTACTTCACGGGCACCGCCTCGCGGATCGGCGGGATCGGCCTGCAGGTGCTCGCCGAAGAGGCGCTCGAGCGCCACGCCCGCGCGTATCCGGTCACGCCCGACGAGCTGCTGCCGGTCGGCGGCGTCTACGCCTGGCGGCGCGACGGCGAGCACCACATGTGGAACCCCGAGACGATCGCGCTCGTCCAGCACGCGGTGCGTTCGGCCAACGGCGACGTGAGCGCCGCGCTCGCGGGCGACGCGGCCGCGCTCGGCGCGGTCCGCGAGAGCCCGGCGATGGAGAAGTACCGCGAGTACGCGCGCGCGGTCAACGAGGACGCCGCGCGCAAGGCGACGCTCAGAGGGCTGCTCGAGGTCGGCGCGGGCAGCGGCGCGCGCCCGCAGCCGATCCCGCTCGAGCAGGTCGAGCCGGCGAAGGAGATCGTGCGGCGCTTCTGCACGGGCGCGATGAGCCTCGGCTCGATCTCGCGCGAGGCGCACGAGACGCTCGCGATCGCGATGAACCGCCTCGGCGGGCGCTCGAACACGGGCGAGGGCGGGGAGGACCCGGTGCGCTTCACCCCCGACCCCAACGGCGACCGCCGCCGCTCGGCGATCAAGCAGGTCGCCTCGGGGCGCTTCGGGGTCACGATCCACTACCTCGTCAACGCCGACGAGCTGCAGATCAAGATGGCGCAGGGCGCGAAGCCCGGCGAGGGCGGCCAGCTGCCGGGCCACAAGGTCGACGAGTACATCGGCTCGATCCGCCACACGACGCCGGGCGTGGGCCTGATCTCGCCGCCGCCGCACCACGACATCTACTCGATCGAGGATCTCAAGCAGCTGATCTACGACCTGCGCTGCGGCAACCCGCAGGCGCAGGTGTCGGTGAAGCTCGTGGCCGAGGTCGGCGTCGGCACCGTCGCCGCGGGAGTCTCGAAGGCGAACGCCGACCGGGTTCTGATCGCGGGCCACGACGGCGGCACCGGCGCGTCGCCGCTGTCCTCGATCCAGTCCGCCGGCGTGCCGTGGGAGATCGGCCTTGCCGAGACGCAGCAGACGCTGCTGCTCAACGACCTGCGCTCGCGCATCGTCGTGCAGACCGACGGCCAGCTCAAGACCGGCCGCGACGTGGTCGTCGCCGCGATGCTCGGCGCCGACGAGATGGGCTTCTCGACCGCGCCGCTGATCGCGACCGGCTGCATCATGATGCGCGCCTGCCACCTGAACACCTGCCCGGTCGGGATCGCCACGCAGGACCCCGAGCTGCGCAAGCGCTTCAAGGGCACGCCCGAGCACGTCGTCAACTTCTTCTTCTTCGTCGCCGAGGAAGTGCGCGAGATCCTGGCCTCGCTCGGCCTGCGCACGCTCGACGAGGCGATCGGCCGCGTGGACCTGCTGGGCGTGGGGCCGGCGATCGAGCACTGGAAGGCCCGCGGCGTCGACCTGACGCACCTGCTGACCCACATCGAGGCGGGATCCCGCCGACCCGGCTCCGCGCCATCGCGTCGAACCGCCCCCGGCGGTGCTCGACGACGCGCTCGACTGGGAGCTGGTGCGGGCCGCCGAGCCGGCGCTCGAGCGCGGCGAGCACGTCCGCCTGCAGGTGCCGGTGCGCAATCGCAACCGCTGCGTCGGCGGGATCCTCTCCAGCCACATCGCTTCGCGCCACGGCGCCGAGGGGCTCCCGGAGGGCACGATCGAGGTCGAGCTCGAGGGCTCGGCCGGACAGAGCTTCGGCGGCTGGCTGGCGCCCGGCGTGACCTTCACGCTGCGCGGCGACGCGCAGGACTACGCCGGCAAGGGCCTCTCCGGTGGCGTCTTCGCGATCCGCCCACGCGAGGGCATGGGCGAGCACTTCCGCGCCGAGGAGAACGTGGTCGTCGGCAACACGGTGCTCTACGGCGCGACCGGCGGACGCGCGTTCTTCCGCGGGCTCGCGGGCGAGCGCTTCGCCGTGCGCAACTCGGGCGCCTCGGCCGTGGTCGAGGGCGTCGGCGATCACGGCTGCGAGTACATGACCGGCGGGCGCGTGGTCGTGCTCGGGGCGACCGGGCGCAACTTCGCGGCCGGCATGAGCGGCGGCGTCGCCTACGTGCTCGACGAGCGGGGGGAGTTCCCGGCGCGGTGCAACATGGGCATGGTCGGCTTCGAGGAGCTCGCCGAGGCCGACGCGATCGAGCTGCGCGCGCTCGTCGCCGAGCACGCGGAGCGGACCGGGAGCCCGGTCGCGGCCGATGTGCTGGCGCGCTGGGAGGAGCTGCTGGCGGCGAAGGCCTTCGTCAAGGTGATGCCGCACGACTACAGGCGCGTGCTGCGCGAACGGGCCGAGGAAGAGGCCCTCGCGGTCGACACCGGCGGCGAGCCGGCGGTGTCCGGCGAGAGCGAACGTCCGCTCGACGGCGTTCGCGAAGGGGCACGCGGGCCCGAGGGGCTCGTCCCTGATGGGCCAGCTCGGGGGGTTCCTGAAGATCGAGCGGCACGCGGTTCCGTACCGCGACAGCGCCGAACGCGCGCACGACTACAACGAGTTCCTGTTGCAGCGCCCCGTGCCCGAGCTTCGCGAGCAGGGCGCGCGCTGCATGGACTGCGGCGTGCCCTTCTGCCACAACGGCTGCCCGCTGGGCAACCTGATCCCGGACTGGAACGACCTCGTCTACCGCGACCGCTTCGCCGACGCGATCCGCCAGCTGCACGCGACCAACAACTTCCCCGAGTTCACCGGGCGGCTGTGTCCCGCGCCCTGTGAGGCATCGTGCGTGCTCGAGATCAGAGAGGGCGACGCCGTCACGATCAAACAGATCGAGAACGCGATCATCAACAGGGCCTGGGAGGAGGGCTGGGTCACGCCCCAGCCGCCGCGGCGCGAGAGCGGCCGGTCGGTCGCCGTGGTCGGGTCGGGTCCGGCCGGGATGGCCGCCGCCCAGCAGCTGCGGCGTGCCGGACACGCGGTGACCCTGTTCGAGCGCGACGAGGCGATCGGAGGCCTCGTGCGCTTCGGGGTGCCGGACTTCAAGATCGAGAAGACGGTCGTCGAGCGGCGGGTCGAGCAGCTTCGCGCCGAGGGCGTCGAGCTGCGCTGCGGCGTCGACGTCGGCGTCGACGTCTCCGCCGAGGAGCTTCTCGCGAGCTACGACGCGGTCGTGCTCGCGACCGGCTCGCGCGTGCCGCGCGACCTCGAGGTGCCCGGCCGCGAGCTCGAGGGGGTGCACTTCGCGATGGACTACCTCTACGGGCGCAACCGCTGGGTCGCCCGCGAGAGCGGCCCGGCGCCGACAGTGCCCGCCCCGGCGCCGCCCGAGCGGCCGATCACCGCCCAGGGCAAGGACGTGGTCGTGATCGGCGGCGGCGACACCGGCGCGGATTGCGTCGGCAACGCGCTTCGCGAGGGCGCGCGCTCGATCGTTCAGCTCGAGCTTCTCTCCGAGCCCCCGGAGCGGCGGCCCGACGACCGCACGCCATGGCCTGAGTGGCCGCTGAAGTACCGGCTCAGCTACGCGATGGAGGAGGCACGCGAGCTGAACCTCGGCGAGCAGGACTACTCGATCGCGACCACCGCGTTCGACGGCGAGGGCCGTGTCGAGGGCCTCACGGTGGCACAGGCCGCTGCCGAGCCGCCGTTCGCGCCGCTCGCCGGCACCGAGCGCCGGCTGCCCGCCCAGCTCGTGCTGCTGGCGATGGGCTTCCTCCACCCTGAGCAGGGACTCCTGGATCAGCTCGGCGTCGAGCGCGACCGGCGCGGCAACGTCAAGGCCGTGAGCCCTTACACGACCTCCGTCGAGGGTGTCTTCGCCGCAGGCGACGCGCGCCGCGGGCAGTCGCTGATCGTCTGGGCGATCAACGAGGGGCGCCAGTGCGCGCGCATGGTTCATCGCCACCTCGCCGGGCTCGACTCCGAACGCGAGCGCGATCAGGGCCTGGCAGGCCACGCCGACGCGGACGAGGGCCCCGAGGGGCCGCCGCAGCACGTCGGCCCTGGCGTCCCCGCCGGCTAGCTAGGCTGAGGTCGCGCCCGGCCGGCGCCGTTCCGCCGGCATGGGAGCCCCCCCGGATGCCGACCTTCTGCCGCCACAACCGCTTCATCGAGCGCTGCCCGATCTGCAGCAAGACGCTGCCCGGGAACGAGCCGGCGGGCGGCTCGCCGAGGCGGGCCGGCAGCGGTGGCGCCCGGGCGCGCGGGACGCAGCGTTCCGTGCGGGGGCCGCGCTCGGACGGCCTCACCGTGCGCCGGGAGGGGCGCGCCGCGGAGGACGGGTACTCGTCGCCGCTCGCTCCGGGGTTGCGCGCCTCGGCCGACGCACAGCGCCTGGCGGACGAGATCTCCTTCGCGAGCACCCGCCTCGCCGAGCTTGCCGTCGAGCCGCCCGGCACCTATGAGCAGGCCGTCGACGCGGCAGCGAGCGGGGATCTCGATCGTGCCAGCTGGATCGCGTTCGTGCTCGCATACCTCTCCCCTTCGGAGGACGAGGACCCGTTCGCCGGCGCCGAGGCGGTGCTCGCCGCGGCGCCCGGCCCCGGCTCTGTGACCCCTGAGCTCGCCGGCCTGCTGGACGGCGTCGCGCGCGGGCCGCGCAGCTCGCACCGGCCCGGCAGCGGAACGTCGACGCTGGTGGCCTACTCGCAATGGGCCGAGCGCTCTGGAGGGCAGACCGCCGCCTTCACGGGCGACGCGTCGTGGGCCCCGGAGCGCCGCTTCGCACGCGTCTTCGAACGCCTGGCGCTGCCCGGCCTCAGCCGCGGCGCGCGCTACGAGCTGCTTGTGTCGCTGGGCCGGCTCGGTGTCTACGACCTCCGCGCCGAGTCCCTGCACCTCGGGACCGGCCGCGGCGCGGGCACGGAGGACGAGACGGCCCTCGCAGCCAAGCGCGTCTTCGGCATCGGCGATCCGCTGCTCCTCGACCGTCGCGCGCTGGCTCTCGCCGAGGCCGGGGACTTCCCGCTCGCAGCGCTCGACCTGGCGCTGTTCAACTGGTCGCGACCGCCCGGGGGCGAGCGGGCGACGCTCGCATTCAGGCCCGCGAGCGTGCCCGAGACGGGATCGCCGGCGACCGCGCTGGCTCTCTGATCAGCCGGCGTACGCGACAGCGTCGCGCCGGGTCGCGCACCCCTTCATCTCCGTGATGAGGCCGTCGCCGGCGAAGCTCAGCACGAGCCAGCGCACGCCGTCCTCGAGCGGCCAGCCGCCGAGCTCGGGCCCGTCGGGGCGGAAGGCCACGATCGCACGACCCGGCCCGGCTTCGAGGACCTCCTCGATCCGCCCGGACAGGCCGCGTGCGAGGTTCTGTCCCAGGACCTCGACGATCTGGCTGCGGCTCTCGCAGTTCCACGGGCCGTCCTCGACGGCTCGCCAGCGCGCGTCCGGCGCCAGCACCTGCTCCATCACCGCGACGTCTCCGCCGGACAGCGCCGACCAGGTGTCGCGCACCAGCCGCTCGGCATCCATCTCACGAGCATCGCACAGTCGCCGCGCGGCGGCACAGGCCCCCTGCGCCGGCCCGTGAGCGGGGGGTCGGAGTGCGCGAGTTGCCGTCCACACGGGCACCTACAGTCCATGCAGAGAGTCCCACCGTCCCCCCCGGAGGCGACATGCCGCTCTGCTTCATACAGCCCCAGGACGCGATCCGCGTGATAGCCGACTCGCTCGGCCGCGAGGCGCGACGCCAGCTGGTCGGAGAGGTCGTGCGGGCCTGGGTCGACGACATCCCAGACCAGGAACTGTCGGAGCACTACGCGAAGGCGATCGCCGACCTGGACGAGGACGACCTGCACCTGCTCGCGGCGTGGCATGCCTCGCTGGAGGTCGGCCAGCCGATCCCGAACACGGAGTTCCTCGTCGGGGTGTTCCCGAGCCTGGGCGAGAACCGGCGCGAGGCGCTGAAGATCGCCGCCGGCTTCCGGGGCGAGGAGGCGTTCCAGGCCGGGGTCGCCGAGGAGCAGGCGCTCGACACGGTGCTGCCGCGGCTGTCGCACGAGCGGGCGGTCGAACTGGCCAACGAGTGCATTCAGCTGTACATGTGGGACCGCCTCGGGTCCGACAACTAGGACGCCGATGAGCGGCGTCAGGCTGTGTCCTCGCTCGCTCGTGTGCGGAGCACACTTCGCTCCCTGCGTCCTTGCCTGACTTGCTCCTCGACGCCCTAGTCGCCGGACCAGGCTCGCCGATGAGCGGCGTCAGGCTGTGTCCTCGCTCGCTCGTGTGCGGAGCACACTTCGCTCCCTGCGTCCTTGCCTGACTTGCTCCTCGACGCCCTAGTCGCCGGACCAAGCTCGCCGATGAGCGGCGTCAGGCTGTGTCCTCGCTCGCTCGTGTGCGGAGCACACTTCGCTCCCTGCGTCCTTGCCTGACCTGCGACAAGATGGCGAACGAGTAGTCGTCCGCGTCTGACGCCGGCTCCAGGCCGCACGCCGCCGGCGCGCCGGCCGCCCTGAACCGGTGCGCTAGGTTCGTCGGGTGTCCGACGCCATCGACGCGTTCTCGGCTCACGCGCCCGGCTACGACGCCACGCGACGCGCGATCGTGCCCTGCTGGGACGCCTTCTACGGGACGGCGGTCGAGCTGGTCTCGCTGCGCGGCGGCCCGGTCGAGCGGGTGCTCGACATCGGCGCCGGGACCGGCCTGATGAGCGAAGCCGTCCTTGCGGCCCACCCTTCGGCCCGCATCGTGCTCCTCGACGGGTCCGAGGCGATGCTGGCGCATGCGGAGGAGCGGCTGCGCGGCGCGGCGGTCGAGCTCGTGGTGGGCGACATGCGCGACGCGCTGCCCGAGGGCCCTTTCGACGCGGTCGTGTCCTCGCTCGCGATCCACCATGTCGAGCACGACGAGCAGCGGCGCGTCTATCAGGCCGTGGCCGAGCGGCTTCGGCCCGGCGGGGTGTTCGTGAACGCCGAGCACATTCTCGAGCGCACGGCCCGGCTCGAGCGTGAGGGCCGTGCGCGCTGGCGCGCCGCGGCGGCTGCCGCGGGCGCCGGCGAGGCCGAGCTCGACGCCTCCGACGGGCGCATGGAGCTAAACCGGTGCGCGACGACAGAGCAGTGCCTGAGCTGGCTCGAGGCGGCTGGGCTGGAGGACTGCGAATGCTTCTTCAGGCAGTTCTACTTCGCGGTTCTGGCCGGCTGGCGCCCCGCGTGAGCGCGCCCCGCTCTGCGGGAAAGCACGGTTAGACTGTCCTCATGTCCGAGCTTCAGGCGATACCCACCGAGGACGACGTGATGGACGCCCTCTCCAACGTGATCGACCCCGAGCTGGGGCTCGATTTCGTCGAGCTGGGCCTGATCTACGGGGTCGAGGTCGACCAGGGCAGGGTGAAGGTGACATTCACGCTCACGACCCCCGGCTGCCCGATCGGTCCCCAGGTCAACGAACAGATCGAAGAGTTCGTCGGCGAACTGGACGGCGTGAGCACCGTCGAATCGGAGATGGTCTTCGTCCCGCCGTGGTCGCCGGAGAGAATGAGCGAAGACGCGAAGTTCGCGCTCGGCTACTAGCTCGCCGCCCGCCCGCGCGGCTCGCGCCACATCGTCACGATCTCCCGCGTCCCGTCCGGCGTGGTGAAGGACCCGTTGCGCCTGAAGCCGACCGATTCGTAGCGGGGCTCGTTGCGCGCGTTGCTCGACTCGAGGTAGGCGCCGGCGCCCTCGGCGTCGATCAGCTCGAGGTTCGACGCCATCAGCCGCATCCCGGCTCCCTGCCCGCGCCGGTCCGGGTGGGTCCCGATCAGCGTCAGGTAGTAGTGCGCCGGCTCGTGCGGGTGCGAGCGCTCGAAGGCGTCGAACAGCCCCAGCACCGCCTCGGCGCGCTCGCCGACCAGCTCGGGCACGCGCGCCTCCTCCTCGGCTGTCAGCTCCGGCTGGCCGGGCGGGATCCAGACCGTCGCGGCTGCGTAATCGCCGATCGTCCACACCCATTCGTGCTTCAGGGCCGATTCGACGTACAGCCGCCACAGCGGCCGCAGCTGGGCGTGGTCGGGGAAGGCCCACTTCCACAGGGGGTCGGCCTCGAAGGCCAGCCACAGCGTCTCGGTGATCGCTTCGAGGTCCTCCGGCCGCGCCCGCCGCGGCGCCGTCGCCTCCACGCTCCGGGGACCTAGGCGGGGGCGGCGGCCGTCTCGCGTGCCAGCTCGACGAGCGCCGCCAGTTCCGTGCGGATGCTCTCGCCGATCGCGTCGATGTCGGGCAGGGCGTCGAAATCGCCGAGCAGGCCGAAGTTCATCTGGCCGTTGTAGGACATGATCGCGATCGCCAGCGCGTGGTTTTCGGGTAGGAAGGCGACGGGGATCGCGGTCACCATCTCGCGCCCGAGCACGTACAGCGGGAACTGCGGTCCCGGCACGTTCGTGACGATCAGGTTGAACAGCCGCGTCGAGAAGTTCAGCCGCGAGGCCTGCGCGAGGATCGTCGGCGGCGCGAAGTTCTGCGCTCCGGAGATCACCTCGGCGCCGAGCGCCTGCTTGGACTCCTTCAGGCCGTCCATCGCGTGGGAGACGAAGCGCAGCCGGTTGAGCGGGTCGCCGATGTAGATCGGCAGTGGCCCGCGCATCACGACGATGCGGTTGCCGGCCGTGCCCTGTTCGTCCTCGGTGCGGACCGACACCGGTACGAGAGCTCGCATCTCGACGCCCTCGGTACGACGGCCCCGGGAGATCAGGAAGTCGCGCAGGGCGCCCGCGACGACGGCGAGCACCACGTCGTTGACGGTGCCGCCGAAAGCGTTCTTGACCGTCTTGAAGTCATCGAGGCTCGCCGTCACCGCGACGAAGCGACGGTGCGGCCCGATCGGCACGTTCAGCGGCGTCTCGGGCGCCGGGTTCAGGCCCGCCCACGCGATCTCGCCGATGCCCTCCGCGGCCTCGCGGACGCGCGCCATCGCGCGCTCGGGGTGCGCCAGGGCGTCCAGCGCCCCCTCGATGAGCGCCAGGCCCGCGCGGGCGGCGCCGGTGAGCCCAGCGGCGATGAGCTGCGCCGCGCCGGGCTCCTGGTGCGGCTGCCACGCGCGGCCCGAGTTCGGGATCTGCGGCGGGTCGGGCGAGATGTCGAAGAGCACGGTCGCGAGGTCGACCCCGGCGATCCCGTCGATCAGGGAGTGGTGGGTCTTGGTGATGAGCGCGAAGCGGTCGTCCTCGAGACCCTCGATCAGCCACATCTCCCACAGTGGCTTGGAGCGGTCGAGCTGCTGGGAGAAGATGCGGGCGGTCAGCTCCTGCAGCTGCTCGAAGGTCCCCGGCGCCGGCAGGGCGGTGTGACGGACGTGGTACTCGAGGTTGAAGCTGGGGTCGTCGACCCACACCGGGCGGCCGCTGTCGATCGCCGTGTAGGCGAGCTTGTGGCGGTAGCGCGGGACCAGGTGCAGGCGCCGGCGGATCTGTTCGAGGAACTCCTCCATGCTCGGCGGCGGGCCCTCGACGAGCGTCAGCCCGCCGATGTGCATGTGCGAGCTCGGGCCCTCCTGGTGAAGGAACGACGCGTCGACGGGCGTCAGGCGATCGAGGTGACGCTGGGCCATGACGGCTTAGCGTACCTTGCCGGCGTGGCCGGGGGCAGGAAGGGCGGGCGGGTGGTGGCCAATACAATGAGCGCCGTGGAGAACACAGTCGAGAAGCTGATCCTGGCGGCGCCGCGCGGCTACTGCGCGGGCGTGGACCGGGCCGTCCAGACGGTCGAACAGGCGCTGGAGCTGCACGGCCAGCCGGTCTACGTGCGCAAGGAGATCGTTCACAACAAGCACGTCGTGGAGGAGCTCGTGGAGCGCGGCGCGATCTTCGTCGAGGAGGAGACCGAAGTGCCCGAGGGGGCGGTGTGCGTGTTCTCCGCCCACGGCGTCGCCCCGAGCGTGCGCGAGGGCGCCGAGCGGCGGCAGCTGCAGACGATCGACGCGACCTGCCCGCTGGTCACCAAGGTGCACCGCGAGGCGGTCAAATTCGCCGATGACGGCTACACCATCGTGCTGGTCGGCCACGCCGGCCACGAGGAGGTCGAAGGGACGATGGGCGAGGCGCCCGAGAAGATCGTGCTCGTTCAGGACGAGCAGGACGTCGAGGCGCTCGAGGTCGAGGATCCCGAGCGGATGGCCTACATCACCCAGACGACGCTCGCCGTCGACGAAACGGCCGCGATCATCGAGCGCCTGCGCGAGCGCTTCCCGAAGATCGTCGGGCCGCGCACAGACGACATCTGCTACGCGACCACGAACCGCCAGTCGGCGGTTCGCCAGATGGCCTCCAAATGCGATCTGATGCTCGTGATCGGGTCGAAGAACTCGTCGAACTCGAAACGGCTCGTCGAGGTGGCGCGGGACTGCGGCACCGAAGGGCACCTGATCGACAACGCCGGCGAGGTCAAGGAGGACTGGCTGGAGGGGCGGCGCGTGGTCGGGATCTCCTCCGGTGCGAGCGCGCCCGAGAACCTCGTGCAGGAGCTCGTCGAGCTGTTCCGCTCCAGGGGCGTCACCGACATCTCCGAGTTCCACGTCGTCAAGGAGGACGTCCGCTTCATGCTGCCCAAGCAGATCCGCCAGGCGACGGCGGCCGGAGCGTCCTGAGCAACGGCGAGCGCGGGCGCTGCGTCCGCGAAAGAAGCAGGCGCCGAGCGGCGTCCCCGAGCGCCGGGAGCGCCACGTGCGCACGCTGATCGTCTCCGACCTGCACCTCGGCAGCAGCACCCGGATCGACGTCCTGCGCCGCCCCGAGGTGCGGGCGGCGCTGCTCGAACGGCTTGCGGAGGTCGATCGGCTCGTGCTGCTCGGCGACGTGCTCGAGCTGCGCCATGGCCCGCTGCGGGAGGCGATGGCGGCAGCGCGGCCGTTCTTCGAGGATCTCGGCCGGGCGCTGGCCGGGCGCGAGCTGGTGCTCACGGCCGGGAACCACGACCACGCGCTCGTCGAACCGTGGCTGGCCGCACGCGGCGGCGAGGACGATCCCGGGCCGCTCGGCCTCGAGCAGCTCCTCGACCCTGCCGAGGCCTCCCCGGCGCTCGCGCAGATCGCGCGCTGGAGCGCCCCGGCACGGACCCGCGTCGCCTACCCCGGGCTGTGGCTGCGCGAGGACGTCTACGCGATGCACGGTCACTACCTGGACTGCCACCTGACCGTGCCGACCCTCGAGCGCCTGACCGTGGGGGCGATGAGCCGGCTGCTGGGCCGCCCGGCGGAGCGGTTCGACAGCGCCGATGACTACGAGGCGATGGGCGCCCCCGTCTTCGCCTGGCGCGACGCCGTCGCGCGTGAAGCGCATACCGGTGCGGCCCTGAACGGGATGGCCACCGTCTCCGCCTGGCGGGCCCTGGGAGGCGGCAGCTCCGACGCCGATGCAGCCGCCGTGCCGACACGGCGGCGAAGCCCCCGGGTGCGCCTGTCGCGCGTGCTACGCCGGCGCGCGATCATCGCGGGCTTCCCGCTGGCCGTGGCGGCTCTCAACCGTGCCGGCGTCGGACCGGTGCGCGCGGACATCTCAAGCGTCGAGCTGCGGCGCGCGGGGCTCGCGGCGATGGGGGAGGTGGCGGCAAGGCTCGGGCTCGGCGACGCCCACGTCGTCTTCGGTCACACCCACCGCGCAGGGCCGTTCGAGGTCGATGACGAGCACGAGTGGCGCGGGCGCGGCGGCGCGCGGCTCATCAACTGCGGAAGCTGGGCCTACGCGGACATCTTCCTCGGCTCGAGCGGACCGTCGAACCCGTACTGGCCGGGCGGCGCGGTGCTCCTGGAGGGCGACGAGCCGCCCCGCATCGAGCGCCTGCTCGCAGAGCGCACGCAGGCCGAGCTCGCTCCCGCGCGCGGGCGGCCGGCGGCGGGCGCCCCGGCCTAGCTCATCGCCGCGCCGGCGGGCCGCGCGCCGCGCCGCCTCGCTCAGCCGAAGCGCCCGGCGAACGATTCGAGCATCAGCCCCGGCTCGGTGAGCACGCCCTTCGGCGTCTGCATCGCCCAGCCGCTGTCGGTGCGCGAGTAGACGAGCGCCGCCCGCAACCATCCCGCGCGGTGGTCGGCGAGCGCGACCCGGAGTTCCTTTTCGAGCGCGCTCGCGGCGTCGGTGGGGTCGTAGGCGGGCGCGGCGGAGGTCAGGCACTTCTCGCGTGCGACGCTGACGGCGCAGAAGCCGATCTCCGAGACGATCAGGTTGTTCTGCCCCGAGGCCATTTCGGCGCGGATGTTCGGCAGTTCCGCCATCCCCTGGCCCGGTTTGCGTTCCTTGCCGTAGGGGTGCAGGTACCAGCCACGGATCTGTGTGCGCAACTGCGGCTGGACGGCGTAGAGCCCCTGCACCCAGCCTTCGCCCGTCGCTCCCACGTAGACGTCGTCGAGGGGCACGTGCGATCGCGCCACGAGCGGCAGCAGCAGCGCGAGGAACGCGGCGTACTCCTGCGGGGAGCCGTAGCCCCAGGGCTCGTTGATCGCCTCAAAGGCGATCGGGGCGACCGGGTAGCGGGCGACGATCTCTTCGGCCGTCGAGATGAAGCCCCGCGCGTATTCGCTGATCGCCTTGGGGTCGGTGGGGAGGCAGTGACGGCCGAACGTGCAGCTCGAGTAGCCGTCGAACTCGATCGGGATCACTGGGATCATCCCGGCCTTGATCGACCGTTCCAGCCCGGCGCCGTCCTGCGCCAGGGTCTCGCCCGCGAACAGCTCGACCTCGCCGCTGCGGTCATAGACGACGCCCCGTTCGACGAACCGCTCCAGCCCGCCGAGCTCGGTGGCGCTGTTCCCGTTCAGGCCGAGCCAGGGTTCTCCGGGCGTCGCGGCGGCTGCGCCGAGCGGGATCGCGAGCGCCGCCAGCGCGGCAAGGGCTGCAAGCACAGCGAGGCGCATTGCCGGCACCGTAGCCCAGGGACCGCGGCCCACGCCGCGCTCAGCCCTCGGCCAGCCCGGGCGTGAAGCAGGTCGCGAGGACCCGCAGCGACTCGTCCGGCTCCAGGCGCAGCTCGGCGCTCGTGTGGCGTGGGTGCTCGAAGAGCTGGTACGCGCCGGGGCCGTCGAGCGCCAGCGCGGCGCTCTGGCCGTCTGCGGTCGCGACGAGCGAGCCCGCGCCCTCGACCACCACCCACACCCCGCCCGCCTCGTAGGGGCCGCTGTAGGCGCCCTCGCGGTCCTCTGACGGCTGGACGAGCAGCGCCCCCGGCTCGTCCTCGGGGCGCAGTGGCGCGAGCGTCTCGCGCTCGACCCCGAGCAGCTCCTGTATCGCCCGCTCGGTCTCGTCGTAGCCGCCCTCGCCGTAGTGGAACTCGAACAGCCGCGCGCGGCCGTCGAACAGGTAGCGCGCCGGCCAGCCCTCGTTCTCGTAGACCTGCCACAAAAGGAGCTCGCTGTCGATCAGCACGGGGTGGGCGATCTCCAGGCGCTCGACCGCGCGGCGCACCGCGGACTCATCGCGCGAGGCGTCGAAGCCGGGCGAGTGGACGCCGACGATCCGTAGGCCGTCCTGCTCGTAGCGCTCGTGCCAGGCCTTCACGTAGGGCAGCGTCCGCATCGAGTTCGGGCGGCAGAAATCCCAGAACTCGACCAGCAGCGGCCGGTCGCGCTGGATGATGCTGACCTGGCTGCCCTCGGGGACGTTGACCCAGGGCAGTCCCCTCGGGAAGAGGGGCGCGGCGATGGTGTCGACGGGAGCGCGCAGCTAACCGATGCTGCCGACCATCTCGAGCTGGATCAGGCGGTTCAGCTCGACTGCGTACTCCATCGGCAGCTCCTTCGTCACAGGCTCGATGAAGCCGTTTACGATCATCGCCGCCGCCTCGTCCTCGGTGAAGCCGCGCGAGCCCATGTAGAAGAGCTGGTCGTCGGAGATGCGCCCGACCGTCGCCTCGTGCGCGACCGTCACGTGCGGGTTCTGGATCTGGATGTCCGGCCAGGTGTCAGAGCGCGATTCGCCGTCCATCATCAGGCCGTCGCACTGCACGCGGGCTTTTGAGCCCGCCGAGTTGTGGCCCATCTTGACCAGGCCGCGGTAGCCCATGATCCCGCCGTCCTTGGAGATCGACTTGGCGAGGATGTTCGAGGTCGTGTTCGGCGCCAGGTGCACGACCTTCGCGCCGGTGTCCTTGTGCACGCCTTTGCCGGCGACGCCGACGTTGAGGTGGTCGGCGCGCGCGCCCTCGCCCATCAGGAACGAGCCCGGGTAGAGCATCACGTACTTGGCGCCCATCGAGCCGCCGACCCACTCGACGGTGCCCTCGGCGTCGACGACGGCGCGCTTGGTGTTCAGGTTGTAGACGTCCTTCGACCAGTTCTGCACGGTCGTGTAGCGGGCCTTCGCGCCGTCGTGGACGAAGATCTCGACGACGGCCGAGTGCATCGAGTTGACGCTGTAGGTCTGCGCGGTGCAACCCTCGATGTAGTTCACCTCCGAGCCCTCGTCGGCCACGATCAGCGTGTGCTCGAAGGTGCCCTCGCCGGCGCCCTCCATGCGGAAGTAGGCCTGCAGCGGCAGGTCGACCTTGACGCCCTTGGGCACGTACAGGAAGGAGCCGCCCGACCAGACGGCGCCGTGCAGCGCCGAGAACTTGTTGTCCTGCGGCGGCACGCATTTGTTCATGAAGTACTTCTGGACGAGCTCCGGGTACTCGCTGATCGCCGTGTCCATCGAGCAGAACAGGATCCCGAGCTTCGCGTACTCCTCCTTCAGGCCCTCGTAGACCGGCTCCTGGCGCCAGACGCCGACGACCCCGGCGAGGTGCTCGCGCTCGGCCTGGGGGATGCCGAGGTCCTCGTAGGTCTGCTTCATCTCCTCGGGGACTTCGTCCCAGCTGTTGAAGCGGCCCGCAGTGGGCGGCGAGTAGAGGACCAGGTCGTCGAGGTTCAGGCCGCTGAGGTCAGGGCCCCAGGTCGGCATCGGCTTGCGTTCGAAGATCTCCAGCGACTTCAGCCTTTTCTCGGCCATCCAGTCGGGCTCGCCCTTGATCTTCGAGAGCTCCTGCACGACCTCACGGGAGATGCCCTTGCGCGCGATCAGCTGTCCCTGCTCGTCCTCGACGATCGGGCTGGGCTTTGCGATGCGGTCAACAGTTGCCATTTGGGGGCCTCTCGGGGTGGGGGCTGTAAATCCTGTGCTCCGAGGTAGGAATTGTATCGCGGGGCTCAGCCGGGCCTCGGGCGCGGAGTCCGGCTGCTGACCGGGTCGAACCCCTCAGGTCGGCCAGCCGTTGTCTCCGGTGACGGCGCCGCGGACGACCTTGAGGTTCAGCAGCGCACACTTGCGCCGCGTCGCCGAGACGGGGATCCCGAGCAGCTCGATCATCCAGTCGGCATCGAGGCCGGAGACCTCGTCGAGCTTCATGCCCTTCAGCTCCTCGGAGGCGATCGACGCCGCCGCCTGCGAGATCGCGCAGCCGTGGCCGTGGAAGCGAAGGTCCTCGATGCGGTCGTCCGCGACGCGGATGTGCACGCCCAGCTCGTCACCGCACAGCGGGTTGTGCTCCAGCGCCTCGAGGTCGTGGGGCTCCAGCTCGCCGAAGTTCTTGGGGCGCTTGTAGTGCTCGAGGATGTAGTCGCGGTAGAGGTCGTCCATCAGAGGCCGAACACCTCCTGGCCCTTTCGGAGCGCCGCCACCAGCGCATCGATGTCGGACTCCTCGTTGTAGACGCCCAGGCTCGCGCGAGCGGTCGCCGCCACGCCGAGGCAGCGCATCAGCGGCTGCGCGCAATGGTGGCCGGCGCGCACGCACACGCCCTCGCGCCCCAGCAGCTCCGCGATGTCGTGCGGGTGCATGCCCTCGACGGTGAACGAGACGAGCGCGCCGCGCTCGCGCCCAAGGGGCGGCCCGACGGCGCGCACGCCGGGCACCTCGGCCAAGCGCGCGAGCATCAGCTCGGTCAGCTCGCGCTCGTGCTCGCGCACGCGCGCCATCCCGAGCCCGTTCAGGTAGTCCACCGCGGCCCCGAGTCCGACCGCCTCGGCGATCGGCGGCGTGCCGGCTTCGAACTTGAAGGGCAGCTCGTTCCAGGTCGTCTCCTGCTGGGAGACCGAGGCGATCATGTCGCCGCCGGTCAGGAACGGATCCATCGCCTCGAGCAGCTCGCGGCGGCCGTGCAGGACGCCGATCCCGGTTGGGCCCACCGCCTTGTGGCCCGTCCAGGCGTAGAAGTCCGCGCCCAGCGCGCCGATCTCCACCGGCATCTGAGGCACCGCCTGCGCGCCGTCGACGAGCGTCACGGCTCCGGCGGCGCGAGCCCGCGCGGCGATCTCTGCGACCGGGTTGATCGTGCCGAGCACGTTCGAGACGTGGGCGAAGGCGACGATCCTGACGTCGCCCCGGGCGAGCTCGGCGTCGAGCTGAGCGAGCGACAGCTCGCCGTGCTCGTCGACCTCCAGGTAGCGGAGCTCGGCGCCGCGCTCGCGGCAGATCTGCTGCCACGGCACCAGGTTCGCGTGATGCTCCATCTGCGTGATCAGGACCGCGTCGCCGGAACCGAGGTTGGCAGCGCCGTACGAGCGGGCGACCAGGTTGATCGCCTCGGTCGCGTTCTTGGTGAAGATCGTCGTCTCGGGGTCGGCGCCGGTGAAGGCGGCGATCCGCAAGCGCGCCGAGTCGAAGGCGGCGTCCGCCTCCTGGGCGAGCGGGTAGACGCCACGGTGGATGTTCGCGTTGTGCTCGGCGAGGTGGCCGGCGAGCGCGTCGATCACCGCCCGGGGCTTCTGCGAGGTCGCGCCCGAGTCGAGGTAGACGAGCGGGGCCTCGCCGAAGCGACGCTCGAAGATCGGGAAGTCGGCCCGGACCGAGAGCCGGCTCTCAGCGACTGACGGCATACGTCTCGATGTCCTCACGGGCAGCTGCCAGCCGGGCCTCGATCTTCTCGCGCACCAGCTGCTGCAACGGCTCGTCGGCCAGCTCGGAGATCAGCGGCTCGAAGAAGCCTTCGACGATGATCCTCACCGCTTCGGCGCGGTCCAGGCCGCGGCTCTGCATGTAGAAGATCGCCGACTCGTCGAGCTCGCCCACCGTGCCGCCGTGCGAGGCCGACACATCGTCGGAGGAGACGAGCACCGAGGGGATCGCGTCGATCCGCGCCTTCGGCGAGAGCATCATCGTGTGGATCTGCAGGTAGGTGTGGGTCTGCTGTGCGCCGGGGTCGATTTTGATCAGGCCCTCGAAGCTGGCCCTGGCCTGGCCGCTCGCGGCGCCACGCCAGTGCACGTCGCCGCCGGACGGGCCGGTCTCGTGCAGATCCACTGCGAACGCGTCCAGGTGCTCGGATTCCTCGGCGAAGAAGATCCCGCGGAACGCCATGTCGCCGCCGGGCTCCGAGACCGCGATCTCCAGGTGCGGGCGCACGAGATGTCCGCCGAGCAGCGCCGGCAGCCAGTGGCAGTAAGCGTCACGCCCGACCTGGACGAACCGTGTCGAGACGTCGTAGATCTCGTTGCCCGAGCCCCAGTCCTGGACCTGCGCGAGCCGGCAGCGGGCGCCGTCCTGCAGGTAGAGCTCGAAGGCCCCTGCATGGAGCGCCTGGCGCTCGGACGTGGGCCCCTCGGGGTCGGCTCCGAAGTCCTCGGCGAGGTCGTACTCGTGGACCTTGAAGTCGCTCATCGGCGCGCCCACGACGAGCGTGCGGGCGTACTGCGCGACGCCGGGCTTCGCGATCGCGTAGACGATCTCGAACGGGTCCTCGACTGCGAGCCCGTCCGGCACGTACAGGAACGCGCCCCCGGTCCAGAAGGCGGCGTTGGCGGCCTCGAGCTTGTTGCGGTCGATCTCCAGGCGCTTGGAGTACCAGCGCTCGGCGAGCTCGCGGTGGCGCTCGAAAGCCTCCTCGAGCGAGCACAGCACCACGCCGCGCTCGGCAAGGGCGGGGTCGAGCTCTACGCTCACGACGGCGCCTGCGCTCTGCACGATCCGCCCGGCGTGAGGCCGGTCGGGGATCGTGCGGGTGACGACGGCGGGCACCTCGCGCTCCCCGGCCTCTGTCGTGAGGGCGTCGAGATCGAGCTCCTGCAGGCTCGTCGTCCAGAACCCGGAGCGGCGCCAGACGGGCAGCTCGGCGGCCTCGAAGGCCTTCAGCGCGAGCTCGCGCAGCTCGGCCAGCGAGCGTCCCCCGCCCGCACCGGCTCCGTCGAGCGCGGTGTAGAGCGTGGCCTCGCGATGGCGACCGGCCTTGACCTTCGCCGGCTCCGACCCGTTGGATGCGCCCGCCGTGCCGGCGGGATCAGACATCCTCGTCACCCGCGCCGACGCCGGCGCCGACCTCCTGGCGGATCTGGTCATAGCCCTCGCGCTCGAGCCGCTCGACGAGCTCGACGCCGCCCTCCAGCACGATCCGCCCGTCCATCAGGATGTGGACGAACTCGGGCTTCACGTAGTGGAGGATGCGCTGGTAGTGGGTGATGATGAGAGCGCCGAGTCCCTGCTCGTCGTGGAGGCGCTGCACGCCCTCGGCGACGGTGCGCAACGCGTCGATGTCGAGCCCGGAGTCGGTCTCGTCGAGGATCGCGACGTCAGGCTGGAGCATCGCCATCTGAAGGATCTCGGCGCGCTTCTTCTCGCCGCCGGAGAAGCCGTCGTTGAGGTGCCTGCTGGTGAACGAGCGATCGACGTCCAGGAGCTCGATCGCGTGCTGCAGCTGGGTCCGGAACTCCTTGACCTGGATCGGCTCCTCGCGCTTGGCGTTGATCGCCATGCGCAGGAAGTTCGCGACCGACACACCGGGGATCGAGACCGGGTACTGGAACGCCAGGAACAGGCCTGCCTTCGCGCGCTCGTGCGGCTCGGCCTCGGTGATGTCCTCGCCTTTGAAGGTGATCGTGCCCTCGGTGATCTCGTAGGAGGGGTGGCCGAGGAGCGTGTTCGCCATCGTCGACTTCCCCGAGCCGTTCGGGCCCATCAGCGCGTGGATCTCGCCGCGGCTGATGTCGAGGTCGACTCCGCGGAGGATCTCGCGCTCCTCGATGCGCACGTGCAGGTCTCTGATCTCCAGGTCGGCCATGGTCTCCTTCTCAGCGCTTCGGAAGCGGTTCGATTTGCAGGGGCGGGCGGGCATCGATCTTCGCGGTGCCGGCGACAATGGGTGGGGTGATGAGCAGGTCGGCGAGCGTCGTCTCGCGCAGCGTGCCGATGATCGACATCCGCACTCGCGTCCACAGCAGCTTGGTCGGGCAGACGTGGTCGCGCTCGGACTCGCGCGCGCAGACGATCGAGCCGTCGGCCGACTGCGAGATGCACTCGATCGGGGCTATCGATCCCTCGAGGGCCTCGACGACCTCGGCCATCGTGATCTGGGACGCGGGCCGCGCGAGCATGTAGCCGCCACGCGAGCCGCGCCGGCTGTCGACCAGCCCGGCCTTGCGCAGGCGCGCGACCAGGTGCTCGAGGTAGGCGAGCGGCAGACCGTCGCCGGCCGCGATCTCGGCGAGAGGGACCGGATTCGACCCCAGCGCCGCGTCGTCGCCGCCGCCTCGCCGGGCCAGCTCGACCATCACGCGGACGCCGTACTCGGCCTTGGTTGAGAACATCATTGGCGCATTTCCTACCTGCGGACTAGGGTATCAGGGGGTCTGAAGCTTCCCGATGTCATGGGCGAGCGCTTCGGGCGTGAGCTGTTCGGAGCCGTACGCCACCCGCTCGCGTCCCTGCGGGTCGATCAGGAGCACGGTCGCGTAGCGCGCGAACGTGTCCGCGCCCGCGGACGCGGGCTTCACCTTGTAGGCGCGCCACACCCGCTCGAGCGCGGCCGGCGAGCCGGTGAGGTAGTAGACGCGGCCGCTCAGCGAGGTCGCGGCAAGGAAGCTCCGGACCGACGCGGGCGTGTCCCCGGCGGGGTCGGCGCTCACGATCACAACCGCGGCGGGCCGGCGCAGTTCGTCGAGCGCGCCCCTGATCTGCTGGGCGATCAACGTGCACGGAGCGCCGCAGCGGGTGTAGAGGAACGCGAGCACGACCGGCTTGCCACGCAGGGCGGCGAGGGACACCGCGCGCCCGTACTGGTCGGTGAGCGCGATCGCCGGCGCCGGGGCCGCGCGCGGCAGTTCCGCGCCCGCGAAGCCGCCGCGCGAGAGCGGCGCGGTCGCGTGCGTCGTCGCCGCGCCCGTGGTGCTCGCCGGCGAGCCGCTGTCCGATTCACGCGTCGCGACGATCGCGAACACGAGCGCGGCCAGCACCAGCACGCCCATCGTCACGGGCAGGATCCAACGGCGGCGCGCGCTCATCCCGGGCAGCGTACGGGAGGGCGCCCGGGCAGGAGAACGGTTCCCGCTCGCGTATGGGTGCGGGATGGGAATCGTTCGGATGCGGGGAATCGCGCTGTGGGCGTCCATCGCCGCGCTGGGGCTCGCCCTGCTCGCCCCCGTGGCGGCCTCGGCGCCGGCCGTGCCCCCGGCTCCTGCGAACGACGATCTGGGCTCGGCCCAGCAGATCCACAGCCTGCCCGCGACGCTCTCGGGGACCGTCGTGGGCGCGACCGTCGAGCCCCGGGAAGAAGGCTCCGCATGCGCCGCCGCGACCGAACACTCGGTCTGGTACTCGCTGCGCGCGGGGAGCAAGGGGCGCATCGCCGTCAACCTCGCGGCCGCAGGGGCGCTCGACGCGACCGTCGACGTCTTCCACGCGGTTCGCTCGGAATTGCAGCGAGTCGGCTGCGAGCGGACCGATTCGCACGGCCTCGCCTCCCTGAGCTTCACCGCGTCGAAGAACGGGCTGTACGAGATCCGCGTCGCCGCCCTTCCGGGCTCCCAGCTCGCGGGCTTCACGCTCGAGACCTTCCTGCCGACGCCGGCCGTCGGCCCCCCGGGGCCGCGACTGCCCGCCGGCGGCGCCGCCGGGCACGTGGACAGGATCCAGAACATCAACGCGGCCTACTCGGTCGTGATGCGCTCCGGCGTCAGCTACCTCGTCAACCTCGCCAACAAGACGAACGGCGCGTGCGTCACGGCCCAGCTGTTCCCGCCGGGCACGAGCTCCTTCGAAGAAGGCAGCCCCGTGATGCACCTGAGCTGCGGCGGCTTCGGCCTGTTCACCCCCGGCCCGGGGCAGGGGGGCGTCTACTCGATCGAGCTGACGCCGCGCACGTCCTTCAAGCAGGTTCAGCGCTTCCGCCTCCAGGTCGCGCAAGCCGGCCCGGCCGAAACGGCGCCCGGCATCGGGCTCGGCAACTACGGCCGCGCGCGCGGGCGGCTCGACGGCAACGGCGTGCACGTGCTGCGCCTGTACCGCATGGACGTCCACACGCACTCGAACCTGACGCTGCGGTTGAGCGCGCCGTCCTCGGCCGACTTCAACCTCCAGCTCCGGAACGTCAACGGCCAGGTGATCGAATGCGCCTGTGGCGGGAGCGGTCCCCAGACCATGACCAGGCAGCTGCGTCCCGGCCGCTACTACGCGGTCGTCTCGGTGCACGACGCCACGGCCGGCAACTACGCGCTCGAACGCCAGTCGCGGACGATCACCCAGACCCACATCTCCTTCGGCACCTCCAAGGCCGGGGCGGGGCAGTCCGTCGGCGTGGACGTCCACGTCTCACCGTCGGTCTCGGGGCCGGTGACGGTGGACATCGAGCGCTTCGACCCGGTGTTCGGCTGGCAGTTCTACCGCCAGGAGAGCGGGTTCGCCTCGGGCGGCTCCGCGACGCTGCCCTTCGCTCCGCCGGCGGTCGGGCGCTGGCGCGTGAACGGCCGCTTCGGCGGCAGCCGCACTGCGAGTCCGAGCGGTGCGGGCTTCGCGTACCTGTTGGTCTCCTAGGGTCTCGGAAGAGCCTCTGAGAAGGCGTCCCCGTGGGGCTGGGCGCGGCGCTTCGAGGTCGCTATACTTTCTGAAGTTGATGAATTCCGACCTTGGTTTAGGAGTTTCCAGATGAGTATGTCCGGACCTGAGCTGCTCCGCCGCATCAAGAGCCAGATCGAGGAGGTCGATCCCTCCGAGGTGAAGGAGCTCGCCCACGAGGGCGTGACGATCGTCGACGTGCGCGGCAGCGAAGAGTTCGCGACCGGCCACCTGCCCGGCGCCAAGAGCGTGCCGCGCGGGCATCTGGAGTCGCGTATCGAGGGCGTCGTCCCGGACCGCTCCTCGCAGGTGATCCTCTACTGCGCCTCGGGCCAGCGCTCGGCCTACGCCGCGCGCACGCTCAGCGAGGACCTGGGCTATGAGCACGTGCGCTCGATGACCGGCGGGATCGCGCTGTGGAAGGACCGCGGCTACGAGGTCGAGATCCCGCGCGCGCTGAGCGCCGAGCAGCGCGACCGCTACTCGCGCCACCTGCTGATCCCGGAGATCGGCACCGAGGGGCAGCAGAAGCTGCTCGACGCGAAGGTGCTGCTCCTGGGCGCCGGCGGGCTCGGGTCTCCGACCGCGCTCTATCTCGCGGCGGCGGGCGTCGGCACGCTCGGGATCGTCGACGACGACGAGGTCGACCTCTCGAACCTGCAGCGCCAGGTGATCCACTCGACCCAGCGGGTCGGCATCCCGAAGGTCGACTCGGCCGAGGAGTCGATCCACGCGCTGAACCCCGACGTGAACGTCGTCAAGTACCAGACGCGCATCGACGCCTCGAACATCATGGAGATCATCGAGGGCTACGACGTGATCGTCGACGGCGTGGACAACTTCCCCACGCGCTACCTGCTCAACGACGCGACGGTGCGGCTGAAGATCCCGGTCGTCTCCGCCTCGATCCTCGGCTTCGACGGCCAGCTGTCGGTCTTCAAGCCCTACGAGGGACCGTGCTACCGCTGCCTGTTCCGCGAGCCGCCGCCGGCCGAGCTGGCGCCGTCGTGCGGGGCCAACGGCGTGCTCGGCGTCCTGCCCGGCACGATGGGCCTGCTGCAGGCAACCGAGGTCGTGAAGCTGATCCTCGAGATCGGCGAACCGGCGATCGGCCGTCTGCTGCTCTACGACGCCCTCGGCGCGACGCTCACCGAGGTCAAGGTCCACCGCGACCCCGAGTGCCCGATCTGCTCGCGCGAGCCCGGCGAGATCTCCGATGAGGAGATGGGCGTGTTCCCGGACTACGAGGCGTTCTGCGCCGCAGCCGGTTAGCGGCCCGCCGGCCGGCGTCAGGCGGCGTCCTCGATCGCTCATGTGCTATTCGCACATTTCGCTCCCTCCTCCTTGCCTGACTTGACCGGCGAGCCGCTAACAGGTCCTTTCGAGCGATAGGCTGCCGCGAGTCATGGCCACGATCAAGATCCCACCCGTGCTGCGCGCCTCCGTCGGGGGCGACAAGGAGGTCGACGCCAACGGGGCGAGCGTCGGTGAGGTGCTGCGAGATCTGGCCTCATCGCACCCGGCGACCGAGAGCCAGCTGTTCGGCCCCGACGGGTCGCTGAACCGCTACGTGAACGTCTACCTCAACGACGAGGACGTGCGGGTGCTCGACGGGCTCGACACGGCCGTCGGCGAGAGCGACACGCTTCAGATCCTGCCGGCGATGGCCGGCGGGCGCTGAGCCCCGGCGCTCCGCGCCGAACGCCCGGCCGCGGCTGGACGCTCGTCCGATCGTCGAACGCTCGTCCGCTCCCGACCGGCCGGCTGGGCCGATGGGGTAGGAGTGACGGGCATGAGGATCCGGAGGGCATCGATGACGCTCGCGGCTGCGCTGATCGGCTGCGGGCTCGCCACGGGCGCCGCGTCGGGCATGGCGAGCCACGAAGGCTGGCCGAGGATCGGCCACCACGTCGGGCACCCCAACAACGAAAGCGGCACGGAGCGCGGGCTCGACGGCGTGCACAACATGCTGCTCGGCGGCGATGGCAACGACAGGATCTTCGCGGGCGACATGGGCGACGTGATCTGGGGCGACTCCCACCCCGGCGGCCAGCCCGAAAGCCAGCACGACTGGCTCCACGGCGGGCCGGGCCCGGACTGGATCTACGCAAGTCACGGCCTCAACGAGATCTGGACGGGGGCGGGCAACGACCACGTCGCGCTCGTCTACGGCCACGGCACCGTCCACTGCGACGGGCCCGGCGTGAAGACGCTGGTCGTGCGCTACCTGCCGGAGAACCGGCACTTCCGGCTCGACGGATGCAGCCACGTCGTGCTCGTGCGCTACCGGGCTTAGGGCCCGGTTTCCGCCGGACCCCGCTCTAGCCTTCGCGTCCAGCTTCGCCGGACCCGCTAAAGCTGGTCTGTGGACGCATCGATCGGGGGCCTGGACCTATGAGACACGGCCGTTTTTGCTCGTCTGTGTTGGTGACGCTCGCGGTGTCCGCGGCGCTCGCTGCGCCCGCGTCGGCGACCGGGCCGAAAGGCCCGCGCTACGCGCTGCGGATCTCCTCCGGCGAGACGACGTTCCCGGAATGGGAACCGATCGGCTCGACGAGCGCCACCGTGGAGCCGTCCAACTCGATCGCGGTGTCGATCGTGCGTGGTGGCGTGACCGTGTACCGCGACGTGGACACCGGGGGCGCGTGGCTGTCGCAGGTCCCCCAGGTCGGCGACGTCGTCACGCTCGAATCGCCGGTCGGCACCCTCATCGCGTCGGTCGTCTACGACGGCCTGCCGACGATCGACCCGACGGTCTGCGCCGGCTCGACCAACTTCTCGGGCTCCAACTCGCTCGGCGAGGTCGTCGAAGGCCAGTTCGTCAACGAGGTGCTGAAGTACCGGAACGGCGTCGCCGATGGCACGCGCCAGATCGGCTTCGGGGAAGCTCAGGTCAAAACGCTCTCGGGGACGACGTTCGGCGGCAGCTTCCTGAAACCGCTCGAACTCGGCGAGGACGTGATCGCGGTCGAGACGCTGAAAACGCCCCTCCCCGGCGAAGCCACCTACACCTACACGAGCGAAACCGAGCGACCCGTCGGGACCTGCCCGGTGCCGCCGCCGGTGTTCCACCCGGCGCCGCCTCCGGCGCTCCAGGGGACGCTCGGCAAACTGCTGCACGCGAGCATCCACGCGCTGCTGAAGTCGGGCCTGCACGACACGGTGACGATCAACCAGCCGGGCACGGTGATCCAGGACCTGTTCGCGAAGGGCGGAACGATGCCCGCTCACGCCAGCGCGGCGAAGCACCACAAAGCGCCCCCCGCGGTGCTCCTGGCGCGCGGCTCGGCGAGCGCGAAAGCGGCCGGCAAGGTCAGGGTCGTCCTGCACGTGACCCGCCGCGGCCGCCGGCGGCTCCACTCTGCTCACAACATCGTCGTGGTGCTGATCACCACCCTGCGCAGCACCGGCGGTGCGACGCTCAACCTTCAGCGGCATACGCTCACGCTGCACCGTTAGCTTCCGGCGGCTGCTCGCGCATGCGCGCGGGCTCTCGCTGGCCGGTGCGCTCGCGCTGCTCCCACCGTCGGTGCTGCCGCTGCCCTCGCGCAGCGGCCCCGAAGGCCCGCCGCAGCCCTACGGCACCGTGCCGCGGGTGGGGCCGCAGCCGCCGCCCACCTCGCCCTCGCTCGCCCGCGCTCAGGACCGCCTCATGCTCGAAGGGCCGTTCCAACGGGGCGGCCTGGCCCGCGGCGTCTCCGACGGGACGCTGTTCAAGAGCTCCGATGCGGCGACCCGCGCGCTCGCGTTCCAGCGTGCGCAGGGCGCGGGTGCCCAGGTTGCAAGGATCACCGTCGACTGGCGCAACGTCGTCGCGGCTGCGCCGCCCGCGGGCTTCGACGCGCGCGACCCCTCCAGCCCGGGATACGAGTTCGCCACCATCGACGCCGCGGTGAAGGGCGCGGTCACAGCTGGCCTCGAGCCGCTGCTCGTGGTGTTCCACGCGCCGGCCTTCGCCGAAGCGCCGGGCCGCTGGCCGTACGCGTACCTGGGGAGCTGGGCGCCGGACCCGCGGGCGCTCGAAGCCTTTGCCGCCGCGCTCGCAGAGCGCTACGACGGCTCGTTTCCCGACCCCGCCGAACCGGCGCGCACGCTTCCCCGGGTGCGGCTGCTGCAAGCCTGGAACGAGCCCAACCTGCCGCGCTACCTCGAGCCGCAGTTCGTGGTCCGGGGCGGGCGCTGGAGCGCGTTCTCCGTGCCGCTGTACCGACAGATGCTCGACGGCTTCTACCGCGGCGTGAAGTCCGTTGCCCCTAGCGACACGGTGATCGCCGCCGGGGTCGCGCCGAACGGCGAACGCGAAGGGCTGGGGCGGATGGCTCCGGTGTCGTTCCTGCGCGCGCTGCTGTGTCTCGCGCCGCGACACGGCGGCGGCCTCGCGCGCGCACCCGGGTGCACGGCGCCGGTGCGTCTGGACGCGCTCGCGTTCCATCCGCTCTCGGTGGAGGACCCGGACCAGCCGGCCTCCTCCTCGCTGGACGTGTCGATCGCCGACGCGGCGAAGGTGACCCGGCTGCTGCGGGCCGCCGAACGCCTTCGGACCGTCCCGCCCGCCCGCCCGAGGCCGGTCTGGGTCACCGAGCTGAACTGGGAAAGCGCGCCGCCGGCGGCGCACGGGGTTCCCGCCGGACTGCAGGCGGCCTGGGTCTCGCGCGCGCTGCATCGCCTGTGGGCCGCCGGCGTGAGCCTCGTCGCCTGGCAGTTCCTGGCCGACCCCTTCCCGGCGACCACCGTCTCCACGCCGACCGGCGGCGTGCAGGAGTACCCGCGCCCCGCAGGTCTCTTCACGGATCCGTCCGGCGATCTCGCGCTTGCGGCGCCGAAGCCGTTCGTCGCCGGCTTCTCGTTCCCGTTCGACCCCCTGCGCGTGGACCGCGGGCATGTGCGGATCTGGGCTGTGCTGCGGGCATCCGGTGAGCAGGCCGAACTGCTCGGGCGGCGTCCGGGCGGGGCCTGGCGCCTGCTCGCCGCGCCGCGCGCGGGCGCCGATCAGATCGTCAATCGTATGGTCTCGCTACGGGGCCCGTGGCAGCTTCGGCTGCGCTCCGGCGGGTCGCTCTCGCCGGAAGCCCGGGTCGGCGCGAGGCGCTGGCTCTAGTCCTTCGCGGCGCTCAGGCGGCCGGCTCGGCGGGGACCCCGCCGTAAGGCCGCTCGGCCGCGAGCCCGTTCGGCGCGAGCAGCGCCTCGGGGTTGGCTCCGATCCGGCTCATCGCGTGCTCGGCGAGTGCGGTGATCGTGAGCGAGGGGTTGACGCCGACGTTCGCGGGGATCGCGGCGCCGTCGCAGACGAGCAGGTTCTCGTAGCCGAACACGTGCTGGTCGGCGTCCACGACGCCGCCGCTGGGGTCCGGCGCGATCACGGCTCCGCCGAGGATGTGAGCCGTCGAGGGGATGTTGAACATCGCCTCCATGAACGAGCTCTGCGCGATCCCACCGGTGCGCTTGGCGAACCACTCCGCGGCCTGGTTGGCGACCGGGATGAAGGTCGGGTTCGGCCGCTCGGGGTCCTGTTCGGTCTGCAGCCAGAACGAGCCGAACGGGCCTTTCCTCGGACGCAGCGCGATCGCGTTGTCGAGCGTCTGCATCACGAGGATGATGATCGTGCGCCGCGACCAGCGCTTGGCGAACAGGACCTTGCGCAGCCGGTCGGGGTGGCGCAGCATCTGCGCGAGCAGCTTCAGCGGCCGTGTGACACGGGTGCCGTTGCCGGTCAGCAGCGTGTAGAGCATGCGCATCGAGTCGCCGTCGTCGCCGTAGGTGACGGTCTCGATGTGGGTGTTGGGGTCGGGGTAGATCGAGGAGGTGATCGCCACCCGTTTGATGAGGTCGTCGTGGTAGTCCTCGGGGACCGTCACGGTGAGGATCGACTCCGAGTTGGTGCGCACGAGCTCGCCGAGACGGGGGGAGAGGGCGGGAAGCGATCCGCCCAGGCGGCACCGTTGCAGCAGCTTGTTGGTGCCGAGCGGCCCGGCCGAGACGACCACGCCGCGGGCCCGGTGCACCTGCCGGTCCTTGCGCAGCCAGGCGCCCGAGCGCTCCGAGACGACCTCGTAGCCTTCGCTTCCGTCGGCGGCCCCGATCGGGCGGATGTCGACGACGGTGCGTTCGGGCGTGATGACGGCGCCGAGGCGCTCGGCGAACCACAGGTAGTTCTTGACGAGCGTGTTCTTGGCGCCGTGAACGCAGCCGACCATGCAGCGCCCGCACATGTGGCATCCGGTCCTGTCAGGGCCATCGCCCCCGAAGTAGGGGTCCGCGACGGTCTTGCCGGGCGTCCCGAAGTAGATCCCGACGGGAGTGTGTTTGTAGGTGTCGGCGACGCCGAGCTCCTCGCCGAGCTCGCGCAGGAGCTGGTCGGCCGGGTCGTCGTGCGGGTTCTCGTTGACGCCGAGCATCCGCTGGGCCTCGGCGTAGTGGGGGGCGAGCTCGGTCTCCCAGTCGGCCATCTCAGACCACTGGCGGTCCTCGAAGAACTGCTTGGGCGGGACATACAGCGTGCACGCGTAGCCGAGGCTGCCGCCGCCCACGCCGCAGCCGGAGACGACCGAGACGTCCTTGAAGGGGGTCAGGCGGAAGATCCCCTTCAGACCCAGCTTGGGGCTCCAGAAGTAGCGCTTCAGATCGCCCGTGTTCTTCGGGAACTCGTGGTCGGCGAAGCGCCGGCCGCACTCGAGCACGCCCACCGAGTAGCCCTTTTCCGAGAGCCGCAGAGCCGAGACGCTGCCACCGAAGCCGGAGCCGATCACCAGCCAGTCGAAGTCGTATTGCTGCTGTGCCGATGCCATCGCGTGCGCGCCCCTCCTCCGGGCCGAGAAGAAGTCTAGATGGTGTTTGGCTGCGCGGCCAGCTCTCGGCGGCGAGCGGCCCGGCGGCAGGCATCTTCCGCCGGTGAGATGGCCCAAGCGCCCCGGTGCCTGTGCGATCCGTCACAAGAGTAGTGTCGGCGTACATACCCAAGGAAAGGAACCGCGATGGCGGTTGGAATCAGGCAGAAGTTCAGCGGTGGCACTCAGGCGAACTACGACGCGGCCCACGCGATCATGGAGGTGGACACAGACCCTCCCCGCGGGATGCTCGTCCACTCGGCCGGTCCTGTCGAGGGCGGCTGGGGCGTCATCGATTTCTGGGAGTCCAGAGAGGCGTTCGACAGCTTCGTCCAGGAGCGGCTCATGCCCCGCTTGCAGAGCCTCGGTGACCGTGGGTTCCCGAATCCGCCCGACGTCAAGGAGTTCGAGGTCCACAACCTGCAGACGGCATAGGTCTTGGTGGCCGGCGGCCCTCGGGGTTCGCCGGCCCCGACAGCTGTGCGTTGACGGTCGCTGACACCCCGCTATATTCCGTAAAGTAATGGCGGTGGCGAGGCTCAGGAACCGGCCGTGCGGGGGGCGTTACGGCGACATCGTGCAGTCGATCGGCAACACGCCGCTCGTGGAGCTGCCCAACCTCTCCCCGAAGCCCGGGGTGCACATCTGGGCCAAGCTCGAGTCGCGCAACCCGACCGGCTCGGTGAAGGATCGTGTCGCCCGCGCGCTGATCGAGGACGCGGAGGCCAAGGGCGCCATCGGGCCGGGACAGACGATCCTCGAACCGACCTCGGGCAACACCGGCATCTCGCTCGCGATGATCTGCTCGCGCAAGGGCTACAAGCTGAAGGTCGTGATGCCCGAGAACGTGACGCCGGAGCGCACGCAGCTGCTGAAGATGTACGGCGCCGAGATCGTCTACTCGCCCGGCGACCAGGGATCGAACGGCGCCGTCGCCCTGTCGCTGCAGATGGCCGGCGAAGACCCCTCCTACTACATGCCCTACCAGTACGGGAACGAGGCGAACCCCGGCGCCCACTACAACGGCACCGCCCTGGAGATCCTCGAAGAGCTCGATGAGGTGTCGGCGTTCGTCGCGGGGCTCGGCACCGGCGGCACGCTGATGGGCAACGGCCGGCGCCTGAAGGAGGAGCTGGGCGACGCCGTCAAGATCGTCGCGGCCGAGCCGATGCAGGGCGAGCCCGTCCAAGGGCTGCGCTCGCTCGACGACGGCTTCATCCCGCCGATCATCGACATCTCGCTGCTCGACCGGAAGATCTTCGTCACCAACCGCGACGCGATCGTCTGGACCCGCAAGCTGCTCGACGAGGAGGCGCTGTTCGCCGGCGTCTCCACGGGGGCGATCGCCTCGATCGCGGTTCGGATCGCGAACGAGCTGGACGAGGGCAACGTCGTGTTCGTCGTGGCCGACGACGGCTGGAAGTACCTGTCCAGCGGCATCTACACGCTGCCGGTCGACGAGATCGAGAACCTCGAGTCCACCGTCTGGTGGTAGCCGCGCCGCGGCGCCCCTGCGCGCGAACGCCGCGATGAGGATCTCCGGCGCGCTCCTGGACGAGGTGGTCGCCCACGCGCTCGATGACCCCGGCAACGAGGTCTGCGGCCTGGTCGCGATCACGACCGATGGCGAGCGCGCCGCGACCCGCGTCTACCGCGCGCGCAACGTCCACGAAAGCCCCATGAAGTTCGAGATCGACCCGAAGGAACTTCTGGACCTGCACAGCGCGATCGAGGATGAAGGCTGGGAGCTCGGCGCGATCTACCACTCGCACGTGCGCAGCCCGCCCCATCCGTCGCAGACCGACGTCAACTTCGCCGCGAGCTGGCCCGGCGTCGAGTGGATCATCGTCGGGCTGAAGGCCGGCTCCGAGCCCGAGGTGCGCTCCTACCTGATCGACGGCGGCGTCATCGAGGAGGTCCCGATCGCCGCCGCGGGCGAGTGAACGACAAGCCACTCGTCTGCCCCGGCTGCGGGCTCACGCACGCCCGCAGCGAGCGTTTCTGCTCCCGATGCGGCATGCTGCTCGTGTTCATGCCTGGGAGCGAGAAGCAAGCGAGCCAGCGCCAGCAGCGTGCCCGCAAGGTCGATCCCCGCTACACCGAAGGCGAGCTGGTCAAAGTCGCCCGCGCCGCCAACCAGCCCGAGGCCGAGCTGATCGAGGGGCTGCTGCTGGGAGAGGGCATCCCCAGCCTCCAGCGCCGGGCCAGGGGCGCCGACGTCCCGGACTTCCTCGCGGCCGGCCCGCGGGACATCTTCGTGCCCGAGTCTGCGGCCGAGGCGGCGCGGGAAGCGCTCGCACCGCAGGCGGAGGCCTCCGAGTCGGATTAGAAGAGTCGGCCGGCGCTCCACGGCGCCGGATTCGCGATCAGGAGGTGACGGCCCGCGCCTCGCTCGGCGAACCGCCAGGCGCCTCGGGCGCGCCGGCCTAGACCAGTACCGGCTGACCGGCCTCCGAGCCCACCTCGCGGGCTTCGGAGGTGATCGAGCGGATCTCTTCGGAGGCGCGCTCGAACTCGGCGTCGGACAGCACGGGGGTGCCCTCGAAGGGCAGTTCGCGCTGCAGTTCGACCCAGGCGTTCGGACCCATGTAATCGTCCTTGACCTTGACGGTCACCGGGCGCGGGATCCGGTAGGTGCGAAGCAGCAGCACGTGCAGCGGCTGGCGCCCGCGCCAGCCGAGTCGCTTCTGGGCGTAGTCCGGCGTCCAGACGTAGAAGGGGGAGAGCGCGTCCACGCAGCGAGGGTCGACGATCGTGAAGTGATCGGTGACTTCGGCCCACGCGCGGATCCGGACGCGGTCCGGCTGCTGCAGCGGGGCGCCTGAGACGAAGCTGTGCAGGGGCGGCTCGCCGTCGCTCCAGACGCCCTCCTCGAGCGCGCGGCGCAGCTCAGGCTGGTGGGACTCGCGCACGAGATCGCCCGCCTGGTGGTCGAACGTCGGATACAGGAAGAAGCGTTCGTGCGCCAGCCGGAACGGGCGGTCGGGCGGCTGCGGAGCGGCGCCCTTACGGATCGTCAGGAGCTGCTCGCCTTCCGCCAAGGCGCGGACCGTGACGGCCCATTCTTTGAAAGCAATTGGCATGAAGCTACGAACTCCTGAGAGGGACGGCCTGGACTGACATGCGGAAAGCTCGCTGTTAGCGACCTCACCCGCGCCGTTAAAGATACGAAACCTGGGCGAAAATCCCAAATCCCCTGCAAAATAGGGCCTTTTTTGTGGATTCCTAGCTGACTGGCCAGTCAACTGTTCGGTTCCGGGCCGGGCGATCGCTATTCCTCGAGGCGCCGGCCGGCCAGCCCCTCCACGGGCTCGATCAGCGACGCGTAGTCCTCCTCGCCGTGCCCGCGCCCCTCGGCGGCGCTCAGCAGGTCGCGCGCGTGCGCGGCGGCCGGGAACGGCACGCCAGCATCCTGGGCCTCCTCCAGGCAGAGCCGCACGTCCTTGAGCATGTGGGAGGTCTTGAACAGCGTCGTGAAGTCGTGCGCGCGCATCGCATGCGCCTTCAGCTCGAGCTGCGCCGAGGCGCCCGAGCCGGCGGAGACGACCTGGACGAGCGCGTCGAGGTCCACGCCCGTCGCCTGGGCGAGGAGCAGCGCCTCGGCGACCGCAGCGGCGTTGGCGGCCCCGAGCGAGTTGTTGATGAGCTTGAGCATCTCCCCCTGGCCGAGCGCTCCGACGTGGACGATCAGCCGCCCCATCGCCTCGAGCATCGGCCGCACCCGCGCGAAGTCGTGCTCGGCGCCACCGACCATGATCGTCAGGGTGCCGTCCTCGGCGCGGGGGGAGGATCCGGTGACCGGCGCGTCCAGCATGCTCGCGCCGCGCTCGGCAAGCGCCGCCCCGATTCGCCGCGTGTCGCCCGGAGCGATCGTCGAGCAGTCCACGCAGAGCAGGCCCTCGCGCGCAGCCTCGGCCGCCCCGCCCTCGCCCAGCAGCACCGACTCGACCTGCGAGCCGTCCACGACCATGCTGAAGACGACGTCGCTCTCCGCCGCGACCGCCGCAGGCGTCTCCAGGGCCCGCGCGCCGTGCTCCTGCGCCCAGGTCTGTGCCTTGCCGGGCGTGTGGGTCCAGACGGTGAGCTCATAGCCCGCACGGGCCAGGTTGGCCGCCATCCGCGAGCCCATGATCCCGAGCCCGAGGAAGCCGATCCGCTCGCTGGCCGCGTCGCTCACGCCCCGAATCCTCCCCCACCCGGGGTCTCGATGCGCAGCCGCGAGCCGGGCGCCAGCGTCCCCGCCGCCTTCCCGGGCAGCGGGCGGCCGTCGAGCGTGTCCCGGCCGGGCGTCCCGTCGCCGCCCCCCGCGGCGCCGCGCGGGCCGTGCCGGCGGCGCTCGGCGATCAGCGAGAAGCTCATCTCCTCACGGGCCTCCAGCTCCCGGACCACCCCGTCGCCCCCGCGCCGGCGCCCGCCTCCGCCCGAGCCGCGCCGCAGCGCGTACTCGACGACGCGCAGCGGGAACTCCCGCTCCAGCGCCTCGATCGGCGTGTTGAGCGTGTTGCTCATCGCGACGTGCACGCCGCTGGGCCCGTCGGAGTCCTCGCAGGCGCCCTGGCCGCCGCCCAGCGTCTCGTAGTAGGAGAAGCGCTCGTTGCCGAGCGAGAGGTTGTTCATCGTGCCCTGTCCCTGGGCGCGGCCGAACGCGCTCAGCACCAGGTCGGCCACCCGCGAGGAGGTCTCGACGTTGCCTGCGGCGACCGCGGCGCCGGGCCGCGCGTTCAGGACGCTGCCGAGGGGGGCGCGCACCTCGACGGGGCGGTAGGCGCCGGCCGTCGGCGGGATGTCCGGGTCGGTGAGCACGCGCACCGCGAACAGGCAGGCGGATTCCGTCACCGCCAAGGGGCAGTTGAGGTTGCCGGGGTGCTGGACGGCGCTGCCCGCGAAGTCGAGCGCCAGCGTCTCGCCGCTGACCTCGGCGCGCAGGCGCAACTCGAGATCGCCCTCCGGCGCCTCGAGCACGTCGCGTTCCTCGTAGATGCCGTCTGCGAGCCCCGCCAGGCAGCCGCGCGTGCGCCGCTCGCAGTAGTCGAGCACCGCGTCGGTCCCCTCGCGCAAGCGGCCGGGCCCGAGGCGCGCCGCCCACTCGGCTAGACGCTCGGCGCCGACCCGGTTGGCGGCCAGCTGGGCGCGCAGGTCCGCCGCCCGCTCGCTGGGCTGTCGCATCGTGGCGACGATCTCGGCGAGCGCCGCGGGCGTCAGCGGGCGCGGCGAGATCACGACGCCCTCGTCCTCGAGCGCCGTGCTGTCGGCGGGCATCGAGCCGGGCCGGCGCCCGCCGACGTCGGCGTGGTGAGCACGGCTGGCGGCGAACCCGATCAGAGCGTGAGAAGCGAAGACCGGCGTGATCACGGTGATATCCGGGAGGTGGGTGCCGCCCGCGAACGGGTCGTTCAGCACCCACGAGACGCCGGGAGCGTGACGCTCGGAGATCACCGCGCGCACCGCCGCGGGCATCGCGCCGAGATGCACCGGGATGTGCTCGGCCTGCATCACCATCTGCCCGTCGGCGTCGAACAGGCCGGTGGAGGCGTCGCGGCGCTCCTTGATGTTCGACGAGTGGGCCGAGCGGATCAGCACGACGCCCATCTCCTCGCACGCGGCGCGCAGGCCGCCCGTCAGCACCTGCAGCTCGATCGGGTCGAGGCTCATGCGGCGGGCGGGTGGGACTTTCTCATCACGATCGTGCCGTGCGCATCCACGTCTGCCGACCAGCCGGGCGCCACCAGCAGCGTCGACTCGGGCAGGGCGACCAGTGCCGGGCCGTCCAGCGTCGTACCCGGGGGCGGCTCGCCCAGCAGCGCATCGGCGGCCAGCGGCCGCCCGCCGAAGACGATCTCGACCCGCTCGCGCCGGACTCGCCGGCGCCGCCGGCGCGCGGCGCGAGCTCGGGCGCCTGTCCCCACACCGACGCGCGCAGGTTCACGAGCTGCACGTCGGCCTGCTCGTCGCGGTAGCCGTAGCGCGCCTCGTGCGCGGCGGCGAAGGCCTCGCGCAGCTCGCTTCCGGAGAGCCCCGCGCCCGGCGTGCGCTCTTCGTCGACCGGCAGCTCGAACGATTGCCCGCGGTAGCGCAGCTCGTGGCGGACCCGCGCGCGCGCAGGCGCCGCGCCGAGGGCGCCGCGCGCCTCCGCCAGAAGCTCCTCGCGCGCATCCCCGAGCTCGGGCCCGTCGATCTGCTCGGCGCTCAGCATCACCGTGCGCGCCGCATCCCGCCGTGGCGGCGAGGCGGCAAGACCGAGCGCGGAGAGCACGCCCGACGCGCGCGGGCACAGCACACGTGAGATCCCCAGGCCGTCTGCGAGCGCGGCGGCGTGGAGCGGCCCCGCGCCGCCGAAGGGCATCAGCGCGAACGGCCGCGGGTCGATGCCGCGCTCGACCGTGATCAGACGCAGCGCCGCGAGCATCTCCGCCTCGGCGACGCGCACGATGCCCTCCGCGCAGGCCAGCAGCTCGAGCCCGAGCTCGGCCGCGAGCGGCGCGAGCGCACGCTCGGCCGCCGCCGCGGTCGAGCCGCACCTCCCCGGCCAGCGGCGCGTCGCGAGGCAGCCGGCCGAGCAGCAGGTTGGCGTCGGTGACGGTGGGGCGCTCGCCGCCCTTCCCGTAGCAGGCGGGCCCGGGCTCGGCGCCCGCCGAGGCGGGCCCCACGCGCAGCGCGCCGCCGGCGTCGCGCCAGGCGATCGAGCCGCCGCCCGCGCCGACGGTGTGGATGTCGAGCGCGGGCAGCGCGACCGGGCGCCCGGCGATCACGCGCTCGGAGGTCTCGGGCACGCTGCCCGCCGGAGACCAGGCAGACGTCGCACGAGGTGCCGCCCATGTCGAAGCACGCGACGTCGCGCTCGCCGGCGAGGTCGGCGACGAGCAGGGCGCCTCCGACTCCGCCCGCCGGGCCCGAGAGCACGGTCAGCGCGGCGTGCTCACCGGCTCGCCCGGCGTCGGTGAGGCCGCCGCTCGACTGCATGATCTGGGGCTCGGCCAGGCCCTCGCCGGCGGCCTCCGCGCACAGGCTCTGCGAGGTAGGAGCCGAGCGGGGGCGAGAGCGCGGCGTCCAGGGCCGTCGTCGCGGTGCGCTCGTACTCGCGGAAGGTCCCCACCAGCTCGCTCGACAGCGAGACCGACCGCCCCGGGGAAGCGCCGCCGCAGCGCCGCGCCGATCGACCGCTCGTGGGAGGAGTCGAGGTAGGAGTGCAGCAGCGCGACCGCGACCGCCTCGGGCGCCGCGGCGGCGATCGCCCGCGCGAGCTCGTCGGCGTCCTGGTCGTCGAGCGCCCGCAGCGTCCCGTCGGGCACGACCCGCTCCGGGGCGCCGAAGCGCAGCTCGGCGGGAACGAGCGGCGCGGGCGCGCTCTCGCAGAGCCGGTAGAGGTGCGGCCGGTTCTGGCGGCCGAGCTCGATCACGTCGGTGAAGCCCTCGGTCGCGACGAGCGCGGTGCGGGCGGTACGTCCCTCGAGCAGGGCGTTCGTCGCGACCGTCATGCCGTGCGCGAAGCGCTCGACGGCGCTCCGGCTGCGCGCCCGCCTTCGCGAGCACGACCGCGACGGCCCGCATCACGCCGCGCTGCTCCTCGGACGGGGTCGAGGGCGCCTTCGCGGTGTGGACGGTTCCGTCGCGCGCGACCAGCACCGCGTCGGTGAACGTGCCGCCGACGTCGACGCCCAGGAGCATGGCCGGAGCCTACGTGGGCGTGAGGCCGGGGGGCGTCGCCCCGCGGCGGGCTGCCGCAGGGCGAGGGAACGAGTGGCGCGCCGGTGCTAGGCCGCCGCGAGCTCGCGGTCCTCGGTGTCCGCGAGGTGCTGGTGCGAGGGGCAGTAGCCGTTGCGCGCGAGCGGCGTGCGCTGGCAGGCGGAGCCTTTGCGGGTGGTGGCGCGGCAGCGCGGGGGCGCACCGCTGACCGCGGTGTATCCCTCGTGCGGGTGGGCTTCGAGGAACTGCTGGGCGAGACCGAGGTAGCGGTCGACGACCATGTGGACGCGCGCCTGCGCCGACATCGGGAAGAAGCCCCGGATGTCGCAGAAGAGCGTGCGCTCCGGACGCGCGAAGTAGTGGCGATCGATCGCCATCCGCGTGACCACGGCCTCGCAGGCGCGCAGGACCGCTTCGTGGTTGCTGCATGCCGGGGCCCCGGGCGCCGGCTCCAGGATCTGGGGCGCGAGCTCCCGGTAGATGGCCCGACTGAACTGATACATGGCTACTGCTCCTGAACCTCTCTGTCGATCAATGTCTCCTTTGGAGCACGCCCGCCGTTCCCATCAGACTCCTCCTCCTGAAAGTCCTTTCATCGATCGCGAACACTCGCGCGCGCGGAAAGGAGCGAGATAAAGGCCAATCGGCCGATCTTTTAAAGTTGGGATTACCCCGGTTGCGCGACGGGAACACGCTCGCGCGCACCGTCAACCCCGCCGAGGCCGGCATGGAGCGCCGCCCGACCCCCCTTTCGAACCGGCACGGATGGACTCAGATCCAGCTCTGCCAGCCGAGCTCGTCCGCGGAGACGACCGCGTGCGCGCAGCTCGAAGGACTGCTCGGTGGCCGGGTGGTCGGCGCGCAGGTGCGCTCCGCGGCTCTCGGTGCGGGCGAGCGCGCAGCGCGCGATCAGGCGCGCGAGCGGGTGGGGATCGCCGGCCAGCCGCTCGAGGCTCTCGCCGGTGCGGAAGATGCCGGCATCGCGCCACAGGGCGGTGCGCGTCTCGGGGCTCACGGGCGTCAGCTCCGGGGTGTCTGCGAGCCGGTCGGCCTCGGCCTCGCCGGGGCGCACGAACGCCCCCGCGGCGCCCGCGAGCGCGTTCGAGACGGCGCGCCGCGCGAACACGAAGCACTCGCTGAGCGAGTTCGACGCCAGCCGGTTGGCGCCGTGCAGGCCGGTGCAGGAGGACTCGCCGACCGCGTACAGCCCCGGCACCGTCGACTGCCCGTCGAGGTCGGTGACGATGCCGCCCATCATGTAGTGCGCCGCCGGCGCGACCGGGACTAGCTCGCGGCTCGGGTCGACGCCCGCCTCGCGCAGCGCGGAGAACACGTTCGGGAAGCGCGCGGGGTCGATCGCGCGCATGTCGAGCCCGACGGAGCGCGCCCCGGTCCGATCCAGCAGCTCCTGGATCGCGCGCGCGACCTCGTCGCGGGGAGCCAGCTCGTCCACGAAGCGCTCGCCGCGCTCGTCGTGGAGCGTCGCGCCCTCGCCTCGGATCGCCTCGGTGACGAGGAACCCCTCGCGGCCCCGGCACGCCGATGACGGCGGTCGGGTGGAACTGCATCAGCTCGAGGTCCGCGAGTGCCGCGCCGGCCTCGTGCGCGAGCAGCATCCCGACGCCCTGGGAGCCGGGCGGGTTGGTGGTGCGCTCCCACAGCGCGGCGGCGCCGCCCGTGCTCACGAGCACCGCGCGCGCGAGCACGATCTGCCCGTCGCAGACGAGCCCGCGGCAGGATCCTTCGTGCACCCACAGCGCCCGAGCGCGCGCCCCCTCCAGGACGGTGATCCGCGGGTCCGCCGCCACCAGGGCCGAGAGCTGGCGCACGACGCGGCGCCCGGTCGCGCTGCCGCCGGCGTGCACCACGCGGCGCACCGAGTGGCCGCCCTCGAGCCCGAGTGCGAGCTGCCCGAAGCGGTCGGCGTCGAAGCGCACGCCGAGCGACTGCAGGTCGCCCACCCGGTCGGGCGCCTCGCGCACCAGCACCTCGGCGGCCGAACGGCGCACGAGGCCGCGCCCCGCGCGCTCGGTGTCGCGCAGGTGCAGCTCGAAGCTGTCGTCGGCTGCGAGCGCGGCGGCGAGCCCGCCCTGCGCCCAGTAGCTGGCGGTCTGGGCGAGCGGCGTCGCCGAGACGAGCGTCACGCTCGCGTGCTCGCGCGCCGCGCACAGCGCCGCGTAGAGCCCCGCCGCGCCCGCGCCGACCACAGCCACGTCGGCCTCGTGCGTGCTCGCCACCGGCATCGCCGGAACCGTATCCGCAGCGGCGCGCGCCGCGCCTAGCGCTGGGCGGCCGCGCGCCGCTTGGCGGCTTCCACCCGGCGCTGCAGCCGTTCCTGGCGTTTCGCGGCACGCTTGGCCGCCGCAGCGGGGGAGGCGGCGCCCACTCCGGGCGTTGTGACCGCGCCAGGCGTCGTGGCTGCCCCGGGCGTCGTGGCCGTGCCGGGCGTGCTCGGCGTCGTGGCGGCGCCCGGCACGGTGCTCGCGGGCGGCGCGGCGGCGGGCGTCGTGACCGTCTGCGTGACCGGCGCCGGCGCGGGGCCCGAGTCGCCGGCGAGCTTCACGAGCGCCACCGCCAGCACGGCCAGCGCGATCGCGGCCACGGCCGCCACGGCGATCACCGGCGCGCGCCAGTTCGGGGCGGCGGCGAGCCGCGTCCGCGCAGCGGCGCCGCAATGCAGGCACCACTCCTGGTCCGGGGCGAGCGGAGCGCCGCAGAGCGGGCACGCGTCGCTCGGCGACGGAGCGCGGAGGGAGGCGCCGGCCGCCGGCTGCTCAGCCGCCGGTGCGGGCGCGCTCACGAGCCGGTGCCCGGGGGACGGATGATCTCCGTCGCTTCTTCCGGACGCGAGCCGCTGCCCGCGCCGACGGCGGTCCCCGGCGCCGAGCGGGGCGGCGGGGTGGGGGAGCGGCCCGGCGCGCCGGGCTCAGGCGAGGCGATCGGGTGGCGGCGCGTCGCCGGGGTGGCGGCGACCGGATGTGCGGCCGTCGCCGGCTGCGGCGCGGGAGCGGACGGGCTCGGCGGCTGCGCAGGGGCCGGAGCCGGCTGGAGCGGGGCGCCGGCGGACTGCGCCGGCGCAGGGGCGGGCGCGGGAGGAGCCCCGGACGGCGCGCTCGCGATCGGCAGGTCTGCGTGGCGCGACATCGGCAGGCCGCAGTTGGGGCAGTAGCGGTCCTCGCTGCCGTGGATCGCCGCGCAGCGCGGGCAGGCAGTGATGCCCGCCTCCCTGAGCACGGTGATCGGCCGGCGCTCGGCCAGCGTCGACTCGATCGTGCGCAGCTCGCCGTCGATCAGGCTGATCGTGCCCAGCTTTGCGAGCACCAGCGGGTCGTTGCGCTGCCCGAAGCGGTGCAGGTTGTAGACCAGGCCGCCGAGATCGCGGTAGGCGAGCTCGCGCGCACGGCGCAGGAAGCGCGCGCGGCGCCGGGCCTGACCGCGGGAGCGGAAGCCTGACTGCTCGGGGGGTGGCGACTCGGCTTGCTGGCCGTCGTCCGGGCCCCGCTCCGCTGACGCGTCGGTGGGATTCGTGCCGGATGGCTGGTCCACGCCCGATTAACACTATCCACCGCCGCTACGGAGCGAAGCGGGTGGGGGACGCTCAGCGCGTGAGCGCCCGCTCCCAGGCCTCGAGCACGCGCGCGGCCATCGCCGCGGCTGAGAACCGCGCCGCCGCGGAGCGTCCCTGCACGCGCAGCCCCGGGCCCGAGAGCGCGGGCTCGAGGGCCGCCCGCCAGCTCGCGAGCTCGAACGGGGCGCACAGAGTGCCCCCAACGCCTGCAAGTGCCTCGGCATGGACCCCGACCGGCGTCGCCAGCACCGGCACGTCGCAGGCGAGCGCCTCGAGCACCGCCAGCCCGAATCCCTCGCGGGCCGAGGGCACGAGCACGGCGGCGGCCGCGTTCACCCACAGCGGTACCAGCTCAGGCGCGACCCCGCCGAGGGCGCGCAGCTCGGCGCCGGCGGCGTCCGCCAGCTCCCGGGCCAGCTCAAAGCGCTTCTCCGGTCGTGCCGGATCGGCTGAGAACAGCAGGAACGGGCGCTGCTCGTCGAGCCCGAGCGCCCGGCGCGCCTCGCTCGCGGGCCGCGGGCGGAAGCGCTCCGTGTCCACGCCGCACGGGAGCACCTGGGCGCGCGCGGCGGCGCGCCCCGGGATCCGCTCGGCGAGTTCGCGCGAGACAGCAGCCGGCACATCGATCAAGCCGAGCACCGCGCGGGTCGCCAGCCGCGAGCGCGGGTCCGCGAGGTCGGTCCCGTGCATCGTCAGCGCCCGAACGCGGGCGGGCACGGCGAGCGCCGGCCACGCCGTCAGGCCGAAGTGCGCGTGCACGACGTCGAAACGCTCCTGACGCGCGTAGCGCCGCCGCAGCGCCGCCGCCGCTGCGGCGAGCGCGCGTGCGCCCGGCGGGAACTCGTAGAGCTCGACGTCGACCCCGCCCAGGGCCTGCAGCGAGGCGACCTGGTCGCGCACGAAGCTCCCCCGCTCGGGGTGCCCGTCGTCTGGCCGCATGTTCGAGACCACGAGCGCCCGCACGATCCCCCGACCGTAGCGCTCTGGAATGATGGCGCCCGTGCAAGCCGCCGCCGCCCCCAGCCGCAGCTACGGTCGCGACGCCGGAGCGCTCCGTCCCGCGACGATCGAGCCCGGCTTCGTGCGCCCGGCCACCGGCTCGGCCCTGATCTCGATGGGTGAGACGCGCGTGATCTGCACCGCCTCCGCGCAGGAGGGCGTGCCGCGCTGGATGACGGGCAAGGGCCGCGGCTGGGTGACAGCCGAGTACGGGATGCTGCCGGCGTCCACCGGGGATCGCAAGCAGCGCGACGTGAGCCGCGGCCGCCCCGACGGCCGCACGGTCGAGATCCAGCGCCTGATCGGGCGCTCCCTGCGCGTGATCGTCGACTTCGAGTTGCTCGGCGAACGGACGGTGTACCTCGACTGCGACGTGCTCCAGGCGGACGGCGGCACCCGCTGCGCGTCGATCACGGGCGCCTACGTCGCGCTCGCCCTGGCCTGCGCGAAGCTGCAGGGGAAGGGACGGCTGGAGCGCAGCCCGCTGACGGGCTCGGTCGCCGCCGTCTCCTGCGGCGTGATCGACGGCGCTCCGCTCCTGGACCTCGACTACGGCGAGGACTCCCGCGCCGAGGTCGACGCGAACGTCGTGATGACCGGCGAGGGAGGCCTCGTCGAGCTGCAGACGACGGGCGAGCGGACGCCGCTCAGCCGTGCCCATCTCGACGAGCTGCTCGCGCTTGCCGAGCGTGGCATCGAGACGCTTCGCGCGGTGCAGGAGCAGGCGATCGCCGCAGGCGCCGGGGCCTGAGAGCCGCTGCGCCTAGAGCCGGCGCAGCGTCAGCTTCAGCGACGTTTCGATGTGGGACGTGCCGCCGAGGGATTCGGTGTGCGTGTCGTGCGTGGCGCTGAGCACGAGCGTGCGCTGCCGGCGGTCGAACAGCGTTGCCCCCGTGACGTGCGCCTGCGGCGCGCCGGTCGCGAACAGCGCGGGGAGCCCGCCCAGGGCGGGGCAGCTCGAGAACACGTCGGATGGGTCTTCCGCGTGCAGGGCGACCAGCAACGTGATCCGCCCGCGTCGCACCGAGGATCCCTGGAGCCACATCGAGAGCCCGTCGAACGACTTGGTCCCGCAGTCGGGCGGCGTTTCCAGCCGGCAGGTGAAGGCGCCGTCGGCGCTGCGCGTGACGGCGCCGTCAGCGGCGAACGGCTGCCGGCTGTCTTCGCCGTGGCGCGAGAGCCCCTTCATCTCGAGGAAGGGCCCTGTGTCTTCGACGCGGACGCGAACGGGCCGGCCGCGGAAGGTGACGCTCTCGCTCGCGGTCCCGGCCGGGCACGTTTCGCCTTCTCCGGGCTTCGTGGCCGACACGGTCTCGGTCCCTTCGGGCGTGGCCGAGAAGACCGCCGCCGGAGGCCTCTGCGCCGACGCTTGGCCGCACAGCGCCGGCAGCGTCAGCGCGGTCGCGAGCAGCACTCCAAGCCGGCGTCGCAGTCCCCCCATCAGGCGCCAATGTAGACGCTGCGCCGGAGGCTAGGGTGGGCGTCGCGATGAGGCTGCTGCTGGCCACCCACAACGAGCACAAGCGCCGCGAGTTCGAGCGCCTGCTCGGCGGCGAGGCGGCGATCGACGCTCTCGAAGACGGCGTCGAGCTTCCGCCCGAGGACGGGGACACGTTCGCCGCCAACGCGCTCGGCAAGGCTCGCGCCGCCGCTTCGCTTCTCGGGCGCGTCGCGATCGCCGACGACTCGGGGATCGCGGCCGAGGCGCTCGGCGGCGCCCCGGGGGTGCGCTCGGCCCGCTACGCGGGGGAGCACGCGAGCGATCAGGAGAACCTCGCCAAGCTGCTGCGAGAGGCGCCCACGGGCAGCAGCCTCGAGTACGTGTGCGTGATCGCCTATGTCGATCCGGACGGCGGCGTCGAGCGGCTGTTCGAGGGCCGGTGTTCCGGCAGTCTGGCCGAGCATCCACGCGGGCAGCGCGGGTTCGGCTACGACCCGGCCTTCCTCCCGGTGGACGTTCCCGACGGGCGCACGATGGCCGAGCTGAGCGACGCGGAGAAGGACGCGATCAGCCATCGCGGGCGCGCCGCGCGCGAGCTGACGGCCTGGCTCAGAGCAGGTTGACGGCGGCCGAGATCGCCACCGCCAGGCCAAGCCCGGCGTAGCCGGTGTAGCCCGACAGCAGCAGCAGCAGCGCGGTGAGCAGGGCCACCAGCACGGTCGCGATCCAGGCGATACGCTCGATTGCCACACCCCGATTCTTGCGCAGCCGCCTGTCCGAATGCGGTGTTAGCGTCGAGAGTTCGAAAGACCGATCGAAACCAGGAGGGGTCAATGACGAAGTCCGAGCTGGTCGACCAGGTCGCCGACCGGGCCCAGCTGACGAAGCAGGACGCAGCGCGTGCCGTCGACGCGCTGATCGCGACCGTCGAGGACGCACTGCGGCGCGGCAGCGAGGTCTCCGTATCGGGTTTCGGGAAGTTCCACGTCAGCGACCGGGGCGCACGCATGGGCGTCAACCCGCGAACCGGCGAGCGGATCCAGATCGCCGCCTCGCGCGTGCCGCGTTTCACGGCCGGCAGCGGGCTGAAGAGCGCGGTCAAGGGGCGCTGAGGCGGCGCTGGCGCTCGGCGACAGGCTGGCGGCGAAGGTCGCCGAGCGAAGCTCTCAGCTGGTCCTCGGCCTCGACCCCGATCCGTCATCGCTCTGGCCCGCCGCAGACGGGGCCCCGGGGACCGATGCTCCGGACCCGGCGGCGGCATCGGCTGCCGCCGTCCTCGCCCACTGCCGCGCGCTGATCGACGCGACCGCCGACGCCTGCGTCGCTGTCAAGCCGCAGCTCGCCCGCTTCGAGGCGCTCGGCGCGCCCGGCCGCGAGGCGCTCGGCGCGGTCGTCGAGCACGCGCGGACCGCCGGCCTGCTCGTGATCGCGGACGGCAAGCGCGGCGACATCGACGTGACCGCGGAGGCCTACGCCGCCTCGCTGTTCGGCGGCATCGAGACGCCGCACGGCCACGTCGCGGGCCTCGGGGCCGATCTGGCGACCGTCAACCCGCTGATGGGCCGCGACGCGATCGAGCCCTTCGTGCGCGCCGCCCGCGCGGGCGGCGGCGGGGTGCTCGTGCTCGTGCGGACCTCGAACCCGGGCGCCGCCGACGTCCAGGAGCGCGAGCTGGCCGGCGGAGGCGCGGTCTGGGAGTGCCTGGCCACCCTCGTCGGCGAGCTCGGCGAGGTCGGTGCCGAGGGCTTCGCCGACGTCGGAGCGGTGATCGGAGCGACCGCTCCCGCGCGGCTGCGGCGTGCCCGCGAGCTGATGCCGGCGGCGCCGTTCCTGCTCCCGGGCATCGGCGCGCAGGGCGGGCGCGTCGAGGACCTCAGCGCCGCGTTCGAGCCCGGCCCGGCGGGTGGCCTGATCTCGGCCTCGCGCTCGATCGCGGGCGCGCACGTCGCCTCGGGCGGCTCGGCCGAAGCGGCCGCGAGGGCGGAGGCCGAGCGGCTGCGCGAGCTCGCGTGGGAGCTCTCCGCGCGGGCCGTGGGCACGCCCTGACGGGGCTTCGCATGCGGACTGAGCGCTCGCCAGGGCGGTTCCCACGTCTTCCCGACGCCGCGCCGGCCCCGATGCCGGGGAGCCCGCCGGACGGGGTCGGGCCGTTCGCTAGCCTGTGTGGCGTGCATCGCAGGGCAGGGTCGTTCGCCGGGGCAGACGCCGGCGCGGGGAGAGGGCGATGATCATCACGGTCACGCTGAACGCCGCGATCGACAAGTCGCTCGCGGTCCCGAACTTCCGCCTCGGGCGCCGTCACCGCACGGTCGAACAGCGGACCATGGCAGGCGGCAAGGGCGTCAACATCGCGCGCACCCTGAAGGCGCTGGGCCAGCCCGTGATCGCGACCGGCTTCGCCGGCGGCGCGACCGGCACCCACATCGTCGAGCAGCTCACCGAGGAGTCGATCCTCAACGACTTCGTGCGGATCCGCGAGGAGTCGCGCACGAACACGTCGGTGCTGGACCCGACAAGCGGCGTGCAGACCGAGATCAACGAACGGGGCCCGGCCGTCACGGCGCGCGAGGTCGAGCTGTTCCGCGACAAGCTGCTCTACCTCGCCCGCGGTGCCGCCATCGTCGTGTTCGCCGGCTCGCTGCCGCGCGGGGTCGAGCCGGACCTCTACGCGTCCCTGATCCGCGATCTCGAGCGCTCGGAGGTGACGACCGTGGTCGACACCGACGGAGAGCCGCTGCGCCAGGGCGTCCGCGCCGAGCCGGATCTCGTCTCGCCGAACGTGATCGAGGCCGAGGAGCTGGTCGGCCACGAGTTCTCGAGCGAAGAGGAGCGCGAGGCCGCGATGGGTGAGATCGGCGCTCTCGGCCCGCGAGAAGTCATCATGACGATGCCGGACGGGTGCCTCGCGCAGGTCCTCGTCGACGGCCAGCGCCGGCTCAAACGGGCGCGCATCGAGCCCCGCGAGCCGATCGCGAAACGGGGCTCAGGCGACGCGTTCCTGGCCGGCTACCTCGCCGCCCGCTACGAAGGCCGCCCGCCCGACCAGTGCGTGCGCTTCGGCGTCGCCTGCGGCGCGGAGTCCGCGGGCCGCTTCGGTGCTGGGCAGCTCGATCCGCGCGAGGCGCGGCGGTTGATGGGCGACGTCGAGATCTCGTTGGTCGAGGCGCCCGCCGAGGTCACCTGAGCGGCGCTCAGCCGCCCGCGACGTCCCGGCGCAGGAACACGAGGTAACCCGCCAGGAGCGCCGGCACCGCGTAGAGCGCGCACACCCACGCCGAATGCGTGATCGGGCCCCAGTCGGTCGGCGTGCGCAAGAGGCCCTGCCATGCGAAGTACTGCTGGGTGAGCAGGTACGGGTGAAGGCCTTCCAGGCCGGGGATCGCGGAGAGGATCAGGAGCACGATCGTGAGTCCGATCGTGCCGACGATCGCCGCCGCGCTGTTGCGCGTGACGGTTGAGAGAAACACCCCGATCGCTGCAACGGCGATCATGGGGATCAGGACGACGGTATGCGCGGCGAACACGAGCAGCAGTGCCTTCGGCGCCGAGACGTAGGTGTCGGAGAGCGTGCGCAGCCCGTGGAAGCCCCACGCGGCCACACCCGCCACGGTGCCGACCGTGCCCGCGACGTACACGGCCAGCGCGGCATAGGTGAACGCCACGGCGGCCTTCGCAGCGAACACCTGGCCGCGATCCACGGAGCGCGTGAGAATCGTCTTCAGCGTGCCGTTGCTGTCCTCGTTCGCGACGATGTCACCGGCCACGAGGCTGGCAATCAGCGGCAGGAAGAACCCCACGAGGAACGTGAGCATGAACACCGGCGTCGCCAGGCCCGACTGGAGGATCTCCTGGGCGAAGATGGTGTCCCCGTGGGCGGGCTGGTTGCGAGCCAGCTCGACGATCACGAACAGCAGCGGCAGGAACATCGCGAGACCGAGCCCGAGGTATGTGCGCTTCTGGGAGACGAGCTTGCGCAGCTCCCAGCGGTAGATGGTGAACGTGGATGGCCGGTGTGCCCGCCGAGGCAGCGCGGCGGCGGGGGCGGCGGAGACGCTGCTCACGGCGCCTCCACGAGCTCGCGGAGCGCCTCTGCAGACGACGCGGACTCGGCTTTGGCGTCCGGGTCGGTGAGACGGAAGAACAGATCCTCAAGCGTTGCAAGTTCAGGCGTCAGCGAGAGGATCCCGATGCCGGCGCGCCCGAGGGCGAGGGAGAGCGCGCCCACCTGCGCCTCCTCCGCCTGGAAGCCGATGCCGTGCTCCCCCGCGGCCGGCGCCTCGACGCCCGCGTGGGACCGCATGATCTCCAGCGCTTGCGTGTCGTCGGTGGTCCGTAGCCGGTAGCTCGCTCCGCCCTGGCGGCGCAGGTCCGAGAGCGCGCCCTCGTAGACCACGCGTCCGGAGTCGACGATCGCGACCCGGTCGCAGAGTTCCTGGACCTCCGGGAGCTGATGGCTCGAGAGCAGCACCGTGATGTCTTCGCCGGCCAAGCGGCGGATCAGCGTGCGCATGTCGCGCATCCCCGCCGGGTCGAGCCCGGTCGCCGGCTCGTCGAGGATCAGCAGCCGGGGGCGCCGCAGCAGCGCGGCCGCGATCCCGAGGCGCTGGCGCATCCCGTGTGAGAAGCCGCCGACCTTGTGCTTCGCGCGCGGCGTCAGCTCGACGATCTCGAGCACCTCGTCGATGCGCGAGGCCGCGCCGTCGCCGTCGAGGGCGGCGAGCAGCTCGAGGTTCTTGCGAGCCGGAAGGTACGGGTAGAAGCGGGGAGCCTCGACGAAGCCGGCCACGCCCTCCAGCGCCCGTGCGCCCTCCCGCATCGGGTCACGGCCGAACAGCTCGACCTTGCCCTCCGTGGGCATGATGAGCCCGAGTGCCATCCGCAGCGTCGTGGTCTTGCCGGCGCCGTTCGGGCCGAGGAAGCCGTACACATCGCCGCTCTCGACGTTCAGGTCGATGTGGTCGACTGCGAGGACCTCCTTGTAGCGCTTGACGAGGCCCCTGGCTTTGACAGGAGCCTGCCCACCCGCCCCGCCCGGGCCGCCGTCGGCCACGGCTAGAGGCTGCCGGCGACTGCTTCGACTGCCGAGGGGTCGAGCGCGCCTGCGACCACGTAGCGCGAGCCCGCGCGCTCGAACGTGAGCACCGTGCCGAGGGCGGTGCGAAGCTCGTTCGCGCTCACGCCGTTCGGGAGCTTGACCTTCGGGAGGTCTTCGAGGTTCGAGCCGCCCGAGCCGCTGCCGGCCTTGGCCTTCAGCACCTCGACGGCGGTGATCCCCTGGCCGTGGGTCGTCACTTCGGGGGCTTCCTTCGCGGAGGAGGAGGGCTTGCTCGCGTGGTGGGTCTTCTCCAGTTCGAGCGTTTCGACCTTCGCGCCCGGAGGCGGCGAGATCTGGAACACGGAGTCGGAGACGGGCCCGTAGGAGAGTTCGTCTGCGGCCAGTTCGATAACCGGCGCGGACTGGGCCGAGCTGTAGACCGCCGCGCGGAGCGGCACGCCCGTGTTGGCGTCGAACGACAGCTCGGCGCCGCCGATCAGGCTGCCGCTTTCCTGCGGCGAGATCCGCACGGTGTAGGCGGGCTGTCCGGCCACGTTCGCGGGCGTCGCTCCTGAGAGGTTCGCGTGCTTGTCGAGCTTGGCGATCCCTTCTTCGATGTTCGCGACGGACGGCGTTTCCTTGTGCTCCGCGCTGCTCCCGCTGGAGCTCTGGTGCTTGGGCGTGTAGCGGTAGACCTTGTTTTCGGCGGCGTCGTAGATCGTCACCGTGGTGCCGTCGTAGACGATGTTCGTGTCGCCTTTTTCGTTTTTCAGCTCGAGCCGTGCGCGGCCGTCCTTGGCGATCCAGAGACGACCGGACGCGCCTGTGATCAACGGGTTCGACATCAGCCCTGAGCCGTGTTCGCCGGCCAGGCTCGCGCCTTCGAGCAGGTGGTTCGTGAAGGTGATGTTCGCGCTCAGGCCTTCGACGGGCGCTGCGCCCAGCGCGTCGTGGACTGCCTGCGCGAGCGGCTTCGCCGGCGGCTTCTGCCCGCTGCCGATCGCGAGGGCGATGGCGGTGATCGAGGCGCCGATCGCAACGACCAGCGCGCACAGCAGGAGCAGGCGGGAGAGGGGGAGTCGGCGGAGGATGTTCATCGGCGTGCGCTCCTTGCAGGTGGCCGTCATGCCCAGGTTAGCGCTGCGCCTTCAGGCCTTCTAAAGCTGAGCGTCCTCTCACGATCGCCCCCTCGCTTGTCGGTGGGCGCGCGGAGGGGGCCCTTCCGGGCGCCCAACCGATATCTTCCCGCCGCATGCTCATCCTGTTCTTGATCTTCTGGCTGCTGGTCGGCCTCGGCGTGTTCTTCCTGGCGATCCGCGGCGGCGCCAAAGGCGCCCGCGCGGCGCTTCACACCGAATCGACGGTCAGCCGGCGGCTGGTCACGATCGGGGTGATCGTCCTGTTCGCGTTCGGCCTGGCGGTCCCGGCGATCGTGCTCGCGTTCAACGCGAACCACAAGTCCAAGGTCGCGGTGGGCGGCATCAAACTGACCCCCAAGGAGGTGCAGGGCCGCGTGCTGTTCGCCCGCTCCTGCGGCTTCTGCCACACGCTTGCGGCGACCAAGTCCGTGGGGCGCATCGGGCCGAACCTCGACGTCCGCGTCGGGGAACAGATCTCGACGCCCGCCGGCCGCAAGGCGCTGGTGGAAGACGCGATCAAGGAAGGCCGCGCCCGCGGCCTCGGGCAGATGCCCGCCCTGCTCTACCAGGGCAAAGAAGCGGAAGCGGTGGCGGAATTTGTCGCCGCAGTCGCCGGTCACTGACCAGGACGCCGTATGCCGGCGCAGCTCGGCGTCCTCGGTCGCTCGTGTGCAGAGCACACTTCGCTCCCTGCGTCCTTCACCAACGGCTTCGCCGTCGGTGCCGGCTTGGCCTACGGCGCCCTGGTCAGCGACCTTCGGTCATAGACCAGGACGCCGTATGCCGGCGCAGCTCGGCGTCCTCGGTCGCTCGTGTGCAAAGCACACTTCGCTCCCTGCGTCCTTCACCAACGGCTTCGCCGTCGGTGCCGGCTTGGCCTACGGCGCCCTGGCCAGCGACCTTCGGTCACAGACGACGACGACCGCGCCCTGGCCGGGGACCTTCGGCCACTGACCGCCACGCCCCGGCTCCGGCTCCTTTGGCCACGCGTCGATACCGTCGCCGCGGCCCCATCGGCTAGCCTCCCGCGCATGCCGGACCGGACCACCACCACGGAGGACGTGAAGGCGCTCGTCGAAGAGCGCGAGATCCGCTTCATCCGCTTCTGGTTCACCGACATCCTCGGCCAGCTCAAGTCGTTCTCGATCAACGCGGCCGAGTTGGACGACGCGTTCGAGGCCGGGATGGGCTTCGACGGCTCCTCGATCACCGGCTTCAACGCGATCGAGGAGTCGGACATGATCGCGATGCCCGATCCGAGCACGTTCGCGGTGCTGCCGTGGCGCCCCGGCGAGCAGGGCGTCGGGCGCATGTTCTGCGACGTCATCACGCCCGAGAAGACGCCGTACGAGGGCGATCCGCGCCACGTGCTGCGGCGTGCTCTCGAGCGGGCGAACGCGATGGGCTTTGACACCTTCAACGTCGGCCCCGAGCTCGAGTACTTCCTGTTCAAAGACTCGAAGTCCACCGAAGTCCTCGACGAAGGCGGCTACTTCGACCTCACGACACTCGACGCCGGCTCGGACGTGCGGCGCGAGACGGTGCTGGCGCTCGAGCAGCTCGGCATCCACGTCGAGTACACCCATCACGAGGTCGGCCCCTCCCAGCACGAGATCGACATGCGCTACGCCGACGCACTGAAGATGGCCGACGACTGCATGACCTACCGCATCACGGTCAAGGAGATCGCGATGAAGTACGGCTGGCACGCGACCTTCATGCCCAAGCCGCTGTTCGGCGAGAACGGCTCGGGGATGCACACTCACCAGTCGCTGTTCGCGGATGGCAAGAACGCGTTCTTCGACCCCGACGACCAGTACTTCCTCTCCGACGTCGGCAAGGCGTTCATCGCGGGCCAGCTCAAGCACGCGCGCGAGATCTCCTCGATCTTCGCCCAGTGGGTGAACTCCTACAAGCGGCTCGTGCCGGGCTTCGAGGCGCCCACCTACGTGGCCTGGTCGCGCCGCAACCGCTCAGCGCTCGTGCGCGTGCCGCTCTACCACCCGGGGCGCGAGAAGGCGACACGGATGGAGCTGAGATGCCCCGACCCGGCCTGCAACCCGTACCTGACGTTCGCCGTGCTGTTGCAGGCGGGCCTCGAAGGTATCGAGAAGGGCTACGAGCTGCCCGAGCCGATGGAGAAGAACCTGTACCACCTCTCCAGCGACGAGCGGCGCCGTCTCGGCGTCGAGGAGCTCCCCGAGAGCCTGGGCGAGGCGATCGAGATCACCGCGGAGTCAGAGCTGGTGCTGCGCACGCTCGGCGAGCACATGTTCAACCGCTACGTCGAGATCAAGCGCCAGGAGTGGGACGACTACCGGGTCCAGGTCTCGCAGTGGGAGCTTGATCGCTACCTGGCGATCCTGTAGGTCGTTTTTTTCTGATTCTGAGGATCGGCGTAGCGGGGTCAGGCGCGCGGCGGTTTGTCCAAGATCGCGTCGCGGAGGTCGGCGGTCAGCTTCGCGACCTGTTCTGTGAGCTGCGTGTTCATTTCGAGCATGCGGGCGTGCTGTTCGGCCATTTTCCGGTCGTCGTCGATCATCCGCGCCTGACCGGCCTCAGCGGCTTCGAGCCGTTTGTTCTCCGCCTCGTGGTGGGCCTGGAGCGCGTCGTCGCGGATCCTGTCGCGGTCCGCCTGGCGGGTCTGGGCGAGCAGGATCAGTGGGGCCGCGTAGGCGGCCTGGAGGCTGAACGCGAGGTTCAGCGCGATGAACGGGTAGGGGTCCCATCCGATCGTCCTGGTGGCCGTCAGCGCGTTGATCGCGATCCACACGAGCACGATCGCGCTCTGCCCGACGATGAAGGTGGGTGTGCCGAAGAAGCGCGCGAAGCGCTCGGCCTGCACACCGAACTTGTCGCTGCCGAAAGCGCTGTGGTGGTCGCCCGGGTCGCGGGCCGGCTGCGCTGCTGGCGAGGCCTGGGCTTCGCTTGCCACGGCTGCCTGTTCGCGCGACGGGCCTGATGTCCTGCCGCCGCCCTAGGCGAGGGGGGCGGGGCCCTTCACCGCGCACGCGATCGGCCGCGCCGGGGCCAGGCGCCAGTGCATCGCCTGGAGCATGTGCCCGAACGCCGCCGGGTGGCGAGGGGCCAGCTCGCCCACGAGCGCGAACACCGAGTCCGCGTGGCGCTCGTAGCGCTCCTCGCCGGTGAGCTGGTACAGGCGCAGCAGCCCGTTCGCCGCGGAGGAGTTGCCCGACGGTATCGGGCTGTCCTCGATCTCCTTGCGGCGGGCGATCAGGCCGCTGTCGGCAGCGGTGGAGAAGAACCCGCCGCGATCCGGGTCCGCGAAACGGGCGATGGTCTCCTCGGCGAGCTCCTGCGCGAGGAGCAGCCAGCGCTCCTCGCAGGTCGCCTGGAACAGCGTCAGAGCCGCCTCCAGGAGGAACGCGTGGTCCTCGAGGAACGCCTCGATCTTCGCCTCGCCGGCGTTGTAGGTGCGCAGCAGCCGTCCGCCGGCATCGCGCATCCGCCCCGTCACGAACTCCGCGCATGCGACGGCGCCGGCCAGCAGATCCTCGCCTCCGGGCAGCGTCTCGCCGGCTTCGCGTGCTGCGCTGAGCACCGACTGGGCGGCGGGGTTGCCGATCTCCGCGCCCACGTCGGCGAGGGCCGAGATCATCAGCGCGTTCCAGGAGGTCAGGCGCTTCTCGTCGAGCTCCGGCGGCACCCGCAGACGCCGCTCTGCGAGCAGCCGCGCGCGGATGCGCGCCCGTGTCGGCGCGTCGGGCTCGGGGCCGCGCGCAGTCAGCACGTTCAGCCCCGGCTCCGGGTGGTGCGGGTCGGTGAAGTTGCCGCGGGCGTCGACGCCGAGCCACGCGACGGCCGCGTCGGCATCTGCGCCGAGCAGCTCGCGCAACTCGCTCTCGCGCCACACGTAGTAACGGCCCTCGACGCCCTCGGAGTCGGCGTCGAGCGCCGAGTAGAAGCCGCCCTCGGGACCTCGCATCTCGCCGAGCGCCCAACCGAGCGTGCGCAGGCTCGTCTCCAGATGGCGCGCAGCTCCGGTCGCCTGCCAGGCGTGCAGGTAGGCGCGCGCCAGCAGCGCGTTGTCGTAGAGCATCTTCTCGAAGTGGGGCACCGTCCAGGTCGCGTCGACGCTGTAGCGCGCGAAGCCGCCGCCGAGCTGGTCGTTGATCCCGCCCGAGGCGATCGCGTCGAGCGTCGCCGTGGCGGGCCCCGTCTCCGAGCGCAGCAGCAGGAACTCGATCACGGAGGCCTGGGGGAACTTCGGCGCCGGCCCGAAGCCGCCGTTGGCGTCGTCGTAGATCGCGCGCAGGTTCTCGACCGCGTGGTCGAGGTCCGCCTCACTGAGCGGCTGCTCGCGCGCCTGCAGGCGCCCGGCGCCAGTGAGCTGCCGGCGGAGCTCGTCGGCGCCCTCGCGGATCTCCTCGCCGTTCTGCTCCCAGGACTCGGAGATCGCCTGCAGCACCTGGGTCCAAGCGGGCATGCCGTGGCGGGGCTCGGGCGGGAAGTAGGTGCCGCCGTAGAACGGGATCTGCTCGGGCGTCAGGAACACGTTCAGCGGCCAGCCGCCGCGGCCGGTCATCCCCTGCACGGCCTCCATGTAGAGCGCGTCCACGTCGGGGCGCTCCTCGCGGTCCACCTTCACGCACACGAACCCGGCGTTCATGACCGTCGCCGTCGCCTCGTCCTCGAAGGACTCGCGCTCCATCACATGGCACCAGTGGCAGGAGGAGTAGCCGATCGAGACCAGCACCGGCACGTCGCGCTCGGCCGCCTCGGCGAACGCCTCCTCGCCCCACGGCCGCCAGTCGACGGGGTTCTCGGCGTGCTGGAGCAGGTACGGCGAGGTCTCCCGCGCGAGCGCGTTCGGCATGCCGCTCAGCGTATCTGCGAGGCGATCCCGGCAGCGGCGAGCGCGGGCATGCGGTCAAACGGCGTGCGGCCGAGCGCGGAGAGCGCCGGCGCGAGCGACGGCCATTCGCCGGGGCCGCTCCGCGAGAGCTTGACCCGCGCGATCTGGAGGTCGAAGCGATGCCCCCCGAGCGTTCCGGTCACGCGCCGCGAAGCAGAGCCGAGCCGGACCGTCCCCGCCGCGGCGGCGGGACCGTCGATCCTGATCCGGGCGGGTTCGAGGCGTCCGTGGCGGACCCGGAAGGCGGCGGAGAGCCGCACGCCGGCGACGAACGAGAGGTCGTGCAGCACCGCCGAGCTGCGCGAGAGCCTCGCGTAGCCGCCGTGCAGGCCGCCGAAGCTCGCGCCGCTCGGCAGCGTCTGGTCGGCCTGGAGCGTCGCCGCGATCACCTGGCGGTTGAGGTCCACGAGCGTGTCGAGCACGGCCACGAGCGTGCGTCCCGGCCGCCCCCGCAGCTCGGAGGGCGGGCGGATCGACTGCAGGCGCCGCGGGGTCACCGGCGTCGGGCCGAGGACGTCCTTGGCGTCGGTGCACGGCTCGACAGCCGTTCCGGCGAAGAAGCTCGCGACCGCCTTGGCCGCGCAGCCGGTGAGGTCGCTGCCGATCACGGAGTGGCCCGTGAACGGCACGACCTCGACTGAGGCGCCCGGGATCCGGGCCGCGACCTTCAGCGCGCCCGAGGTCGGGGTGCGCAGGTCCTGGGCGCCGGAGAGGATCAGGGTCGGTACGTCCGGGAGCGCGGCCGGCGCCGGCGGCGGCGAGGAGGCGTAGGGCCACGCCGAGCAGGCGCCGACGAGGCTGGCGTCGAGAGCCGTACGCTGGTCGAAGGGCGCGAACTCGCTCGCCGGCTGCGTGTTCAGGAAGCCCATGGCTTCGGCCAGCCTGGTTGCGGCCGGGGCGCTGCGCTGCCAGGGGAACGGCGCCTCCTCGCAGGTGGTCACGACGAACAGCGCTTCGTCGGTTTCCTGGGTGCTCGCATCGGCCCCGTGGCCGGTGGGCACGTTCGGGATCAGACCCTCCGAGAGCGCCTGCAGCCGCAGCAGCGGGTCGGGGTCGCCGCGCAGCGCCGAGCGGACCGCGGCCGGCAGCAGCGCGCGCAGAGCGGGGTTGAGGTCGCCGGCCAGCAGCACGTCGAGCAGGCTCCGCTCGTTGAGCCGGGCGTTGTGGCGATGGCCCAGCCCGTCGTAGACGGAGCCGGCCAGCGGATGCCGGCGCAGGCGCGCGATCAGCCCGGCGAGGTCGGCGACGGGTTCGGCGGTGATCCCCGCGCACGCGTTCTGAGAGCAGAGCTCGCGCAGCACGCCGGGCAGGGCCTCGAAGGTGGGGATCGCGAACGGTTCCGGGCCGTCGGTGGGGACGACCGAGTCGAGCACCAGCGCTTCGACGTGGTCGGGGTAGCGTTCGGCGTACTCGAGCGCGACCTTCGTGCCGTAGGAGGTCCCGTACAGCACCAGCTTCTGGTAGCCGGTGGCGCGGCGCAGCGCCTCGATGTCCTGGACCGTTTCCTGGGTCGTGAAAGCGCCGCGGGCATGGCCGATCTGTTCCGCGCAGGCCGCGAAGACGCGTTCGATCGTGCCGCGCGGGCTTTCGAGCGCCGGGCAGCTCAGCGGATCCGATGACCCTGTGCCGCGCTGGTCGAACACGAGCATGTCGCGGCCGTGCAGCGCGGGCGCGAGCGCCTGGGCGGCGAATTCGCCGAAGGGCAGCGCTGCCTGGCCCGGGCCGCCCGCGAGCGCCAGCACGGCGCTCGCGCTGGGGGTCGAGCCGGACAGCTCGCGCGCGACGCCGAGCGCGATCGTCCCCGGCGCCGCGCCCGAGCGGTCGAGCGGTACCGGCAGGTCTGTGCAGGACAGCTTCGGAAGGCCGGAGCAGGGGGTGAAGCTAAGGCCCGAGGAGGCTCGCGATGCTGCCGGCGAGGCGGCGAGCGCGAGCACGGGCACCAGCATCAGCAGGACCCGTAGATGCGCTGGCCGCGGCATTCTCCGCGACAATAGCCGCCGTGCGGCCGCCTGACGCCGGTAGCCGGACGCTGCGGCCGCCCAGGATCCCCACGAGCATGTGGTGCGCACCGAGCCGCAGCGTGCCGTGCGCGGCCGCGGTTCCGCCGATCCGCAGGTCTGCGGTTTCGGCGCGCAGCGCTCCCGAGATCGTCATCCCCGGCACGAACGAGTAGTCGTGGAAGCTCACGCCGCCGCTGTTCAGCTCCGCCCAGCCGGATCGCAGCCCGCCCGTGCGCAGCGCGGTCAGCGACAGCAGTTCTTCGCTCGTCACGCTCGCTTCGAGGGTCAGGGCGAGCTGGCGCCCCAGGTCGCTGATCGCGAGCTGCAGGGCGTGGACGGTGCGCCCGGTCAGGCCGGCGTAGCCGCGGGCGGGGGAGATGCGCCCGAGCAGCCGCGCGGGCGGCGCCTCCGGGCGCAGCCGCGCCGGCGTCGAGGAGTGCCGGCAGGCGGCGATCGCCTTGCCGCGGAAGAGCCCCTGCAAGGCCCGTTCGGCGCAGCCGCTGGGGTCGCTCCCCAGCACCGAGTGGCCGACCATCGGCACCACCAGCAGCTGCGAGCCCGGGATCGAGGCCTGAACTTCGCGCGCCCCCGCCGTCGGCGTGCGCAGGTCCTCGGCGCCGCTCAGGATCAGCGTCGGGATCTCGGGCAGCTGCGTCGGCAGCTGCGCCTGGAACGGCGTCGCGTAGGGCCAGCCCGCGCACTGGGGCACGTCGCTGAGCCCGATCGCGTCGCGAACGCTGAACGGCGCGAACGCGCCGGGCCCGAGCGCCCGTGCCGCCGCGCGGGCCTGGGCGAGCCGTTCGGCGGCGCTTGCAGCGCGCGTCCACGGGAAGTCCTCGTCTTCGCAGCTCGTCGCGAAGTACAGCGGCTCGTCGAAGCCTTCGCCGCCGCCTTCTTCTGCCGGCACGGTCTCGAGCAGGCGCCCGAGCGGCGCCAGGTCCCCGAGGGCGGCTGAGCGGGCCGCTGTGACGAACGCCGCGCGCAGCGGGCCCGAGAAGTCACCGAGCAGCAGCACGTTCAGCAATGCCTGCGGTGTCACGAGCGCATGCCGCGTGTGTCCCCTGGGTCCGATCGCCCGGATCGACAGGCGCCGGTCGTGCATGCGGCGCAGCAGCCCTCGCAGGTCGGCGAAGGGGTCGGGAGTCACACCGCGGCACGCGTGCCGGCGGCAGATCGAGCGCAGGACTCGTGGCACGGCCTGGAAGGTCGGCCGCTCGAACGGGTCGGGGCCGGCGGGCGGCACGACCGAGTCGAGAATCAGCGCTTCGACGTGCTGCGGGTACGCGTCGGCGTACATCTCGGCGAGCTTCGTGCCGTAGCTGGTGCCGTAGAGGACGAGCTTTTCGTAGCCCCCCGCGCGCCGGATCGCCTCGATGTCGGCGACGCTGTCGGCGGTCGAGTAGAAGCCCCTGGTGGGGCCGAGCTGCGAGGCGCATGCGGCGACGGTCCCGGCCGAGGGGCTGAGCCCGCCACGCCCCTTCAGCGCCGGGCAGGCGAGCGCGTGCGAGAGCCCGATGCCGCGCTGGTCGAAGACGATCAGGTCGCGGGTGGCGGCGATCGGGCCGAGCAGTTCGGCGAACTCTTCCGCGAACGGGATCGCCTCCTGGCCCGGGCCGCCGGCGAGCGCCATGATCGCGCTGCGCGCTTCCCCGACCGACGCACGATGGCGGCGGATCGCGAGCGTGATCGTGCCGGGCACCGAGCCCGAGGGATCGAGCGGAACCGCGAGCTTCGCGCAGGCGAAGTTGTTGCCCTTCGGGCACGGCTTGAAGGCGATCTCGGCGCCCGCACGCGGCGCGGAGGCGCCGAACGCCGCCGCGCAGAGCGCGATCGCGCACGCGATTACCCTCCCCCGGCGTCGTCCCATTACTCGAAATCTAGTGCCCGGGCAGGCGCCCCGCGCTGCCCGGGGTAGGGTGGACGGCATCAGCTCGGAGCGAGAAGCGATCCACGCAGACGGGGCGCCGGCCGCGATCGGTCCTTACAGTCACGCTGTCCGGAGCGACGGCCTGCTGTTCTGCTCCGGCCAGATCCCCCTCGACCCGGCCACGGGCGAGCTGATCGGCGAGACCGCCGCGGAGCAGGCGCGGCAGTGCCTCGAGAACCTCCAGGCCGTGTGCGCGGCCGCCGGGACCTCGCTCGACCGCGCGGTGCGCCTGACGGTCTACATGACCGACCTGGGTGAGTTCGCGCCGGTCAACGACGTGTACGGCTCGTTCTTCGCGGGCGAGACGCCGCCGGCGCGAGTGGCGATCGGCGTCGCCGCGCTGCCGCGCGGGGCTCAGGTCGAGATCGACGCCGTCGTAGCTGTCTGAGGACCGCTGACCGGCGCGGGGCGGCGTCAGGCGGTGGCCGGCACGCGGACCGGCTCTTCCTCGGGCTGCAGCGGCTCGGAGGCGCGCAGCGCGCGGTTCAGCAGGCGCAGCAGGGTCGCCCGCTCCTCGGGCTCCAGCGACTGCAGGACTTCGTCCTCGATCGGCTGCGACGCCCGCTCGGCGCGCTCGAACGCGCGGCGGCCGGCCTTTGTGATCTGCACGAGGTGGCGGCGGCGGTCGTCCGGATCGCGCAGTCGCGTCACGTAGCCGAGCTCCTCGAGCTCGTTGAGCAGGAGCACGACGTTGTTGGCGTCCATGCAGAAAGCGTCGGCGAGGTCCTGCTGGGGGCAGCAGTCGTGGTCGGAGATGTAGGACAGGGAGACCAGGTGGCGGAGGTGCATGCCGAGCTTGCGCTCGTCGCCGCGCCTATAGAACTGCTTGGTCAGGCGCGACATCAGCACCATCGAACCCGGCGTACAGGCCCTCTCCTCACCCACGAAATCGAGTCTACCTGTTGTCTGTTCGTGTGTGGTCATCATCTCACCGGCGATCATGTTATCAAAGATCACCCATTTTGGAAAGACCATAAATTTTTGATCGATAATCCTTGAAGCATGGATTATCCCTGATATGGTGCTCCCAGAGCAATCGGAAGGGAGCAGCATGAGCACGACCACCGAGACAACCCCGACGCTGATCGAGACTCAGTCCGCCCGCAATGAGCGCCGGCGCTGGATCGCGCTGGCTGTCCTGTGCCTGGGCCAGCTGATGATGGTCCTCGACGCGACGATCGTGAACGTCGCGCTGCCGTCGATCCAGCACGACCTCCACTTCACCCAGAGCAGCCTCACCTGGGTCATCAACGGCTACCTGATCACCTTCGGCGGCCTGCTGCTGCTGGCCGGGCGACTCGGTGACCTCGTCGGCCGAAAGCGGGTGTTCCTGACCGGGCTGGTCCTCTTCACGGCTGCCTCTGTGCTGTGCGGCCTGGCGACGAGCCAGGCGATGCTGATCGCCTTCCGGCTGCTGCAGGGCGCCGGCGGGGCCGTCGCCTCAGCGGTGATCCTCGCGATCATCGTCACCGAGTTCCCGGAGCGGCGCGAGCAGGCGAAAGCGATGGGTCTGTACGCGTTCGTGTCGGCCGGCGGCGGCTCGATCGGGCTGCTCGCGGGCGGCGCGCTGACGCAGTCGCTGGACTGGCACTGGATCTTCTTCGTGAACGTGCCGATCGGCATCGTCGCGTTCGTCTTCGGCTGGCTGCTGATCGAGGAGAACAAGGGCCTCGGCCTGGCCGGCGGCGTGGACTGGCTCGGCTCCGCGATGATGACCGTCGCGACGATGATGGGCGCGTTCGCGATCGTGAAGTCGAGCGACTACGGGCTCCTCTCCGCCCGCACGCTGCTGATCGGCGGCGGAGCGATCGCCCTCTTCGGGGCGTTCCTGTGGCTCGAGTCGCGCATCGAGAACCCGATCATGCCGCTGCGGATCCTGCGGCTGCGGATGCTGATGGGCTCGAGCCTCGTCCGCGGACTGCTCGTGACGGGCATGTTCTCGGCCTTCTTCCTCGGCTCGCTGTTCCTCGAGCACGTGCTCGGCTACGACGCGATCGAAACGGGGCTGGCGTTCATGCCCCTGACGCTCGGAATCGCCGCGCTGTCGCTCGGTGGATCCGCGAAGCTCGCCGAACGCTTCGGCGCCGTGCGGGTGCTGGCCGGCGGGCTCGCGCTGATCATCGTCGCGCTGGCGCTGCTGTCGCGGCAGGGCATCGGGGCGAGCTACTTCCCCGGCCTGTTCGTGCCGTTCCTGCTGCTCGGGCTCGGCGCGGGCGCCTCGTTCCTGCCGCTCCTGACGATCGGCATGTCCGACGCACCGGCGCAGGACGCGGGCCTCGCCTCCGGCATCGTCAACGTCTCGGTGCAGCTCTTCGGGGCGATCGGGCTGGCGACGCTCGGAACGATCGCGACCGACCACAGCAAATCGCTGCTCGCCCACGGCGAAGGGACGCTGGCCGCACTGGCCGGCGGCTACCACCTCGCCTACGTGGTCGCGGCCGGGGCGGTCGCCGTCGGGATCCTCGCGGCGCTGCTCGTGCTGCGCGGCCCGGTCGAGCCGAACGTCCAAGAGGTGGACAGCGAGCTTGAGCTGATCGAGACCGTCCAGGCCGGCGAGCCGGTCGCGCAGGCGGCATGACCCGGATGAGGAGAGCAGACATGCACAACACACGCCTGCGGCGCGCCAGCGACGCCGTGCTCACCGAAATGGCCCGTTCTCTCCTCCGCGAGGACCGGCCGGCGGAAGACGCCTCCGCCGGCCGGTCCGCGGCGGCGGAGGCCGATCGGGTCCGCCACACCGCGCGGCGGTTCAGGCGGGGGCCGGATGGCTCCCGTGCCACCGCACGGGTCAGGCCGCGTCCCCTCGCGGCGCCCCCCGCCTGATCGCGCCCCGGAGGCGCTGAGGCCGGCACGGAGCGCCGGCCGAAGCGTCCGCCTCCGGGGCCCGCGCCTCAGCCGGCTCGCAGCTCCGCGCGCTTGACCTTGCCGGAGGACGTCTTCGGGAGCTCCTCGACGAAGTCCACGATCCGGGGGTACTTGTACGGCGCGGTGACGCTCTTGACGTGCTCCTGCAGCTCTGCGGCGAGGGCCTCGCTCGGCGCCTGCCCGTCACGGAGCACGACCACCGCCCGCACGACGGCGCCCCGCTCCTCGTCGGGCGCCGCGACCGCCGCGGCCTCGGCCACGGCGGGGTGCGCCACGAGCGCCGACTCGACCTCGAAGGGGCCGATGCGGTAGCCGGCGGAGACGATCACGTCGTCGCCTCGGCCCTCGAAGTGCAGCCATCCGTCGCCGTCGCGGGTGACCCTGTCGCCGGTGCGCCACCTCTCACCGGCGCGCCGGTCGCGCACCCGCCAGGCGCCGTCCTGCTCGCGTACGGCGTGCTCGCCGAGATAGCCGAGGAAGAAGGTCGGCACGCTCGCGGGAGCCACCGTCAGCTCACCGTCCTCGATCTCGAGCTCGACGCCGGGCAGCGCGGGGCCCATCGAGCCGGCCCGGGGCGCGGCGCCACGCGGCGCGCCGGTCAGCTGGCCGGTCTCGGTCTGCCCGTAGCCGTCGCGGATCTCGAGGCCGGTCGCCTCGCGCCAGGCGTCGAGCACCTCGGGGTTCAGCGCCTCGCCGGCCGCGACCATCGCGCGCAGGTCGGGCAGGGGCTGGAGCGTGGCGCGCTTGGCGATCACGCGGTACTCGGTCGGCGCCATGCAGAGCACGGCCACCCGCTCGCGCGCGAGCAGCTCCAAGCGCTCGTGAGGGTCGAAGCGGGCGTCGTGCAGCAGCGCGGGTGCGCCCCGTAGCCATGGCGCGATGAAGACGTTGCGGGCCGACTTCGACCAGCCGCTGGCGGCTGTGCACCACACGAGCTCGCCGGGCGCGGGGGCGAGCCATCGCTCTGCTTGCAGCCGCTGTCCGTAGAGGTAACGCTGTGCGTGAAGCACGCCCTTCGGCTCGCCCGCGGTCCCGCTCGTGAACGTGATCAGGCAGGGCTCGCTCTCGTCGAGCTCGGCGGCGGGCGCGGGCTCGCCCGCGTAGAGCCCCTCGTCGGGGATCGGCAGCACCGGCACCTCGGCGCCGGCGAGCTGATCGAGGTCGCGCTCGTCGGCCAGGATCAGGCTCGGGCGCGCCTGCTCGATCCTCAGCCGCAGGTCCTTGGCGCGCAGCTGCTCGGTGCAGGGCAGCACGACGGCGCCGAGCCGGAAGCACGCGAGCATCGCGAAGACCCACTCCGGCCGGTTGCCGATCACGGTCATCACGACGTCGCCGCGGCCCACCTGGCGGGCCGACAGGGCCCCCGCCAGCCGCGCCGAGCGCGCGGCGACCTCGCCGAAGGACCACTCGCGCCGGGTGCCGTCGCGCGCGAGCTCGACGAGCGCGAGGCGCTCGGGCGGGGCGGCGTCGACGACCTCGGCGGCGAAGTTCATGGCGCCGGATTCTTATCGCGCCTCGGCGCTGATCGCCGCCGCGGCCGCTGCGCGCCCGCGCCGGGCCGGCCCGCCGCCCGCCCGCCGGGCGCCGGTATGCTGCCGGTACGGGCTTCATGCCGCCGCGGCGGGCGGGGCTCGTCTAGGTCGCGCCGTGCGGCGGCGCGAGAAACGGAACCCCTGGAGCCCCGAAACAGCATGGCCGTCGCCTCTCACTCCGACATCACCGACGAGCAGCGCGCGATCACCGAAATGGTGCATCAGTTCGTCGACGAGCAGATCCTGCCGAACGCCGAGCACTACGACTACGAGGACTCCTTCCCAGAGCCGATCGTCGAGCAGATGAAGGAGCTGGGGCTCTTCGGCGTGACGATCCCCGAGGAGTACGGCGGCATGGGGCTCGACCTGACGACCTACGCGATGATCGTCGAAGAGCTCTCACGCGGCTGGATCTCGATCTCGGGCGTCGTGAACACCCACTTCATCGGCTCCTACCTGCTGATGAACTTCGGCACCGAGGAGCAGAAGCAGAAGTACCTGCCGAAGATGGCCACGGGCGAGATCCGCGCCGCGTTCTCGCTCTCGGAGCCCGAGCTGGGCTCCGACGTGCAGGCGATCAAGACCTCCGCGAAGAAGCAGGACGACGGCACCTGGGAGATCAACGGCCAGAAGATGTGGGTCACCAACGGCCTGCTCTCCACGCTCGTCTTCACGCTCGTCAAGACGGACCCGGACGCCGACCCTCGCTACAAGGGCATGACCTGCTTCATCTGCGAGAAAGAGCCCGGCGTCGAAAAGAACACCGGCGCCCTGGAGGGCTTCAACGTCCCGCCCAAGATCAAGAAGATGGGCTACAAGGGCGTCGAGTCCACCGAGCTCGTCTTCGACGGCTACCGCTGCCCGGCCGAGAACATCCTCGGCGGGGAAGAGGAGGGGCTGAACAAGGGCTTCGTGCAGATGATGGACGCGCTGGACCTCGGCCGCGTCAACGTCGCTGCGCGCGGCGTCGGGCTCGCGCAGCGGGCCTTCGAGCTGGCGATCAAATACGCGCAGGAGCGCAAGACCTTCGGCAAGCCGATCGCCGAGCACCAGGCGATCCAATTCAAGCTCGCCGACATGGCCACGCAGATCGACGCCGCACGGCTGCTCGTGCGCCGCGCCGCCGTCATGAAGGACGCGGGCGAGCGCTCCGACGTGGAGGCCGGGATGGCGAAGCTGTTCGCCTCCGAGGCGGGACGCTTCTGCGCCGAGGAGAGCCTGCGCATCCATGGCGGCTACGGGTACTCCAAGGAGTACGAGATCGAGCGCATCTACCGCGACGCGCCGCTGTTGCTGATCGGCGAGGGCACATCCGAGATCCAGCGCATGGTGATCGGCCGCAAGCTCCTGCAGCGTCATAAGATCTGACGGACTGCCGGTGGGAACTGGAGGAGGTGCAGCCGCGTGGCCGATGACGCCAAGGCTCTGATCGAACTCGCGGTCCACAGGTTCATCGAGGAAGTTCCGGCGCTGGCGCCGGTCAAGCTCGTCGTCGGCGTCGAGCTGCGCGGGCGAGGCGACGTCCAGCAGTTCCGGGTCGAGATGCCCGAGCTGAAGGTGACGCGCGGCCCGGCCGCCGACGCGCGCGTGCGCGTGGACATGCGGCGCGAGTTCTTCAACGTGATGGCGCGCGAAGCGAAGGTCGCGGACTGGATCGAGGCCTTCACCTACGGTCAGGCGAAGGCGTCGGGGCCGGATCAGATCGTGAAGCTGATCGTCAACGTCGTCGAGCGCCAGCTCGAGCGCGAGCGCACCCCGAAGGCGCGCCGCCACGCCTCCTAGCGCCTAGCGCGCGCCGCCGCTCGCCGGCTCGGGCGGCACGAGGGGCTCGCCGTGCGCATCCGCGGCGGCGGAATCCGGGCCGGCGCCCGGCAGGCCGCCGGCGCTGCGGCCCGGGACGATCCCGTCCTGGGGGTCGCCGCCGGCGGCGACGATCTCGAGGAACGCCTCGACGACCTTCGGGTCGAACTGCGTACCCGCCGAGGAGCGGATCAGCGCGATCGCCTGGTCGACGGGCCAGGCGGGCTTGTAGGGACGCTCGTGGGTGAGCGCGTCGAAGACGTCGGCGACGGCCACGATGCGCCCCACGAGCGGGATGTCGCTGCCGATCAGCCCGAGTGGATAGCCGTCGCCGTCCCAGCGCTCGTGGTGGGATTCGGCGACGATGCCGGCCAGCTGCAGCGTCGGCGAGCGGCTGCCGAACAGCAGGCGCGCGCCGAGCGTCGTGTGGGTCTGCATCAGCTCCTGCTCGTCCTCGCTGAGCCGGCCCGGCTTCAGCAGCACGCTGTCGGGGATCGCGAGCTTGCCGATGTCGTGCAGGGGTGAGGCTTCGCGCAGCAGCACGACGCTCTCCTCGCTCAGGCCCATGCGGATCCCGATCGCGGCTGCCATCTCCCCGATCCGTTCGGCGTGCTGGGCCGTCTCGTCGTCGCGGAACTCGCTCGCGACGGCGAGCAGCTGGAGCGTCTCGGCGCGCGCTTCGTTGAGGTCACGGGTGCGCTCGTCGACCATCACCTGGAGCCGGCGCGCCTCGTCGGCGAGCTGACCCTCGGCGCGGCGCTGTGCGGTGACGTCGTGCGCGGAGCCGTGGATGCGCCCGTCGGCGGAGGACGAGCGCGCGCTCCATTCGAGCCACACGTCCGCCCCCTCCAGCGTCCGGAAGCGGCTGCGGGAGGTCACGCTGGCGCTCGAGCCGTCGGCAAGCGACAGGATCGCCGCCGCCGCGGCGTCGCGGTCGCCGGCGTGGATGAAATCGGTCAGCGGCTTGCCGCACATCGCCTCGCCCGGATGCCCCAGACAGCGCTTCCAGGCCGGGTTCACGCGCAGCAGCCGCCCGGTGGCGTCGGCGGCCCAGAGCAGCTCGAGCGACTCCTCGAAGTAGCGGGCAAGCTCCTCCTCGGCGGCTCTCAGCGCCGCGCGGCGACCGCGCGCGGGCCGTGCGCCATCGCGGATGTCCGGGGATCGAGGGAACAGCCCCACGTGGCTGGTTCGACCCGCGCGGGTTCCGATATCCGGTATCCGCACTCCGCTGGACACATCTACTAGAAGGGCTCGAGAAGCCGGTCAGCCCGCTGACTGCAACCGCCGCGTCAGTGGTAGGAGGTCAGCTGCTCGGCCAGGAACGCCAGCGAGCCGAGCAGGAAGATGCACATCACGATCAGCGAGAAGTTTTCGTTCATTCGTCGCTCCCTCCTGGAGGATAGTCCACCGCGCCGCGGGCGGAGCCCTGCGGGAGCGCCGACGGGAGCAGCTCGGAGCGCTCCTCCTCCGGGGGCGTCCCGAACGCCAGCACCAGCAGCTCGGTGTCGCCGAGGTTGGCGCTCTGCACCGCGGTCCCCGGGGGGACGTGCACCAGCCCGTGCTCCCCGACCTCCACCGCCGACGGCGGGTCGCCGAGGTACGCGGTCAGCGTGCCTGCGAGCACGAGGTAGGTCTCCTCCTGGCGCGGGTGGCGGTGGCGCAGCCCCGCGGCGCCGGGCTCGTAGCGCCAGACGTTGGCGCGCAGGGCGCCCAGGCCCGCCGCCTCGCTCAGCTCCGCGACGTGCCGGGCCGGCTCGCCGGGCTCGTGCGGGCGCGTGATCCACGCCCACTGCTCGGCTGCGAGGAAGCTCCCGCTCACGGCTCGCCCTAGGCGAGCACCGCGTCGTTGTCGTAGAGCTTGATGACCTTGACGCGATCGGCGCCCACGGCATCCAGGCACAGCCGGCAGAGGACGCACTCGTCGACGTTGGACTCCACGATCTCCAGTGCGCCGCCGGACCCCTGGGCGAAGATGTCCACCGGGCAGGCCTCGGTCAGCTTGCGCGCCAGCTCGGCGTCGGCGGCCGCGGTGTCGTCGACCTCGATCGCGATGAACGTGCCGTCGGCTCTCATGCTGCGGTGCCCGCCCGCTCGGCGAGCTTGGCCTTCACGAGGTCGGGGATCTCATCGATGCGCTGCACGACGGGAATGCCGGCCGCCTCCAGCCGGGCGATCTTCTCGGTCGCGCTGTCCTCCTTGCCCTCGACGATCGTGCCGGCGTGCCCGAAGGACATGCCCTGCATCTCCTCGTCGTCCATGAACTTGCCCGCCATGAAGGCGACGATCGGCAGACGCGAGTCGTTGTCGGCGACCCACTGGGCCAGCTGAGCCTCCATGCGGCCGCCGGGCTCGGTGTAGATGACGATCGCCTGCGTCTGCTCGTCGGCCTCGAAGTAGGGCATCAGCTCGGCGTAGGTCGAGCCGATGATCGCGTCGCCGCCGATCGAGACCGCGGTCGAGACGCCGAGGCCCGCCGCCGTCAGCGTCGAGGAGATCTCGGTGGTCATCCCGCCCGAGCGGCTCATGACGCCGACCGAGCCGGGCTGGTAGGCGACGGCGGCGTTGCGCGCCGGACCGCCGATGCCGCCCATCTTGGCGACGCCGGGGACGATCACGCCGAGGCAGTTCGGCCCGATGATCCGGGCGCCCTTCGCATCGGCGAGCTCAACCATCATCGCGACGTCGCGGCGCGGGATCCGCTCGGTGACGATGACGACCGTCTTGATGCCGGCGTGCAGCGCCTCGAACACGGCGTCGCGCGTGCCCGCGGGGGGAACGGTGACCACCGAGCCGTCCGGCACGACGCCGCCGTTGTGCGCGACGACCTGCTCGACGGTGTCGAAGACCGGCACGCCGTGGACCTCGCGGCCCTTGCGGCCCGGCGTCACGCCGCCGACGATCTTCGAGCCGTAGTCGAGGCACTCGCGGGTGAGGTTGACGGCCTCGCGGCCCGTGATGCCCTGAATGATGAAGGACGTGTCCTGGTCGATCAGGATGGACATGGCTAGGCCGCGGCTCCTTGGATCTTGGCGACCGCGCGCCCGGCGGCCTCCCACAGGGACACGGAACGATCGCAGTACTCGATGCCGTATCTGTCGAGGATCTTGAAGCCCTCCTCCTCCCAGGCGCCGGGGATGCGGAAGATCGCGACGGTCTCGCCCGGATCCCTGCCGAGCTCCAGGCAAGCTTTGATGACGCCGCGCGCGACGATGTCCACGCGGGTGTTCGAGACGATCGACATCATCACCGCGATCTTCTCGACGCCGTCTTTCTGCAGCACCTGCTTGGCCAGGCCGCACGCCTTCGCGACCGACGGGTTGCCCCCGATCTCCGAGTAGTTGGCGGGCTTGCCGCCCTGCTGGCGCACGGCGTCGGTGAGCGTGAGCGAGCCGCCGCCGGCGCCGATCACGAGGCCGATGTTGCCGTTGAAGCCTGCGTCCTTGCCCTGGATCACGCCGCGGTGGTCGGCGGCGTCGATCGCCTTGACGGCCTCTTCGAAGGGGGACGGCGTGTGGCCCTCGCGCGTGCCCTCCTCCTCGCCGATGCCGAGGGCTTTCAGCAGCGCCTTCTGGCGCGGCATGCCCTCGTTCTCCATCTCCATGTGGGCGTCGAGCGCGACGAAGGAGCCATCCTTCAGCTCCGCCAGCGGGTTGATCTCGGCAAGCGTCATGTCGTTGTCGAGGAACAGCTGGGCCAGGCGCGCCAGCACGGGGGTCGCGCGCTGCAGGGCCCGGCCCGTGACGCCGGCCGCGGCGATCACCTGCTTGGCCTGGAAGTCCGAGAACGGCTCGATCGTGGAGAAGTGGCCGCGCCCGACGTGGTCGGGGTGCTCCTCGGCGACCTGCTCGATGTCGATCCCGCCCATGTCGCTGAAGAGCATCAGCGGCTTCTTGGCGGTGCCGTCCCAGACGACGCCCGCGTAGTACTCCTGCGCGACCTCGGCCTTCGGGTCGACGAGCACCCCGCGCGGCATATGGCCGTTGATCTCCAGGGCGAGGATGTCCCTGGCGTGCGCCTCCGCCTCCTCGGGGGTGTCGGCGAACTTCACGCCGCCGGCCTTCATGCGCCCGCCGGTCAGCACCTGCGACTTGATGACGGTTGGGCCGCCGATCCGCGCGGCGACAGACTTCGCCTCGGCCGGGTCGGTCGTGAAGCCGTAGTCCGTTACGGGGATCCCGGCCCGCTTGACGATCTCGCGGGCCTCGAACTCGAAGAAGCGCATGCGGCGCGGAAGCCTACATGCACCCGCTCGGCGCATGCACCTTCGCCGGGCGGCGCGCGCCGGCCGTTTACGCTTCGCGCATGGCCCGGGGAGACAGGCGGGGATGGCGCAAGCGGGCGGCGCTGGCCGGCGTGGCGTCGGTCGTGTTGTGCGCCGTCGCGCCCCCGGGCGCCTCGGCTGCGGCTGACCCGGCGCGGATGCTCACCTACATGCCGACCGAACTCGTCCACTCGATCCACAGCCGGGCGGAAGTCGAGGGCTACTTCGCAGAGCTGGGCGAATATGGCATCGGCCAGGCGCTTCTGCAGATGCCCCGCTTCAACAAGAAGGGCAAGCTGAAACTCCCGGAAAGCAACCGGCAGATGCTCGGCGTGTGGTCGGAAGCGGCAGCGGCCTACAACCTCGAACACGGCGCCTCGGCGTCGGTCACGGCCGTGTTCAACGCGGCCATCAAGCCGAAGGGGCCGAACCTGGAGTCGGCGAGCACTCGCAGCGCGATGCTGCAGGCCATCGAAGCGACGCTCCAGACCGGCGTCGGCGGCGTGCAACTCGACATCGAGCCCTATCCGACGGGCTCGGGCTACGTCGAGCTGCTCGAAGAAGCGCGCGCCATGTTCGCGCGTGTCGGCTGGAACGGGCACCTCTCGGTCGTGGCGCCCGGGGACAACTGGACGTGGTCGCCGTCGTACCTGCGGCGCATCGGCGAGCTCGTCGACCAGCTCGACCCCACCTTCTACGACACCGAATACGCGACCGTCGCCGACTACCAGGAACTGGTCGAGGAAGGCCTCGCCTACTACACCGCGAACGCCCCTTCGACCACGGCGATCATCCCTGTCATCCCCTGCTACTCGCCCGACCCCTGGCACGACCCGGCGATCGAGAACGTGCCGAGCGCGACAGCGGCGCTGGCGCGAGCCCTCGAAGCAGGCAGCCGGGTGGATGGGGCAGGGCTGTGGTGGTGGTACGCGTTCTACTACGGCCACTACAAGCACGGCGACGCCGCCGCCGAACGGGCGGCCTGGACGGCGCAGACGCTGCCGCTGCCGTTCTCGCCCTGAGGCGTCAGACGGCGGCCGGCTCGAACCCGTAGGCCTCCGCCAGCTCCGGGTCCTTCTTGGCGAGCATTTCGGCCAGGTTCACCATCACCTTGCACTGCTTCCAGGTCGCGTCGTCCTGCATCTTGCCGTCGATCATGTGCACGCCGCGGCCGTCCGGGATCGCCTCGATCACCTTCTTGGCGAAGGCGACCTCCTCGGGGTCCGGCGAGTAGACGCGCTTGGCGATCGCGATCTGGGCGGGGTGCAGCGACCAGGCGCCCGACGCACCCGAGCAGGAACGAGGCCCGGAACTGCGTCTCGCAGCCCTCCTCGTCGCGGATGTCGCCGTACGGGCCGTAGAAGGGGAGCGCGCCGACGGAGGTGCAGGCGTCCACCATGCGGGCGATCGAGTAGTGCCAGGGGTCCTGCTGGTAGCTGGGGCGCGGCGCGTCGGGGATGTTCGGGTCGGGGTCGGCGATCGTGCGGTAGCCGGGGTGGCCGCCGCCGACGCGCGTCGTCTTCATGCGGCGCGAGGCCGCGAGGTCGGCGGGCCCGAAGCTCATGCCCTGGATGCGCGGCGAGGCGCAGGCGATCTCCTCGAGGTTGGCGACGCCCTGCGCGGTCTCGAGGATCGCGTGGATCAGGATCGGCCTGTCGAGGCCGGCTTTCGCCTCGAGCTGCGCGAGCAGGCGGTCGACGTAGTGGATGTCCCACGGCCCCTCGACCTTGGGGATCATCACGACCTCGATCTTGTCGCCGATCTCGGCGATGACCTGGGTCATGTCGTCGAGGAAGTAGGGGGAGGCGAGCTCGTTGACCCGCGTCCAGAGGGCCGTGTCGCCGAGGTCCATCTCCTTGCCGACCTGGATCAGCCCGGCGCGCGCGGCCTCCTTGCGTTCGAGCGGGACCGCGTCCTCGAGGTTGCCGAGCAGGATGTCCACCGTGGGCGCGATGTCGGGCACCTTCGCGACCATCTTCTCGTTGGAGAAGTCGAGGAAGTGGATCATCCGCGAGGGCTTGAAGGGGATCTCGCGGACCGGCTCGGGGGCGTCGATCGCGAGCGGCTTGAAGAAGTCTCGGGGGCTGCGCAAGGGGATCTCCTGGTCTGTCTCGGTAGGCCCCCGGAGCGTTGCTGGGAGCCTGGTTTCGTCCTTTTGGGTCTAGGAAGTATCGATGATGGGCGGCCGCGAGGCGGTTCTGTCGATGATCGTGGCTGTCGGGGCGGCGCTCGCCCTCGCCCGGCCGCGAACCCCCGCGCGGGGCGGGCACCGGCGGGGTGGCGCGGTACGCGCCGCCCGCCGCGCACTAGAGTTCCGCGCGCCAAGAGACACCAAGGAGATCACGAGAGAGCCATGAGCGAGACCCAGACCGTCGAGACCGAGCAGGCCGCGCGCGAGGCCAGCGGCGCGCACCCCTACGGCCGCTACCTCGAGGAGTTCGAGGTCGGCGACGTCTACAAGCACTGGCCCGCCAAGACCGTGACCGAGGCCGACGACCACCTGTTCTGCCTGATCACGATGAACCACCACCCGCTGCACATCAACGACGTCTACGCCTCGAAATCGCAGCAGGGGCGCAACGTCGTCGTGGGCCCGCTCGTCTACTCCCTGGCGCTTGGGATGTCCGTGAGCGACGTGAGCGGCAAGGCGATCGCGAACCTCGCCACCGAAGAGCTCAAGCATCCGGCGCCGGTGTTCCACGGCGACACGCTGTTCTGCGAGTCCGAGGTGCTGGAGAAGAAAGAGTCGAAGTCCAAGCCCGACCGTGGGACCGTGAGGGTCCATACCCGCGTCCTGAACCAGGACGGGGTGCTCGTCGCGGAGTTCAAGCGGCTGGTTCTGGTCCCGCGCCGTGAACCCGGCGCCCACGAGGCCGAGGGCAACGTCGAGTAGGGCCGCCGCGGGGCCGCGGGCGCCCCGAATGGGCGCCGCGGGGGAAGGGTGAAACCCCGCAGGATCCGCGCGGAAAGCCCGAAAGCCCGGGCCTAGACCCGTACGGTACCCTTCCTCACGACCGCGCCCCGAGGGCGTTTTCTGCTTTCCGGGCCCGTCCGGCGCGCGCAGGAGGCGCACAGCCGGTCGTCACGTCAGCGAATCGAAGGAGTCGCCAGGTCCCCATGAACGCCACTGTCCCCGCACCCACGAAGAACGAGCGACTGCTGGCCTGGGTTCAGGAAGTGGCGGCGATGACCGAACCGGACTCGGTTCAGTGGTGCGACGGGAGCGCCGAGGAGTACGACCGCCTGTGCGCGCAACTGGTCGAAGGCGGGACCTTCGAGCGGCTCTCTGACGCCAAGCGGCCCGAACTCCTACCTGGCGCTGTCGGATCCGGGCGACGTGGCGCGCGTGGAAGACCGCACCTTCATCTGCTCGCCCACGGAGCAGGAAGCGGGTCCGACCAACAACTGGCGCGATCCGGCCGAGATGAAGGAGACGCTCGCCGATCTCTTCACCGGCTCGATGCGCGGGCCGCACGATGTACGTGGTGCCGTTCTCGATGGGCCCGCTCGGGTCCGACAAGAGCCACGTCGGCGTGCAGCTCACGGACTCGACCTACGTCGCGGTCTCGATGCGGATCATGACGCGGATGGGCCAGGGCGCCCTGGACGCACTCGGCGACGATGACTTCGTGCCGTGCCTGCATTCGGTCGGCATGCCGCTCGCGGAGGGCGTGCAGGACGTTCCGTGGCCGTGCAACGCCGACAACAAGTACATCGTCCACTTCCCTGCGACGCGCGAGATCTGGTCCTACGGCTCGGGCTACGGCGGCAACGCGCTGCTCGGCAAGAAGTGCTTCGCGCTGCGCATCGCCTCCGTGATGGCGCGCGATGAGGGCTGGATGGCAGAGCACATGCTGATCCTCAAGCTGACCTCCCCCGAGGGCGAGGTCAAGTACATCACCGGCGCGTTCCCGAGCGCCTGCGGCAAGACGAACCTCGCGATGCTGATCCCGACGCTCGAGGGCTGGACCGTCGAGACCATCGGTGACGACATCGCGTGGATGAAGTTCGACGAGGACGGGCGCCTCTACGCGATCAACCCGGAGGCCGGCTTCTTCGGCGTCGCCCCGGGCACCGGCGAGAACACGAACCCGAACGCGATCAAGATGATCGCCGAGAACTCGATCTTCACCAACTGCGCCAAGACCGACGACGGCGACGTGTGGTGGGAGGGCATGACGCCCGAGCCGCCCGCGCACCTGATCGACTGGCACGGCAACGACTGGACGCCCGACTCGACCGAGCCGGCCGCGCACCCCAACGCGCGCTTCACGACGCCGGCCGCACAGGACCCCGCGATCGCGCCCGAGTGGGAGGACCCCGCCGGCGTGCCGATCGACGCGATGCTGTTCGGCGGGCGCCGCTCGACCGTCGTGCCGCTGGTGACCGAGGCCTTCGACTGGGAGCAGGGCGTGTTCCTGGGGGCGACGATGTCCTCCGAGAAGACGGCGGCGGCCGCCGGCAAAGTCGGCGAGCTGCGCTTCGACCCGTTCGCGATGCTGCCCTTCTGCGGCTACGACATGGCCGAGTACTTCGAGCACTGGCTCGAGATCGGGCGCACCTCCGGCGCGAAGCTGCCGAAGATCTTCTACGTCAACTGGTTCCGCAAGGACGAGGGCGGCCGCTTCCTGTGGCCCGGCTACGGCGAGAACTCACGCGTCCTGGCGTGGGTGTTCGCGCGCTGCGCCGGTCACGGCGCAGCGGCGCGAGACGCCGATCGGGCTGGTGCCGCCGACCGGGCCGGACGGGATCGACACGCGCGGCGTGGACGTCTCCGAGGAGGCGATGGCAGAGCTGCTGCGCGTCGACACCAAGGGCTGGCGCGATGCGCTGCCCCAGTTCCACGAGCACTTCGCGCAGCTTCTCGAACCTGCCCGGCGAGCTCGCGGAGCAGCTGAAGGCGCTCGAAGAGCGCCTCGGCTAGGCCGCGGCCATGGCTGCGACGGGGGGCGTCCCGCGAGTCGAGCCGGACTCGTTCGCGAACTCGGGCTTCCGCCGGGCGATGTTCTCGTTCGCCCTGACCCCCGCCGGGACGTGGTACTCCTCGAAGGTCGGCGCGAAAGTCGACCCGTGGCTCGTGCGCGTGTCCGGCGGGCGCCTCGACAGCGCCCTCGGGACCATCCCCGTCGCGGTGCTGCACGTGCGCGGCGCGCGCAGCGGCGTCGAGCGCAAGGTGCCGCTGCTCTACTTCAACGACGGCGAGGACGTGATCCTGATCGCTTCGAGCTACGGACGCCCGAAGACGCCGTCCTGGTACTTCAACCTCAAGGCCAATCCCGATGTTCGTCTCGAGGCCAAGGGCCGCAGTGGCTCCTACCGCGCCCAGGAGGTCGAAGGGCCGGAGCACGACCGGCTGTTCGACGAGGCTCGCAAGATCTACCGCGGCTACACCGAGTACGAGCGCCGCACCGAGGGCATCCGCAGGATCCCCGTGATGCGCCTGACGCCGGCCTGAGCCTTGCTGTCCCGGGGCGCCGGCGCCGTCTCATGCCGGCCATCTTGAAGCGGGCTCGCGCTCATTACGCCGGACGTTCCGCCAGTCCGGGCTAGACGTTCGGGTAGGTGACGCCGCTGCGCGTCCCGCTGTCCGCGACCTAGACCAAAGGCCAGTACCGCGGGCCGCCCCGCAGGCGCAAGATGACGCCAATCCGGCAAACCCGGGAGCGGAGGAGCAGATGGAGCGGATCGAGAAACCCGGCGCAGACACCGACGAGTCCCACGAGGGCGCGGAGGTCGTCAGGCTCTGGCCGATCAGCGTGCTGCTGATCTCGCCGGACCGCTGCTGGCGCTCCACGGTCGCGATGCTGATCGGGCGGCGCGACAGGCCGGCGCTGAGCGCCGAGGACGAGCGCGAGGCGATCGAGATCGCGAGCCGTGAGCGCGTGGACGTGATCGTGCTGGAGCGCCCGTGCTCCGAGAGCCCCCGAACCTGGGACGCCTACATCCAGGGCCTCGTCGCTTCGATCGGCCTGGCGATGGCCCAGCAGGGCGCGCGCGTGGCGGCGGTGGGCGTCGTCGTGGTCTCCGAGCCCCCGCGACCCGACGGCTCCGCCCGGTCGCTGGAGCTCGACAAGTGGGGACCGTTCGGCGAGCTCTTCGGCGCGATCGCCCGCGCCGACCGTGCACGGCGCCTTCCGCGCGAACGGCGCTTCCTGCCGTGGCCGGCTTCGCTGCGGGCCGCGCGGGCCGATTGAGTCGCGCCCCGGCGCTGCCGATAAGGACACATCCCGAGCGGTGGCGCCGCGCGCTGCCTGCCGAGCGAGTCGCGATTGCCGAGCCCTGCGCGACATAACCCCAAGGCGGCAGCCACAGCCGGTCTCGACCGCGCCTGCGACGCGCTGCTGGCGCTCGTCCCCGAGGACCCGGAGCGGTTCCTGTGCGAGGTCGCCCGCGCGCGCGAGCGCGCAGAGCGCTTTCTGGCGGCCTTCGCGGCCGGGGACCCCGCGGCCGAGACGGTGGTCAACCAGTTCACCGGCACGCTCCTGGTCGGGCTCGTCGCCGATCCCGTCTCGCCCACCGAGCTCGCCGCATCCGCGCTCGCGCGGCTGGTGGATGCCGGTCTCGCCTCCGCGGCAGCTGCCGGGCACGAGGCGCTGCGATCCCCCGCGCTGCTCGCGCTGGAGCCGGGCCGGGCGCTCGAGGGCGTCCTGGAGCTGGTGCTCGCCTGCGCCGCGCCGCGTGCCGTGGCGCTGTGGAGTGCCGGCCCGACCGGCCGGCTCACGCCGATCTGCCGTGCCGGGACGGCCCCGAGCCGCGTCGTCGCGCCGCGGCTGGCGCGTGAGCTGATCGCGGGGGAGTGCGAGCCGCCGCGGCGGCGCGGCCTCGTGGGCGTGGCGGTGCGCAGAGCCGGCCTGCCAGCGGCCGCGCTCGTCGCGAGCCCCCGCGCGGGCGCGGCGCGCCTGACGCGCGCGCTGCTGGAGGACGCCTCCTCGACCCTGGCGGTGGTGCTCGAGCGCGAGACCCTGCTGGCCCGTAACGCGTCGAGCGAGCGCGCCCTCGTGCAAGCGAGCGAGCGGCGGCTGACCCGGCTCGGCTTCGACCTCCACGACGGGCCGTTGCAGGATCTGCTCCTCGTCGGCGAGGATCTGGCGCTGTTCCGCGAGCAGCTCGGCGTTGTGCTCGAGGGACGCCGTGGCAAGGAGCTGCTCGGCGGGCGGCTCGACGACCTCGACGCCCGCCTGGTCGGGCTGGAGCGCTCGATGCGTCGGATCTCCACCTCGGTCCACGCGGGCGCGATGGCGAGCCGCGCGTTCGCGGACTCCTTCGAGGACATGCTGGCGCCGTTCCGCACCCGCAGCGGGATCTGGCCGGAGGTGGAGCTGCGCGGGGACCTCGACGGGATCTCGATGTCCCAGCGGATCGCCCTGCTGAGCGTGATCGGCGAGGCGCTGAACAACATCCGCGAGCACAGCGGCGCGCAAGCGGTCGCGATCTCGATCGTGAGCGACGAGTCCGGAGTGCGCGCGCGGGTCTTCGACGACGGCCGCGGCTTCGACGTCGAGGAGGAGCTGCTGCGCGCCGCCCGCCGCGGTCACATGGGCCTGGCCGGCGTATACGAGCGCGCGCGCCTGCTGGGGGGGCACTGCCGGATCGAGAGCCGTCCGGGCGGCCCGAGCGAGATCGCGGTCGCGCTGCCTCGCTGGCAGGCGCCGTCGGAGCGGGCTGCGGCGGGCGCGTGAGCGGCGCTCAGGCGCCGTCGCCGGCGAGGCCGTGCTCGAAGGCGTAGCGGACCGCGCCGCTGCGGTTGCTCACGCCGAGCTTGCGGTAGATGTTGGTGAGGTGGAACTTGACCGTGTGCTCGGTCACCCACAGCTCGGCGCTGATCGCCTTCGTCGTCTTGCCGCCCGCGACCGCCGCGAGGATGGTCGCCTCGCGGGCGGTCAGCTCCGGGCCCTCGCCCGCAGGCTGTTCGCCGGCGTCCTCGGGAGCGTGGAACAGCGTGTAGCCGGCGGCGACCTGCCTGACGAGCGACGGGATGTCCAGCGCGCTCACGCTCTTGAGCACGTACGCGCTCGCGCCCGCCTGGATCGCGGACTCGATCGTCGCGCGGTCCTCGCTCGCCGAGAGCACGATCGTCTTGACCTGCGGCTGTGACTCCTTGATGAGCCGGATGCACTCCGCGCTCGCGAGGCCCGGCATCCGCATGTCGAGCAGCACCACATCCGGGCGCCGGCGCTCGACGAGGGGCACCACCTCGTCGCCGCTGCGCGCCTCGCCGATCACGTCGATGTCCTCGCACGCCTCGAGCGTGCGCCGCAGACCCTGCAGGATCAGCGGATGGTCGTCCGCGACGAGGACCTTCAGTGCCGGCTCAGCTTCCATGACGACACTGATGCATCGGCGGCTCCGGGCCGCAACGTGAGCTAGTCGCGGTGCGTCTCGCCGGCAGCCGCCGGCGGGCGCGACTCCTCGGCGAGCGAGGTGATCGTCAGCGAGCCGCGCGCCGAGGACTCGAGCACGTCGGTCGCCTCCTCCAGCGAGCGGGCGTAGAGCTCGACGAGAAGGTGCACGATGATCCGCGCGTCGTCCTCGTGCTTGTGGAAGCGGACGTGGGTGAAGAACTCGCGCACGCCGTGGTCGCCGAACGCGGCGTAGGAGAGCGCGTCGCCGGCCTCCGGGCCGGAGCAGCTCTCGACGTCTTCGGAGTCGACCGTGACCGTGCACGAGGCCACCCAGGGGGTGCCGGCGATCATCCGCTCCCAGCGGTCTTCGATCGGCTCGACGCGGCCGTTGTTGAAGCCGAGGTGAGGCTGGTCGTGCATGCAGTCCAGGCACTGCACGACGGCCTCCTGCAGCTCGTCCACGACTTCGGCCCGCTCGCCCGTCTCGGGGTCGATCTTGTGGATGCCCTCGTAGTGGACCTGGACCTCCAGGTCCTGCGACCAGCAGCGGTAGCAGCGCAGCCAGCTGCGCGCGCCGGTGTCAGGGCCCGAGCTGTCCATTGCACGCATTCTAAGCACGGGCGGCACGCCGCCCGGAGGGGCGCTGTCGCCGGAGCCGCCCGGCGCGGCTACGGGCCGCCCGGCCGGCGAGGGCGCGGGTGGCGCGGGGAGGCGCGCTCGTGAGGCGGCGGGCGCACGCCCGGCCGGCGAAACGCCACGCGCGGGCCGGGCCGCCGTGGCGGCCCGGCCCCCTTGCGCGAGGAGGAGCTAGTGGTGCTTGTGCTTCGGTTTGACGGTCAGGTGGTAGGTGTGAACCGTCGCGGCACCGCCGAGCGACGATTTGTAGGTCAGCTTCGCGGTCAGATGCACCGTGCGGCCTTTCTTGAGCGCCGCCTTGACCTTCGAGGAGGGCTTGACCGTCAGCGTCAGCGGCACGCCCGCGATGCCGTTGGCCTTCACCTTCCCCGAGACCGTGTTGATCGGCCGGCACTTGCCGTGGATCTTGACCTGGCCCTTCTTGCATTTCTTGGCGGCCGCCTGCGCCGAGCTGATCGTGGCCGTCGGGACGGTCACTTCGAGCGTGGCCTGGCCGGGCTGGATCGGAACGAACACGATCGTGATCGTGCCGTTGGAGTTGGCTTTGATCGATTTGATCGTGTAGCCGCCGTTCGGCGCGGGCGGTTTCGGCGCCCACGTGACGGTGGCGGTCCCGGCCGGCTCGTTCAGGTCCTGGGTCGCAGTTGCCGTTGAGGTCCAGGAACATCTGGATCGTGTCGGCGCCGGGGTTGTTGCCCACGTAGCTGATCGTCGCCTGACCGGCGGCGTTCGTGTTCACCGAGCCGCTCTGCGGGTTGGCGCCGCTGATCGTGTAGCGGATCGCCTTGCCGGCGTACGGCTGCCCGGCGGTGTCGAGCGCCGTGACGGCGATGCTCGCGGTCTGCCCGGCTGTCAACGACTGCGTGGGCGGGCTGAATTTCAGCTGGTCCGGCACCTGGGTGCGGTTGATGATCGTGAACGCGATCGAGGCGCTTCGGTTCAACGCCGCTTTCCAGGTTCTGGGCGAATTCGACGCCGGCCCCGTTGTCGACTTCCTGCGGCTCGATCGTGTTGTTGAAGACCGTCGCCCCTTCAGGTTCGAAGGAGTGTTCGATGTCGTGCCAGATGCCGTTGTCGCCTTCGGAGAGGCCGCCGAACGGTTCGGACCAGTAGGCCTCCTGCCAGTTGGCCCACGGCGAGGCTTCCACGAAGCCGCCGACCACGCCGGAGTTGGTGTTCTGACCGCCGATGAAGCGCGGCGGGCCGCCGCCGAACACGCCGATGCCGAGGTCGTTGCCGTTGACGTACAGATCGCCTGCGTAAAGGGCGCGGGCGTAGAACTTGTTCCCCCCGATGTTCTTGACGGAGTAGGTCGAGGTGAACTGTGGCTGGCCGTTGATGTAGGTCGTGGTCTCGGTGACTTCGGCCAGTTTCGTGGCTTCCGGTTTCACGAAGAAGGTCGTCGTCTGCGAGTAGGGGGTGGCGGTGCTGCCGTTCCCGGTCACCGGGCTCTGGGGGCCCGGTTCGTATTCTTCGAGCCCACGCGGGCCCGCCTGGCCTTCGAAGCCGAATGTTTTCCCTGCGAGGGAGACCGGGTTTTTTTTCACGCCGACTTCTTTCGGGAAGGCTAGGAAGAAGCCGCAGTCCCCGACCGGGTTGGGGCCGAAGTAGTAGTTGCCCGCGACCTGGCCGGCGATGGTGTAGCTCGACTGGCACTCGCCGCGCGGACCGACGTAGACGGTCATCGGGGCGCCCGGGATCGTCACCGCCGTGGAGTCGGACTGCGCGCTCGCGCCCGGCGGTATCGCCGCCGCCAGCGCGAAGAGCGTCATCGCCCCCGCGCCGCACAGTGCGACCCGCGTCCGTCCCCGGGCTCTGGCGAGCCCGCGAGGAATGGCCTTCAACATGCTTCCTCCGTTTCCGGCGCCTGTGACAAGCGCCCCCTTGGTTCCGATGTCACACACCCCCGTATGCGCTCGCCTGAACCTACCGCCAGGGGGTGGCCGCGGTGCGCGAAAATGCCGCAAATTGGACGTATTGCGTGCGCGGGCCCGACTCGGCGGCTCAGCCGAACGTGAACGCGTAGCCGCTCACGCCGGGGGCGAAGCGCAGCGTCAGGTGCCCGCGCGCCTCCGCCGGAAGCGACACCAGCGAGTAGAGCCGCTGCTCGCGCACGGTGACGACGCCGCCGTGGACGTCCGCGCCGGCGTCGCGCGCCGGGATCGGACGGCCGTCGAGCAGCACCTGCACCGGCAGCGGGCGTTCTCCCGGCGAGCTCATCACGAGGTAGACGTTGCGCGCCTCGAACTCGACGTCGATGCCGGCGTGGGAGACGGCGGTGGCCGGCTGCCCGGCGATGCGCCACGTGCCGCTGTAGGCGAACTCGTTGAGCGAGAGCGCTCCGGTGACGGGCCCGCCGTAGTCGTGCACGCCGGTCTGCGGCGGGGCCAGCCAGCCTTCCGCGCGGTTGGTGCCGAGGTAGGTCTCGGGCGTCGCCTGGTGCGAGGGGACGATCACGCCCTGCGGGCGCCCGCGGGCGCCCGGGCGCGCCGCCGCGTTCGGCAAGCAGGGCTCTGATCGCCGTTTCGGTCTGGCCGTAGTCGCCCTCGCCGATCGAGACGTAGCGGACCTGCCCGTGGGCGTCGATCAGGTAGTCGGCCGGCCAGTGCGTTGTTGCCGTACGCGTTCCATGTGCCCATCTGGTTGTCCTGGACGACCGGGTAGCGGAGCCCGAACTGCGAGATCGCGTTGCTCACGTTGCCCGCGTCGTGCTCGAACGCGAACTCCGGCGTCTCCACGCCGACGATCGTGAGGCCGTCCGAGCGGTAGGCCGCGTCCCAGGCCTTCAGGTAGGGCAGCGTGCGGATGCAGTTGATGCAGGTGTAGGTCCAGAAGTCGACCAGCACCACGCGGCCGCGCAGCCCCTGCAGGCTGAGCGGCCTTGCGCCCGGGAGTGTTGAACCAGTCCTCGGTTTCCTGGAATTCGGGCGCCATGCCGAGGGCGGGGAGCTTGTGCGCCTCGGCCAGCAGCGAGGCCGCCGACGCCGTCTTCGCCGCCACCGCGACCGAGCCCGCCGAGCCCCCACACGCCGACGAGCCGTTCGCGGGCACGAACTTCGCCCGGTGGCCCGTGATCTCGTGCAGGCGGCTCGTGACGCGTGCTCGAGCACTCGAGACCGGCCGTCAGGTTGACGTCCGGGATCTGTTCCGCGACGAGCTGGTCGAAGTTGACGTCCAGGTTGGTCAGGATCGCGACGGCCGTCAGGACCATCACCGCCCCCATCGCGCGCTGCAGCAGATCGCCGCGCCCGGCGCGGCGCACGCGCTCGAACACCGAGCGCCCGCCGAGCGTGAGCGCCAGCAGCACCAGCGCCGAGCCGGTCGCGTAGACGATCGCGAGCACGACCGTCCGCCCGGACGCCGCGCTGACCGAGATCACCGCGGCGAGGATCGGGCTCGCGCACGGCGTGTACACGAACCCGAGCGCGCCGCCGACGAGCATCCCCGACCAGAAGCCCTCGCCGCCGCTCTTCGGCCCGAACCGCGCCAGCCGCGAGAGCGGCGCCTCGAGGCGGGCGCTGACAGCGCGGCATCAGCAGCACCAGGCCGAACACCAGCAGGACGACGATCGCGAGCACCCGCAGCGGGTCGCTGCCGAGCCCGACGCCGTCCACGACGCTGGCGACGCCGACGATCGTGACCGTGAAGGTGATCGACAGTCCCAGCACGACGCCGAGCGGGCGCCGCCGTCCACCCGCCGCGCCCGCCGAGAGCAGCGCGGGCAGCACCGGCAGCACGCAGGGCGAGAGCGCGGTGCCCGCTCCGGCCAGGAAGGCGAATGCGATCAGGACGATCATCGTGGCTTCAGTCCTCGCTCGCGGCCAAGCGTTGCACGCCGGCCGCCCCGAGCCCGCCGGTTCGCCCGGGACTCAGGGCGCCGCGGCCCTGAGCGTCTCGGGGAAGTCGGTTCCCGGGATCGGCCCGATGCACGGCGAGATGGCCCCGGCGGCGCGGTAGCGCTCGATGCCGGCCTGGACCGCCGCGGCGTCGCCGACGGCGGTGAGCTGTTCGAGGAACTCGTCGGAGATCGCGGCCTGCATCGCCGCGAGATCGCCCGCGGCCGCGTCGTAGGCCGCGATGTCCGAGTCGAAGCCGGAGCGCTCGATCATCGCGCGGTAGAACGGCAGCCCGAAGTACGGGATCAGGTCTTTGCGCATCGCCGCCCACGCGGCCGCGGGGTCATCCGTGCGAGCGCCCGGTATGGCGGCAACGACGTCGAAGCTGGCCGCGCTGCGCCCGGCGCGTTCTCGGCCGGCGGTCACTTCGGGCACGACGACGTCCGCGATGTAGCGCGGGTTGCACAGCCACAGCACGACGCCGTCGGCGACTTCGCCGGCGAGGCGCAGCATCGCGGGGGAGAGGGCGGCGACGTAGATCGGCAGCTCAGGGCGCGTGTCGATGCCCGACAGGCGGAAGCCGGTCTGCCACTTCTCGCCGCGCGGCGGGTCCTCGCCGCGAAGGATCGCGCGCACGATCCCCACGTACTCGCGCATCTCCGCGACGGGGCGGTCGATCGTCTGGCCGTGCCAACCCTCGACGACGGGCCGGTGGGAGACCCCGAGCCCGAGGTTCAGGCGCCCGCCGGAGATCTCATCGATCGTCGCCGCCGTCTGGGCCATCGTCGCCGGCGTGCGCGTGTAGATGGGCACGACCCCTGTGCCGATCCTGATCCGCTCGGTCGCCTGCGCGTAGACGGTCAGCACGGTGAGCGACTCGCGACCGGCGATGTGAGTGACGTACACCGCCTCGTAGCCGAGCGACTCGGCCAGCCGCACACGCTCGAGCGCGTCGTCCAGCGAGCGGCCCGTCGATATGAAGCAGCCCGTCGCCACGCGGGCAGCATATGTCTTCAGCCGCGCGCCGGCCGGCGGCCGTGCTCGCCTCCGCCTACGGGCGGCGCAGCAGCACGAAGACGGTGGCGATCGCGAACGCGATCTGGCCGAAGGCGAGCGCGGTGCCGAGGTCGATCGCGCCCAGCGCGCCCGCGAGCAGGCTCGCCGCCAGGAAGGCCCCGAACATGATGAGCAGGTCGGTCCTCACGCGATCTCCCCGTCGCCGAGCTCGCGTTCGAGCACTTCGACGAGCGCGGCGGAGGAGAGCCCGGGGTCCTGCCCGGCGAGCAGCCGCTCGGCGCCGGCGCGGCCGCCGAGCGCCCGCAGCGCGCGCTCGCCCTGCTCGGCGGCGAGCTCCGCGAGCGCCCCGGCGCGCCGCGCCTGCAGGCGGCGCGCCGCCACGTCGAGCGCGGCGCGATGCTCCTCCAGCGCCTCGATCAGCTCCTCGATCCCGCTCGGCGGCGCGAGCGAGGACACGGCCACGACCCGTGTCGAGCGCGAGCCGAGCGAGCGCAGCGCCGCGGTGAGGTCGCGCCTCGTGCGCGTGGCGAGCTCGCCGAGGTCTGCCTTTGTGACCACGAGCACGTCGGGGATCTCCATGATCCCCGACTTCAGGAACTGGAGCACATCGCCGCTGCCCGGCTGGACGACGACCGCGACCGTGTCGGCGACATCGGCGATCTCGGTCTCGGCCTGCCCGACCCCCACCGTCTCGATCACCACCACGTCGAACGCGGCCGCAAGCGCTTCTGCAGCCGACCGGGTCGGGCGCGCGATCCCGCCGAGGCGCTCGCCGGCCGCCGTCGAGCGGATCAGCACCCCGCGGTCGGCGGGGTCGAACTCGATCCGCGCGCGATCGCCGAGCAGCGAGCCGCCGGAGCGCCGCGAGCTGGGATCCACCGCGAGCAGCGCGACGGTCTGCCCGGCGCCCCGCCAGGCGGCGATCAGCGCCGAGAGCAGCGTCGACTTGCCGGCACCCGGTGGGCCGGTGACGCCCACCACGTGGCCGGCGGGCTCGCCGCCGAGCTCGGCCGGGGAGAGCTCTCGCATCAGCGCGCCCGCCTCCTCGCGGTCCGCCGGCGCCGTGCTCTCCAGCAGGTTCAGCGCGGCGGGAGCGGCGCTCAGGTCTCGCTCGCGCAGCCGCGCTCCGAGCGCCGAGCCCTCGCCGCTCACGCCCCGACCACCGTCTAGGACGGCGGTGCCCCGGCGGCCGCGACGGGCGCGCCCGAGGCGCCGTTCCGGGCGATGGAGCCAGTGTCGAGCAGCGCGAGGATGTCGCGCACGATACGCGTGATGTCGAAGTCCTTCGGGGTGTAGACCGCAGCCACCCCGGCCTCGCGCAGCGGCGCGACGTCCTGCTCGGGGATGATCCCGCCGACCACGACCGGCGCCTCGACGCCCGCGTCGTGCAGCGCCTCGATCACCGCCGGGATCAGCTCCCGGTGCGAACCGGAGAGGATCGAGAGCCCGATCACGTGCACGCCCTCCTGCAGCGCGGAGGCTGCGATCTGGGAGGGCGTCAGCCGGATGCCCTCGTAGACGACGTCCATGCCGGCGTCGCGGGCGCGCACCGCGATCTGCTCGGCGCCGTTGGAGTGGCCGTCCAGGCCGGGCTTGCCGACGAGGATCTTGGGACGGCGGCCCAGCTTCTCCTGCAGCCGCGCGACCTCGGCCTGGAGCTCGGAGAGGTCGCTGCTCGCCGGCGCAGCCGCAGCCTCGCCCACGCCCGTCGGCGCGCGGTAGCTGCCGAACACCTCGCGCAGCGTCGCCGCCCACTCGCCGGTCGTCGCGCCGGCGCGGGCCGCGGCGATCGTCGGCTCCATCAGGTTGCCGGCGTCCGCGGGCCCCCGGGCCGCCGCCGCGAGTGCGGCGAGCGCGGCGTCGACTCCCGCCTGGTCGCGCTCGCTGCGCCAGCGGCGCACGTCCTCGACCTGCTCGGCTTCGATCGCGGGGTCCACGACCAGGATGCCGCCCTCGGCGTCGGCCGTCAGCGGAGACTCCTCGGTCTCGGTGAAGCGGTTCTGGCCGACGACCACCTGCTCGCCGGACTCGATGCGCCGGATCCGCTCGCGGTGTGAGTCCACAAGGGCGGCCTTCATGTAGGGCACGGCCTCGACTGCGCCGCCGTGCTCTGAGACCACGGCCATCTCGGCTTCCGCCTTCTCGCGCAGCTCGGAGACGAGCCCTTCCATCACCTTCGAGCCCTCGAAGATGTCGGGGTAGTCGAGGATGTCGGTTTCGTAGGCCAGCACCTGCTGGATGCGCAGGGACCACTGCTGATCCCAGGGCCGCGGCAGGCCGAGCGCCTCGTTCCACGCCGGGAGCTGGATCGCGCGGGCGCGGGCGTCGCGGCCGAGTGTCACGGCGAGCGCCTCGAGCACGATCCGCTGCACGTTGTTCTCGGGCTGGGCCTCGGTCAGGCCGAGTGAGTTCACCTGCACGCCGTAGCGAAAGCGCAGGTGACGCTCGTCGGTGACGCCGTAGCGCTCGCGGCCGAGCTGCTCCCAGATGATCGACATCGCGCGCAGCTTCGCGTGCTCCTCGATGAAGCGGACGCCCGCGTTGACGAAGAAGGAGATGCGGCCGAAGACCTGCCCCATCCGCTCGGCCGGGACGCGCTCCCGCGCGGCGTCGAGCACGGCGATCGCGTTGCTCATCGCGTAGGCGATCTCCTGCTCGGGGGTCGCGCCGGCCTCCTGCAGGTGGTAGGAGCAGATGTTGATCGGGTTCCACTTCGGGACGTGCTCGACCGTGTAGGCGATCATGTCCGCGATCAGGCGCATCGAGGCGCCCGGCGGGAAGGCGTAGGTGCCGCGCGCGAGGAACTCCTTGATGATGTCGTTCTGCGTCGTGCCCTGAAGCTCGTCCTGCCCGATGCCTTGCTCCTCGGCGGCGACGATGTAGAGCGCGAGCAGCCAGGCGGCGGTCGCGTTGATCGTCATCGAGGTGTTCATCTCCCCGAGCGGGATGCCGTCCATCAGCGCGGCCATGTCCCCGCGATGGGACACCGGGACGCCGACCTTGCCGACCTCCCCCCGCGCGAGCTCGTCGTCGGGGTCATAGCCCGTCTGTGTGGGCAGGTCGAAGGCGATCGAGAGGCCGGTCTGGCCCTTCTGCAGGTTGCGCCGGTAGAGCTCGTTCGATGCCGTCGCGGTCGAGTGACCGGCGTACGTGCGCATCATCCACGGCCTGTCCGGCTCGGGCAGGCGAGTGGGGTGCTCGGCGCTCATGGCCGTAATTGTACGGTTGCGCCGCGGCCTTTATCCTGATGGCGATGAGCCAGACCGTCGAGCTGCCGCGCCTGGGAGGACCGGGGACCGGGCTGGGAGGCTCCTGGCGCGTGATCGTCCGCAACGACGACCACAACACGTTCGACCACGTCGCGCGCACGCTCGCCCGCTTCATCCCGGGCGTCAGCGTCGAGCGCGGGATGGAGATCGCGAACGTGATCCACTCGGCCGGGCGGGCGATCGTCTTCAGTGGCCACCAGGAGGCCGCCGAGCACTACTGGGAGCAGCTGAAGGGGGCCGGTCTGACGATGGCCCCGCTCGAGCAGGGCTGAGGGCCGGTGCACACCCACCCGGCGGCTCGGCGCGGGCGGCTGCTGGCTGAGCTCGGGGTCGAGCTGCCGGTGCTGGCCGCCCCGATGGCGGGCGGGCCCGGCTCGCCCGAGCTCGTGATCGCCGCCGGCAGGGCGGGCAGCCTCGGGTTCCTGGGCGCGGGCTACAAGCGCGCCGAGGCGATGGCCGGCGAGATCGCCGTCGTGCGCGCCGCGGGCGTGCCCTTCGGCGTCAACCTGTTCGCTCCCAACCCGCTGCCGGTCGCGCCCGGGGAGTTCCGCCGCTACGCCGAGGAGCTGCTGCCGGAGGCGGAGGCGCTGGGGGCGCAGCTCGACGGCGAGACCGCCCCGCGAGGACGACGACTCCTGGCGCGAGAAGCTCGACGTCCTGCTCGCCGATCCGCCGCCGATCGTCAGCTTCGCCTTCGCGATCCCGCCGCGGCAGGACCTCGACGCGCTGCGTTCCGCCGGATGCCTGCTCGTGCAGGGCGTCACCTCACCCGCTGAGGCCGGCGCCGCTGCGGAGGCCGGGGTCGATGCGCTGGCCGTGCAGTCCGCCGCGGCCGGCGGGCACTGGGGCACCTTCACGCCGGGCCAACCGCCCGAGCAGATCGCGCTTGCGGCGCTGACGGCCGCCGTCGCAGCGCGGACCTCCCTGCCGCTGATCGCGGCGGGCGGGATCGCAGGGCCGGCGGACGTCGGGGACGCGTTGCGGGCGGGCGCCGACGCCGCGCTGGCCGGCACGGCGCTGCTGCTCGCCGACGAGGCGGCCACGGTCCCCGCCCATCGCGCGGCGCTCGTGGATGAGGCACGCAGTGGAACGGTGCTGACGCGCGCCTTCACGGGGCGCCCCGCGCGCGGGTTGCGCAACCGCTTCATCGAACGCCACGAGCGCGAGGCGCCGCTCGGCTACCCGGCGATCCACCATCTGACCGCGCCGATCCGACGCGCTGCGGCGGCGCAGGGCGATCCGGAGCGGCTGCACCTGTGGGCCGGGACCGGCTTCGCTGCGGCGCGGGCGCAGCCGACCGGCGAGATCCTGCGGCGCCTGTCCGGCTAGGCGCTCTCGCCGACGCCAACGCCGCCGGCGCCGTTGCCGCCGTTGCCCGAGACGAGCGGCGCGACCGCGCCGCCGGCGGTCAGATCCCACCACCCGTAGAGCACCGGCACCTGGTACCAGCTGGAGTGGCGGGAGCGGAAGTAGACCATCTCCTCGCCTTCCCAGTAGCGCTCCCAGTCGAGTTTGTCATCGAAGGCGGCGAACTGCTGGAACTTGTATTTGTCGTCGCGGGCACGATAGACCGCGTAGGAGCTCGCGCCGTAGCGCAGCGCCACGGCGGCGATCTCGTTCAAAGCGGTCTCGAAGCCGTCGGCGCGGAAGCCCGTCGCGTACCAGGGGACGATGACCGTGCCGGCCATCAGGCGCCCACCTCGGCGTGGATCGCGCCCGGGCCCTCGGCGGTCTTGCCCTGGCCCTCGGAGTCGGCGCCGATCAGGATCGCGATCTTGCCGAGATGCTTGTTTTCGAGCATCAGCTGGTGCGCCTCGGCGACCCCCTCGAAGCCGAGCGTGCGCCACAGGACGGGGCGGATCAGCCCGCTCTCGATCAGCTCGTTGGCCTTCATGCACTCGTAGGCGTTCGCGAAGTGCGAGCCGAGGATCTCCTTCTGTCTCATCCACAGGATCGCGACGTTGAAGTCCACGTCGATGCCGGTGGTGCCGGCGCAGATCACGATTTTGCCGAACGTCTTGGCGGTGAAGACCGAGGTCGGAAGCGTCGCTTTGCCGACGTGCTCGAAGACGATGTCGGGGGCGTCGCCGAGGATCTCTTTGACGCGCTTGGCGAAGGCCAGCGCGACCTTCGAGCGTGCCTTCTCCTCCTCGGGGGTCTCGCCGCCCTTGCGCATCATCCCGGCGAACTCGCCGCGGTCGATGTAGTCGACGGCTCCGAGCCGCTTGACCAGCTCGCCCTTCTCCGCGGAGGACACGACGCCGACGCAGTTGGCCCCGGCCGCCTTGCAGATCTGGGTGGCGAACACGCCAAGGCCGCCGGCGGCGCCCCAGATCAGGACGTTCGCGCCCGGCTGCAGTTTGCAGCGCGTGATCAGCATCCGGTACGCGGTGAAGTAGACGAGCCCGTAGGAGGCGGCCTCCTCCCAGGTCAGCGCGTGAGGCTTGGGCAGGAGCTGCTGGGCCTGGACCTTCGTGAACTGGGCGAACGAGCCCCACGTCGTCTCGTAGCCCCAGATCTTCTGCGAGGGGGCGGCCATCGGGTCGAGGCCGTGAACCTCCGGGTCCTCGTAGGAGGCCTGGTTGCAGTGCACGACGACCTCGTCGCCGGGCTTCCAGCGCGTCACGCCGGCGACCGACCTTCCACACGATGCCCGGAGGCATCCGATGCCGCCGATGTGGTGGCCGTACTCGGGGTGGTCGCCGTACTTCATGACCGAGACGGGCTTGCCCAGCGCCGCCCACACGTTGTTGTAGTTGACGCCGGCGGCCATCACGCGCACGATCACCTCGAACGCGCCCGGCTCGGGGACCTCGACCTCCTCGACCTGGAAGGCGTCCTTGGGTTCGCCGTAGCGCTCCTCGCGGATCACCCACGCTGCCATCGTGCTCGGCAGCTCGCCGGGCTCGGTGTCGACGGCGGAGACTTGTTGGAGATCGATTGCCACGGTGCTCTGAACCTCGTTGTTCGGGATTGGCAGCGGCTGTCAATCCTACCCAGGGGCCAGGGATCGGGCGTGGCCGCGCGGTGTCAGCCCCCGCGGCGCTCGGTGCGCCACACCAGGCGCAGGCCCGACCAATCCTCGGCGAGTGCAGCCACCTTGACGTCGACCAGGCCGAGCGGCAGGGCGAGATCGCGGATGTCCTGCTCGCGGATGTCGCTGTCGTGTCCGGCGGCGCGGCGCGGCCAGGCGATCCAGAGCGCGCCCGCCGGGAAGATCGACTTGCCGAGGCCGCCGAGCGCGGCGACGAGCTCGGTGAGGGCCGCGAAGAACGCGACGACGACATCGCCGGGCTCGCCGGCTGCCTCCCCCTGCTCGAGCGCACGGCGCGTGCAGCCCTCGGGGAGGTCCGGAACGAGGAAGCGGACGGGCGCGTCGAGCGTCAGCAGGCGCCCGCCCGGCCTGCAGCCGAGCTTCTTCGCGAGCGGCGTGCCGGAGTAGCCCGTGCTCAACCGGGGTCTTCTTTGCGGGTCCTGCGGCTGCCTCTCAGGCTCAGCACCCCGAAGCTCGGGCCGCCGACCAGCTCCCACGACCTGGCGATGCCCACGAGGAAGCACACGGCGACGAGCACGCAGATGATCTGGAGGGCTTCGTGGTTGCCCGCGTGGCGGTCTAGGGCGATGGCGGCGATGAGCTGGATCACGAACACGACCAGGAGGCTGAAGAGGAACCCCAGCTCGCCGATGCGGATCTCGCCCGCGCGCGCCAGCGGCACCAGCCGCACCAGCGCGCCGGCGATGAAGCTGAACCCGACGATCGACACGACGATGGCCGCGGTCGCGGGGCTGAAGCCGGGGATCAGCCCGAACAGGGAGACCGTCAGGGCGTTCGTGAACGCGGTCAACGCCTGCGCCGCCCGGACCGCATGCAGGTCCGAGGCTTCGGGGCCGAGGACGCGATCGGGCGCAACCGAGATCGCGACGAACAGAAGTCCGATCAGCGCGCCGGCCACGCCCGCCGAGGCCGCGAAGAACTCGTGCGCGGATGCCATCGGTGGATTATGAGCCCACGCACCCCGCCCTCGGGCGTCTCTCCGGGGTTCGTTACGGTTGGGACGGCGGCCGCCCGCTCGCGGCCTGGACGGAGGCGATCGAAAGGACGACTGACCGGATGGCACTCGACGGAACTGTGCTCGGGAACTGCGCCCAGGAACAGATGGAGGCCCTCGACGACGCCTACGGCGACGACGAGACTGCCGAGATCGGCGCCGTGCTCACCATCGTCCAGGTGCTCAAACGGATCGACGGCCCCGACGGCGAGGACTACTCCTCGACGGTCCGGATCCGCCACAACATCCCAGACCCGTATGCGGCGATCGGATATCTGCGCGCCGCCGAACAGAGCATCGTCCAGCAGATCAGCGGCGGCGAGGAAGAGTAGGCGCCTCGTCTCAGGCGCCGCCGAGGTGACCCTGAGACGGTGTTGCGGCGAGGCCTGTCAGGCGTCGGTGCCGTCCGCCGCGAACGGCAGCTCGACGACCTCGGCGAGCGCGGTGCCGGCGCCCACATCCAGCCGCGCGCCCGGCTCTGCCTCGCGGCGCACAAGCGCGAGCGCGATCGGCCCGAGCGAGGGCGAGGAGGCGACGCTGCCGACGCGGCCCACCTCGCGCTCTCCCAGCAGCAGCGGCTCGCCGGTCTGGGCCGGCGCGGACAGGCGCAGTCCCCTCAGGTGGCGGTTCGGCTTGCCCCTGTAGAACAGTCGCGCCACGGTCTCCTGGCCCACGTAGCAGCCCTTCGTGAAGCTGACCGCGCGTTCGTTGAGTCCCGCCTCCTGCGGGATCACGCTTTCGTCCAGGTCGATCCCGTAGCGCGGCCGGCCGTCCTCGACGCGCACGCACTCGACCGCCGCCTCGCCCACCGGTGTGGCGCCGCGAGCGCGCAGCGCGGCGGCGAGCGCGTCCGTGTCCTCCGCTCGGCACAGCAGGTCGAGCCCGCCGTGGGTGCGAATCGCAAGCGCTCTGAGCCCGTCGATCTCGACGGAGCCGTTCGCGTTCTCCTCGGGGCCGGGAGCCGTCGGAGCGAGCTCGTCCGCGCGCGGGCCGATCAGCGAGAGCAGACCCCGCTCGACGGTGCGCTTGTGCAGCTCGACGCGGTAGCCGACCTTGAAGCGGCGGATCATGTCGAACAGCGCCTGGAGCGCCGCGCGCTCGGTGTCGAGCAGCAGTTCCAGCTCGCCGTGCTCACCGGCGACGGCGAGCACGCGCAGGTCGCCGAGCATCTTGCCCTTGTGGGTGAGGAAGGCGGCGTAGCAGCCCTGTCCGGGAGCGAGCGTCGCGAGCTCGTTCGTGATCTGCCCGTTCAGGAACTCGACGGCATCCGGGCCGGTGAGCGCGAGCTTGCCTCGCTCGGAGCGGTCGAACAGGCCGCAGCCCGCGCGCAGGGCTCGATACTCCTCGGCCGCTGCGACGCCGGCATTCGCGTGTGTCCCGGTTCCGGCCATCGATTCGAGAATAGCCGCGCTAGGCTTGGCCTCGATGGGGCTGGCCGACACCTTCCAGCAGATCGTCGACGGGCTTCCCGGCGACTGGACCGATCTGGAGCTGGACATGCGCATCGCCGACGAGGAGCGATACGTGGAGGCCGCGCTGTACCTTGCCACCGTCAACGCGCGGCCGTACTCGCGCTATGACTGGCACTGGCGTCTGAACATCGCGCACTCCTTCGGGCATGCCGCTTCGGCGCAGACCGTCCACGGCGCGCTGCGGCTGCTGGACGAAGCCGGGATCGAGGGCGAGCTCGCGCTGCGCGAGGAGCGCGCCGGACGCGTCGAGGAGACGCAGATGTGGGGCCGCCCGCAGTCCGCGCGCGACGAGTTCCGCCGCCTGCGCGCGCAGTAGCGGCGTCCTGGCGCCCGTGGCCCGCGTGCTCCTCCTCACCGCCGATCTGCTGTTCGGCTCGAACGTGCAGGGGGCGCTCGTCGCCGCCGGTCACGACGTCGAGCTGGCCGGGGGGGAGGATGCGCTGCGCGACGCGCTTGTGCGGGCGCCCGCCGACGTGGTGGTGGCGGATCTCACCTCTGAGGAGCTCGAGCGAGTGCAGTCCGTGCGTGAGCTGCGCGAGGAAGGGCTGACGGGCCGGGCGCGGCTGCTCGGCTACTACTCGCACGTCGAGCCGGGGGTTCGCGAGCTGGCCGAGGGCGACGGGTTCGACCTGGTGGTGCCGCGCTCGCGGATGGCCCGCGAAGGGGCGCAGCTGGTCAGCGGGCTGACCGGCGCCTGAGAGCGGTCGATCCGGCTGAGCGCTGCGGGGCGCTCGATGCTCGAGCACGCCCATCACTGGGGGCTCACCGCCAGGGGCACGTTCAAGCTGGCTGCCGGCGCCGCGACAAGCGCCACCAAGCCTCTGTCGCTGAGCCGCTAGCCCGCGGCTGCGGTCTCGCGCTCGCTGCGCCGCACGAGCGGGTGGTCCGGAGCCGCGCCCGGTCCCGGCCGCCCCACGGCATCGCGTGCGCGCAGACGCGCGCCGCACTTCTCGCAGATGCGGTGCTCGTCCACGGCGCCGCCGCAGCCGCGATGCTCGATCACGACCGCGGGCCCGCCGTCGGGCGGCGCGTAGCGGTCGCCCCACTTCATCAGCGCGACGACGATCGGCCACAGGTCGAGGCCCTTCTCGGTCAGCATGTACTCGTGGCGCAGCGGGCGCTCCTGGTAGGGCACGCGCTCGATCACGCCCTCCTCCTGGAGGCGGGTCAGCCGCGTCTGCAGCACGTTGCGCGCGATCCCGAGGTGCGCCTGGAGCTCGTCGAAGCGCCGCAGCCCGAGCAGGATGTCGCGCACGATCAGCAGCGACCAGCGCTCGCCCACGATCTCGAGGGCGCCGGCGATGCTGCAGGACTGGTTCTCGTAGTCGTTGCGGAGCACGGCCCTATTGTAGCCCGGCTCGGTTGCATGATGCAACCCCCGTGTGGTAGGGTCAGTTTCACGATGCAACGCAAGTGGAAGGTGTCCATCGTCGTCGTGGCCGGGGTGTTCATGTCGAGCCTCGACCTGTTCATCGTCAACATCGCCTTCCCGGCGATCTCCAAGCATTTCGGAGGAGCATCCGTCACCACGCTCTCGTGGGTGCTGAGCGCCTACGCGATCGTGTTCGCAGCGCTGCTAGTGCCCGCCGGGCGGTGGGCCGACGCCTTCGGGCGCAAGCGCGCGTTCCTGCTCGGCCTCGCCGTGTTCGTAGCCGCCAGCGCCGCGTGCGCCGCGGCTCCCTCGGTGGGCGCTCTGGTCGCCGCGAGGGTGGTTCAGGCCGTCGGCGGCGCGCTGATGCTGCCGACCTCGCTCGGGCTGATGCTGCCGGAGTTCGAGCCGGAGAAGCGCCACGTCGCGATCGGCATCTGGGCCGCGAGCGGCGGCGTCGCCGCGGCCGCTGGCCCGCCGCTCGGCGGACTGCTCGTGCAGGCCGACTGGCGGCTGGTCTTCCTGGTCAACATCCCGGTCGGCCTGGCGGCGCTGGCCGCCGGCATCCGCACTCTGCGCGAGCGCCGCGAAGAGGGAGCAGGCCGCCCCGACCTGCTCGGCGCCGCGATCCTGATGCTTGCGGTCGGCGCGCTCGTCGTCGCGATCGTCGAGGGCCAGACGTGGGGCTGGGGCTCGCCGCAGGTGATCGGCCTGCTGCTCGTGCCCGCGGTCCTGCTGCCGCTGCTCTGGCGACGCTCCGAACACCACGCGACACCGGTCGTCGAGCCCGCGATGCTTCGTGTTCCGCGCTTCGCGCTCTCCGTCGGGGCCTCGCTTCTGTTCTTCGCCGGGTTCGGCGCGATGCTGCTCGGCGGCGTCCTGTTCCTAACGGGCGTCTGGCACGAGGAAGTGCTGACCGCCGGGCTGATGCTGTTCCCGGGTCCCGCCATGGCCGCGACGTTCGCGATCCCCGGCGCCCGCCTCGGTGCGCGGTTCGGGTTCCGGCTGCCGGGCGTCGTCGGCTCGCTGCTGTTCGCGTCGGGCTCCGCCTTCTACATCACCCAGACCGGGGATGTCCCGCACTACGCGTCCGAGTTCCTTCCGGGCAATCTGATCACCGGCATCGGCGTCGGGCTCGTGATCCCGAACCTGACCGGTGCGGGCGTCTCCTCGCTCGCGCCGGAGCGCTTCGCGACGGGAGCCGCGATCCTCACGATGGGCCGCCAGATCGGCGTGGCTCTGGGCGTGGCGCTTCTCGTCGCCGTGCTCGGCGACGCGGCGGCGAGCGCCGCGGACTTCCACTCGAGCTGGATGATCACGGTCCTCTGCGGACTGCTGACGGGCGGGTTCTTCGCCCTCATCGGACGCACGAGTGTGGCGCCCGCGGCCGCCGAGGAGGCTCTGTCCCTGGACCCGGTCGATGTCCCCGAGATCCCGGCCGGAATCCTCGAGGGGGCAGCGTAGGCAATGGCGGCCCACAAGTGAGCGCGGTCGAGCAGGCGCGCGTCAGGAGCTTCGAATGGGTCGACCCCGCGCTCCTCGCGGCCGGCGCCGAGGGTCTGTCGGGCCTTGACACCATGCAGGCGATCGTGGACGGGACGCTGCCGCCGCCTCCGTTCGCTAGCGCGCTCGGGATCTCGGTCACCGAGGTCGGTCACGGGCGGGCTGTGTTCGCGATCGAGCCCGCCGAGTGGATGTACAACCCGCTCGGCTCGGTGCACGGCGGCGTCGCGGCGACGCTGCTGGACTCCTGCATGGGCTGCGCGGTGCACACGACCCTCGACGCGGGCGTGGGCTACACGACGACCGACCTGCAGGTCCGCTACCTGCGCGCAATGCGGGCCGGCGCGGGGCGGGTGCTCGCCGAGGGCCGCGTTGTCCACGCCGGGCGACGCACCGCCACGGCGGAGGGCCGCCTCTTCCTCGAGGACGACCCCGGGGTCCTGTTCGCGCACGCCAGCACCGGCTGCGCGATCCTGCGCTGAGAGCGCGCCGCCCTCGGGCCGCGCGCCCGCAGGCGCGACGCGCCCTCAGGGTACGCGCATCCGTTCAGGCCGCAGCCACCGCGCCGGCGCCGGCGAACTCGGCGATCGCTCGGGCGAGAGCCGCGGGCTGGTCCTCTCCTGTGAAGCTGTAGGCGTCGTCGATCAGCACCACGCGGCCGTCGGCGAGCGCTGACGCGTAGCGCTCCGCATGGGCCGGGTCGAAGACCCGGTCCTCGGGGCTCCAGGCGAACAGCACAGGGCGGTGAAAGCCCTCGATCAGCGCCGCGCCGGCGGCGTGGACCGGGGGTGAGGAGGCGCTTGCCATGACCTTCGCGACGTCGCGCAGAATCGCCGCGTCCTCGAGGCATGGCAGGGCGTAGCTGTCCGAGACGCGCCCGTCGATCTCGTGCTTGATGAGCAGCCCGTATGCGGCCGGCGCCCGCCGCACCTCGGGGTCGCGGAGCGCGCTGAGCAGCGCGCCGAGCGCGTCGGGGTCGGCGGCGGCGGCGGGGAGCCCGTCGAAGGGAGGCGGCGGGAACTCGTCGTACGGGGTCTCGCACGAGTTGAGCACGAGCCGGCCGACGCGCTGCGGGTGCGCGGCGGCGGCGATCTGAGAGTAGGCCCCGCCCGAGTCGTTGCCGACCACGGTCACGTCGTCCAGGTCCAGGGCGTCGAGGACGCCGGCGATCAGCTCGCCGCAAGCGGCCGGCGACAGGTCGGCGTCGCTCTGCATCGGCACCCTGTGGGAGCCGAGCGGGAGATCGAGCGTGAGGCAGGTGAAACGCCCGGCGAGCAGCTCGACGACCTCGCGCCACATGTTGGCGTTGGCCAGCCAGCCGTGGCTGAGCACGACCGGCGGTCCGCTGCCGCGCCGGAACAGCTCGAGCTCGCCGCCTGGGACCGCCACGCGCTCGGCCTCTCCGAGCATCTGTGAGCGCCATTCGTGCGCGGCGCTCACCTGTGCCCCGCCATGGGGTATGCCGCCACCTGCGCCTTGTCCGCCGGGAGCGACGCCATGAAGGCCAGCAGCTCGCGCGCGAAGCCGTCCGGGTCGCTGGTGTGGGGGACGTGGCCGGTGTCGAGGGTGGCCAGGCGCGCGCGGGGAACGAGCCGCTCGATCTCGCGCCCGAGCGACAGCCGTATCACCGGGTCTTTGCGCCCCCAGACGATCAGCGTCGGAGCGGCGATCGAGGCCGCCGCGTCGCGCAGGTCGTGCTCGGGGGAGACGAAGCTCCGCCACAGCTCCGACACGGCGCGCGCGCCGTCCTCGCGGCGCGTGGTGGCGACGCTCAGTGCGCGGGCCCGGCGGTCGGCCTCGGTGCGGCCGCGCATGTAGCTCGCGCTGAAGGCGGGGTAGATCGCGCGCAGGAAGCGCGGCCGCCCCATCAGGGCGCAGAAGGCGCGCACCTGCGCGGTGTGCGCCTGGAAGCCGCCGCCGTCGACGATCACGAGCCCGCGGACCAGCTCGGGGCGGCGGATCGCCGCGCGTGTCGCTGCGAAGCCCCCGACCGAGTTGCCGAGCACGATCGACCCCTCGGGCGCGAGCGCCGCGAGCGCCTCTTCCGCGACCGTCGCAAGCCTCACGACGCCGCCGTCGCCGCTTCCGGCGGGGGAGTCGCCGTGCGCCGGCCAGTCGATCGCGATCGTGCGCAGGCGGGAGGGGAGCAGCGCGCGCAGCTCGTCGTAGTCGCTTCGCTCGTGCGCGCCGCTGGGGAACATGAGGACCGTCTCGCTAGGCGCTGCGGTGAGCCGGGAGGGGCCGCGTTCGTCGTAGGCGACGGGCCCGGTGGATGTCTCGACGAAGGAGGTCATGGCCGGCACCGTATCAGATGACCGACCGGTCGGTCATATCGATACCGACCGGTCGGTCATCTACGATCTCCAGAGATGGCGACGGCGCGGGACAGGGCCAGATCGGGCGAGCCGGCGCGCTCGGGTGCGCGCACGCGCGAGCTGCTGCTGGAGGCAGGGGTGACCGTCGCCGGGCGCGAGGGCCTTGCCGGCCTGAGCGTCAACCGCGTGGTGGCCGAGGCCGGGGTCGCGAAGGGCACCTTCTACGTCCACTTCGTGGATCGCGAGTCGTTCGTGGACGCTCTGCACAAGCGCTTCCACGGGCGCGTGATCGCGGCCGTCACCAAGGCGACCGACGGCGTCCCGCCGGGGGCCGAGCAGCTCTGGCGGGCCTCCGAGGCCTACCTGGACGTGTCGCTGCGCGAACGGGCGATCAAGGCGCTCACGCTGGAGGCACGGACGCAGGGCGCGCTCACGGCCGAGATGTCAGACCGCCAGGAGCGCTTCGCCGCACTGGCCGTTCCGGCCTTCAAGGCGATGGGCTGGCCGGACGCGAAGGCGGCCTCTCAGCTGCTCGCGGCGATGACCTCGGAGATCGCGATCCGCGAGCTCGACGCGCGCCGCAGGCTGCCGGCGGCGCGGCGCTCGCTTCGCCGCTTCCTCGGGCTCTGACGCTCGCCGCCGGAGCTGCCGAGCAGACGCGAGGAGCCCGCGGCGCCGGTCAGCTCGGCATCGTCGCCGCGCCGCTGCCGAGGTCGGCCTCGCTCGCCGCGCGCGGGTCGAGCGGGACGATCGCGGCGTTCGGCACGCGCTTGAACATCGTCGCGTCCTTTCCGCTCCGGACGTAGATCGCCGCGCGGATCACCATCCCGTGACAGACGACGAGTGCCGGCAGCGGCCCGCGCTCGACTTCGGCGAGGGCGGCCTCGACCCGGACCTCCTGGTCCGCGAACGACTCGCCGCCGGGGAACGCGAAGCCGGGGTCGGCCGAGGCGAAACGGTCGAACAGCTCCTGCGATTCGGCGCGCACGTCCGCGAAGCTGCGGTTCGTCCAGTCGCCGGAATCGGTCTCCATCAGGCGCGCGTCCTCGATCGGATCGAGCCCGATCCGCGCGGCGACAGCGTCGGCGGTTTCGCGGGCTCGCAGCAGCGGGCTGCACCACAGCGCCGCGAAGTCGTACGGCACGGCCCGCGACGCCAGCTCCAGGGCCTGCGCGCGCCCCGTCTCGTCGAGGGGGATCTGCTGCTGGCCCTGGAAGCGGCCCTCGAGGTTGTAGGCGGTCTGCCCGTGCCTGGCGAGGAAGACCCGGCTGTCCTCGGGCGCGCTCAGGAGAGGTCGAAGCGGTCGAGGTTCATGACCTTCTCCCAGGCGGCCGCGAAGTCGCGCGCGAACTGCTCGCCGGCGTCGTCGCTCGCGTAGACCTCCGCGAGTGCCCGCAGCTGCGAGTTGGCTCCGAACACGAGGTCGGCCGAGGTGGCCGTCCAGCGCGCCTGGCCGCTCGCGCGGTCGCTGCCCACGTAGACGTTCTCGCCCGCGTCCGGCCTCCACTCGGTGCCCATGTCGAGGAGGTTCACGAAGAAGTCGTTGCTCAACGTGCCGGGGCGGTCGGTGAGGACGCCGTGTGCGGAGCCGCCGTGGTTGGCGCCGAGCGCCCGCAGCCCGCCCAGGAGGACCGTCATCTCAGGGGCGGTCAGCCTGAGCATGAAGGCACGCTCGAGCAGCCCGTGCTCGAGCGCCAGCGGCTCACCCGGGCGCGCGTAGTTGCGGAATGCGTCCACCGTCGGCTCGAGGACCGCGAAGGCGTCCTGGTCTGTCTGCTCCTGCGAGGCGTCGGTCCGCCCCGGGGCGAAGCCGACGGTGACCTCGTGGCCGGCATCCTTTGCCGCCTTCTCGACCGCCGCGCAGCCGCCGAGCACGATCACGTCCGCCAGCGAGACGCGCTTGCTGCCGGCCTGGGCGCCGTTGAACTCCTGCTGCACGCCTTCGAGTGCCTGCAGCGCGGAAGCCAGCTCGGCGGGCTCGTTCCACTCCCAGTCCTTCTGCGGCGCGAGCCGCACGCGCGCGCCGTTGGCGCCGCCCCGCTTGTCGGTGCCGCGGAACGACGCGGCCGCGGACCACGCGGTCGCGACGAGCCGTGCGACCGACAGACCGGTGGCGAGGATCTTCTCCTTCAGCGCCGCGGCGTCGGCCTGGTCGATCGGCTCGCCTACGGCGGCCGGCACCGGGTCCTGCCAGAGCTGCGCCTCGGGAACCCATGGTCCGAGGTAGCGCGAGACGGGGCCCATGTCGCGGTGAAGCAGCTTGTACCAGGCCTTGGCAAAGGCTTTCGCGAGCTCCTCGGGGTTCTCGTAGAAGCGGCGCGTGATCGCCTCGTAGGCCGGGTCCACCCGCAGCGCCAGGTCGGTGGTGAGCATCATCGGCGCGACGCGCTTGGATGGATCGTGCGCGTCCGGGACGGTGCCCTCGGCCTCCGGGTTCTTGGGCTTCCACTGCTTCGCTCCCGCGGGGCTCTCCGTCAGCTCCCACTCGTACTCGAAGAGGTTCTCGAGGAAGCCGTTGTCCCACTTGATCGGCTCCTTCGTCCACGCGCCCTCGGGCCCGCCGGTGGTCATGCGCACGCCGTTGCCGTTGCGCTGCAGGCTGCCCTTCCATCCGAGGCCCTGCTGCTCCAGCGGCGCCCCCTCGGGCTCGGGCCCGATGCCGTCGGGCGAGACGGCGCCATGGGTCTTGCCGAAGGTGTGCCCGCCGACGATCAGCGCGACCGTCTCTTCGTCGTTCATCGCCATGCGCGCGAAGGTCTCGCGGATGTCGGCGGCGGCGGCCAGCGGGTCGGGGTTGCCGTTCGGACCCTCGGGGTTGACGTAGATCAGCCCCATCTGCACCGCGCCGAGGGGACCGGCCAGCTTGCGCCCGTCGCTGTAGCGCTCGTCGCCCAGCCAGGCGTCCTCGGGGCCCCAGAAGATCTCATCGGGCTGCCAGATGTCCGGGCGCCCGAAGCCGAAGCCGAAGGTCTCGAAGCCCATCGTCTCCATCGCCACGTTGCCCGTGTAGACGAGCAGGTCGGCCCAGGAGATCTTCCGGCCGTACTTCTGCTTGATCGGCCACAGAAGGCGCCGCGCCTTGTCGAGGCTCGCGTTGTCCGGCCAGCTGTTCAGCGGCGCGAAGCGCTGCGCGCCCTCGCCGCCGCCGCCACGGCCGTCGGCGATGCGGTAGGTGCCGGCGGCGTGCCAGCTCATGCGGATGAAGAGCGGCCCGTAGTGGCCGTAGTCGGAGGGCCACCAGTCCTGGGAGGTGGTCATCAACTCGACGAGGTCCCGCCGGAGCGCCTCGATGTCGAGCTTCGCGAACTCGGCGGCGTAGGAGAAGTCCTCGCCCATCGGGTCCGAGAGCGGGGAGCGTCTGTGCAGGACGCTGAGGTCGAGCTGGTCGGGCCACCAGTCCCTGTTGGTCCTCGGCCGGTGCGCCTCGGGGGTGGGGCTCGCGATCGCCGGGTTCTCGCTCTCGCTGACGCTCTGGCTCATGTCGTTCCCTGTCCCTTTCTGCTCTGCCGGTGCCGTTCGCGGCCCGCTGTTCGTGATCGTGGGTTCGCCCGCAACACTAGCTCGCCCCGTGCGCATGCGAACCTGACGAGGTGATCGCCGCGGTCGTCCTCGTCGGAGCGCCCGGTGCCGGCAAGTCGGCGGTGCTCGACGCGCTCGCGACGCTGCTCGAGCGCGAGGGGGCCGAGCACGGCGCGATCGAGAGCGAGGAGCTGACTCGGGGGTTCCCGCCCCTCGCGAACCCGCTCCTGGCCGAGCAGCTCGCGGCGGCGCTCGCGCTCCAGCGAAGGGCCGGCAGAGGCCTGTTCCTGGTCGCGTTCACGGCCGAATCGGACGCCGATGTGCAGGCCGTCCTGTCCGCCGCCGCCGCCGAGCGCGCCCTCGTCGTGTGCCTGAGCGCGCCCGAGGACGTGCTCGCCGCCCGCCTGCAGGAGCGCGAGCCCGACGGCTGGCCGGGCAAGGCCGGGCTGATCGCCCACGCCCGCGCCCTCGCCGCCGTCGTTCCCGCGCTCGAGGAGATCGACCTCACACTCGACACCGCCGCGCGTGACGCCGGGGACGTCGCGAGCGCGGTGCTCGCGGCGATGCGCGAGCGCGGCCTTCTCAGGGCTTCGTGTAGTGATGCACCGGGAACTGCTTGACGTCCGGCGGTCCCTGGAAGGCGCGGTCGCCCAGCTCGCCGACCGCCGGCTGCAGGCGCCCGCCAATGAACGCGTCGAACGCCTCTCGCGACTCCCACACGTCGATCACGCCCCAGCCGCCGTCGATCGGCCCGGCCGAGTGGAAGATCAGCCCCGCCGGCGGGTTGCCGTCGACGTCCATGTGACTGTGGATCGCGTCGTACTGCTCCTGGGTGCCGCCGTCGAACTTGAGTCTCAGACCGACTGCCATCGCTTCCCCCCTTGTCGTTGATCGGCCGAGCGTACCCACTGGCCGGGGGTGCTGCGTGAGGATCGTCTTGGGTCTCGCGCGCCGGGTTGCGGGTCCGGCGCGCGGGGACTAACGTCAGGCGCGTGGTCGAGCCGCTCAGCGAGATGCCAGCGGGGACGATCGGCTTCCGGGTTTCGGGCCGCGTCACAGGCGCGGACTATCGCGAGGTGCTGATCCCCGCGCTGCGCTCGGCGCTGGAGGGCGGGAGCCTGCGTGCGCTGTTCATCATCGAGCGCTACGAAGGTGTCGGCATGGACGCGCTCAAGGAGGACCTCAAAGGAGCACCGGAGCTCGCCTTCCGCCACCGCGACGCCTGGAAGCGGGTCGCCGTCGCGACCGATGTCGACTGGATGGCGAAGGCGTTCGAGCTGTTCAGGTGGCTGATGCCGGGCGAGCAGAAGGTGTTCGCGCTCGGCGCCATCGACGATGCCAAGGCCTGGGTGGCCGAGAGCTAGATCCGCGTGACGGCCTCGATGTTGTGGCCGTCGGGGTCGAGCACGAAAGCGCCGTAGTAGCGCCCCGAGTACTCGGGCCGGAGTCCGGGCGCGCCGTTGTCGCTCGCACCCGCGGCGAGCGCCGCCTCGTGGAACGCGCGCACCTGCGCGGCGTCCTCGGCGCCGAAGGCGACGTGCGTGCGGGCGACGGGGTAGGCGGTGGAGATCGCGAACGGCCATTCGCGGCCGTTGCCGAACTCGATCTCGTCGGGGAGCACGCCGCTCGTCATCGTCTCGCCGAGGCCCAGCGGTGCGAGTGCACGTTCGTAGAAGGTCCTGCTGCGGTCGAGGTCGGCGACCCCGACCGTGACGTGGTCGATCGCCGCGCGCCTCATCGGCAGCCGGCGCAGGGCACCGGTCTGCTCAGGGGCCGTACGGGTGCGCCGGCAGCCTGACGCTGCGCCCGAGCGCCTCGTAGTGGCGGTCGGCCTCGCCCCAGCGGTCCGGATCGCGCGAGAGGCGTCGCGCGGTGATCCTGCGCGGTCCCCCAGCGACCCGCTCGCGTGCTCGCAGGACGAGCGCCTCCGCGGTTGCGCGCGTCGTGCCGAGGCTGTGGGCGAGCCCGTCGGTGCCGAGGCTGTCGGCGAGATCGAGCACGACGCGGTCGCGCTCGCCGCGCAGCTCGCGCTTCTGGCGCTCGCGCAGCTCCCGGCGGACCAGCACGTCGAGGGCAGCCCCCTCGTGGCCTCGCAGCGGTACTCCTCGCTCCATGCCGTGGAGTATCCACATTCAGCCGGACGGCCCTGGCCTCGGATCCCGCTGTTTGCGTCATAGACTCCGAGGCATGCGCCGCCGGGTCACCTTCTCGCGCAACCTGACGCTGTCGCTCTCCCGGACGTGCCGCTGCTACTGCAAGTACTGCGCGTTCGCCACCCACCAGGCGCACCTCCATTCTCCGGAGGAGGTCATCGAGCTGCTGGACGGCGCGGCGAGGCGGCGCGTGAAGGAGCTGCTCGTGCTGACGGGGGAGCGGCCCGAGGTCAACGCCGAGGTGCGGGCGCGCCTGTCCTCCTACGGGCACGAGGACTTCACCTCCTACGTGGTCTGGGCCTGCGAGCGGGCACTCGAGCGTGGCCTGCTCCCGCACACCAATCTCGGCGTGCTGGCGCGGGAGGACCTCGCGCGCCTTCGCGAGGTGACGGCCTCCCAGGGCCTGATGCTCGAGTCGGTCTCCGAGCGGCTGATGCAGACCGTCCACGCAGGCTCGCCCACCAAGCACCCGGCGCGGCGCCTCGAGACGATCGCCGCCGCGGGCGAGCTGAGGATCCCGTTCACCAGCGGCATCCTCGTCGGCATCGGCGAGTCAGAGCAGGAGCGCATGGACTCGCTGGCGGCGATCGCCGAGCTCCACGATCGCCACGGCCACATCCAGGAGGTGATCCTCCAGAACTTCGTGCCTCACCAGCGCTACTACGGCCAGGAGCCGGCGGAGATCGCCGATGAGGCCGCGCGCGAGTACTGGCGCACGGGCGTCGCCGACGGGCGTCCCGAGCTGCCGCTGCCGGAGTGGGCGTGTCCGGTCGAGATCGAGGACATGAAGCGGCTGATCGCCGAGACGCGACGGCTGATGCCGGGCGTGGGCATCCAGATCCCGCCGAACCTCGCCGACTGGTGGGGTGAGCTGGTGGCCGCGGGCGCCACCGACCTCGGCGGCCTGTCGGCCAACGGCGATCACATCTCGCCCGAGCACCCCTTCCCGTCGCCGCACCAAGTCCGTCGCGAGCTGCAGCGCGACGGCTACGCGCTGACCGAGCGCCTGTGCGTCTACCCCGAGTACATCGACCAGGCGTGGATTGCACAGGGTGTGCTCGACACCATCAAGGCCCGCTACTGGTCGTTCATCCCGCGCCGCGGCTCGGGACGCACCGAGCCGGCGACGCCGATCGCGCCGAGTCTCGTACCGGGCGCGATCGAGCGCGCGCGGGAGGGACACGCGCTGACCGAGCAGGAGCTGACGGCGATGTTCGCCGAGACGCGCCCGCAGGCGATCGAGGAGATGCGCGTCGCCGCCGACGAGCTGCGCGCCGAGCTCGCGGGGGAGACGGTCACGTTCGTCGTCAACCGCAATATCAACATCTCCAACGTCTGCACCGTCGGCTGCGCCTTCTGCGGGTTCGGGCAGGGCAAGCGCTCGCCGGACGCCTACGAGCACGACGCCGAGGAGTTCGTCGGAAGGCTGCACGACGCGCTCGACTTCGGTGCCACCGAGATCTGCATCCAGTCCGGCATCCATCCCGACTGGTCGCTGGAGGACTACCTGGGGTGGCTGCGGCTCGCCAAGGACACCGCGCGTGCGGCCGGCGCCGAGCTGCATCTGCACGCTTACAGCCCGATGGAGATCGCGCACATGTGCGACATCTCGGGCCTGCCGCCGGCTGAGGTGTTCGTCCGCCTGCGCGACGCGGGCTTGGACTCGACGCCCGGCACAGCCGCCGAGGTGCTCCACGACGGCGTGCGCCAGCGCATCTCTCCCAACAAGCTCCCGGTCGCGCGCTGGGTGGAGATCATCGAGGCCTCGCACGCCGCCGGGCTGCGCTCGACCTCGACGGTCATGTTCGGGCACATCGAGGAGCCCTGGGAGCTGGCCGAGCACATGCGGGTCGTGCGCGAGCTGCAGGAACGGACCGGCGGCATCACCGAGTTCGTGCCGCTGTCGTTCATCCCCTTCCAGACCCTGCTCGGCCGCACCCACGGCGTCGAGGAGATCTCCCGCGAGGAGAACCTGAAGCACACCGCGGTGTTCCGCCTGGCGCTCGGCAGGACGATCCCGAACGTGCAGGCGAGCTGGGTGAAGATGGGGCTGGACGCGGCCACCGAGGCGCTGCACTGGGGCGTCAACGACCTCGGCGGCACGCTGATGGAGGAGTCGATCAGCCGGCTCGCCGGCAGCTACCACGGCGTCAAGCTCGAGCCCGGCCAGCTCGTCGCGGCCGCGCACGCCGCCGGGCGCCCGGCGGCCGAGCGCACGACCCTGTACGAGATCCGGCGGCGCCACCCGCTGCCCGCCGGCGAGTGGTCTGTCGAGGCGGCTCCGGCGGCGTGAGCGCGGTGCGCCGGGGGAGCGTGCAGGCCGGCGGCGTCGCGTCGCGGCTGATCGAAGCCGGGCCGGACGGCGCGTCAGAGGCGGTCGTCTTCGTTCACGGCAACCCCGGCTCGAGCTCGGATTGGGACACGCTCCTCGCCGCGGCGGGAGACTTCGCGCGGGCGATCGCGTTCGACATGCCCGGGTTCGGGGCGACGCACGCGCCGGCCGGCTTCGACCACACCGCCGAGTCCTATGGCGCGTTCATCGGTGAGGCGCTCGGTGCGCTCGGGGTCGAGCGGGCGCACCTGGTACTCCACGACTTCGGCGGCCCGTTTGGCTTCGCCTGGGGGCTCGCGCACCCCGACGCCTGGCGGTCGGTCGTGCTGATCGACATCGGCGTCCTGCCCGGTTATCGCTGGCACTCGATGGCCCGGCGCTGGCGCACTCCCGTCGTCGGCGAGATCGCCCAGGCGTGGATCCCGCGCTTCGCGTGGAGGCGGGCGATGGCGGCGGCGAACCCCAAGGGCCTGCCTGCGGAGTTCGTCGAGAAGATGTACGACGAGTACGACCGCGAGACGCGGCGGACGGTGCTCGCGCTCTACCGCGCCACCCCCGACCCCGCCGTCGCGGCCGCGGAGCTCGGCCCGCAGATCGCCGCGCTCGAAAAGCCCGCGCTGGTGGTGTGGGGCGGCAGCGACCCGTACGCGTCGAGCGACTTCGCGGAGCGCCAGCGGGAGTACTTCGACGTGCGCCGGGTCGTGATCCTCCCCGACTCGGGCCACTGGCCCTTCAAGGACGATCCCGCCGCGACCGCCGACGCCGTGCTCCCGTTCCTGCGCGAGCAGCTCGGCGCCTGAGCGCCGCGGGCCGGCTCAGGAGCGGGCGAACTGCCCGTGGAAGCCGAACGGGATGTGGTGCGGCACCTCCGCGCGCGCCAGCTCGCTCAGGTCCGCAGCGTCGAGCACGAGCAGGAACGAGCGCTCCGAGCGCGCGTCGAGCACGACGGAGAGCAGCGCGCCGGCGTCCTCGTCGGCGCCGCCGGGCTCGGCCACGAACACGGGCTCGCCGGGATAGCAGCCGGGCTCGGACCAGCTCAGGGTGTGCCCCGACTCGGTGTCGGCCTTCGCGATCCGTTCCAGCCAGCCGCCGTCCCCGGTGCCGTTTCCCCACACGTAGCGGTACGGCCGCTCGTGGTGGCTGCCGTAGGCGATCCGGGGCAGCTCGAGGTCCTCCTCGGCCAGCGTGGAGCGCTCGACGCGTCCCTCGCCCGGCTGCAGGCGAAAGCGGGTGAGCGTGGCGCCGCGGACGGGCGCGCCTGAGCGCAGCCGCTCGAGGTAGAGGTCCTCCACGATCCCCGGGTCGGGGTAGGCGCACAGATCGACGAGCACCTCGCCGTCGCGTTCGAACGCGTTGACGTGGTGGAAGGAGAAGCACGGCTCGCCGGTGAGCGTCGGCCCGGCCTTGCCGCTCGTGCGGTCGATCAGCGTGAAGCGCGTGCCCTGCTCGGGCTTCCAGCGGTAGTTCTCGATGTACGGCCGGCCGGAGAGCGCGAGCGACAGCGGGTTGACGACGAACGGGAACTCGGCGAGCACGATCCAGCGCTCGGTGAGGCCGAACGAGTGCATGTAGGCGGGTTCACGGACAGGAACGCTCGCGAGCACGCGGGGCTCGGCGGCGGCAGGATCGACGCCGAAGAAGCGGTAGCTGCTGCGCGGGCCGAGCTTGGCCGCGTAGTTGATCATGCCCCCGGTCGTCCGGTCGAGGTGGGGGTGGGCCGTCGTCAGCTCGCCGGGCGCCCGGTACGGCGGCGCTTGGGCCGCCCTCAGGGTGCGGGCGTCGAACTGGACCGGCAGCGGCGTCTCGGTCATCGCGACGAAGCGCTCGCCGAGCCTTGCCACGTTGACGTTGGCGTTGTCCGAGATCGCCCGGCCGGGAGCGAACATGGTCTGCACGCGCTTGAACAGCGAGCGGCAGGGGTCCGTTGCGAACTCGCGGTAGCCGATCCGTCCCGTGTCACGCGCGGCGCGGTACGCGCGCCCTTCGAGGTAGCGGTTGCCGTAGGAGACGCGCCCGTCGTCGATCGTGAAGCGGTGCAGCATCGCCAGGCCGTCGAACCAGTGGCGCATGCTCTGTGCCCCGACCTCGAAGCGAGCGGGGCCCGTGCGAAGCAACGAGCCCGCGAGCCAGGGCGGGAGCGCTCCGGCGAGCGGCAGCTCCTCCACGGTCGTCTCGTGCTCGAGCGTCGTGAAACCGAGTGCCGCGGTGGATCGTGTCAGGGGGGAGGTGGCCATTATCATTCTCCTTGCATCGTTCGATCCGAACCATACGCACCGTAGTATAGACTCGCTGCGATGTCAAGCCCGCGTCTCACTGAGACCTCATACATCGTCCTCGGGTTGCTCGAGCGGATCGAGCCCGCGACGCCGTATGACCTCAAGCAGCTCGCCGCGGTGAGCACGGTCAACTTCTGGACCGTCCCGCACACCCAGATCTACTCCGAGTGCGGGCGTCTCGCTGAGGAGGGCCTGCTCTCCGAACGCCGCGAGGAGTCCGGCCGCCGGCGGCGGATCTACCGGTTGACGGCGGAGGGGCGCCGCGCGCTCGAGCGCTGGCGCGAGGACGCCACGGGCGGCCTCTATGAGCTGCGCGACGTCGCCACGCTGAAGCTGTTCTTCGGCGCCGACCCTGAGCGGCTCGCGGCCGAGCAGGTGGAGGCCCACCGCGGTCGTCTGGCGGAGTACGAGGCGCTCCTCGCCGGGCTCGCGGACGCTCCTGAGGGGTGGCGCCTGGCGCTCCAGCTCGGCATCGGCCACGAGCGCGAGTTCATCCGCTTCTGGTCGTCGGTCGCACCCGCCGGCTGAGCTCGGCGGTCCTGCGGCCGCGCGGGCGGGGCCTTCGGCGCAGCGCCGCGCGCCCGGGCTGCGCCGTCGGCACCCGATCGCGCTCGGCCGAGCAGGTCCTCGCCGCGCGGGCGCCGCAGGGCGCCTACCGGAAGAGGTCCTCGTCGAGCGGGCGCAGCAGCGCACGCGCTCCCGGGCCGTCGGCGTCGGTGACGAAGCGCTCGAGCCCCTCGATCAGCACCAGCGGCTCGCGCGAGTCCTTCGCGCGCACGAGGTCCGCCGCGGCTGCGATCGCGTCCGCCACCGCGAGCCAGGTCGCCTGTAGCTCGGTGCCTTCGGCATCTGTGCGCCCGCGCCAGTCGTCGAGCGCCTGGAGGCCCGCGAGGCCGATCGCGACGTCGAGCTGACCATGGCGCCATGCGCGCCCGAAGCTGTCGGTCACGAGGACCGCCGGAGCGGGCGCAGGCAGCCCCGCACGGATCGCCCGGGCGGAGGCGTCGGGGTCGGCCGGCAGCACGATCGCCCGGTCGCTCGCGCCCGCGTTGGAGACGTCGACGCCCGCGTTGGCGCAGACGAAGCCGTGGCGCGTTCGCGCGATCAGCACCCCGCGTTCGGAGCGCAGCAGCTCGGCCGACTGGTCGAGGACGACCTGGACCAGGCGCGGGTCCTTGGCCTGCTCCTCGGCCAGAGCCCGCGCCTGGGGCCCAGGCTCCACCTCTGCCAGCTCGACCACCGCGCCCTCGGCCTTGGAGACGACCGTGTGGGCGATCGCCAGCACCGAGCCGGGAGCCGCCCCGGCGTCGGCGAGCGCCGTCGCGACGATCCCGGCGAGGTCCGCGCCCGGGTGGATCTCGGGAACTCCGGGCAGCGCCCGGGCGCTGAAGCTCGCCATCGGCGTCCTACGCGCGGGCGCCGAGTGCGACGGCCGCCGCCGGGTCCTCGGCCGCGAGCACCGCGCGGGTTCTCGGCGCGCCCCCGGAGAGGCCCGTGAGCGCGTCCCGCAAGGCTGCCAGGTCCTCGACGGTGTCGACGTCGAGCGACAGCGAGCGAAGCGCGACGAGCCGGCACTTGACGCCCGCCTCGCGCGCGAGCTCGCGATGGCGCGCGCAGCTGCCGGCACCGAAGCTCGGCTCGATCGCTCGCGGCGGCGCGAGCAGCAGCCCGTTCGTCCCGGTGCCGTGGCGGTCGGGGAGGATCGCGACCTCTGCTCCTCCCTGTCCGTGCTCGCTGAGCAGCGGGTCGAGCTCCGCCGGGTCGAGCGCCGGGCAGTCGCCGGGCACCAGCAGCACGCGCTCGAAGCCCGCCGCCAGCGCGTCCGCCACGCCGAGCTCCGCCGCCGCAGACTGGCCGGCCTCGCTGCGGTCCTCGATCACCCTCGCGCCGCCCGCGGCGGCGGCTCGCGCCGCCTCGGCCTCACGGGTCACGACGACGGTCAGCTCCACGCCCCCGGTCGCCGCGAGCGCGTCGAGCACGTCGCCGACCATCGCGCGCGCGAGCGCCAGCCGCAGCGGGTCCGGGACGCCGGCACCCAGCCGCTGCTTGGCGCGGACGAAGCTCTTGACGGGGAGGATCGCGGCGGTGCGCACGGCTCTGGTCGTGAGCCTAGCTGGCGCCGTCCAGCTTCCCGGCGAAGGCGATCACGTCTTCAGCCAGGCGCGCGCGCTGCTCTCCTCCGCCCATCAGCGTCGGCGTGCGCAGCGCCGGCGGCCCGCCCTCCAGCGCCTCGTCGGCGACGATTCCGTCGAGCAGCTCCCCGTAGTGCTCGCTGACGCCGCGCGCGCTGCACTCGCGGCCGGCGAACGCCATGAACGCGGCTGTCGGCCCCTTCAGCACCTCGCCGCCGACGATCGGGCTCACGGCGATGACGGGGGCAGAGGCGCGCCGCAACGCGTCCACCATCCCGGGCACGGCGAGGATCGGCCCGATCGAGGCGAGCGGGTTGGAGGGGCCGATCACGATCGTCGCGGCGGCCGCGATCGCGGCGAGGACCTGGGCGCTCGGGCGGGCGTGCTCGGAGCCACGGAACTCCAGCCCGTCGACGGGGCCCTCCGCGCGGCCGCGGATCATGAACTCCTGGAAACCGATCCAGCCGTCGGCCGGAGTCGAGACCCAGGTGCGGACCGGCTCGTCGCTCATCGGCAGCACGGGCACCGGCTGGGCGATCGACGCGTTGAGCCGGGCGAGGGCCTCGGTCGGGGTCGCGCCCTGCGCGAGCTGGCTCGACCGGCGCAGGCACCATGCGAGGTCGCGGTCGCCGAGGTTGAACCACACGTCCTCGCCGCGTGCCCGCAGCTCGTCCATCACGGTGAAGGTGTCGCCCTCGAGGCCCCAGCCGCGCTCGTCGATCAGCCCGCCCAGCCAGAAGGAGACGAGGTCCGGGTCGGGCGAGACGAGTGCGCCGTGGATCTCGATGTCATCGCCCGTGTTGGCGATCACGGTCAGGCGCTCGGGGCCGAACGCCTCCAGCATCCCGAGGGCCAGCTTCGCGCCTCCGGTGCCGCCCGAGAGCAGCACGATCGGCGCGGCCGCGGTGCTCACTCCCAGAGCGCGTCGGGCAGGCCGCTCAGGCTCACGCCGGCGTGCACCTTGTAGCGCGCGTTCACGCCGATCAAGAGCGCTGTCAGCGACTCGGTCGTGCGCGAGTTCTCGAGCCGTCCGCAGTCCACGCAGCGCAGCCCCTCGATGCGCCCGATCAGCTCGGCGGCCTCGCGCTTGTCGGCGCGCTTGTCGCCGCAGATCAGCACGTCCTGGCCGAGCGGATGGTCGAGGTCGGCCAGGATCGTCGCGGAGATCGTGTGCAGAGCCGAGACGACCCTCACGCCCTCGGGCACGAGTTCCTGGGTCACCTGCGCGGCAGAGCCCTGCCAGATGCCGACCATCCGCGTCGCTTTGCCGCCGACAGCCGCGGCGAGCGGCACGGTCGCGTCGATCACGAGCTTGCCCGGGTCGAGCGCGTGTTTGATGACGTCGATCGTCTCGGTCTGGCTGCGCAGCGGGACGCTCAAGACGACGGTCGGCGCCGCCGCGACGGCGTCGGCGTTCGCCCGGCCGCTGAACTCGCCCTCGGGCACGAGCTCGGCTGCTTTCAGCGCCGTGTCGCGGGCGCGCCCGGCGTCGCGCGAGCCGATCTCGATCGGGATCCCGGCCTGTCCCAGGCGCAGCGCCAAGCCGAAGCCGAGCGCACCTGAGGCGCCGATGATCGCGACCGGGTCGTGGCGGCTGGGCGGCACGGCGGCCGAGTATAGGCTTCCGCCGATGATGCTCGAGGAGAGAGTGGCGCTCGTAACGGGCGGCGCATCCGGGATCGGCGCGGCGACCGCGCGGCGCCTCGCAGCGGAGGGGGCGCGGGTCGCGGTGGCCGACCTCAACGAGGAGGGAGCGCGCGCCGTTGCCGGCGAGCTGGACGGGCTGGCCTGCGTGATGGACGTGGCGGACGCGCCCTCGGTGCGCAAGGGTGTCGCGCTCGTCGAGCGCGAGCTGGGGCCGGTCGAGGTGCTCATCAACAACGCGGGCACCGACCGCTTCGCCTTCTTCGTGAACAGCGACGAGCAGCTCTGGGACACCGTGCTCGGGGTCAATCTCCGCGGGGTCATCGCCGTGACCCACGCGGTGCTCGGCGGCATGCAGGAGCGCCGCGCAGGAGCGATCGTGAACGTGGCCAGCGAGGCGGGGCGCGTCGGCTCGCAGGGCTCGGCCGTCTACTCCGCGGCGAAGGCCGGCGTGATCGGCTTCACCAAGGCGATCGCGCGCGAGGCGGCGAGGTACCGCGTGCGCTGCAACGCGGTCGCACCGGGGCCGATCGAGACGCCGTTGCTGAACGCCGCGCCGGCGATGCTCGGCGAGATCGGCGAGCGCCTTAAGCAGGCCATGGTGGACGCCACCGCGCTGGGGCGCATCGGGGAGCCGGAGGAGGTCGCCGACGCGATCGTCTTCCTGGCCTCCGACCAGGCCTCCTATGTGACCGGGCAGACCCTGAACGTGAGCGGCGGGCTGTCGATGTGGTGAGGGCTCCGGCCTAGGCGCTCGAGGCCCCCCGGGGCCGCGTGGCCGAGGTCGTAGAGTGCGACGCATGGCGAGTCTCCCGAGCACCGCACGGGTCCGCGAGGTCGGGCCCCGGGACGGCTTCCAGAACGAGCCGGAGGTGATCCCGACCGCGCAGAAGGTCGAGCTGATCGAGGCGCTCGCGGGGACCGGCCTGCGCCGCCTGGAGGTGACGAGCTTCGTGCGCCCCGACGTGATCCCACAGCTCGCGGACGCCGAGCAGGTGCTCGCGGCGATCGAGGTGCCGGCCGACGTGAGCGTGACCGTCCTGATCCCCAACGAGCGCGGCTTGGACCGGGCGCTCGCGCTGCGGGAATCCGCGAGCCGCGACCGGCCCGCGTTCGACGAGGTCAACGTCTTCCTCTCGGCATCCGAGACCCACAACCGGCACAACGTCAACCGCTCGATCGCCGACTCCCTCTCCGGCCTCGAGCGCGTCCTCGCCCGGGCACGCGAGGCGGGGCTGCGATGCGAGGGTGTGATCTCGACGTCGTTCGGCTGTCCCTACGAGGGGGAGGTGCCGGCCGAGCGCGTGCTCGAGATAGCCGCCGCGCTGCGCGACGCGGGTGCCGAGGAGATCGGCTTCGGCGACACCACCGGCATGGCGAACCCCCGCCAGGTGCGGACGTTCTTCGAGCTCGCGCGCGAGCGGCTCGCCGGCGTCGAGCTGACCGCGCACTTCCACAACACGCGCGGGCAGGGGCTCGCGAACGTACTCGCCGCGCTCGAGGCCGGGGTGGACTCGTTCGAGTCGAGCTTCGGCGAGCTGGGCGGCTGCCCGGTGCCCGCCGGCGCAACGGGCAACATCGCCACCGAGGACCTCGTCTCGATGCTGGAGGAGATGGGGATCGAGACCGGCATCGACCTGGCGGCGCTGCTCGCCTGCTCGGAGCGCGTCCAGGAGCTGCTGCGGCGCCCGCTCGGGAGCCACACGCTCGTGGCGGGGCCCGTCGAGTGGCATCGCTGAGTCCGCCGCCGGGCTACCTCTACACGGGACACTCGCTGGGCTGGACCGGCACGATCCTGGTCGGCGTCACCGTCGTGCTGCGGATCGGCTTCATGCTCTGGCGGCGCCGCTCGGGCCGCCGGCGCTAGACCGCCTGTGTCGCGGCGGCTCTCCGTCGCCGCCGGGCCGGCGGCCTAACCCGCCAGCGCCTCTTCCACCTCGCGCGCGCTCTCGCGCGCGGCCGCGACGCAGTACTCCTGCACGGCGACCTCCATCTCGAGCGTCTGCGCAAGCGCGGGGCGGGCGGAGGCGTCGATCACGCGCTTGGCGCGCCCGACGGCGATGGGGGAGTTCGCGAGCAGCTCGTCGACCAGCGCCTGGGTTGCGTCCTCGAGCTCCTCGGGCTCGACGACGCGGTTGACCAGGCCGATCGCGTGCGCCTCCTCGGCGCCGATCAGCTTCGCGGTCATGATCAGCTCCTTCGCGCGGCCGAGGCCGACGACGGCGGGCAGCCGGGTGGAGCCGCCGACGTCGGGGATGATCCCGAACTTGACCTCGGGGAGCCCGAGCGAGGCGTCGCTCGAGACGATCCGCAGGTCGCAGCCGAGCGCCACCTCGAGCGCGCCGCCGACGCAGGTGCGATGGATCTGGCAGACGACCGGCTTGGCCATCTCTTCGCAGAGGTTCGCGCAGTCCAGGAACACGTCGCGAAACGGGCGCAGCATGCCGACCTGGCCCGTCGAGGACATCAGCTCGTTCAGGTCCACGCCCGCCGAGAAGACCGGCCCGTTGCCGCGCAGCACGACGCAGTGGACGGCCGGATCGGCGGCCGCCTCACGAAGCTCGGTGCCGAGCGCGCGCAGCAGCTCCTGGTTCATCGCGTTGCGCTTCTCCGGACGGTTGAGGACGATGTGGCGGGCGGCGCCACGGTCCTCTCTCTCGACGATGTTCACGGCCTGCCTCCTCGTGCGCTGGTGTGCACCAAGCGTATGCGAGGGAGGGCCCGGGGGCGACCCACGTGGACGGGCCGCCCTCCGGGTCCGGGCGTGTCAGTACGCCACGTCGAGCGCGTTTTCAGCGTCGTTGACGAACAGCAGCGCGTGTCCGAACGGCGTCGGCGTCAGGCCGAACAGGCCTCCTCCGCCGGCGCCCGTGTCGAACGGCGGGAACTGCGCGCCGAACGGCGTCGTCTCCACGATGTTGCCGTCGCCGGCGTTCGCGGCGAGGATGTCGCCGCCGGGCGCGATCGTCAGGCCGAGCGGGTTGTTGAGGGCTCCGTTCTGGGTGACGGTGAACCCGCCGCCGCCGAGCACGCTGCCTCGGAACACGGCATTCGGCACCGCCGCGATGCGGTTGCCCTGCGTGTCGGCCACGTAGAGCGTGCCGTTGTGGCCGAGGCCGACTCCCGTCGGACCGACCACGAGCGCTTCGGGATCGGTGCGCTCGGGGAAGCCGGTGGCGATCACCTGCTCGGAGAAGACGACCGGGGCGTGTCCGTAGGTGCTGAACAGCCCGAGCCGTACGACCGTCCCGCCGTTGGTCACTTTTTCGCCGTTTGCGACGGTGCCATTCAGGACGTTGGTCACGAACAGGGCGGTGAACGGGCCGGACGAGACGGCAGTGGCGTCCCACGGTCCGTTGATCGGGTTCCCGGCGATCGTCCTGATGACGTGGCCTGTGCTGTCGAGCACGATCAGGCAGCCGGCCTTCGCCGTTTCGGATTTCCCGTTGGACGTCGGGAGACTGCCGACCACGACGTAGCCGCCCGGAAGGATCGCCAGCGCGGTCGTGAGCCCGACCCCGCCCGGGCACGGTCCCGGCAGAGAAGCGGCGTTGATCTGCGCGAACACGGACAGGTGGCCGCTCGCCGACACCTGCACGAGCGTCGTGCCGGTTCCCTGTTCGTTTTCCTTGTCGTTGAAGTTGCTGATCAGAGCGTCGCCGCGCACGAGCGCGCCCACGCTCTGGTTCACGGTGACGATGCCGTAGGGGTTCTCATCGCCGTTGGGCGGGACCGTCGAGCCGACTTCGGCGACCTTCGTGAACGGGCCGATGAAGGAGGGCCACGCGGATGCTCCGGCCGGGAGCGCCGCGCAAGCCGCCGCGATGGCGAGAACCGCCACGACGACGCGGCTGAGTCGCGCCCGTCTGAAGGGAACGGGGTGGGACATGGAGCTCTCCAATCCTCGATGCGGTGGGGGTGGCCGCGCGCAACCCCGGCCAGCCGGGCGCCGGGCGCCGCGCGGCCTTCAACCCTCCCGACGCCGCACACAGGGAAGACTTCGTGAGGGTCCTCTCAGATTCGCGGCGGGGGCAGCCCCGGGCACCGTGCAGATAGGCTCCCGGGCCGACAACGGCGGCGAGCGCGACCGGAGGGTTGATGGCTGATATCGAGCAGGTCGGAGTGCTGGGAGCGGGCCTGATGGGGCACGGCATCGCCCAGGTGGCGGCGGAAGCCGGGTACGACGTCGTCCTGCGCGAGGTCGACGACGCGGCCCTCGCGAAGGGGGTCGGCAAGATCGAGAAGCAGCTCGCCCGCGCGGTCGAGAAGGGCAAGGCCAGCCAGGACGACGCAGACGCCGTGCGCGGGCGCATCTCCGGCACGACCGACTACAAGGAGCTGGCCGGCTGCGACCTCGTGATCGAGGCGATCACCGAGAGCCTGCCGCTGAAGCTCGAGATGTGGGCGGAGGTGGACGGGATCGTCAAGCCCGAGGCCGTGTTCGCCACCAACACCTCCTCGCTGGCGGTGATCGACCAGGCCGCCTCGACCTCGCGCCCCTCGCAGTTCGTGGGGCTGCACTACTTCAACCCGGCGCAGGTGATGAAACTGGTGGAGGTCGTCCGCTGCGTGACCACGAGCGATGCGGCATTCGACACCGCGCTCGCGTTCGCGCGGGCCGAGGGCAAGCTCGCGATCCCGACCAAGGACAAGGCCGGCTTCATCGTCAACCGGCTGCTGGTGCCCTACATGCTCGACGCGATGCGGGCCTATGAAGAGGGCGTCGGATCGGTCTCGGAGATCGACGAGGCGATGAAGGCCGGCGCCGGGCACCCGATGGGGCCGCTCACGCTGGCGGACTTCGTCGGGCTCGACACCCTCGGCTCGATCTGCGACGTGCTCTTCGACGAGTTCCGCGAGCGGCGCTTCGCGCGGCCGCCGACGCTGCGCAAGATGCTCTCCGCGGGCTGGTACGGGCGCAAGTCAGGAATGGGCTTCTATGACTACTCCGGCGAGGCGCCTGCGGAGAACGCCGGGATCTGAAGCGGATCCCGCCGAGACCGACTGCCCGCCCGCCGAGCCTCGCGGGAGCTAGATTCTGATCATGAGCGACGCGTCGAACCTGCGCGCATCCGACGAGGATCGCGAGCGCTACGCCGAGAACCTGCGTGAGCACTTCGCCGCCGGGCGGATCGGCGAGGACGAGCTCGCCGACCGGCTGGACGCGGTGTACGCGGCGCGCACGCTCGCCGAGCTCGAAGCGGTCGTGCACGATCTCCCGGCGCTGCCGGTGACGGCGGCCGCCCGGCGCGCCGAGCTGGCCGAGCGCCGCGCCGAGCTGCGGCGCCACCTCGTGCAGCAGGCCGGCGGCGCGCTGACCCCCTTCGTGATCTGCACGGTCGTGTGGGCTGCCTCGGGCGCCTCGGGCCCCTTCTGGCCCGCTTTCCTGTTGATCTTCCCGGCCCTGTTCCTGTTCCGCAACGGCTGGCGCCTGTACGGGCCGGCCCCCGATCTCGACCGCGTGCATCTCGAGCTGGGCCGGGGCCCGCGCGGCTCCGGGCGCCACCGCCACCGCCACCGCTCGCACCGCGGTCACATGCGATGAGCGCCAGCGAGACGGAGATCGACCCGCCCGCCCAGGGCGAGCCTGCCCTCGAGGGCGCGGTCGAGCGCGCGCTGCAGGGAGGGCCGGAGCGCCACCGGGGCAAGGCGCTGGAGCAGGGCAAGCTCCCGGTGCGCGAGCGCGTCGCGCTGCTGCTGGACGAGGGCTCCTTCTCCGAGGAGGCGCTGCTCGCGAACTGGCAGGAGGACGGGCTCGGGGCCGACGGCGTCGTGACGGGAGTCGGGACCATCGACGGACGCCCTGTCGCCCTGATGGCGAACGACCCGACGGTCAAGGCCGGCTCGTGGGGGCCGAAGACGGTCGAGAAGATCCTGCGCATCCAGGAACGCGCGCTGTCCCTGGAGGTCCCGATGGTCTACCTGGTGGACTCCGCCGGCGCGCGGATCACCGAGCAGGTGCAGATGTTCCCCGGGCGGCGCGGGGCCGGACGGATCTTCCACAACCAGGTCAAGCTCTCGGGGGTCGTGCCGCAGGTCTGCGTGCTGTTCGGGCCGAGCGCGGCCGGCGGCGCTTACATCCCGGCCTTCTGCGACATCGTGATCATGCGCGAGGGCAACGCCTCGATGTACCTCGGCTCGCCGCGCATGGCCGAGATGGTGATCGGCGAGAAGGTCACGCTCGAGGAGATGGGAGGCGCCAAGATGCACACCGGGGTCTCCGGCTGTGGCCACCAGCTCGTTCGCAGCGACGAGGAGGGGATCGCATTCGCCCGTCGCTACCTCTCCTATCTCCCGGGGAGCTGGCGCTCGGAGCCCCCCGCCGCGCCACCGGGCGCGCCCGCCGACGGGCCGGCGCTGGGCGACCTGATCCCGGCCGACGAGAACAAGCCGTTCGACATCAAGGACCTGATCGCCAGGCTGGTCGACGAGGACTCGCTGCTCGAGATCCACCCGCGCTGGGCGAAGGAGCTGGTGGTCGGCTTCGCGCGCCTGGACGGCCAGACGATCGGCGTCGTCGCCAACCAGCCCAAGCACAAGGGCGGGGTGCTGTTCTCTGACTCCGCGGACAAGGCGGCGCGCTTCATCTGGTGCTGCAACGCCTTCAACGTGCCGCTCGTGTTCCTGGCCGATGTGCCCGGCTTCATGATCGGCACCCAGGTCGAGCGCGAGGGGATCATCCGTCACGGCGCGAAGATGATCAGCGCGGTCAGCGAGGCGACGGTGCCGAAGATCTCCGTGATCGTGCGCAAGGCCTACGGCGCGGGCCTCTACGCGATGGCGGGGCCCGCCTTCGAGCCGGACTGCTGCATCGCGCTCCCGAGCGCCTCGATCGCCGTGATGGGACCGCAGGCAGCGATCAACGCTGTCTACTACAACCAGCTCCAGGCGATCTCCGACGAGACGGAGCGCGCCGCCGAGACCGAGCGGCTGCGGGCGGAGTACGCGGCCGACATCGACATCCTGCACCTCGCCTCGGAGATGGTGATCGACGCTGTCGTCGCCCCGGAGCTCCTGCGGGAGGAGCTGATCCAGCGCTTCGGGCACGCGCGCGGCAAGCAGCGCGAGTGGCCCGCCAAGCACAACCCGGTCACGCCCGTCTAGATTTCGGCCATGCAGCCGGTCGAGCTGGCATACGCGGGCATCGCCAGGCAGGCGGAGCTGATCGCCGCGGGAGAGGTCTCCTCGCGCGAGCTCGTGGAGCTCTACCTCACGCGCATCGCCCGCTACGAGCCGACGTTGAACTCCTACCGGGTCGTGTTCGCCGAACGCGCGCTGCTCGAAGCCGACCAGGCCGACAGCCGCCGCTCGGCCGGCGCGCTGCGTCCGCTGCTCGGCGTGCCGATCGCGGTCAAGGACGACATCGACGTCGCCGGTGAGCTGACCGCGTGGGGCACGAACGCGGTTGACAAACCTGCAGCCGCCGACGCCGAGGTCGTGCGCCGGTTGCGCGAGGCGGGCGCTGTGATCATCGGCAAGACGAATGTCCCCGAGCTCACGCTGTGGCCGTTCACCGAGACGGCGACCTACGGCGTGACACGCAACCCATGGGATCTCCAGCGCGCGCCCGGCGGCTCCAGCGGAGGCAGCGGAACGGCCGTCGCGGCCGGTCTCGTCGGCGCCGCGCTCGGATCTGACGGTGCCGGCTCGATCCGGATCCCGGCGGCGTGGTGCGGTCTCGTCGGGCTGAAGCCGCAGCGCGGCCGGGTCTCGCTGGCGCCACGCGCGCGGGCGTGGCACGGGCTCTCGGTGGACGGGGTGCTGACGCGCCGCGTCGTTGACACGGCGCTGTTCCACGACGTCGCCTCCGGCTCCACCGACATCGATCTCGACCGTCCAGACCCCCCCGCTGCGCCCTACGCACAGGCGGCTGCGACGCCGCCCGGCCGGCTGCGGATCGCGTGGTCGACGAAGTTCCCCGGCGTCGTGCTCGCGAAGCTCGACGAGAACCTGCGCCGCGCGCTCGGCGAGACGGTCGAGCTGCTGGGTTCGCTCGGCCACGAGGTGCAGGAGCGCGACCCCGACTACGGCAACGACGCGATCCCGAGTGTGATCGCGCGCTACCTGCGGGGCGCGCACGACGACGCTGCGACGCTGGATCACCCCGAGCGCCTGGAACGGCGCACGCGTGCCTTCGCCCGGCTGGGCGGGCTCGTCACCGACGGGCTGCTCAAGCGCTCCTACGACGGCGAGGCAGAGGTGACGCGACGCATCAACGGCGTGCTCCAGGACTTCGACTTCCTCATCACCCCCACGGTCGCCGCGCTCGCGCCTCCGATCGGCGCGCTGCAGGGACGCGGCGCGCTGATGACCCTGAACGCGGTCGCCGGCTGGGTCCCCTACAACGGCGTGTGGAACCTGACAGGCCAGCCCGCGATCGCGGTTCCCGCCGGGTTCACGCCCGAGGGGCTTCCGCTGTCGGTCCAGATCGTCTCTCCCCCCGGCCGGGAGGGACCGCTGCTCGCGCTCGCAGCGCAGCTCGAAGCCCAGCGGCCGTGGGCCGGGCGGCTTCCGCCCGGGTTCGATTGAGCCAGGAGCTCGCCGAGCTCGCCGCCGAGGCCGCGCGGCTGGCGGGCGGCTTGCTGCTCGCTCGCGCCGAGCGTGGCGCGGAGCGCGGCGTTTCCAGCAAGAGCACGCCCACGGACCTTGTCAGCGAGGCGGATCTCGCCGCCGAGCGTGCGATCCGCGAGCTGCTGAGCGCCCGGCGCCCGGATGACGGGTTCCTCGGCGAGGAGGGCGGCGATGAACCGGGAGCGAGCGGCCTGCGCTGGATCGTTGACCCGCTGGACGGCACCGTGAACTTCCTGTTCGGGATCCCGCAGTGGTCGGTCAGCGTGGCGGTGGCCGACGCGGAGGGGGCGATCGCGGGCGCGGTCTATGACCCCAACCGCGAGGAGCTGTTCACCGCCACGCGCGGCGGCGCGGCGCGGCTGCTGACACGCGACGGCGCTGCGAGCCTGCACGGCCGCGCGCCGGACGCCGCCGGCAGCGGGGGGCTGTCGAGCGCGATGGTCGCCACCGGCCTGGCCTACGACGCCGGCGTCCGCGAGCGCCAGGCGCAGGTGCTGGCCCGCCTCGCCGGGCGGGTGCGGGACATCCGCCGGCTCGGCAGCGCGGCGCTGGACCTCGCATGGACCGCCGCAGGTCGCTACGACGCCTACTTCGAGCGCTCGGTGAAGGCGTGGGACATCGCCGCCGGGGAGCTGATCTGCCGCTGCGCGGGACTCGGTGTGCGCGAGCTGGCGGAGCGAGACGGGCTGCCGTGGGGCATCCTCGTCGCGCCGTCGAACCTGATCGACGAGCTGGACGCGATCGTCGCCGCCGGCTGAGCCGGATCGCATGCGGCGGGTGGGAGTCGAACCCACACGCCCTTTCGGACAGGGCCTTTTGAGGGCCCCGCGTCTACCGTTCCGCCACCGCCGCGCGTGAGCGAGGATACCCGCCGCTCAGGCGGGGTGGGGCGGGGGCGTGGCGTAGCCGCCCTCCGCGGGTCCTGCGCCGGGCGGCTCCACGTAGGAGGGGTCGCGCCGTTCGAGCTCGACGTTCCAGCCCTGCTGGAAGCCGCGCATCGCGAAAGCCACGAGCAGGATCTGAATGGGCACGATCAGCAGCGTCAGCAGGCCGAGGATGCCTGCGTCGATCGCCGGCTGTTCGAAGCCTGCCTTGTCGCGGTTGAACCAGCCGGGACCGGCCACGGCGGCGAAGATCATCAGCAGCACGGCCAGCGCCGCGGCGACAGGCAGCACTCCACGGTTCCAGCGGCCCGCGTAGTAGGCGAGGACGACATAGATGATCACGTAGGCGATCTGCACGGGGATCATCCCCGACAGCGCGCTCCAGCCCCCGATCGTCACGATCGCGACCAGTCCGGCGCTCGCGAGCAGCAGCACGATCACCGTCGCGCGGGTCGCCTGCACGACCGGCTTGTCCCGGTTCGGGTGGGTGATGATCACGCCGGGCCGGCGCTCTGGCTCTGCGTCAAGCGACGACATCGCCCGCTGACGATACCGGCTGGCGGGTTCGCGGTGGGCAAGCGGGCGTGCGCGGGCGGCTAGGCTCCAGCGAGCCACGCGGGTGTGGTGGAACTGGTAGACACGCCGGCCTTAGGAGCCGGTGGGCCTAGGCCCTTGGGGGTTCGAGTCCCTTCGCCCGCATCGGTGCCGGACCAGAGCTGCCGTGCTCACACCCTCCCCAGCCCCAGGTCCGCTGTGAAGACGTGGGCGACGGCTCCGCGACTGAATGCGGTGGTGCTCACGGGCGTGATTGTGAGCGGTGCAGTGAAGAGCTGCTCGCCGGCGCCGAGGATGACCGGGTGGATGACGAGGCGGTACTCGTCGATCAGTCCGGTCTCGACCAGGGAGCGAGCGAATCGGACGCCGCCCTGGGCGAGAACGTATCCGTCTGAGTACTCCTGCTTCAGACGCACGACGGAGTCGGCCAGGTCCCCGGTCGCGATCGTGGCCTCCCCCAGTTGGCCGACGTGAGCGAATTCGAGAACACCACCTTGGGAATTTCATTCATCGGCGCCGCGAACGGCCCGGATGCACCGGGCCAGGCGCTGGCCCAGCGCGCGTAGGTCGCGGCGCCGACGAGGTGCGCGCCGGCCGTGCTGACAGTGTCGAGCACCCACTCGGAGCTGTCAGGAGAGCGTCCCGCCGCCTCCCAGTCAGAGCTCCCGTCGGCCGCTGCGACGTAGCCGTCGAGCGAGACCGACATCTTCAGGACCAGCGAGGCCATGCGTTGCCTCCTTCGGCGATCGATGACATGCAGCGGTTGATTCTGCCGAGTTAGGCAACTCATCGAGGGTGAGCCAACGACGATTGGGATGCCGTGCCCGGGGGGTGGGTTCGCGCCGATTTGATCTTCTGGCGGCTACCGATGCGCGGCGCAGACGAGTGCGCCCATCAGCCCGGCCGCGGCAGCATCGTCGAGCCCCTGCTCGCGCACGAGAGATCTCCAGGTGGAGAACGCGATCGCGTGGCCGACGGCAGCGCGGGTGCGGAGCTTGGCGCCCCCACGCAGCTGCCGGCCTGCCATCAGCGTGTCCTGCGCCGCCGCGAAGTAGGCGCGGAAGGCGGCGAAGCGCTCGCGGACGATCGGCACGACGTCCTCGTCGCGGAACAGGTTCTCGAGCATCGCCTCGGTCTGCCGGTAGAAGGCGTAGATCTCATCGAGCGCAAGCGTCAGGCGCTCGTCGGGATCATCGACCGTCGACCAGGCCGTGAGGTCGGGCGGAGGGTTGGCCGCCGCCCAGTGCGCTGTGCAGGCGTCGAACAGCGCCGCCTCGTCAGGGAAGTGGCGATAGAGCGTCGAGCGGCGAACTCCCGCGTGCGCCGCGACTGCGCTCATCGACGTCCGCGAGGGCCCCAGCGGTCCCGTGCAGCTCGACGGCGCTCTCGGTGATGCGCCGGCGGGTCTGCCTCTGGGACTCGGCACGGCGCTGCATCCGATACGGGCGCGATTGATCGGCCATGGCTGTCCGCTCAAGTGTTGACACGCGCCCGCGCCTGTATAGTTGGCGCGACATGACTGTCCAATGAAATGAGGAAGCAATGCAGACCGCTTCGAGCCGCGTAGTCGGGCCGACAGACGGCAAGGCCGGGTTCCTCGGCAGCATCGGGGTCCGCTTCATGCTCGACGGCGAGATCGCCGGCGGCGGCTTCTCGCTCGTCGAGCACCCGATGTCGCCGCGCGCGCTCGCCGCGCCGCTGCACCGCCACAACCGCGAGGACGAGTACAGCTACGTGCTGGAGGGCCGCATGGGAGCGCTCCTCGGCGAGGAGGTACTCGAGGCGGGCCCGGGCGACCTCGTGCTCAAGCCCCGCGGCGAGTGGCACACGTTCTGGAACGCCGGGGACGAGCCGTGCCGGATCCTCGAGATCATCGCGCCGGCCGGCTTCGAGCGCTTCTTCGCCGAGCTCGTCGACCTCGGTGGCGTCACGCAGGCCGACCCGGAGACCCTCGGCGAGCTGTGCGAGCGTTACGCCCTCGAGATGGACCCCTCGAGCGTTCCCGGCCTCATCGAGCGTTTCGGCGTGCGCTTTCCCGGGGAGCCGCTCACGAGCTGAGCCCTCACGACGAGCCGGGGGCGCCCGCGATCTGCGCCCGCCCGTACACGAGCGGTTTCACGATCGAGGGCATTCCTCGCCACGCCGCCTCGCCGGCGTCGAACTCGAACCCGGACTGCGCCATCAGCTTGAGCGTCGGCCGGTTGCAGCGGCAGCCGCCGGCGAAGGCGCGCCACGGCGCCTCCAGGCGGTCCTGCCACCAGGAGCGAGCGCGCGAGCCGGCGCGAACATGCTCGATGAACAGCAGCTGCCCGTCGGGAGCGAGGACGCGAGCGATCTCCCGCAGGGCCGCCTCCGGCGATTCGACCGTGCAGAGCACGAGCGTCGAGACGATGGTGTCGACGCTGCCGTCGGCGAAGGGGAGGGCTTCGGCGGAGGCGTCGATCACCGACGCCGGGCGCTCGGTCCCCTCGACACGGCGCTCCAGTCGCCCGCGCATCGCCGCGTCCGGCTCGGTGAGCACCAGGCGGTCGAGCGAGCCGGGATACAGGCCGAGGTTCAACCCGGTCCCGCTGCCGAGCTCGACCGTCGTCCCTAGCGCCTGCGTGAGCAGGGCGCGCCTGCGTGCGCGCAGCCCTCGCCGCTCCGAGAGCCAGAGGACCGGGTCATAGATGGCCGCGAAGATGCGGTCCCATTGCGTGGGGCGCGGGGCGGGCGCCCTCGTGGTGGTGGTTGTCATGACAGCGAAGATACGCCTGCGCCGTGCCGTCGACATCGCCTCTTGCGGCCATCCTTGGCGCATGGCCCGTCGGGGTGATCGGCCTCAGATCAGGCCGAGGCGCGTCGCCTCCGCCACGGCGGAGGCTCCGGACCCACGGCCCAGCTTGGCGCGGATGTTGGCCATGTGGCGGTGGACCGTGTGGGGGCTCACCGTCAGCTGCTCGGCGATCCCGCGCTCAGTCATGCCTTCGGCGACGAGCGCCAGCACCTCGCGCTCGCGCGCCGACAGCACGACCTCGGACACCGTCGCCGGCTCGCCTTCCGGCGCGAGGCCGGTGCGCAGCGCACGCGCAACCCTGCGGGAGTCGCCGAACCAGGGCAGGTGGGCGCTGCCGTTCACCGGCACCAGGGTCGCGTCCGCGATCCCCGACGCGACGCGCCGTCCCAGCTCGTAGGGGATCGCGCGGTCCGATCGGCGGTGCACGACCACGGTGGGCGCCCGCACGAGCCCGAGGCACGCCCGGACGTCGGTGCGGTAGATCTCTTCGAGCAGCGCCGCTGCGGTCTCGGCGTCGCAGGCTGCCCGCTGCGCTTCCGCGAACTGCTCGCGCTCGCCCCCCGCTTCCTCGCCGAGGAACACGTCGGCGAGCAGGCGGGAGCCGAGCCCCCAATGCGAGCGCACTGCCGCAAGGATCGCCGCCGTCACCTCAGCGGGCGCGACCGAAGCGCCATCCGCGTAGGTCCCGTACAGCAGCAGCCGCTCGACGCGCTCGGGAAAGCGCGCCGCGAAAGCGACCGCCGTGCAGCCGCCCGAGGAACCGCCCAGCAGCGTCGCTCGGTCGCAGCCCATCGCGTCCAGCACCGCCGCGAGCAGCTCGACTTCGGCCTCGAGCGTCCGCTCGCCGGACGGCACGTCGCGGTCGGAGAGCCCGACGCCCGGGCGGTCGTAGCGCGCGAGCTGGAAGCCCTCTCCGGTCTCTTCCCAGAAGCGGCGGAAGGCGGGGTTCCGCCAGTCGTGCTCCAGATGGCTGACCCACCAGGCGGGCGCGATCAGCACCGGACCGTCCCCGCTGATCCCGTACGCGATACGGCGACCCCCAAATGCAAGAAAGCGGATCCCCCTCGACCGGGTCATGAGGGGCGGAGGGTATCCAAGGAGGCAGGATCCTCGACCGCCGAGCAGCCCGTCGTCCCAGCGCCTGAGCGGAGTCTGACACCCCGCGACCGACTATCGCAAATTGCGGGTTATTTGGAAGTTTCGGCTATTGAAAAGACTTGGCCTGGGTCGATAGGTTCCCGACGGAGGCGGGGTGCGGCGACGGAGGTAGCCGCACTTTCGGACAACGCTAGGTCGGGAGAGCGGTTTTGAGCGTAGATAGGGGGGGACCCCTGCGCGGTCACGTGCTGAGGAGCTGGTTCGTGGCTGCCGCGCTGACGCTGGTCGCAGCGGGAGCGCTCGTATGGGTCGCGCTCGCGGGCGGTGTCCAGCCGCACGACGAATACGAGGAAGCGGTCGCGCTGGCCAAACCGGTCGCGCAGTTCCCGTTCGACGACCACAGCGGTGCCAGCTCCATCACGGACGTGGTCGGAGCGGGGACTTACACGGCCACCAACGGTGGCGCCGTTCTTGGTGAAGAAGGGCCGTTCCAAGGGGCCCACAGCGGGTCCTTCGGGGGCCTCGCGTCCGCCACGCTGCCCTCCTATCCGTTGACCGGTGCCACGGAATTCACTGCCGAGGCGTGGGTCGACTTCGGCGGCGCGCCACCCTACGGACAGCCGGTGTTCGCGTTCGGTTCTGGCTCGACCAGCTATCTCGCGCTGACCCCGAGCTCCGCGGCCAGCAAACACCCGCTGACGTTCGAAATCCAGAGTGGCGGCGCGTCGGCGGTGGTGGCCACGACGTCCAAACTTCCCTCCAGCACGTGGGAGTACATCGCGGTCACCGAGAGTGGCGGGGCACTGAAGCTGTATCTGAACGGTGCCAAAGTGGCGGAAACGACCGGCGTCAGTCTGTCGCCCGCTTCACTCGAAAGCCCCACGGGGAACTACCTCGGCCGATCGCCGGTCTCGGGCTCGGCACGGTTCCAAGGGCTGCTCAGCAACGTCGCTTTCTACAAAGCCGCACTGAGCGCAAAACAGGTCACCGAACACTACGACGTCGGAGAGTCGCCCGTCGAGACAGCGCCTCCCGCGATCCCGGGGACCCCCGTCGAAGGGGTGACCGTCACGGCGTCGCCCGGGAGTTGGACGGGCCTCACGCCCTTCAAATTCGAATACGCGTGGGAACGGTGCGGGCCGAGCAGCTGCGAACCGATCGAAAAAGGCGCGAGCAAAGCCGGTTACGTTCCGGTGTCGGCGGACGTCGCCTCGAAGCTGAGGGTGCAGGTCACGGCCAAGAACGCGGCTGACGAAACGCCGGGCGTCACCGCGACCTCGGCTCAGAGCCCCACGGTCGAAGGCAAGCCGGCGAACCTCGAATCGCCTGCGGTCACCGGCACGCCCCAGGTCGGTCAGCTCCTGGCCGTGAGCGAAGGAAAATGGCGCTCCTTCCCTGAAGCGGAATTCGGCTTCCAGTGGGAAAACTGCGTCAAAAAAGTCTGCGCCACGATCAGCGAAGCGACGGGGCGTCACTATCGAGTGCAGCAATCGGACCTCGGGAAAACCGTGCGCGCGACCGTCACGGGCAAAAACGCGCGCGGTGAAACCGCAGCGGCCACCACGACCACCGCCACAGTGGTGGCGGGGCCGCCGCTCAACCTCGAAGCGCCCACGGTCTCTGGACCCGCCGAAGACGGGGGCACGCTGACCGTGCACAAAGGCACCTGGGCGGGCAGCGAACCGATCACATACACCGACCAGTGGTACAGGTGCAACGGCGCGGTCACCGAATGCAACCCGATTGGCGGCGCCACCGCCGAAACCCTCACGCTCGGCGTGGGCGACATCGGCCACACGTTCCTTGCAGGGGTGACCGCGAAAAACTCGGCCGGCTCGACGGGGGCGACCTCGACCGCGACGGCCGTCGTGCACGCGGCGGCACCGCGCAACACAGTGGCGCCATCGATCTCCGGCACGACTCAGGACGAACACACGCTCAGCGCCAACCGCGGGGAATGGTCGGGCACGCCGACGATCACGTACTCCTATCAGTGGGAACGATGCGCCACGACGTGCGAAGAAATCGCCGGCGCGACGGGAGCGACCTACGGGCTCGGACACGAAGACGCGGGCAAGACGATCAAGGTGCGCGTGAGCGCGACGAACGCCGGCGGCACGTCGGATGCCACCTCGGCCGCCACCGCCGCCGTCGCCGCCTCGCCGCCGGCGAACGTCCACCTGCCGTCGATCTCCGGCGCGGCAGAGGATGGGCACGCGCTCACCGCGGAAGACGGCTCCTGGAGCGGCACCCCTCCCTTCAGCTTCTCGCACCAGTGGCAGCGCTGCAGCGAAGCGGGCACCGAATGCGCGGCGATCGAAGCGGCGACCGGCTCGACCTACAGCTCGAGCTCCGCCGACATCGGCCACACGATCCGCGTCTCTGTGACCGCGACGAACGCCGCCGGCAACGGCTCCGCGACGTCGTCTCCGACCGCGGTCGTGACGGCGGCGCCGCCGGCGAACGTGGAAGCCCCGACCGTCACGGGCACAGCGGAGGACGGGTCCACGCTCTCGACCGGCAACGGCACGTGGTCCGGCACGGGCCCCATCAGCTACTCCTATCGCTGGGAACGCTGCCTCGGCACGGACTGCAGCGCGATCTCCGGCGCGACCGCGGCGAGCTACACCCTGGTCGCTGAAGACGTCGGCCACACGATCCGCAGCGTCGTGACGGCGACCAACACCGTCGACAGCGCCTCGAGCGCCTCAGCGGCGACCGGCGAGGTTTCGCCTCGGCCGCCGGCCAACGTCGAAGCGCCGACGATCTCCGGCACGGCGCGCCAGGGCCAACTGCTGACCGCCAGCAACGGCACGTGGTCGGGGACCGAACCGATCTCCTACACCTACGAATGGGAGAGCTGCGACGCGCTTGGCGAAGGCTGCCTGCCGATTCCGGGCGCCGGCGAAGCGACCTACACGCCGAGCGCAGGGGATGTCGGCTCGACGCTGAGGGCCCTGGTGACCGCGCACAACGCGGGTGGCGAAGCCGCGGCGAGCTCAGAACCCACGTCCGCCGTCGCCGCCGAAGGTGGAACGGGCGGCCCCCCGGTCAACGTGGAACCGCCGACGATCAGCGGAGAACCGAGGGTGGGGAACGTGCTCGACGTGAGCAACGGCACGTGGGAAGGCGCGGAACCCATCACCTACAGCTACCAGTGGCAGCGCTGTTCGGTTCCGTCCGTGGGCCCGATCGTCGGGCCGGACGAACTCAGCATCTCCGAAGGCGTCGCGACCGACGCCGGCGGCAACGTGTGGATCGCGAACACCTACAAAGGGCAGCTGGTCGAGGTCGATCCGGAAGGCCACTACCTGCGCACCGCCGGCTCGGAAGGCACCGAACCGGGTCAGCTCGACGAACCCGAGGCAGTGGCGATCGCCCCTGGGGGCAACGTCTGGGTTGCGTCCTTCAGCGGGAAAACGATCACCGAGTTCAGCCCGGAAGGGGCGTACATCACACGCATCGACACGGGCGAAGGGACGCTCCCGTATGCGCTCGACGTCGACGCGAGCGGGCACGTGTGGCTGGCAGAGCCCGTAAAAAACCAGGTCACCGAGTACAGCGAAAGCGGTGAAGTGATCCAGCAATGGGGTACCGCGGGCAGCGAACCCGGGCAGTTCGGTCTTCGGTTCCCGTTCGGCATCGCCGTGCGCGGGGGTCACGTGTGGCTCACGGACTCCGAAAACAACCGCATCGAGGAGTTCACCGAAGCTGGTGTCTTCGAGACCGCCTTCGGCGAAACCGGCACCGGCCCGGGGCAGTTCGAACACCCGGGTGACATCGCGATCGACTCGCACGGGAACCTGTGGGTCGTGGATCGCGGCAACAACCGCGTCCAAGAGTTCACCTCGAGCGGAGAATTCATCCGCGCGGCCGGCTCCGAAGGCTTCGGCCCGGGTCAGCTTTTCGATCCCTACGCGCTCGCCCTCGGCCCCGACGGCGAGCTGTGGGTCACGGACGCCACCTCGCGCGTAAAGCGCCTCCAGGCCAACGGCGAAATGCCGCGAACCGAATGCGAAGCGATCCCCGGAGCCACCGAATCGAGCTACACGCCCACCACCACCGACGTCGGCTCGGAACTGCAGGCAGTGGTGACGGCCTCCAACGAAGACGGCGAAGCGAGCGCGACGGCCGCGACGGGCACCACAGTGACGCCGGGATCGGAAGAACCGCCCACGCTCGTGGAAGCGCCCACGATCAGCGAAACACCGGTCAGCGGAGAACCGGTGGGCGTCAGCAACGGGAGCTGGACCGGCAGCGCGCCGATCAGGTTCAGCTACGCCTGGCAGCTATGCGACGCGTCCGGCGAATCGTGCACTCCGATCGAAGGAGCGGAATCGGCCACGTACACGCCGACGCACGCCCAGATCGGCTCCACGCTGCGCGCGACGGTGACGGCCAGGAACGGAGCGGGAGAAGCATCGAGCACGACCGAAGCCTCGGAACCGATCCTCGCCCCGCCTGTCAACGTCGAACGCCCGACCGTCTCTGGCGTAGCCGAAGACGAACAGACCCTTACGGCGAGCACCGGTGCCTGGGAAGGGACACCGCCCCTCACCTACAGCTACCGCTGGCAGCGCTGTGACGCTGCCGGGGAAGCCTGCGCCGACATCCCCGGCGCGACGGGCGCTTCCTACGAAATCGCCCATGGAGACGTCTCGAGGACCCTGCGCGCGCTGGTCACGGCGCGCAGCGGCCGTGCGACCGCGACGGCGGCGTCCGTGGCGAGCTCGACGATCCGACCGAGCCCGCCGGTCGACGTGGTGCGTCCCGTCATCACGGGGAAAAACGAACCGGGTCAGCGGCTCAGCGGGACGACGGGGACCTGGCGGGGCACGCCGCCGCTCGAATTCGCCTACGAATGGACGCGGTGTGGTCTGGAAGGCGAAGAATGCGAACCGATCCCGGGAGCGACAGGGCCCGAACACGAACTCGGCTCCGAAGAAGGTGGAGACGTGTTCAGGCTCGCAGTCACCGCGACGAACGAAGCCGCCTCGGCACAGGCCCTGGCCTCGTTCGGCGGCACCCCGCCGCTCGACAGCACGCCACCGGTGATCCTCGGGGTCGCCGAGGTCCGCCACCACCTGACGGTGCTCAACGGAACCTGGGCGGGGACGCTCGACCTCGAATACTCCTACCAGTGGCAGCGCTGCAACACCTCGGCTGAAGAATGCGTCGACATCTCGCAGGCGACGGGCACGGAATACACGCCCGTCGACGCTGACGCCGGGCACACCCTTCGAGTGGTGGTCACCGCGACCAGTCTGGAAGGCACGTCCACGGCCGTATCGTCGGCCACGCCGGTCATCACCTCGGTCCTCGAAAGCGTCGCGGCGCCCAGGGTGGTCGGCACCCCCGAGATCGGCAGCGAACTGACCGTCGAAGGGGCGACCTGGAGCGGGCCGACGCCGAGCGCCGTGACTTACCAGTGGCAGCGCTGCAGCACGCACGCGCCGGCCGAAGAAGCGACGCTCGAAGGCGTCGTCGAACCCGAATGCGTGCCGATCGAAGGTGCGCAGAGCGCGACGTACACAATCATCTCGGCCGACGCCGACAGCACGCTGCGCGCGGTCCTCACCGCACACGCAGGCGAAGAAGCTGCGAGCGCGACCAGCGCGGAAACGCGCATCGTCGGAGAGACCAAGCCGGTCAACACCGGAGCGCCCGCGATCCTCGGCACCCCCAACGAAGGGGCGACGGTCAGCGCCGACCCTGGCGAATGGAGCGGGTTCGGCGTCGCGTACAGCTACCAGTGGGAGCTGTGCAACGAACAAGGTGAAGCGTGCAAACCCGTCGCGGGCGAAACGGGCGCCGCCTTCGACGTGCCGTTCAGCCGCCGCCATGAAACGATGCTTGGTAAGACGATCCGCGTCGTGGTCGGCGCCGCCAACGAAGTCGGCTCCTCGGCCGTCGTCTCGGCACCGAGCGCGCCGATCAGACAACCCGCCACAATCGCGGACAGGACCCCCCCGACGCTCTCGGGCGTGGCGCAGGTCGGGAGCGCGATGACGGCCGACCAGGGCGCATGGTCGGGGGCTGGAGCGATCGGATACGCCTATCAGTGGCAGGAATGCGACGGCCCGGGCACACCCTGCACCTCGATCCCGGGAGCAACCTCGAGCACCTTCACCCCAGAAGCCGCGCAGACCGGCAAGAGCTTGGTCGTGAGTGTCACGGCAACCGACGAGAACAGCGCCTCGACGGCGACGTCCACCGAAAGCCAGCCCGTCGCCGGCGCCGCGGAGCCCGCGTCGGCGACCCCACCGACGATCTCTGGCACGCCGGAAGAAGGACATGCGGTGTCCGCCGGCCCGGGCAGCTGGCTGTCGGGCACGAGCGTGACCTACGCTTACCAGTGGCTCGCGTGCGACGGGACCGGATCGGGGTGCGCGCCAATCGCGGGCGCGACATCGGGCACCTTCTCGCCGGACCGGGCCGTCCTCGGTCAGACGCTGCGCGTCGTCGTGACCGCGACCAACTCCGCGGGTGCGTCCACGGCCACCTCCCCGGCGAGCGCTGCGGTCACCTCGATGCTCGCGAACGTCTCGCCCCCGACGATCGCGCTCACGGGGACCCAGCAGCCCACGTACAGCGCCGATCCCGGCATATGGGTCGGAGCGTCGCCGATCAGCTACTCCTACCAGTGGCAGCGCTGCGACGCGACTGGAAGCTCCTGCGAAGACATCGCGGGCGCGGAAGCAGCCACTTACACGCTTGGCTCGCAAGACGCGGGCGGCGGGACGCTGCGGGTGCTGGCACAGGCCCACAACGCGCTGCGCTCGGCGCAGTTGCCATCGGCCGTGGTGGCACCGGCGATCCCCGGTGCCGGCGTCTGGATGTCGGGCCGGCCGGCGCCAGGCGCGAGCCTCTCCGCTGAGAGCTCGGCGCTGGCGCATGGCAGCTCCGGGGCGAGCTTCCAGTGGCGCCGCTGCAACCTCGAAGGTGCGAGCTGCGCCGACATCGCGGGTGCCACCGGACGTAGCTACTCCCTCACAGGCGCCGACCTGGGCAGCTCCGTGCTCGTGGTGGTGACGGCAGAAGGTGCCGGGCCTGCTTCCTCGGCGCCGGTGCCGATCGCCGCGCCGCAGGCGCCGCCGAGCCCGATCGAAATCGGGGCGAACAGCGCGTCTCTGAGCCCGGGTGTGACGCTGACAGCGCCCGCGCTCGACACGCACGGGAGCGAGCCGGTCTCCGAAACCTTCACGTGGGAGCGCTGCGACGCCACCGGCGAAGCCTGCGCGCCGATCGAAGGTGAGACCGGCCGCTCCTATCTCCTGCAGGCAGCCGATATCGGCTCGACGCTGCGCGTAGTCGAGAACCACGCGAACAGCTTCGGCGAACACGTGGACACCTCGCTCGCGACCGCGGTCGTGGCCCACGCCGGACCCGCCGTGATCGCTTCGCCCACGATCAGCGCTCAGGGTGGCTTCGAGCCCGGGATGGTCGCCAGCGTCAGCAGTGGCTCATGGGCCGGCGATGCGCCGATCGCGTTCTCCTACCAATGGCAGCTGTGCAACGAAGGCGGCAGCGAATGCGAAGCGGTCGCCGGAGCGACGGACCCGAGCTATCAGCTCGAACCTGGGACGACCGGGCGCTCGCTGCGCGTCGTGGTGAGCGCGTCCAACGCTCAGGGCACCGGCAGCGCGATCGTGGGCGGGGGCGCCGGTTTCGTGATCGCCTCGCCGTCGGGGTCGCCGGCGTCGATCTCGCCGCCGACGGTGTCGGGACCCGCCGTCGTGGGCGCGACCCTCACGGCAGGCCCCGGCGTATGGGCGAACGGGCCGACCGGCACCACGTACGCCTACCAATGGCTGCGCTGCGTGCAGGGCTCGCCGGGGCTGGGCGAACCGCCCGGACCGTTCGCCGAAGGGCGGCTGTGCGAGCCGATCGAAGGAGCGACGGAACAGACCTACGTCCTGAAAGGGGCGGATGTGGGTCAGACGATCGCGGTCGAAGTGAGCGCCACCAACTCACTCAGCTTGACGGGGACCGCGCTGAGCGCCCAGACGACCGAGGTCGAGCCGCCGCCGCCGGGCGTGCTCGCCGGCCACGCGCCGTCCATCTCGCATGAAGCGGTCGTGGGCGAAACGCTGTCCGTGAGCGAAGGCGAGTGGAACAGCTTCGGCGAAGAGAGCTACCAGTGGCTGCGCTGCGACGAACACGGGGCTTCGTGCGAAGCGATCAGCGGCGCGACGGGGACCGGCCTGCTCCTGACGCCTTCGTTCGTCGGCGCCACGCTGCGGGTGCGGGTCGGACTCCTCGGCCCCGGCGGAGAAGGCAGCTTCACCACGGGCGCGACGGCGCCCGTGCTCGAACCCGGGGCGCTGAGTGCCGAAGCCGGCCCGGAAATCACCGGCACGGCGACTGTCGGGGCGACGCTGACGGCGAGCACGGGCGCCTGGGCCGGAACCAGGCCGGTCAGCTACGCATGGCAGTGGCAGCGGTGTGGGGAAGGCGGCACGGGCTGTGCCCCGATCCCCGGGGCGACGGGGTCGCGCTACACCCCCGTCGAAGCCGACGCGGGCTCGGTGCTGGCGGTCACGGTCACGGCGACGAACGCAGCGGGGTCCAGCTCTGTCTCCTCGACGCCGAGCGCGACGGTGACGGCGGCGGGCGCGCCGACGAGCGTCACCGCGCCCTCGCTCCCGGTCCTGTTGCCGCCCACCTACGGGCAAGCGATGCTCGTGCAGAGCGGGACCTGGACCGGCGGTCCCGTGGTCGTGGACGAATGGCAGCGCTGCGATCCGGCCAACATCGATCCCGAAACCAAACAGCCGCGCTGCACGACGATCGAAGGGGCGACCGGGCCTCTGTACACGCCGGCGGCGGCCGATGTGGGGTTCGAGCTGCGCGTGAAGGAGGTCGTGACGAACCACGCCGGCAGCGCCAGCAGCACGACAGCGATGAGCGAAGCGGTGAAACCCGTGGAAGTGAGCGACCACGGCGGCTCGTACTCCGGAAAGCTCGTCGCCGGGCAGGCGATCCACGCCGAAAGCACCGTCACGAGCGTTCCGACGCTCCCCGAACACGCGACCTACCAGTTCGTCCGCAAGAGCGCGGGCGGCGGCGAAACGCCGCTGCAGTCCGGCACCGACCCTTCCTACACGCTGACCAACGCTGATATCGGATCGGAAATCGTGATCACGATCAAAGCCGAACTCACCGCGCTCGGCAGCGGCACCCAGATCTACGCCTCGACCAACACCGTCACGACCTCGAAGGTCGAGGGCGTGCTGACAGCGCGCGGGCTGCCGACGATCAGCGGCGCCTTCGCCGCAGGTTCGCAACTGACCGCGGGCAACGGCCGCTGGGCGGCCGGTCATCACACCGTGACCTACAGCTACCAGTGGCTGCACTGCGACGACGCCGGGCGCAACTGCGAACCGATCCCGGAAGCGACGGAGGAAACGTACAACCTGCCCGAAGGCGACATCGGCGCAAGGGACAGGCTCGAGGTGACGGCCGACGACGGGCTCGACCAGGGCACTGAAGTCTCCGAACCGACGCCGCTGATCGAAGCGCCGACGGGACCGACGAACGAAGCGCTGCCGACGATCACCGGAACACCGGCTGAAGGAGTGGCCCTCCACGCGACGACCGGAGGATGGAGTTCGAGTGAACCGATCGAATACTCCTACCAGTGGCAGGTCTGCGCAGACACCGAAACCCCCTGCGGCGTCGATCGCCGGCGCCGAAGGGCCGGACTTCACCCCTGACGCCTCAGACGTCGGGGCGACCGTCCAGGTCGAAATCCGCGCGGTGACGGCGAGGGGGAGCACCGTAGCGATCTCGGCTGCGACCGCACCGGTCCTCCCAGGGGCGGCGCCGGCGAACGTGGCGCCACCGCGGATCAGCCTGCTCGGACCGGCCAGCTCTGAAGCGATCGCAGTAGCCGACGGCGGGGAATGGACGAACCTGCCTCCAGGAGTGACGAACGACGAGCTCGCCTACCAGTGGGAACGCTGTACGGCTGCAGACGCCGGTTGCTCGCCGATAAGCGGGGCCACCGGCGAAACCTACGACGCCGGGACGGCGGACGTCGGCGAGCGCCTTCGAGTTCAGGTCACCGCCGAGAACGGGGCAGGGCGCCTCAGTGCGTACTCCGAGACCAGCGTGCCGATCGCGCAATCGACGCACAGTGCCCGCCACGCGATCGTCTACGTGGAAGGCGAAAGCGTGATGCTCGCAGAACCGTCGGGCGCCGACGTCCACGCTGTTCTCACCTGTTCTGCGGTGGGGACATTCGGCGAAGGCTGCGTCTTCCTACACCCGTCGCTTTCACCGAACGGGCAGATGCTCGCGGTTGAGGTCCGGCCGAAAGCGGACGCGCCGGCTTGCGCGGCAAATACGATCTGCCCCGAGGAAGACAACTCGCCCGGTGCGCAGGTCGTGGTCTCGAACTTCGACGGCAGCGAAGCGCGCGTGCTCGCGACCGGGGCGGGCCAGCCGGTGTGGTCGCCGGAAGGGACCTCTCTGCTCGTGACTCACACGAGCGAAGGTATGGGCGGCCCGACGAGCCAACTCGAGACGATCGAACTCAAAGATCCGCAAGCGCCGTCGGCGATTGCGCTGCCTGAAGGCGTGTCGAGCGTTCAGTCGGGCAGCTTCTCCGAAGGCGGGAGCCGCCTCGCGTACGTCGGCAAGGATGCGCTCAGCGGCGACTGGCGGCTGTACACCGATGGGGCTCGCGGCGGCGAAGCGATCGAAGTCAGCTTCAACGGCATCACCGAGCCCGACGACCCAACGTTCCTGCCGCCGAGCGGCGAAGGCGAACCCGAAATCCTCTTCTCGGCTGTCGACGCGTCCGAAGCCGGTAGCCCGTCATACGGTGGTGCAACGCCTCGTTCGCTCTACACCGGGGAAATCAGCGGAGAACACCTCCGGCGGATCACCGAACCGGGTGTCGACTACAGCTCGCCGCGCCTCGCCCAAGACGGCACGACCGTCTACGCAACCGAACGCGTCCCCGCCGGTGGGGGCGAACTGTCTAAGTCGCTCGCGAGCACCTCGAGGTCCGGCGCGCCCGTGAAATCGGTGTCCGGAACGGGCCACGGCTCCGAAGGGGGCGCCTCAGGCCCGACGAGCGACTACGAAGAAGAAGGACACGGCGGCGAAGGTCCGCACGAAGAACCGGTCGCGAAAGCAGCGGGCAACAGCCAGGACTCCCTGGCTCTCGAATTCGAGCCGGACCTACGGGTCGACAAGTCCGACGGCTTCCTGCCGATCTCCGAGGATTGGATGTTCAAGCTCGACGGGGTCGGTAAAGACGGTGAACACCGAAGCGAACTGTGCCTTGCAACATGCAAGAAAGTCAAACCGTGGCAGAGGCTTACGGCGACGATGCCGAGCGGCCGAGTGCGCTACCCGGGCGAATCCCACCCCGCGCAGCAAGAACTGAACCTGACGGACTCCATCTACGAATGGGACAAACAGCCGAACTTCGCGAAAAAAGATCAGACGGAACAAGAAAAAGTCGATCGGGAATACCCAAACGCTCAGCTCCCGCACCGGCACGTCTACTATGCGCTCGTGCATATCGAAAAACACCTGGCGATCGACTACTGGTACTACTACACGTTCAACTACGCCAATGGGTTCAAAGGAGAAAGCTGTCAGGGCTATGTCGACCAGCGTGTGGGCCGCGGCGAGGGCCGCCGCGAAGAATTCCCGTGCGCGCCGACCGGGCACGACCTCCATCAGGGTGACTGGGAGAACATCGCGGTCGTCCTGAGCACCAAACGTGTCGGGGAAGGATCCCCCGTTCCAACGAAGTTCATCCTCTCTCAGCACAGTCACACCGAAACGCTCTCGCCCGGCGCCGCGAAATACACGAATGAAGAACACGAACACAAGCACGTAGAGGTGATCGCGGCCCACGGCGACCACGCGAACTACCCGATGTGCACGCGCCGCGAAGAGTTCGGGGGCACGATGGGCTACGAAAAGCAAATCACCTCGGCGGAATTCGGCCCCTTCTCGGTCGCGAAAGACACGATCTGCGACGAACTCAGCCATCGCAGCATTCGTGGCGCACCGGAAATCGGACAATGGGATGTCCAGTCGGGACGGCCGGAGAACCTCGAGAGCCGCAAGGACACCGAAAAATTCTCTTGCTGGCGCGGCATATTCGGCGACCAGAAAGGGAAATCCCTCGGGCTCGGTTTCGAAGAAGGTAACTCGCCCCAAGCGCCACTGCGTCAGGCTGAAAAGAAATTCGAAGACAAGGAAAAGCTCTGCTTCCAGCCTGATAATCGCGCCTCTTAGGTTACGGTCCACGAATGAGCGGGGACCCGCCCAGCCGGGGAACGTTGATCGTTGAGACCGTGATCGCCACCTTCATCGTGGCGCTCGCCGACCTCTTTGGCCTCGCACTGACGGTGCTGGGCTGCGGCGAAAGCGGCAAACCCTTCTGTCCTATCGCGAAAGGGGAACGCGATCCCGTGCTCCTTTGTTTGGTGGCGCTGTTGCCGGTGGCGTTGGTGCTCGCGGCAGGAACGTGGAGCGTGAGACACCGTGATCGTCGAGGGCTGAGGTACGGGCTCGTCGGCTCGGTTCTCGTGTCGCTGGTGCTGCCGGTCTTCCTGAGCGTGCTGTGAGGCGGCGCCGGGGACATCACGGGTGCGCCGCCTGGCCGCATGGGATGGTTGCGGTTGGGGTCGGCTACTCGCCATCCGGGTGGCGCGGCGTGGTCGTCGCTACGGCCGGCGCCTCGGCCGCGCTGACCGGGCTGCTGATGGTCGCGGTCTCGGTCAAGATCGAGCAGATCCCGGCGCTGGTCGGCGCCGTGAGCATTTTCGCGGCCGCGGGCGGCGGCCTGTATTGGATCGTCGCCTGAGTCGTCGGTGCGATCGTCTCGGTCAAAACCTGGGTGAGGCTCGTGAAGATCGTGCGCTGAGGAGCGGCGCGACTTCGAGGCAACATGGGGTTTGATTCCTTCGTGCGCCCTCGGGCGCGAGCATTACATCCATGCCTTCTTCCCCGCCCAGAGCCCGCGCACCGTTCCGACAAGCCGTCGCGGCCGCGTGCGTGATCGCGTGCCTGGCCGCCGCTGCGGGCGCGCATGCCGCGACGGGGGGGACCGGCGAACCGGCGGCCCCGCCCACCACGACGCCGGTACCGATCACACCGGCTCCGACGCCGATCCCGCCACCCGCCGCGCCGAGTGCCGAACCCGTCACGGTCGCGCTCGAACCCGCGGCCGCCGGCAGGCCCGTTCCCGCCCGCTTCCTCGGCCTCTCCTTCGAGGTCGGCTCGCTGCAGCTGGTGGGCCAGCTCGGCGAAAAGGGCAACCTCGTCTCCTACCTGCGCTCGCTCGGCCCCGGCGTGCTCCGCTTCGGCGGCATCACAGCCGACCAGAACGTCGCCTGGACGGACCCACAGACACCGCGCCCGGCGTGGGCAAGCGCCACGATCGGCCCTGCCGAGATGAAGTCGATCGGCCGCCTGGCCCGCCGCAGCGACTGGACGGTTCTGCTGACGGTTGGGCTCGCGCACTACGAACCGCAGGCAGCGGCCCGTGAGGTGGCTGCTGCCAGGAAGGCGCTGGGCCCGTACCTGGCCGGGGTCGAGATCGGCAACGAGCCGGACGCGCTCGGCAAACACGGCTTCCGGCCGATGCCGTGGCTTGCGCAGGGCTATGAGGAACAGGTCAGCGCGTACCGCGAAGAAATCGCCAAGCTCGCTCCCGAAGTGGCGGTCGCGGGCCCGGACGTGTCCGGCTCGGGCGCGTTCCCGGAATGGGGCAGCGCCGAGGCGCTCTCGCAACAGCCGGCGCTCCTGACCGGCCACCACTACCCGCTCGGCTGCAACTCGACGCCGTCGCCGAGCATCCCGGGCCTGCTCAACCCGGCCCTGCGCGGCCGCGAGGCGCAGTCGCTTGAAACCTACGTCGGCACCGCGCGGTCGCAGGGCATTCCACTGCGGATCGACGAGGCGAACTCCGTCTCCTGCGGCGGGGTCTCCGGCGTGAGCGACACGTTCGGCGCGGCGCTGTGGGCGAGCGGCTACATCGGGCAGGCAATGGCTGCGGGCGCCGCCGGGTTGAACCTGCACGGCCACCCGCTGAGCTGCAGCGGCTACTCGGAGCTGTGCCTGCCGAACCCAGCCGTCGCGGCCGCCGGCCGGCTTCGCGCACAGCCCGACTGGTACGCGCTGCTGCTGGCACGGACCCTGATCGGCTACAGGCCGATGCCGACGAAGATCTCGGCAGCGGGTACGCCGGATCTGGCCGCCACCGGGTTCACCGGTCCCAACCACACAGTCAAGCTGCTGCTCTCCGACGACGACGCGCCCGGCTCGCTGCCACTCGTGCTGCGGATCGGCGTGGGTGCGGGACTCGGGCAGGCCAGGGTGCTGCGGCTCGCCGACGGCTCGCCGTTCGCGAGGGACGGTGTGCGCATCGGCGGGCGTGAGGTCGGCGCCGACGGCAGCTGGCACGAACCGGCGGGCGACAGCGCGCCGGTGAGCGGCGGCTACGTGACGGTGAAGATGGCGCCGTCCTCGGCGGCGCTCGTCACAGTCGCGCCGAAGCCTCGAACGTGTCGCAGAAGGCAGCGACCACGTCGGGGTGGAACTGGCTGCCGGCGCAGCGGCGCAGCTCGGCCATAGCCTCCTCGACGGTGATCGCATCGCTGTAGGGGCGGTGGCGCATCATCGCCACGAACGCGGCGCAGACGGCGATGATCGCGGCCGGCAGAGGGATCTCCTCGCCCTTCAGCCCGTCGGGATAACCCGTCCCGTCGTGGCGCTCGTGGTGCGAGCGGATCAGGTCGGCGATGTGCGCGAGCGAGAGCGCGGAGGCGACGATGCGGGCGCCGATCTCCGGATGGGTGCGCATCACCTCCCACTCCTCCGCGTCCAGCGCCGCGGGCTTCTGCAGGATCGTGTCGGGGATCGCGAGCTTCCCCACGTCGTGCAGGCGCGCGGCGAGCTCGACCCGCTCGATCTCGCGCTCCTCGAGTCCGAGCGCGCGACCCGTGTCGCTCGCGAGGTGGCCCATCCGGTTGAGGTCCTCGAGGACCCCGGGGTCGCGCTCGTTGAGCACCTTCAAGAGCAGGCCGAGGCACTCGCGCGTGTGGCGGACGGGCTGCTCGTGGCGGTGGTGCGCCAGAACCGACATCTCTTGGGCTCGTATCGGCCGCTCGGCGCCGGCGCCTGAGAGCGCGGGCGGCGCGGTGCAGGGCCGCGGCGCTACCCTGCGGTGGGCGCGGTCTCGCGCACGATCCGCCAGCCTGCCTTCAGCGGGGCGAGGAAGTAGGGCGGCTCGTCGGTGGCGAGGCGTTCGTCGTACAGGTAGTCCTTGATGTAGCCGGTGTTGGTGCGGCCGAACGTGCCGACGATGCCGCGGAACTTCTGCCCGATCGCCCCGTAGACGTTCAGGTTGCCGAGCGAGCTCCCGCAAGCGTCGTTGTCGACCAGGAAGGAGTGGCTGGTCGAGAGGATCGCGGCGTAGATCCACGGGTTGGTGGGGGTCGTGAAGCCTGCGGGGTTGCCGCTGCAGGGGTGGTAGGTGCGCACGAAGCGGGTCGCGATCAGGCCCACTGCGGCGGTCCCGGTCGGAGCGTTGCCGGGTGTGACGCCGGTGGGGGTGATGCTGCCGGTGACGATGAGGTCGGTCGCGGCGGCGATCGTCAGCGATTTGCTGTAGGTGCCTTCCACGTAGACGCTGCCGCAGTGTTCTTCTTCTTCGTAGGTGGTCGTGGTGTCGGTCGGTTCCTGTTCGAAGTTGTTGTAGCCGCAGCCGCTGCCGGTGTTGGCGACATAGATCAGGCCGTTTTTCGGCCATTCGATCGTTTCTTCGGCGCCGGTGTACTTCGTCACTTTGATCTTGTTGGTGGAGCCTTCGAGCTTCAGCTTGGTGCGGCCTTCGAATTCGTTGTTCTGCGGCGTGCGTTCGACGTAGAATTTGAGGCTGCTGTCACTGGGTGGAGCTTCGAGGTCGGGCCCGTTTTCGTTGGGTTTCCCGCTCGCGGTGTTGTAGATCGGGCTCCCCGTCCCGCAGCTGGCGTTGATGACCCCGCGGTTGATTTCGATGGAGTCGGGCGGTTCGTGTTTGGGGCGGCCGAATTCGACGCCGCCGCAGGCGAGCGCGGTGTCGTTCGTGTGCATCGGCCCTTTGACGTCGTCTTCTTCGCCGAAGTAGATCGACTGACACGAGATGCCTTTCGCTTCCCGTTCGGAACGATAGGCCCCGCATTCGGGGTTACCGCCTTTGTACGCTTCGGGATCCTCGTCCTCGAACTGGGTGAAGTAGACGAAGTCGAGGAACCCGGCGACCTGGAAGTTGGCGACCACGCTGCGGATCTCTTTGCCGGATTTCCCGACCGACTTGATCCTGAAGGTGTTGGCGAGCGAGCCCGAGGACTCGATGATCGTCGAGAACGGCGAGGAGCTGTTGCATGTTTTCGACGCTTCGGGGTCCGTCTTGGCGGCCAGCGTCGTCACTTCGAAGGACCCTTCGGATTCTTCTTTCGCGGCTTTCGAGGGTTCCCCGGTGACTTCCCCGTGCGGTGCCGGGCACGACTGCCAGTAGTTCGGGTTGTACTGGAGCTGGTACTCGTATTCCTGGATGCCGGCGAGCGCCGCGTAGTAGGCCTTCTTCTGGTCGACGGTGAGGTGCGAGGTGTGGATGTCGCCGTTGGCCGCCGTGAACGCGCGCGACGAGCAGCAGGCTCGTCACGAACATGACGCCGATCGCGATGATCATCGTGAAGCCGCGCTCGTCACCAAGCCGTCGAAGTGCGCTGCTCATTCGCATGGTCCCGCCTTGATCGTCGCTTCAGAGTTGGGGCTCGAGAAAGCGAAGGTGACCTGGTCGCCGAACTGGGTGGCGCGCGTCTGGCGCGTGTCCCCGTTGGACGGCAGCGCTTCGAAGCCGACTTGGACGCCGGCGACGGTTTTCGCTTCTGCCGAGGTGAGGGTTCCGCTCCCCAGCGGTTCTAGCGCGCTGAGGCTCGTCGTGCTCGTCACGCTCGACGCTTTCGCGTTTTCTTTCGTGTATTTGAAGTACTTGAACGGGCCGTTTTCGAATTTCGCCGGCATGTAGACGTTTTCGCCGATCACCGATTTTTTCGCCGGTTTCCCAGCCGGAGTACGTCGGCCATGCGCCCGAGCTGGCCGGTTGGACGGTCGCCGTCAGCTTGTGCGAGGCGTATTCGATCGTCTCCTTGAAGACTTCTTTCGGTTCCGGCGCGGTCCCTTCGCTGAACGCCCCGGTGAAGATCAGCTTCGACGGCGTGCTGCCTTCGAGCACGGGCGTCGCTTCGCGCGAGATGCACCCGGAGCGCAGGGGGTCGATGATCTTGGTCAGCGTGGCGTTCCCGAGCTGCTGGGACTCGACGCGGTCGGTGATGCGCGAGTTCTGCTTCAGCGAGATTTCGAGGATCGCGAAGAGGGCGCCCGTGACGATGATGCCGACGACCATCGCGACGAGCACCTCGATGAGCGTGAAGCCGTGGTCCTCGCGCAGGCGGGCGGGAAGCGCTTTCAGGCGAAGCCTCATGTGCACGTCGTCCCTTTTTCGACGGTGATCGAGGTGCCTTCTTTTTCTTCGGCTTTGGCCGTTTCGTAGGCTTCCTTCGCTTCTTTATATTCTTTGTAGTCTTCGGCGTATTCAGCTTTGTAGCTGTTGTATTCGCTCAAGAAGGTTTCGTATTCGCTCTTGGGTTTGGCGTATTTTTCGTAGTTGGTTTCAGCCGTTTTGTATTCGGTTTCGAGCGTTTTGTACGCCGTTTCAGCCGTTTTGTATTCGGTTTCGAGCGTTTTGTACGCCGTTTCAGCCGTTTTGTATTCGGCTTCGAAGGTTTTGTATTCTTTTTCGAAGGTTTTGTATTCTTTTTCGTAGTTTTCGTATTCGGTTTTGTAGCTCGCTTTTTTCGTTTCTTCGTATTTTTTCTTTTTTTCTTCGTATTTTTTCTTGGTTTCTTCGTATTTTTTCTTCGTTTCTTCGTATTTTTTCTTCTTTTCTTCGTATTCTTTTTTCTTCGTTTCGTATTCTTTTTTCTTAGTTTCGTATTCTTTTTTCTCGGCTTCGTATTCTTTCTTCTTCGTTTCAGCGACTTTGTTCTGTTCTTTGAAGCCTTCGTTTTCTTTGTAGAGTTTTTCCTTTTCTTTGTATTTCGCTTCCTTTTCTTTGTATTTCGTTTCGGCCGTTTTGTAGGCCGTTTCTTCGGTTTTGTAGAGCGTTTCCTTTGCTTGCCGTTCCGCGATCACGGTCGCGGCCGGGCGCTGCGGCAGGTAGATGTTGAGGACGCCGCCGATCAGCGCCGTGTTCCCGTATGTGACCTTGTAGGTCTTGGGTTCAGGGCCTCCGCTGTTCGACAGGCAGAGCGTGAATTCTTTGCCGAACGGCTGGAACGGGTTGTTGAGGTGCCCGCCCATCGAGCCGCCCGTGCTGGTCGTCTGGCTGTGCTTGTAGCCGGCTTCGGTCTCGTCTACCGGCGTGACGACCGGCACTTTGGGAGCACACCCGAGGTTGTCGATCAGGACCGGGTAGGCGTTCGTGGTTTCGAGGCCTTCCCAGCTGTGCGCCAGGGCTTTGACCGCGCTTTCCTTTTTGCCGTAGACGTTGAGCGTCGTGTAGCTCGTCGGGACCGTGACGCCGGTGCGTTTCGCCCGGTTTGACGATCACTTTTTCCTGCGGCTTGATCGCTCCGGCGGTGACGGTTTCGGGGTTGTTGGCGGTGCAGTCCCCCGCGTAGACGGTCCAGTAGCCGCTTTCTGCTTCGGAGAACGGGAACAGGTTGCTCTTGCTCGTCGCCGACGCCAGGAAGGTGCCCGTCTTGGGTTCGTAGGGAATCGTCGTTTTCGCGCCGTAGCTCGTGCTGCCGAGCTCGTAGTTCGGTTCGACTTCCATCAGGTTGTTGGCCGGCGAGGAAGGTGTCGCCGGTGACCGTCTGGGTCACTTCTGAGGTTTCTTCGTTGTTCTTGTGCGCCGCTGTCGCGCTGCCGTTGTACGCGAAGTTCGCCTGGATCGCGCCTGCGCGGTTGTAGACGACGTTGTCGTGGACCGTGTAGTTCGGGGCGAGGCTGACGGTCTTGTTGGGGACGGCGCTTTTGCCGTCGACGGTCACGTAGCCGAGCAGTTCGACGACTTCGACTTCGGCTTCCAGGGAGGGGACGGCGCCGAAGAGGACGCAGCCTTCGCTGCCGGTGGTCTGGCTCTGCGAGGCAGTGCCGCTGGACCCCTGCGGCTTGTATTTGATGTTCACCGTGACGCCGGAGACGCCGGTCGAGGACCCGGGCGAGCTCAGGACGTCGACCTCCAGCGAGGAGCCGATCGGCGGCGTGATCAGGCTCGAGGCCGTCACCGGCGGGCGCGAGGTGGCTTCCTGTTGTTTCCAGCTCACCCGCGAGGTGATGCGGTAGGCGTTCCCGCTCTGGTGGCTGGACTGGGTCACGTTGCACGCGCCGCCGGTGGATTTGCCGGCGGGCTGAAGTTCGGCGCTCTGCTTGACCGTGTAGATCGTCCCCTGGACGGTCTGCGTGTAGGAGTGGGGGTTCGCCTGAAGCGTCTGCAGGACGCTCGCGGGCTCGCTGCGCAGCTGCTCCTGGGAGGCGGCCGCCAGCGCCGCGGCCTGCTCGTGCTGGCGCTCAGCCGTCGAGAGGCGGTTGGCGACGTCGAAGCCGTTGAACGTCCCCACCACGATCAGGGCGACGAGCATCGCGCTGACGATGACCTCGATCAGCAGGAAGCCGTCCTCGCCGCGGGCCGACTCGAGGCGCGCGCGGGCAGCTGACGCCAGGCGGCGGGCAGCGCTGAACGCGCCACGGGTCGCGGCGTTCCGACCGGTCGGATCGAGATTCGCAGGCATCGATAGAAAAGCCCTCTGGCCTACGGTGGTTTCGGCAGCCGCGGGGCGCTGCTTGAGCTACGGGGACGCCCGTAAGCGCGTGTAGGCGGCGGCCTACGCGCAGTGCTAACGGCGGTGCGCGGCCAGCGTCGCCGCGCCGTGTACGACGTGATGCAGCCCGCGCTCATCGCTCGAGACGAGCAGCACGGCGACGCGCATCCTGCGATCTCGCGCCAGCAGGATGCGCCCGCGCAGCGTCAGTCGCAGCAGAACCGTCTTGGTATGGCCGGCGGCGATCCGGAAGGATCCGCTCGCCAGCGTCACCACCGCCGGGCGGCGTTCGTGCGGCGAGACCCGCACCACGCCGCGGGTGCGCAGGGAGACGGTCCCCGTGCAGGACCCGGGCTGGCTCGGGCACAGCACCCGCACGGCGACGTTGCCGGCGGGTCCGGCGCGCAGGGTGAAGCCGCTCAGCACGGCCCCGAGCCCGGCGCTCTTGAAGTTCTTGGGAGCTCCCGTGCCCAGCGGCGGGGTGAGCGGCCCGGAGGGCATCGCTTCGCCCTGGCCGGTGAACTGGACTTCGTGCACGAAGCCGGAGCCTTCGCCGTTGATCAGCCAGGTGCCGGAGGCGGCACCGGTCGCGCTCGGCGCGAAGCGCACGCTCTCGACGAGGCTTTCGCCGGGGACGATCGTCGTGTCCTCGGGCAGGGCCGTCGTGGCGGTGAACTCCCCGCCGTCGGGCGGCTTGGACTTGAAGATCGTGATCGCGACGCCGCCGGTGTTCGAGACGGTGAACGACCGCGTCGTTTCGCCGCCGACCCCGACGCCGCCGTAAGCGAGGGCTTCGGGAGCGATCTGGAGCACGCCCGGCGGGGCGGCGGCGCCCGTCAGGTGGACCGCAGCGGCGCCCGCGGAGGTCTGGAGTTCCAGCGCGCTTTCGTAGGAGCCGACCGCGGTCGGTTCGAAGGAGACCGGGATCGTGATCGACTGCCCCGGGCCGAGCTGCGTTTTCGCCTTCGGCAGCGCGGATGGTTCGACCGTGAAGGGCGCGTCGGGAAGCGTCGATCCCTCGATTTCCAGCGAGGACGCGCCGACGTTCGTGAAGCTGGCGGTGGCAGAGACGTTGCGCCCGACAGCGGTGCCGCCGAAGCTGAGCACGGTCGGGGCCGCTTCGAGCGTGGCTGCGGCCGTCTGGCCCCTGCCGCTCAGAGAGAACGGCGCTTTCGCGCCCGTGCCGAGTGTGGCCGTGAGCGTGGCGCCGCGAGGTCCGGTCCCGCCTGGCCGGAAGACGACAGGAATCGAGATGCTCTGCCCGGCGCCGAGGGCGGCGGGCAGCGAGGGCGTCGAGCCGCCGAGTTCGAACTCACTCGGGTTGCTGCTCGAGAGCCCCGTGATTTCGAGCGGTTCGTTGGCCGTCAGCGTGACGGTCTTTTCAGAGTGCGAGCCGAGCGTGGTGGCGGGGAATTCGGTCGACGGCCCGCTCAGCGGCTGTTTGACCGGCGAGCCGAACGCGAGCACGTGGCCGTCGCGCGTGCCGACGTAGAGCCTGCCACCGCCGACGCCGGGCGTGGCGAACTTGGAAGCGGTCCCGATCGCGGCGCTCCAGCGCAGCGAGGGCTTGCCTCCGACCGGCACGGGGTCATACGCCCGCAGCTGCGCGCCGCCGCCGGTGCCGTTCGGCATCCACTCCACCCAGACGAGCGCCGAGCCGGCTGTCGGCCCCGATGAGGTGATGACCGGAGCGCCCGAGCCGAACCCGAAGGCATCGCTCGATTCGCCCGCCAGCGAGAGGGTCGGCAGCCCGCCGCCCGAGACGCCGTATTTGTAGACGTCCAGCTTGCCGGCCGACCCGCCAGCGGATTTGCCGTTCGAAGCGGTCGGGATGTACACCCAGCCGCCCTGCCCCGGCCAGACGCCGGGACGGGACCACACGCCGCCGTTCGGCCCGATCCGCTGCACGACCTTGTCGCCTTCGCCCGGCCCCTCGCCGATGCCGCCCAGTTCTTCGCGGTTCAGCAGGTACACGTAGCCGTCCTTGCCGACCGCGACCGCCAGGTGCGGGACGGAGGTCGTGCCGAAGAAGGCGTTGGGCAACCCCGTCACACCGCCCGAGGCGAAATCGGCGTCCCAGGACGCGAGCGTCGCGGCGTCGTAGGGGGCGAAGAAGTCGGTCGCTTTCAGTTCCCCGTCGGGCTGGACGTGCACCCTCACGACCGCCTCGCTCAGCGTGCCGGGCGGTTCGGAGCCGAGCGTGGGGGCGAGGGGGGTGGCGCCGTTGCCGGTGCTGAAGAGGATCGTGCCCGGCCCGTCGGAGGTGAGCCCCGCGCCGGACTGCCAGATGCCGGCCCCGCTGTTCGCCGTTTCCGAGGTCCAGCGAGCCTTGACCGAGCCGCTCTCGTTGACGCCGAAGATCCAGCCCTGGAAGGGGTCCGCGTCGCAATCGGAGCCGAAGGCGGCATAGACGACGCCTTCCAGCAGCAGCAGCCCGGGGCGCTGGAGCTCGGTCCGCGGGGTGAACGTCTGGTCCGAAGCGTTCTGAGCGGAGCCCGCTAGTTCGACCGGGAAGCCGGGCTTCTCGTTGCCCGTGGCGAGTTCGATCGCGTCCATCCAGTACCTCACGGCGCCCGAGCTTCCCGAGGCGTAGCCCTTGTGGGTCATGTAGGCGACGTCGGTCGCAGGATCGATCACCGGCGTCGAGGTGACGCCGATTTCCGGCGTGAGGTCGCCGCAGTGGATCTCTTCGGGGTTCCACGGCGCACCGCCGGGGAGCGTTTTCGTCCACTGCTTTTCGCCGTTCGCCGGGTTGAGCCCGTAGACGCGGTTCTTCTCGGTGGCGACGAGCAGCGTGCCTTTGTCGAGCAGCGGCTGGGCGTAGACCTGCCCTTCGACGCCGGCCGACCACTCCTGGCCGAACGTGCCGCCGCTGACGAGCCCGGGCGTGATCGCCGATTCGTTCGCGTACCAGCCGGTGCGCAGGTCTTCGGATGAGTTGGTGATGCCGGACGCGAGCGCCGGCGCGGCCACGAGCAGGCACGCTGCCGTTGCAGCGGCGATCGTCGCTCCAGCCCGCCTGAGACTCATCTCGATCCGGCCCTCCATGACCGCTCCTCCCGGCCCACCCGGGAAGCCGAGGTTACAGGCCGCGCGCCGGAGTGCAAAATGCGGAATCCGCTTTGCACGGCCAGAGCCCCGACACTCAGCCGCTCAGCGGCGAGCCCCTACAATCCGGACCCCCGGGGGACTGGTGTATCGGTAACACGGTGGTCTCCAAAACCGCAACGCGAGGTTCGACTCCTCGGTCCCCCGTACGGCTCTGAACCGGACGCAGCGCAACCGCGCCTCCGGGCACGAGGGCGGTTGCGCCGCTGGTCATCCTGCCTCCCCGATCTGAATGGCGGAGGCTGCAGACCGGTCTAGCGAGCCACCTCTGCCGCTGCGATGAGCGGTCCCAGGTCCTCACTGCGCCGGAATGCTCCGATCGTGTAGTACACCGACCACGCGAGCAGCCCCAGCAGGAAGGGCGCGTCGGTGAGCCCTACGACGAGGGCGTAGCTGTCGGTGTTGAGCGTGAGCAGCGCGCAGAGCCGCACTGTCCCCCGGAGCAGGAAGTAGGCACCCCATACCAGCGTGACGCGAACCATCACAGCGCGATAGGTGCGCGATTCGAGGACTTCCGGGGGGAACGGATAGATGTCGGCGGCGAACCACGACGCGAACGGCCGTTGGGTTGCCAGCGAGCCGAGGACGGTCGAGGCAAGCAACGCGTCGATGCCGATCTCCGTCGCAAGGTAGGTGCTCGCGCTGCCCGACACGAGCCCGACCGTCGCACGAATTGCCACGAGGACGAGGGCCAGGCGAATGACGGTTGCCGGGCGTTCCTGGCGGCGCTCGTGCGCGAACACAGCCAGCCCGAAGATCACCGCCGAAACGATGCCGGCGCCGAGTCCGAACAGCTTCCAGCCGGCGAAGAAGATCACGAGCGGCCCGAAACCATCTCGCAGGAGCCGAGGTCCCGAGCGGCGGATCGCGGCGCCGACACCGATCTCCTCGGGCATCGCGGACTCAGCGGTCGACTGCTGCACGGCCGTTACGCCTTGCCGAGAGGTTCGCCACCAGCCGAAGCTATCGCGTCGGGGCCGACCGTCGCCGTGCCGTCGTAGGCCCGCAAGCGTCGGGGGCGTGCCCACGCGCCAGTCCGAACTGCTGTTCACGAGCCCACGGGACCGAATGTGAACGTGGCTCTGCAGAGGGGCACTCGCGCAGTTCGGTCCCCTCGGCGGTCCCTCGGCACCATTGCGGGACTAAAGCTCACAAATCAGATCGACAAACATGCTATTGTGTCCGGCACGATGCGCACCGACGTCCATCAGCACCTCTGGAGCGAGCCGCTCGTAGAGGGTCTCGCCGCCCGCGAGGAGCTGCCCGTTCGTGCGGCTCGAGCGCGGGCTGACCGTGCTCTACCAGGCCGGCGAGCGCCCGTACGTGATCGACCGGGCGGGGGAGGAGCCGGGCCGGCGCGCCGCCCTCGTCGAGCGCGACGGGCTGGACCGAGCCCTGCTCTGCCTGTCGAGCCCGATCGGCGTCGAGCGGCTGCCGCGCGAGCAGGCCGCGCCGCTGCTCGACGCCTACCACGACGGCGCGCTCGGGCTCGGTGGACCGTTCGGGGTCTGGGGCGCGATCGCACTCGACCGCCCGGACGCGCAGGACGTCGATCGCGCGCTCGACCGCGGCTGCGTCGGGATCTCCCTGCCCGCCGGCGCGCTGGCCGGCAGCGGTGAGCTGCTCGCGCTGCGCTCGGTGCTCGACCGCCTGGAGGCTCGCGGCGCACCGCTGTTCGTCCATCCTGGTCCCGGGCTGGACTCGCCCCCGCCGGCCGCCCGCGGCGCGCTCGGCGAGCCCCTGTGGTGGCCGGCGCTGACCGATTACATCGCGGGGCTGCAGGCGGCCTGGCTCGCCTTCCAGGCGGTCGGTCGCCCCGACCACCCCCGCCTGCGGGTGATCTTCTCCACGCTCGCCGGGCTCGCTCCGCTGCACGCCGAGCGCCTGTCCGCGCGCGGCGGGCCCGGTCACCTCGCGCCGGACCCGCTGCTCTTCTACGAGACCTCCTCCTACGGGCCGCTCGCGGTCGCCGCGGTGGAGTCGGTGGTCGGCTCGCGCCAACTGCTGTACGGCTCGGACCGGCCGGTGCTCGAGCCGCCGCTCGACGCCGCCGCCGGAGCGCTCGATTGGCACGTGCTCACAGAGGTCACCCATCGCGCCCTCGGCCAGCCGACCGGCTTGGCGGCGCTGTGAGCGCTCCCGCCCCCGTTCAGCGCCTGCACCGGCCGGACCCGTTCGCGATGGTGCCCCGGCCGCAGGGCCGCGACCTCGACGGCCCCGAGCTGCAGGCGTTCGTGGCTGAGCTCGGCGAGCGCCCGGAGCTGTGGATCGAGCGCGTGCGCCACGACCCGACCCAGCGCTCCTACGAGGAGCTGATCGCGGACCCGTTTCTCACCGCATGGCTGATCTGCTGGATGGACGACCACGACACCGGCTTCCACGATCACGACCGCTCCTCGGGCGCCGTCGCGGTCGTGAGCGGCGCCGTCCGCGAGGAGCGCCTCACGCTCGAGGGGCCGCCCTGCAGCCGCACCTTCCGCGCGGGGCAGAGCTTCCATTTCTCCGCATCGGACATCCACCGCGTCCGCCACGCCGGCACCGACCCGGCTGTGACGCTGCACGTCTACTCACCGCCGCTCTTGCGGATGGGCGCCTACGCGCTCGACGAGGACGGCGCGCTCATGCGCCACACGATGTCCTCGAGCGAGGAGCTGCGTCCCCGCGCCGCGGCGTAGGGCGCCTAGCCCTTGGCGCCGGCGCGACGGCTCACGCCGCCCTGTTCGCCGATCAGCACGAGGCTGACGAGCTCCGGCGCGAACAACCCGTGCCCGACGAGGCCGGGCGTCGCGTCCAGGCGCGCGGCCAGCTCGGCCGGGTCGCCGACGGACCCGGTGTAGTCCGCGATCAGCCCGCCGTCGGGGCTCGCCGGCGCATCGCGCAGGCGCGCGGGAGCGAGCAGCGCGAGCGTGTGCTCGATGCCGAACGCGAGCAGCTCGAGCGGCACGGGCGCCGTGAGCGCCGGCACCGGCTTCTCGGCCGAGACGATCACCACGAAGCGGCGCGCCGCCGCGGCCACGATCTTCTCGCGCGTGTGCGCGCCGCCGCCGCCCTTGATGAGCCACCCCGCGGGGTCCACCTGGTCGGCGCCGTCGATCGCGATGTCGAGCTCGCCCAGCGCGTCGAGCGGCTCGACGTCGATCCCGAGCGCCCTGGCCGCCTGCTCTGTCGCGGGAGAGGTCGCGGCGCATCGCAGCCCGCCGAGGCCGCGGCGCGCGATCGCCGGCAGCAGGTGCGCGACGGTCGAGCCGGTGCCCAGGCCGACCTTCATGCCCTCTTCGATCAGCTCGGCGGCCGCCTCGGCGGCCAGACGCTTCTCCGCCGCCTCCCCGGCGCCGCTCAGCGCCGGCCCGCTCGGCCGCCCAGTCGCACCAGGGGACGCCATGGTGCGGACGTTACAGCGCCGGCCGGGTCCCTGAAGCGCACGTCGGCGGCGGCGGCGGGCCCCTGCAGGAGGAAGCCCTGGCCGACGGAGCAGTCGAGCTGGCGCGCGAGGGCGAGCTGGCGGTTGGTCTCGATGCCGACAGCGACGGCGGTGAGACCCGCCTCCTTGGCGAGCGCGATCGTGGCCGCGAACAGCGCGCGGCGCTCCTTGTCGCGATCGAAGCTCGTCGTCAGCGCACGGTCGAGCTTGACGACGTCGAACGGGAGGTCGCTCGGCAGCCCGAACGACAGCCCGGCGGCGCCGAATTTGTCGAGCGCGATCGAGACGCCGAGGCGGCGCACGTCGCGCAGCGCCTCACGTGCGCGCTCGGGGTCGCGCCGCACCGCCTCCTCGCTGACCTCGATGCAGAGCGCGTGGCCCGGGAGCCGGCAGTAGGTCAGCTCCTCGCGCACGCGCTCGGCGAGGTCGAGCTCGGTCAGCTCGCGGGCCGAGACGTTCACCGACACCGGGATCGCGATCCCCGCGCGGCGCCAGCGCTCGGCCTGCTCGAGCGCGCTGTGCAGAACCCAGCGGCCGATCTGCACGATCAGCTCGCTGTCCTCGGCCGGCGGCAGGAAGGCGGCCGCGAGCAGCTCCTCGCCGACGCCGTCGCGCTGGGGGTGCCAGCGCACGAGCGCCTCGATGCCGACGGCCTGCCCGCCGGTGAGGGGCAGAATCGGCTGGTAGGCGAGCACCAGCTCCTGGCGCGGCAGCGCCTCGCGCAGGAGGGCCTCGAGCTCGACCTGGGTGCTCATCGCGCGGCGCAGGCTCTCGTCGAACATCTCGAGCCGGCGCCCGCCCGCGCCCTTGGCCTTGTACATCGCGAGGTCGGCCTCGCGCAGCATCGCCTCCGGGTCGGTCTCGGAGTCCTGGGCGATCGAGACGCCGACGCTGGCGAGCATCGCGACTTCGGCGGTCCCGAGCGGGAACGGCTCCTCGAGGGCGTCGAGCACGCGCCCAGCGAGCGCCATCGCCTCCTCCTCGCTCTCGAGTTCCTCGGCCAGGATCACGAACTCGTCGCCGCCGAGCCTCGCGATCGTGTCGCTGTCGCGCATCAGCTCGGAGAGGCGCTCGGAGACAGAGACGAGCAGGCGATCGCCGACGTCGTGGCCGAGGTTGTCGTTGACGGCCTTGAACTTGTCGAGGTCGATGAAGAGCATCGCGAGCACGCCAGGGCTGCGGTACAGGCGGGACATCGCCTGGCGGGCGCGGTCCATCAGCAGCGTGCGGTTGGGGAGTTTCGTGAGCGGGTCGTGCAGCGCCTGGCGCTCGAGCCACACGCGGTCGGTGACGTCCTTCGCGGCCGCGTACCAGGTCTCGCCGTCGCGGCGGGCGCTCCACAGCAGCCAGCGCCAGGATCCGTCGCGGTGCCGGTAGCGGGTGGTGAAGTTCTCGACCTCCGCGGGGTGGCCGCTGCCGGCGCGCATCGGGCCGAGGAGCTGCTCGGCGTCCTCGGGGTGGACGAACTCGGTGACCGGCTGCGACTGCAGCTCCTCGCGCGTCCAGCCGAGCAGCTGCTCCCAGGCCGGGTTCAGCAGCGTGAAGCAGCCGTCGAGCGAGATCGTGGCGAGCAGGTCGCTCGTCATCTCGAAGAGCTTGCGCACGCCGGCGTCGGCGGCCGGGACGGTCGCCGGAGCGGCTGCCTGAGCGCTGGGGTTCCGAAGCTCCATCGGTAGTGACCACGTCGGCTGCGGCGGCGATTCCGCCGTCCTTCGGCGGCCGCGGTGGACGCATGGACAGGCGAAAAGCTGCTCAACCCGCTTCAGGGCGCCGCGCGGGCGCCGCCACCGTCAGGGCGCGGCCTGCGCCTCGCGCGCCCTCGAGGCGCTGCGGCGTCCGGGCTCCCGGTCGTCTGCGGCGTCGCGGAGCTCGGCCCGCGCGTCGCGATGCTCAGGCGCGCGCGGGTGCCGCCGGCTGCTCGCCGGCTTGCGGCTCGTCCGGCTCCGCCGAGCCCGGATCGGGCTCGTCTCCTCGCAGGAAGCGCCAGGAGGAGAGGCCGAGCAGGATCGTCATCAGGATCGCGCTGCCGACGCAGTACTCGCAGATCTCTTCGAGCGTGAAGACCTCGCGGTAGGTGAGGTAGGCGCTGAAGCCGAAGCCGCCGAGCGTCAGCGCGACGGTCGCGAAGCGCCAGCGCTCTTCGTCGGGGGCGAGCAGCGTCGCGAGGATCGCGATGTAGCCGATCAGGCCGATCAGCGCCACGGGCACGCCGGCAAGTTTCGAGAACTCCGAGGTCTGCACTTTCAGGCAGCTGCCGCCGCCACGGCCGCACAGCGGCTTGACGTTCGCGTAGTGGATGTAGGTGAGGTAGCTCGCCAGCCCGACGCCGATCACGGTCAGCACGATCAGCGTGATACGCAGCGTCCGCGCGCTCATCGCGGTCGCGCCCTATTCCTTGGCGGCCTGCGCGATTGCTTCTTCGAAGCCCTTCGGGTCTTCCAGCGAGCTGTATTCGTATTTCTTGAGCGCGCCGCCGGACTTCCCGATCAGGAACGAAGGGGTGCCGGTCAGGCTGTTGTTGTTCGCGGACTGCTGATCGGCTGCGATTTCGGCTTCGAATTTCGGGTTGCTGCGGTCCGTCGTCCACTTGGCGAGGTTCAGGCCGGGCACCTGCTGGGCCAGGTTCTGAAGGTATTTCTCGGTCACGTAGCCGCTGTTCTCGGCGCCCTGCTCGTTGTAGAAGAGCTCGATGTAGTGCCAGGCCTTGTTCTGCACGCCCGCGGCGTAGGCCGCCTTCTGCTGGGTCGTGAAGACTTCGGGTTCGCGCGTCGCCGTCTGCATGCTCAGGTATTCGATCTTGACCTTGCCGGCTTTGACGGGGCCTGCGAGCAACTTCGGCAGCGCGCCCGCTTTGTCCGAGAACTGCTTGCAGACCGGGCACTCGAGGTCGCCGAAGTACTGGATCGTCACCGGCGCGTTCGGGTTGCCGATCGTGCGGCCGCTCTGCGGGATGCCGGCGAGCTCGTTGGAGACCTGCTGGGAGATCGCGGTCTGTTCGTGTTTCGTGACCGGCTTCGGCTTGCTGCTGCCCCCTCCGGTCGCGATCAGGATCACGACGATCGCCACCACCACGACGGCGGCGACGCCGGCGAGCTGGGTGATGCGCCGCCTGCGCGAGGCGTCGGCTGCGGCGGCCTCCTCGGCGGCTTTGCGCTCTGCGCGCGCCTGCTCGCGGCGCTGCTTACGGGTGAGGTCTTCTTCGTTGGCGGCGGTCACAGGGGAGAACTTTTACAGATTTCCAATCAACGCGGCCTAATTTCCCATCAAAGGAGGCCTAAGTTCGTGCCGCCGCGCCGCGCTCGGGCGGGCGAGTCGCCAAGATGAGCGGCAGCGTCCAGCCCCTGTAGCTCAACTGGATAGAGCGCCGGCCTTCTAAGCCGGGGGTTGCTGGTTCGAGTCCAGCCGGGGGCATCGCGCGCGGGAGCGACCTCAGCCTGCAGCCTCGGCGGCGCCGGCCGCGCGAGCGCGCAGGCCACCTCCGCCGGCCGCGTCCCGCGCCCCCGCGGTGCCACGCCGCGAGCTTCTCCGCGCGGCTCGGCGCAGCACCGCGAGCAGCCCCGGCGGCAGGCGCCCGTCGGTCGAGAGCCAGGAGCCGGCCAGGATCAGCAGCAGGCCCGCCACCGAGCCGGCGCCGGGCTGCTCGCCGAGCACCAGCACGCCGAGGAAGACCGCGACGAGCGGGTTCAGATAGGTGATCACGCTCGCGCGTGCCGGGCCGGCTTCGCGGATCAGCACGCTGAAGATCACGAACGCGAGCGCGGTGCAGACGAGCCCGAGCACGGCGATCGAGAGGAACGAGCCGGCGCTGGGTGTCGCCGCGGGCATCGTCGCGGCCGCTAGCGGCGTCAGCGCCACGGCAGCGACCGCGAGGCCCGCGCCCATCGTGGCGCGCGGGTCGAGCTCCACCAGGTGGCGCTCGAGGATCAGCGGTCCCGCCGTGTAGCCGGCGGCGGCACCGAGCAGCGCGAGGACGCCCGGCAGCTCGGCCGGGCTGTTGGAGACATCGATTCCGACGAGCGCCACGACGCCGGCGAACCCGATCAACAGACCTGCCATCCGCACCCGGGTCGGGCGCTCGACGCGCCCGTAGCGCAGCGAGACGAGCGCGAGCAGCAGCGGCACCGTGGCGATCAGGATCGCTGCCATCGAGGACGGGATCCGCTGCTCCCCGAACGCGATCAGCGGGAACGGCACGGCGATCTCCACCAGGCCGTAGGCGGCGACCCAGCGCAGCCGGCCGCGCAACGATCCGAGCACGCCGGCCCTGCTCGCCAGCGCGAGCAGCACGAGCGCCGCGAGCGTGACCCGGCCCCAGGCCACGAGCCCGGGCGAGGCGCCGCCGTCCTCGGCGACCTTGATGAACATGTAGGGGATCCCCCAGATCGTCGACATCGCCGCGAAGGCGAACCACGCGCGTCTGCTCACCTCACCAGCAATAACAAACGCAGGGCCGTCCATCGGCGCGCGCCCGTAGTCTCGCCTGATGGCCCCCGACGGTCGCCGCCGACAGGAGGACCAGATCCTCCTGGGCGAGAACCTCGACCTGCTGCCCGCGTTCGCCGACGGGAGCTTCCAGCTCGTCTACATCGACCCGCCCTTCAACACCGGCAGGCGACAGGAGCGACGCACGCTGCGCGCCATCGAGGATCCGGCCGCCGGGCGCGTCGGCTTCGGCGGCCGGCGCTATCGCACCGAGCTGCTCGCAGCGCCGCAGCTACGCGGACAGCTTCGACGACTACCTCGACTTCCTCGCACCGCGCCTCGAGCACGCTCACCGCCTGCTCGGCGAGGAAGGCACGCTCTACTTCCACATCGACTACCGCGAGGCGCACCACTGCAAGCTGCTGCTGGACGAGGTCTTCGGGCGCGCGTGCTTCCTCAACGAGATCATCTGGGCCTACGACTTCGGTGGCCGCGCGCGCCGGCGCTGGCCCGCGAAGCACGACACGATCCTCGTCTACGTCAAGGACCCCGACCGCTACCACTTCGACTCCGCGGAGGTGGACCGCGAGCCGTACATGGCGCCCGGGCTGGCCGGCCCCGAGAAGGCCGCGCGCGGCAAGCTCCCGACGGACGTCTGGTGGCACACGATCGTCCCGACGAGCGGCGCCGAGAAGACCGGCTACCCGACCCAGAAGCCCGAGGGCGTGCTGCGGCGCATCGTGGCGGCGTCGAGCCGCCCCGGTGACTGGTGCCTGGATTTCTTCGCCGGCTCGGGCACGCTCGGCGCGGTCGCCGCGCGGATGGGACGACGCTACGTGCTGATCGACTCCAACCCGGAGGCTGTGCGGGTGATGCGCCGCCGCCTGGCGGCCGTCGCGCGAGGAGCACGGGGACGTCGCGCGCCGCGGGGCCGCGGGCGCTTAGACTCGGCAGCTCCGATGGCGAGCTACCACGTCGAGGTCCAGGAGTTCCCGCGCAGCGCCAACCGCTTCAACATGAGCGGCCAGGAGATCGGCGCCGTGCTGCTCGCGTGGGCGCAGGAGCGCGTGTTCGCGCTCGGCGACCAGAAGTGGAACCCGCAGACAGCCAAACTGACCGTGATCGAAGGGCCGGAGATCCCCGTCACATCGCTGTCGATGGGACGCGGCTGGCCGACCGCCGTGCGCGAAGGGCAGGACGTGACCGGGCGGGTGCTCGCCGAAGCGCGTGAAGCGATCGTCGACGGGAGCGTCGCGCGCGCGGCGCAGGAGGCGGAGGCCCGCGAAGCAGCGGCACCCGCTCCGGTGCAGGAGCACGCCGCCGCGGCCGAGCCGCCGCCGCCGCTCGATCGAGGGGTCCGGGGAGGCCGCCCTGGCCGGCGTCGAGGGGCCCGCGGTCGACCAGCTCGCGTTCGGTGTCGAGCTCGCCGGGCTGCTGGGGCCCGACGCGACGCGTCTGCTCGCAGCGTGGCGCGAGGTCGCCGCACGCGCGAGCGGGCTCTCGCCGAGCGAGAGCCTCGCCCTGGCCGAACGGCAGCTTCAAGCTCCCTGACGCCGTTTGGCGTTGGGGCGCCGCTAACATCTCCTGCGCAGTACGTGGTGGGCGTAGCTCAGCTGGTAGAGCTCCTGGTTGTGGTCCAGGCGGTCGGGGGTTCGAGTCCCCTCGCTCACCCCTAGGGAACGCCCCGGGTAGCGGGGCGTTTCGTCGTTTTCGGCCCGCACTGAGGTGCCGGAGCGCGCGGAGCGCCCGCCCGCCGCGAGGGGCGGGCGAGGCGCTCGCTCACGCCCGGCGCCTTTCTACGGCCCGGTGAAGCTCCCCGAGTAGCAGGGCCCTTTGTTGCAGCGGTCGGTCTTCTGGATCGCGCCTTCGAAGAAGTCCGACACGAGCTGCTGCTCGGCGGGCGTCGCCCGCGGCAGGCCGTGCGGGTCTTCGCCCGAGCGGTTCGGCAGGTTCTCGTACGGCGGCGGTTCGGTGCCGACGAATTTGCCCGAGCCCGGCCGGGCTTTCGCGGACCGGCCCGCTGTCCCAGCACGTAGATCGCCGAGCCCGTGAACGGGTAGTGCGTGAGCGCCGGCACGCCCCACAGCAGGTTCGTGTTCGGCCAGCGGCCTTTGAACAGGACCGGCTTGTGGGCGCTGGCGCCGATCGTGCGCGCCTCGACCGCCGCCTGCCAGTCGCTCACCTGGTGGTCGCCGAAGGCGACGTCCAGCAGCACCTGGTGGGCGCGGCGTGTCCGGCAGCGGGTCGGTGGTCATCCGCGTCCGCGTACCCGTCGGGCTCGCCGCGGTCCCACAGCAGCTGCATCAGGTCGAACATCAGCGGCCGCGCTTCTTCGTCCGGATAGCTCGGGTACAGGAGCGCGCGAGAATTCGTCGAAGTCCACCGAGCGCGGCAGCAGCACCGAGTAGTTCATGGCCGGGACGCCGAGCGACGCGCGCGTGAAGTCCGGCGAGATCGCCGTCAGCGCGCCGCCCATGATCCCGCCCTGGCTGTTGCCGTTGTAGTAGAGGTGGCTGATGTCGAGCACCGACGGCGTCGACAGCGTGCCGTCCTGGTGGAACGCCGCGCTCGTCGCGAACCCGCTCGGGCTGATCATCAGCCGGCCCAGGTAGAGCTCGTCGAGCAGCCCCTGCTGCAGGCGGTCGGTGATCTTCGGGAACGCAGAGAGGTTCTGCAGCGCTTCGATCACCGAGCCGACGTCCGATTCGGACATGCCGATCTCGTCGGTCGCGCACTGCACGATGTCGTGCTCCTGCGACAGGCTCCGCTGCGGGCTCGAGCCGACCTCGCTGGCGTCGCCGAACAGCCCGTGCCCGTACAGCGAGGGCCGCGCGGATTCGCCGGCGCCGGTCGTCGCCGAGTCGGGGATGATGCAGTCGAAGTTCGCCGTCCAGACACCGTTTTCGATCGGATGCCCTTCGGCGTCGAGCAGCATCGTCCCGCCCGGCGCGCAGCTCGGGAACAGGAAGCAGGGCACCGTGAACGTGCCCTTGACCCGCCGCGCGATTTCGCCCGGGTTCGGTTCGTTTTCGACGCTCGTGACGGCGAACGTCGGCGCGATCCCTTCGACGACGCCGTTCGCGAGGTTTTCGTCGCCGAGCGCGGCGAACGCGCGGTTGCGCATCGAGAGCTCGCGGCCGGTGTTGTTTTCGTCGCTCGCGACGGTGAAGTCCCACGCCAGGTAGAGGCTCGAGCGGCTGATGCCGGCGCCTTCGAGCTTCGAGAAGATTTCTTCGAAGTGCGGCGCGCCGCACGTTGACCTTTTCTTCGCTGGAGGGAAGGTTGTCGCGGTAGACGCGGAAGCCTTCGGGCGCTTCGCAGGTGTTGCCTGTGGGAGCTCTTGAGGTTCCGCAGCGCGACGATGTAGCGGTCGCCCGACTTGAAGTTGACGGCAGGGTGGATCTCGAGGTTCGCCTTGCGCGGGGCTCACCGTCGAGTCGATCTCGACCCAGATCGGCCAGCGTTCGCCGGTGCTGGCGTCGATCACGACGACCGGCGCGTTGGCCTTCGTGTAGCGGCCCAGCGCGTTGATCGGCACCGCGCCCATCGCCTTCACGTCGGCGGCGGTTTCGATGCCCGGCACCTTCAAGGCGATCACCGAGCCGGGGCTGAAGCCGTCGCCGCTGTTGTACGGCGCGACTTCGATGTGCTGGTGCGCGGCGTTTTCGGGCATCGCCGCTTCGCGGAAGTCGATCCGCCGCCCGGTCGGGCTCGTCGGGTCTTCCTTCGTGTAGTAGTCGTCCGGGAACGGCAGCATGCACTCGCTGCTCCCGGGGCTCGCGATGAACTCGCATTTCTTTTCCGTGGGCAGTTCCACGGCGCCGCTCGGCGCTGCTCCCAGCGCGAGCGCAGCGAGCGCCATCGCGACCGAGCAGAGCAACAGGCGACCCTTGACGCGTCTCATGAGTAGTCCTCTCCCTCGTGCCTTGCCGGACCACCCCGGACGTCCAGGGCCTCCAGCCCCAACCGAGGGGTTGACGCTAACAGTTCCGGGGTGTCGCGCGCAGGACGCCGCGGACCCGCCTCAGCGGGCGACGATCCGGTACACCGGACCGCCGAGCGAGACGGCGTAGAGGTGCCCGGCGTCGTCCTGTCCGAACGCCGCCAGGCTGCTGACGGACAGGCCGGTCGCGCGGTTCTCGCGCGCATGCCCGGCGCTCAGCAGCACCGAGTTGATCTGCGGCTTGCAGTTGTCGCCGAACAGGTAGCGCCCGTACAGAGCGCGCAGCGCCCGGTCGCGCACCACGTAGCCGCCGATGATCGCGCAATAGCCGCTGCTGTGGGGCGCGACGAGCACGGGCTTCACGGCGCCGGGAGCGGAGCCGGGCTTGTATCGGGAATCGCCCTCGAAGATGCTCCAGCCGTAGTTGGCGCCGGCGCCCTGGCCGCGGCGGGCGAAGTCGATCTCCTCGTAGGAGTCCTGGCCGACGTCGCCGATGATGAGGTCGCCGGTCGCGCGGTCGAACGAGAACCGCCACGGGTTGCGCAGGCCGTACGCCCAGATCTCGGGGCGGTGTCCGGGCGCGTGCGCGAACGGGTTCCCGGCCGGGATCGTGTAGCCGCCGTTCGCGCCCGGCGCGATCCGCAGCAGCTTGCCGAGGAGCACGCCGGTGTTCTGCCCGTAGCCGTGAGGGTCGCCCTCGTTGCCGCCGTCGCCGACGCCGATGTAGAGGTCGCCTTCGGGGCCGAACTGGAGCTGCCCGCCGTTGTGGTTGGTCTCGCTGCGATGGTCGATCGTGAGCACGCTGTGCGCGCTGGCCGGGTCCGCGAGGTCCGGGTTGCCGCCGGCGCGCCGGTACTGAACGACACGGATGTCGTTGGAGCTGTCGGTGTAGTAGACGTAGAAACGGCCGCTCGTCGGGTAGTCGGGGGCGAACGCGACCGACAGCAGACCCTGCTCGCCGCCGCTCGAGTTGACGGTGCCGGAGATGTCGAGGAACGGCCTGGAGCGGCGGTGCCCGCCCACGAGCACGGCGATGCGTCCCGGCCGTTCGACGACGAAGAGGCGGCCGGGTTCTCCCGGCGCGCCCGTTGCGTACACCGGCTGGTCGAACACCCCGATCCGCTGCAGCCCGATCCGGCTCGCCCGCGCCGGCTGTGCCACGCTCGCGGCACCGGAGACGACGACGAGCCGCAGGCGGCGACGAGCGCGGTCGCGGCAACCGCCCCGAGCACGACGCCGCTCAGACGTCTGAAGCTCACGACGCCCACGGTAGCCGGTGGATCCGCGCTCTCAAGCGCCCTCGGCAGCGGCGCTCGCCTCGGGTCCCCGCTCCCGCGCCGCCTCCAGGAGCACGCTCTCAGCGCCATCGAGCAGGTCGTAGCCTTCGAGCGTCAGCGACGCCGCCTGCTCGGGCCCGGGCGGCCCGTCGAGGTCGACGTAGCCCAGCTCCTGCAGCTCGGAGAGCAGCCGCCCGACCGTGGCGAGGTCCTCCCCGGTGCGAGCCGCGAGCTCCTCCGTGCTCGCTCCGTCCGGGCCGGGCGGGTACATCAGCGCGACGTGACGCGCGGCGGGGCCGGTGTGTCGTCCCTTCGCCCACTCCGCGACGACGCGCGCGGTCGTTCCCTCGTCGAGCATCTCGGCCGCGTCCGGCAGCTTCTCGACCTCGCGGCGGCGGTGGCGGCCACGGCGGCGGCCGTAGAGGACGAGCGCGACGATCGGGACCAGGAACGGCAGCGACTCCTGCACGGGGATGCCGCCGATGTGGGCGAGCACGGTCATCGCCACCGATTCTCGCGCGGATCGACGCCGGCCGTCGCCGCGGCGCGTCGTCGCAGGCGAGGCGGCGATCACGTGTTCACCGCCGAGAGCAGCCACAGCCCGAGGCTCGTGAAGCCGACCATCACGACGAGCATCCAGTACTGCGAGCGCACCGCGTCCTGCGGGCGGCGGTAGGACGCGAGCGCGCGGTCGTGGGCGAGCGTGAGCGCCGCCGACGTGGCCGGCGACGAGCGCGACGACCTGGACGTACCAGATCGCGGTCGAGCCCAGGAACGAGTAGTGGATGCGCCAGTGCGCGGTCGCCGAAGAGTCGGCGCCGTTGCCGAGCGGGTCGGAGGCCAGGTGGGCGATGCCCTGCCCCTGCCAGACCAGCAGCGAGAAGTAGTGCGCGAGCACGTAGGCGAAGGCGATCGGCACGAGCGTGTGCGCGAACGAGCGCGAGAGCTGCCTGGCCGTGAAGCGCCTGGACACCGAGCGCATCCCGAGCACGCCGACCCGGTAGAAGCCGCTGACGACGCCGATCGCCAGCGCGAGACCGAGGCTGTCGGCGATCTCGTCGGCCGGCGTGTCCGAGAGCCCGAGCCCCGAGAAGACGCTCTGCACGTGCGGCTGGAGGTTGTTCCAGACGACGCCGTTGGAGGCGCCGTCGAACGTCGTGATGCCGATGATCGCGAGCACCATCGCCACCATCCCCGCCTCCTGGGGCAGCGAGGGCGCGCCCGACAGCGGCGGACGCAGCCAGAGCGCGCCGTCGTGGTCGTCCAGAGGCGAGAGCCGCGAGAGCAGCTCGAAGTAGCCGCCGAACGCGTCGCCGCGCTCGCTCCAGGTCTCGATCCCGAACAGCGCCATCCCGGCGAGCATCAGGAGGACGTAGGCGAGCGACAGCCACGCGAGCGTCGCCGGGTTGTCGTGGTCGTGGTAGACGAGCTCGAGCCAGCCGAAGCACACCAGCCCGGCGACGACCGGCCATCGCCCGAGCCAGGCCGGGTAGGCGAGCGGCGCGCGCTCGCCGCCTCACGCCCAGGCGCGCGGCGCTCCACGGCGCAGCGCGCGTGCGAGCGCGCGCCAGGGGCTGAACGCGCTGAACCAGTCGCCGAGCAGCGCGCTGCTCACCGGCACCGCGACCCAGAACACGACGAAGATGAACGTCGGGTCGAAGTTCGCTGTCGCCGAGTCGACGCCGTACCAGCCGGCGTAGAGCACGAGCGCGAACAGGGCCAGCCCGATCGCGCCCGCGACCGCGCTCAGCCAGGCCGGACGGCGGCACAGCCGCCGCTCGCCGGGCCTCCTGCAGGCGCGGCGCCGACCACATCGCCGACAGCGCCACGAACGAGACGACGAGCACGATCGCGGCCGCCCACGCGAACAGCCACGCCGGCACGGGCAGGCTCGCCCGGCCTTTGATCCCGTGCGCGTCGGCGGCCGCCGGGCACAGGGCGCCGGCGGCGCAGAGCGCCGCGCCGAGCACGGCGGCGCGGCGCGGCGCGTCGCCGATCGCCGGCCGCCGGGCCGCGGCAGCAGTTGCCGCATCGGATGACACCTCTTCTCGACTCGGGTTCGCGCGCGCGCGGCCGAGCAGGCCACGCGGCGCGCCGGGCGGATCGCGGGCGCTCGATCGCAGCGCGCGCGCGCCGGCCCGGAGGGCGGGTCGAGGCCCGCGCGGCTAGCGTGAGCGCCGAGTGCCGGCGGCGGCGGGCGCACCGCCAGCGACGCCGCGAGCAGGCGCTCCGCCGCGCGGAAGCAGCGCTCGCACGGGCCGCTGCGGCGGGGAGCCGGCCGAACGCGCGGCCGCGGGCGCGGCGCCGCCGCCGCCGGCGAGCGCCGCGAGCGCGCGCTCGCCCGGGTAGCGGCGCGATGGCGAGCGTGAGGCCGAGCAGCGAGCGCCGGCAGCAGGTAGACGAGCCCGTCGAGCGCCCCGGGAACGCGTGCGCCGTGACGGCCGCCGCCGTCACGAGCACGAGCGCCGGAGGCGCGAGCCGGCGCCGCGACGCCGGGCGGGAGGCGGCGGGCTCATCGCCGCGAGCAGCCTACACCGCGGGCATCTCCCGACGCTGCCGCCGCGAGCGACCCTAGACTCCGCTGGTCGCCGGCGAGAGAAGGGGGCCTCACATGAAGGGGGCGAGCAGGAACGCGACGTTCCGCGCGTCGGTGCGGTGTGCCGTGCTGTCGTGCGCCGCCCTTCTCGTCGCTGTGCCGGTGAGCGCCCTCGCGGCCGGCAACGTCACGACGGCCGGCTACAACAACCTCCGCGACGGCTGGGACGCCTCAGAGCCCGCGCTGGCGCCGGCCGCGATCCAGTCGGCCAGCTTCGGCAAGCTGTTCGCGACGAAGCTCGAAGGCGCCGTCTACGCGCAGCCACTGGTCTACGAAGGCCGGCTCATCGTCACCACCGAGAAGGCGGACGCATACGCGCTCGACCCGGCGAGCGGCGCTGTGCTCTGGAAACGCTCATTCGGCAAGGCGTTCAGGGCCGCGACGATCGGCTGCTCTGACCTGAAGCCCGACCTCGGGTCGACCTCGACGCCGGTGATCGACCCCTCGACGGGCACGATCTACATGACCACGCGGCTGCAGACCGGCAAGGGCATCGGCGGCTCGCATTGGAACCTGCAGGCGTTGTCCGCCGCAACGGGTGAAGAACGGCCCGGGTTCCCCGTTCAGATCTCGGGCACGCCCTACAACACGCCCGGGGTGCCGTTCAACGAAAACTTCTCGATGCAGCGCCCCGGGCTGCTGCTTCTGAACGGCGTCGTCTACGTCGCGTTCGCGTCCAACTGCGACATCGCCCCCTACCGTGGCGTCGTGGCCGGCTACAACGCGGCGACCGGCGGGCTGACGAGCATGTGGAGCGATGAGTCCGGAGTCGGGGCCGACGAAGACTCGGAGGCCGGCATCTGGCAGAGCGGGGGCGGCCTCGTGTCGGACATCCCAGGGCGGATCGTGCTCGCCAGCGGCAACGGCGTATCGCCTTCGCCCGCCGCTTCGGGAGCGCCGCCGGCGACGCTCTCGGAGTCGGTGATCGGGCTGACCGTCGGCGCGGGAGGGCAGCTCGCGCCGAGCCAGTTCTTCGCGCCCTCGGATGCGCCCACGCTCGATCAGAACGACGAGGACCTCGGCTCGGGCGGGCCGATCGCGCTGCCGACCGAAGCGTTCGGCACCAAAGCCCACTCGCACCTCCTCGTCGAGGACGGCAAGGACGGGCGCGTGTTCCTGGTGGACGCCGACAACATGGGCGGCTACCGGCAGGGACCGAAAAACGGCGACGCCGTGTTGCAGACGCTGGGACCGTTCAACGGGGTCTGGGGCCACCCAGCGGCCTACGGCGGCCAGGGCGGGTGGGTGTACGTCCTCGAGAGCGCGGGCGGCGGCTTCCTGCGCGCGCTCAGCTACGGCCTGAACGGCGAAGGCCTGCCGCAGCTCGGCTCGGCGGGGACCAGTGCGGAATCGTTCGGGTACAGCTCCGGCTCACCGCTCGTCACGAGCAGTGGGACAACGGCCGGCAGCGCTGTTGTGTGGGTCGTCTACGCCAACGGCTCGAGCGGCGGCGGCGCGCAGTTGCGCGCCTACCAGGCGATCCCCTCCGGCGGCACGCTTCAGCTCCTGTGGTCGGGCAAGATCGGGAAGGCGTCGAAGTTCTCGGTGCCGACCGCCTACGAAGGGCGCGTCTACGTGGGCACGCGCAACGGCGATCTGATCGCCTTCGGCTCCTCGGCCGCCGCGCCGGTCCAGGCCGGCGCCGTCGAAGCCGGGTCGGTCGAAGTCGGCGAAAGCCGCACGCTCACGCTGCCCGTCTCCGCGACGCGGAACGTCACGGTGACCGGCCCGGTGACAGTCGAAGGCGTCGAAGCGACGCCTGGCCCCCAGCCTTCGGGAACGCGAGCGGGCGCGGCCCGCGACGCCGGCGGCTCGGGCGCGACCGCCGGGCCGTCGAAGATCCCGCCGTCGGGCACGGGGTCGCTGGCCCGCGGCGTCATCACCGTCGCCCAGCCGCCGCTGGGCGCCGCGCTCGCGGCAGGGGCGACGCTGCCGTTGCGGCTCACCTTCCGGCCCGCGCACCCAGGGCCGGTGGTGGCGAGCATCGACATCCCGACCTCCGGCGGGACGCGCTCGGTCGCGTTCAGCGGCTACGGGGCGGCGCCGGGTCTGCTGCTGGCCTCGGCCTCGCTCGATTTCGGCGCGATCCAGACCGGCGCCGGCGGCAAGCGGCTGAGCCTCACGTTCGCGAACTCCTGGCGCGGGGCCGAGCGAATCACGGCGCTCACGGTGCCGCACGGCCCGTTCGCGCTCAGCGGCCTGCCGGCGCCCGGCACCGTGCTCGGGCCCCGCGAGGCGCTGACCGTCTCGGTGCTGTTCGATCCGGCCCGCGCAGGCAGCTACGCCTCGCAGCTGAAGATCGCCACCGATCGCGGCACGGTCACGGTTCCGGTGCGCGGCAGCGGCGCGAGCGGCCACGCGCTGCTGGCCGTGAGCGCCCGGCACCTGGAATTCGGGACGGTCGCCGTCGGGCACTCGCGATCGGCGGTGCTGACCGTGACCAACCGCGGCACGGTGCCGCTGACGATCACGCGCGCGATCGCACCGCTCGAACCGTTCACCGCGCCGGTGGCGATCCCCGAGGGCATCAGCCTCGACCCCGGCTCCTCGGTGCACGTGCGGATCGTGTTCGCGCCCACGGCCAAGGGCTCCGCGCGCGGCAGCTACGAGATCCGTGGCAGCGACGGCCGGGGGGCGACGGTCGTCGCCCTCGCCGGCCGCGGTTCCTGACACGCTCTGCGGAGTGCCCCCGACCGAGCTAGCCGACGGGCTGTTCCGCTGGACCGCGCCCCATCCGGACTGGCGCCCCGGAGCGAGCCCGGGAAGTCCCGGCGACTGGGAACAGCTGGTCGGCTCGGTGCTCTACGACGTCGGCGACACGGTCGTCCTGATCGACCCTCTGCTGCCGCCCGAAGGCGGCGAGCGCGAGCGGCTGCTGGCGTGGCTGGACGAGCGGATCGGGGCGCGCGCGGTGAGCGTGCTCACGACGATCAGCGACCACAGGCGCGACCGCGAGGCGCTGGCGGAGCGCTATTCCGGTCGCTCCTCGCGGGCCTGGAACGCGGTCCCGCCGGGCGTCACGCCGAAGCCGCTGCGCGGCGCGGGGGAGACCGACTACTGGCTGGAGGCGGTGCAGGCGCTGGTGTTCGGAGACCGCTTGCTCGGCGACGGCCAGGACGGCGTGCGCCTCTGCCCCGAGAGCTGGCTGCGCGACGTGCGCGTGGACAGGGCGGGGCTGGCGCATCAGATGAGCTCCCTGCTCGAGCTGCCGGCAGAAAGGTTGCTGGTCTCGCATGGCGAACCTGTTCTGCATGACGGACGGGCGCGCCTGGCGCACGCGATCAGAGAGGCGCAGGGCTCCTAGCGCGGTGCGATGCGTCCGGCGCCGCGAGCGCGCCGGTTCGAGCGGGTAAGGGGGGAGATCGTGGCCGATCATCCAGTCAAGCTCGTCGTGACCGACGACCTGCGGCGCAGCCGCTGGACGGTGGGTTTCCGCTTCCTGCTGGCGATCCCGCACTACATCTGGCTGGGGCTGTGGACGCTGGTCGCGTTCTTCGCCGCGTTCGCCAACTGGGTCGGGGTGCTGGTGCTGGGGCGTTCGCCGGCGCTCCTGCATCGCTTCCTCGCGGCCTACGTGAAATACGCGACCCAGCTGTTCGCCTACCTGCGCATCGCGGCGAACCCCTACCCGTCCTTCGATGCGCCCGACGGCTATCCCGTCGATCTGAGGATCGCCCCGCCGGCTCCTCAGAACCGCCTCACCGTGCTGTTCCGGATCGTGCTCGCGATCCCGGCCTTCCTGCTCGCCCAGGGGCTCGGCGGTGGGGTGTCGACGGGCTACCGGAGCTCCTCCTCGTCGAGGTTCTCCTCGAACGGCCTTGCCGGCGTGGTCTCGATCGCAGCCTGGTTCGCGAGCGTCGCCCAGGCGCGGATGCCGCGCGGGCTGCGCGACACCGGGACCTGGTCGGTCGGCTACGGCGCGCAGGTCTGGTCCTACCTGCTCGTGCTCCACGACCGCTACCCCGACAGCGATCCGCTGGCGATGCTCGAAGACGTGCCCGACCGCGAGGACCCGGTACGGCTGCGCTCCGACGACGACCTCGAGCGCAGCCGTCTGACCGTGTTCTTCCGGCTCCCGCTCGCGTTCCCCCACCTCGTCTGGCTGGCGCTCTGGAGCGTGCTCGCGTACCTGCTCGCGATCGTGAACTGGTTCGCCACGCTGATCCGTGGCACGCCGCCAGAGGGGCTTCACCGGTTCCTCTCCCGCTATCTGAGATACGACGTGAGCGTCTACGCGTTCCTGCACCTGATCGCCAACCCCTTCCCCGGGTTCGCGGGCGCGCCGGGCGCCTACCCGCCCCTGGAAGCGCAGATCGCGCCGCCCGCGCGGCAGAACCGCTGGAAGACCGGCTTCCGGGCGATCCTCGCGATCCCCGCGGCGCTGATCGCCGCCGGCTACGCGACGCTCCTGTTTATCGTCGCCCTCCTGTGCTGGTTCACCGCCCTCGTACGAGGGAGGGTGCCGGTGGGCATGCGGACCGTGGGAGCCCTCGCGCTCCGCTACCACGCGGCGACGGTGGGCTACCTGCTGATGCTCACCGACGCCTACCCGTACACCGGGCCGCTCCAGGGCGACGCGCCGCGAGCCGGCGAGCGCGAACCCGACCTGGCGCCGGTGGGCGGCGCACAGGCCGCCGACGAGCCGTCGCTCGTCGCACCCGGCCCCGCCGTGCCTCCGGTCGGTGACGGGGCGAGGCCCAACGGGGGGCCTTCGTCTGAGACCCCGCCTCCCGGCGAGCCACCGGCCGCGCCGGCCGGTGGCTGACAGCCAGGACGCGGCCGCGGCCCCGCGCGAGGGGCGGACGCGGCGCCGCGCGCTCGCGGCGCTCGCATTCGCGGCGGCTGCCGCCGTCTGGATCCTCGCCGCGCACGCCCTCTGGCGATCATCGGTTCCGTCCGGCCTGACCCTCCTGCACGTCTCGGCGGCCTCGCTGTTCGACGCGGACTACCTGTCGAGCAGCCGTTCCTACGAGCTCCTGCTCGTCCTCGTCGCGCTCCTCGGAGAGCTGGCGGTGCTGGCGGTGCTGATCGTCTATGCCCGCCGCGGGCACGCCCTGATGCGCGAGTCCGCGGCGGGGCCGATCGGGACCGGGATGCTGCTCGGGATGCTCGGGCTCGCGTTCGCGTGGCTGGTCGAGGTGCCGTTCCGCCTCATCGTCGTCTGGTGGGAACGCCGCCACGGCGTCTCGCACGAGGGCTACGTCAACAGCGTCCTCTCCAGCTTCCTCGCGCTCGGCGGCACGTTCATCTTCGTGTCGCTCGGGCTGCTGATTGTGATGGGGCTCGCGCGAGTGACGAAATGCTGGTGGTGGGCGCTGGCGGCGCCCGCCTTTGCCGCGCTCTCGTTGCTGTCGGTCTTCGTGAGCCCCTATCTGCTTCCGAAAACGGAACCGCTGCGGGAACCCGTCCGCGCGGCCGAAGTCTCAGCGTTGGCGCGCGAGGAGGGTGTCCCCGGCACGCGCGCGGAAGTGCAAGAGGTGCATCGCTTCACGACCGCGCCGAACGCAGAGGCAGTCGGGTTCGGGCCGACGCGCCGGCTGGTGCTGTGGGACACGCTCCTCGACGGGCGCTTCGACCGCCGCGAAGTGCGCGTCGTCGTCGCCCACGAGCTTGGCCACATCGCTCACGGTCACCTGCTCAAGCGGGTCGGCTGGCTGCTGCTGTTCCTGCTGCCCGCGAGCGCGCTCGTCGCGCTGGCGACCGCGCGCCGCGGCGGGCTCGGCCGGCCGGAGGCCGTGCCGCTGGCCCTGCTCGTGTTCGCCGTGTTGCAGTTTGCCGCCTCGCCGCTGATGAACATGGTCTCGCGCCGAGAGGAGGCCGAGGCGGACTGGTCGGCGCTGCGGGCGACCAGAGACCCCGCTGCCGCGCGCTCCCTGTTCGTCCGGCTCGCACGCACCAGCCACGCCGATCCAGACCCGCCCGCGTGGTCGTACGTCCTGTTCGCCAACCACCCCACGATCATTCAGCGCGTCGCGATGGTCGACGCCTGGCAGGCGCGCGCCGCGCGCCGCTAGCGCTCGAACACCAGCTTCGTCCAGCCCTCCTCGAGCAGCGCCTGCGGAGCGTCCGCCCACGGCACGACCTTGCTGGTGACGAGCTCGGGGTGCAGCGCGCCGGAGGCCGCCAGCCCGAGCACGTGCGGCATCGCCTCGCGCGCGTTCGCACGGCCAGTGACGAGCGTGATCCCCTTCGTGTACATCTCGAGCATCGGCAGCGAGGGCTGCTCGCCGAAGTAGATCGCCACGCTCGTGCAGATGCCGTCCGGCGCCGTCGAGCGCAGCGCCAGCCCGAGCCCGTCCTCGCTGCCGCACGCGTCGACGGTGACGGGGAACGGCCCGAGCCTCTTGACGACCTCGGCGCTCGCCTCCGCGCCCAGCGACTCGGCGACGGCGCGCCGGCGCGGATCGGCGTCGACGTAGAGCACCCGCCCGGCGCCCAGGGCGACGGCGATTCCCGCCGCGTAGAGCCCGATCGAGCCGGGGCCGAGGCCCCCGACGACCAGAACCTCCGCAGCGGGCTCGCGCTCCAGCGGCGGCCCGACCGCCCGCCAGGCGTCGGCGATGTTGTCGGAGGCGCTCGCGGCGCTCGCGGGGGAGACGCCGCCCGGGAGCGCCACGAGCATGTGGTCGGCGTAGGGGACGTGCACGGCGTCGGCCAGGAAGCCGCCCCAGCGCTCGACGGCCGGCCCGAACCCGTAGGTCGACATGAAGGGCACCGCGCTGCAGTTCGCTGAGAGCCCGCGCAGGCAGCTCGTGCACTCGCCGCAGGAGATCTGGAACGGCACGCTCACGAGGGTGCCGGGAGGCGTGGCATCAGCGGCGCCGTCGCCCGCGTCGATGACTTCGGCGACGCACTCGTGACCGAGCGGGAAGGGCGGCGCAAACGGCGAGCCGCCCTGGACGATCATCGCGTCGAGATCGCAGGTGGCGACGGCCAGTGGGCGCACGATCGCGGAGCGGTCGGACTCGAGCGCAGGCGGCGCCGCCTCGCGCCACTCGAGCTGCCTGGGGGAGGTGTAGACGAGCTGCTGCACGGCTGCCTCGCTTCCTTTGCTGATATGCCGATCGATATAATAAGCACATGGACGAGCGTGCGTCGAGCCGCAGCAACGGCCGGGCCTCGCGCAAGGCGTTCCTCGACGCGACGGGTGTGCTGCTCCGCCGGCAGGGCTACGCGGCGACCGGCCTCAGCGAGATCGTCGAGCGAAGCGGCGCCCCGCGCGGCTCGCTGTACTTCCACTTCCCGGGTGGCAAGGAGGAGCTGGCGGTCGCGGCGATGGAGCGCTCGGGCGAGGCCCTGCGACGGGCGATCGCGGCCACGATGCAGGCGCCGGGGGCGACCGGCGAGGCGGTGGCGGCGTTGATCGACGCACTCGCGGCGGGTCTCGAGGCCTCGGGCTACCGGGACGGCTGCCCGATCGCGACCGTCGCGCTCGAGACCGCCGCCGGCTCCGAGCTGCTCAGGGCCGCCGCCGCGCGCATCTTCGACGCGTGGCTCGCCGAGCTCCAGGACGCGCTGCGGCGCGACGGCGTCGAGCCTGCGGCTGCCGAGCGCCGCGCGATGCTCGCGCTGTCGGCGATCGAGGGCGCGCTGCTGCTCTCCCGTGCGCGCCGCGACACCGCTCCGCTGCGCGCCGTTCGCGATGAGCTCGCGCAGATCCTGAGCACGGCGTGAGCGGCCCCCGCTCCTGCGGGTAATGGCATCCCAGGCGCAATCAGCGAAAGGAGCCCGACGTGCCCCCGCGTGGCGTGAAGAAGGGAAGCAAGCGTGAGAGGCAGTACGAGGACATCAAGGACTCGGAGAAGAAACAGGGACGCTCGACCAAACGGGCCGAGGAGATCGCCGCCCGCACGGTCAACAAGGAACGGGCGCGCAGCGGCGAAGCGAGAACCAGCTCGCCCAGCTCCACGCGTGGCAGCTCGGCGAGCAGCCGCGGCGGCAAACGCTCGGGCAGACCCGGGCCGCGCGGGCGCACGCGCGAACAGCTCTACAACGAGGCCAAGAAGCTCGGCGTCGAAGGCCGCTCGCGGATGAGCAAGAGCCAGCTCCAGCGCGCCGTCGACGCGAACAAGAGCTAGGCGCGCGGCGCTCGGGGCACACCGCCCGCCCCGACGCCGATTGCAGGCGTCGGGGCGGGGTCCGGTGCAGGCGCAGGTGGGATGTCCGGGCCCGGAACCGGGGGGCTTGGGTCCGGGCGCGGCGTCGGCGGTGCCGGGATCGGCTCAGGCGGCGCCGGAACCGGCGCCTCCCCGACGCTCCTGGAGGGGGTGGAGCAGACGGGGCGAGGCGAGCACGGCATCGATGCCACTGCCGGCTCGGGGCCGGTCGGTACCTCTCGATGTGTTCGCACCGCGATCTCACGCCCTCCTACGCCACGGCACATTCGTGCCGCTTGGGGCCTGCTACCCCGGCGCGCAGAGGTCAAACGCGATCCGGTGTGGTCGCTGTTCGGGCCGGGTAGAAGCCGTCTGTGAGCGAAGTGGAGCGAGAGCAGCTGCCGGCGCTGGCGTGGGAGGAGGCCGAAGTCCACGACGGCGAGCTGCATGTAGCCCTCACCGGGCAGGCGCCGCGCGGCTGGGCCTCGCGCTTTCGGCGCCTGCTGGTGCGGCTGAGCTCCGCCGGCGAGTCGCGCTGGGGGCGGATCTCCGTCTCCCGTCAGGAGGTCAAGGTCGCCGGCGTCGCCGAGGGCGCGGAGCAGGATCTGCGCCACCTGTTGGAGAGCGTCCTGCTCCAGGTCAACGCCGACCTCACGCCGGAGGAGGACGAGCACGAGGCGGAGCCGTCCCCCGCGGAGCGGCGTGACGAGCGGCTGACGCATATGTTCCGCGGCTTCGCCGGCGAGCGCTGAGTCAGGCCGTGATCGGGATGTGCCCCGGCTGCGCGGCGACGCGCGCCAGCCAGGCGGCGATCGCCTCGTAGCGCTCCATCTCGAAGCCCGCCTCGTGGGCGACGTGGGTGTAGGCGTAGAGCGCGATGTCGGCGATCGTGAAGCGCTCGGCGACGAGGAACGAGCGCTCCGAGAGGTGGCGCTCCATCGCGTCCAGCGCCGCGTAGCCGCCCCGGCGGCGCTCTTCGATCTCGGCCTGCCCCGGAGGGTCGGCGGCGAAGCAGGTCCAGAACCGGACCACGGCGATGTACGGCTCGTGGCTGTACTGCTCGAAGAACAGCCACTGCAGGACGCGGGCGCGCTCCAGCCGGTCCCCTCCCAGAAGGGGCGAGCCCTCGGCGAGGTAGCAGAGGATCGCGTTCGACTCCGCGAGCGGCTCGCCGTCGTCGAGCACGAGCGTCGGCACGCGCAGCGCCGGGTTCAGCGCGCCGAGCAGCTCCAGGCGGCCGGAGCGATCGACGACGTCCACCTCGCGGCGCTCGAACTCGATCCCCTGCATCGTCAGCAGCAGCCGGACCTTGTAGCAGTTGCCCGAGACCGCCGAGTCGTAGAGCACCATCGCGCTCACGGGCGCCTCAGCGACAGGAGCGCCGCGCCCTCGCCGAAGACCTCGGTGTCCGCGAGCACGAAGGCCTTCGTGTCAGAGACCGCGCCCCGGAGGCGCTTGCGCTCGCCGAGCAGCACTGGGAGACCATCAGTCGTCGCTCGAGGCCGAGCTCATCGGTTGAGAGTATTGGCCTTGACAGGTGACCAAAAGGTCACATATAGTGGGCGTCGTGATGGACGAGGTGTTCAAGGCGCTCGCCGACCCGACCCGCCGCGGGTTGCTCGACGAGCTGCATCGCGAGGACGGCCAGACGCTCAGCGCGCTCGAGGCGCGCGTGCCGATGAGCCGCTTCGGGGTGATGAAGCACCTGCGGGTGCTCGAGGAGGCCGGCCTGGTCGTGACCAAACGGCGCGGGCGCGAGAAGCTCCATTTCCTGAACGCCGTCCCGATCCGGCTGATCCACGACCGCTGGGTGAGCCGCTACACGGAGCCCTGGGCGGCCACGCTCACGGGGCTCAAGCGAACGATCGAGGAGAAGACGATGGAGAAGGTTTTCGAGATCTACATCAAGACCACGCCCGAGCGGCTGTGGCAGGCGATCACCGACCCGGAGCTGCGCAGCCGCTACACGTTCGGCATCGGCGCGGAGTCGGAGTGGACGCCCGGCTCGGAGTACCGGGGCGTCCACCGCGAGTCCGGGACGACGATCCTCGAGGGCGAGAACCTCGAGGTCGACGAGCCGCGCCGGCTGGTGCAGAGCTTCAACGCGCTGTGGAGCGATGACGTCCGCGCCGAGGGCACCTCGCGCGTGACTTGGGAGATCGAGCCGGTCGGCGACTCGTGCCGGCTGCTGGTGATCCACGACCAGCTCCGCGAGGGCGCCAACGGCGAGGTCTACGGCGGCTGGCCGCAGATCCTCTCGGGCCTGAAGACGCTGCTGGAGACGGGAGAGGACCTGACCACGCCGGGCTCGCTCAAATACGCGGAGGCGGCGCCGGGCGCAGCCTGAGAGGGGATGGGGTGGCCCCGGCGCATGCGCCGGGGCCGGGGGCCGCACATGTGCGGCCCCCTGGGTCGGCCGCATGCGGCCGACCCGGTCGGGTCGCATGCGACCCGACCAAAGACAGAAGACCCGCGATCTGATCAGGCGGCCGCGACCGTGTCTTCGCGCGGTGCGGCCTGCCGGGCCCGCCCGGGGCCCGGAGCCGGGATGAAGCCCGGCAGCTCGAGCTCGATGCGCGCGCCGCCCGTCGGCCGGCGGCCGTCGCGCGCACGGTGCCGCCGTGCGCCTCGGCGATCGCCTTCACGATCGCGAGCCCGAGGCCGGTGCCGCCGGAGGCGCGGTCGCGCGCGGCGTCGGTGCGGTGGAAGCGATCGAAGATCGCCTCGCGCTGGTCGTCCGGGATCCCCGGCCCGTCGTCCTGGACGACGAAGCGCAACCTGCCCGGACCGGCCCGCTCGACGTGCATGCAGCACCCGGCCGGTGCCTTCCTCGGTGTGCTCGATCGCGTTTCGCACCAGGTTGCGCAGCGCCTGTGCGAGCCGGTCCGGGTCGGCACGCAGCGTCCCGTCCGGGACCGGGCCCGAGCTCGAAGCGCCGTTCGGCCTCGAGCACGGCGAACCCGTCCCACAGCTCCGAGACGAAGCTCTCGAGCGGACGATCTGCTCGACGCGCAGGAACTCGGTCTGCTCGCTGCGGGCCAGCAGCAGCAGGTCGTCGACCAGGCGGCAGATGCGCGCGATCTCGGCCGAGACGAGCTGCTCGACGCGCGCACCTCCTCCGGCGAGGGCCGCTCCTGAGCCGCCAGCACCTCGAGCTGGCCGCGGATCACGGTCAGCGGCGTGCGCAGCTCGTGCGAGGCATCGGCGACGAACGCGCGCTGGCCGGCGAACGCGTCGGTGAGCCGGTCGAGCATGTGGTTGAACGCGTCTGCCAGCACCTGCACCTCGCGCGCTGCCGCGGTCGCTCGTCGTGGATGCGCGGATGCAGGTCCCCGGCGTCGACCGCGCGCGGCGACGTCCGCCATCCGGCGCAGCGGGTCGCGAGACGCGCGTGCCGATCAGAGAGCGCCGCCGAGCAGCGCCGCCAGCGAGCGCGAGCGACCCCGGCGAGGATGAACGCGCGCGCGACCCCCTCCTGCGCGTGCGAGACGGTGGCGAGCGGCTGCCGACCCCGATCGCCACGCGTCACCGTGCCGTGCCCGGCGTGAAGGTGCACCGTCCGCTTGAGCAGCCGCAGGTTGCCGACGTCGGGCAGCGGCAGCGTCGAGTAGCCGGTGCGCGCGCCGTCAGCAGACCGCGCCGAGAGCACGTTCTCGTGCGCCTGCTGGGACGGGCGTCTCGCCGTTGTCGGGCTTCGCCGAGCCGAACAGCTCGGGGCGGTTGGTGACCGTCCCGGCGCCCGGGATCGTCACGAACAGCAGCGTCGAGCTGGCCCGGAAGGGCTGCTCGCGGATGTAGCGCGGCGGCCGCGTTGCGCAGCTGCCCGACCGAGCGCGGCTGCGAGGAGGCGAGCGCATGCGTGCGAGCTCGTCGGCGTCGCCCGAGATCTCGGAGTCGATCTGGTGTCGCAGCTGGGTGCCGGTGCCGCGGTAGACCGCGACGAACGTGATCGCCGGTGAGGCGATCACCACCAGCGCGACCCAGCCGGCCAGCCGCCAGCGCAGGCTGAGCGGCCGGCGGGCTCCCGCTAGGTCAGCCTGCACGGCCGAGGCGGTAGCCGACAGAGCGCACGGTGAAGATCGGTGCCGGGGCTGTCGGGCAGGCGCAGCTTGCGGCGCAGATAGCCGATGTACACATCGACGATGTTCGTCGCGGGATCGTGCTCGTAGCCCCACACCGCGCTCAGGATCTCCTCGCGCCCGCACGAGCACCTGTCGTGGTGACGCATCAGGTGGACAGAGCAGCTCGAACTCGGTCGTCGAGAGGGCGATCGGCGTGCCCGCGCGGCGGACCTTGCGCGGAGCAGGTCCACCTCGACGTCCTCGGCCTCCAGCCGCTCGGGAGCGCCGACGCGAGACCGACCCGCAGCTGCGCGCGCATCCGCGCGACGAGCTCCGCCAGCGAGAACGGCTTGACCAGGTAGTCCACGGCGCCCGCTGTCGAGGCCCGCGACGCGGTCCTCGACCTCGCCCCGCGCGGTCAGCACGATCACGGGCAGCTCCGGCTTGGCGGGTGGAGCGTACGCGAGCATCTCCAGGCCGCTGCGCCCGGGGAGCATCAGATCGAGCACGACGCGTCGACGCTCTCGCTCGAGCGCCAGCGCGCTCGCCCTCGAGCCCATCGATCGCGCGCGCTGACCCGGAAGCCCGTGGCCCTCGAGACCGCGGCGGACGAAGTCGACGATCCCCGGCTCGTCCTCGATCAGCAGCACCTGAGCGCCCGCCGCCTCGCCGGCGACGGCGTCTGCAGCCACCGTGGCAGCTTGCTCCCCGCTGGACGCCATCGCACCAGCATAGGCCGCGTCATCTCCTCGTCCGCCGGTCACCCGATTTCCAAGAGCTCTCTCATTGGATGCTTCTCACGGGCGGGTTATCGATTCCTTATGAGGCGCGCCGAGACTCGCCGGAGAAGAATGAGCGCAAGCGGAACCAAGAACCCGGCCGACATCCACGCCCGCCGCGGAGCGCGTGCCCGGGCGCCCGTGCTCGCCGGGGCGACCGACGGCAACGAGCGCCTCACCGTCCAGGCGGGCGCGGTGCTGTTCGTGCTGCTCGCGGTGCTCGGCGTCACGATCGTGCGCATCGGGCAGCTGACCTGGCTGCACCTGTTCCTCGGTCTGCTGCTGCTCGGGCCGCTCGCACTGAAGCTCGCAAGCACGGGGTACCGCTTCGCCCGCTACTACACCGGTGCGCCCGCCTACCGCGTCAAGGGGCCGCCGGCCACGGCACTGCGCGTGATGGCGCCACTGCTCGTCCTGGACACCCTCGTCGTCTTCGCGAGCGGCGTGGTGCTGCTGTTCGCCGGGCCCTCCTCGCGGGACACGCTGATGCCGATCCACAAGGTCAGCTTCATCGTGTGGCTCGTGCTGGCCTCGCTGCACGTGCTCGGCCATCTGGGCGAGATCGCACGCGGCCTGGTGGCGCCCCGCGAAACGCGCCTGGAGGTCTTCGCCGCCGCCGGCGTCGACGCGGGCGGACGCCGCCCCGCGCCGCGCCGGCACGGCATCGGAGAGTGGACGCTCGCGCCGCGAATGCCCGGCAGCTCGGGGCGCTCGCTGGCGCTCGCGAGCTCGCTCGTGGCAGGCCTTCTCATCGCCGTTGCCCTGATCCCCGAATTCGCGCCCTGGGTGGAACATGCCGCCCACCGCTAGCGTTGGAGGACCGACATGAAGCCGATCCGCCGCAACACGATCTCCCATGACACCCGCAGCCGCGACGCCGCGCTGCGCAGGCTGCGACGCACGAACCGCTGGCTGATCGCCGGCAGCGCGGTGCTCACCGGCCTGTTCGTGGACCTCGCCGCGAGCGCTTTCTCGGGGCACGCTTCGAGTGCGTCGGCCAAGTCGACGCGCCGCGCGAACTCCCACCACAGCTCCACGAAGCAGCTGAAGCCGCCCACCCAGGCGCCGAAAGCGGCCGCTCCCCAGCCCGCGCCGCAGACCACCGAAGCGGCGCCGGAAGCCGAAGCTCCGGCTGAAGAACGAGCCTCCGAACCGAGCGCGCCGGCCCGCGAAGCTGCGCCGGAACCGGCGCCGGAAGCAGCGCCGGAAGCTCACGAACCTGAAACGCAGGAATCTGCTCCGCCCCCGAGCGAACCGTCCGAACCTGTCGTCTCCGGCGGGTCCTGAGCGTCAGCAGGCTCAGCGCCTGAAGACGGCGAAGAAGTCGCGGTCGTCGGGTTCCAGGTAGCGCGTCGCGGGCCGTTCGGATTCCGCGAGCAGCTTGCCCGGGTGCAGAGCGCCGGGCGCGGCGTAGGTGTTGAAGCTGATCCAGAAGGAGTTGATGTCCAGCTCCATCGCGCGCACCGCGCCGGCGTGCTCGAGGACGTGCGCGAGGCTGCCGGCGGTCTGGTTGTCCGCCGCCGCATAGAGCAGGTTGCCGTGGGCGTCGATGCCGATCCCCGAGCGCCACACCCGGACCGCGTTGCCGAGCGTCGCGCCCCATTCCGAGCCGTTTGACAGGCGCGGGCTGTCGTGCCCTCCTTCGACCAGCAGCGGCAGGTTCTGGCGCGCGAAGACGACGCCCGCGCCGGCGCGTGGGCCGCCGTGCCACGCGGTCACGTCGTAGCGGCCGTCCGCGTAGCGGACGAACGTCGCCTGCCCTTCGCGCAGAGGTGCGTAGGTGCGGCCGCCCAGCGCCCACCCGCCATGCGAGTCGGCGAGCTTGAAGCCGCTGTTGAACGTCGCGATCAGCCGCGCGCGCATCGAGGTCGGGACCTCCATCGGCCCCCGCCGGGGCAGTTCGACGGCGGGCTCCTGGCGGCCGGCGAACATCGCGATCTTCGTGCGCGAGGTGTTGATCCAGGCCACGCCGGCGACGAGCCGCGGGTATTCGGCCGGGTTGCTGCGGAACGTCGTGACGAGGAGCGCCGGGTCGGTGCGGCTCTCGCCCATGTACGTCGGGCTCCACGCGCCCTCGCCCGGCAGCGCGTGACTCGACAGCGGCGCGACCCGGGCCGGGCGGTCGACGATCCCGCTCGCCCCCGCGCCCGTCGTGCGGCCGTTGAGACCGGTGTGCGGCAGCGCGTGCAGCGCGGAGCCGCCCTTCGCGGGGGCGTTCAGCGAGTAGTAGACCGACTCGACCTTCGACACGAGGCCGGCCCCGCCGTGGTCGCGCAGCCACTCGACCGAGCGGATGCCGAACGGCGAGTTCGACGGCTCGCTGATCGTCGCGAGGTAGGAGATCGCGGCGGGCACGAGCGCCACGAGCGCGGCGGCGAGGAGCACCCGTCGTACGCGTTTGGACGTGCCCCGGGCCGGGTCGCCGCCCCGTCGGCGGAGCGGGTGCTCGAGCGTCGCCGACAACCGGCCGGCCGGGTAGTCCATGCTTCGATGCTCGCAGCCGCCGCCCTGAAAAACGGCTTGCCTAAGAGCATTTTCACCGGTTGCTGACCCTGACCTCATCTAGAGGTAGTGGCATGTCCGGTGTCGTGCCGACCCCCTCGGAGCCAGCAACACCGCCGCCGGCGGCCCCGGCGTTCTCGCTCGGGGCGCGCCTGCGCGCGCGGCCGCTGCCCGCGATCGTCCGCGCCTGCCGTCCGCGCCAGTGGCTGAAGAACCTGCTCGTGCTGGCCGCGCCCGCCGCCGCCGGCGCGCTCGTCTGGCCCGAGGTGCCCGAGCGCCTGGTGGCGACGTTCGTGGCGTTCTGCGCCCTGTCGAGCTCCACCTACCTGCTCAACGACCTCCACGACCGCGCGGAGGACCGCCTCCACGAGCGGCGTCGCAAGCGCCCGATCGCGGCCGGTGAAGTGTCGACTCGCCTCGCCGTGGCGACCGCCGTGGCCCTGGTCATCGCCGGCCTCGCGCTCGCCTGGCTCGTGCGCCCCTGGCTCGCCGCCGTGGGCGCCGGCTATGTGCTGATGACTGGCAGCTACACGCTCTGGTGGCGCCAGATAGCCGTCGCCGACCTGGCCGCGGTCACCTGTGGCTTCATCCTGCGCGCGCTGGCCGGCGGCGTCGCCATCGACGTCACCGTCTCGCGCTGGTTCTTGACCGTGACCTCCTTCGGCGCGCTGTTCCTCGTCGCCGGCAAGCGCTACTCCGAGCTGCGCGCGTCCTCCGGCGAGGAGGCGTCCGGGCTCACGAGCGGGCGAGCGTCGCTCGAGGAGTACAGCGAGCGCTACCTGCGCTTCGTCGTCGGGCTCGCGGCGACCGTGACGACCACGGCGTACTGCCTGTGGGCCTTCCAGCGCTCCCACCAGGCGCGCCTGTCCTGGTACGAGCTGACCGTCATCCCGTTCGTGCTGTGGCTCCTGCGCTACGCGCTGCTGATCGACCGCGGACGCGGAGAATCGCCGGACGAGCTCGTGCTCGGCGACCGCTTCCTGCTGACGATGGGCGCCGCGTGGGCGGCGCTGTTCGTGGCTGGGGTGTATGTCGTCGGCTGAGGTACGACCCCGCCCGCACTCTGCGGGCGGCTCCCCGGGTCGCCCTGAGCGCCGCGGAGAAGGCAGCGAGGCGGTCTTGAGCGGATGGGGTCGCAGCGCGCCGACGCGGGCGCGCGTGCTCCGCCCCACCGGAGCCGAGGAGCTCGCCGAGCTGCTGCGCCAGTCGCCCAGCGGCGGCGTGATCCCGCGCGGGGCCGGGCGCAGCTACGGCGACCCGGCACAGAACGGCGGCGGGACTGTCCTCGACATGACCGCGCTCTCGCAGGTGGGCGAGCCGGACGCCGCAAGCGGCGAGGTCCGCGTGGGCGCGGGCACCACGTTCGCGGCGCTGCTCGAATCGCTCGCGGCCGGCGGGCGCACGCTGCCCGTGGTTCCCGGGACCCGCCACCTCACCGTCGGCGGCGCGATCGCCGCCGACGTCCACGGCAAGAACCACCCTGCCGCGGGCAGCATCGCGCGACAGCTCGTCTCGTTCGAGCTCGTGACTCCCGGCGGCGCCGTGCAGGAGGTCTCGCGTGAGAGCGACGCCGAGCTGTTCGCTGCCACGACCGGCGGCATGGGGCTGACGGGCGCGGTTACCGCGGCGACGCTCTCGACGGTGCCGCTGCGCGAGCCGTTCGCGCTCGCCGACGTGGACCGCGCCGATTCGATCGAGGACGCGATGTCGCTGATGGACGGCGGCGGGCACACGCACGCGATCGCGTGGCTCGACCTGCTGGCGAGCGGCGGGCGCTTCGCGCGCGCGGTGGTCACCCGCTCGCGCGAAGGCGAGGCGCCCGCCGGCGCCGGCTCGCTCGGGCTCGCCACGCGCCCGGCGCTGCGCGTACCGCCGGGCGCCCCCGGCGGAATGCTGCGTGGCGCCGCGGTGCGCACGTTCAACGCCGCGCTCTGGCATCGCAGCCCGAGGCGCGAGCGCGGGCGCCCGATCGGCGCCGCCGAGCAGCTGTTCCCGCTCGACCGGGTGGCGGACTGGAACCGCCTCTACGGCCGGACCGGGCTGCTGCAGTACCAGTTCGCCGTGCCGCGCGGCGAGGAGTGGGTGATGCGGTGCGCGCTGGAGATGCTGCGCGCGCGGCACGTGCCGATGTTCCTCGCGGCCCTCAAGCGGCTGGGCGCGCCGAGCGGCGGCCTGCTGTCGTTCCCGCTCGAAGGCTGGACGCTGGCGATCGACATCCCCGCCCGCGCGCGGGGCGTCGGCGAGGTGCTCGACGAGGCCGATCGCCTCGTCGCGTCGGCGGGAGGCAGGGTCTACCTCGCCAAGGACGCGCGCATGCCCGCCGAGATGCTGCGCGCGATGTACCCCCAGCTCGACCACTTCGGCGCCGTGCGCGAGCGCGTGGACCCGGCAGGCATGTTGCGCTCGGACATGGCCCGGCGCCTGGGGCTGAGCGGATGAGCGGCGAGCGGGCCGATCGCGTGCTCGTCATCGGCGGCAGCTCCGAGATCGCCGGTGCGATCGCGGCAGAGCTTGCGCGCGAAGGCGTGAGCGACGCGGTGCTCGCCGGGCGCGACGCCGGCGCGCTTGAAGCCGCCGCGGTCGGGCTGCGGGCAGCCGGTGCCGCGCGCGTGCAGACGCTCGCGCTCGACGCGCTCGAGACCGGCGGTCACAGCGCCGCCCTCGAACAGGCCTTCACCCTGCTCGGCGAGGTGGACGTCGCCGTCCTCGCCGTCGGAGTGCTCGGCGCTCGCGGCGGGTTGCCCGACGACATCCCCGCCGCCTTGGACGTGCTCCGCGTCAACACCGTCGGGGCGGCTTCGCTGCTGATGGAGACGGCGCGTCTGATGCGCGCGCAGGGCGGCGGCACGATCGTCGTCCTCTCCTCGGTCGCCGCCGAGCTGCCGCGCGCCTCCAACGCCGTGTACTGCGCCTCGAAGGCGGGCCTCGACGCGCTCGCACGCGCGCTCGACGACGAGCTGCGCGCCGAGGGCGTGCGGGTGATGGTGGTGCGCCCCGGCTTCGTGCGCACGCGCATGACCGCCGGGCTGCCCGAGCCGCCGCTTGCGACCAGCGCGGCCGTCGTCGCGCGCCAGACGAGCCGCGGGCTGCGACGGCATGCGCGGACCGTCTGGGCTCCCTCCGGGCTGCGCTGGTTGGCGGCGGCGCTGCGGATGCTCCCCCGCTCGATCTTCCGGAGGCTTCCCGCGTGAGCCGCCCGGCCCCGCTGGACACCGCCGAACTGCCGCTCGCCGAGCTCGACACGAGCGCCGCGGTGCGCCGCCGCCGGCTGGACTCCCAGCGCGTCCGCCGGCGCCGGCTGCTGCTGGCGGATCTCGGCATCGGCGCGGCGCTCGGACTGCTCTGCCTGCTCCTCACACCGGGGCTCGCGATTGCGGCGCTCGTGGCGCTCGTCGTGCTCGCGGGCATGGGGCTCGCCGCGGCAGCCCACCTCCTGAGCGACCGGCGCGCGCGCCGCCGTTCGAGTGAGCGTAGGAGCGCGCCATGAGCGCCGCCGCGAGCTGGCCGGCTCTGGGCAGCACGGCGGTGCTGCGCGTGGAGGTGCCCGCGCTGCTCGACGACGCGATCGCGCTCGTGACCCGCGAGCTCGACCGCTTCGACGAGGCCTGCAGCCGGTTCCGGGAGGACTCCGAGCTCTCGCTCGTGAACGCGCGGGCCGGGCGGCCGGTCGCAGCCGGGCCGCTGTTGCTGGACGCGCTGGAGCTGGCGCTGCGCGGCGCGCGGCTGACCGACGGCGCGCTCGACCCGACGATCGGGCTCTCCCTCGAGCAGGCCGGCTACGACCGCGACTGGGAGCTGCTGCGCGAGCTGCCGGACCCGGGCTTCGACGCCGCCGGAGCACCGCGTCTGACCGCCCGCCGGCGCGGCGGCTGGCGCGAGGTCGTCGTCGACCGCGCGGGAGCGCGCGTGCGGATCCCGGCCGGGACGAAGCTCGACCTCGGCGCGACGGCCAAAGCGCTCGCCGCCGACCGCGCCGCGGCGGCAGTGCACAGCCGGCTCGGCTGCGGCGTGCTGGTCGCGCTGGGAGGCGACATCGCGACCGCCGGCCCGGCGCCGGCGGGCGGGTGGGTCGTCCACGTCACCGACGACCACCGCGACGGCCCCGAGGCGCCGGGCCAGCGCCTGGCGATGACCGACGGGGGCCTGGCGACCTCGAGCACGACCGCGCGCCGCTGGCGCCGCGGCGGCGAGCCGATGCACCACATCATCGACCCGCACACCGGGCGCCCGGTGCAGACCCCCTGGCGGACGGTCAGCGTCGCCGCCGCCGACTGCGTCGACGCGAACATCGCAAGCACTGGCGCGCTGCTGCGCGGCACGCAGGCGCCGGGCTGGCTGCAGGGGCTCGGGCTGCCGGCGCGCCTCGTCGCCAACGACGGACGCGTCGTGAAGGTCGGGGCGTGGCCGGTCGGCGGGGAGCAGCGCCCCGCGCGCGTGGAGGCGACGGCATGACGGTCCTCGCGAGCACGAGCGCCTACTGGTACCTGACGCGCTCGACCGGCGCGGTCGCGCTGCTGCTGCTGAGCGTGACGGTCGCGCTCGGGGTCCTCGACCTGCACCGCACCGCGAGCGCGAGGTGGCCGCGTTTCGTCGTGGACGAGCTCCACCGCAACCTCGCGCTGCTGACGCTCGTGTTCCTCGTGCTGCACATCCTGACCTCGGTGCTCGACAGCTTCGCCCCGATCTCCCTGACCGCGAGCGTGATCCCGTTCACCGGCTCCTATCGCCCGTTCTGGCTCGGGCTCGGCGCCGTCTCCTTCGACCTGCTGCTGGCGGTCACGATCACGAGCCTCGCCCGCCGTCGCATCGGCTACCGCGGCTGGCGCGCCGTCCACTGGCTCTCATACGCGGCCTGGCCGGTGGCCCTGCTGCACGGCTTCGGCACGGGCAGCGACGCCAAAAGCGGATGGCTGCAGCTCCTGAGCGCGATCTGCGTGCTGGTCGTGCTCGCGGCGGTACTGGCGCGGGTCGGGAGCAACCGCGCGCTCTCGCCGCGCGCCCGCGGCGCCGCCCTCGCGGGGACCGGCGCCTTCGCCGTGTTCCTGGCGATCTGGCTGCCGGCGGGGCCGCTCGGCTCGGAATGGGCGCGGCGCTCGGGCACGCCCAGCTCCCTGCTTCCGAAGGCGGGGCACGCCCACCGATGAGCGCGACCGTCCACACCGGGACGCTGCCGCGCCTGCTCGCGGGCGTGAGCGAGCTCGGCTCACTCGACCTCGCCGCGCACCTGGACGTGCACGGACCGGCGCCCGAGCTCGCGCCGGCGCGACGCGGGCACGCGGGCGAGCTGATCGACGCAGTCGAACGCGCCGGGCTGCGCGGCCGTGGCGGCGCCGGCTTCCCGACCGCGCTGAAGATGCACGCGGTGCTGGGCGCACGAGGACGCCCGCGCGGCCGGACCGTGGTCGTGAACGCGGTCGAGGGCGAGCCCGCCAGCCTCAAGGACCGCACGCTGATCGGCTCCGTGCCCCATCTCGTGCTCGATGGGGCGGCGCTCGCCGCCCGCGCGGTCTCGGCCGGGGAGGTCGTCCTGTGTGTCTCCGAGCGCTCGGTGGAGACGGTCGAGGCGGCGCTGCGCGCGGGCGCCGAACGGCGGGCGCTGCGTGAGCGCGTGCCGGCGCGCGTCGTGGCGGTTCCCGACGGCTACGTCGGCGGTCAGGAGTCCGCGCTCGTTCACTTCCTCAACGGCGGGCCCGCCAAGCCGACGTTCACGCCGCCGATGATCTTTGAGCAGGGGGTCCGCGGGCGCCCGACGCTGCTGAGCAACGCCGAGACGTTCGCGCACGTCGCGCTGATCGCCCGCCACGGCGCCGACTGGTTCCGCGCTCTGGGCACGCCCGAGCACCCGGGCTCGGCGCTCGTCACGCTGAGCGGCCCCGTGCCCGGGCCCGGCGTCTACGAGATCGAGCACGGCGCGCCGCTGTCGTCGCTGATCGACGCGGCGGGCGGGCTCGAAGAACCCCTGCGCGCCGTGCTCGTGGGCGGCTACGCCGGGACCTGGATCGACGCCGCCCATGTCGCGACCCTGACGCTCGACGACGTCGGCCTGGGCGCCCACGGCGCCTCGACGGGCGCGGGGGTCCTCGCGCTCCTCGGCCGGCGCCACTGCCCGGTCGCCGAGACCGTGCTCGTCGCCGAATGGCTCGCGCGCGCGAGCGCCCGCCAGTGCGGTCCCTGCGAGCACGGCCTCGCCGCGGTCGCCCGCGGGCTGCGGGCCTGGGCCGGCGGCGCGGCGGGCGCTGACGGCGAGCACGAGCAGCGCCGGCTCGCCGCCGTGATCCGCGGGCGAGGCGCCTGCCGGCATCCCGATGGGGCTCTGCGGTTCGTCGGCAGCGCGCTCGACGTGTTCGCACCCGAGCTCGTCGACCACGGCGCCAACGGGCCGTGCGACGCGTGCGGCCTGCCCTCGGCGCTGCCGCTGCCGCGCCAGCAGCCCCGCGTGGAGCTCGCGAGCGCGAGGGCCTCCTGGTGAGCCGGCACCTCCGCGTGGACCCGATCGCCTGCGAGGCGCACGGGATGTGCGCCGAGCTCCTGCCCGAGATGATCGCGCTCGACGAGTGGGGCTACCCGATCGTCGACGGGCGGCCGGTCCCCGAGCGGCTCGTCGCGCATGCCGAGCGCGCGGCGCGGGCGTGCCCGACGTTCGCGCTTCTGGTCCAGCAGCGCGCCGACCGGGAGCACCCCGGCGGTCGAGTCCCCAGGGGCAGGGGTCAGCCGAAGAACAGCTCGGCGGTCTCGTAGAGCTCGGGGTCGAGCAGCTTCGGCTCGGCCAGCGACTCCGCCATCGGCAGCTCGACCACCTTCGTACCGCGCAGCGCGACCATCGTGCCGAGCCGGCCGGCGGCGACCGCCCGCACCGCCGCCACCCCGAAGCGCGTCGCGAGCACGCGGTCGAAGGCGACCGGCGTGCCGCCGCGCTGGACGTGGCCGAGGATTGTCACGCGCGCCTCGTAGCCTGTGCGGCGCTCGATCTCGAGCTCCAGCACCACGCCGATGCCGCCGAGGCGCTCGTGTCCGAAGGCGTCTGTCGATGTGCCGCGCGTGACCAGCCCCGCGTCGCCCTCGAGCGTGCCCTCGCGGGGTGTCGCGCCCTCGGCGACGACCACGATCGAGAACTTGCGCCCGCGCCCGTGGCGGCGCTGCAGGTGCGCGCAGACCTCCTCGATGTCGAAGGGGCGCTCCGGGACGAGGATCGCGTCCGCGCCGCCCGCGATGCCCGCATGCGTCGCGATCCAGCCCGCATGACGCCCCATGACCTCGACCACCATCACGCGGTCGTGGGACTCGGCGGTCGTGTGCAGGCGGTCGATCGCGTCGGTCACGATCTGGACCGCGGTCTGGAAGCCGAACGTGAAGTCCGTGCCGCCGAGGTCGTTGTCGATCGTCTTCGGCACGCCCACGACCGGGACGCCCTCTTCGTGGAGCGCGACCGCCACGCCGAGCGTGTCGTCGCCGCCGATCGGGATCAGGGCCTCGACGCTGCGCTTGGCGATCGCCGCCTGCACCGCCGCGACCCCGTCCGCGCCGTCGGCGAACGGGTTCGTGCGCGAGGTGCCGAGGATCGTGCCGCCGCGCGGCAGGATGCCGATCGTGCTGTCGAGCGTGAGCTCGATCGCCTCGTCGGCCAGCACTCCGGCCCAGCCGTAGCGGTAGCCGACGAACGTGTGCCCTTCAGCCAGCCCGGCGCGCACGGCGCCGCGGATGACGGCGTTCAGACCGGGGCAGTCTCCGCCGCCTGTGAGCATGCCGATGCGGGCCACACCGGCAGGTTAGGACACCGGCGCGGCGCGCCTCTAGGAAGGGCCCCGGCTCACGAGCGGCCCGTACGCGTCGGGGCGGCGCGTGGACAGGAACGGGAACAGCTCCAGCCAGTCGCGGCGCTGGTCGAGATCCAGGTCTGCCACGAGCACGGCGGGCTCGTCGCGCGGCGCCTGCACGAGCTTGCGGCCATACGGGTCGCAGATGAACGAGGAGCCGTAGAAGCGCAGCGGCGGCTCGGAGCCGGTGCGGTTGACGGCGACCATGAAGACGCCGTTGGCGATCGCGTTGCCGACGATCACCTGCTCCCAGAGCGGCTCGGTGTCGAACCCGGGGTGGTCGGGCTCGGACCCGATCGCCGTCGGGTAGACGATCACGTCGGCTCCCTGCAGTGAGTAGGCGCGGGCCAGCTCCGGGAACCACTGGTCCCAGCACGTCGGCAGCCCGAGCTGGGCGCCGCCCAGCGAGAGCGGCGTGAACGCGTCCTCGCCGGCGGGGCCGGGCCGGAACCAGCGGTCCTCGTAGTAGCCGGCCGTGACGGGGATGTGGAGCTTGCGCGTTCGCGCGAGCAGCTCGCCTCCGGGGGCGACGACGATCGCGGTGTTGAAGCCGAGCCCATCCGGTCCCTCGGCGCGCTCGTAGAGCGAGGCGTGGATGGGGACACCCGTCTCGCTCGCGAGGCGCGCGGCGAAGCGGTGGGTCGGCCCGTCCGGGAGCGGCTCGGGTTCGACGCCGCCGCCCGCCGGGCCGGACTCGTCGACGGCGAAGTAGGGGGAGAGCGTCAGCTCCTGCAGGCAGACGAGCTTCGCGCCCGCTGCCGCGGCGCGGCGCACCCCGGCCGCGAGCGCCTCCTCGTGCTCGGCGGGATCCTCGTGCCAGCGCTCCTGCACGGCACCGACGCGGAACAGGCCGCGCTCGGGCTCGCGGGTGCGCGCGGGGGAGTCGAGCACGCCCTCGGCGGCGATCAGCGGCGCTTCGTCTGCCATCGCCGTGACTCTAGTCTCTGGCGATGGGCGCGACCCTGGACTCGACGCCGGCCGCGGACGGCTGGTTCATGCCCGCGGAGTTCGAGCCGCATGCCGGCTGCTGGATGGCCTGGCCCCAGCGGCCGGACAACTGGCGCCACGGCGCCGAGCCGGCGCAGCGGGCGTTCGCCGCCGTCGCGGAGGCGGTTGCCGCCTGCGAGCCCGTCACGGTCGGCGCCGCCGACGAGCAGTTCGAGCGCGCCCGCGAGCTGCTGGCGCCCGAGGTGCGTGTGGTCGAGCTCGCGAGCGACGACGCCTGGATGCGAGACATCGGCCCGACGTTCCTGACCGGACCGGACCCCGGCCTGCGCGGGGTGGACTGGCGCTTCAACGCCTGGGGCGGTCTCTACGCCGACTGGGCGCGCGACGAACGCGCCGCCGCGAAGGTGCTCGAGGTCGAACGCGCCGCGCGCTACCGCGCGCCGCTCGTGCTCGAGGGTGGCTCGATCCACGTGGACGGCGAGGGCACGGTGCTCACGACCGAAGAGTGCCTGCTGAACCCGAACCGCAACCCTTCGCTCTCGCGCGAGGACATCGAGCGCGCGCTGTGCGAGTACCTCGGCGCGAGCAAGGTGATCTGGCTCGGACGCGGCGTGCCGTGCGACGAGACCGACGGCCACGTCGACAACCTGGCGTGCTTCGTGGCACCCGGGAAGGTGCTGCTGAGCGTCTGCGAGGACGCCGGCGATCCGATGCACGAGGTGGGCGAGGACGCGCTGCGGCGCCTGCGCTCCGCGCGCGACGCCGCCGGGCGCGAGCTCGAGGTGCTGACCCTCCCGGTCCCCGGCCCGTTGCACATCGAGGCGGGGGAGGCGGAGGGGGTCACGCCGCGTCCGGGCACGCACCCGCGGCGGGCGGGCGACCGGCTGGCCGCCTCCTACGTCAACTTCTACCCGGCCAACTCGCGGGTGGTGTTCCCGCTGCTCGACGAGCGCTTCGACGAGCACGCCGCGGAGGTGCTCGCCGGATGCTTCCCGGAGCGCGATGTCCTGGGCGTGCCCGCGCGCGAGATCCTGCTCGGAGGCGGCAACGTGCACTGCATCACCCAGCAGGTGCCGAGCACCGCGTCCGGCGGCGGCGCCTCCGTCTAGACGGGAGCGCTCGCCGGGCTCTGGGGATCGATCAGGATCTTGGCGTGGCGCTCCGGGTCACCGAGCGCCTCGAACGCGGCGGCCACGCCACCCAGGCCGACGCTGCCGGTCATCATCGGCCGCGGGTCCACCTCTCCCTCGGCCAGCATCATCAGCGTGTCGCGGAACTCCAGGGGCGTGTAGCCAAGCACGAAGCGCAGGTCGATCTCCTTGTTGATCGCCATCGCGGGCGTGAACTGGTCGGCGCCGACGCAGACGCCCACCACGACGACGCGCGAGAGCAGCGGCGCGTCCTGGACGATCGACTCGATCACACCCGGCATCCCGACGCACTCGAAGATCACCGGGTGCTTCGGCTTGGCGCCGAGCGTCTCGGCCAGCCGCCAGGCGTGCCACCAGCCGAACGGCAGCCGCCCCAGTTTCTCGCGCGTGCCGACGAGCAGCTCCATCGCCGCGGGCATGTCGTGGAGGTGGCCCTCACCAGCGGGGCCTCCGTAGGGCGAGGTCCCGCCCGGGTCCACGACGACATCGGCGCCGCACGCGCTCGCGAGCGCGCGACGGCCCGCCGAGAAGTCGCTGGCCACGACGGTGCGCACGCCGCGCGCCTTCAGCAGCAGGATCACGGCCAGTCCGACCGGCCCGCAGCCGATCACGATCGCGACGCTTCGCTTCTTGACCTCGGCGCGGCGCACCGCGTGCAGGGCTACCGCCATCGGCTCGGTCAGCGCCGCGACGTCGGGCGCGAGCCCGTTCGGCACCGCCATCGTCAACGGCTCGTGGACCACGACCTGCTCGGCGTAGGCGCCCGGCGCGTGCGCCGAGAGGCCGATCGTGTCCACGCCCGCGCGGCCGCGCAGCAGCGGCAGCGCGACGACCGGCGTGCCGGCGGGGATCTCGCGCTTGCAGCCCGGCCCGTGCTCGGCGATCTCGCCGCAGAACTCGTGCCCGAAGACGATCTGCTGATCCGAGCGCGCGAAGCGCTCATAGCCCAGGCGCGAGGCGAGGCCGGCCCACTCGTCGCAGCCGTGGCGCGCGTGGAGGTCCGAGCCGCAGATCCCGCAGCGCAGCACGCGCAGGCGCACCTGGCCGCGCTCGAGCGGCTGCTCTGCCAGCTCGACGAGCTCCAGCTCTCCCCGCGTGCAGGCGACTGCCCTCACGCCCGCGATTCTCCCAGAATCGTCTGGGTGGGCCGGCCCGGCGCTCCGGGGCCGACTCAGTCGCCGGTCGCCGAGAAGTGCTCGGGGTCGACCGCCCCCAGCACCCCGCCGATGAGCTTGCGCGGTCCGTTGTAGGCGCTGAGCACTCCGATCAGCTGCCCCGGCTGGGTCACGTCCACCGCGCCTCCCGGGTAGATCGTGGACTCGTGGTTGCTGAGGCCGGCGGGCGCTGAGAACAGCCCCGCGGCGTTGAGCTGTGCCTGTTCGTAGTAGGTGCGGTAGCCGCTCGTGACGGTGCCGTGCCAGCCGTGTTCAGCGGCCCATTCGAGCACCGGCACGATCCAGGCCGCGATCGGCTTGTTGCGCGGGTTCCAGGGCGCCAGGGGGGTGACGGCGTCGGGCGCCGGTTCCGCCGTCTGGGCCGCGGCGGCTTCGAACGCGGCCACCGATTCGCCCGTCGGGAGCTTCGCCCCGTGCTTGCGAGCGGCTTCGAGCTCCTTGCGCACCTCCGCGTCCGACGGCGCGCCCGCCGCGATGTGGACCTTGCCTTCGGCGAGCACGCGGTCGGAGACCGCGTCCACGTGGCCCACCAGCGCGCGCTTCTTGCGCACCGCCGCGCTCAGCGCCGGCTTGGCGGGCGGCTCCGCGGGCGCGGCCGTCGCCGTGGAGGCCGAGCGGCGTGGGGGCGTGGACGCGCCGCAGCCACCCGCGAGGAGCGCTGCGCACGCGCACGCGAGGAGTGCGACAGCTCTTGCGGGCACAGCAACAGTGTGGCGGCGTCAGCGACTGCTCGTGGCGGCTGGGACCGGTGGCGCCAGCCGCATCGCGCGGCGGACCGGTTCCGGCAGGTACCAGTTCCAGTTGCCCAGCAGCTTCATGGTGGCGGGGACGAGGATCGCGCGCACGACCGTGGCGTCCAGGAAGATCGCGGCCGCGAGCCCGAGGCCGAACTGCTGCAGCCCGACGAAGCGGCCGGTCATGAAGCCGGAGAACGCCGCGATCATGATGATCGCCGCCGCGGTGATGATGCGCCCGGTGTGCTCGAGGCCGTACGCGACCGCGCGCTCGTTGTCGTGATGGCGGTCCCACTCCTCGCGCACCCGCGACAGCAGGAACACCTCGTAGTCCATCGAGATGCCGAAGATCGTGGCGAACAGGAAGATCGGGATCCAGGCTTCGACCTGCGGGAAGTGCGCGAAGCCGAGCCAATGCCCGTCGCCGTTCTGGAAGACGAGCACGAGCACCCCGTAGGAGGCGCTGACGGAGAGCAGGTTCATCAGCACCGCCTTCAACGGCAGCACGACCGAGCGGAAGGCGCGCAGCAGCACCAGATAGGTGATCGCGAGGACGGCGAGCACGAGCCAGGGGAAGGCGCTGTAGGCCTTGTCCTTGAAGTCCACGCCGAAGGCGGGCGCGCCCGTCAGCGCGACGATGTCAGAGCGCGGGAAGCCCGCAGCCGGGATCAGGCGTTCGCGGATCGTGTGCACCAGCGCCTGCGCCTCTTTCGTGCCGGCGTCGGTGTGGCCCGCCGCCCGCACCTGGAACGTGCGCAGTTCCCCTTCGGTCAGCCCGGCCCTGATCGCCGCCGCCGGGGAGCCCAGCGCGGGCGCCTGGATCGTCGAGGCCTCGATGCGCGGGTCGGCGCGCAGCGAGGCCAGGAGCCGCCGCTCGGCAGCCACCGTGGCAGGCGTGAGCGCTCCGCCGCGCCGTCCGGTTTCGACGACGACCTGGTGCGGGGCCAGCTCGCCGGGCCCGACCGTCGCCTCGAGTAGGTAGAGGCCGTCGGTGGCCTCTGTCCCGTGCGGCGCGCTGCGGTTGTCGCCGCTCGTCAGGTGCAGCCCGAGCGCGGGCGCGGCGAGGGCGAGCAGCAGGGCGAGGGAGACCACGAAGTACCGGACGGGATGGCGCATGATCGAGTGCGCGAGCCGCGACCAGGCCCCCGGCGCGCCGCTCGCGCGGCGCTCCAGCACGCGGCGCGGCACCACCCGCAGGCGGTTGATGCGCGCGCCCATCAGCGAGAGCAGCGCCGGCAGCAGCGTCGCCGAGGCGGCGATCGAGACGAGCGGGATCAGCACCGCGCCGGCGCCCATCGAGCGCATGAACGGCAGCGGCATCAGCAGCAGCAGCGCGAGCCCGATCGCGACCGTCAGCCCCGAGAACAGGGTCGCGCGCCCCGCCGTGGCCATCGTCGTCTCGAGCGCCTCGACCGGGCTCGGAGCCGCCGTCGAGCTCCTCGCGGTAGCGGAACACGACCAGCATCGAGTAGTCGATCGCGATCGCGAGGCCGATCAGCGTGACGATGTTCGTCACGTATTCGGCCATGTTGCCGAGATGCGCGATCACCCACACGAGCCCGAGCGTGGTCGGGAGCGTGGCGAACGCGAAGATGAACGGCACGGCCACGGCGGCGAGCGTGCCGAACATGAACAGCAGCACGACGATCGCGATCGGGATCGCGATCGCCTCGCCCTTCGACAGGTCTTCGCTGTAGAGCGGCTGGACGTCGTGGCTGAGCGCCGGGAAGCCCGTCAGATAGGTGCGCACGCCGGCTACGGGCCCGATCGCCGCGCGCATCCGCTCGGTGTAGTTTTTCGCGTCCGCAGCTTCCAGCGGCACCGTGATCTCGACGTAGACGACGCCTCCGCCGGCGTTGCGCACGGGCCCCGCACGGCCGCCGGGGATCTGCCGCGCGGCCCTCACGGCAGCCGCCTCGGTCGCGGGGGCGAGCGTGGTCACGGAGCCGCCCGGGGCGGTCGCGGGCGACCAGCGTGAAGCTGCCGTCGCCGCGCTGGTGAAGGCGCGAGTGCAGGATTTCAAGGCCCCGTTCGGCCTCGGAGCCAGGGACGCTGAAGCGGTTCGTCAGCAGGCTGCCGAGGTTGCTCGTGGCCCAGCCGCCGAGCACGAACAGGATCGCCCAGACGACCAGCACGGAGCGGCGGTGCGCGACGACGCGCCGCGTCCACGCGACGAGTCCCGGCACCTGGCTGTCGCGTCCGCTCGCCGCCAAGGCCTACGTCCTCGCGGGAAGCTGGGCGCGGACCATCCAGAGCTGCTCCTCGAGCGCCCGGATGACCTCGATCAGCAGGTCTTCGCTCGCCGGGTCGAGCTCGCTCAGGCGCTCGGCGCGCTCGCGGGCGCGCTCGGCGGCTTCCGCGAGCCGGGCGGACAGCTCGCGCACGAGCACGACGTCCTCGATCGCGCCCGGCTCGACGCCCGCCAGCGGGCTCTCGGCTGCGACCGCCCGAGCCTGGCCGTCGACGGCCGTCCCGATCGCGATCGCGCGCTCGGCGACCGCGTCGGACAGCTCGCGCCAGGAGTCGACCAGCTCGTCGAGCTGCAGGTGCAGCGAACGGAAGTGCGGGCCGGTCACCGACCAGTGCAGCTGCTTGCCGAGCAGCGAGAGGTCGACGAGCTCGGCCAGCTGTGCCTGCAGCACGTTGCCGACTTCCTCGCGCTGGTGCTCGCCGAGCGCCGGGAGGTGCCCCTGTCCTGCGATCACGGGTTGCATCTAGGCCTCCATCTCTGTCGGTTGCGGTTCGATCATTCGCGCAGACTCCGGTGTGTCGCTGAGCTTCCCGCGCGGCAGCCAGAGCAGCGTGATGACGAAGGTCGCTGCGAGCACGGCGGACATCGCGTAGAAGACCGGCTGCATCGCGTGGGCGAACGCGAGCTGCACGGCATGGATCGCATGGCTCGATCCGCCGCCGGAGGTGCTCCGTGCGCCCGCGCTCGCGCCGAAGGACGAGGCGATCCGCGTGGCCTCGGGCCGTGGCACGCCCGCGCCGAGAAGAGCGGCACTCGACCTTCGTCTTCGTTTCGCTGATCAGCACGCTGCCGAGGATCGCGAGGCCGAGGCTGGCGCCGAAGTTCCGCGCCGTCTGGGTGATGCCCGTGACCTCGCTGTAGCTGGCGCTGGGCGCGCGGCTGACGGCGTCGGTGCTGGCCGGGGTGAGCATCAGCCCGATGCCGGCCGCACCCAGCATGATGCTCGCGATCTGGCCGCCGAGCGAGAGGTCGGTCAGCTTGCCCGCGAGCAGGTAGAAGCCGACCGCGCCGAGCGCGCCGCCGATCACGACCGGGCGCCGAGCGCCGCCGCGGTCGAGCATGCGCCCGCCGATGAGCGAGCCGATCAAGAACCCGAAGAAGAAGTAGAGGATGTAGACACCGGCGTTCGCGGCCGTCCTGCCGAGCGAGACCTGCGCGTAGACGCTCGCGAAGAAGAAGAACGGCACGAACACGACCGACAGCAGCAGCAGCGCCACGTTGTCCACCGCGAAGCCCCGGTCGGAGAAGATCTGCAGCCGCAGCAGCGGGTTCGCGACGCGCAGCTCGCGCAGGCAGAAGGCCACCAGCAGTCCTGCTCCGAGGACGATGCACAGCCAGGTCGCCACGCTGCTCCAGCCCCAGCTCGCGGACTGCTGCAGGCCCGAGCACCACGAGCACCATGCCGCCGGTCACGAGCGCAGTGCCGCCGTAGTCGAGCGGCTGCGGGCGGCGCTCGTCGTCGGGTTTGGAGAGGTGGATCAGCACCAGCGCGATGATCGCCACAGGGATGTTGATCCAGAAGATCGCGCGCCAGGTCCACTGGACCAGGTAGCCGCCCGCGAGCGGGCCGACGGCCGTCAGCCCGCCGGCGATGCCGAAGAAGATCGACATCGCACGGCCGCGCTCGCGCAGCGGAAAGGACGCCACCACGATCCCGACCGCGGCGGGGAAGAGGAGCGCCGCCATCGCGCCCTGGATCACGCGCCACGCGACGATCCAGGCCTCGGCGGCGCTTCCCGTCGGGGTCAACCCGCACGCCGCGGAGGCGATCGCGAAGCCCCACACGCCGATCACCAGCACGGTGCGCCGGCCGAGCACGTCGGCGAGCTTGCCGCCGAAGGCGAACAGCGCCGAGAGCGAGAGCAGGTAGCCGTTGATGACCCATTGCGAGCCGGTCGCTGAGAGGCCGAGGCTGCGCTGCACGTCCGGGATCGCGATCGCGACGATCGTCTGATCGATGAACGTCATCGCGACGGCGAAGACCATCGCCGCCAGGACCAGGTTCTTGTTCTTGCTCTCGCTCATCGCCAGGCCTCCGCGCGAGGGATCCCCGAGGCTCGATGGGCAGGGACAAACGCCACCATAGCCAGCCGCGGGCGGGGTCGCGTTTACACGGCGATCAGAGGCTCGAGGCGATCAGACCGCCGTCCACCTGGAAGACGGCGCCGGTGATGTAGGAGGCCTGCTCGGAGGCGAGGAACGCGACCATCGCGCCCAGCTCCCCCGGCTCGCCGAGGCGCCCGAGCGGGACTCTCTCTCCCACCGGGCGCAGATCGGCGAGCGCCTGCTCGCGCTCCTTCTCGTCGGCGCTCGCGAGCCCCGGGTGCAGCCGCGCGGTCGCGAACACGCCCGGCAGCACGAGGTTGATCGTGATCCCCTCGCGCGCCAGCTCGGGCATGATCGCCTTCGAGAGCCCGGCGACGCCGGGGCGGATCCCGTTCGAGAGGTCGAGCCCCGCGACCGGCTGCTTGACCGACATCGACTGGATGCCGACGATCCGCCCCCAGCCGCGGGCCCGCATGTGCGGCAGCGCGGCGCGTGCGAAGCGAACGAAGTTCAGCGTCACGACCTCGAAGCCTTTGCGCCAGTCCTCGTCGTCGAGCTCGGCGAAGGCGCCGTAGCGCCGGGCCGCCCGAGTTGTTGACGAGCACCTCCAGGCCGCCGAAGCGCTCGACCGTCGCGGCGACGACGCGCTCGATCTCCTCGCGCTCGTTGAGGTCGGCCGTGACCGCCAGCACCTGCGCGCCGGTCTCCTCGCGGATGCGCCCGGCGGCCGCCTCGAGGTCCGTCTCGCCGCGCGCGCAGACCGTCACGTTCGCGCCCTCGCGCGCCAGCGCCAGCGCTGAGGCCAGCCCGAGCCCGCGGCTCGCCGCCGCGACCAGTGCAGTCTTGTCGCCGAGACCCAGATCCATGCGTCCTTCCCCGCAGCGCGGGGGTGCGACTCTACACGCGCCCGCAGCCGCATCTCATCGATCTAAAAAAAAGAAAAAACGCGGGCGCCCGCACCCGCGCTCGGGTAGCGTGGGGGGATCAGCGGGTTCGTCTCACGTGGGTTCACCGGGCGCCGCCGCAGCCCCGCGGGGGAGGCGGCGCGGCTCCCGCCCGGCCAGTACGCCGAGCCCGGCTTCCCGGTCCTGACCGCCGGCCCCACGCCGCACGTCGCGCAGCAGGACTGGAACCTGCGCATCGACGGCATGGTCGGGAACGGGCGCGAATGGAACTGGGAGCAGTTCCACGCGCTGCCGTTCCAGTCGATCCCGTGCGACATCCACTGCGTCACCAAGTGGTCGAAACTCGGCACGAGCTTCGGCGGCGTGTCGGTCGACGTGCTCCTCGAAGGAGTTGAGCCGCGGGGTGGCCACACGATGGTCTACAGCTACGGCGGCTACACGACCAATCTCGCGCTCGACGACATCACCGGCGGCAGGGCCTGGGTCGTGACCGAGTTCGAGGGCGAGCCGCTCACGGCCGAGCACGGCGGCCCCGCCCGTTTGCTCGTGCCGCACCTCTACTTCTGGAAGAGCGCCAAGTGGGTCGCGGGGATCCGCGTGATGGATCACGAGGAGCCCGGCTTCTGGGAGTCCAACGGCTACCACATCAGGGGGGACCCGTGGAAGGAGCAGCGGTACTGGAGCGACTGACGCCGGTCGCGCAGAAGGCGCCGGGTCAGTGGCAGATCGGCACGGTCACGCAGATCCGCGCCGAGACGCCGACCGTGAAGACGATCCGGATCGCGCTGCCGATGTGGATGGCGCACCTGCCCGGCCAGCACTACGAAGTGCGCCTCACCGCGCCTGACGGCTACACCGCGCAGCGCTCCTACTCGATCGCCTCCTCGCCGCTCGAGGAAGGCGCGATCGAGCTGACGATCGAGCGGCTGCTGGACGGAGAGGTCTCGATCTACCTGCACGACGTGCTGATCGAGGGCGATCAGATCGAGGTTCGCGGACCGTTCACGTCCTATTTCGTCTGGCGCGGCGAGAGCCCCGTGCTGCTGCTCGGAGGCGGCTCGGGGGTGGTCCCGCTGATGTCGATGTTGCGCCACCGCCGGCTCACGATGCCCGAGCTGGGAATGCGTCTCGTCTACTCCGTGCGCACGCCGGAGGACTTGATCTACGCGGAGGAGCTGGGCGAGGAGACCGTGCTCACCTACACGAAAGAGGCGCCGCCCGGCTGGAGCGGGCACACCGGCCGGATCGACGAGCCGATGGTGGCGCCGCTCGCCGGGGCCGCCCTCGAGGGCCTCGCGTTCGTCTGCGGCACCAACGGCTTCGTCGAGTCTGCGGTCACCGCGCTTCTGAGCGCCGGGTTCCCCACGAGGCAGATCCGCACCGAGCGCTTCGGTCCCGGCGACTGAGGTCGCTCCCGCGCGCCTGCGCGGCGCGCCCTGACGGGGCCCGGGAAGCATCAGAAGCGATACGGGGGCCAGCCCCAGGCCGAGACGCCGGGACGCCCCGTTGGCGGCGCGCGCTCTGGATGACACGCTCGCTCCAGAGCTGATCCGAGCACGAAAGGGGCTGGAAATGCGGGGAAACATCGCCGAGCGCGCGGCACGTTGGAGCGCCTCCCACTGGAAGACTGCGACCTTCGGCTGGCTTGCGTTCGTGGCTGTCGCAGTGATCGCCGGCCAGGCGGCCGGGGTCGTGAAGCTGACCGACACCGAGAACTCGAACGGCGAACCGGCTCGCGCCGAGCGGGCGCTCGAAGACGCGGGCTTCCACCGCCGCGCGGGCGAGTCCGTGCTCGTGCGCAGCGCGCGGCTGACGGCCGAGGATCCGGCCTTCCGCGGCGAGCTGCGCCGTGTCGAAGCGGCCGTGCAGGCGCTCCCTCAGGCGACCGACGTACGCACGCCGCTGACGGGGCATCCCGACCAGTTCTCGGCCGACCGTCATGCCGCGATCGTGCAGTTCGACATGCGTGGCGACGCCGAAACGGCGTCCTCGCGCGTGAAGCCGGCGCTCGCCGCGGTCGCCGCGCTCGAGCGCGCCGCGCCGGCGGGCGTCACCGTGACCGAGTTCGGCGACGCGAGCGCTCAACGCGAACTCGACGAAACGACCGGCAAGGACTTCTCGCGCGCCGAGACGCTGACCCTGCCGGTCACGTTCCTCGTCCTGCTGCTCGCCTTCGGCGCCTTCGTCGCCGCCGGCATCCCGGTCCTGCTCGCCTTCTCGGCGGTGCTCGCCTCGCTGGGGCTCGCGGCGCTCGCCAGCCACGCGGTCCACGCGTCCAGCGCGACCAGCTCGGTGATGTTGCTGATCGGGATGGCTGTGGGGGTCGACTACTCGCTGTTCTACCTCAAGCGCGAGCGCGAGGAGCGCCGTGGCCTGCCGCCTGAGGAGGCACTCGCCCGCGCGGCGGCCACCAGCGGTCGCGCCGTCCTCATCTCGGGGACGACCGTCCTGATTGCGATGGCGGGCATGCTGATGGCCGGAAGCAAGATCTTCAGCTCGTTCGGGATCGGCGCGATGATCGTCGTGGCCGTCACGATGATCGGCTCGCTGACCGTGCTGCCCGCGCTGCTCGGCAAGCTCGGGGACCGCGTGGACCGGGGCATCGTGGCGGTGCTCTCTGCGACCTTGCTCCGCGTGCTGCGCCTTCCCGGCCTGCGCGCGATCGGCCAGCCGCGTCCGCTCGTGCGGCTACGCGAACGGCGCACCCTGCTCGCACGCCTGAAGGGCGAGCGCGAGGGCTCGCGCGCCTGGGCGCTGGCGTTGCGACCGGCGCTCCGCCACCCGGCGGCGGCGGCGCTGATCACGACGGCGGCACTGCTGGTGCTGGCTCTGCCGACGCTGAGCATGCACACGCGGCTGATGGGCTTCGGCGATCTGCCTCGCCAGCTGAAGGTCGTGCAGAGCTACGAGCAGATCCAGCACGCGTTCCCGGGCGCGCAGAGCCCGGCGGTCGTCGCGGTGCAGGCGCCCGACGTCCAGACGCCACCGATGCGGACGGCGCTCGCGCGGCTGAAAGAGCTGTCGGCCGCCTCGCCGCAGCTCCGCGGCCCGGTGAACGTGCGAGGTCAGCCCGCACCGTGATCTCGCCCAGGTCGAAGTTCCGCTGGCGGGCAACGGTGACGAAGGGCGTTCGTTCGCGGCGCTGCGCGAGCTTCGCGACCATGTGCTGCCGGCGAGCATCGGACGCGTGCCCGGCGCGAGCTACGCCGTGACCGGCGAGACGGCCGGCACCCAGCAGTTCACGGCGGTCACCAAGCATCATTGGCCGCTCGTGTTCGCGTTCGTGCTCGGGTTGGCGTTCCTGCTGCTGCTCGTGACGTTCCGCTCGCTCGTGATCCCTCTGACCGCGATCGCGCTGAACCTGCTCTCCGTCGGCGCCGCCTACGGCGTCCTCGTCTGGATCTTCCAGGACGGGCATCTGCAGGGGCTGCTCGGCTTCCACTCGGCCGGTGCGATCGTGACGTGGCTGCCGTTGTTCCTGTTCGCGGTGCTGTTCGGGCTCTCGATGGACTACCACGTGTTCATCGTGAGCCGCATCAAGGAGCTCGCCGACCGGGGTGCGAGTACCGAGGAGGCGGTCGAGCGCGGCATCGCAGGGACCGCCGGCACCGTCACCGCCGCCGCCGTGGTGATGGTTGCGGTGTTCGCCGTGTTCGCGACGCTCAGCACGCTGGAAATCAAGCAGATGGGCGTCGGGCTGGCCGTGGCCGTGCTGATCGACGCGACCGTCATCAGGGCGGTGCTGCTTCCTGCGACGATGAAGCTGCTCGGCAGGTGGAACTGGTACCTGCCGCGCTGGCTGCAATGGCTACCCCACATCCGCGCCGAGCGTCCCGCCGGCCGGCCGCTCACGGAGGCCGGTTGACGATGCGCACCCCGATCTCATCGTTCCTGGCCGGCAGCGCGCGCGGGCTCGCGTTCCAGCTCCCGGCGCTCGTGCTCGGCGCCGCTGTGGCTGTCGCTGCTCGTCACGGGATGGTCGCTGACGCTGGGGCTCGCGGTGACGCCGCTGGTGATCCCCGCGGCGATCGGCACGGTGCTGCTCGTGCGCCTGGCGGCGGCGCTCGAGTCGGCGCTCGCGCGCTCGCTTCTCGGCGCGGACGCGCACGTGCCGGCGCTGCCGAAGCCGCGGGGCTTCTGGCGGCGGCTCTGGGCGATCGTCTCCGAGCGCTGGGTGTGGCGCGCCCAGGGCTACCTCGTGGTGCGGATCACGCTCGGGTTCGCCCTGGCCGTGGCGCTGCTCTCACTGCTCGCGGCCGGGCTCGGGCTGCTGTCCGCGCCGCTCTGGTACTGGACGTCGGCGCATGGAGCCGACACCGGGGCGTGGCGCATCGACTCGCTCGGGCGCGGCGCTTGCGGCGATGCCGGTTGGAGCGCTGGCGCTCGCGCTCGCGCTGGTGCTGGCGCGCGCGGCGAACGCGCCGTCGCGCGCGCTGGCGAACGCCGCGCTCGGCTCGGGAGCGGCGTACTCCGGGGGACCTCGTGCGTCGGGGGAGCCCGGCGGATCCGGGGCAGCGGGCACCCGCCGCGCGCTCGCGATTCACGCGCTCGCGTCGGCGGCCTTCGCCTCGCTGCTGATCCTGATCTGGGCGCTCACCTCGCGCGGCTACTTCTGGCCGGTGTGGCCGCTGCTCGCGCTCGCGCTGGCGCTCGGGATCCACGCGGTGGTGGTGGTCGTGAACGAGAACCGTGCCTGGCTGCTGGAACGCCGCCTGGACCGGGGGTTCGGCATCCATGCAGGGGTGTGGGTCGTGTCGATGCTGTTCCTGACCGGTATCTGGGCAGCCTCGGGCGGTGGCTATTTCTGGCCGGTGTGGCCGTTGCTGGCGGGACTGATCGCGGTCGGCGCCAACGCCGCGGCCCTGCTGCTCACCGGAGACCGATCGGCGCTGACGGCGCGGATCTCGACGCTCGAGGAGAGTCGCGCCGGCGCAGTCGATGTGCAGGAGGCCGAGCTGCGGCGCATCGAGCGCGATCTCCACGACGGCGCCCAGGCGCGTCTGGTCGCGCTCGGCATGAGCCTCGGCATGGCCGAGCAGAAGCTCGCGAGCGAACCCGAAGCGGCGCGGGAGCTGCTCGCGGACGCGCGCGCCGGGGCGGGCGAGGCGCTGCGGGAGCTTCGAGACCTGGCCCGCGGGATCCATCCGCCGGTGCTCGCCGACCGCGGGCTCGACGCGGCCGTGCGCGCGCTGGCGAGCGCCTCGCCGATCTCGGTGACGGTCTCGGCGAGCGTGCCGGAGCGACCGAAGCCCCCGGTGGAGAGCGCGGCCTACTTCGTGGTTGCGGAGGCGCTCGCGAACGCGGGCAAGCACGCCGGCGCGACCCGGGTCGACGTCCGCATCCTCAGCGGCGACGGGGTGCTCTCGGTCGAGGTGCACGACGACGGCCGCGGCGGGGCTGACCCGTCCGGCGGCGGTCTGAGCGGCCTGCGGCGGCGGGTCGAGGCGCTGGACGGCACGCTGCGGGTCCTCAGCCCGCCAGGCGGCCCCACCACGATCCGCGCGGAGCTGCCGTGCGAGTAGTGATCGCCGAGGACCTGGCGCTGCTGCGCGACGGGCTTGCGCGGCTGCTCCGCGACAACGGCTTCGAGGTCGTGGCCGCGGTCGCGGACGCCGGCGCCCTGCTCGACCAGGTCCGCGCCGAGCGCCCCGATGTCGCGGTGGTGGACATCAGGCTGCCGCCGGACTTCCGCGACGAGGGTCTTCGGGCCGCGCTGGAGCTGCAGGCGCGTCGCGCCCGAGACAGCGGTGCTGATGGTCTCCCAGTACGTCGAGCCGACCTACGCTGCGGAGCTGCTCGGCGACGGGCGCGGCGGCATCGGCTACCTGCTCAAGGACCGCATCATGGAGGTGGACGAGTTCGTCGAGGCGGTGCGGCGCGTCGCGGAAGGGGGGACGGCGCTCGACCCCGAGGTCGTCGCCCAGCTCGTCTCCACCCGTCGCGGCGACGGGCCGCTGTCCGACCTGACCCCGCGTGAGACGGAGGTGCTCGAGCTGATGGCCGAGGGCCGCTCGAACGCCGGCATCGCAGCTGCGATGGTGCTCACCGTGGGCGCGGTGGAGAAGCACATCGCCAACATCTTCGGCAAGCTCGGCCTCGCGCAGTCGGACAGCGACCACCGCCGCGTGCTTGCCGTCCTGGCCTATCTGAAAGAAGGCGCGCAGCCCTCCTGAGAGCCGCTCAGGAGTCGTCCTCGGGCACCGAGTGCGTTTCGGAGTCCAGGGGGCGGACCGCGTCCGCGACGCTGTGGAGCGTCAGCTCCGAGTCGCGCACCAGCAGCGGCGCGATCGCCGCCTGGTAGTGGAAGAAGGCCTCCGAGCGGTAGTGCGCGTCGAGCGCGTCGCGATCGCTCCAGCGCTGGGTCACCACGTAGTGGCCGGGCTCTCCCAGCGCCTCGGCGAAAGCGAAGGAGACACAGCCGTCCTGCTCGCGGGCGGCCCGCTGCTCGGCGAGCATCGCCTCCACGGCCGCCTCGCGGCCCGGGACCTGGACGTAGACGTCACCGAGCGCGACGATCACGGTGCGGCGAGCCTAGCGTCCGGCGTCCCGCGCCTGCGGTCCGGTGTCTCACCGGCCCCGGCGCGGAACACGCTGCTCGTACCGAGCGAGGCGTACAGAGCCACGCCGTGGCGAGCATGGCCCCGTACGCCGCGGCGGGGAGCGGCGCCGTCCTCGCGCCGCCCCCGGACACCTGCGGCTCAGGCCCCCGGCAGGTCCGTCCCCGCCCCGGCGCAGTAGCCGGCGCCGGCCGCCGCTTCGTTGCTCCACAGCGACTGGACCGCGAAGGTCGTCCCGCGGTTGCCGGTGATGTCCCCCATCGCTCCGGGGACCGGCGTCACGTTCGGCTGGCCGGGGAGCCCGCCGACGAGCGGCTCGCCGACCCACGCGCACTTGTCGCCGTTCTCGTTGGCGTCGATCGTGTCGTACCAGCCGCCGAGGTTCTGCTGCGATTCGCCGCTGCCGAGGATGTCCTCGGCGCCGGGGTCGGTGATCGTCTCCTCGATCTCGTGCCCGAGCACGATCGAGAACCCGTCGAGCTTGCCTTCGGGGCCGCTGTTGACCGCGTTCTCCCCGCAGTCGTTGACCTTTTCGCCGCCGCCTGTGGATTCGGAGTTGATCGCCAGCGAGTAGGGCATGTTCGTGTAGGCGATGCCCTGGGCGATGCCGTTGTAGATGCCGCCCTCGACCGCCGGCTGCGTGTAGTCGTGGAACGCGCAGTAGCCGCTCGCGAGCGCGTTGGGGTCGCTGAAGCCCGGCGGCTGCGCGATCACGAAGTCCGCGTCGGCGAGGTCGGTGACGTGGAAGTGCTTGGCCGCCCGCGCCGCCTCGGCGCCGAGGTCGGTGTAGGTGTTGCCGGGCCCGGGCGCGCTTTCGGCCGAGGTCTGCGACAGGTCGGCGGGGTTCTTGTCGTCCACCCAGATGCCGCTCAGGACGTCGCTCGGGTTCGTGATGTGTTCTTCGCCGCCGGGGCCGTTCTGGAAGTACTGAGTGGACACCTGCGCCCACTGCGTTCCGCCCATCTGGGAGACGAAGTCGGCCATCCGCTTGCCGGCTCCGTCGGGGTCGCACTTCAGGCTGGCCGCGATCGAGCCCTCCTTGATCTTCTCCGCCCTGCAGGCCTGGCCCGCTCCGAACGCGCCTGGCCGGCCCCAGCCGAAGTAGACGACGTAGACCTTCGGATCGACCTGCACGTGGCCGCCCCAGTAGGCCATGTTCCCGGGGTAGGGGAGGGTCGTGGCGGGCGCCTCGGGCAGCCCGCAGTTCGAGAACGGTTCGGGCAGCATGCCGTTCTCGGGGCAGGGGGGAGCGGGAGGGTTGATCGCCCGGTGGGCGGCGACGATCGCGTTCTCCTGCGCGACCGCCTTGGACAGCGTCGGCATCTCGATCGGGTTCGCCTGCGATGCGGCTGTCACTGCGAGGGAGCCCGTCGCGGCAAGCAGCGTCGCGACGGCGAGGGCACGGCGTGTGAGCATCGGTCTTCCTCCGCCTTGCGGTTTACCTGGAGACCACCCCCTTCCTCGATGTGGTCGCGAACGCGTGCTCCCTTACCCGCGCCTGCTTCCGCGAAAACGTGAGTTCTGCTTGATGAGATCGTTCTAGGCGGCCTGCGCGAGCAGCCCGGCGCGCGTCTTCGCCGCCCGGACCGCGGCGGTGAGGGAGTCGATGTCGTAGGGGCCCTGGTGGCGGCGGCCGTTGATGAAGAACGTCGGCGTCCCCGAGACGCCGCTCTCGTCGGCGCTCGCGACGTCGTCTGCGATGCGCCCGGCGTAGCGGTGCTCGCGCACATCCTTGGTGACGCGCTCGACGTCGAGTCCGAGACGCTCGGCACGGGCGATCAGGTCCCTGACGCCGAGAGCGCTCTGGTCTTCGAAGAGGGCGTCGTAGTACTCCCAGAAGCGGCCTTGGGCGGCTGCGGCCTCGGACGCTTCTGCGGCGAGCTGCGCGTGGGCGTGGACGTCGTTCAGGGGCAGGTGGCGCCAGACGTAGCGCACGTCCTGGCCGAACTCGGTGAGCAGCTGGCGGATCGTCGGCTCGGCGCGCCCGCAGTACGGGCACTCGAAGTCGCCGTACTCGACGAGCGTGACGATTGCGTCGCCGGGGCCGCGGATGTGGTCGCGCTCCTCGTCCACGTCCTCGGCGAGGTCGAGCAGATCCTCGACCGTCCCCGCGATCTGTCGTGCGCGCACGCCTTCGGGCAGCCGGCGCACGATCCGCGTGACGAGGAAGCCGAGGATCGGCGCGACGATCACGGCCGCGAGCACGCCGACCTTGGCGTCGTCGAGCTCCGCCCCGTGGAAGGCGAGGCTCGAGACGAGCAGCGAGACCGTGAAGCCGATCCCCGCCACGGCGCCGCCGATCCCGAGCACGGGCCAGCTGATCGTGCGGCGCAGGCGCAGCTGCGGCAGAGCGCCCGCCCAGGACGCGGCCAGGATCCCGATCGGCTTACCGAGCACGTAGCCGAGGAAGATGCCGAGCATGATCGGCGAGCCGATCGCGTTGCCGAGGCGCCCGCCGCCGAGGTAGACGCCGGCGTTGGCCAGCGCGAACAGCGGCACGACCACGTAGCTGCTCCACGGGTGCAGGGTGTACTGCAGCCGCTCGTTCGGCGAGATCGCCGTGATCACGCTCTGCTGCGCTTCGCGCGCGAGATCGGGCGTCGGCTGCTCGCGGAACGATCGCGCGAGGGAGGTGGCGCGTTCGAGGTCCTCGCGGGATGGGGGATAGGCGCTCGTGACGAGCCCGATCGCGAGCCCGGAGATGACTGGGTCGATGCCCGACTTGAACAGCGCCACCCACAGGGCGATCGCGACCAGCACCGAGGCCTGGCCGCGCCACACCGGCAGGTAGCGCAGCGCGAGCAGGACCACGAAGAGCGCGATCGCCACACCGAGTGCGGGCATCGACACGTGCTTGGTGTAGACCGTCGCGATCACGACCAGCGCGGCGAGGTCGTCGACGATCGCGAAGCTGAGCAGGAAGACCCGCAATCGGGTCGCCGTGCGCGGGGTGATCAGGGCCAGTGCGCCGAGGGCCAGGGCGGTGTCGGTCGACATCGCCGCCCCCCAGCCGTGCGCCCCGGCGCCGCCGGCGTTGAACAGCTCGTAGATCCCGATCGGGACGAGGATGCCGCCGAACGCCGCCATCGTCGGCAGCAGGACCCGGCTGCGGTCACGCAGGTCGCCCACGTCCAGCTCGCGCTTGGCCTCGAGCCCGACGACCAGGAAGAACAGGGTCATCAGCCCGTCGTTGACCCAGCCGCGCAGGTCGTTGGCGACTTCGCCGCCCCCCAGGCGCACGGACAGCTCGGTCGTCCAGAGGCTCGTGTAGGAGTGCCGGAACGGCGAGTTCGCCCACAGGAGCGCGACCACGGCCGCGCCGACGAGCACCGCCGCGCTTCCCGTCTCCGTGGCGAGGAAGTCGCGCACCGGCGCCGCGAGGTTGCGCGCCCAGGCCGTGCGCCCGCTCTGAGCGTCGGCGTCGTGAGCCACGCCGGCTGCGCTCACCGTCCCGACAGCAGTGTCCTCCGCCGCCACCGGCCCATTATTAGCCGGGCGCGGCGCGGGCGCGGGACGGGTGGGGGAGACTCAGGAGCATGACGCGCCCGCGCCCCTGCCCGGTCCCGCTCTCGCGATGCGGGTAGCCGGCCGTGTCGTGCAGGCATCCGAGCCGGCTCAGATGGGCGGCGGGCGCACGGCGGCCGTGCGTCCAGTGCTGCTCTACGACCGCGACTGCGGCTTCTGCCGCGGCTCGCTCGGCGTCGTGCTGGCGTGGGACCGCCGCGGACGCCTGCGGCCGCTCGCGCTGCAGGATCCCGAAGCCGGCCGGCTGCTCGCCGACCTCGCTCCGGAGCAGCGCATGGCCTCCTGGCACCTGGTGTGGGCGGACGGATCGCGGCGCTCGGCCGGCGGGGCCCTCGCCCCGCTGCTGCGGATCCTGCCGGGGGGAGCGCCCGCTGCGGCTGTCGCCGAACGGTTCCCGTCGCTCACCGAAGCGGGTTACGGGGCGGTCGTCTCCCATCGCGCAGGGCTCAGCCGACTGATTCGGCTCTTCGGAGGCGAATGAGGTCCTTCCGGAGGAGCGCAAGCTAATCCATTTGCGCGATTGACCCGGAGGCGGCGCGGCCGCACGATTCCTGTCCGATGTCTGACGACCGGCCTTCCCCCCGACCGGCTGCCCGCGGCGCGGGCACATGACGAGCGCTCCGCTGCCGGCAGCGCAACCGGCGGGATGGCAGGCGGCCTTCCGGCTGCTGTTCGAGACGAGCGTCACGCCGGTGGCGATCCTCGACGAGGACCGGCGCCTCGTCGACATGAACGCCGCGGCGCTGGCGCTGCTGTGCCAGACCGCGATCCCGGCCGCCGGTGAGCTCGCCGAGGAGGCGGTCGCCCCGCCCGAGCGCGGGCGCTCGGAGGCCGATTGGCGCCAGCTGCTGCGGGACGGGCGCCTCAATGGGACGCGCACGCTGATCCGCGCGGACGGCAGCGAGGTCGAGATCGTGTTCGCGGCGGTGGTCGAGTCCATCGCGGACGGTCGGCGCGCCATCTACACGCTGACCCCGGCGGGCGCCAAGCCGGTAGAGGCGGAGGCCGAGCTCGAGATGTGCTCCGCTTCGCTCACCGCCCGCGAGGCGCAGGTGGTGCGGCTGATCGCGGGCGGCCTGGACACGAGCGAGATCGCGACGACGCTCCACGTCTCGCCGAACACGGTTCGCAGCCACGTCCGCAACGCGATGTCGAAGCTCGGCGCGAGGACCCGCGCGCAGCTCGTGGCGCAGGTGCTGGGGCGAGAGGACGCGCGCCGCGACTGACGGCGGGCGGCGTGGCGCCGTCGCCGGAGCCCTACGAAACGGAGGATGACGCCCCGGTGCGCGCCGCCGACGATCGGCCGGTGAGCGGCAGCCCGACGCGGGCCCAGTCAATGGATCGCTGGCTCCCGGGGCTGCGGATGGCCCGCGGCTACGAGCGCTCGTGGCTGCGGCGCGACCTCGTCGCGGGCGTGGTGCTGGCGGCGATCCTGATCCCGCAGGGGATGGCATATGCGCAGCTGGCCGGGCTGCCGGCCGTGACGGGTCTGTACACCACGGTCGCGTGCCTGCTCGGCTACGCCGTCTTCGGTCCCTCGCGGGTGCTCGTGCTCGGCCCCGACTCCTCGATCTCGCCGCTGATCCTGGCCGCGATCACGCCGCTGCTCGCCGGCGGCGACGAGGGCACGGCGATCGCCCTCGCCGGGATGCTCGCGGTGCTGGTGGGCTTGACCGAGATCGGCCTTGGGCTCGGGAAGCTCGGCTTCGTCGCGGACCTCCTCTCCAAGGAGGTTCAGGTCGGCTACATGAACGGGCTCGCGGTCACGATCATCGTGGGACAGCTGCCGAAGCTGTTCGGCTTCTCGACCTCGGCCGACTCGTTCCTCGCGGAGGTCAAGGCGTTCTTCGACGGCCTGGACGGGACCAGTGCCGCGACGCTCGCCGTCGGCGTGATCGTGTTCGCCGTGCTGCTCGTGGTGCCGCGCGTCTGGAAGCGGATCCCGGCCGTGCTGGTCGCGGTCGTGGGCGCGACGGTCGCCTCGGCGCTGCTGAACCTCGACCAGCACGGGGTGGACACCGTCGGCTCGCTGCCGCAGGGGGTGCCGGCCCCCAGCCTGCCGTGGACCAACGCCGGCGACCTGCCGGCGTTGGTGATCGCGGCGATCGGGATCACGCTCGTCTCCCTCACCGACACGATCGCGACCGCCGCGAGCTTCGCCGCACGGCGCGGCGAAGAGGTCGAGCCCGACCAGGAGATGATCGGCATCGGCGCCGCCAACATCGCGGCCGGCCTGTTCCAGGGGTTCGCGGTCTCGACGAGCGGCTCGCGCACGGCCGTCGCAGAGCAGTCCGGCGCGAGGACGCAGTTGACGGGGGTCGTCGGCGCGGGGCTGGTCGTGGTGCTGCTGGTGTTCCTCAACTCGCTGCTGTCCGCTCTCCCACAGGCGGCGCTCGCGGCGGTCGTGATCGTGGCGGCGCTCTCGCTGATGGACGTGGGGATGCTGCGCCGCTACCTGACCGTGCGCCCGAGCGCGTTCTGGGTGTCGCTGACCGCCTCGGCCGGGGTGATCCTGCTCGGCGTGCTGCAGGGGATCGTGGTCGCCGTGGCGCTCGCGATCCTGCTGTTCTTCCGGCGCAGCTGGTGGCCGCACGGGGCCGTGCTCGGGCGCGTCGGCGCCGAGGAGGGCTGGCACGACATCGGCTCCAACCCCGGGGCGAGACAGATCCCGGGCGTCGTCGTCTACCGCTGGGAGGCGCCGCTCTTCTTCGCCAACGCCGGCGAATTCCGCCAGCAGATCCGCAAGCTCGCGCGCGAGCGAGAACCGGCGTGGATCGTCCTGCAGTGCGAGGCGATCACCGACGTGGACGTGACCGCCGGCGAGATGCTCGAGGCCCTGGACGACGAGCTCAACGCCGCGGGCGTCCACCTCGCGTTCGCCGAGCTGCGCGGACGCCTGCAGGACCTGATTCTGCGCTACGGCCTGATGGACACGCTCGACCGCGACCACTTCTACCCGACGCTGGAGGCTGCGCTCGCGGCGATCGGGGACGGGGCAACGTGAGGAATCTGAAGTGCAGTCGAGTTCGGTTTGCATGAATCTGGGGATGCGGATAGGTTCGGTCTGCTGTCCGTATCGGAAGCCGCCAGGTTCGGCTCGAAAACCACGTCCAGCGAGGAGGGCTCATGGCCTACTTCATCGAGTTCCCAGGGGAGAACGGCGGTGCGTCGATCCTGGTCGAAGTCGACGCCACCGAGATCGACGACGCGGCGCCCGGCACCGCGAAGGCGGGTCTGCTCGGGAAAAAGAAGGCCGGAGACGTGATCGTCAAGGCGGCGCTGAGCTTCGACGACGCCGTCAAGCGGGTGATCGGGGAGAACGCGAAAGCCGTCGCCGGTGCCATCTCCGGTCTCGCGAAGCCGCCGACCGAGTTCGAGCTCACGTTCGCGCTGAAAGCAACGGGCGAGGCGGGGAACATCGCTGTGGGCAAGCTCGGCGGTGAGGTCAACTTCCAGGTTCGCCTGCTGTGGAAGGCCCAGGGCTCCGCGGCCCCGGGCGCCGGGGCGCAGGGCGCCGGGGCGCAGGGGACAGCGGTCCAGGGCGCCGGTTAGTTCGATGTCGTACGAGCCGCGATTCGGCGTCGTGCGGATATTGACGGCCGACGAGGTGACCGCCGGGTCCGGCTTCCTCGTCTCCGACGGCGACAAGACGCTCGCCGTGACGTGCGCTCACGTCTTCGAAGAAGCCGGGATCGGGCCCGGGGAGACCGCGACGCTGGCTCCTGTCGCTGATCCCAAAGCCCGCCTTCACGGGAGGGTCGAGCCTCAGTTCTGGCGCCCCGGCGACGCCGAGGACGTCGCGGTGGTCACTGTGACGAGTGATCTGCCGCCCGCATGCCTGACGCTGACGCTCAGCCTGGAGCTGGGGGCGGGCCCGCACCAGACTTGGGGCTTCCCGACCCTGAAGCCTGATGCCGGGCTGGCCGCGACCGTCGAGGATCTGGCGCCCGCCACCGAGGACGGGATCGCTGCGCTCTCGGGCCGGAGTCACGCGGTCAGCCTCGGCTACAGCGGTGCCCCCGTCTGGGACGAGGCCAGTCACGCCGTGACAGGGATGGTCATCAGCGTCGCCCCTGCCGACCGCGATCCCGAGAGGCGCCAGAACGAACTGATGTTCATGCGGGGAAGCGAGCTTCTCGCCAAGGTCTGCCCGCGCCTGTTCCCAGCCGTGGAGAACCCCTATCGCGGTCTGGAGGTCTTCGAGGAATCGGACCAGTTCCTCTACCACGGCAGGGACCGCGCGATCGAACAGCTCCTCGACGCGCTAGCGCGAGAGGACTTCGTCGCCGTGATCGGCATCTCGGGCTCCGGCAAGTCCTCCCTTGCTCGCGCCGGGCTGGCGAAGGGACTAGCCGGCCGGCGCGTTGCCGGCGTCGCGGGCAAACGCCGCGTCCAGTTCCGTCCCGGTCCGGTCCCGCAGCTCGACATGCTCGTCGCGATCGGCGCGGGGGAGGTCGCGGAGCTCGCTGCCGCGAGCGAGGCGGACCCGGAAGCGCTCGCGCGCCTCTTCACGGCGCCGGCTCTGCGGGCGGCCCTGCCGGAGGGCGCGATCCTGGTCGTGGACCAGTTCGAGCGTGTCTTCACCGAATGCCCCGACGAGCGCCTGCGCGCGCAGTTCATCGACACCTTGCTGGACGTCGCGTCGCTGGAGACGAAGGTCCTGGTGACCTTGCGGGCCGATTTCTACGGCAGGGTGCTGGAGCTTCCGCGGCTGGCGGAGCGGGTGGAGCGCGGCCGCACGACGCTGCTGGCGATGACGCGCCAAGAGCTGCTCGAAGCGGTCGAGCTGCCGGCCGCCGCGTGCAACAGGCGCCTCGCGCCGCGCCTCGCCGATCAGCTCGTCACGGATGTGGCGGGCACCCCGGGGGATCTGCCGTTGCTGCAGCTCGCGCTGACGGAGCTATGGGAACGAGATGGCGGCGGCGGGGTGTTGAAGCTGACGACCTACGACGAGATCGGCGAGCGCGCCGCCGACGGTGCACCACTGCGCATCCGGGGTGTGATCGCCCAGCTCGCCGAGCGTGAGTGGGCGAAGCTGTCGGAGACCGAGCAGCTCGCCGCAACACGCCTGCTCGCGAAGCTCGTGGCGCCCGCCCCGACCGAGCAGCAGCTCGCTCAGGATCAGCACGCGGCACGGCGCGCGTGGCAGTCGGAATGGAGCGAGGACGAGGCGAGCCGGGAGGTGGCCGCGAAGCTCGTGGACGCGCGGCTCCTGACCAGCGGCCGCGATCCCATCGATGGCGAGCCGACGATCGAGGTCGCGCACGAGGCTCTGATCTGGGCATGGCCACGGCTCGCCCGGCTCGCGACCGAACACGCCGACTTCCTGCGCTGGTACCACGGCGAGCTCGGCCCGATGCTCCGCTACTGGGGCCTGCACGGGCGCACCGAGGAGAACGTGCTGCGCGGTTCAGCGCTGATCGCCGCCGAGCGCTGGCTGTCGCTCATGGCTGAGCTCCTCGAGGGCCCGCCGACGGCGTTCATCGCGGCGAGCGTCGCCGCGCGCGAGCGCGAGGAAGAGCGCCGTCGCGAAGAGGCCGCGCGCGAGCAGGAACGGCGACTGGCCGTCAGCCTCTCGGAGTCGACCCGGCTCGCGACGGAAGCCCTGGCGGCCGCGGACAGCGAGCCCGAGACAGCGCTGCTCGTGGCCTGGGAGGCGCTGCTCCGCGACCGCAACGAGTGGTCGGACTCGGCGTTCCGGCGGATCCTGGCACGGATGCCCGCGGCCGTCAGGATCCTCGCCGACGGTCTCGAGTTCGGAAGCGATTCGGGATATACCGGCGATGGCAGCCTGGTGTTCGCGGTGGTCGATGGCGCGGTCGCGCTGTGGACCCGTGAGGGTGAGCGCGTGGAGCCCTTGGCGGTCCCGGGGTCCGGCGCTCTGCACGCGGCGGCCGTGCCGGGTGAGGCTCTGATCGTCACCCACCGTGGCGGGCTGCTCCGCCTCCAGGAGCACCGCGGTTCCGTGCTGGCCGAGTTGGCCGTTCCGGACGGAGGTGCGATCCGAGAACCGGGCGACTGCGACCTCTCCCTGTCGAAGTCGGGCCGTGGTCTGTTGCGCCACGGCAGGCGGGCCTTCACGTTCGAGGTCGACAACCGCAGCCTGCGCTCCGGCGCCTCGATACGCCTCGTCGCGGAGATCGGAGAGGGTGGGCCCGACGAGCTGGACACGTCGCTGCACGAACCGGTGTCAAACATCTTCGCCGCGGCGATGTCGCCGACGGGACGGCTCTTCCTCACGGAAGGATCGGGTTCGATCAGGCTCTGGGCGGCCGACGGATCGCCGATCAGCGCCGTCGGGGACCGCCCGTTCACCTTCGCGATCCTCGTGGACGACACGATCGCGACGGGCGGCCTCGACGGCAAAGGCGAACTCTCGGACAGCACCGGCTCCCAGCTGTGCGTGTTCGAGAAGGAGCGCGGCTTGGATCTCGCCGTGCGCGCCGTTGCGCCCGACGGCGGCTGCTTCGTGGCGGCGTACACCGAAGGAGGGGACCTACGGCTGCGTTCCGCCTCGGGTGACTTGCTGAGGAGCTGGGACGGCAGCGGCAGGGCTGTGAGGTCCGCCGCGTTCTCGGCCGATGGGACGTCACTCGGCGTTGGACTCGTGGACGGCTCGATAGCGATCCTGCCGCTCGAAGCCGAGGCCGAGTCGGTGCCGATCGCCGCGGCGGAGTTGACGCTGGCGGGCCACTCCGATCAGGTCGACAGAGTGGACTTCGACCCAGGCGACGCGGGCGCCCTGGTGTCGACCGACATCGACGGCACGCTGAGGATGTGGCACGTTGAGCAGGCCGCGTATCCGGACCTCGAGGCCCATGGCGAGGAGGTCCTCCAGATGATCACGACGGCGGCAGGAGTGATCTCTGTTTCGGGCGATGAGCGGGCCTTGCTCTGGTACGACGGGAGCGGACGCGAGCTTCCCGGTCGCCCGATCGGACCCCCCGTCGAGCTGGGCGATGCAACGTTGCTCTGCGTGAAGGCCACAGATGAGACGGTCAGCGTCCTGCGGTTGGCCACCGGGGTCAGCACCACGGTCTTCCAGGTGCTGCGGCGGAACGGCGTGGAGCAGATCGACCGCGCGATCCTCCATGCGTCCGGAGCGCTCGCCGGCTGGCACAGGGAAGACGCGTTCCTGTGGTCGCCGCGGGGAGAGATGATCGGCGCCCTCCGCGGCGAGCCGCCGAGCGGCGTCTCTTCACGTTATGAACAGATCGTCGGGGTGGGCTTCGACCGAGACGGGACGAGGGTCGTCTCGGGCGCCGTCAACGGCGCGATCTGGATTCACGGCAGCGACGGCCGGCTGCTCAGCACGTCGGTCGTCGACTACGGCGCAGAGGACCGGTTGTTCGCGCTCGCGGTCGACCCACGGGGCGAGATGATCGCGACGGGGGTGAGGCAGAAGGTGGGCCTCTGGAGTTGGGACGGCGAGGCGATCGGTTCGCTGCCGACCGGCGGGAACAAGCCGCAGGCCCTGGTGTTCTTCGCCGGTGGCGAGGGGCTGTTCACCTTGAGCGACAGGCAGGGGAGGGTCTGGCGACACGGGCGCGAGATGGCACTCGATCTTCTCGACGCGAAGTACCGCGAGTGGACCGCCGCGCCCGCTGACTGGCCCTACGTGGTGCTCCCCGTCGGCAGTGGGGTTGCGATCGTCGACGCCGACGGAACCCGCCTCGGCTCGATCGCGGCCGCGGGCGCCCGCGAAGCGAGGGCGTGCGCGGTCTCACCCGACGGAGACCTCGTCGCGGCGGCCTTCTCGAACGGAGCTGTCCGGATCTGGTCGCGCAAGAGGGGGCGCCGCATCACCACACTCGAGCTCGGCGCGGTCACCGCGCTGGCCTTCAGCCCCGATAGCGAGCTGCTGCTCGCCGCACTTCCCTCCGGTGCGCTGTCGGTTCACCCCGTGGACGTCGCCCGTCTCTATCCGCGCGCAGTACGACGCACCCCCCGACGCATGAGCACCGAGGAGCAGGAGCGCTTCGCGATCGCCGACATCGAGCTGGACGATGTCCGCCTTGCCGAGCTGCGAACGGCCTCGTAGCGCCCAGTGGAGGGCTGCACCGGCGCCCGGAGCGCCGATCGCGCACCTTCAGGACGCCACGTGCGCGCTCTCGAGCGCCCGCGCCAGCAGCACGGCGCGCAGCCACTCGCTCGCGTCCGGCCCTGCCTCCTCGATTGCGCGCAGGGCCGATTCGTAGCCCTGCTCGGCGTCCACCAGGCGCTCGAGGGCGCGGATCGCCTCGTCCTCTGTCGAGCGCAGGGAGTCCGCGAGTCGCTTGGAGGACGCGTAGCCCGCCTCGATCGATGTGAGCGGCCGGCGCTCGCAGAACAGCACGTCATCGGTCGTCCGCGCGCGCTCAGCGAGCGCGCTCAGAGCGGCGACCGTTTGCTCGTAGACAGTCATCTCGAACGATCCGACGCCGATCATCGAGCAACGAGGCGGCGCGCGCAACGGCGAATGCACGGGTGCGCCGGTCGCGCGGTGTGACGAGCGCGGCGCGCTCAGACGCGGGCGCCGGGCGCGGTCGCGTCGGCGATGCGCGAGCCGAGCTCGCGAAGCTGCTCGTCGGTGAGGTGGTTGACGGAGAAGCCCGCCTCGACCAGCTCACGGCGCACGTTCACGGCGGAGCGCACGCCGTCCACCTCGACGGCCAGCTTCGTCAACACCCGGCTCACGAGCGGGTCCTCGAGCGACGTCGCGCCCTCGGCGGAGGCCTTGAGAAGCCACGTGCGGAGCGCCTCGGCTTCCGCCAGCTCCAGCTCCAGAGCGATCGGGGCGGCCTTGACGGGCTCGTCCCACGGTCCGGCGTTCGCGCCGGCCGGCTCGTCTGCTGGGGTGGTCTGCTCGACGGTGCTCATCCTCTGGGCTCCTGGAACCGGCTCCGGCGCATGGGCACCATCACGGTTCCTCTGTGGGCTCATCGACGCGTGTGCGCGCGAGCTTGAGCGTGACGGACGAAGAGTCGAGGGGCGGACGGAGAGGGCCGCCGCGCGCGCGGCGGCCCTCTTCTCCGGGGTGCCTACGGAACGAGGATCCGCGCCCCGGCTTCGCCGGCTTCCGAGGATTCCCGGGAGCCTTCTTCGCCGGAGGGGGATTCGGCCGCTTCGGGGGTCTGCCCGTACGGCGATGCCTGGGCTTCGCCCTGGCCTTCGCGTTCGGTTTCGCTCCCGCCGCTCGGTTGCTGCTGTTCCTGCAGCCCGGAGCGGACCGCCGAGCCGTAGGCGACGCCCTGACCGGCTTCGATCTTCTTGACCGCCGCCGTGATCGTCGGCGTCGAGATCGCAAAGCCGACGCCCGTGCTGCCGGGCTCGCCACCCGAGCTGCTCTGATCGCTTGCGATCTGCGAGTTGACGCCCACGACTTCGCCCGCGCTGTCGATGAGGGGACCGCCCGAGTTGCCGGGGTTGAGCGCCGCGTCGGTCTGGATCGCATCGGCGATCTTGGCTCCGTCCGGAGCCTGGATCTCACGGCTCAGCGCCGACACGATGCCGCGCGTGAACGTCTCTTCCAGCCCGTACGGGTTGCCGATCGCATAGACCTGGTCACCCACGGCCAGCGACGATGCGTCGCCGAGCGCGAGCGCTTTCAACCCGAGGCCACTCGGGTCGACCTGGATCAGGGCGAGGTCGCTGTTCGCTTCTTCGCCGACGAGCTTCGCTTCCCGGGTGACTTTCGAGGAGCCGGTGCCGACGCCGATCTCGAGCGCGGTCGCTCCCGCGATGACGTGGTCGTTGGTCAGGATCAAGCCCTTTTCGTTCAGCACGATGCCCGTGCCCTCGTCTTCGCCTGCGGCCGTGCGCGCGCGGATCGAGACCACGCCCTTGGAGTCCTGGGCGTAGATCTGCGTCGCGCTGAGGGTTGTGTTCGCGACCGCCTGTGCTTTGCCGGCCGCCGAGTTGACGACCGGTGCAGAGGTCGCGGTGGTTGTCTTCGTGGCGCCGCCGGCGCCGCCCGCGGCGATCACGAGCGAGGCCGCCGCCGCGCCGCCGACGAGAGCCGCGAGCAGCAGCGACATGGATCGCTTTCTCATTCTCGTTACCTCCGGGGGTGGGGTGTCTGGTGTGTTCCAGAACAGCCTGGAAGACCTCGCTGAGCAGGCCTTAACGGGTTCCCGAGAGAAAGCTCAGAGGGGCCTAAGCGCTTCCTCAGCGCGAGCCAAGGGGGAGCTCAACGCCGCCGGGGCGGAGACGGCGTCTGCGTCAGCCGCGTGCCTCGCCCGCGTGGGCGAGGGCCGCCACTTCGGGACGAGAGACCGCCCGCACGTCCTGGGTGATGCGCTCTCCGGACCTCGGCCGTGCGCCCTGCGTCTCCAGGAACGCCGCCACGACGCGGGGCTCGAACTGGCTGCCGGAGCCGGTCCTGATCGCCGCGATCGCCTGGGTGACCGGCCAGGCCGGCTTGTACGGCCGCTCGTGGGTGAGGGCGTCGAACACGTCTGCGACGGCGACGATCCTCCCGGGAAGCGGGATCTCGCTGCCCGTGAGACCGAACGGGTAGCCGGACCCGTCCCACCACTCGTGGTGGGAGGCCGCGATCTCCGCGGCCATCCGCAGCACGGGCGAGCTGCTGCCTTCGAGCAGCTTCGCGCCGCGGACCGTGTGCTCGGCCATGGTCCGGCGCTCGGCCTCGCTGAGCCGGCCCGGCTTCAGCAGCAGCTCCTCGGGGATCGCGAGCTTGCCGACGTCGTGCAGAAGCGCGGCCTGGCGAAGCTCCTCGACCGTCACGCCGTCGAGGCCCAGCTGCGATGCGATCTGGCCGGTGACCTCGGCCACGCGACGGGTGTGGTTGGCCGCGCCGTCGTCGCGGTACTCGGCGGCGCTCGCCAGCAGCTGCAGCGCCTCGGCGTGGGCGCCGCCGAGCTCACGCGTGCGAGCCTGCTCGAGGACCCGCAGCGAGCTCCCGTAGTTCGAAACCAGCTCGGCCTCGAGTGCGCGTCTGCGGTCGGCGAACCATCCCAGCAGCGCGCCGACGACGACGACGGCGACGCCACGGTTGACGTAGCCCAAGACGGCGATCTGCGATGTTTCGGTGACGTTGACGACGAACACCGCCACGAGGCTCAGCGACGCGCAGGCCACGCCGCCTGCGAGCCCGTAGGCAAGCGCGGCCAGCGCGACCGGGATCACGAACAGGAACCCGACCCCGTCGTCGAGGTTCGGGTCGTAGATGCGCAGCGCGACGACGGCCGCGAACGCGGCCAGCGAGGCGATCAGCGCCCCCCTTGCGCCCAGCCACGGCCGCTGTGCGCCGGAAGCGTCCATCCTCTGACAGTGCCCTGCCCGGGCGCTCCGCGGCTCCGCGCTGGACGCTTGTACGACGGGTGCCGTCCCGCCGGTCGCCCGTGTGTCCCTCGGCGCGTGCCGGGCTACCGGTGACGCCGCTTGGAGCTCATGCCGTGCGAACTCTCACCGGGGCCGCGGAACGCTCGCCGTTACGGCGCGACACGGTCCCGCCGTCGGGATCGACGACGATCAGCGGCAGGCCGCCGTGGCGGCGCAGGTGGCGGGCTACACCGCCTGTGAGCCGGGTCCAGATCCCACGCCTGGCACCGATCACGATTGCGTCGCAGCAGCCCGCCTGCGCTGCCCTTTCGAGCGCGGGGCCGATCGCCCCCCGGCAGGCGACCGACACCACCGAGATGTCCGGCTCGAGCCCCTCGACCGCCTCGCGCAGCATCTCGACCTGGCGGCGCGTGTACTGCTCGGGGGTCTCGGTCACGCCCGCCATCGGCCAGGCGCAGCAGGGCTGCCGGGAGATCACGAGCGCGACACGCAGACAGCCGTGGCTGGCCCGCACGAGCGCCGCCCCGCGCCTCAGCGCCGCGCACGCGGCCGGCGAGCCGTCGAAGCCGACCAGCGGCCGGCGAACCGCGGCCCGCGCGCGCTCGTCGCTCATCGGTCCGCCCGCCCGAGACGATCGACGAGGCCGTCGAGGATCTCGGTGGCGCGCGCGAGGACCTCGACGTCCTCGTCGTCCAGGAGCGCCATCTCTTCGTGCAACAGCGCGCGGTATTCCGTGCGCAGCTGTTCGAACACGCTCGCGCCGCTCGCGCTCATGCTCACGAGGACCGCGCGGCCATCGTCCGGGTCCTCGCCCCGCTCGAGCCAGCCGCGCCGCTCCAGTCGGTTGACGAGCAGCGTCATCGCGGGCTGGGTGACGCCCTCGCCGAGGGCCAGCTCGGTGATGCGCCGCGGCCGCTCGGAGAGCGCGCGCATCACGTTGGCCTCGGTGCGCGAGAGCTCGACGGTGGTGTGGGCGAGGAACAGCCGGGAGATCGCGGAGGCGCTTTGCGGCAGCGCCTCCGCGACCTCGTCCAGCCGCCTCCCTCGTGCGACCCCGCCGGCAGTATTCATCAGCTATTTATATTAGCGACTGATTCAATCGCGCGGGCTGCCGGCGCGGCTCCCTCTACCGGGGCGAAACCTGGTTGTTCAGAGGCGGCTCAGCGGGCGCGCCCGCGACGGGCAGGCGCGCGCCCGGCCGGCTGGGTCGGGGCGGGCACCTCACCGGACAGCGGCGGGATCGGGCGGGTCTGTGGCCGGCCCACCGCGACCAGCAGATCCTCCGAGTGATGTGAGACGGGGAGCTCCTCGCCCGACACCAGCGAGTAGGTCACGTGGTCGCGCTCGACATCCACGCGCAGGCGGCGCCCCCGGAACAGCAGGCCGAAGCCGAGCCGCGTCAGCTGCGGCGGGAGCCGGGGCTTGAAAGACAGCTCGCCGTCGTGATCGCGCATGCCGCCGAACCCTGCCACCGCGACGATCCAGGTCCCGGCCAGCGCTGCGAGGTGAAGCCCGTCGCGCGTGTTGTGCTCGATGTCGTCGAGGTCGATCAGCGCCGCCTCACCGAAGTAGTCGAACGCCAGGTCGAGGTGACCCGTCTCGGCGGCGAGCACCGCCTGCGTGCAGGCCGACAGCGACGAGTCGCGAACCGTCAGCTGCTCGTAGTAGCCGAAGTTGCGCGCCTTCTGCTCGTCCGTGAACGCGTCGCCGCACAGGTGCATCGCCAGCACGAGGTCGGCTTGCTTGACGACCTGCTTGCGGTAGAGGTCGAAGTAGGGGTAGTGAAGGAACAGCGGGTAGCTCTCGGGCGGCGAGGCGGCGAAGTCCCAGAGCTCGTGGCGGGTGAAACGATCGGCCTGCGGGTGGACGCCGAGGTCGGAGTCGAACGGCACCACCATCGCCTCGGCGGCGTGGCGCCACGCGGCGATCTCATCCTGATCCACGCCGAGCTCGGCCGCGCAGTCGGGCAGACGCTCGGCGGCGTCGGCGGCGGCGCGCAGGTTCCGCTGCGCCATCAGGTTGGTGTAGATGTTGTTGTCGGCGATGGCGCTGTACTCGTCCGGACCCGTCACGCCGTCGATGCGGAAGCGCCCGTCGGGTGAGAGGTGTCCGAGCGAGCGCCAGAGCCGGGCCGTCTCGACCAGTAGCTCCGTCCCGCACCGGCGCTCGAACTCCGGGTCGTGTGCGGCCGCCTGGTAGCGCAGGACCCCGTCGGCGATGTCGGCGTTGATGTGGAACGCGACGATGCCGGCCGGCCAGTAGGCCGAGCACTCCTGTCCTCTGATCGTCCGCCAGGGGAACGCCGCTCCCTCCAGCCCGAGCTCGCCGGCCTTCCCGCGGGCCTCGTCGAGTGTGGCGTGACGCCAGCCCAGGGCGTCACGCGCTGCGCCGGGCGCCGTGTAGGTGATCAGCTGCAGCACGAAGCTCTCGGTGTCCCAGAAGGTGTGGCCGTCGTAGCCCGTGCCGGTCAGACCCTTGGCGGGGATGGCGCGCTGCTCAGCGCGCGCCACCGCCTGCAGGCAGTGGAACATCGAGATGCGCACGGCGCACTGCAGCTGGTCGTCCCCCTCGATCTCGACGTCGGCCCGCGCCCAGAAGTCGTCGAGATAGGACCGCTGCGCGCTCAGCAGCCCGTCCCATCCGGTGTGCCGTGCCTCGAGCACGGCTCCCCTGACCTGGTCGCCGATCGCGAGATCCGAGCGTTGGCTCGACCAGCCGTATCCGAGCAGCTTGACCAGCCGCAGCCCCTCCCCGGGCTCGAGGTCCGTCGCCAACATGACACGCGCCTCGTCCTCGGCCGACTCGCAGCTCGACTCCATGTCGCCGGGGCCTTCGAGTATGTGATCCATGCCGGCTGCCATCACGAGGCCGCTCTCGGGCGTCGCGTGCACGAGCACGGCAGCGAGATCCTGGTTGCGATGGAACCTCGGCTGCAGCCGGGCCTCAGCGCCGGAGCCATCGCGCACGTCACCAGCGGCCGTCGGCAGCATCTCGTTGCTGAGGAGCTCGGACTCCAGCACCACGCGAACCGGAGAATCGACGGCGCGCACCTCGAAGAGGATCGCGGCGACCGCTCGCTGGGTGAACGACACGAGGCGCGTCGAGCTGATCTGCACGCGCTTGCCCGCGGGCGATCGCCAGTCGACCGTGCGGCGCAGGACGCCGTCGCGCAGGTCCAGTACACGCTCGTGCGCCAGCAGCTCGCCGTAGCGGACGTCGAACGGCTCGTCGCCGACGAGCAGGCGGATGATCTTGCCGTCGGTGACGTTGACGAGCCGCTCACTCGCCTGCGGGACGCCGTAGGCCCGCTCGGAGCTCGGCAGGGGGGTCACCTCGTAGAAGGAGTTCAAGTAGGTGCCGGGCAGCCCGTACGGCTCACCCTCGTCGAGGTTGCCGCGCAGGCCGATGTGCCCGTTGGAGAGCGCGAACACCGACTCCGTCTGTGCCAGCAGCTCCAGGTCCAGCTGCGTCTCGCGCAACGCCCATGCCTCCGGCACGAAGACCTGGTTGCGGATCATCCGCTCAGCAGCTCGCCGAGGTCCGAGACGACGATGCTCGCTCCGTGCGCGGCGAGCTGCTCCGCCTGCCCGACGCGATCCACGCCCACCACACAGCCGAAGTCTCCAGCGCGCCCCGCCTCCACGCCCGCGAGCGCGTCCTCGAACACGGCGGCCGCGGCGGGCGCCACGCCGAACGCCTTCGCCGCGGCGAGGAAGGTGTCCGGCTCCGGCTTGCCGCGGAGGTGCTCGCGCTCGGCGACGAGGCCGTCGATCCGGACCTCGAGCAGGTCCTCGATCCCGGCCGCGCGCAGGACCTCGCGGCAGTTGGTGCTCGACGAGACGACCGCGCGCCGGAGCCCGGCGTCGATGGCGGCGCGGAGGTAGCGGACGGAGCCTTCGTACGGTTCGACGCCCCGCTCGCGGATCAGCCGCAGCACGATCTCGTTCTTGCGGTTGCCGAGACCGTGGATCGTCTCTGCGCTCGGCGGGTCATCCTCGGCGCCGTCGGGTATCGCGATCCCGCGCGAGTCCAAGAACGATCGCACGCCCTCGTATCGCGGCCTGCCGTCGACGTAGGAGTCGTAGTCCTCGACCGCGTCGAAGGCGACGAAGCTGGTGTGGCTCGACTCGGCCCGGTCGCGCAGGAAGCCGTCGAACATCTCCTTCCACGCCGCCGCGTGGACCTTGGCGGTCTTCGTCAGCACCCCGTCGAGGTCGAACAGGCATGCCTGGATGCCATCCGGGAGACCGAGCACGCGCCTCACAGTAGGGCAGATGTGCCGCTCTCTAGGATGACTCTGTGTCCGCCCGGCCCGTTCCCGGTGGCGTCGTCCACGAGCTCCCCGCGGATCTGCGCACCGCCTTGACGGCCAACGCAACGGCGCTCGATGCATGGAGGGACATCACGCCCCTGGCCCGCAACGAGTTCATCTGCTGGGTGGAGGACGCCAAGCGCGAGGGGACGCGCGAGCGCCGGATCCGGCGAACTCAGGAAGAGCTGGAGGAAGGCCTGCGCCGGCCGTGCTGCTGGCCCGGTTGCGCGCACCGTGAGCGCAACGGCTCCGCCTAGGAGTCGAGCTCGCGCACGAGCAGCCGAAGGCGCTTCGGGGCGGCGGCTCGGAGTACCACGACGTCGACCTCGGTGCCGATCAGGTCGGCGACCATCAGCCGTTGGATGTCTTCGACGCTCCCGACGGTCTCGCCGGCGAGCTCCACGATCAGGTCCTCGGCCCTCAGCCCCGCGCGGTCGGCTGGGCTGTCCGGGACGACCTCCAGCACCTCGACGCCGCGGTCCTGGCTGCGTTCGCGCCGGGCGCGAGCCGGGAGCGGCCGCGGCCCGCCGGCGACGCCGAGATAGGCCCGGCGGACCCTGCCGTGCGTCATCAGGTCGCCTATGAGCTTGCGGGTGGCCTCGTTGATGGGGACCGCCAGCCCGAGGCCCACGCCGGCCACGGCCGTGTTGACACCGACGAGACGGCCCGCCGAGTCGACGAGGGCGCCGCCCGAGTTGCCGGGATTGAGCGCGGCGTCGGTCTGGATGACGTTGTCGATCATCCGGTGCGTCCGGCCCGCTCGCGCGGGCAGCGAGCGGCCGAGCGCGGAGACCACCCCGGCGGTGACCGACCCGGCGAACCCGTGCGGGTTCCCGATTGCGACGACCAGCTGGCCGACGCGCAGCGTCGCTGCGTCGCCGAGCACCACCGGCAGCAGGTCCTCACCGTCGGCGCGCAGGACCGCGAGGTCCGAGAGCGGATCGGTGCCGAGGACCCGAAACCCGATGTCCCTCCCGTCTGTGAAAGTGGCGCGCCCGAGCGCTTCGCGCCCGGCGACCACGTGCGCTGAGGTCAGGATGAAGCCGTCCGCGCTGAGGACGACCCCGCTTCCGGCGCCGGCGGGCACGCGGCCACGGGGCGTCCTGCGCAGCACACGCAGGCTTGCGACGCTCGGGGCGAGACGCTCGACGACGGAGGTGACGGTGCGCGAGTAGGCATCCAGCGCCTCGGCTTCCGTCGTGGGGGCGGAGTCTTCCGAGCGAGCGGGAGATCCGCCGCCTCGGTAGTCGGCGATGCGTAGGATCTCGGCGCTCAAGGCTTCCGCGGACACGCAGACCAGGATAGGAAGCGCCGGTGCGGGACCGTCGTTGCCGACAGCTCCGCTTGTCGCTCAGAGCCCGAACTGCGCCCTGAAGGACTGCGGGACGAGCTCCAGGAACTCGCCGTGGCGTTCGATGAACGCTTTGACGAACGGGCAGAACGGCAGTACCGCGAGACCGCGTGCGCGGGCATCTTCGAGCGCGAAGCGGATCAGCCGGTCGGCCAGGCCGCGACCCTGAAAGCGCCCGTCGATTTCGGTGTGGACGAACGCGATCAGCTCGGGGCGAAGGCGATACGCGCTGTAGCCGGCGACCTCGCCGCCCAGGGACAGCTCGTAGCGTTCGCGCTCCGGCGCGTCGGCGATCTCGACCGGCTCGGCCGCGGCCATGCGGGCAAGCCTAGTGCTCGCGACGAGGGCGGACGGGTGGGTGGCATCCTGTTCGGAGCCAGGACGGCAGCGGCGGGAGAGCTCGCGCCGAGAGCACGGGATGCTCCGCGTGGGCTCCACGAACCGAAGGAGTGAGTGCGATGGAGACGATCGGCTTCGTGGGTCTCGGGCACATGGGTGGCAACATGGCGGCCCGCTACCTGGACGAGGGCTACACGGTGTACGGCAACGCGAGCAGCCGGGACGGTGCGCGCTGGCTCATCGAGAAGGGGCTGCGGTGGGCCGACACCCCACGCGAGATCGCGGCATCGGCCCAGATCGTGATGACCTCGCTGCCGAACGACGACGTTGTGAGATCCGTCGCCGAGGGCGAGAGCGGCCTGATCGCCGGCCTGGGCGACGGGAGCGTATGGGCCGACCTGAGCACGATCAGCCCGAGTGCCAGCCGACAGCTCGCCCAGAGCGTCCGTGACGGGGCGCCCGGCGCGCGGATGCTCGACACACCCGTGTCCGGAAGCGTGCCGCAGGTCAAGAGCGGGACGCTCACGATCATGGTGGGCGGCGACGCCGCCTCGTTCGGGCGCGTGGAGCCCGTCCTGCAGTTGCTCGGCACGCCGGTCCACGTGGGAGAGAACGGGCAGGGGCTCGTGCTCAAGCTCGCCGTGAACATCAGTCTCGCGGTCCAGATGCTCGCCTTCTCGGAGGGTCTGCTGCTGGCCGCGCGCGACGGCATCGAGCCTCACCTGGCCGCGAAGGTGATGAGCGAGACGCCAATCGGCTCACCGATGCTGAAGGCGCGGGTTCCGCTCGTTCTCGACGAGCCGGATGAGACCTGGTTCGACGTCTCGCTCATGGACAAGGACATTCGGCTCGCGCTCGCTGCAGCCGGCGAGCAGAACATCGAACTGCCCTCCGCGACGGTCGCCGACGAGGTCCTCACACAGGCCGCGCAGCGCGGCTATGAGCACCGGGACATCGCAGCCCTCTATGACGTGCTCGGCGCAATGAGCGGCTGATCGGGCGCCGCCGTCGAGCTTCACGGCGCTACGCGCTCGCCGGGCTGCCGGAGCGCCCGCCACCCGCGGCCCCTTCCCGTACGCCGATCGCCAGCCCGGCGAGGGCCAGCAGCGGGTGCACGATCTTGTCCCGTGTGTCCACCGGCGCGAGTCCAAGGATGTCGTGCCCGTTGATGAGTCCGAGCACCGTCACAAGGGCGTACAACGCGCCCTCCCCGTCCACTACTTCCTCGAGCAGCTCGTGCGGGACCCGGCCCCCGACGTCGACGCGGCCGTGGCCACGCTCACGACGATCTGGGAGCGGGCGATCTACCTGCGCGACTTCCCCCGCTGAGCGGCTACCCCTGCGTCGCGAGCCGCTCGTGAACCGAGCGTACGGCGCTGGAACCCTCGCCGACGGCCGCGGCGACCCGCTTCATCGAGCCGTGGCGCACGTCGCCCGCGGCGAAGACCCCCGGCATCGACGTCTCGAACGGGAGCGCGGGCGTGCTGCCGAGACCGTCGGTGAGCTGCCGATCGGTCAGGACGAAGCCGTCTTTGTCGAGCGCCACGGCGTCGCCGAGCCAACCCGTCGCCGGATCCGCCCCGATGAAGGAGAAGAGTCCCGCGCACGCGAGCATCCGCTCCTCGCCACCGGCAAGGTCACGGAAGGCGGCCGCTTCGAGGTGATCCTGGCCGTCGAGGCGACTGACTTCCACGCCGGTCATCAGCCGGATCTGTGGATCGGCCTCGATTCGTTCGGTCAGATAGGAGGACATCGTCTCCTCGAGGCCCCCTCGCCGTACCGCGATCGTCACGGTGCATCCGTTCTGAGAGAGATAGATCGCTGCCTGACCGGCCGAGTTGCCGCCGCCGACGACCACCACCGGAGTGCCGGCGCAGACCCGCGCCTCGAGGTCGGTGGCCGCGTAGTAGACGCCGGCACCCTCGAAGCGTTGGAGCTCCTCGACCGGGAGTCGCCGGTAGCGGGCGCCGGAGGCGACGATGACGGCTCGCGCAGGGATCTCGCTGCCGTCCCGGAGCGCCACGACGTGGAAGCTCGGCTCGTGGCGCAGCCCCACGACGGCACAGGGGGCGTTCAGGCGGGCGCCGAGACGCATCCCCTGGACGGCCGCCCTCGCGGTCAACTCGCCCCCGGAGATGCCGTTTGGGAACCCTGCGTAGTTCTCGATGCGCGAGCTCGATCCGGCTTGCCCGCCGACGGCGAGGGCGTCGAGGCAGACGGTGCGAAGCCCCTCGGAGGCCCCGTAAACCGATGCGGCCAGACCCGCCGGGCCGCTGCCCACGACGACCAGGTCGAAGATGTAGCCCGGCGTGGGGGTGAACGTCAACCCCAGACGTTCCGCGAACTCCTCGGGGGTGGCACGGACCATCGTTTCGGTGGGTGAGATCGCCGCCGGCAGGTCGCCGGCTGCGAGCCCGAGGCCGGCCAGGAGCAGCTCGGGATCCTCGGCGTCCTCGACGTCGATCCACGCGTAGGCGATCCGCGAGTGCTCGGCGAACGAACGCAGGCGCATCGCGGGAGGGGAGAAACGCGAGCCGACGATGCGGATCGCCTCGGCGCCGGCGCCCTCGCGGAGGATCTCGCGCCTGGCGAGCAGGGCATTGAAGATCGTGTCCGCCAGTCCCGGACTCGCACTCATCAGCCGCCGGAACTCCGGCTCGCCCACGACCAGCACGCGGCCGTCCTCGACGACCCTGCACGAAAGGAACCTGCGCTGGCCGGTCAGCAGATTGAGCTCGCCGGCGAAGCCACCCGGCCCGTAGCTCGCGATCACTTCGGCTTTGTCACCGTCGGGCCTGACGACCTCGGCACGGCCCGCGAGCACGACGAACAGCTCATAGGAGGCGTCGCCCGCCTCGAACAGCATCTCGCCCGCCGTCATCGCCCGCTCCGTGCCGAAACCCGCGATCTCGGCCAGCTGAGCCTCGGTGAGAACGACGAACGCCGTCGATTCGCGGTCATCCTTCGCGCTCATCCGCTCTCCGCTGTTGGTCTTGGCGGGCCGGCGGCCCGCATCGCGTGCACGGCACTCGACGGCCGCAGCGCACAATCTAGCCGGACGGCGTCGCCCTCCCCGCGAGCGTGCTCGACTCGCTCGAGACGGCGTTCGCATGCGCGGCGATCCAACCCCACGGTGGTGTCGCAAAACCGCTAGACGGGGCCCGTGGAACGTGTCACGCTCGGCGAGTGACACTCGACTTCGAGCACTGCTACCGGGCGGCCTGCGCGAAGGACCCGCGCTTCGACGGCTGGTTCTTCACGGCTGTGACCTCGACCGGCATCTACTGCCGGCCGAGCTGCCCGGCGATGACTCCGAAACGTGAGAACGTCCGGTTCTACCCCTCAGCCGCGGCCTGTCAGCAGGCCGGCTTCCGCGCCTGCAAGCGCTGCCGCCCGGACGCATCGCCCGGGTCGCCGGAGTGGAACGCACGAGGCGATGTGACAGGCCGTGCGATGCGGCTGATCGCCGATGGCGTGGTCGATCGCGAAGGCGTGCCCGCGCTCGCCGCACGCCTCGGCTACAGCGTCCGCCAGCTGCAGCGGCTGCTCAGGGCGGAGCTCGGCGCCGGGCCGCTTGCGCTCGCCCGCGCCCAGAGGGCCCAGACCGCCCGCACGCTGATCGAAGCGAGCTCGCTGACGATGGCGGAGGTCGCGCTCGCCGCCGGCTTCTCGAGCATCCGCCAGTTCAACGACACGGTCCGCTCCGTGTTCGCGCTCACGCCGACCGAGTTGCGGCGGCGCGCGAACGGCGACGCCGGCCGTTCCGCGGGCATCGTGCGGCTGCGGCTCGCGTTCCGCCGCCCCCTGAGCCCCGAGAACCTGTTCGGCCACCTCGCCGCCACGGCCGTGCCGGGCGTGGAGGAGGTTCGCGACGGCGCCTACCGCCGAACTCTCCGCCTACCGCATGGGACCGGCATCGCCGAGCTCAGGCCGGGGGACGCGTTCGTCGACTGCCGCCTTGCGCTCGAGGACCTGCGCGATCTCGCGGCCGCGATCTCGCGCTGCCGCTGGCTGCTCGACCTGGACGCCGACCCGGAGGCGATCGACGAGCAGCTCTCCGGCGACCCTGGCCTGCGACCGTCCATCGCGCGCCACCCGGGCCGGCGCGTGCCGCGCACCGTCGACGGCGCCGAGCTGGCGATCCGCGTCGTGCTCGGGCAGCAGATATCGACGGCCGCGGCGCGAACGCTCGGCGCGACGATCTCGGCACGGTGGGGCGAGCCGGTCAGAGACGCCGAGGGCGGCCTGTCTCGTCTCTTTCCGGCGCCCTGCGCGCTGAGGGAGTTCGACGTGGCGATGCCGGCATCGCGGCGGCGCGCGATCGAGAGCCTCGCCGGCGCGCTCGCAGACGGCACGCTGGAGCTGAGCCCGGGCGCCGAGCGCGGCGAGGCGATGCGCGCGCTGCGCGAGATCCCGGGCGTCGGTCCGTGGAGCACCGAGGTGATCGCGATGCGCGCGCTCGGCGACCCCGACGCGTTCCCGGCGAGCGACCTCGGCGTGCGGCGCGGAGCGAGCGGGCTGGGGCTGCCCACGAGCCCTCGCGAGCTCGTCGCCCGCTCGCGGCGATGGAGCCCCTGGCGGGCATATGCCGTCCAGCACCTCTGGGGCGCGACGCCGCACGCGGTCAACGACTGGCCGCCGGCTGCGCGCGAGATCGGCCCGGCGGCTCGGCCGGCGCGGAAGGCCGCCGCGTAGCGTCACCGACCGGGAAGCGCCGCCGCTGCGGCGCATGAGCAGCTCGGCCGGCCACGAAAAAGCGCCGCTCGCGCGGCGCCCGTGTCCCCCTCCACTTCCAGAGTATCCCCGACCGGGGGGCTTGTTTCAAGGCCCGGCGGTACCCCATACTCGCTCGCCGCAAGCGACGAAGGGAGCAGCGCGATGAGCTCGGAGCAGGCTGCGGCGTCGGCCGCCGGATACGTGCTGGGGTTCGGAGAGATCCAGGGTGCGGGCGCAGCGGCCCTGGCCGGTGGCAAGGCCGCCCGGCTGGCGGAGCTCTCGCGCATCGAGAGCATCGAGGTACCGCCCTGGTTCTGCGTGACGACGAAGGCCTTCGGACGGGTCCTCGCCGGGACTCCCTCGATCGAGACGCCGCTGGAGCGGCTCCTCTGCTGCGACGCGGAGGATCGGGAGGCGATCCGCGAGCTCGCTGCGGAGATCCGACGGCTCCTCGGAGGGGCCGTCGTGCCCGAGGAGGTGACGGCGGAGATCGAGCGCGCGATCGCCGTCCACGGCGAGCGCGACAGCTACGCCGTCAGGTCGAGCGCGACGGCGGAGGACCTGCCGTCCACGTCGTTCGCCGGGCAGCACGACACCTATCTGAACGTCGTCGGCGCGGCAGCGATCGTGGCGCATGTCCGCCGCTGCTGGGCCTCGCTGTTCACCGACCGCGCCGTGACCTACCGCGCGCGCAACGGCGTCGACCACCGCCGGGCGCAGATGGCCGTGGTCGTGCAGCAGATGGTGGTCTCGGAGGCGGCCGGCGTCCTGTTCACCGCCAACCCGGTCACGTCCGACCGCACGGTCGCCTCCGTGGAGGCGAGCTTCGGGCTCGGCGAGGCTCTCCTGGCCGGTCTGGTGAACCCGGACGTGTACGAGGTGCGAGACGGCGTGTTGCTGAGGAGATCGGTCGGGAGCAAGCGGATCGCCCTGGAGGCCGCGCCGGGAGGCGGAACCCGTGAGCGGGAGGTCGAGCCCGGCCGGGCTGCGCAGCCGGCGCTGACCGATCGGCAGGTCCTCCGGCTCGTGGAGCTGGGCCGGCGGCTGGAGGCTCACTTCGGCTCTCCCCAGGACATCGAGTGGTGCCTGGCCGGCGGCGCCTTCGCGATCCTCCAGAGCCGGCCGATCACGACGTTGTTCCCCGTCCCCGCCGCAGGTGACCGCGAGCGCCACGTGTACGTCTCGGTCGGGCACCAGCAGATGATGACCGACGCCATGAGGCCCCTCGGGTACTCCGTGTTCCAGCTCACCGCCGGCCGTCGGATGTACGAGGCCGGCGGGAGGTTGTTCGTCGACGTAGCGCAGGACCTCGCCGCGCCAGCCACGCGCGAGCGTGTCCTGGAGGCGCTCGGGCGATCGGACCCGCTGATCTCCGACGCGCTCGAGGCCGTGCTCGGGCGAGACGGCTCGCTGCCGGCCCCGGAGGAGAACCACGCCGCTCCGAGCATCCTCGACGCGACCGTGGCCCCCGATCCGGGCGCCGTCGGCGTTCTGATCGAGCGCTGCCGGGCTTCGATCGCCGAGCTCGAGCGCGAGATCGGGGCCGTCACGGGGCCGGCGCTCTTCGAGCTCATCCTCGCCGACCTCCAGGAGCTGAAGCGGCTCCTGTTCGACCCCGCGAACCACCGGGCGATCATGGCGTCGATGGACGCAGCGTGGTGGCTGAACGAGCAGATCGAGGAGTGTCTGGGGGAGAGGAACGCCGCCGACGCTCTGAGCAAGTCCGTCCCGGGCAACGTCACCTCCGAGATGGGGCTCGCACTGCTCGACGTCGCCGACGCGATCCGCCCCCATCCGTGGGTCATCGCCGCTCTCGAACAGGTCGAGGGCGAGGACTTCGTCGAGGGCCTCGGGGCGGTGCCGGGCGGCGCAGACGCCCGAGACGCGATTCGCGCCTACCTGGACAGCTACGGGATGCGATGCGCCGGCGAGATCGACATCACGCGGCCCCGCTGGAGCGAGCGGCCGAGCATGCTCGTGCCCGCGATCCTCTCGAACGTCAGGAACTTCGAGCCCGGCGCCGCAGGGCGGCGCTTGGAGCAGGGCAGGAAGGAGGCCGCCGAGGAGGAGCGGAGGCTCCTCGGGGAGATCCGGGTGCTCCCGGACGGCGAGCGCAAGGGGCGCGAGACGAAGCTGATGATCGACCGCCTTCGCGCCTTCGCCGGCTACCGCGAGTACCCGAAGTACCACATCGTCAGCCGCTACTTCGTCTACAAGCGGGCGCTGCTGAGAGAGGCCGAGCGGCTCGTCGCCGCCGGAGTGCTGGCGCAGAAGGAGGACAGCTTCTACCTCACTCTGCAGGAGCTGCAGGACGCTGCGCGCGAGATGAGGACGGACGGACGGCTGATCGCAGAGCGCAGGCAGGCGTTCCGCTCCCATCAGGTGCTCGCACCGCCCCGGGTGCTGACCTCCGACGGCGCCGCCTTCGCAGGGTCCTACCGCCGCGAGGACCTGCCGGAGGGCGCGTTGGTCGGCCTGCCGGTCAGCAGCGGCACGGTGGAGGGGCGGGCGCGGATCGTGCTCGACGTGGCCGAAGCGGAGCTCGAGCCCGGTGACATCCTCGTCACCGTCCACACGGATCCCAGCTGGGCGCCGCTGTTCCTCAGCGTGGAAGGGCTCGTGACGGAGGTCGGAGGCCTCATGACCCACGGCGCGGTGATCGCACGAGAGTACGGTCTGCCGGCGGTGGTCGGGGTCGAGCATGCGACCCGGCTGATTGCGGACGGCCAGCGTATTCGCGTCCACGGGGGCGCGGGCTACGTCGAGATGCTCTCGTAGCGGCGCGGCGGTGCTGCTAGTCGCAGTCAGACCCGTCGAAGGGCAGGCCCGCACGGAGCCGCTCGCGCTGGGGTGCGCTCAGCTCGCGATGGTGATCGAGGGAAGCGGTCTCCGTCTGCGAGTCGCGGCTCAGACCTCTTGGCGCCACGAGCGCCCGCAGCACCACCAGCACCCTCGAAGGTCGCCGGCGTGGTCTGGTTGTTGCGGTCGCGTTCAATCTAGGCTCCGCCCAAGGCTTCAGGCGAGGGTCCGGCCATCAAGACACGTATCGGCAAATCGGCGAGGAAGCCTTAGCGGCCACGTTCCAAATAATGGGTCAAGATCAGAATTCTGACAACGCGACCCTCGGGCTCGCCGATGTGACCGCCTCCACGGTCGCGAACATCGGGCCGGGAGTCGATTTCTACTTCGCCTTCGGGGTGATCGCGGTCACGGCGGGTGCAGCGGCGCCGCTGACGATCATCGCGGCGGGCGCCGCCGTCTTCTTCCTCGCCTTCGTGACTGCGGAGTTCACGAAGATCGAGCCCTCCGCCGGGAGCTTCGTCACATACGTCGAGACCTCGCTCGGGCCGAGGGCGGGCGTCGTCACCGCCATCCTCGTCACCGTCGGCTTCACGGTGGCGATCGCGGGGGTGTTCGCGATGTCGGGCGGGATGATCTCGCTGACGCTCGAGCACTACACGGCCTGGCAGCCCTCATGGCTGCCGATCGCGCTGGTGATGACGGCGGCGGCGATCTGGTTCGCGATGAGGGGCGCGGGGCTCTCGACGGCCGCGATCGGCGTCGCGACGGTGATCCAGGTGCTGGTGATGATCGCCGTGAGCGCCGTGGTCCTGATCGATCGGCGCGGCCACCTCAACGCGACGCCGTTCGGCCCCTCGCACCTCAACAACGGGCTTGCGGGGCTCTCCGCCGGCTTCCCGCTGGCGCTCTACATGCTGATCGGCTGGGAAAACGCCCCGGCGCTCGCCGAGGAAACGCGCGATCCGCGCCACACGATCCCGCGCGCCCTGTACACGGCGCTCGCCATGGCGACCGCGCTGTTCGTGCTCTTCGCGTACGCGACGATCGTCGGCTTCCACTACGACACCTCCTCGATCGGGCGAGCATCGGTGCCGTTCCTGGAAATGGCAGACCGCTACCTCGGAGACGCGGCGATCCTCGCCTGGCTGGCCGGCATCATCTCGGTCCTGTGCACGCTGGTGGCCGCCGTGAACTCGCAGGCGCGCGTGATCTTCGACGGCGGCCGTTCCGGGCTGCTGCCGGCGGCGCTCGGCAGATCGCGCCCGCCTGGCAGGACGCCGGTGAACGCCCTGCTCGCGATGACGGTGTTCGGGGTCGGGATCGTCGTCGTGTGGTGGCTCTGTCACATCACCGGCCTGCTCGGAGGGGCTGACGACCCCGTCAACCTCTACGCCGAGTGCTCGACGATGGGGACGATCCTGATCCTCTTCGTCTACGTGCTCACCGCCGTCTCGCTGCCGGTGTTCATGTGGCGCCGCCATCGCGATTCGTTCTCGGTGCTGCGCCACGTCGCGATGCCGGCCATTGGCGCCCTCGCGCTCGTGACCCCCTTCATCGAGCTCTTCCACCCCGGACAGCCGGTCCCGTACAGCATCTTCCCCTACCTGGCCGTGGCGATCCTCGCGGCCTCGTGGCCGATCGCCGTCTACGTGGTCAGGCGCAATCCGCGCGCGGGCTCGAGCGAGGGGCAGCTCGCGGCGGACGCGTGACGCCGGCTCAGTCGCTCGCCGGCCGGTAGGGAGGCGCGACGCCCCACCCCCAGCGCGGGACCGGCGCATGCTGCGCCACATCGGCGTCCGGCTGGGAGTTGTGCAGCGCCAGGCGCGTACCCCACTCCGCGTAGCCCATCAGGGCGGCTCGGAACTCGGGGTCGGCAGGGAGCGCGGTGTCGTCGGCGGCTCGACTGAGGAGCGTCACGAACGTGAGTCGCTGCTCGGGCGTGATCGCCAGGCCTCGATGCCGGTGCAGCATCTGCTCGTAGCCTCCCCGCCGCTCGCTGTAGACGGCCGGGCCGCCCATCACCTCGCTCCACCAGTCCGTGACGTGCTCGCGGTGCTCGCGGCTCACCTGTCCGCCGAACAGCGCGGCGATCTCCGGCGCCTCGGCTTCGACGAGGTCGTAGAAGCGATCCAGCCAGCGGGCGAACGCGGGCCGGCCGCCGGCCCACTCGTAGATCGTCGGAATCGCGCCGGGCACGGTTTGCAGCTTAAGGCGGAACGTGCCCTGGTCTCCGGAGCCGGAGTGGCTGTGCCACCGGCCGGCGGCACCCCGGCGGCCTCCCAGCGCCCGCCCGCCCGCAGCCGGACCCGCGTCCGCCCGGGTTCGTCACAGATCTCGGCCCGCCGACAATCTAGGTGTGATGGCTGATCCCGAGGGCTTCGTGCCCTTCTATCGAGACGAGGCGGAGGCGGTGCTGATGTTCCTGACGAGGCGGACGTTGGACGGCGAGGTCGCCCTGGAACTCACAGCCGAGACCTTCGCACAGGCCTGGCTCGCCTGGCCGCGGGTGCGCACCGACAGCGAAGAGGAGATGCGCGCGTGGCTGTTCACGATCGCGCGCCGCCAGCTCGGCCGCTACCTGCGTCGCGGCCGCGCGCAGCAGAGCGCGCTGCGCCGTCTTGGCCTGAGCACGCCGACGGCCCACGAGGACGACCTGGCGGCGATCGAGGAGGCCGCGGGCGTCGAGGCGGTCCGCCAGGACCTGGCCGCGGAGTTGCAGCAGCTCACCGCCGACCAGCGGGACGCGCTGCGTCTGCGCGTGATCGAGGAGATGCCCTACGACGAGGTCGCGGGGCGTCTGGGCATCTCCGAGCCCACCGCTCGCGCGCGCGTCTCGCGTGCGCTGCGGTCCATGCAGCGCTCGCTGGCCGTGACCTGGGGGACCGCGCGATGACATACCGATTCCCTCCGTTGGAGGCCTTCGAGAGCGAGCTGCGGCGGGTCGTCGAGGAGCCTTCGGAGCGCCCACGCCGCGGGCGAGGCCGCCTTGCGCTTCCGCGCCGCGCACGCTGGGGGATCCTCGTTCCGGTGGCCGCCCTCCTGCTCGCCGGGGGTACGATCGCACTCGCGGCCACAGGAGTCATCCTGACCGGGGCCGGCGTGCCTGCGACGGCCCCCGTGGGCCCCTCGGAAGGCATCGGCGTCCCCGTCTCCTCGCAGCTGCTGGCGCTGCGCATCCAGGACCCCGATGGCGGCCCGCCGTGGGGGATGAGGATCGTGACGACCTCGCGCGGACTCGTCTGCGCACAGGTCGGGCGGGTCCACGGCGGACAGCTGGGGGAGCTCGGCACCGACGGCGCGTTCGCCGACGACGGCCTGTTCCATCCGTTCCCCGCCGAGATCGTCCAGGCGTTCCCGGGCGGCTCGACCGAAGACGGAACGGAGATCCAGGGCGGGACGTGCACGCTCGCCGACGGCTCCGCGTGGGGCGGGGCGGTCGCAGCCGAACTCTGGGGAGTCGATCGAAACGCGGCTTTCGCCCGTGGGCCCCTGGTCCTGCCGGCGTCCCGGAGGCGTGACATCAGCTACGGGTTGCTCGGTCCGCACGCGGCGAGCGTCACCTACCGGGAAGGCTCGTCGATGCGGACCCAGGCCGTCGTGCCGGGCGCCGGGGCGTACTTGATCGTGCAGCCGGCAGCCGCCACGAGCGACCACGAAGGCTCAGGCGAGGCCCCGGGCACGCAGACGCCCGGCGAAGGACCGGGAGCCGACGGGGCCCTGACCACGATCACCTACGACGAGAACGGCACGACGTGCGAGAACGGGTACGACGCCCGCACCGGCGCCAAGGTCGCGATTCCAAGCGCGTGTCCGCCGCCGAGGCCGCCTGCGCCTGCGGTGAGCGCGACAACGGCGAGCCGCGTCCAGCTTCACCCCCGGATCCGTCTCCGGCTGCGCTCGCACCGCGTGATCGCCGCCGACGTGTCGTTCGCGGCTCCCTTCCCGGTGCGCGGCGCCGCGCAGGGCTACTCGCTCTGGAGCAAGGGCTGTGGACCAAGAGGCGAAGGTGCAGGCGCGGCTGTCTTCAACCGCGACGTCGCCCGGGGGGCGACCGTGCATCTGCAGCTCGGCTACCCGTTCGCAGCGCGTTGCCGGAAGGCAGCGGTGCCGGTCGAGATCCTCTTCGACTCGTCGGCGCCGGGCGCGCCGCACACTGCCGCGCGGGCGCCGGGCCAGCTCGTGCTCGCCGTCGCCACGATCCGCCTACCCGCCGGGGACCAGCCGGCGGGCCGGCCGCTCACAGGCGTCCGAGGCGCCACTCCGCATCGTCGGTGAACTTCAGCAGCCGGGCAAGGGCGCCGAGCTGAAGGGCGATCGCGTCCAGCGAGAGCACGAGCTCGGGGCTTGGCGTGGTGGCGCCACGCGACAGCAGCTCCAGCATCGCGACGGTGTCGCCGCCGTCGCTGATCGGGACCAGGATCGCGGAGCCGATGCCCTCGGCCGCGGCCGCCGCCAAGAGCGGATCCTCGGCAGACTGAAGGTCGAGCAGGCAGGTTGCCGCCATGCGCTTGCGGGCGCGGCCGAACTCCGCCGTCGAGGGGTCCTCCACGTGCTTCCACGCGCGCGACTCGATCGAGGCCAGCGCCGCCGGCTCCCGCATCCACACGACCCCGCACCTCATGGCCGGCCCCGGGCGCTCGGTGCACCACGCGATCGTCGCGTCCCAGCCGCCCTCCGCGCCGAGGATGTCAGTCGCCAGCTTGAGCGCGGCGCGCCACTCCGTCACGCCGACGAGTGCAGTCGCCAGGGCGTGCTGGGCGTCGGCTCCCCACCTCGGGCCCTCGCCGCCGTCTGTGGATGGGCCCTCCTGCGGCTCGTCCGCGGGGAGGTCGCGCTCCGCGAGCTCTGCCTGGGCGGCGCTCAGCTCGGTCTCCAGCTCGCTGACGTGCTCCTCCTGGCGGGCGAGTGACTGCCTGAGCTCCTCGGAGCGGGCCTGCTCGGCCGCCACCGCGCCGTCGAGCTCCTCGCTCCGCCGGGCGGCCTGCTCGGTCTCAGCGCGCAGAACGTCCAGCTGATCGCGTTCCTGCGCCAGCTCTTGCTCGAGGCGCGCGGCAGCCGCGAGCGCCTCGTCCCGCTCGGAGAGGGCGGCCGCGACGCGCTCGTCGCGGTCGAGTGGCGGGCCGACGCTGCCGTCTGTGAGCCCGAGACCCCACTCCTCCAGCAGCTCCTGCCGGATGGCGACAGCGTCGAGCCGGCGCCAGCGGTCGATTCGCATCAGCCGGTCGCACTCCGACCGCGCCAGAGCGGCTTCCGGCAGCGGTGCCGCCACGCTGCACGTCGCGGTCGGCTGTCCGTCCCCGTCGCGCAACGCGAAGCGCAGGGCGGCGAACGCAGGACGCTCTTCGAACGAGCCGATCAGGTACTCGAGCTCGAGCGGTTCCGAGGAGGCGATGTCCTTGTCCTCGAGCCTCATCCCTTCGATCGACCCCGCGGCGGTGAGCTCGGCATCGGTCTGTCCGCGGACGCTGTCGGCGTCGACGCCGAGCTGATCGACGTAGCGGCTGTTGACTCGCAGGTAGCGGCCGTCCAGGTCCTTGAGCCACACGATCGCGGGGCTCTCGTCCAGAGGCTCGTCGAACAGAGGGCTCGCGGGCCCGAGGTCGGCGTCGTCGCGATCGGAGGTGACCATCAGCAGGACGAGACGCCTGCCGTGCCTGTCGGCCACGGCGGCGAGGCTCGCCTCGAGATCGTCGATCTCGGCGGTGAGGCGGTCGGCCTGGCCGCGAGCGATCAGCTCGACCTGCTCCGGGCACGAGGCCAACGCGCCGTCGCGTACGTCGAAGCGGTCCATGAAGCCGCTCGTGGCACACAGGACCGTTCCGGCGCCGTCGACCGCGGCGATGAGCGCGGGAACTCCCTCGCACACTTCGACCTCGCGCTTTACTGCCGTCCTACTCAGACCCCCCACGCTTGACACGGTAGGCGCGCGGCACGGGTTTCAGGGTGGGTCGGGGCCACGAGTGGACGAATGGATGGCGCAGCAGCTCCTCGCCCCCGGCACGGGGGTGGCCGGGGGCGAGGACCCTGCTCATGCCGCGTCGGGGACCGGAGTGGGCTCCATCGCGGCGCTCTCGACGGGAGCGCCTCTGGTGTTCGTCGCCCGGAGCGCGATCACCGCGGCGGCGACCATGAAGATGCTGCAGGCGAGCAGCGCCCTTTGGAACCCGGAGGTGAGGGCCTCAGGGACGGGCGTGTGCGACGTGAGCAGATCGTGCGCGCGGGAGGTCGAGATCGCGGAGAAGATCGCGATGCCGAGCGCCCCACCGAGCCAGGTCGAGGCGCTTATCAGGGCCGCCGCGAGCCCTGCCTTGTCAGGCGGGACGCCGGCCTGCGCAGCCGTCGTGACGCCGACGAACACCGCGCCGAGGCCCGCGGACATGATCAGGAGCCCGGGGAGCAGGTCCGTCAGATATGAGCCGTGGACGGGCGCTTTGGAGAGCCAGAAGACACCGGCCGCGCCGAGCAGCGCGCCCGCGACGATGATCGGCCGCGTGCCCGTGCGCACGAACAGCTGCGAGCAGACGGCGGATGCGATCGCGACGCCGAACGTGGTCGGCAGGTAGGCCGCGCCGGCCTGGATCCGCGTGTAGCCGAGGACGGTCTGCATGTAGAGGGTCACGAAGAAGAACATCGAGTAGAAGCCGGCCATCGCGATGACCTGCGTGAGGTCAGCTGCTGCGAGGCCCTTGATCCGCAGGATGGAGAGCGGGAACAGCGGGTTCTGGTGCCGGGTCTCGTTGAGCGCGAACAGCGCCAGCAGGACGGCGGCGCCGGCGAGCTCCTCGACGGTGCGCGTCGCACCCCAGCCGATGTCCGGCGCCCTGACCAGCGCGTAGATGAGCAGCAGCATCCCCGCGGTGACCAGCAGTGCGCCGAGCGCGTCGAAGTTCGCGAGGCGCGCCCGGCTCCGCTGGGTCGGCACGAGGCGGGTCGCGGCGTAGATGTCGAGCGCGCAGATCGGGAGGTTCACGAAGAAGACCCAGCGCCAGCTCAGCGCTTCGGTGATGACCCCGCCGAGGAACACGCCCGCGGCCGAGCCCAGCCCGGCGACGGCGCCCCACGCTCCCAGCGCCTTGTGTCGGTCCGCTCCTTCGGGGAAGGAGATCGTGAGCGTCGACAGCGCCGCGGGGATCATCATCGCTGCGCCCACGCCCTGCGCCAGGCGGGCTCCGATCAGCATCCCCTCACTGCCGGCCAGTCCGGCCGTCAGCGATGCCGCCGCGAACAGCGACGTGCCTCCGATCAGCAGCTGCCTGCGGCCGACCAGGTCGGCCGCGCGGCCGCCGAGGAGCATGAAGCCGCCATAGGTGAGGAGGTAGCCGCTGAGAACCCACTGCAGGCTCTGGATCGAGAAGTGCAGGCTGTGCCTGATCGAGGGCAGCGCGACGTTGACGATCGACGCGTCCACGAAGTCCAGCAGCGCGACGCTGCACAGGAACGCGAGCGTCAGGCGTCCGCGGGGGGTGGAGAGGAATGACGAGGTCGGGTCTGGCATCTGGCCTCCGAACGGTCGCGGCTGAGTGAGGCTCCCAACTTAGCAACCCTTCAGTCAGTCAACTCACTTAACTCCGCCGGCCTCCGCCGGTCCACTATCCTCAGTCGGTGAGATGACTGACTTGGCCCAAGGAGCCGGCGTTGTGAGCGAGAGGGCCGCCGGAAAGCGCGAGCGGCTCGTTCAGGCGGCGAAGCAGATGCTCTACGCGCAGGGCGTCGAGCGGACCACCTTGGCCGAGGTCGCCGAGGCGGCCAACGTCGCCCCCGGCAACGTCTACTACTACTTCAAGACCAAAGACGACCTTGTGGAGGCGGCGATCGCCGCCCATGAGGACGACGTCCGCGCGGCGCTCGCGACGCTCGAGAAGCAACGCACTCCGAAGGGGCGCCTCCGGGCCCTCGTGCGCATGTTCGCCGACCAACGCGATCAGATCGCCGAGTTCGGCTGCCCGCAGGGCTCCCTCTGCTCGGAGCTCGACAAGCGGGACGACCGCCTCAGCCGCGCATGCGGCGAGTTGATGCGGCTCCCGGTCACGTGGGCAGAGGAGCAGTTCCGGGCCGTGGGCCGGCGCGATGCCCGCGAGCTTGCCGTCGCGCTGATCGCCTCCTACCAGGGGGCCGCGCTGCTGGCCAACACGTTCCGCGAACCTGAGCTCCTGGCACGGGAGGGCAAGCGGCTCGAGCGCTGGATCGACGGGCTGTCCTGACGCTCCTCGGCCGCAGCCGGCTGAACCTGCTGCGGCGCTGGGCGACACGGGCATCTCACCAGGGCTCTCCCGGGTGCGACGGAGTGTGGTCAGGTGGAACATCCCGATGCGCTTCGACCTTCGACGCCATCCCACAAGCCAAGGAGACGCCATGCCCTTCGTGACCGTTGGCCGCGAGAACAGCTCCGAGATCCAGCTCTACTACGAGGACCACGGCAGCGGGCAGCCGGTCGTCCTGATCCACGGATACCCGCTGAACGGCCACTCCTGGGAGCGCCAGGAGCGCGTACTGCTGGATGCCGGCTACCGCACCATCGCGTACGACCGTCGCGGCTTCGGGCAGTCGAGCCAGCCCACCACCGGCTACGACTACGACACCTTCACGGCGGACCTGAAGACGCTGCTCGATCATCTCGCGCTCGACCAGGACGTCGTGCTGTGTGGCTTCTCGATGGGCACGGGGGAGGTGACCCGCTACCTCGGCACGCACGGTTCCGCGGGCGTCAGCAAGGCCGTCCTGTTCGGCGCAATCCCGCCGTTCGTGCTGAAGACGGACGACAACCCCGAGGGGGTCGACCAGTCGGTCTTCGACGGGATCAAGGCGGCCGTGCTCGCCGATCGCTACAAGTGGTTCGAGGACTTCTTCGCGAACTTCTACAACACCGACGAGCTCGCGCCCGAGCGCATCGGCGAGGCGGCGGTGCGGGCTAGCTTCCAGGTCGCCGCTGCGTCCTCCTGGTTCGCGAGCTACGCCTGCGTTGATACGTGGCTCACGGACTTCCGGGCCGACGTGGCGAAGATCGATATCCCGATGCTCGTCGTGCACGGCACCGAGGACCGGATCCTGCCGTTCGACAGCACCGCGGGGCGGTTGGAGGCGCTCAACTCCAACATCCGGGTCGTGCCCGTGGCGAACGGCCCGCACAACATCGGCTGGACATTCCCCGACGAGTGCAACGAGGCGCTGCTGGGCTTCCTCGGCTGAGCGCGGCTCGACCGCTACGCGAGCCGGCCCGGCTCAGGGCCGCCCGGCCGGCAGTCCCGCTTGGCGCAGGAGCCGAGCGGCCGCGTAGAAGCCGCCCTGCAGGTCGGTGAGCTGCTCCGGTGGCCCGCCCTTCTGAACCGGGTCGGTGTAGCGGTGATCCAGCCACGGCTGCTGCGTCTGGGCCATCTGCTTGGAGACCTGGTCGTGTGCGGGCGGCTCGTCGCGGCGCACGTCGCCCAGGAGGTGCCCGAGGTGGTTCGCCGCCTGCACACGCTCGGTCATGGCCGGGATCTTCCCGTCCTTGTTGCAGAAGCGGGTGAGGATCGTCTTGATGATCGAGGTGTGGTCGAAGTGGAAGTCGTCGCCGAGGAGCTTGGTGGCCGTCGAGCCGGCCGCGCAGTACGGGGAGACGAGCAGGGCCGGGACGCGAACTCCGAGACGCTGGAACTCCGGCCGCTCGTCCGCCGCGGCCGGCGGCGGGACATGGTCGTAGAAGCCGCCGTGCTCGTCGTAGGTGATGAGGAGCAGCGTGCTCTTCCACGCCTCGCTGCTGCGCAGAGCCTGAAAGACGCGCAGGACCAGGTCCTGCCCTGCGGCGACGTCGCTCGGCGGATGGTCGTCGTTGGAGTTCGGGCCGAGAACCTTCAGGTCCTTGAAGCGGGGGTCGATCCAGGACACGCTCGGCAGCTCGTTGTTGGCCGCGTCGTCGAGGAACGACGGGCCCTCCTCGAAGATCTTCCCTGCGATCTCTTCCTGAAGGCTGAGGCTGCGCTGGTCGACGAAGGCGAAGTGATCGTGGCGCTCGAGCCGGTATTCCGGGTCCGCCAGCCGGAGCGTCGCCGGGTCGAACGAGTACCAGCGCCAGCTCACATCGTGCTCGTCGAGATGGCGGACGAAGCTCGGCAGCCCGTAGATCGGCGGGCTGATGTCGTTGCGGCTGCCTGCGGCCTGCCCGGTCATCGCGTAGAGCCGGTTGGGCCAGGTCGCGCCAGGCACCGAGCTGAACCACCTGTCCACGACGCAGTAGGCGCTCGCGAGGTGGTCGTAGACCGGGAGCTGCTCCGGGCCGTAGTAGCCCATCACGAGCCCCGGGTCCGGCGCCTGCTCGTCCGCGGCGCGGGCACGTTCGCCCGCGATCCGCGCGAAGTTCTTGACGAACCCGGCGCCTCCGTCCGCGAGCTGCTCATCGACGGAGGAGCCCGAGTGGTCCGGGTCTTCGGTCTCGTCCTTGAACTTGCCCGCGCTCAGAGGATGGATCTCGTAGCGCTCCTCGCCGAACAGGTTGAAGTTCTCCTGCGGGCCTCGCAGCCCGTCGACGTCGCCGCGGCCGCGGCCGCCGAGCGCAGCGGGCAGCGACAGGAACCCGAGCATGTGATCGAAGGAGCGGTTCTCGAGCATCACGACCACGATGTGATCGATCGCCGCGAGCCGCCCGGCGGCGTCGCCGCCGGGCGCGTCCACGGTTGCTTTCGGCGTCGGGGGCGGCTCCTCCATCGCGAGATCGACGATCTGCTCCCACTTGCCACCGAGGACTTTGGCCAGCTCTCTCGCCGCGCCTCGCTCTACCTCACCCCAGAACCCAGGCATGCGCTGCGTCCCCTTTCTCGATCGTGGCCGCCGGTGTCGCGGAAGTCTCGCCCATCATGCATCACCGGAGGCGCTGTGGGAACCCCGATTGTCCGTCCAATTCTGGATCTTGACATCACCCCGATCCGTCCAATAGACCACGCTTGATCGCCGGCGTCAGGTCCGGCATTCGAAGAAGGGAACGCTGATGGGGGACCCGCAACCCGACAAAGGCGGCCAGGAGAAAGAACCCGATCTCGCCGGCCAGATTGCCAAGGGCGGCCAGGAAGCAGGTGAAGCCTTCGCCAAAGAACTCTTCAAGGGCATCACGGCGCCGGACCCCCCGGGCGACCCCGAAGTGATGGGAGCGTTCGCGCTCGGCTGGCAGATGTCAGAGCTCTACAGGCCCGACTCGTGGCGGTCGGGCGACGCCCGGCCTGAAGAAGACCTCCCCGGCCTGGGGAGCCTCGGCGGGAAAGAACGCGCGCTGCTCGGCCTCGACCAGATCTGCGTCGGCCTGAAGAAGCTCGAACCGCCGATCAAGGCCGCCGGCCTTGAAATGCCGGACCCGAAAGCGGCGAAACAGGCGGTACCCGCCAGCCTGCCCAACACCCCCTACGAACAGGCGCTCTTCGACCTTCACGTGAGCATGCTCACAACGCTCACGGCAACCCATTTCAAGCTCGGCAAGGCCTACGGGCTCGGCCGCGCGCTCGGGGACACCACGCGGCTGCCCAAGGACCTCGGCACGCTCAAGCGGGAGCTCGAGTCGCACCGCCTCGCCAACCTCACGGCCTGGCTGTCGGACCTCACGACCCAGTTCCCGCCCCACGCGGCTCACGTCGTGCACGACTCGCTCGAAGCATGGAGCAAGTGGGCCGCGGGGGCCCAGAGCGACCCCGAAGGGAAGGGCCCGGACCTGCTGCGCAGGCAGGGACAACGCTGGCGCTCGCTGCTGTCGGGCGAGAAGGCGGCGACAGACGCATTGAAGATCGAGGACTACGTCGTGGCCGGCGAGCTCGCGCTGTCCCACACGAGAGACCTGGCGCTCGGCTTCATCGCCCGCTTCAAGATCGCCTTCAGCCTCACCGTGCTCCTGTTCATCGGGGGGCTCGCGCTCGTGATCTTCGAACCGACGTCGGGCAGCGTCGCAGGCGGCCTCGCCGGGATCCTCGCCAGCCTCGGGCTGACCTGGAAGGGGGTGGGCGCGTCGCTCGGCACGACCACCGCGAAGCTGGAGCGGCCGGTGTGGGAGGGCGCACTCGACACACAGCTCACGGCTTCGACCTTGCTGACGCCCGAGACCGAAGCGGCGCGCAGGTATGTCACGCCTGCGCATCCGCAACCGGAGACCTGAGCCGACGCTCTGAGCGCCCGACGGGAGTGCGTCAAGCGTGGACGTTGACCCTGCGCGACGCGGCTGCAGCGCGCGCGGCGGCGTCGCCGTCGTTCAGCGCAGCGGTGCCGGTCCGGCCGTCCCCGTCTCCGTTGGCTCGCTGCACCGCCGCCGCGGAGACATCGGATGCCTTGACGAGGCTGCTCGCGGCGGCGTTCGCCGGGGCAGCGGCGGGTTGCTTTGTGTTCGCGGGCGCCGTCGGCGCCGGGTGGGTCACAGGGCTGATCTGCATGGTTCACCTTCCTTGGATGTGTTGGCCTTCCCGCTATCGACTCCCATTTGTCCTCACCTGAGGGTTCGCGGTGAGGATGCTCTCAGGCTCGCGTGGGAGTCCCGCTTCGCCTCTTGTGCGGGCCGGCGCGATCGTGGTCACCCGCGTGTACGCTCCGCGGTATCCGCCCGGCTCCGAAACCTGTGCGTGCGTTGACCCGTGTGAGGTTCTCGGGCTTCGCCATCGCGGCTGCGAGCGTGCTGCTCGGCGTCTCGCCGGCCGCGGGCCGGACGCCCACTCAGCTCCGATGGATGGGACACGAATGGACTGTCACCCAGGGTCGCATGGCGGGAGTCGCTCCCGGGCGGCCCTCCAATGTGCGTGTCGACGCGAGCGGCCATCTGCAGCTGGCGATCACGAGGTCGGGTCGGCATGTCACGGCCGGAGAGCTGTTCTCGAACGATGACATGGGCTTCGGCACCTACCAGTGGCAGATCGAAGGGCCGGTCGACAGCATGGATCCGCACGCCGTGCTCGGCCTGTTCCCGTACGGGCCCGAGCACGGCCTGGGCCGAGACGGTGAGAGCGAGATCGACGTCGAGTTCTCGAGGTGGGGCAACACGCTCTGTGGCGGGAGATGCAACGCGGACTTCACGATCTACCCGTCCACCGGGAATCTCGCCGTCGGTCCCACCGAAGACGACTTCTCGATCGACCTCCACGGCGGCAACTTGGTGACGGCACGAGTCAAGTGGAGCGCCACGGGCGTCACGGAGACCGTCATGTCCGGGCTTCAACCGCTCGGCTCCACTCAGGACGTGCTCGAGAGCTGGAGCTACGAACCGCTCGATTACCTCGCTCGGATCCCTCAGCAGCCGATCCCTGTCGGTATGAACCTGTGGTGTTTCAAGAGGAAGGTGGCGAGCAGTCAGGCCGTCACGATCCTCAGCTTCGATTACGTCCCGGCGTGAGCTGGTCCGGTCGCGAGCGCTCCCCGGCTCGGGTACCACCAGAACGTGGGGACCCGCCGAGGGTCTCGCCGGTGGCAGGGACGGATCGAGCTGGATGAGGTCGAGCTCTCAGGGCTTCGGGGCGTGACGGCGCGTGTGCGCAGCTCGAACCACCGGGCGGTAGGTCCGCGAGGGGTCCTCAGCCCGACTCAGAAAGGGGGCGCGTCCCGCCCCGACGCTCAGTTTGGCGCCGGGTGCCGCGCCACCGCCCGGCCGGCTGTGCGCCCGCCGTCATCCGACCAGCGCTGGGCATCCTGCGTGCCTTGCGCCCGCGCCGCCTCGCGGCGAGCCATCAACTGCGTCTGATCGACGACCACGCCGGGCGAATGATCCGGCTGCTGTGGGGAGAGCGCGTACAGGTCAAACGAGCGGAACCCCACCACGTCGGACGCCGACGCCACGCTGCTGAGGGTCTCCGCGCAGATCGGGCACCGGCCCTCCAGGACCGCGACCGCCGGTGAGTCCGCGCGAAGTCGAAGCCGACAAGTGGAACAGCTGAGATGGGCGTGAGGCGTCACGAGATCACCGCTGACTCGGTGTCGCGGCGAGCGAAGTGCGCCAACCGCGCGGCGTCGTGCACATGGTGCGCGGCCCGCTCTGCGTCATCGTGAGAGGGGAAGCCGCCGGACCGGATGACGGCGTTGCCGGCGCTGTCGACGATCTCCCAGAGGTAGTCGCCGCCGTTGTCCTGCGAGATGACGAATGCGAGCGACGCTCGACCTCGGACCGCGGCGACATTCGGCCGCGATGCGGCGACGTGGCCCTTCTTTGTTGCGGTGGCCATGGCCGACCGCCTCTCTACTCCTCTGCGCGAATAAATCGACCGGATAGGGAGAGGAACAAGAGCTACCTGGACGGACTTCCGACTATACCGGGCTCGGAGCTGCAGACTCGCCCCTTGGGGGGCGGATTCGGCGGCCGCCACCGAGTTGGCCTAGCTGAGGCCCTGCGGGTGCTCGTCCGCGCCGTGAGCGCGTTGCTCCTCGGCCTCTGCGAAGCGACGGCGTTCTTCGGCCTGCTCGTAGGCGCGTTGGAGCTCGCGCAGGCGTTCTTCGCTCGTCGGGCGCAGCCCGAATGTTCTGGCCTTGTACAGCTGGTAGCGCTCGCGGGCGACGCGAGCTTGAGAGCGCAGATCCTCGAGGTGATGGGAGTTCATGCCGTCGCCGGTCACGAGGGCTGCGCGGTTGCCTCGTGCTGCTCAGCGCCGGGCGAGCCGCCGACCGCTCTCGGTGTCCGGCGCGGTGTAGTTCAGCTCGAAGTGGTGATAGAGCGCCGACTCGTCGGCCTGTGAGAGCTCCTCGCCGTGCTGCTCGATGTTCGGCGCCGACTCGACCCGTTCCTTGGTGACGGCGACCTGCAGCTCGTCCGGGCCGATCGCGATCCCGCCGAGCGGCACGAAGGTCAGGTGGCGGCCGATGAGGCCTTCCTTGACCGTCGCGAACTGCGGCTCGTCGGTCTCGACGTCGACGTAGACGTCCTGCAGCTTGCCGATCTTCTCGCCGTTGCTGTCGACCAGCACCTTCCCGTGCCACTCAGCGACATTCCACTCTGCGTTCGGCTGCTCGTTCATGCTCGAAGCCTCGCTTTCCGGTGGTGGCGCGACGGCTTCCATTCTAGGACCCGGATCCCCGTTCGCTGCACTGAAGGAGCTCAACCGTCAGACCCGGCCGGGAACGCGTGTGCCGGCAGCACATACCGTCGCGGGGGTGCGTCCCGTCCCGGGTCGCTCGCGCGTGGGCCGTGCAGCCCAGGGCTCCGCGCGGAGGACGCGGTGGACTCCGCGACGCCGTCGTGGTCGGCTATCCAACGCAGGATCGCGGCCGACTTGACGCCCTCCGCGAGGATCACCGAGCGCTCGATCACCAAGCCGCCGGACGCGTTCGGGCGGGCCAAGCGCCTGATCAGAGCCGTTGTTGAGTCGGTTGCCGTCTCAGTCATGTCTGTCCTCCTCTGGGCCGCAGTTCCACGCGGCCGATGTCCGGCAGTTCGCAGTGAGCGCATGAGGTGCCCGGTTGCAGGTCGAGCAGGGTGGTGAGCAGCTGCAGGGGTGTGCCCGCCGCCCATGCCTGCGGGCGGGAGGCGGTTGGGTAGGCGACCGGCACTGACGTGACCGTGGAGGGGTAGCCGGCGAAGACCTCGGGCAGGCGATGCTCGAAGTGCGGCGCCGCCGAGAGCATCGCGGCGGCGAACGTGACCGCTTGCTCGCGGTGGCCGTAGCGCGCGAGCCCGGCGACGATCAGGGAGTTCTCGTGTGGCCAGACTGTCCCGGTGTGGTAGCCGAGGGGGTTGTAGCCGGCCTCGCCGGAGCCGAGCGTCCTCACGCCCCAGCCCGAGTACAGGTCGCGCTGCGCCAGATGCTCGGCCGTCTGTTCTGCCTGGCGCTCGTCGAGCAACCCTGACCAGAGCAGGTGGCCGATGTTCGAGGTCAAGCTGTCGACCTGGTGCTTGTCGCCATCCAGCGCCACGGCGTGGCACCCACGCCCGGGCATCCAGAAGTCGCGGTGAAAGCTCGTGCGCAGCTCGAGCGCTTGGGACTCCAGTCGCTCGGCCAACGCGGGATCGCCCCATACCTCGCGGGCGAGGCGCGCGGCGCGACAGCGTGCGTCGTAGACGTAGCCCTGGATCTCGCACGTCGCGATCGGCCCACGCGGGATCGTGCCGTCGGCGAACTGGATCGCGTCCCAGCTGTCCTTCCAGCACTGGTTCACCAGCCCGGTCCTGGCATCTCGGCGCGAGTACTCCACGTATCCGTCGCCATCCGCGTCGCCGCTGTCCTCGATCCATGCGAGCGCGGCACGGGCGCTCGGCTCGAGCGCCCGGACGAGATCATCGTCCCCGGACCAGCGGTGATACTCATCGAGGAGGATCAGGAACAACGGCGTGGCGTCGGCCGATCCGAAGTACGGCGAATACGGACGCTCGCCCCTCGCGGTCAGCTCGCCGAAACGCAGCTCGTGCAGGATCTTCCCTGGCTCGCGTTCGTGGAAGTCATCGCGATCGTGCGCCTGGGCCGCGGCGAGCACCCGCAGCGTGGTCGCCGCCAGCTCGGGCAGGTAGGGCAGCGCCTGGAAGCTGGCGATGAGGCTGTCGCGGCCGAACAGAGCCATGAACCAAGGCAGGCCCGCAGCAGGCAGCGTCGCGCCCTCGCTGATGTCCGGCGCCAGGCGCAGCGCGCCGAGGTCGCTGAGGCTCGCGCGGTAGGTGCGCGCCAGCGCGGGATCGCTGGTCGAGATGCCCGGTGCCCGGGCGAGCCAGCTCTCGAGCTCGGCCGATTTCGAGGCGCTCATCACGTCGAAATCACCCCGGGCGCTGCGTGGCCCGAACCCCGCCGTCAGCTGCTCGGCGAGAGGTGTGATTGTGAACGTGGTCGTCCACTGCTCGCCGGGCGCCAGCAACGGCGAATATGTGAATCGGGTGCGAGTGACCGCTGCCGGCACACTCGAGGCGATCGTCACTGAGCGCCGGAATCCCGCCAGCTCGTAGCACAGTGAAAGCGAGCGATCGTCGTGCTGAACCGTGACCGCCCTTGCCTCCACCGCATCGTCCTTGACTTCGAGTAGATCGGCGAAGTCCGTGTCGAGCTCGACCGTCACGTCGAAGGTCGTGCTTTCGTGGCGATGGTTGATGACCGATATCTCCTCCATCCAAACGTGATCGATCAAGCGACGGCGCATGATCGAGCAGGGCGCCTCCGCCTCCGGGCCGACGCGTGGGGTCAGGAAGAAGCTGACGGCGAAGTGCTCCTCCTGGTCGAGCCCGAGCAGCTCGAGTGGCTGGTCGCCGACGCGGAGCACCCAGCGTGAGAGGAAGCGGGTGTCCTCCGAGAAGAACCCGTGACCGCGCTCGTCGTCGTGCTGGATGTCGCCGCGACGGTCGCTGACCACGAAGGTGCTGCCGTCGAGCGCGCTGAGTGTGCGGTCAGGCAAGCGCCAGCTCCTCCGCTCGCGGGCGCGCCGCGGCGCGGTAGGCCGATTCGTAGGCGCCCGCAACGACGTCGACGTCGCAGTGCTCGGCGACCCACGCCCGGCAGTCGCGCGCGGCGATCCTGTCCAGGCCCCCGACGGCGGCAGCCATCGCCGTCTCGTCCTCCACGAGGAAGCCGGTCTCTCCGTCGACCACGAGCTCGCTTGCGGCGCCGGCGGGAAACGCTATGACGGGAGTGCCGCAGGCGAGCGCCTCGACCATCACCATCCCGAAGGGCTCCCCCCAGCTGATCGGCATCAGGAGCGCTCGCGCGCCGGCGAACACAGAGCGCTTTCTCGCCCCGCCGATCTCACCGAGGAACCGGACCCGCTCGTGGTCGATGTGAGGCGCCACCTCGCGGTCGAAGAAGGCCTGCTGCCCGGGCTGGATGATGCCGGCGATCACCAGCGGCACGCCGGCGGCGCGCGCCGCCGCGATCGCGCGGTGCGGACCCTTGTCTGCCGTTATCCGGCCGACCCAGAGCAGGTAGTCCTCCTTGCGCTCGCGCAGCGGCCAAACCCGCAGCTCGATCGGGTTCGGGATCACCTCCACGTCAGCGAGGTGCTCCGGCGCCGTCGCCCGTTGCGTGCGACTGATCGCGACGAGTGTCGCCTTGGACTGGTGCGTCGCATAGAAGGCCGACGTGGCCGGTGTGAACTGTCCGTGCAGGGTGTGCACGAGCGGCGTCGCGAGCCGGTCAGCCATGCTGAGAGCAGCGAACCCGCAGTGATCGTGGACGACATCGAACGGGCGCCCGCCGTGTGCGCGGTCGATCGCCGCGAACGCCTGCGCGACGTGGTCCACCTCGTAGAGCGAGCGCTCGATCTCGTCAGGGTGAGTGTCCTCGAGCAAGGTCACGACACGCGCGCTCGAAGCCGATCCGGGCGCACAGAACAGCGTCACCTCGTTGCCCCGGCGCACCAGCGCCTCCGTGAGGACGCTCACCACCGACTCGACCCCTCCGTAACCCGTCGGCGGCACCGAGATCCATGGCGGCGCGAGCATCGCGATGTGCAGGCCCGCTTCGGCCTCGCGGCGATGTCCGGGCGAGCGTGTGTGGTTGCGGGCACGCGGAGGGGTGCGCCCGAGGCGGGCTTCGACGACGGCGGGCGCGGAGCGGCTGCTCTGCATCTGGCTGGAGCCTTCCGGGTGGATGCGCCGGGCGGGACGCAGCCCTGCTCGATGGGGAAGCGACCTCGTTGGGTGTCGATCGCCGTTTTGGCACCCGCCGCTATTCTTGTCTACCATAACATGAAATCAAAGTCTAGAGATGTTATGCTGGCGTCATGGCCGACGGGTCCCAGGGCTGGGGGTTCCTCACGAACCATGCGCGGGTCTTCCTGTGCATCGCCGATGAGCCGGGCGTGCGACTCCGCGACATCAGCGAGCGCGTCGGGATCACCGAACGCGCCGCCCACCGGATCGTCGGGGAGCTGGCCGACGGGGGCTACATCACCCGCGAGCGCACGGGCCGGCGCAACACGTATCTGATCCACACGGAGCTGCCGCTCCCCGATGCGCTTGCGCGCGATCAGAACGTGGGCGACCTGCTCGCCGTCCTCGCGGGTTCGGGCCAGGCGACTTCGCCCGTACGCGACAGCGCGACCGGCTGACGCGGGCGAGGCCACGCCACCGACACCGGGGGCGGTCGCATCGGGGCGCGCCCCACAGCACTGAGGCCGGGTGGGGTGTCCAGTGCCCCACCACTCAGCGGGGATCGCACCCGCCGGCATCGCATGGCCGCCGATGAGCTCCCGAAGTGGGCAGAGTCAGCAGCTGCATGAGCTGCTGCACCGGGCTAGAGCCTGTCGAACCGGCGGAGGACGTGACCGTCGCCGGCTCGCCAGATCATCGTCGGCTTCCAGATCGGGCCACCGCCGGCGCTCCTGGGGACGCTGACCACCACCTCGTTGCCGAGCGCCGTGGTTGTGACCGTGAAGGGCGGCGAGACCAGCGGGCTGTACCCGCTCGCTCTTCCGGCGGGATAGCGAAGCGTCACAGACGCGACGCCGTCGGGGACGATCATGGTGATCGTGGCCGAGGTGGCCGAGCCGGGCGGGCCGGTCGAGACGGCGTCGCCCGCCTCGATCTCAGGTGCCGTCGCGCCGCCGCCCCCGACGCCACCGAGCAGCCCGTGACCGAGGTCGACGTTGACCGCTGAGTTCCCGATTCCCTCGCTGCCCGGGCTGCAGCCTGAAACCGTGGGATAGATGAAGTAGGAGCTGCTCCCGATCACGCGCGTTCGGCGTACGTACCGCGCGAGCACACTGCCGGCCGGGGTGATCCCCGACGGCAGCCTGTCGGCCGACGTCGGAGGCCGACGCAGAACACCGAGGATCGACAACAACGCGTGCTGTGGCTGGGCGTTCACCTCGCCCCCGCGCACGACCTTGCAGGAGCCGTTCTTGTGCGACCGGCTTGGAGCTGCGGATGACGCCGGCTTGCTCCCGCCGGCAATCGGCCGCGAGCGGCCGTTGCCGCCCGTGGCCAGCCACGCCGCCGCGCCGGCTAGCGCGCCGAGCGTTAGCACGACTGATGCTGCCGCCCGGCGGCGACGCTGGCGTCTGCGTGCCTCTTCGATGACGCCCGCGTCTGGTCCCGATCTCGTCGGTGGCTGCTCGAGGGTTGTCGTCATCACGTCAAAGAAGCCATTGGGTCCCTGCCCGTGCTGCTACTGGCCGAGACGCTCGATCATCCGCGCGAGCTCGTCGCTGCGGTAGCCGTGGTGGCGTGCGAGGTCGATCAGCTCGCGCGCCTTGCTGAGCAGCACGCCACGCTCGGGGGTTCCGGCGACCCGCACGCCGAGACCGCGTCTGAATTCGAGAAGTCCTTCGTCGCGCAGCGCGCGCAGAGCCCGCAGCACCGTGTTCGTGTTGACACCGAGCACGGCTGCGAGGTCTCGTGCGGGGGGGAGCCGGTCGCCGGGCAGGGCATCGCCTTCGGCGATCGAACGCCGGATCTGGCCGGCGACCTGATCGTGGAGCGGGGTCTGGTCTGAGCGGTCCACCTTGACTGAGATCATGGTGCCAGTTACGCTAGCACCAATGACATCGTTTGTGGACGACTCGCTCCCGGGCGCCAAGGCTCATCCGGGCGCGGCCCTTGGCGTGATCGATGACGCGCGCCGTCGCCGCCGGCGCCGGCACACCCGGGCTGCCGCGTCGGTCGTGCTGGTCGTGGCCCTCATCGGCGGCCTGGCCTGGGCGCTGGGAGGCGAAGGGTCACGCGCCAGCAGAGCAGCCGTCTCGACACCGACGCTCGCGGCCGCGCAGCGCGAAGCACGCCAAGCGGGCTTCGACGTCCGCCTCGTACCGAGTCTCAGCGTCGGCTACGCGGGCTGGTGCGCGATCCCGGTGGAACGCGGACGCACCGACGGCAGCGCATGCGGGCCGCTGTCAGCGTCGGCGGCCCCGGTGCTCCAAGCCTTCGGCTGGGGTGAATCGGGCCGAAGCGTGGCGGTCGCAGTCACCGATCCAGACGTCGCCTCGATCCAGCTCGGCGGGCGGCGGGTGCCGACCGTCTCATTGCCCGGTCTGCCCTACGGGCTGCGTGCCGCCCGAGTTCTGAACGGAGGGCGCGGCGGGCTCCTGGTCGCATATGACGCCCGCGGCCAGCGCATCTCCGAGCCTCTGTTCGCGATGCCCCGGAAGCACGCGGCGGTGCGCACATGGCGGCGCCCGAACCAGCCGCCCGCCGCGGCCTGCAGGCTCGGAGCGCCGGCCGGTCTGCGCGGAGTCGAAACGCTCGGCGGGAGCGTCTCGCTGTCGGTGGAGCCTTACGCCGGTGCGATTCCGGGGCACGCCTTCACGACTTGCGCCATGGCCGAATACCGGCTCGGCGGCGAGCCGTTGAAGGCGTTCGTGCTCGTCGACGCCGCGGCTCCCGCTCGCTTCGCCGCGCTGCTCCCCGGGTTCCACGCGATCAGGCACGGGCAGCGGTACTACGCAGACGGCGGTCTCGTGGCTCGCCGCTATCGCAGCGCCTGGATCGTCGCCCGGCAAGGCAAGAGCGTCGGGGAGCGCATCGCTCTGCTCGACCACCTCGCCGCCACCATCCCGTCCAGCTGACGTCCCGTTCTGAGCCGCCGAGCTCTCCCACACAGCTCCACCGCGGAACAAGATCGCGTCCCGGCCATCGTGATGCCGGCCCTAGATCCTGGCCGTAAGCTGGCGCTGTGTCCCAACCAACGGAGGTGGCAGATGGCCGAGCTCAGACCGCCGTCACAGGAGATCGTGCTGACCCACTTCATCGTCTCGAACGACATCGAGCGGTCCCGGCGCTTCTACACGGATGTTCTTGGTGGCAAGCTGGCGTTCTCCGGGCCTGGCGGAGAACCGACGAACGTCGCGCTCGCCAACAGCTGGATCGTCATCAGCGCCGGCGGCGGCCCGACCGACGACAAGCCCGCGGTCATACTGGAGACGCCGGGCGACCCCGACCGGGTCAGCAGCTTCCTCAACATCCGGGTCAAGGACATCGAGGCCGTGTACGCCGAATGGAGCGCCCGCGGCGCTCGGTTCCTGACTCCCCCGAAGCAGCATCGATACGAGATCCGCTGCTACATCCGCGATCCCGACGGTCACCTGATCGAGGTGGGGCAGACAACGGACCCCGGCGACTGGACCCCGCCCCAGTGGCTGTCAGGGACGGCGGGCGGAGGACCAGCCTGACTGCCGAGACGAGGACCGAGCGCCGGCTGAGCCAACGCGCTCGATCCGCACGCCCCCTTCGGGGCGGCCCGACCAAGGGTCCCCGGCTGCTCTGGACCCGCCCGTCCCCGGCCTGCTTCGCGTAAGCAGGCCTCGTTCGGTTGCCACGGGCGGGCCGCGGAAGGCCCCTGCCCCGTCTCGCCCCGTTCCCCCGCGCTCGGCGGCCGTTCTCTCAGCGGCGGAGACGCATGTATGTAAAAGTACGCAGCGACCGCACGCGTCCACATCAGCGGGTCTCGTCGGTCTTTCTAAACAGGAGGAGGGGGGAACAGGGAGCAGTTCTCTGATGAAACGCACGAAGATCCTGGGGGTCGCCCTGGTCGCGGTGTTCGCGCTTGCGGCGATCGCGGCTTCCGGTGCCTCCGCGGCGCCGGAATGGAAGGCCTGTGTCAAGGCCGAACCGAAGAACACGGGCAAATACACCGACAAGCTGTGCACGGTGAAAAGCCCGGCCACTGAAGGCAAGTACGAACTCGTCTCGAGCACCGGCAAGAAAAGCGGCTTCAAGGCGAAGGGTGGCGCGGCGATTCTGCACGTGATCATCCCCGCGACGGGCAAAGGCGCGTTCCCCGGCGGTGCCCACGTCGAAGTCAAGTGCACCTCGGCCAAGGGCAAAGGCAACCTCGGGTTGCCGAACCTGATCAAAGAAGTCGTCATCGAATTCAAGGGTTGTACGGTTCTTGCAGCGCCCTGCCAGAGCGGCAGTAAAAAAGGTGTCATCGTCACCAACAGCCTCGCCGGCGAAATGATCGACATCGAAGGCGGCAGCGGCGTCGGTACGCTGCTCGGAGCCGAAGCCGGTCCGAGCGCGCGGCTGGCGACGTTCACCTGCACGGAAGTCGCCACGACGAACGTCCTGGGTTCGGTGATCGCCGAACACACCGGCGATGTCGGCGTGATCGACAAGGAAGCCCAGGACCACTACGTCGTCGGACCAGGCCTCGGCGAAGTCGAATACGCGCCGGGACAGAAGTACACGCCGCTCGTCAACATCCCGACTCACAAGGCCGGTGGCGTCAACGGCGAACACTTCCTGCTCTCCGAAATCACGGAAGCCGGCCACTCTGAAGCAGCCGGCACCCTGCCCTCGGGCCAGGAAGGCGTTGCCAACGAGAAGGGCGAAGCCCTCATGATCGCTCCTTGAGGACTCGTCTTCGAGGTGCTGCCGGCGTGCGCTGAGCGCACGGCAGTGTCGAAATGCGTGCGGGGCCGAACGGCCCCGCACGTTCGTTCAGGGTGGCGGTCCCGGACCTCGCGGCCCGCCGGCGCAGCTGCGCTCGAGCTCCTGGCGACGTTCGCCCGGCAACGCGACGAGGTGCACGCCCAGCGCGCCCTCGAGCGAGAAGCCCATCGCTGGACCGGCAGCCACGTCGATGACCAACGCCGGCCCTCCCCAGCGGCGGTCCTGATCGCCGTCGATGAAGACAGGCGTCTCGCCGACCGTGCCGAGCAGCACATCGCTCGGCGCGGGCGGCAGCTCATCGGCCGGTAGGCAGATCGGCGAGCTCCCGTCACAGCAGCCGCCGGACTGGTGAATGACCAACGCCCCGTAACGCGCCGCCAGGCGCTCGAGCAACTCGAGCACCGGCGGCGTCGCGCTGACGCGTCTCTCGCCCTGCGTCATCGCCTAGAAGAACCCGAGCGGCTGTGCGTCGTAGCTGACCAGCAGGCACTTCGTCTGCGTGTAGTGGTCGAGCATCATGCGATGGTTCTCGCGCCCGACGCCCGAGGACTTGTACCCGCCGAAGGCTGCGCCGGCAGGGTACAGGTGGTAGCAGTTCGTCCACACGCGCCCAGCCTTGATCGCGCGGCCCATACGGAAGGCACGGCTGCCGTCGCGTGTCCACACGCCCGCGCCGAGCCCGTACATCGTGTCGTTGGCGATCGCCAGCGCCTCGGCCTCGTCCTTGAACGTGGTCACCGCGAGCACCGGCCCGAAGATCTCCTCCTGGAAGACACGCATGTCGTTGGTGCCCTTCAGGACCGTCGGCTCGAAGTAGTAGCCCTCTTTGAGCTCATCCTCGAGCTCTGGAGCATGTCCGCCGATCAAGAGCTCGGCGCCCTCGTCCAGGCCGATCTGCACGTAGCTTTCGATCTTCTCCAGCTGCGCGCTCGAGACCTGCGGGCCGATCTGCGTGGACGGGTCCAGGGGGTTGCCCTGGCGGATCGCCCGAATGCGCTCCAGGCACCGCTCCATGAACGGCTCATAGATCGACTCCTGGATCAGCGCACGCGAAGGACATGTGCAGACCTCGCCCTTGTTGAAGGCGTAGAGCACGAGTCCCTCGATCGCCTTGTCCAGCAGCGCGTCGTCGGCGTCGAGGATGTCCGCGAAGAAGATGTTCGGCGACTTGCCGCCGAGCTCGGTCGTCGAGGGGATCAGGTTCTGCGCGGCATAGCCCATGATCAGGCGTCCGGTCACCGTCTCGCCGGTGAACGCGATCTTCGCGATTCGCTTGCTGGAGCCGAGCGCTCGGCCGACCTCGCCGCCCGAGCCGTTGACGACGTTGATGACCCCTGCCGGCACGACGTCCTCGATCACCTCGATCAGCTTCAGCAGCGACCAGGGAGTCGGGCTGGCCGGCTTGATGACCGTGCAGTTCCCGCCCGCAAGCGCCGGCGCCAGCTTCCAGGCCGCCATCAGCAGTGGGAAGTTGAACGGGATGATCTGCCCGACGACGCCCAGCGGCTCGCGGAAGTGGTAGGCGTAGGTCTTCTCGTCGATCTCCGAGATCGAGCCCTCCTCGGCACGCACCGCGCCCGCGAAGTAGCGGAAGTGGTCGATCGCCAGCGGCAGGTCAGCGGCGAGCGTCTCGCGCACCGGCTTGCCGTTCTCCCAGCTCTCGGCCACCGCGAGCATCACCATGTTCTCCTCGATCGCATCGGCGATCGCGTCCAGCACCGCCGCCCGTTCGGCCGGCGAACGCCGGGCCCACTCGTCCTTCGCGCCGTGCGCGGCGTCGAGTGCGAGCTCAACATGGCCGGGGTCGAGTCCGCGACTTCGCAGAACGCCTCGGCCGTGGCGGAGAGGTTCTCGCGGTAGGCGCCGGTGCTCGGCGGCACCCACTCACCACCGATGAAGTTCTCGTAACGCTCCTTCAGCTGGACGATGCTGCCGGGCTGACCGGGCGCTGCGAAGACACACGGCCGCGCCTGTCCTTCTTCGGTTCAGGGATGATCCCGGCCCGGACGGTGGCGGGTTTCCAGATAGTCTCCGAGTAGCTGCGGGCCTTGACGTGCTGGTCGTCAGACGCCCACCGGAACAGCAGGCTGCAGGTATGCCGTTTCCCGTCCGGCTTTTCCCACGGCAGGCAGTAGGGGCGGGGCGGGTACCTGCTGATGTGCCGCCTGATGACCTCGACATCCCAGTCAGACAGCGGGATGATCCGCTCGCGGTCGTTCTTGGGGAGCGCGAAGACGAAGGCACAGCCGATTTTCTTGACCTGTCGGCGGACCCGCACGATTCTCTCGTCCAGGTCGAAGTCTTCCAGCGCCAGGCCGAACAGCTCGCCTTCCCGCATCCCGCAGGAGGCGGCCAGCTCGGGTATGGCCCGCAGCTGATCAGGGTGCGCGGCGATCACTGCCGCGATCACCGCATCGTCCCAAACCCGAATGTCGGACGCCTGATGACCGGGCACCTGGACGACCGGAGATTTGGCCGGACTTCTCCTAATCGCATCATCGGCTACCGCCAGATCAAAGATTCCCTGGAGGACGAGGAATGCAGTGATAACCGTTGACGGCCCGAAGCGTTCGCTAAGGTCTTTGATCCAGGCCTGAATGTCCGAAGATCCGATCGAAGGGAGCTTCGTGATGAAGCTGTATGTGGACACCAGTGCCAAGCAGGTGACCGTGACGCGGGAGCCGGCGGAGAAGATGGAGCAGAACGGCCGTCAGAAGACTGAGCGCGGGACGGGCCGGCCGATGTGGTCGACGCAGGTGTTCGTCCTGGACGACGAGGGCGGCGAGGTCATCACCGTGACTACGGCCGGAAGCCCGAACGTGACGGTGGGACAACTCGTGAGCCTGTCCAAGCTGGAGGCCCTGCCGTGGGCGACTAACGGGCGCAACGGCGTGGCGTTCCGCGCGGAGCAGATCAAGGCGGCGCCGGGCATGACGTCCGTCAAGACTGCCTGACCGGCTGTCCCGGTTCACCGGGGAGCCTTCCCCGCACTGGTAACCCCTGACGCTTAATCCTCCAGCGACAGTTCGTGACCGCGCGGAGCGTGACGGTGGACGTGATGCGGCCACCGCCGGATGATCCGAAGGTGTGTGGACAACAGAAGACCAGGCGGTGGCCGCTGGCCTCAGCGTAGACCTGGATCGCTGGCGGCGGGAATTCGATGAGCTGATGCTGCGGGTGGGCGGTCGGTTCGCCCGGGTGGAGCCGCGGCGGCGGATGGCGTCGTTCGTGCGGGGCCTGCTGGCCGGGCTGCCGCGGGTGAACTGCTGGTCGATCGCCGAGCACGCGGGAGAAGGCTGCCCGCGGGGAATGCAGCGGCTGCTGTCGGCGGCGGTGTGGGATGAGGCCGGGGTCCGGGATGACCTGCGCGGCTATGTGCTGGAGCATTTCGCCGACCCCGGCGCGGTCCTGGTGGTGGACGAGACCGGGGACCTGAAGAAGGGCACCGCCACGGTGGGCGTGCAGCGGCAGTACACCGGCACCGCCGGGCGGACCGAGAACGCCCAGGTCGCCGTCTACCTGGCCTATGCCGCCGCGGCTGGGTGCGCGTTCACCGGCCGTGCCCTGTACCTGCCCCGGTCCTGGACCGATGACCCGGACCGGTGCCGGGCCGCCGGGGTCCCGCAGGACACCGGGTTCGCGACCAAGCCCGCGCTGGCCAAGGCGATGATCACCCGGGCGCTGGACGCCGGGACGCCCGCGGCGTGGGTGACCGCCGATGAGGTCTACGGCCAGGACCCGCAGCTGCGCGGCGAGCTGGCCCGCCGCGGCCTCGGCTACGTTCTGGCCATCCCCAAGCGCCACTTGATCGCCACCGGGATCGGCGGCCGCCCGGCGATCGAGCTGGCCCGGCGGCTGCCCGCCCGTGCCTGGCAGCGGATGTCCGCCGGGCCCGGCGCCAAGGGCCCCCGCTGGTATGACTGGGCCTTAATCGAGGCCGCCGACCCGGCGGTAACCGACGGCAGCGGGCCGCACTGGCTGCTGATCCGCCGCAGCATCAGCGACGGCGAATACGCCTTCTACCGCGCACATGCCCGCGGCCCGGTGCCGCTGGCCCGGCTGGTGAAGGTCGCCGGATCCCGGTGGAAGATCGAGGACGGGTTCGCTGCCGGCAAAGAACTGGCTGCGCTGGACGAGCACCAGGTCCGCAGCTGGACCTCCTGGCACCGGTGGACCATCTTGGCGCTGCTCGCCTGCGCGTTCTTGTCCGTCCTGGCCGCCAGCCAGCCCCGCGATGGCCAGCTACACGATGACCAGCTGATCCCGCTGACCCGCAACGAGATCCGCAGGCTGTTCACGAGCCTGAGCCAGCAACCACCTGCACCCCGAACCCAGCTGCACTGGTCACGATGGCGACGACGACATCAGGCTACTGCCCGAGCCTGCCACTACCGCCGAACAGCCCTCGCCCTCCCATGATCAGATCACGAAATGTCGCTGGAAGATTAAGCGTCAGACGAACCTCGCCTGCGGCAGCAGCAAACGGCAGCAACCGCATCACCCTCAGATGTCCGTGATTGACCAGCATTGACCCTCTGGCCTGCCTAGATGACCTCTACCGACCTTCCTGCCACTAGTTCGCATCGAGGGGATCACTAGAAGGAAAGGACCTCGCCGCACAAGGCTCGCTCGACCGCTCTATCGCACGCTCAGCTGCTGCCAGCCGTCGGGCCCTCGGTGCGGTAGGCCTTAAACACGGCATCGACCGCGTGCGGTGGGCGCATTCGCTGAGCGTCCGGTATCCCTGGCAGGCATTCTCGACGGGCGTCGTTGATGAGATGGCGCGCAATGGATGTGAGGACGGCTAGATGCCTGCACACCAAGGCGTGCAGGACAGTAAGGCTCAAGGCTCCGGAGGCGACAGGTCACCTGCGGTTGGTCCAGTGGAGACGATGAGCCGAATTTGACTGCCAGACGTTACCTCACGCCCAGGGGGAGGCTGCTGCGCAATCACCATGCTCGGAGATGCAGATGTAGCATCGCCGTGTCGAATCTTGAACCGTGAATCGGGAATAGCTGAGCTCAGCACCGCTCGCGCCCTTGATAGGTCCAGTCCAATAACCATGGGCATCTGCAGCGTGCCTGATTTTATGGCAGTCACTTTCGGTGTCCGCTTCCGACTAGTGCGCGGCTTGCTATCTGTTGCTGATTTCACAAACTCTTGGATGGCCGCAATGAATGCTGAGGCGGCGACACCAAATGCTATGCCGCTTTTGAAGATTGCATTATTTGACTGTAGCTCCGCAGCAGGGCTTCGACCTTCGACGTAGACGCCGGACGAAAGGGCTCCGCCACCTCCGTTAATCGTAATAGGTTGAGCGGCTTTCCATGACCATCCTGAGTTGTTGATTTGGTCGGGTGACTGGCCGCCGACGTAGGTAAAATCCCCGTCCGGTTCGAGTTGCCGGGTGACGCTAATCTGAGGTTCCGGTACCGTGGGCTTACCATTGCTGGTCCCCGACGACTCCCAGTTATCCACTGTAAAGTCCGGAATATAGGCAGCTAGGTTTGCTCCGTCCAGCAACATAGGTCCGCTGTGGAGATCGTCCCAAATAAGGAGCGTCGAATACCTTCCGTCTGCCTGTGGCCCTGGGTCAAGGACTACTGCGTTCAGCGCATTGGAGAGCGAGTCACGGAGCACCTGCCCTGTCCAAGGTACGTTTAGCCGGACTCCAATCGGCACGGTCATGTATATCGACCAGCCAGTATGAGCCAAGTCTGCGCCAGTCAGTTCGATGTCTAGAACTGATCCCTTGCCATAGTAATCGCGTGACAGCGAAATTTTCGCCGTAATTGGTGAGACGGCGGAATGGCCTGGGCTGAAGTCGATCTCAACATTTGATTGTTGGGGCTGCGGAACGGCAGTGTCGGGACGGACCCAGAATGCATAAGCGGTTACGACAGCCCCAAGTAGGGCCAGCACGATAACGGTAGCGGTAAGGCCTCGCCCCACGAACCCCTTTATGCGCGCGGCATATGACAGACCTTGGCTACGTTCGAGCCTGACGCTATCCTCAGCGGAACCTGGTGCCTCCGGTGTCGGCTCGGTTGAGTCCGCCCCTGGCAGTTTTTCGTTAGCCAATACAGGCACCCTTCGCAGCTATCGATGTCGCCGTAGTAGCGTCACCGTAGCCGAAGGACCACATGACGTGGGGCTCGACCAGGGAACGGAGCGCGGCATGAAGGAGGGGCAACTGCGAAGGCTGCCGCCCGAACTGCAGTCTTAGGCCGCGCCATGACCTGACGCTAATGACCGCTCGCCTTGGCCGCCTGGCTACGCCGGGGAGGGCGCGAGGGACCGTCACACCAGCCCGAGCGTGAGGAGGAGCTGTTCCGTGTCTATTCCGTAAGGGCTCGGAAGACAGTGAAAAGTTACCATCGCTAGCCATCGATCTACCGCCAGGTGAGGGCTCTACTAGCGACACATGTCCTGGTCACGAGTCCCAGGCCCGGACAACTTCACGATCTTCGAGGGGAGTGGCCCAAAGCGCTGACGCTTAATACTGCAACGGCACTTGGGTGAGTGCGTAGTTTTGTCGTCGGTAGTGCATCGGTGCTTGGTACTGGCGTTTTGGCGCCAGCGGGACCAGGACCAGACGCCCGCGGCCAGGACGGCCTGTCCGAGTAACCACTGGGGCTAGCCGCAGCGAAAGTATTGGACTCATTCTTCGTCGAAGGCGAAGATGACCTGCAGTTCATGGCAGACTGGGCCCGGTGCTTCAGCGAGGGCTGCTGGGACGACTACCCGGACCTCAGGTTCGGCCGCACCTGGGCGGAGCTGAGTGGCAACACCGATTTCATGGCCCTGGCCGCGGCCGCCCAGGGCGTGCGGGGGATCCCGAAGGAGATCCTCAGCGCCGCGACCATGCCCGTGCTGGTCCTGAACGGCGGCGCTGACGGTGGCGCCGCTGACTTCACCCCGTTCGTGCGTGGTGCCAGATGCGCGGTAGCAGGACAGGGGGACCACTCGACCGCGTTTAGCGATCCGCTATTTCACAGCGAGCTTGCCAGCTTCTTGCAGACCGGCACCTGATACTGCAAGCCGTTCTTTCAAGGGTTCCTTTTGTTGAGTCACCGTTTGCGGGCCGCCTGTTCCGCCTCTGTTCCGGCAGACGCCGATCAGCAGCGCCAAACAATGCGAACCAACGAGCACTGAAATAGCAGGTCAGACGACATAGCCGCAGGTACGGCAACCGCCGTCGGAAGTTCGAGCTGTACTGCGACATGTCGTGGCTACACGCATGGTGGTCGGCCTCGTAGTTAGGCCGACCAGCCTCATTTCTACAGCGCGGTCTTGGGCCAGTGGTGATGGCTGAAGGTCACACAACTCTAGGCTTTGGCGATCGCCACTAGTGCTCGTACCTTACGGAACGCGTCGCTGAGGGACCGAGCGATGCGTTCGGCGCGGTATCGGTCGGTGGCGGCCAGTGCTTCGGCGACCTCGGCGAGCGCCATGACCTGGGGGTATCCGGTGATGGACCTGGCGGTACGTTCTGCGTTGGCGATGAGCCGGTTCGCGCGATCTGGGTCGGTAGCTGCCAGTGCCCCGGCGACGTTCGCCAGTGCTGATGCCCGCTCGTAGTTGTCGGTGACAGATGGGGCGATGCGTTCTGCGTCGGCGATAAGCCGGTTCGCGCGATCTGGGTCGGTGGCTGCCAGTTTCCTAGCGACGTTGGCGAGAGCGCCTGCTTTCGGGCCTTCGCTGATGATGGACTGCGCGATGTCTTCGGCGCGGGACGGGTCGGTGATGGCCAGTGTTCCAGCAATGTAAGCGAGCGCGCTGGCTACTTGGTCTTCGTGGCCGATGGAGTGCGCGATGTGTTCGGCGTGGTCAGGGTCGATGATTGCCAGTGCCCTGGCAACGGCAGCGAGCGTGCTGGATCTCCAGTCGATGTTGAAGGCAGCCCGGTAGGGGAAGGATCGGGCGATGTCCTCTGCGTCGGCGATAAGCCGGGCCGCGCGATCTGGGTCGGTGCCGGCCAGTGCTCGGGCGACGTCGGCGAGCGCTATGGCCTTCAGACCTTCGTCGGTGATGGACCGCGCGATGGGTTCTGCGCGGTATGGGTCAGTGGCTGCCAATGCCCTAACGATGTCGGCGAGCGCGCTGGATCCCCCGTCAATCTCGCTGAGGGACTGGGCGATATCTTCTGCGTCGGCGATGAGCCGGTTCGCGCGATCTGGGTCGGTGGCGGCCAGTGCTCCGGCAATGCGGGCGAGCGCGCTAGCTTCTCCGTCTTTCCCGGAGATGGAGCGCGCGATGTGTTCCGCGCTGTCCGGGTCGGTGACTGCCAGTGCACCGGCGACGTCGGCGAGCGCTATGGCCTTCAGACCTTCGTCGGTGATGGACTCAGCGATATCTCTCGCGTCGCCCAGCAATCGGGCACGGGTGTGCCGGGGAGGCACCCGGTCTGGAGGGCGCTGCCCAAGGAACCGTTGGACGGTGGTCACGAGCTGCGTAATTCCTACCTCGCGGTGGTCGCCAAAAAGGTCGGCGTGTTGAATCGATGCGAGTGTGCGGCCACCGCCTAGGTCGAGGTCGGGCACCGGGCAATCGTCGAATCGAACGGGAATAAGCCATGGGACGTCTGGGCGCCGTTGGCGCAGCTGTTCTACGGCTAGTAGAAGTTCCTCGTTCTGGTAGCTCTTGGTGCGGGCAGCGCTGTGACTGGAGAAGCAGGCAATGAAGATGAATGCACTGTCGGTGATCGCACGACGGATCTTTAGGCGCCAGTCCTCGCCTGGCCACAGGTCGGCGGTGTCCCGCCAAACGGAGACTCCAGCGGCTTCGAGGATCTTTTGCAGCCGATCGACGTCGTGGACATCCTCCCGTACGTAGGAGATGAACGCGTGCCCGGAAGGCTTTTCCACAATCCGGGAGACTCCCAGAATGGGTTCCTGCACCTCGGCCTCCTAGTACTTGCACTGACTTAAGTATCAATCAGCGTGCCAGCGCCGATCGCGAGGGGCTAGTCTGGGCAGTGGTTGACACCTCAGTGTCAATGACCGATACACCCAGTCAAGTAGAAAACATAACGCTTGATTTTTAGTATCGCTTCGCGCCGTTACCTGCCTCTGACGACTGCTCGCCTTGGTGGCATGGCAGTACGGGACGAGGCGAGCCAGCGCCAACCGGGCCGGAGACCTGGACGCTGAATGGTCAAGCGCCTGTCTGCGGCAGCAGCAAACGGCAGCAACCGCATCGACCTCAGGTGACCAGGATGGCCCGGCATGGACGCTCTGAGCTGCCTGGATGACCTTTATGGACCTTGCTGCCACTAGTTCGCATCGAGGGCATCAGTAGGCCAGTACCCATCCTGAAACAAGCGGCGGCTATTCAGGATGTGTCGGTTTCCCCGAGTGCGCGTAGGTCGATGGCGAGGTTGTTCGTCGAGATCAGGGTGTCTGGGTGGTCGTCGCCGAGCACCCGGCGGGAGCGGGCCAGGGTGTCCTCGTTCAGCTCGCGGGCCGCCTGATGCTCGCCCAGCCTCCTCAGGTCGGCGGCGAGGTCGTTCGCCGAAGTCAGGGTGTCGGGGTGGTCGTCGCCGAGCACCCGGCGGCGGCGGGCCAGGGTGTCCTCGTTCAGCTCGCGGGCCGCCTGATGCTCGCCCAGCCCCCTCAGGTCGACGGCGAGGTTGCTCGCCGAGATCAAGGTGTTGGGGTGGTCATCGCCGAGCACCCGGCGAGAGCGGGCCAGGGTGTCCTCATCCAGCTCGCGGGCCGCCTGATGCTCGCCCAGGCCCCGCAGGGCGTCGGCCAGGTTGCTCGCCGAGATCAGGGTGCTGGGGTGGTCGTCGCCGAGCACCCGGCGGGAGCGGGCCAGGGTGTCCTCATCCAGCTCGCGGGCCGCCTGATGCTCGCCCAGCCCCTTCAGGTCGGCGGCGAGGTTGCTCGCCGAGTTCAGGGTGCTGGGGTGGTCGTCGCCGAGCACCCGGCGGGAGCGGGCCAGGGTGTCCTCATCCAGCTCGCGGGCCGCCTGATACGCGCCCAGCCTCCTCAGGTCGGCGGCGAGGTCGTTCGCCGAAGTCAGGGTGTCGGGGTGGTCGTCGCCGAGCACCCGGCGGGAGCGGGCCAGGGTGTCCTCATCCAGCTCGCGGGCCGCCTGATACGCGCCCAGCCCCCTCAGGTCGACGGCGAGGTCGCTCGCCGAAATTAGGGTGTCGGGGTGGTCATCGCCGAGCACCCGGCGGCAGCGGGCCAGGGTGTCCTCATCCAGCTCGCGGGCCGCCTGATGCTCGCCCAGCCCCCGCAGGGCGTCGGCCAGGTTGCTCGCCGAGATCAGGGTGTCGGGGTGGTCGTCGCCGAGCACCCGGCGGGAGCGGGCCAGGGTGTCCTCATCCAGCTCGCGGGCCGCCTGATGCTCGCCCAGCCCCTTCAGGTCGGCGGCGAGGTTGCTCGCCGAGTTCAGGGTGCTGGGGTGGTCGTCGCCGAGCACCCGGCGGGAGCGGGCCAGGGTGTCCTCATCCAGCTCGCGGGCCGCCTGATGCTCGCCCAGGCCCCGCAGGGCGTCGGCCAGGTTGCTCGCCGAGGCCAGGGTGCTGGGGTGGTCATCGCCGAGCACCCGGCGGCAGCGGGCCAGGGTGTCCTCATCCAGCTCGCGGGCCGCCTGATGCTCGCCCAGCCCCCTCAGGTCGGCGGCGAGGTCGTTCGCCGAGGCCAGGGTGTCGGGGTGGTCGTCGCCGAGCACCCGGCGGGAGCGGGCCAGGCTGTCCTCATCCAGCTCGCAGGCCTCGACGTAGCGGCCCATGTCCCGCAGCGCCCAAGACAGGTAGTGGGCAGCCGTCAGCGTGTTCTCGTGGTCATCGCCGAGCCGGTCACGCCACTGCTGGTGCAGGCCGGCGGCAAGGTCACGGGCGGTGCGGGTATCGCCGCGGGCCAGCAGGTACCAGCACGCGTTGCAGGCCATCCAGCGCAGCCCAGGGCGTTCAGTGGCGGCCGGGTCGGCGGCCAGCAGGTGCGGCATCAGCTGCGCCCACCGCGGCCAGCTGACCGGATTGCTCATATCGCCGGGGTCGGCGGCGGCGAGGATGGCCTCGCTGCATCCGCAGATGACGACGGCCTGGTCGGGGGTGAGCCGGTCGCGCAAGATGGCCTGGGTGAGACGGTGCAGCACCAGGCCGCGCTGGTCGAAGCGGGCCAGCGACTGCCGGGTCAGCCGACCCAGGGTCTGCCGCCAGGCCAGCGGGTCAGCGGCCCGGGCCACCAGCTCGCCGGGCAGTGCGCCGGGGTTGGCGGTGAACAGGTCTTCCGGGATCGGCTCGGGAGCCAGGAAAGCGCACACACTGGCCAGCTGGGCGGCGGCCGGGTCCTCGGCGTCGAGCCGGTCGGCGGCCAGATGGGTCGCCGCGGCCAGCGACCGCGGATAGGACGATCCAGGCGGGACCTGGTCCAGCAGTTGCCCGGCCTGGGTCGCCAGCAGGCCCAGGTACTCGGCGGCGCTGGTGCCGGTTTCGGCCATGAACCCGGCCGCCTGCGCCACGGCCAGCGGCAGGTCGCCGAGCCGGTCGGCGAGCCGGTCCGCATCAGCCGAGCCAAGCCCCGGCACCCGGCGCTCCAGGAGCGCGACCGATTCGGCGCGGGCGAGCACGTCGACCTCGACCGGCGCAGCGAGCTCGGCCCAGGCCCGGTACCGGGAGGTGATCAGCACGTGCCCGGTCCCGCCGGGCAGCCAGGGCGTAATGGCGGCGGGGTGCTCGGCGTTGTCGAAGACCAGCAGCCACCGGCCGCGCTGGTGCAGGTCGGCGAGCACCGCCGCGCGGACCTCCCCGGTCGAAGCTCCGGGCTGGACGCAGCCCAGCGCGGCGCCCAGAGCGGCGAACTGGTCGCCGATCAGCCCGGCCTGCTCGGCATCGGCCCACCATGCCACGTCGTAGTCGGCGGCGTACCGGTGCGCGTACTCGATAGCCAGCTGGGTCTTGCCGACCCCGCCCATGCCCTGCAGTGCCTGCACCACCGCCGCCTCCCCGGCCAGCAGCCGGTCCCGGACCGCCGCCAGCAGGGCGTCCCGGCCGGTGAAGGTCGGGTTGCGCGGCGGGACATTCCATATGCGCAGTACGCTGTCCGGCGGCAGCGGGCCCGCGCCCTGGCGGGCGTCGGCCAGGTCCCGAAGGGAGCGTTCCACCAGCCTGCCCAGCTCAGCGGGGCTGGCAAACGACTGGGTGACCAGGCCGCTAGCCTGCACCCGGTTTCGGAACGCCTCCTGCCGGGCCCCGAATGCGTGATCGATCAGCTGCGCCAGCGGAATGCCGACGTCAGCGGCGTCTGTGTCCAGCAAGAACACCAGCCGCGGCAACCCGGCCGCAGTCGCAGTGTCGAATTCCAGCTCGGTGTAGGACATCTCCGGCCGGTCCGCAACCGGCGAGCCGTACCGGGTGCCCAGCACGCCCACATACACGTCACAGCCCCCCACCCGATCCGCGCATAGCCCAGCGGCCAACTGGTCAGCGGCGGGGAAGCCCGCCATGTCCACACTCACGTGCCCGGCTGCAGCGATCGCCCGCTCCGCCTCGACTATGTAAGACTTCTCCCCGGCGGGGAAATTGCGCAGCTCGGAGGTATGCGACACGAACACCCGCCACCGGGCACCCGTACCCGCACCCGCACCCGCACTGCCAGAGCCGGCCATCCGCTCCAAACCCCCGCCGCTACACCTGCCCATCAAGCCACTCAGCCTGGCGCCGACGGCCATCAGCCGCTCAAATGGCACCAGGCAATGAGAAAGCGTAACCTCCCGGCCACGCCAGGAAAAGGAACAGAGCGCCGCATGATGGACATGGCGACCGCGTCTAAGGTCGCCCCTACTGCAGTCTCACGCCGCACCATCACCTGAGGCTAATGACTGCTCGCCTTCGCCGCCTGGCAGCGCCGGGAACGGCGCACTGACCATCGTCACGGTCGACCTGGCGCTGCACGACGCTGTTCCGTCTATGTTCCGCTAGAGCCCAGAAGACAGCGAAAGACGCTCATCACCAGCCATCGGTCGTATACGAGGTCAGGCAAGAAGTCACGAACAAAAGTCCTGATCACAGACAACCAGGCCCAACAACACCCAGATCTACGAGGGCACCAGCCAGATCCAGCGCATGGTGATGGCCCGCCAGCTTCTCAAGGACTGACGGGTGCGCGTTCTCGTGCTCGGCGCAGGCTTGGGCGGCCTGGAGCTGACCACCCGGCTCTCGGACGAGCTCGGCGATGACGCCGACATCGTGCTGATCGACAAGGCCGACGGATTCGTGTTCGGCTTCTCCAAGCTCGACGTGATGTTCGGCCGCACCACGCCGCAGGCGGTCCGGCATCCCTACCGCGACCTGGTGAAGCCGGGCGTCCGGTTCGTCCAGACCGCGATCCGGTCCATCGACCCGGTGCGGCGCCGGGTCGAGACGGACGCGGGCGCGTTCGACGCCGACGTGATGGTGGTGGCCCTGGGAGCCGACCTCGACCCGAGATCTCGCTGGTGATGCCGCTCGGCGCACCGATCCCGCCCTCGCCGGCGGCATCGCAGGCACTGCTGGCCGAATTCGCGGAGCGCGGAATCAGCTGGCATCCGGACCGGCTGGTGCGAAGCCTGGACCCGCGGCGCCGGGTAGCGATCCTCGCCGACGGCGAGGAGACGCCGTTCGACCTGTTCCTTGGCGTCCCCGTTCACCGGGTACCCGCTGTTGTCGCCGAGTCCGGGGTGTGCGTCGACGGCTGGATCCCGGTCAACCCGCTGACTCTCGCAACCGCTTACCCGGACGTCTACGCGGTCGGAGACGTCACCAGCGTCGGCACGCCCAAGGCGGGAGTTTTCTCCGAGCGGCAGGCCTCTGTGGTCGCCGGGCAGCTGATCGCCAGGCACGGCCGGTCCGGCGCGGCACGGCCCTACGACGGCAAGGGAATCTGCTACATCGAGTTCGGTAACGACCGGGTCGCCCGTGTCGAGGTAACCTTCCGCAGCGGGGAGCGCCCGAACGGGCAGTTCGATGAGCCGTCCGCCCTGCTGGCCGACAAGGCTGAGTTCGGCACCAGCCGCGTGCGGCGCTGGTTCGCCCGTGCCTCGGCCAGCTACTGACTACGCGGCGAGCAGCCGCTCGAAGAACGAACGGTAGAGGCGCAGCCCTTGCCTGAGTTCTTCTGTGGAGACCTGGTTGCCGCCGGCCCAGCGGCTTTCGAGGTCGGCGCGCTCGGAGGCGAACATCGTGGCCAGTCGCTGCATGAGCTCCGCTACCAGCGCGTCGGCTTCCCGGACCGCTGTTGTGGGCTCGTCGACGAACTCTGCCTGGATGTCCTTCCAGCGCATGGTCAGGTTCTGCAGCTCGCCGTCAGCTAGCAGGCTGGCATGCGATCCGGGATCAGCTGCGATGCTGCCGCCGTTGCCGGCGTCCGGCGCGCTGCGGTCGTCGTGCCCGGATACCGCATTATCCGTGGCGAGGCGAGCGGCGTTGTCGTCATCGTAGCCGGGGCGGCCGGGCGGCGCGGGGATGTCCTCCTGCGCTGGCGCTCGGCCGGCAGCGGCGATCTGTTCGGTGGTCAGCCCCTGGTCCTGGGTGTTGTCAGCGTCGTTCATCGTCCCTCTCGCCGTCCTATCTGCTGGTTGTCGTACTCCGTGTCCGAAGCGGCACCGTCCGCCATGACCTGGGCCTCCGGTCCGGCAGGCTGTGCCTGGTCGGCGCCTGCCGCGCCGTTGCCTTCTGGACGGAGCAGTTCGTCAAACAGGGACCGGTACCGCAGCAGTGCCTCGCGCAGGTCTTCGGTGCTGGCCTGGTGCATCTCGGCACGCTGCTGTACGGCGTGCGCGAACCGGTAGTTCTCCACGGTGTCCGGATGGTCGACCGAGACCAGTTCGGCCTGCGCATCGAAGTCCTTCATCGGGTAGCCCCGCGCTTCCATCACGCGGGTGATGAGGGTGTCAGCAGCGCCTGTGGCTTGCGCCGGCTGGTCGACGAACCGCTCCTGCAGATCGCGCCATTCGCTGGCGAAGCTCAGCCGGGTGGCTTCCGGCAGCGGCTGGAGGTCGAACTGAGCACGCTGCTTCTCACGTGCGCGAAGGTTGGCCTCAGCCGCACGCTGGTCCTCGCTGTTCTCTACCGCCCGGTCGTATTCCGGGCCGAAGTGGCCGCGAAGCATGGCGGTTCTTCGTTTCCTTGCCCCCATCACGACCAGCGCGACGACGACCACTACGACGATGGCAATCACGACCCATACCCAGGCAGCCATCAGATCCTCCTGTCTTTGGATGTGCTTCTGCTACCCGGCCACAGACGCCCAAACGGCGCATCCGGACTGGAGTCAGACACCCTCCCACGCTCGGCCGGACCGTTTCATGCGCGCTGCCCTGGGCAGGGTGCTGGAGTACCTGCGGCCGCGACGGGCTGCTTCGGACATGTGGCGAGCTGACACGACTTACGTGACTCGCGGCCGCCGCTCTGAGCGAACCACAGGAGAAGCTATGACTGACCCGGAGACCTCGCGTCATGTCGAGATCAAGGACGACGACGACCGCACCGCGGCCGTCGCTGACGTAACGACCGCCAGAGGTCCGGACGGCACCGTTCGGACCTCGATGTACGCGAAGAACGAGAACGTACGGCCCGGGGACCGAGCCGCCTTGGTCGATGAGGTCATGGACCTGCCCGAGGTCAAGGCAAGCGACCGGCTAGAGGCCAGCGTCCCGTTCGGCGATGCCGAGTCGGTGGAGCGCCTTAGGGCGCGCACCGACGATGCGACGCTACGGGCGGCAGGCAGTACCACGCTGCTTGACGCGAACGTGCCGCCGGATGATGGATCCCCGCCAGCCGAACCCTCGGCCGGAGACAAGCGCCGGCGACTGACCGCGCTGGCTGCGCTCGGCCACGCCGGTCACCTCAATGCATGACCGAACGAGCTGACCCGTTCGTCCGTTTCCCGCTTGCCGGGCGTGTGGTTGCATGTGCACATGTACCTGCCAGGTGATGTCCTCCCGGCGATCGTCGGCCGCGACCGTGAGCAGGCCGAGCTGGCCGCGGCGCTGGCGCGCGCGGCGACTGGGCACGGCGGGGCGGTGCTGGTGCTCGGTGAGGCCGGGATGGGCAAGTCCGTGCTTGCCGACTGGCTCGTCAGTCAGGCTGAGCAGGCCGGGGTGCGGGTCGCCAGGAGCGCGTGCTCGGCGGCGGGAATGCCGCCACTGTGGCCCTGGCGCCGGTCGCTGACCGCTATCGGCCTGGAGTTGCCGTGGCGGGAGGACCGCGCGACCGCGGGTCCCGCAGGCCGGGAGGTCATGGCTGCCGCGATCGTCGAGGCAATCGCCGTCGCCGCCGCGCGCCAGCCGCTGCTCATCGTGCTCGAGGACCTGCACTGGTCCGATCTTGTGTCGGTGCTGGTCGCCAGGGGAGCGGCCGAGGCGGCCGCCGCGCTGCCGCTGATGCTGGTGCTCACCTGCCGGGAGGAGCACGACGAGGCCACGCAGCAGGTCCGTGACCGGCTCGCGGGGCTCCCGGCCAGCGTGCGGCGGGTGCTGCTGCCGCCGCTCGATGAGGCCACGGTCGCCGCCCTCATGAGCAGTGTTGCCGGACCCGGCCTGGCCGGGCAGGATGCGGCGATCCTGCGGGCCCGGACCGGCGGCAACCCGTTCTTTCGTGCAGGAGGTGGCCCGGCTGGCCGCAGCGCGGGGACCCGCGGCGACGCTGATGGTGCCACCGGGCGTCCAGGAGGTGCTGCAGCGACGGCTGGCCAGGCTCAGCCAGCCGTGCGTGTCGCTGCTGACCGTGGCCGCGATCGTCGCTGAGACGGCAGCGGAGACGATCGAGGACGACCTGCTGTGCGGGATGAGCGGCGTCAGCGAGGAAGCTGCTGCCCGGCTGCTCGATGAGGCTGCGGCGGGACGGGTGCTTGACGTCGACCCGGCCGGCCCCTGGCGGTACCGGTTCCGGCACGCGCTCATCCGCGAGGTGCTCGATCATGGCCTGTCCAGTGCACAGCGCGGCGAGTTGCACGCGGCGGCCGGCGAGATGCTGGAGCAGCGAGTCAGCCCGTCTACCGCGGCCGCCAGGCTCGCCTACCACTGGTCCCGCGCGGCTGGGCCTTCGGCCCGCGAGAAGGCTGCCGACTGGTCGCTGCGAGCGGCACGGGACGCGGTCGCCGGCTTCGGCTTCGAGGCCGCTGCGGCGCAGCTATGCCCGCGCGCTTGCCAGCCGCCCGGCCGAGGCGACCGCGGTGTCGGTCGAGTACGGCGAAGCACTGCAGCTATGCGGCGACGTCGCCGCGGCCAGGGAAGTGCTGCTCGGCGCCGCCCGCGAGGCGGCGTCCGGCGGACGGGCCGGCGACCTGGCCAGGGCCGCGCTCGCCCTCGGCGGCGGGCTGGCTGGCTTCGAGGTCCCGCTGCAAGACGAAGAGCAGGCGGACTTGCTGCGGAGCGCCGATGCGGCGCTCGCTCCGGAGGAGACCGCGCTGCGGGCCGCGGTGCGCGGCCGGCTGTCGCTGGCGCTGGCAGGCTCCGCGTCACAGGCGGAGCGGGTGGCGCTGGCGCAGGACGCGGTCCGGCTGGCCCGCGCCGCCGGAGACCGGCAGATCGAGTCGGCCGTGCTGGCCGCCTACTGCGACGCGATCGCGGGTCCGGACTACGTGCACGAGCGGACCGAGGCCGCGACCAGGATGCTCAACCTCGCCAGTGACCCGCCGGATGCGAGCCTGCAGCGGCAGGCCACTGTGCTGCTCGCCCGCCGGCTGCTGCTGGTGGCGCTCCTCGAGCAGGGCGACCTGTCTGCGGCGGAGCAGCAGGCGGTCGCGTACGAGCGGCTGGCCCGCCGCCTGGGGATCCCGCGGTACGGCTGGCTGCCGGAGATCTGGCGCGCCATGCGCGCGCTGCTTGATGGTGACCCGGACAGCGCGCTGGAGCACGCGGCCGCCGCGGAGGCCATCGGCCTCCGGGCGCACAGCCTCAACGCACAGCTCATGGCGTTCACCGCGCGCATGCAGGCTCACCTCGACCGCGGCACCGCCGCCGAGTACGCCGGCGACGTGAAAACGCTGATGGCCGGGGCCGGCCCTGACCTGCCGGCCATGTACTACGCGGCGCCGGCCCGGTTCCTGCTCGCGGCAGGGGACGCCGGCCAGGCGCGGGCGGTGCTTCGTCACCTGCTGGCCGGTCCGGCGCGGGGCAGGCCCAAGGACGCCGAGTGGCTGGAGTGCCACTGGGCGATGGCCGACATCGCGATCAGCCTGGATGACCGGGCAGCCGCGGCCCTGCTGGCGGCCGAGCTTGTCCCCTACGAAAAGCTGTGGGCGGTGGACGGGATTGGCGGCGCCGTGTTCGGAACGGTTGCCGAGCAGGTCGGCAAGCTGGCCGCTTACCTGGGACGGCCCGATGAGGCGCACCGGTACCTGGCGGTGGCGCGCGGCCGGTACGAGCAGGCGGGCACCCCCGCACTGGTCGCCCGTCTGGACGCCCTGGAGGCCCCGCGGCCGGAGGCTCAGTCAGCCGGCGCTGCCGAAGCGGCTGGCCGGCTGCAGCGCAGCGGGCAGGTCTGGCTGATGGAGTGGCGCGGCCGCAGCAGCACCTTGCCGGACTCCAAGGGCATCCGCGATCTGGCCGTCCTGCTCGCGCATCCGGGGCAGCCGGTGCCCGCGCTTGAGCTGGTTGAGGCCGCAGGCGGCCCGCCAGCCGCGACGGTCGGCGGGAGTCTCGGCCCGGTTCTCGACGCCACCGCCCGCCGTGCCTACCAGCAGCGCCTTGCCGACCTGGAAGACGAGCTGGCCGAGGCAGAGAGGAACGCCGACCTCGGTCGGCTTGAACGGCTGCGAGCCGAGCGGTCAATGCTTGCCACCGAGCTCGCGGGCGCGCTCGGCCTGGGCGGCCGCGCCAGGTTCGCCGGCGATCCGGTTGAGCGCGCCCGCAAGGCGGTAACGATGCGCATCCGGGCCGCGATCAGCGCCGTCGCCGAGCAGGACGACGCCCTCGCCAGGCACCTGCGCAACGCGGTCCGCACCGGACGGCTGTGCAGCTACCAGCCCGAGGAAACCGTCAGATGGCAGACCTGACAATGCCAGCCGGGAACTGACGCCTCCATGCCGTATCCCGCGACGAGGAAGAGGGGTGATCGGGATGACAACGACAAACGTCGCGCCCAGCGCGGTCGAGGCGCTGGCGGGCCGGATCTTCAGCACGGGGGTGGGAGCAGCCGAGCTGTGCACCGCCTACCTGGGAATTCACTTGGGGTTCTATCGGTCCCTCGCTGCTTCGCCGGCGACTTCCGCGGCGCTGGCCGAACGAACCGGCTGCGACGAACGGTACGTGCGCGAGTGGCTGACGGCGCAGGCGGTCGCCGGCCTGCTCACCGCGGCCGGACCGGACCCGGCGTCGGCCGAGTTCGCGCTGGCCGCGGGCACCTACGAGGTGCTCGTGGACGAGACCTCGCCGGCCTACCTCGGCGGCCTGGCCGACGTGGTCGCGGCGGCCGGCCGGGTGCTGCCGCTGCTGGCCGACGCCTACCGGACCGGCGCGGGCGTGCCGTATGCCGCCTACGGGCCGGACGGGGTCAGTGCGCAGTCGGCGCTCAACCGGCCAGCCTTCGTGAACTCACTGGTGGCCGACTGGCTGCCGCAGCTTCCTGACGTGCTGGCCCGACTGCGAGACGAGGATCGTCCCGCGCGGGTTGCTGACTTGGGCTGCGGGACGGGCTGGGCGGCAATCGAGCTGGCCAAGGCGTTCCCGCACGTGCGGGTGGACGGCCGGGATAACGACGAGGCGTCCATCGCGATCGGCCGGCAGCACGCGGCCGACCACGGCGTGGCCGACCGGGTGAACCTGGAGGTGGCCGACCTGGCGGACGAATCGGCTGACTGGTCGCCGCGCTACGACCTGGTGCTCTTCGTCGAGTGCGTCCATGACTTCCCGCGGCCGGTCGAGGCGCTGCGGCACGCTCGCGCCGCGCTGCGGCCGGGCGGTACCGTCCTGGTCGTGGACGAACGGGCAGCCGAGACCTTCACCGCGCCTGGTGACGAGATCGAGCGGTTCTTCGCCGCGGCCAGCACGATCTGGTGCCTCCCGCAGGGCCGGGTCGGCCAGGACCCGGAGCCGGTGGGCACCCTCATCCGGCCCGCGGCCATGCGCGACCTCGCCCGCCGGGCAGGTTACGCCGAGGCCGTGATCCTGCCGATCGAGCACCCGGCGTGGCGGTTCTACCGGCTGGTCCCGTGACCGCGCTCGATGGCAAGGTCGCGATCGTAACCGGCACGTCCTCCGGGCTTGGCCGGCGGTTCGCGGAGGTGCTGGACGGCGCGGGCGCCCGCGTCGTCCTCGCCTCCCGCCGGCATCAGGCGGACCTCGAACTGGCCGCAAGGCTCCGGGACGGCCTGCCGGTGGGCTGCGACGTGCGCAGCCCTGCCGACCGCGAGGCTCTTGTGCGGGCCGCGACCGACCGTTTCGGCCAGATCGACATCCTGGTCAACAACGCCGGCGTCGCGTACTCCGGCCCGGCCGAGGAGGAGAGCCCGGAGCACCTGCGGGACCTGATCGACACGAACCTGACCGCTGTGTTCGCGCTTGCCCAGCTCGTCGGCCGGCACATGCTGGCCCGGCGGAGCGGGGTGATCGTGAACATCGCGTCCCCGTCGGCCACCGTGAGCCTTGACCGGTACGGACTGGCCGGGTACGGCGCGACCAAGGCCGGCGTCGTGGCGCTGACCAGGGAGCTTGCCTACCAGTGGGGCGGCCGCGGAGTCCGGGTTAACGCCCTCGCGCCGTCGTTCTTCCCCACCGCGACCACCGGCTGGCTGGAGGATCCCGACCAGGTCGCCTGGATATCCGCCAACGCGCCGCTGGGCCGCCCGCCCCGGCTTGAGGAACTTGACGGGCCGCTGCTGTTCCTGGCCTCCGACGCCTCTAGTTACGTGACCGGGCAGACCCTGTACGTGGACGGCGGATGGACCTGCCGCTGAACCGTGACGGCGCCCCGCCCGGCGACGACCGGGCAGGAACGCGTTAAGCGAACCGGCGGATGAAGGTCAGGGCCGTGTCCGCGACCTCTTGCCACCCGTCGTCGATGGTCAGCGCGTGCCCGCGGCCCGGGATCTCGGTGAACTCGGTGACGCCGGGGTTCTTCCGCTGGCGCGTGTAGGCGGCACGGGACAAGGTGGGCGGGACGGTCTGGTCCTTCTCGCCGGACACGATCAGCATCGGTCCCCGGTCGGGATTGCGCGTGTCGACCTTGTCCTCGGTGCGCGGGTTGAAGTTCGCCGTGGCGGCCTGCCCAGAGCGGGGCGCCGGGCGCCGGGACGGCGAACGTGTCGAACAGGCGACTGGCCTGGTCCTCGTCGACGGCGTTGGCGAACGAGTAGCGGAACTGCTCGTAGGTCAGCGGGACCGCGCGGTGGCTGTTGGCCGGGTTGCCGAGTACGGGCGAGGCCGCGCGCAGCGAGGACAGCGGTAGCTGCGGGATGCCGCGGAACGGGGCGGCGTCGATGGCCACCGACACCGCCGCGAGGCCGCGGCCGGCGATGATCTCGACGAGCAGGCCGCCGAACGAGTGGCCGATGATGGCCGGCTTGCTGCTGAGCTGGCCGATGACGCTGGAGTAGTGATCGGCCACCTGGCCGATGGTCTTGTCGGCGAAGGCCTCGGGGTCGGCGATGGCCTCTTCGACCGTGTCCGGGTCATCAGGCCAGCCCGGGCTGACCGGCGCGTAGCCGGCCTGGGCGAAGTGCTCGGCCCAGCGATCCCAGCTGCTGGCCAGCAGCCAGGGCCCGTGGATGAACACGACGGGCGTGCGCCCGCTCGCATTCGCCTGCTCGATCTGCTCCTGGAGTGGACGGAGTGCGGTGCTGCCGGATTCAGTCATGTCAACCGTCCTCAAATTGCCAACTTCTGACTAAGAACGCAGGTCACAGGATGATTCTCCCCTGACGGCGATCGCCGGGGCCACGCAGCCCCGGGGACAGTTGACGCAACCTGTTGGTTGCTATAATATCGCAACCAAACAGTTGCTACATCGTGGAGGGAATCGTGGCGTTTCCTGATCGCATCGAGCGAACCGTCGAGATCGCTCACCCGCCGGCCAAGGTATGGGCGGCGCTCACTACCGCCGAAGGGCTGAGCGCCTGGTTCGGCAAGGACGCGAAGATCGACCTGCGCCCTGGCGGCTCGGCCAGCATGAGGTGGGACGGCGGCTACACCGCCGACATGCGAGTGGAACGGGTGGAGGAGCCGACGGTGTTCGGCTTCACCTGGCACATCTTCGGGCTGTCCGAGGACGACCCGCGCCGCACCTACGTCGAGTTCACACTGGAGCCGACCGGCGCCGGCACGCGGCTGACCGTGGTCGAGTCCGGCTTCGCGCAGCTTCCCGAGGACGCCTACCGCACGGCGTACGACGGCAACACCCAGGGGTGGGCGAGTGAGCTCGGCGAGCTTGTCGACTACCTCAATGCCGCAGCCTGACATCGAGGCCATCGCCGAACAGGTCTTCGTCGCCCTGGCCGACCCGAGCCGGCGCGCCATCCTGGCCGCGCTGGCCTCGGGGGGCCCGGCCACCGCCACCGACCTGGCCGGCCAGCTGCCGATCACCCGTCAGGCGGTCGCCAAGCACCTGGCGCTGCTGGCCGAGGCGGGCCTGGTGACGGCCGAACCAGGGGAGCGGCGCCGGGTGCGGTACCGGCTGAGCTCGGCACCGATGCGGGTGGCGCAGCAGTTCCTGGCCGCGCTGGCGCGTGACTGGGACGGCCAGCTCGGCGCGCTGAAAGATCACCTCGACCAGCATGCGGGCAAATCCCGGGAGGACTGATGGTCAACGTGGCATCCCGGCGCCTGGTCGCGCCGCCGGCCGTGCTGGCGGCGACGCCGCAGTCCCTGTTCATCCTGGAGAAGGCCATCGGCGAGTCGCTGCGCGACCTCGGCTTCAACCGCAGCCGCCCCGCATCGCTGGGCGGCGTGCCCGTGCGGGTGCTGCGCACCGGGATCTCCGGCGAGCTGGGCTATGAGCTGCACGGCCCGGCGGACGACGCCGGCCAGGCCTGGCTGGCGGTCGCGGCGGCGGGCCAGGAGTTCGGCATGCACCTGCTCGGCTTCCGCTCCCAGCCGGTACAGCACATCGAGGCGGGCATCGCGACCAACGGCCTGGACTACCTGCCCGCGGCCGCCATCACCCCCGGCGCCCCCCGCCAGTTCAAGCGCGGCTCGATCGGCGGCAGCTTCGTCCCGGCCGGCGGGTTCACCGACTACTTCCGCAAGCCAGGCGAGCTGGGCTGGGGGCCGCGCACCCTGCCGGGCCATGACTTCTTCGGCCGCGACGCCCTCGCCGCCGACGCCGCCGCCAGCGGCCGGCCCGGACCCTCGCAGGCCTGACCTGGAACGCCGCCGAAGTCACCGGCGTCCTCACCTCGATGCTTCGTGACGGCGAGCTGCCCGACCAGATGGACATGCCCAGGCTAGCCGGGCCGAGCTTCGATCAGGTCCTCAGCGGCGGCACACCGGTGGGCGTGTCGACGGGCCGAACCATCAGCCCCACGCTGCGGGCGATGATCTCCCTGTGCGTCATCGATCGCGCCCACGCTGCCCCCGGGACCGCGGTGACGGTCATCTGGGGCCGGCCGGGCACGCCGCAGCGCGAGATCCGCGCCACCGTCACCGCGCTGCCGTTCAAGCCGGACCGCCGCCGGGTGGATGTCACCGTGCTTTAGGCAGGGATAGCGCGCAGCTGGGCAGCGAGACTGTCCAGGCCGATCGGGCCGAGGCTGAGCGCGGCCGTGTGCCAGCGTTTCAGGTCGAATCCGGGGCGCCGCGCGGCTTCCGCCCGGGCCGCGAGCCAGGCGCGTTCGCCCAGCCACCCGTTCAGGCCAGCGCAGCTTATGGCGAGCCTCATCGCCAGGTGGCCATTGTGTTCCACGGTTCGGCTGGCGCGCAACCCGCCGCCTTCGGGGGCGGCTCCATCTGAGTTCCATCGCGGCTGCTCCGTGACTGCACGCGAGCCGGGCATCCTCGGACACGACCGTCCGGGCGTCGCGGGGAGGCACCCCTTGCTTGAACTGCTCGCGTTTGTCCTGCTGGCCGTCGCCGTCATCGTCGTGCTGCAACTCGTAGCGAAGAGGACCGGGCTGCCGGCCGCGGCGCTGCTGACCATGGCCGGCCTGCTGTACGCGGTGCTGCCCGGCCCGAACCTCACGCTGGATCCGCACGCGATCCTCACGTTCGTGATACCGCCGCTGATCTACAGCGCCGCGCTCAACTCGTCCCTGACGGCGATCAGGAAGAACCTGCGGACGGTGATCAGCCTGTCCATCGGGCTCGTGCTGGCCACCGGGGTGATCACCGGGGTCGCCCTGGGCCTGTTCGTGCCGGAGGTGGGCATGGCCGCCGGCGTGGCGCTCGGCGCGGCGATCGCGCCCACGGATCCCGTGGCCGCGCTCGCGGTCGGTACGGGGGCGCGGCTGCCGGCCCGCCTCGTCACGATCATCGAGGGCGAGGGCCTGCTGAACGACGCCACCGCCCTCACCTTGCTCACGGTGGCGGTCACAGCGGTGATGAGCGGCGGGTTCTCGTTCGGCGGCGCGGTGCTGCATTTTCTCGCCGCCGCGGCCGGCGGCCTGCTCTCCGGGGTCGTGGTCGCGCTCGCCATGCGGCTGCTGCGGCGGGCCATTCATGATCCCTTGCTGGTCAATGCGCTGTCGCTGGCCACGCCGTTCGCCGCGTACCTGCTAGGGGAGGCGGCGCACGTGTCCGGGGTGCTGGCCGTCGCGGTCGCCGGGCTGATGATCGGGCACGACACGCCGCGCTTCACCTCGGGCGCCAGCCGCTTGCAGGTGAGCGCCGTCTGGCGGCTGGCGGACTTCTTGCTGCAGGGGTTCGTTTTCCTGCTGATCGGGCAGCAGATCCTGCCCGTGGTCCGCGGCCTGCGGGAGTACTCGCCAGGCACGGTCGGTGCGGCCGTGGCCATCAGCCTTGGCGTGGTCCTGGTGCTGCGCCCGCTGTGGCTGCTTCTGATGGCGGGACGGCGGCTGGGCGGCCGGGAGATAGGCGTGCTGAGCTGGGCTGGCACCCGGGGCGTGATCAGCCTGGCGGCGATCTTCACGGTGCCGCTGACCACCTCTGACGGGCATCCGTTCCCCGGGCGTGACCTGCTGCTGTTCTGCACGTTCCTGGTCGTGGTGGTGACGCTGCTCGGGCAGGGGCTGACGTTCGTGCTGGTTGCCCGATTGCTGGGCGTGCGGGCCGATCGCAACGATGAGGCGGCGCTGCGCTGGGAGGCGCGGCACGCGGCGGTCCGGGCGGGACTGGCCAGGCTCGACGAGCTCGCCTCCGACGGTGAGCTGTCCGGCGCGGGGCTGGCCGCGCTGCGGGCGAGCCTCGAGCATGAGGCCGGGCACGACGGCGAGCCGGAGTGCCTGGCGGCGGATCACGACGCCGCGCTGCGGGCCCGCCGCGAGGTCATCGACGCGCAGCGGGAGGAGCTGCTGCGCTGGCGCGACGCTGGGCATCTGCCCGATTCGAGCCTTCGGGTGCTGGAGCGGGAACTCGATCACGAGGAGCGGACGCTGCCGCCGCACGACGCCCGCTGACCTGGCTGTTCCGCTGGCTGTTGCGCTGGTTATGGCGCTGACTGCGGGCCTGGCTGCGGTTGGCGCGGACGGAAGCGAAGGCGACGACGGAAAGCACCACGGCGATGAACGCGGGCGCGGACCAGGCGGGCAGCTCCCACACGTCGGCGAGCAGCAGCTTGGCCGCGACGGCCGCGAGGATCACCGCCAGGCCCGGCCGCAGGTAGCGGATCCGGTCCGCCGCCCCGGCCAGCAGGAAGTACAGCGCGCGCATGCCGAGCAGCGCGAACACGTTGGACGTGTAGACGATGAACGGGTCGGTGGTGACGGCGAGCACCGCCGGGATGGAATCGACGGCGAAGATCACGTCGGCGGTCTCGACCACCACGAGCGCCACCAGGAGCGGGGTGGCGATCAGGCGGCCGCCGTCCCTGACCAGGAACCGCTGGCCGTGCAGCCGGTCACCGACCGGCAGCACCCGCCGCAGGACGCGCAGCACGCGCGGTTCCCGTGGCGCGGCATGGCTGTCGCCGCGGAGCATGCTGGCCGCGGCCACGAGCAGGATCGCGCCGAAGACGTAGATCACCGGATGGATAGCGTCCAGCAGGCCGATGCCCGCGGCGATGAACCCGGCTCGCATGATCAGCGCGCCGATGATGCCGAACATGAGCACGCGGTGCTGGTAGCGCGCCGGGATCGCCAGCGCGGAGAAGATGGCGGCGAACAGGAAGATGTTGTCGACCGAGAGGCTCTTCTCGATCAGGTAGCCGGCCAGGTAGGCCTGGGCGCCCCCGATGCCCGCCCAGGCCCACACCAGCCCGCCGAAGCCCAGTCCGACAACGATCCAGACGGCGCTCCAGGCGGCGGCCTCGCGCAGCGATACCTCGTGCGCGCGCCGATGCAATACGAACAGGTCCAGGGCCAGCATCGCGACCACGAAGGCCAGGAACGCGCCCCACGCCCATAGCGGAATGGTCACCGCTGGCCACCGCCCGTCC
>CAVTXW010000009.1:0-102406 GCA_963738815.1 uncultured Solirubrobacteraceae bacterium
GGTAGCCTGCGGCCTCAGCCCTTCACGGAGCTAGCGCGATGGAGCAGCGCGTCAGCCTCATCACTCTCGGCGTCGAAGATCTAGCCCGTTCGCGCGCCTTCTACGAGGCGCTCGGCTGGCAGTCAGGTGCGGCGCCGGCGGACGACGTCGTCTTCTTCCAGACGGGCTGCATGGTCTTCGCCCTGTGGGGCCGCGAGCAGCTGACCGAGGACAGCGCCGTGGTCGACAGCGGTGGCTGGGGCGGCGTGACGCTCGCGTACAACGCCCGTGACCGCGAGGAAGTGGACGATGTGATCGAGCAGGCGCGGGCCGCCGGCGCTCGGATCGGACGCGAGCCGGGCGAGACCTTCTGGGGCGGGTACTCCGGCCTGTTCGTCGACCCCGACGGCCATCCGTGGGAGGTCGCGCACAACCCTCACTGGACGGTCGCTGACGACGGGAGCGTCTCGCTCGGGGCGTAGGAGCACGTCGCGCGCTCCGGGCGTTAACGGCTACGGGCCGCCCTGAGGCGGCCCGATCGCGCTGAATAAACCGGCGGCGTCCTACTCTCCCAGGCCCTTTCAAGCCAAGTACCATCGGCGCTGAGGGGCTTAACTGCTCTGTTCGGAATGGGAAGAGGTGTTTCCCCCTCGCTAAAGCCACCGGAAAACGGTGAGAGACCAAGGCCCCGCCACGGTCCTTGAAAACTGCACTGAAGCCACCGGGTATCACTAACGCCCTGCATGGGCGCGAAACAAAAAATCCGTCAAGCCCTCGACCCATTAGTACCGGTCTCCTTCAGGCGTTACCGCCCTTCCAGATCCGGCCTATCAACCTGGTGGTCTACCAGGGGTCTTACTCCCTCAAGGGGATGGGAGAGCTCATCTTGAGGCCGGCTTCCCGCTTAGATGCTTTCAGCGGTTATCCGATCCACACGTAGCTAGCCTGCTATGCCCTTGGCAGGACAACAGATACACCAGAGGTGCGTTCATCCCGGTCCTCTCGTACTAGGGACAAATCCTCTCAACTCTCCAACGCCCACGGCAGATAGGGACCGAACTGTCTCACGACGTTCTGAACCCAGCTCGCGTACCGCTTTAATGGGCGAACAGCCCAACCCTTGGGAGCTACTCCACCCCCAGGATGCGACGAGCCGACATCGAGGTGCCAAACCGGGCCGTCGATGTGGACTCTTGGGCCCGATAAGCCTGTTATCCCCGGAGTACCTTTTATCCGTTGAGCGACGGCACTTCCACTTGCTACCGCCGGATCACTAAGACCTGCTTTCGCACCTGCTCGACTTGTCAGTCTCGCAGTCAAGCTCCCTTGCTACCTTTGCGCTCTACACACGATTTCCAACCGTGATGAGGGAACCTTTGTGCGCCTCCGTTACATTTTGGGAGGCGACCGCCCCAGTCAAACTACCCGCCTGGAACTGTCCAGCGCCCGGATTCACGGCGCGCTGTTAGAAATCCAATACATCAAGGGTGGTATCTCAAGGTTGGCTCCACGCCGGCCGCAACCGGCGCTTCAAAGCCTCCCACCTATCCTGAGCGAAATGCACCGAATCCCAATACCAAGTTGTAGTAAAGGTTCACGGGGTCTTTCCGTCTAGCCGCGGGTACTCGGCATCTTCACCGAGACTGCAATTTCACCGAGCTCCTCGTTGAGACAGCGCTGAAGTCGTTACGCCATTCGTGCAGGTCGGAACTTACCCGACAAGGAATTTCGCTACCTTAGGACCTTGCCTCGCAGCTTCGCGGGTCGGACGGCGCGGTCCTGTGCACGCATGCCGATCTCTGCATGTCGCCATGCAGATGCGGACCATCTCATGATCCCAGTGTCCTGGACGCGTTTGGCGTATGGCCTCTGAGGATTCTGATCAACTCATGCTTAGGCGCTCCTGCCGATTCATCGTCTCGACGATCTCAGCAATCTCAATGCAGACCGTCGATCGCTCAAGATGTCGACCGCCCGATATCAACTGCATGCAGCGCGCAAACTTCTCAAAGTCACGCTGCTTCGCCGTCCGCAGCGGGTTCGCTTCGAAGAACGGGATTATCGTTCTTCGAAGGTCGTCCCTGCGGTTCACGATGAACTGGCCCAAGTGCGCGCGGTGGTTGTCGTGGCGCTCGTTGACGTATACGCGGCCCACGCCGAAGAAGCTCTTGAGCTCCTCCAGTGCCGGCCGGCTACTGACACTCTGCGTCACAACGAACCGATGCGAGACTTGGTACCCAGCTTTGTAGCCTCTGCGACCCTCGCCGACATTGCTGCCGGCGAATCCGATGGAGAAGCAACCCTCTCCGTCGTACAAAGCCAGTGACCCAGCCGAGCTGAATCAGTCTTTCCTGCTGATTGTCCTGCACCCAACACATTGTCACGGTACCGCCCACATGGGACGGAACTCGTAGTGTGGGATTCTCAGGCTTTCCAGCATATAGCCAAATGCTCACCGCATGGTTACCCATGCGGAGGGCGGGATTCACCTTAGGACCGTTATAGTTACGGCCGCCGTTTACCGGGGCTTAGCTTCGCTGCTTCGGGTCAAGCCCTAACAACTCCACGTAACCTTCCGGCACCGGGCAGGCGTCAGCCCCTATACGTCGTCTTTCGACTTAGCAGAGACCTGTGTTTTTGGTAAACAGTCGCTTCAGCCTATTCACTGCGGCCCTCTCAGGCTCCACGCGCGAAGCGCTTCACCTTACTAGGGCGCCCCTTATCCCGAAGTTACGGGGCGATTTTGCCGAGTTCCTTAACGAGGGTTATCTCGATCACCTTAGTATTCTCTACTTGCCCACCTGTGTCGGTTTTGGTACGGGCACGCGCTTCCTCCCTAGAGGATTTTCTCGGAGGTATGGCGTCGGGGACTCGCCGGCTTAGAGCCAGCTGGCATCGCACCTCAGGTTATGCGGTCCCGCATTTGACAAGGACCACCCCTACATGCTTACCCCAGGGCAACCATCGCCTGGGTTCCCTTAGCCTTCCTCGTCCCCCCATCGGTCAAACGGAAGCGACGTGGTACAGGAATATCAACCTGTTGGCCATCGACTACGCCTTTCGGCCTCGCCTTAGGTCCCGACTAACCCTGAGCAGACGAACTTTACTCAGGAATCCTTGGGCAATCGGCGGAGGGGATTCTCACCCCTCTTTCGTTACTTATGCCGGCATTCTCACTTCCCATGCCTCCACGGCTGGCTTACGCCGCCGCTTTACTGGCATGGGAACGCTCTCCTACCGCGTGATCGGCCCGAAGGCCTCACACACCCGCAGCTTCGGTGACTAGCTTGAGCCCCGTTATATTGTCCGCGCTCGAACACTTGACCAGTGAGCTGTTACGCACTCTTTCAAGGATGGCTGCCTCTAAGCCAACCTCCTGGTTGTCTATGCACTCGAACATCGTTTCCCACTTAGCTAGTACTTAGGGACCTTAGCTGGCGGTCTGGGCTGTTTCCCTTTTGACGCTGAAGTTTATCCCCCAGCAACTGACTCCCGGAGTAAACGTGATTGGTCTTCGGAGTTTGCCTGAAGTCGGTAACCTGGTAGGGCCCCTAATCCAAACAGTGCTCTACGGCCAACACGCAATTTATCCGAGGCTATACCTAAATATATTTCGGAGAGAACCAGATATCACTGAGCTTGATTAGCCTTTCACTCCGACCCACAGGTCATCCGCCCAGTTTTCAACCTAGGTCGGTTCGGCCCTCCACGAGGTCTTACCCCCGCTTCAGCCTGCCCATGGGTAGCTCGCTCAGTTTCGGGTATACCGCCTACGACTATGTCGCCCTGTTAGGACTCGCTTTCGCTACGGCTCCGCTCATCGCTTAACCTTGCCGCAGACGAGTAACTCGCCGGCTCGTTATGCAAAAAGCACGCGGTCACAGAACAAGTCTGCTCCCACCGCTTGTAGGCACGCGGTTTCAGGTACTATTTCACTCCCCTTCCGGGGTACTTTTCACCTTTCCCTCACGGTACTAGTCCGCTATCGGTCACCTAGGAGTACTTAGCCTTGGAGGGTGGTCCCCCCAGTTTCAGTCCGCGTTTCACGGGTGCGGACTTACTCAGGAACGTCTGACAGGAGATCGTGCAGTTTCGTCTACGGGACGGTTGCCCTCTTTGGTGCGCGGTTCCACACGCTTCGACTACCACACAATTTTGTAACTCCTGCCGGGCCGGACACGGCCCGGAACAAACGCCCTACAACCCCTGGCAGGCAACGCGTGTCCGCTTACACCTGCCGGGTTTGGGCTGATCCCTTTTCGCTCGCCACTACTCAGGGAGTCTCGGTTGATTTACTTTCCTCGGGGTACTGAGATGTTTCACTTCCCCCGCTTGTCCTCGCCCGGTCTATGTGTTCAACCGGGGATAACGCCGCATTACCAGCGCTGGGTTTCCCCATTCGGGCATCCACGGGTCAATGGCTATTCAGCGCCTAACCGTGGCTTATCGCAGCCGTTCACGCCCTTCTTCGACTCTAGGTGCCAAGGCATCCACCGTGTGCCCTTACTATCTTGACGGTGATCAGGTTCTTTCGGTCTGGTCCGCTCCCCGAAGGAAGCTCGCCTGTCCCGAGCGAACCCGGTGATACCCGTTTCAGCCGCCGCTTATCGATGGCGGCTGATGTGGCTTCTGTGCAGTTTTCAAGGACCGTGGAGAGGCTTGTAACGCCGGCCGACCCACGCCATAGCGGTCGCGTCCTTGATGACGCGTCCAACGCGGACCGGCGGACGCCGGTCTCTCAAAACTCAACAGCATGCTGGCGTCGTTTAGTGCCGGCGAAGCGCCTCGCCTCCAAGTAGGAGGAGGCTCGCGCGCCCGACGGCGATCCAGCCAGGTTCGGTCGACGTGCTAGGCCCGGTCTGCTCTGTCACCCGTGGCCTCCGGCGTCGCGAACGACGCGTCGGACCTCGGGCCGCTAGGACCGGGGCACCTAGTCAGGTGCTCCCTAGAAAGGAGGTGATCCAGCCGCAGCTTCCGCTACGGCTACCTTGTTACGACTTCACCCCAGTCACGAGCCCCACCTTCGACGGCTCCCTCCCAAAAGGGTTAGGCCACCGGCTTCGGGTGTTGCTCACTCCCGTGGTGTGACGGGCGGTGTGTACAAGGCCCGGGAACGTATTCACCGCGGCAATGCTGATCCGCGATTACTAGCAACTCCGCCTTCATGCAGGCGAATTTCAGCCTGCAATCCGAACCGAGACGCACTTTAAGGGATTCGCTCCACCTCGCGGTATCGCAGCCCTCTGTATGCGCCAATGTAGCACGTGTGTAGCCCTGGACATAAGGGGCATGAGGACTTGACGTCATCCCCACCTTCCTCCGGTTTGTCACCGGCAGTCTCGCATGAGTCCCCAACTAAATGCTGGCAACATGCGACGGGGGTTGCGCTCGTTGCGGGACTTAACCCAACATCTCACGACACGAGCTGACGACAGCCATGCACCACCTGTGAAAGTGCCCCGAAGGGAAGGTGTGTTTCCACACCGGTCACTCACATGTCAAGCCCAGGTAAGGTTCTTCGCGTCGCGTCGAATTAAACCACATGCTCCGCTGCTTGTGCGGGCCCCCGTCAATTCCTTTGAGTTTTAGCCTTGCGGCCGTACTCCCCAGGCGGGCAACTTAATGCGTTAGCTTCGACACGGGGGGAGTCGACACCCCCCACATCTAGTTGCCATCGTTTACAGCGTGGACTACCAGGGTATCTAATCCTGTTTGCTCCCCACGCTTTCGCGTCTCAGCGTCAGTCACGTCCCAGCGAGCTGCCTTCGCCATTGGTGTTCCTCCTGATATCTGCGCATTTCACCGCTACACCAGGAATTCCACTCGCCCCTTCCGGACTCTAGCCCGACAGTATCCACCGGCATTCCAGGGTTGAGCCCTGGACTTTCACAGCGGACTGGTCGGGCCGCCTACACGCTCTTTACGCCCAATAATTCCGGACAACGCTTGCACCCTACGTATTACCGCGGCTGCTGGCACGTAGTTAGCCGGTGCTTCTTGTGAAGGTACCGTCACCCCGAACGGCTGTTCACCGCCGAGGCTTCGTCCCAACTGAAAGGGGTTTACAACCCGAAAGCCTTCTTCCCCCACGCGGCGTTGCTGCGTCACGCTTTCGCGCATTGCGCAAGATTCCCCACTGCTGCCTCCCGTAGGAGTCTGGGCCGTGTCTCAGTCCCAGTGTGGCTGATCGTCCTCTCAGACCAGCTACCCATCGAAGCCTTGGTGAGCCGTTACCTCACCAACAAGCTAATGGGCCGCGGGCCCATCTCGATGCGGAGGCCGAAGCTTCCTTTCCCCTTGCGGGCACATCCGGTATTAGCCCGAGTTTCCTCGGGTTGTCCCGGTCATCGAGGCAGGTAACCCACGTGTTACTCACCCGTTCGCGGCTCTGCCCCAGGGCAAGCCCTGGTTCGTCGCTCCACTTGCATGTGTTAAGCACGCCGCCAGCGTTCGTCCTGAGCCAGGATCAAACTCTCCGTGAAGAACTTCACGAAAAGCCTGTCATGGAGTGCCGGCACCGAATACCCCATGCGGGGCAAAGGCGTCAGCTGCCGAGACCTATACACGTGGCCTCGAACCATGACGGGGTACTTCCCTACTTGACTCTTTGCCGTCCCACGCGAGCATTCGAGATGCTCCCGCGGACGGGTCGAACCTGGACGCACACCACGATCCAATCGGACCGCAGATGCGCATGCTGTTGAGTTTTCAAAGACCGTCGAGCCTTCTCGAAGGGTCATCCTTCTGAGGAAACCGATCCGACCCAGCGCCCTAAGGCGGTTGAGGGCCGACGAAGGAGTATAGCGCGCAGGACTCCCGGTGCGAAGGACACCGCCGCTCGTGCGGACCCGGCCGCCCGAGCGTGTCTGCTGCTCGCAGGAGCGTAGCCGACCGGCAGGCGGAACCGCGCCCGCTCGCTGGAGCCCCGCCCTTGCGGCCGGGCTGCTGCACGGCCGCGCCGGCGCGCGGCGAGGGGCTCAGGCCCGGCGCAGGCGCCGGAACCGGCGCCTGCCCACGCGCAGCACCTCGCCGTCGGCGGTGGCCACGTCGAGATCCGCTTCGCCGGCCTCGAGCCGGCGCTCGCCCAGCCAGACACCGCCCTGCTCCAGCAGGCGCCTGGCCTCCGAGCGCGAGATCCCGAACTGCTCGGCGATCAGGGCCGGCACGTGCACGGTGCCCTCGGCGGGGAGCTCGGCCTCCTCGATCTCCTCCGGCAGCTCTTTCTCGGCGAACACCCGATCCCAGTTGCGTTCGGCGTCGAGCGCCGCCGCTTCCGAGTGCAGCCAGCTCACCAGCTCCCGGGCGAGCCGCCGCTTGGCATCGCGCGCAGCGGTGCCGTCGAGCGGCTCGGAGCCCAGGCCGGCCGACTCGCCGAGACGCGGCACCAGCAGCAGGCGGTAGTACTCCTCCATCGCCTCGTCCGGGATCGCCATCGTCTTGCCGAACATCTCACCGGGCGGGTCCGTCACCCCGATCTGGTTGCCGAGCGACTTCGACATCTTGCGCTTCCCGTCGGTCCCGACCAGGATCGGCATCGTCATCACCGCCTGCTCCGGGCGCCCGTGGTGGCGCTGGATGTCTCGCCCCAGCAACAGGTTGAACTTCTGGTCGGTCCCCCCCAGCTCGACGTCGGCGTCCACGGCGACGGAGTCGTAGCCCTGCAGCAGCGGGTACAGCATCTCCAGCAGCGAGATCGGCTCGTTCGCCTGCCAGCGTTTTGCGAAGTCCTCGCGCTCCAGGAGCTGGGCGACCGTCGTCGTGCGGACCAGGGCGAGCAGGTCGGTCATCGGCATGTCGAGCCATTCGCGGTTGTGGCGGACTTCGAGCTTGCGCGGGTCGTCGTCGAGGATCCGCATCGCCTGCTCCTGGAAGGTCGCCGCGTTCGCGTCGATCTCCTCCGCGCTCAGCATCGGCCGCAACGTCGAGCGGCCCGACGGATCGCCGACCCGCGCCGTGTAGTCGCCGATGATGAGCACGACGACGTGTCCCGCGTCCTGGAACTCGCGGAGCTTGCCGAGCACGACCGCATGCCCGAGGTGGATGTCCGGCGCGGTCGGGTCGATGCCGAGCTTCACGCGCAGCGGGCGGCCCTGCCCGGAAGCCTCGGCGAGCCTCTCCGCAAGGGCCCCCTCGGGCAGCGAGTCCACCGCGTTCGCGGCGAGCCTTGCGGCTTGCTCGGCGGCCGCGGAGGTGTCCTGGGGCATCGGGCGCAATGCTAGACTCTCGCCGGCGCGAGGGGCCGTCGATGCCGTGCGCACACCGCGGCCGAGCGCCGTCGAGTGCACGCCGTCCGGGTGCTCCGGCCGCGCTAGGGGGGTCCCGCGCCAGACGCTGCCGATGAGCGCCACCGTCACCCCCGACATCCCTGCCGAGTCCGCGGCCGTCCCGAAGCCCCGCCTCAAGCGGCTGCGGCTCGCGGCGATCCTCGTTGCGGTCGCCCTGCTCGGGCTGGTTTCGTTCGTGTTCGGCCTGTTCGTCTCGGTCGCCTCGGACCTGCCCTCGCTGGAACGCTTCGCGCAGATCAGGGACGCGCAGAGCTCGCAGCTACTCGACGACCTCGGCCACCCGATCGGGGTGCTCAGCCAGCAGAACCGCGTGATCCTCTCCCCTGGCCAGATCCCGCAGATGGTCAAGGAGTCGGTGATCTCGATCGAGGACAAGCGCTTCTACACGAACAGCGGCATCGACGTGCGCGGGATCGCGCGCGCGTTCGTGCAGGACGTGCTCCACAAAGGCAGCGTCCAGGGCGCCTCCACCATCGAGCAGCAGCTGATCAAGAACTTCCTGCAGGCGCAGTCGCATCGCACGATCTTCGAGAAGCTCAAGGAGGCCGCGCTCGCCTACCAGCTCGCACACAAGTGGTCGAAGGACAAGATCGTCACCGCGTACCTGAACACGGTCTACTTCGGCAACGGCGCCTACGGGATCGAGGCGGCCGCGCAGACCTACTTCGGGCGCGACGTCAACCACGAAGGCTGCGGCATGCCGGGTCACGAACTGTGCGTGCAGCAGCTCCAGCCGTGGGAGTCCGCGCTGCTGGCGGGGATCATCCAGAACCCGAGCGCCTGGGACCCGACGACCCATCCCGCCGCCGCGCTGGAACGCCGCAACACGGTGCTGCGCCAGATGCTCGAGCAGGGCTACCTCTCCCGCGCCGTCTACGACGAAAGCATCAAGCAGTCGCTGCCCTCCCCGCACGAGGTCCAGGCGCCCGAGGTGCCGACCGTGGAAGGCGTGGACACCGGCTACTTCGACAGCTGGGTGCGCCAGCAGGTGGTCGAACGCTTCGGCGCCGCCCGTGCGTTCGAGGGCGGCTTGAAGATCCGCACCACGCTCGACCTCGGCATGCAGCGCGCCGCCGAACAGGCCGTCAACAACTACCTCGCCTACCCGGGCGGCCCGACCGCCTCCCTGGTCGCGATCGAAAACTCGACGGGCGAGGTTCGCGCCATGGTGGGCGGGCGCGACTACAACGCGAGCCCATTCAACATCGCAACCGAGGGCGAGCGCCAGCCCGGATCCTCCTTCAAGGCCTTCGACCTCGCGGGCGCCCTGGAGGCCGGCATCTCGCCCGACTCGGTCTGGAGCTCCAAGGTCAAGACGTTCATCGTGCCGAACACCAACGGCGCCGAAAAATTCGTCGTCCACAACGACGAAGGCGCCTACTCGGGCTCGAACACGCTGACCGGTGCGACCGCGTTCTCGGACAACTCGATCTACGCCGAAGTCGGGCTCAAAGTCGGCACCCACAAGATCGCGCTCCTCGCTCACCGGATGGGCATCACGACGCCGCTCTCGACCAACCCGGCGATGACGATCGGCGGGCTCACTGTCGGCGTGACGCCGATCGACATGGCCCACGCCTACGAGACGCTCGCGCACGGCGGCGAGCGCGTGACGGGCTCGATGGCGCTCGCCGGCGAACCAGTCGGCATCCAGGAAGTGGACGCCGGCGGCCACACGCTGCCCAGCGGCGCCCACCACGAAGTCAACCGCGTGCACGTGAAGCGGGTGCTGCCCGCCTCGATCGCGCAGACGGAGACCTCGATGCTCGAAACCGTGATCCAGTACGGGACCGGCAAGGCCGCCGCGATCGGCCAGTTCGCGGCCGGCAAGACCGGCACCACCTCGAACTACGGCGACGCCTGGTTCGTCGGCTGGGACTCGAAGTACACCGTCGCCGTGTGGGTCGGCTACCCCGACAAGCTGATCCCGATGGAACACGACTTCAACGGCGGACCTGTCCTCGGCGGCACCTTCCCGGCGCTGATCTGGCACGACTTCGTGAGCTCCGCGCTCCAGATCGACAAGACGCGCGCCGAAGAAGCCGCGTCGAAAGGCAAGGTCTCCGGAGGCGCGGGCGCCACGGAAGGCGAATCCGAAGTGTCCACGGGATCCTCCGAAGAAGCTGCCTCCTCGGCGGGCGGCGGCTCACATTCGAGCGGTGGCTCGCACGCGCCCTCCAAATCCTCGACGCCGGCGCCGAGCTCAGGCCACAGCGAAACCCCGCCGGCTCCGACCGGCGGCGAAGGCTCGAACGGCCCCTCGGCTCCGGGCAAAGAAGCGCCTGCGCCGGCAGCTCCGACCCACGAAGCGACGCCTCCGAGCGAACCTTCGACGCCTTCTCCCTCGCCCACGGGCGGCGTCAGCCCGAGCGGCTAGCGCGCCCGCCGGACACGCGCGCCCGGGAGCAGACGGCGAGCTACCCGGCGGCCGGCGTCGGCCGCGCGCGCCAGGGCCACGGCCGCGAGACGTTGCGATTGCCTGTCGCCGTGAAGCGCCACGGCAGCTCCGCCGCCTTCGTGATCCCGACCCGCGGGCTCGCGAGCACGGCGGGCGCGGGGCCTTCGCGCGGGAGGATCGCGATCTCGCCGTCCAGCGCGCTGCCGTTCAGCTCCAGGTCGACCCCGAGCGCCTGCGTCAAACGGCCAGGCCCCGAGCACAGGCCGGTCTCCTCCTGCACGCCGCGCCGCTCGCGCATCAGCTCGAGCCCGGCCGTGGGCGCGAGCGCGCGGATCAGGACCGCCGCCCCGACCCCCTCGGGCTCGCACACGGCGTTCAGCAGCGCATGGATGCCGTAGGAGCGGTACACGTACGCGCGCGCCGGCGGCCCGAACAGGATCCGCGTGCGGGCGGTGAGCCCGACGTATGCGTGGCTCGCGGGCTCTTCCTCGTGGTAGGCCTCGGTCTCGACGATCACACCCGCCGTCTCGCCGTGCACGACGGTGCAGCCGACGAGCTCGGGGGCCACCGCGAGCACGGGGCGGGCATAGAACTCAGGCGGTAGCGGCTCCACCCAGAACCCGCTCGGCCAGCTCGATCTGCTCGGCCAGTCGCGCCGACGCGGTGCCGCCCTCCGACACCTTCGACTCGAGCCAGGACTCGGAGGACAGCACGCTGCGGAACTCCTGCTCGTGCTCGGCCAGCAGCTCGCTCTGCGCGGCCAGCTCGGCCGCGTCGAGCTCCGACAGCGCGCGTCCCGAATCCACCGCGCTCCGCACGAGGCCGGCGACCACGCCGTGGGCCTCGCGGAAGGGCATCCCCAGCCGCACCAGCAGGTCGGCGACATCGGTCGCCGCGATCAGCTCATCAGAGGACGCCTCGCGCATCCGCTCCCGGTCGAAGCGCGCCCCGGCGAGCATCCCGCGCGCGGCGGCCAGGACCAGCTCGATCGTGTCGGCGGCGTCGAAGAGGTGCTCCTTGTCCTCCTGCAGATCCTTGTTGTAGGTCAGCGGCAGCGCGTGGATCACCCCGTGCATCGCGCTCAGGTGGCCGGCGAGGCGCGGCGCCTTCGCGCGCAGGAGCTCGGCCGCGTCCGGGTTCTTCTTCTGCGGCATGATCGAGGAGCCCGAGCTCCAGGCGTCCGGCAGCTCGCAGAAGCCGAACTCGCTGCTCGACCACAGCACGAGCTCGGCGCCGAGCCGCGAGAGATGCGTCGCGCAGGTCGCCGCCGCCGCGAGGTAGTCGAGCGCGAAGTCGCGTCCTGAGACGGCGTCGATCGAGTTGGGCGCGACCGTCTCGAAGCCGAGCCGCTCCGCGAGCATCTGCCGGTCGGTGTCGAAGTTGACCCCCGCGAGCGCGCCCGAGCCCAGCGGCAGCCGGCCGGCCTGCCGGCGGGCGAACGCGAACCGCTGCCGGTCGCGGTCGAGCATCCAGAAGTACGCCAGCAGGTGATGGCCGAGGTAGACCGGCTGGGCGCGCTGCAGGTGCGTGTAGCCGGGCATCGCCCAGTCCGCGTGCTCGCGCGCACGCTCCAGCAGCGTGCCCATGAGCTCGCGGCTCGCTTCCTCGGAGCGCAGCGCAGCCTCGCGCGTGAACATCGCGAGGTCGGTGACGACCTGGTCGTTGCGCGAGCGCGCCGTGTGCAGGCGCCCGCCCACCGGACCGGCGATCTCCGTCAGGCGCCGCTCGATCGCCATGTGGATGTCTTCGTCGCCGTGCTGGAACGGGAAGCTGCCGGATGCCAGCTCGGCCTCGACCGCGTCGAGCCCCGCCAGCAGCGCGTCGCGGTCGACCTCGGAGATGATCCCCCGCGCGGCGAGCATCTCCGCGTGCGCGCGCGACTGCGCGATGTCGTGCGGCCACAGCCGCCGGTCGTAGCCGAGCGAGGTGTTCAGCCGCTCGAAGTCGGGGTCCTGGGGCTCGTGGAAGCGCGACACGGGCGCTGATCCTACGCCGGGGCGCCCGCGAGAACCGCGCGCAGCTCGGTCGCGACCCGCTCGATGAGGCCCTCGCTCATCTCCGGGAAGAACGGGAGCGCGATCGAGCGAGCCGCGACGTCCTCGCAGACCGGGAACTCCCCGTCGCGGTGGCCGAAGCGCTCGCGGTAGAAGCTCATCAGGTGGATCGCGGGCAGGTAGGGCTTGCTCTGGATGCCCCGGGCGTTCAGAGCCCGGACCGTCTCGTCGCGGTCCACCCCCCGCGGCAGCTGCACGACGAACACGAACCAGCCGCGCCGGAGAGCGCCCTGCTCCTCGCACGGGAGGGTGAGCTCCTCCACGCCGTGGAGCGCCTCGCGATAGAGGGCGGCGACGCGCGCACGAGCGTCGAGCATCCCGCGCAGCCGCGCGAGCTGTGCGATCCCGAGCGCGCAGGCGATGTCAGACAGGCGGTAGTTGAAGCCGAGCCTGTCGTGGTCGAGCCAGTCCATGTCGGGCGCGCGGCCCTGGTTGCGCTCGGAGTCCAAGCGCTCCTTCACCGCGGCGGAGCCGGTCGTGACCATGCCCCCCTCCCCGGTCGTCAGCTGCTTGTTGGCGTAGAAGGCGAACACCGCCGGGCTCTCACGCGAGCCGACCTCGCTCCCATCGCCGTAGCGCGCGCCGAGCGCCTCGCAGGCGTCCTCGACGATGCCGAGGCCGTGGCGCGCGGCGAGCGCGTCGAAGGCCTCCATGTCGGCCGGGTAGCCGAAGATGTGGACCGGGAGCAGCGCGCGGGTGCGGTTCGTGACCGCGGCTGCGGCGGCGTCGGGGGCGAGGTCGAGGGTGACGGGGTCGATGTCTGCGAAGACCGGGCGCGCGCGCTCGAAGACGACGGCGTTCGCCGAGGCCACGAACGAGAACGGGCTCGTGACGACCTCGTCACCGTCCTGCACGCCGACCGCGCGCAGCGCGAGATGCAGGCCTGCGGTGCCGCTGCTGACAGCGCTCGCGTGGCGCGCGCCCGTGAAGTCCGCGAACCGCTGCTCGAACTCGCCGAGCGCCGGCCCCAGCGAGAGCCGGCCCGAGCGCAGAACCTCGACGACGGCCTGCTCCTCCTCCTCGCCCAAGACCGGTTTGGCGAGGGGGATCGGCTCCCCGCTCACTGCGCCTCGCCGGTGGCCGGAACGGTGCTCGCGCCCTCCCCCGCTGCGGCTTGCGGCCGGCGCCCCGGTTGCATGCCGTACTCGAGCGAATCGACCAGCGCGTCCCAGGACGCCGCGATCAGGTTCTCCGAGACGCCGATCGTTCCCCACACCTGATGACCGTCCGAGGCGTCGATCAGCACGCGCGTGACCGCGCCGGTGCCGTGGCTCTCGTCGAGGATCCGGACCTTGAAGTTCACGAGCTCGATGTCCCGCAGGTGCGGGTGCAGCTCGCCGATCGCGTCGCGCAGCGCTGCGTCCAGCGCGTTCACGGGGCCGTTTCCCTCGGCGGTCCTGACGAAGCGCTCGCCGCCGAGCCAGACCTTGATCGTCGCCTCCGTCGCGACCTTGCCGTCGGCGCGCTTCTCGACCAGCACCCGCCAGGACTCGAGGCGGAACAGCGGCTCGTACTCGCCCGCCTCCTTGCGCATCAGCAGCTCGAGCGAGCCGTCGGCGGCCTCGAACTGGAAGCCCTCGTGCTCGAGCTCCTTGACGCGCCCGAGGACTCGCTGGGCGAACTCGCCGGAGGCCGCCCCGATCCCGGCCTCGGCCGCCTTCTCGGCGATCGTGGCCCTGCCGGAGAGCTCGGAGACCAGCACGTCGCGTGAGTTGCCGACCTGCGCCGGGTCGACGTGCTCGAAGCTGCTCTCGTCGGCCTGGATGCCCGCGGCGTGGAGGCCGGCCTTGTGCGCGAAGGCGTGCTTGCCGACGTAGGGCTGAGCCGGATCGGGGGTGCGGTTCAGAAGCTCATCCACGAAGTGGGCGGTCTCGGTGAGCCGGGCGAGCTGCTCCGCCGCCAGCACCTGGACGCCCATCTTCAGCTGCAGGTCAGCGACGATCGTGAGCAGGTTGGCGTTGCCGGTGCGCTCGCCGATCCCGTTGACCGTGCCCTGGACCTGGGTCGCGCCCGATTCCAGCGCGGTCAGCGAGTTGGCGACCGCGCAACCCGAGTCGTCGTGACAGTGGATGCCCAGGCGCGCGCCCGGCAGCGCTTCGCGGACGACCGCGAGCGCGGTGCGGATCTGGGGCGGCAGGCTGCCACCGTTCGTGTCACAGAGGACGAGGCGCTCGGCGCCCGCGTCGGCGGCCGCGCGCAGGCAGTCGAGCGCGTAGCCCGGATCCAGAGCGAAGCCGTCGAAGAAATGCTCGGCGTCGAGCAGCACGCGCTTGCCCTCCCCGGCGAGGAAGGAGACCGAGTCCGCGATCATCGCGAGGTTCTCCTCGCGGCTGACCCGCACGACCTTCTCGACGTGCAGCACCGAAGCCTTGCCGACGAGCGTGCAGACCGGCGCGAAGGAGCCTGCCAGCACCTTCAGGCCCTCGTCCGCGGCGGCCGCGGTCTCGCGGCGACGGGTCATCCCGAACGCGACGATCTCGGCGTTCGCCAGCCGCTCCTGCGCGAGCAGCGAGAACAGCTCCTGCTCCTTCGGGTTCGACGCCGGGAAGCCGGCCTCGATCATGTGCACGCCGAGCTCGTCGAGGGCGTGCACGACGCGCAGCTTCTCGGCCGCGGTGAGCGACATCCCACCGCCGCCCATGCCGTCGCGCAGGGTGGCGTCGTACAGCTCGATGCGGTTCTGCTCGGGGCTCATTCGGGGTTCCTTTCAGGCTTTCGGGTGACGGGCGGCGGACGGGATCTGCGACCGGCCGCGCGGCGTCACCGCCTAGCCGGTCGCCCCGGTAATTCGCTCGCCCGGCGAGGCCTCGCCCGTGGGCGTCTCCAGATCGCGCGGGCGCACGACGTCGAGCCACTCGTGGTAGTGCTCCGAGCGCCCGTGGATCGCGTCGTCGAACGCCGCGCCCAGCACCTTGGTGATCTCGCCGGGCACGCCACCCGCGATGGCGTGATCGTCGACCTCCACCACGGGGACCAGCTCGGCCGCGGTGCCGGTCATGAAGACCTCGTCGGCGAGGTACAGCTCGGCCCGGCCCACATCCCGCTCCGAGACGGTGTAGCCGAGGTCGCGCGCGATCTGGATCACCGAGCGGCGGGTGATGCCGTCGAGGATCGAGTTGCTCTGCCCGGGCGTCACGATCTCGCCGTCGCGCACCAGGTAGACGTTCTCGCCGGTGCCCTCGCACACGTACCCGTGATCGTCGAGCAGGATCGCCTCCTGGTAGCCGGCCTTCGTCGACTCGATCTTGGCGAGCACGCTGTTCAGGTACTGCCCCGAGGCCTTCGCGTGCGGGATCAGCGAGTCGGGGCTGATCCGCCGCCAGGAGGACACCTTGGCGCGGATGCCGTTGGCCTTGCCCTCCTCGCCGAGGTAGGTCGCCCACTCCCAGCAGGCGATCGTGACGTCGACGTTGCAGTCCAGCGGGTTCAGCCCCATCTGGCCGTAGCCGCGGTAGACGATCGGACGGATGTAGCACGAGCGCAGGCCGTTGCGCGCGACGAGCTCGAGCGTTGCGGCGCGGATCTGCTCGGCCGTGTAGGGCACCGGCATGTAGTAGAGCTCCGCGGAGCGCAGCAGGCGATCGACGTGCTCGCCGTTGCGGAAGACAGCGGGACCCAGCTCCGTGTCGTAGCAGCGGACCCCCTCGAAGACCCCGGTGCCGTAGTGCAGGCCGTGGGTCAGGACGTGGACCTTGGCGTCCTCCCAGGCGACGAAGTCTCCGTTCATCCAGATGAGGTCGGTGGGGTCCACTTTTCCGTGCTCCTATTCGAGGTTGTCGAGCACTGTTCGGGTTGCCTGCGCCGTTCCCTCTTCGCCGCCGAGATCAGCGGTGCGCAGGCCCCCGTCCAGTGCGCGCTGCACCGCCGATTCTACAGCCGCCGCCTCGCTTTCCAAGGACAGCCCATGCCTCAGCATCAGCGCTGCGGAGAGGAACATCGCGAGCGGATTCGCGATCCCCTGACCCGCGATGTCGGGCGCCGAGCCGTGCACGGGCTCGAACAGCCCGGGGTCGCCCTCGGCTCCGAGCGAGGCGCTCGGCAGCATCCCGATCGAGCCCGTGAGCATCGCCGCCTCGTCGGAGAGGATGTCGCCGAACAGGTTCTCGGTCAGGATCACGTCGAAGTGCCGTGGCGATGAGACGAGCTGCATCGCCGCGTTGTCCACGAGCACGTGCTCGAGCTCGATGTTCGGGAACTCCTGCGAGTGCACCCGGATCACGGTCTCGCGCCACAGCCGGCTCGTCTCGAGCACGTTGGCCTTGTCGACGCTCGACACGCGCGAGCGGGCGGCGCGGAAACCGACGCGCGCGATCCGCTCGATCTCCTCGACGGTGTAGGCGCACAGGTCGCTGGCCATCAGCGCATCGCGCTGCTTCTCGCCGAAGTAGATCCCACCCGTCAGCTCGCGCACGACCAGCAGGTCGGTGCCCTCGATGCGCTCGCGCCGCAGCGGCGAGGCGTCATAAAGGGCCGGCAGGGGCTTGACCGGCCGCAGGTTCGCGTACAGGCCCATCCCCTTGCGCAGGCCGAGCAGGCCCTGCTCCGGGCGCGGCGCGTCAGGGTCGGTCGTGTCCCACTTCGGCCCGCCGACGGCGGCGAGCAGCACCGCGTCGGCGGCGCGGCAGGCCGCGAGCACATCGTCTGTCAGGGCGGTCCCGTGAGCATCGATCGAGGCGCCGCCGAAGACGTGCTCCTCGAACTCGAAGTCGCCCAGGACGCGCAGGAGCTCCAGCGTCGGGGCCATGATCTCGGGCCCGATGCCGTCGCCGGGCAGGGTGACGATGCGGTGCGGCACGGCGCGCGACGCTAGCAGGACGGGCGCCGGCGCGGCCAGGCCGCGGCGATCACCAGATCGGCGCCGGGCGACAGGAGGCAGACACCCGAGCTACGCCGTGCGGCCGCGGTCCTGCTCGGCACGGCTGGCGGCAGCCGGCGCCCGCCGGGCGCCGTCGCGGCGCGGCCCCCCACTGCTCACCACGACAGCCCGCGATAGAGCGCCTGCACGCGCTCGATCAGACCATCCCCGTCGTACTCGTGCAGCTCGCACACCGGCGTCCCGTCGGCCCACCGGTAGGTCATCGCGAGCGAGTGGACACCGGCATAGACGCTGTCGAGCTCGAAGCGCAGATCGGGCAGCCGCTCGAGCCCGCGCGCGAAGTGCTCGCGCAGGCGCTCGGAGCCGCGAACGGTGCCGTCGGGGATGCCGAGCGTGTCGATGATCGTCGGCGTCTGGAACACGATTCCCGGTGCGTAGAGCGCCATGATCGCGTCCAGGTCGTGAGCGTTCCACGCGGCCACCCACTCCTCCGCGAGCGAGCGGGCGCGGGCGCTGTCCAGCGGGGTCGGAAGCGGGCCGCTCACAGCGCCGTCGTCGGCACGCGCTGCCAGCTGGCGCCGCCGTCGTGCTCGCCCTCGTAGCCGGCGATCTCCGGCTCCGAGCCGAGCGTCACGCCGACGTCGTCGAGGCCGTCGAGGAGCCTGCGGCGGATCTCGTGATCGATCTCGAAGGCGACCTCGCGCCCGTCGAAACGCACCTCCTGCGCCCGCAGGTCGATCTGCCCGTGGCCGGCGTGCGCCAGCGCCCGGCAGTCCTCCTCTCCGAGCACGATCGGCAGCAGCCCGATCTTCGTGCAGTTCGAGTAGAAGATGTCGGCGAAGCTCGGCGCGACGACCGCCTGGAAGCCGTAGTCCTGGAGTCCCCATGGCGCGTGCTCGCGCGAGGAGCCACAGCCGAAGTTCTCGCCCGCGACGAGGATCGGGTTGGCGGGCAGGTCCCAGCCGGGCTCCTTGGCCCAGTCGTAGAACAGGAACTCGCCGAAGCCGGTCCGCTCGACCCGCTTGAGGAACTGCTTGGGCATGATCTGGTCGGTATCGACGTTGGCGCGGTCCAGGAAGCTGACCTGGCCGGTGATCGTCTCGATCTTCTCCATCGTGTTTTCCTTGGTTGTGGGTCCGCGCACCGTCCCGGCGCGCTCTTGACTGGACGTCCGGTCAGCTGGCCGCTCCCGGCTTGACGGCGCTGAAGATCGCGCCCTCGGCCCATTTGAAGCTCAGTTCGACCTGCTCGAAACCGGCCTCGCGCAGCCACTCGAGCTGGTCCGCGGCAGGATCGGGGCGGTCTTCGCTGTGATCGTCGAAGGGCTCGTCGCGGTCGGAGCCGGGGTGCATCGCGGCCGCGTTGGCGAGGATCTGCTCGTCGAAGAGCCCGGCCAGCGGGCCGTCGATCTCGACGACGTCCATGTTCACGAACATCGCGCCGGGCGCGAGCCGGTCGTGGATCTCGGCGAACAGCGCACGCTTGCGCTCAGCCGTCAGGTGGTGGATCGCGTACGAGGAGACGGCGGCGTCGTAGGAGCCCTCCGGCACCGCGTCGCGCCAGGCCGGGGTCGAGAGGTCACCCCGCACGGCGGTCCAGCCCTCCGCGCCGAGCCGCTCGCCCGCGCGAGCGAGCATCGGCTCGGAGAAGTCGACCAGGACCGCCTCGGCGCCGGGCGCGAACGAGCGCATGAGCGCGGAGGACGCGCCGTCACCGGAGCCGATGTCGAGGAACCGTACGACGGGCCGGCCGTGCCGCTCGAACAGCCGCCGCACGAGGTCTTCCTGGACGTCGAGCAGCGGCAGCAGCTGCTGGCGGTGCTCGAGGAATTCCTCGGCCAGCTCGGCGCGCTGCCAGTGGGCGTCCCTCGTCTCGCTCACGACCACTCCCGGATGTCCACGAAGCGTCCCTCGATCGCCGCCGCGGCCGCCATCTGCGGCGAGACCAGGTGGGTGCGCCCGCCGCGGCCCTGGCGCCCCTCGAAGTTGCGGTTCGAGGTGGAGGCGCAGCGCTCGCCGGGCTGCAGGATGTCCGGGTTCATGCCCAGGCACATCGAGCAGCCCGCGACGCGCCAGTCGAACCCGGCGTCTCGGAAGACCTTGTCGAGGCCCTCGGCTTCGGCCTGCGCGCGCACCTGCTGGGAGCCCGGCACGACCATCGCGTTCACCGACGGCGCGACCTTCTTGCCGGCGACCACCTCGGCAGCGGCGCGCAGGTCGCCGATCCTGGAGTTGGTGCACGAGCCGATGAAGACGCGGTCCAAGGCGATCTCCTGGATCGGCGTACCCGGCTCGAGCGCCATGTAGTGCAGGGCACGTTCGGTCTCCTCGCGATCGGCGGGCGCCTCGAAGTCCTCCGGCGCCGGCACCGTCTCGGTCACGGCCCGCACCATCCCCGGGTTCGTGCCCCAGCTCACCTGCGGCGAGATCGCACCCGCGTCGATCTCGATCTCGGTGTCGAAGAACGCGCCCTCCTCCGTCGGGAGCTGCGACCAGGCCGCGACCGCGCGCTCCAGCTCGGAGCCCTTCGGCGCGCCGGGCCGCTCGGCCTGGGTGAACCACTCGAAGGTCGTCGCGTCCGGCGCCACCATGCCGGCGCGCCCGCCACCCTCGATCGTCATGTTGCAAACCGTCATCCGGCCCTCCATCGAGAGCGCCCGGATCGGCGCCCCTGCGTACTCGACGACGTGGCCGGTCATGCCGCCGACGCCGAGCCGCCCGAGCGTGCCCAGGATCAGGTCCTTGGCGCTCACGCCGAAACCCAGCTCGCCGGTGTAGAGGATCCGCATCGAGCGCGCCTTGTGCTGGACCATGCACTGGGTGGCAAGCACGTGCTCGACCTCGCTGGTCCCGATGCCGAACGCGAGCGCCCCGAAGGCCCCGTGCGTCGATGTGTGCGAGTCGCCGCAGACGATCGTCATGCCCGGCTGCGTGACGCCGAGCTCAGGCCCGATCACGTGGACGATGCCCTGGCGCGGCGAGCCGAGCGAGTAGACCGGCACCCCGAACTCCTCGCAGTTGCGCTCGAGCGTTTCGACCTGCACCCGTGAGAGCTCGTCCTTGATCCGTGCCGCGACAGGGGTCCCGTCGGTGGGCGTGTTGTGGTCCGCGGTCGCGAGCGTGCGATCCGGACGGCGGACCTTGCGGGCGGCGAGGCGCAAGCCGTCGAAGGCCTGCGGGCTCGTGACCTCGTGGACGAGGTGCAGGTCCACGTACATCAGGCCGGCGCCCTCGCCCCCGACCTCGTGCGCCTCCCAGATCTTGTCGTACATGGTCTTGGCCATCGGTGGTCCTCCTGGTCAGCTCCGTCTCAGGCCCGCCGAGACCACGGCCAGGAAGGCCGCGTCGCGCGCGGTCGGGTTCTCGAAGTGGTGGGGCAGGTCGGCGTCGAAGGTGACCGTGTCGCCCTCGTCCAGCTCGTAGCGCGCGCCGTCGCAGACGAGCACGACCGTGCCCTGCTCGACGAGCGCGGTCTCGCGGCTGCCCGGCTCGTGGAACGGCGGATCGTCAGGGGCGCCGGTCGATCCCCCCGGTCCCAGCTCATGCCGGGAGAGCTCGGCGCGCTGCCCGGGCTGCGCCGCGGTCAGGACCTCGTAGCGGTGGCCGCTCCGGGCGTTGCCGCCACGTCGCCGGCCGTCGGCGCGCACGACCGTCACGGCGCCCTGCTCGTCCAGGCGCAGCAGCTGAGAGAGGCGCAGCTGCAGCCCCGTGGCGATGCGGGCTGCGACGGTCAGCGTCGGGCTCGTCTCTCCACGCTCCACCTGCGAGAGCATCGGGGCCGAGACCCCGGAGCGCTCCGCGAGGTCGCGCAGCGATAGCCCCTCGGCCTCGCGCAGAGCCTTCACGCGCGCGCCGACCGCTCCCGGCTCGACCGCTGCCGCCGCCTCGGGGACGGCCTTCCCGCCTCGCTCCTTCACGCTCGCCATCAGGCGGCGTACGTTATCACAGACAAATGTCTAGGGCAGCGGGCCGTCCGGGCTGCCGTTGCCCGTCGGACCGTCATATCCCTTCACGCCGTGGCAGAAGTACTTGACCGTGCAGTGGCCGTTGCTCCCGCCCTTGACGTCGAACAGCACGCCCTCGGTGTAGAACGCCTCGCCGCCCGGCAGCGCCCGCGAGCCGGCGCTCGCATGCGCCTCGATCCCTGCCACCAGCGGCGAGCCGGCGCTCGTTCCGCAGAGGTCGATCCAGCCGCCTTCGGTGCTGTCGTATACGGACACCGGGGTGATGCACGCGCCGACCGCCGAGACGTCGTTGGTCATGCGCCCGGCGCAGCCGGTGTCTTTCTGCCAGGCCGGCTTCGACCAGGTGCTGCTGCATCCACTACCGGTGCCGAGACCGAGACCCCGTTCGCCCCACACCTTCTCCTTGAAACCGCGCGCGCCGCCGCCCTTCTTGAGCGCCGTGCCGCCGACCGCCGCGACGGTCGGCAGTGAAGCCGGGAAGCTGGGCGAGGCCCCGAACACGAATTCGTTGTCGTAGCCGTAGTCGCCCGAGGAGACGGACACGAAGATGCCGGGGTGGTTCCAGTCGGCTTCGGCTTCGCCGCATTCGCCGCCGCACGTTTCTTCCGCCAGCCCGTAGCTGTTGGAGATCTCAGTGGCGCCGTGCGCGGCCGCGTAGTTCACCGCGGCGCCGAGCGCCTTCCACGATTCTTCTTCGGCGCTGACGAGCATGATGTGGCATTCCGGGCACGCTGCGGAGACCATGTCCAGGTCCAGCGCGACCTCCGGTTCCCATTCGGTGAAGCCGTGGTTGGCAGGGGCCGCACCTTCGGAGTTGACGATCGTCAGGCAGCCGCTTGCCGTGGTGCACGCCGGGATCCCGTACCGGGTGCGGTATTTGGCGAGGTCTTTCTCGGCCGCTTTGTAGGAGAACCCCTCGATCACCGCGACCGTCTGGCCGGCGCCGCCGGTGGTCGGGATCGCGTACGCCTGGCGGAGTTCTTCGGGGTCGATGCCGCCTTCTTCTCCGCCGCCTTCCGGTTTCTTTTTGTTGAACACGGCCGATTGCAGGCCCGCAGCAGTGGACGGACGGGGATCGACGATCGCGTCGCAGAGGCCGTGGGCGCACGCCCAGTGCGGCTGCGAGGCCGCACTGCGGCTGTCCGAGACGCCGTGCGCCGAGGGGCGCGGCGGCGCCGCGGCGGCGAACGCCGGCACCGCCAGCAGGGCGGCCATTGCGGCGGTCACAGCGAAGCTGGTCCTGGCGGCCCTGCTCACGGCCTTCCCCATGTCGTCCTCCCGTCGGATGCCTGCGGGAACGGTAGAGCAAAACCGTGCCGGCGCCGCAGGTTGCGGTTCAGGCCACGTTCGGAAGGGAGTAGACGCGCCAGGGGTCCTGCACTCCCTTCAGGCGCAGCTCGCCGCGGCTCTCGAGCGCGAAGGCTGAACCCAGGGCGAGATCGCGGGCGGTGCCGCTCGCCAGGACCTCGCCCGCCTCGGCCAGCGCCGCGATGCGGGCGGCGATGTGGACCGCGATGCCGCCGACGTCATCGCCGAGCAGCTCGCACTCGCCGGTGTGAAGCCCTGCCCGCAGGCTCAGCCCGAGCTCGCGCAGGCGCTCGCCGACCGCGACCGCGCAGGCAATCGCGCGACTCGGCCCGTCGAACACCGTCAAGGCTCCGTCGCCGAGCGACTTCACGACGCGCCCGCCACGCGTGGCCACCTCCTCGCGGACGACGGCGTCGTGGCGGCCCAGGAGCTCGGCCCAGCGGACGTCGCCCAGCCGAGCCGCGATCTCGGTCGAGCCGGCGATGTCGGTGAACATCACGGTCGCGAGCACGCGCCCGGCGGCCGGCCCTGCGGGCTCGATCGCCGCGGCGCGGCCGCGGGCGCAATCGCACAGCGGCAGGATCTCCGCCCGCGGCGGCGTCGGCTCCAGAAGGCGCGTTTCGGGTCCCACCTCCTGTTGAACGCCGCCGAGGGCGTCGGCGTGAGGCGACTTCCCTAGGGCGTCGGCTCGGGGAGCCCCAGCGCCTCGGGAGCCAGCGACCGCGTCCGTGCGACCGACAGCGCGCGCACATACGCGCGCGCGGCCGCGTCGATGATGTCGGTCGAGACGCCCTGGCCGGCGCCGGTGGCGCCGTCGAGCTCCAGCACCACCGAGGCCTCTCCGAGTGCGTCCTGGCCCTCGGTGACGGCGCCGATCGTGAACTCGCTGAGCACCGGCGCGGTCGCGGTCGCCGCGTTGATCGCCTGGAAGATCGCGTCGATCGGGCCGTCGCCGACGAAGTCACCCGTGACCTCGCCGCCGTCGGGCAGCCCGACGCCCACTCGCGCGTGCGGTGAGCGCCGCGTCGAGGACTCGACGTCGAACCACTCCAGCGTGTAGCCGGGAACCTCCTCACGCAGCTCGTCGGTGACCAGCGCCTCGAGGTCCATCGCGGTCACCTGCTTCTTGCGGTCGGCGATCTCCTTGAAGCGCTTGAACGCGACGTTCAGCGCCTGGCCGTCGATGTCGAAGCCCATCTCTTCGAGCGCTTTGCGCAGCGCGTGGCGCCCCGAGTGCTTGCCGAGCACGATCGAGTTGCTGCGCAGCCCGACGGTGGTCGCGTCCATGATCTCGTAGGTCGCGCGCTCCTTCAGGACGCCGTCCTGGTGGATGCCCGCCTCGTGAGCGAACGCGTTGCGCCCCACGATCGCCTTGTTGGGCTGCACGGGGTAGCCCGTCATGCGCGAGACCAGCCGGCTCGTGCGGGCGATCTCGGTCGTGTCGATGCCCGTCCACAGCCCCAGCGCGGGCTCGCGTGTGTGCAGCAGCATCACCACCTCCTCCAGGGAGGCGTTGCCCGCGCGCTCGCCGATGCCGTTGATCGCCCCCTCGACCTGGCGACAGCCGGCTTCCAGCCCGGCCAGGGAGTTCGCGACCGCGAGCCCCAGGTCGTCGTGGCAGTGGACCGACACCGTCACCCCACGCAGGTCGGGCACCAGCTCGTAGAGGCGTTCGAACATCGCCTTGTACTCGCCGGGCATCGTGTAGCCGACGGTGTCGGGCACGTTGATCGTCGTCGCGCCCTCGTCGAGCGCGACCTGGATCACCTCGGCCATGTACTCGATGTCCGAGCGCGAGCCGTCCTCGGGCGAGAACTCGACGTCGTCGGTGTACTCCTTGGCCTGCGCGACCGCCGCGCGCGCCTGCCCGATCACGTCCTCGCGCGTCGTCATCAGCTTGCGCTCGATGTGCAGGTCGCTGGTCGCGATGAACGTGTGGATGCGCGGGCGGTCGGCGTCGCGCACCGCGTTCCACGCGGCCTCGATGTCCTGCTTGCTGGTGCGGGCCAGCCCGCAGATGACGGGGCCTTCGACCTCCCGCGAGATCGTCTGGACCGCCTCGAAGTCGCCGGGCGAGGTGATCGGGAAGCCCGCCTCGATCACGTCCACGCCGAGCCGCGCCAGTTGATGCGCGATCTCGAGCTTTTCCTGGCGGTTCAGGGAGATCCCCGGCGACTGCTCGCCGTCGCGCAGGGTCGTGTCGAAGATCAGGACCCGATTCGCCGGGTCGCGGTCGGAGTGGCTATCGGTGTGGGTGCTCATGCCGCTCGTGCTCCTTCTCTTTCTCGCTTTACGTTCCTCTCTGCTGTGGGTATGCGGCTACGCGGCCGCCACGCGCTATTCCCCCCGGAGGGGGAGCAGGAGAAGGGCGAGAAGCGAGAACTGCGGCGACATTCACGTCGCAGATTAGCATCGGGGCGTTAGCGTGGAGGCCCGATGGGCCGTCTCCGGAACGCCGCGCTCGCCGCGTTGCTGATCGCCGCCGTCCCCGCGGCGGCAGCCCGGCGCGCGGCGGCCGCGCCGGTCTACGGCGTGACGATCGACAAGACCTCGAAGCCGGCGCGGATCATCGAAAGCCTCGCGGCTCTGCCGGAGCGCGCGACCGTCCGCGTCTACCTCGAACCGCGGCAGAAGGCGCCGGGCTACGCCGCCGCGCTCTCCCAGCTGCACGGCGCGGGCTCGGTGATGGGCGAGCTGCTCGACTCCTCCGATGAGAAGTCGCTGTCGACCGAAGCGTTTCAGGCGCACGTCCAGGAATACGTCGCGGCGCTGTCGGGCTCGGTCGACATCTGGGAGGTCGGCAACGAGGTCAACGGCAACTGGACGGGCCCATACGAAACCGTCGCGGCCAAGCTGACCGAGGCCTACCGAGATGTGGCGGCTGCGGGCGGCGCGAGTGCGCTGACCCTGTACGAGAACTCGTTCGGGCCCGACCACTGCGGCGATGGCGAAGCCGAGCTGACGCCGGTCCAGTTCACCCAGCGCTTCGTCCCGGCCGAAGTCGCCGGCGGGCTCGACTACGTGCTGCTGTCCTACTACCCGACGCAGTGCGGCGGCGCGATGCCCGGCGACGCCCAGGTCGCCGCGGAGCTGGAGCAGCTGCATGCGCTCTACCCCAACGCGATGCTCGGCTTCGGCGAGGTCGGCCTCCCCCACCCCGCCTCCAAGCGCACGGTCGCGCAGGCCGAGTCGATCATGCGCTGGGCCTACTCGCTGGACCCCGGGCTCCCGTACTACGTCGGCGGCTACTTCTGGTGGTACGGGTGGCAGGACGCGCTCAAGCCGAAAGCGCGCCTTGGCAGCGCCCTCGGCGAAGCGTTCGAAGCAGAGAACTCGGCGCTCGGCTAGGGCGCGCTCGCCGATCAGGCTCCGACGACGACCGTGCGGCTGGCGGTCGTGGAATCGGCGCTCAGCGCAGCGGCGACCGGCCAGCAGTGCGCCGGCTGCCCGTCGCCCCATGCGCTGTATAAGTCCATCGCTGTGAACTCGCTCGTGGCGGAGGGCCTGAGAAAGGATTTCGGCGAGGTTCGCGCCGTGGACGAGGTGACGCTCGCGCTCGCCGCCGGAGAGGTGCGCGGGCTGTTGGGCCCCAATGGGGCAGGCAAGACGACGCTGCTGCGGCTGCTGCTGGGGCTCGTGCGACCGGATGCCGGCGAGATCGAGGTCTTCGGAGAGCGGGCACGCTGGGCCGACGGGGCGCTCTCGCCGCTCGTCGCCGGCGTCGTCGAGGAACCGGCCTTCTACCCGTATCTGTCCGCTCGCGCGAACCTCCAGGTCCTCGCTGCGCTGGACGACGGCGAAGGCGAGTCGCGGATCGGTGCCCTGCTCGAGCGGGTCGGGCTGCGCGATGACGCCGAGCGCCGCGTCGCCGGGTTCTCGACCGGGATGCGCCAGCGGCTCGGCCTGGCGTGTGTGCTGCTGCGCTCGCCGCGCCTGCTGATCCTCGACGAGCCGACGTCCGGGCTCGATCCGGCGGGCATGCGCTTCGTGGAGCGGCTCGTGCGCGAACTGGCGGCAGACGGCGTGAGCATCCTCCTGAGCAGCCACCACATCTCCGACGTGGAGCGCGTCTGCGACAGCCTCACGGTCCTGCGCTCGGGGCGAGTCGTCTGGGAGGGCACCGGCGAGGAGATGCGCGCGCAGGCGCCGGCGTCGCCGTGCGTGCTCGAGACCAGTGACGAGGAGCTGACCCTCGCGATGGCGTCCGGGTTCGACGGGGTGCAGTGCGTGGAGGCCCGCAACCCAGGCTTGCTCGTGAACGCGAGCGAGCAGGCTCGGGACGCATTCGTCCTCGCGCTCGCCGGAGCCGGCGTCGCCGTGCGGCGCCTGGAGCCGGCGATGACTCCGCTCGAGGCGATGTACTTCGAGCTGACTGGCGCAGATGCGAGCGCCGCGGGCGCGCTGCGGGGTGCGACCGCGGGAGCGGCTGGATGAGCGCGCCGTCGGCGGCCGCGGCCCTTCCGCTCGCGCCGCCGCGCCGCCGCGGGCTGCTGCCCGCCTATCGCGCCGAGCAGCGCAAGCTGCTGGCGCAAGGCTCGATCCGCGCGCTCGCCCTGTGCTGCGCGCTCCTGCCGTTCCTGTTCGCCCTGCTCGTCAGCTCGCAGAGCGGCGTCCCCGCCGACAGCCTGCTGGGCGTCTGGGTTCACAGCTCCGGCGCCGGCGTCGGCTTCGTCGTCCTCGATTTCGCCGGCTACCTCGGGTTCCCCGTGCTCGCCGGGCTGGTGGCAGGCGACCTGTTCGCCTCCGAGGACCGCTTCGGTACCTGGAAGGTCATCCTCACGAGGTCGCGGAGCCGGGGCGAGCTGTTCGCGGCCAAGGTGCTCGCCGGCTGGGCGCTGGCCTGCGCGCTCGCGCTCCTTGCCGCGCTGTCGAGCGTCGCAGGAGGGTTGCTGTTCGTCGGCTCGGGCCAGCTCGTGGACCTCGGCGGCGCGGCGCTCGGGAGCGGCGAAGCCGTGCTGCTCCTCCTGTGCGGCTGGCTCCTCGACCTCCCCCCGCTGATCGCGCTGGTGTCCGTGGCGGTCCTGCTCTCCGTCGCCTCCCGCAACGGCATCGTGGGTGTCCTCGGCACGGTCCTCGTCGGCCTGCTGATGCAGCTCCTGTCCTTCGTCGGCAACGGGTCGGTGGCCGGCTTCGCGCTGCTCGGCACGGCCTTCGACGACTGGCACGGGCTCCTCGCCGACCCGCGCTTCGCCGGGCCGCTGGCGATCTCGGTGGCGGTCTCGGTGGCGTGGAGCGCCGGCTGTCTGTGGGTGGCCTGGCGGCTCGTGCGACGCCGCGAGTTCGCAGGGCCGCCGGTGTCGCGCCGCACGGGTTGGGCCGGTGTCGCGCGCCCCGTCCTGGTCGTCGCCGTTGCCGCGGTGGCGCTCGGCGCGGCCGCAAGACTCGCGCCGAGCACGGTGACGCGCTCGAGGCTCGCGGCTTCGTTCGGCCAGAGCTTCGAACGGCTGACCGTGCTCCAGCAGCACGAGCTCGGCCGGAGCATCCCCGCCGGCGCCCGCCTGAACATGCGGACGCGCTGCACCCGGCGGGGCACGGCGCTCAACGGGCCGGGCGATGACTGGGGCTGCACGTTGACCCTCGGCGGCAGCGAATCGGGCTGGAACCCGGTCAACCTCACGGCCGTCACCTACGACCTGAGCGTCAAATCGAACGGCTGCTACAAGGCCGACGCGCCTCCTTCATTCATCGGCGCGCAGACGATGGCCCTGGCGCACGGTGCGAGCGTCGTGAACCCGCTCTACACGATCTATGGCTGCTTCGACCCGCTCGCCTCGGCCCGCTGCCCAGAAGCGGCGCCGTGCGAATCGCTCCCCGGCCCTCGCTCGTCAGCGGCGCCGCCGGAGCGATCCGCGCCACCCTCCGCGGCACAGCGCGCACGCGCGCTGCGTCAGCTGCACGAAGCCGAACGCGCCGCGGGACCGGCGGTGATCCGCAAGCAGGAAGAAGAAGAACGGCGCTTCGAGCGGGAAGGGTCGAGCAGCAGCCGGCCTGCGCGCTGAGCGCCGTCCGTCGGCGTCGGCACGAGGCTCAGGGCAGCAGTTCCGAGCGCCACACGGAGAGCTTCAGCCCGGCGCTGTACCAGGCGACGGCCGCCAGGCGCGCGAACGGCGCGGACGCGAGCACACCGCCCGTCGAGGGCGCGGCTTCCAGCGGCGCCCCTCTGCGAGGGAGCACGAACTGGCTCGCAGCTTCCGACGGGAAGATCCGCGCCGGCGTGAAGAGGATGTCGCCGCCGCCTGTGGAGGCGACGGGCTCGCTCCCGGCGGGGATCGACGCGAGCGGACCCGGCGCCCCGACGATCCTCGAGCTGGGCACCGCGACGCCGTTCGAGCCGGTGGTCAGCCAGCTCGCCACGCCGCCGCCGGGGACCGCGGCGCTGCGTGCTCCGTAGGCCTGGACGCCCGCCGCGGTGAGCACCGAGGGCGCCGCGAACACACCGCCCTTCAGAGCGCTCGCGAGAACGGGGCCTGCGACGTTGCCGACGGCCTGGTCGGTCGAGCAGGCACCGGCGACCCAGGTGACGAGCCCTTCGCCGGCGCCCGACGTGCCGAGCTGCAGGTCCGAGACCGGGCCGCGTGCGAGCGTGACGAGGCGCGCGACGTTGCGGCTGCCGGGCGAGGACATCAGGACACGGCCGCTGCACGGGCTGTAGAGGTAGGCCGTCCCGGCGGCGTCGTAGACCGGCCGGGCGCCTTCGGGCGCTTCGCGGACCAGCCGGGCTGCGCCGAAGCCGTGGTGCGGAGCCCGCCACGCGAGCTCGACGCCGCCCGCCGGGCGGGGGCATGCCTTGACGCTCCGGCACGCCGCCCAGGCGGCGAGCACGGTCCCATCCGGCGCCAGCGCGAGTTCGGGATAGGCGGGCGTCCGCCCGCCCGTGAACCAGAGGTCGGAGAAGTGGCCGAGGAGCTTCGAGGGCTGCCAGGCGCCTTTGAACGGGCCGTGGGCGACGCGCGCGCTCTCGGAGAGCCCGTTGAGGTCCTCATAGCCCCATGCGACCGTCACTTCGCCGCGGGCGACCGTCACCGAGATCTTCATCGTCGGGTTGGCGCGCTGCCGCCACACCGTCCGGATCAGCTTCTCGCGGTTCGCCGTGAGAACCGCGACCTTCAGGGTCACGACGGGCAGGCAGTCGACCCGCCCGGGCTCGAGCGCGCAGCTCTTCGCGCGCGAGGGCGAGGGCTGGCCGCGGACGGTCTCCCACGCGACCGCGGCGTCGCCGCGCCCCGCAATGGCGACCGCCGGAGCCGCGTAGGGCGAGGCGGCGCCGGCTTCGAGGGGGGTCGGATGCGTCCAGCGGGCGAGCGCAGCCGCGGGGCCGGCGAGTGCCGCCGCCGCGAGCAGGACGATGAGAGCCGTGAGCCGGGACATGGATGGAACGTAATCCCGCGCCGGAGGCGCTGGATCGGGGGAAACCCGCGGTCTCTGTGTGACATCCCCGTACGGCAGCCGATCAGGCACCGCCGGCGCGGCATCGCTCAGGGCGTCAGCACGACCTTCCCGAGGTTCCGCCGCTCGACGATCATCGTCTGCGCCTCGCCCGCCTGCTCGAACGGGAACGCACCAGCCACGACCGGATCGATCGTGCCGTCGGCGAGCATCGCGGTCAGCGGCTCGATCCACGGGCGCAGCGTGCCGCGGTCCTTCCACAGCGTGAGCATGTTCAGCCCGATCACGGCCTTCGATTCCTGCATCTGCTTGATCAGGTTGAAGCGCGGCATCCGCAGCACGGCTTTGAGCGCCGCCGGGATGTTTTTGCGCTCGCCGGAGACGACCGAGGAGGCGCCGAACGCGACCAGGCGCCCGCCCGGCGTCAGGAGGTCGTAGCTGGTGCGGAAGCTCTTGCCCCCGACCGCGTCGAGGACGATGTCAAAGCTCCCGATGCCCTTCTCCCAGCCCGGGCGCGTGTAGTCGAGCGCCCGGTCGACGCCGATCTCGCGGCAGCGCTCGTGCTTGGACGGAGACGCGGTCCCGTAGACCTCCGCGCCGAAACGCTTGGCGATCTGCGTCGCGGCGATGCCGACGCCACCCCCGGCCGAATGGACGAGGACCCGCTCGCCGGGCTGGAGGTTCCCGTAGCCGATCAGCCCCGCCCACGCGGTCGCGTAGTTGACGGGGATCGCGGCGCCCTGCTCGAAGCTGAGACGCTCAGGCAGCTCGACGACGTCGTCCGCGGGCACGACGACCTCCGAGGCGTAGCCGCCGAACTGCGTGCCGGCCAGCACGCGCTGGCCCGGCACGAAGGTCTCGACCCCCTCGCCGACCTCGAGCACCGTGCCCGCCACCTCGTAGCCCACCACGCACGGCGTCTTGGGCGCGTCGCGGTAGAGCCCCATCCGCGCCATCACATCCGCGAAGTTGATTCCCGACGCCGCGACCTCGATGCGCACCTCGCCCGGGCCCAGCGGCGGGTCGGGGCGCTCCTGCACCTGGAGCACCTCGGGCCCTCCGTGCTTGGTGATGACGACCGCGTGCATCGCCGCGAGCCTAACCGACGGCGCCAACGCCGTTGTGTGAGCGCACGCACACCCGCGCGCTCACCGCTCAGCCGAGGTCGACCGCCCAGCCGTCCACGAAACCGTCGGAGGCGACGATCTCGCCCACGACCTCGGGGCCGACGGGCGCGTCCGTGGTCACGACCATGGCGGCGTAGCGGCGCTCATCGCCGTCCAGCGAGTCAGGCGTGTGGCCGATCGCCGCGGAGGAGATGTTGATCCCGTGGGCACCGAAGATCGTGCCGACGCGGCCGATCATGCCGGGCAGGTCCTCGTAGCGGAACACGGTCACGTGGCGCTCGAGCTCGATCGTCAGCCGCCGGCCCTGGACCTCGACGAGGTGCGGAGCCTGCTGCGGGCCGATCCCCGTCCCGGCGACAGCGACGCGCTCGTCGCCCGCGATGACCGTCACGCGGATCAGCTCGTTGTAGTCCTCGGCCTCAGAGACGGCCTTCTCCTCGAAGACGATCCCGCGCTGCTGGGCCATCGTGGGGGCGTTGACGAGGTTCACCTGCTCCTCGGTGCGTCCCTGCAGCGCCCCGACGATCACGGCGAGGCCGAGCAGGCGCGTGTCGAACTCCGAGATGCGCCCGAAGAACGCGGCCTCGATCCGCTCGACGGAGCTGCCCTCGGCGAGGCTCATGGCCAGGCGGCCGAGCTTTGTGGCCATCGGCAGGAAGGGCCCGAGCACCTCCATGTCCTCCGCGCCGATCGCGGGGATGTTGACGGCGGTCGAAACGACGCCGCCGTCGAGCGCGGCGACGACCTGCTCGGCGCTCTGATAGCCGGCGCGGTCGGTCGCCTCGGCGGTGGACGCACCCAGATGCGGGGTCACCACGACGTCCGGGCGGCCGAACAGCGGGCTCTCGGTCATGGGCTCGCTCGGGAACACGTCCAGCGCGGCGCCCGCGACCTTGCCCGAGTCGAGCGCGCGCAGCAAGGCGGCTTCGTCGACGAGCCCGCCGCGCGCGACGTTCAGCACACGCACGCCGTCGCGCATCGCCGCGAACTGCTCGTCGGAGAGGAACCCTTCCGTCTCGGGGGTTTTGGGCAGGTGGATGGTGACGAAGTCGGCCTGCTCGTAGATGTCCTCCGGCCGCTCGGCCTTGTCGACCCCCAGCTCGCGGTAGCGCTCGGCGCTGACGAACGGGTCGAACGCGAGCACACGCATGCCGAAGCCGCGCGCGCGCTGCGCGACGAGCTGGCCGATGCGCCCGAAGCCGAGCACCCCCAGCGTCTTCTCGTAGAGCTCGACGCCCGAGAGCTTCGAGCGTTCCCATCTGCCCTCGATCAGCGAGGCGTGCGCGCGCGGGATGTTGCGCGCCAGGGCGAGCAGCAGCGCCATCGTGTGCTCGGCGGCGGTGACGACGTTCGACTCCGGCGCGTTGGCGACGACGATGCCGCGCCGGGTGGCGGCCGGAACGTCGACGTTGTCCACGCCGACGCCCGCGCGGCCGATCACCTTCAGCCGATCGGCCTTGTCGATCAGCTCCGCGGTCATCTTCGTGGCGGAGCGGATCACGATCCCGTCGTAGGCGGCGATCCGCTCGCCGAGCTCGGCCTCGTCCCAGTCGATGCCCACGTCGACGTCGAAGTGGGACCGCAGCAGCTCGACGCCCGAGTCTCCGATCTTCTCCTTGACGAGAACCCGCGGGCGGTCGCCGCGTTCGGGCCCCGGGGCGCTCATCGGCCGACCCTCTCGACGACCCAGTCGATGCAGGCGGTCAGCGCCTGCACGTCTGCGGTCTCGACGGCGGGGAACATCCCGATCCGCAGCTGGTTTCGCCCGAGCTTCCGGTAGGGCTCTGTGTCGAGGATGCCGTTCGTGCGCAGCGTCGCGGCCACGGCAGCGGCGTCCACGGCCTCGTCGAAGTCGATCGTCCCGACGACCAGCGAGCGGTTGGCCGGCTCGGCGACGAAAGGCGTCGCGTACTCGCTCGCCTGCGCCCAGCCGTACAACGCCTCGGAGCTGGCTGTCGTACGGGCGACGCACCCCTCGAGCCCCCCGAGGCCGAGCATCCACTCGATCTGATCCGCCGTCAGGAACAGGGTCGCGACCGCAGGCGTGTTGTACGTCTGGTCCTTGACCGAGTTCTCCAGCGCCGTGGCCAGCGAGAGGAACTCGGGGATCCACCTGTCCGAGGCGTGCAGCTCCGCGATCCGCTCCTGCGCCACGGGGCTCAGCAGCGCCAGCCAGAGGCCGCCGTCAGAGCCGAAGCCCTTCTGCGGCGCGAAGTAGTAGGCGTCGGCCTGTCCCGCCTGGACCGGCAGGCCGCCCGCGCCGGAGGTCGCGTCGATCGCGATCAGCGCTTCGCCGGCGCCCGGCGGACGCAGCACGGGCACCATCACGCCGGTCGAGGTCTCGTTGTGCGCCCAGGCCACGAGATCGGCGCCCTGCGCGTCGATCGCCGCCGGGTCGGGCGCGGCGCCGGGGTCCGCGCTGACGACACCGGGCTCGGCGAGGAACGGCGCGCCCTTGGTCACAGCGGCGAACTTCGAGGAGAACTCGCCGTAGGTGAGGTGCAGCGAGCGCTCCCGGACCAGCCCGAACGCCGCCGCATCCCAGAACGCTGTGGCACCGCCGTTCCCGAGCGCGACCTCGTACCCCTCGGGCAGCGAGAACAGATCGCGAAGACCGGCGCGGATACGGCCGACCAGCGCCTTGACGGGCTTCTGCCTGTGTGAGGTGCCCATCACGGCCGCGCCTTCGGCAGCGAGCGCCGCGAGTGCCTCCGGACGCACCTTCGAAGGCCCGCACCCGAAGCGGCCGTCGGCCGGCTTCAAGTCGTCCGGGATCGTCAGGGTCTGCTGCTCGGTGCTCGTCGTCATGTGGGCTCCTCGCTCCTTCGGACCTGGGGGTCGGTCGTCTCTCTGAGGGTGCCCAGGCGCGCGGCGGGTGGTGCGCTCGCCGCTTCCCGGTGGTTGACTCCACCCGAGCGCCAGTCGCGGCGAGGGGGCGAGTGTAGCGCGCGTGGCCGGCGCGCCTCTCCCCGTCAGCCCACGAGCGGCTCGCGCGCTGCGCTCACCGCGCTCCAGGCGGCGGGCAGGCGCGAACCGGCGATGCCCGTCTCGTTCTCGAGCTCCGCGCTGAGCAGGCACAGCTCGGGTGCCGGACCGAGCACGAGGCTGCGCTGGAACAGCGCGCTTCGCGCCGGGTCGAACCCGTCCTCGAGCATGTCTGCCAGCCGCGCGTCGCCGCTGCCGCCGGGGCGCGTCACCCACACCGCCACGTGCATCTCATCCAGGCTCGGGGTGCCCTCGAGCAGCCGGTAGACCGCGCCCGTCCCGGCGCCCATCGCGCGGGCGGCGCCGTCGTGCGCTCCGGCGTGCCCGCGCGAGACGGCGGCCGCCTCGAGCACGCCCAGCGCGGTCCAGTTCTCGACCAGGTACCAGTCCTCGTAGCCGAGCCCCTCCCCCGCGAGCCACGGGAGGGCGGGAGCCCGCAGCGTCAGCGAGGAGCAGAAGCCCACGGGCGGGTTCTCCGTCAGCGAGTGGTGAAAGCGCGCCAGCGCCCGCTCGTAGTCCTCCGTGTGAACGCCCTTGGCGGGCCGGTGCCAGAAGACGTAGGCGAGCATCGCGGCGCGGGCGGGCGCTTCAGAACGACGGCTTGATCCAGTCCATGTGCTCGCGCAGCTCGCCGCCGACGTGCTCGATCTGCGTATCGGCCTGCTCGGCGCGCATGCGCTTGAAGTTCTCCTGCCCGGCGCGGTTCTCCGCGATCCACTCGCGCGCGAAGTCGCCCGACTGGATCTCCTCGAGGATCTTCTTCATGCTCGCGCGCGTCTCCTCGGTGATGACCCGCTTGCCGCGGGTGTAGTCGCCGTACTCGGCGGTGTTCGAGATCGAGTAGCGCATCCCGGCGAGCCCCTTCTCGTACATCAGATCGGCGATCAGCTTCAGCTCGTGCAGGCACTCGAAGTAGGCCATCTCCGGGTCATACCCGGCGTTCACGAGCGTCTCGAAGCCCGCCTGCACCAGCTCGGAGGCACCCCCGCAGAGGACGGCCTGCTCGCCGAACAGGTCTGTCTCGGTCTCGTCCTTGAAGGTCGTCTCGATGACCCCGCCGCGCGTGCAGCCGATGCCCTTCGCGTAGGCGAGCGCCAATGCGCGCGCGTTGCCGCTGGCGTCCTGCTCGACGGCGATCAGGCCCGGTACGCCGCTGCCTTCGGTGAACTGGCGGCGGACGAGGTGGCCGGGCCCCTTCGGTGCGACCATCCCGACGTCGACGCCGGCGGGCGGCTCGACCTCGCCGTAGTGGATCGAGAAGCCGTGGCCGAACAGGATCATGTTGCCCTCGGCGATCCCGTCCTTGATCTCCTCCTCCCAGACCTGGTGGTGGAGCTCGTCGGGGAGCAGGATCATGACGAGGTCGCCGCGGCTCGCGGCCTCGACGACGGGCAGCACCTCGAGGCCCTGCTCGCGCGCCTTCGCGACCGACCCCGAGTCGGGGCGCAGCCCGACGACGACCTCGACCCCCGAGTCCTTGAGGTTGAGGGCGTGGGCGTGACCCTGCGAGCCGTAGCCGATGATGGCGACGGTCTTGCCGTCGAGGAGGTGGAGGTCTGCGTCGTCGTCGTAGATCATGCGCGGCAGCGTATCCGAGACGCGGCCGCGAGCCGGACGGGAGACGCCGGCGTCAGGCCTCGGCCCGCGCGATCAGCGTGCGCGAGGGCAGCGCGATCGCCCCGTCGGCGCCGGTGAACGGCTCCAGTCGCGCCTGCAGCGCGCGCCGTATCTCCTCGATCGCAGGCTCGGGCTGCGACATCACGGCATCGTGGAAGCTGATCGAGAGGTCGAGCGTCAGGTCCCAGAGCTGCTCGAAGTCCGCGTGCCTGCGGACCATCTCGACGGCCCGGATCTCGACGTCGGTGAAGCCGGCGCCCGCCAGCAGCTCGAGCAGGCCATCCTCGTCGCCGAGTGTGAACGGACCCGGGCCCTCCCCGGCACCAGGCCCGCCCACGAGCCCGTGCTCTGCCAGGACCGCGGCGGGGAGGGCGGCCCACGGGTTGGCCTCGATCCGATCCCAGACCGCGACGCCGATCCGCCCGCCCGAGCGCAGCACGCGCCGCGTCTCCGACAGCGCCACAGCGGGGTCGGCCATCAGCATCAGGCCGTAGCGGCAGAGCACGACGTCGACCGAGGCGAGCGGCAGATCGATCCATTCCGCGTTCAGCACGCGGAACTCCGCGTTCTGGACGCCGAGCTCGGCCGCGCGCGAGCGGGCGCCCTCGACCATCCCCTCCGCCTGGTCGGAGATCAGTACGCCGCCGACCGGCGCCACCAGCTCGGCCGCGAGCAGCCCGGTGTCGCCCAGGCCCGCGGCGAGCTCGAGCACGCGCTCGCCGGGCTGCGGCGCGACCGCCTCGACCAGCGCCTGGGAGACATCCTCGCCCCAGCGCCTCAGCTCCTCTCGATGGCGGATCCACCCCGCTGAGGCGTCCTCCCAGCCGGTGAGGCTGCGCTCGCGGTAGGCCTCGGCGTCGAAGCTCACGCCAGCTCCCGGCGCAGGAGCTTCCCGGACGCCGTCCGTGGCAGCGGCTCGCCGCTGCGGTCGAACGCCTTCGGGACCTTGTACGGCGCGAGGTGCGCCCGGCAGTGCGCGACGAGGTCGTCCCAGTCCACGGCGGCCCCGGGCGCCGCGACGATCCAAGCGGCGACCATCTCGCCCCATTCCTCGTGCGGGCGCCCGACCACCCCGGCCTCGATCACCTGCGGGTGCGCTTCGAGGACGGCCTCGACCTCGGCCGGCGCGACGTTCTCGCCGCCGGTCACGATCGTGTCCGCCTTGCGCCCGAGCACCTGCAGCCAGCCACGCTCGTCCAGACGCCCCAGATCCCCCGTCGCGAGCCAGCCGTCGTCCAGCTCGGCCGAGGCCGCGACGGTCGGCCCGGCAAGCATGATCTCGCCGTCGGCGGCGATCCGCAGGCGGGTGCAGAACAGCGGCGGCCCCGCCGTGTGCGCCGGGTCCTCAAGGGCCGCCGCGGGCAGCGTCGTCGCCTGCGAGGAGCTCTCGGTCAGGCCGTAGGTCAGCGAGACCCGCACCCCTGCCCGCAGCGCCCGCGCCCGCAGCGCCGGCGGCACCGGGCCGCCGCCGGTCAACGCGCAGCGCAGGGCCGGCGGCCGTTCGAGGCCCGCGTCGAGCAGCCGCGCGAGCGTGGTCGCCACGAGGCTCGCGAGCGTCACGCCGCCGGAGCTCAGCGCGTGCAATGCGCGGTCGGTCTCGAAGCGCTCGTGCACGACGGCGGTCGTGCCGTAGACCGCGGAGCGGATGAGGATCGAGAGGCCGCCGACGTGCGAGAGCGGCAGCGCGCACAGCCAGCGCTCCTCCGGCGCCGTGCCGAGAGCGACTCCCGAGCCGAGCGCGCTCCACAGCAGGTTGCCGTAGCTCAGCTCGACGGGCTTGGGGGCGGCGGTCGTGCCGGAAGTGTGGACGACGATCGCCGTCGCATCCAGATCGTGCCGGGCGCCGAGATCGAGCATCTCGCCGCCGCCCGGCAGCGGCTCCTCCACGAGCACCGCGGCTCCGCCTGCGATCCGCTCGCGCTCGGCGGGCGCGAGCCGCAGGTCGACGGGGACGACGGCCGCGCCGAGGAGCAGGCACGCGTGCAGTGCCTGGGCGAACTCCAGGCCCGCCGGCAGCGCGATCGCGACCCGGTCCCCGGGCCCGGCGCCGAGCGCCTGCAGGCGGGCGGCGCCGGAGCGTGACGCGGCCAGCAGCTCGGCGTAGCTCCAGCTCCCGCGCGGCGTCTCCACCGCCGTTCGCCCCGGTGTCCGCGCCGCTGCCCGCTCGAGCCATGCGCCGGTCTTCATCGCGCAACAGGCTAGCCTTCGCGCCGATGAGCACCGTCTGGCAGCCCGGCGAAGGCTCCTACACCGACATCCGCTACGAGCTCTCGACCGGGGCGGACGCAGGCATCGCGAAGATCACGATCGCGCGCCCGGAGGTCCGCAACGCGTTCCGCCCGCGCACGATCATCGAGATCTCCGACGCGCTCGAGCGCGCACGCGAGGATCAGTCGGTCGGCGTGATCGTGCTGACCGGAGAGGGCCCTGACGCGTTCTGCTCCGGTGGCGACCAGCGCGTGCGCGGGGACACCGGCTACCTGCAGGACGAGGGCGAGGGTCTCGCGAAGGTGGGCCGCTTCCACGTCACCGACCTGCACGTCCAGATGCGGCGGCTGCCGAAGCCGATCGTGGCGATGGTCGCCGGCTACGCGATCGGCGGCGGCCACGTCCTGCACGTCGTCTGCGATCTCACGATCGCCGCCGAGAACGCCCGCTTCGGCCAGGTCGGACCGAAGGTCGGCTCCTTCGACGGCGGCTTCGGTGCCGGGCTGCTCGCCAACCTCGTCGGCCCCAAGAAGGCGAAGGAGATCTGGTTCCTCTGCCGCCAGTACGACGCCGCCCAGGCGCTCGAGATGGGCCTCGTCAACACCGTCGTCCCGCTGGAGCGGCTGGAGGAGGAGACGGTGCAGTGGTGCCGGGAGATGCTCGCCCTCTCCCCCTTCGCGCTGCGGCTTCTGAAGGCGAGCTTCAACGCGGCCGAGGACGGCCTGTCCGGGATCCAGCAGCTCGCCCACGACACCAACCTGCTCTTCTACGAAAGCGGGGAGGCGCAGGAGGGCCGGGACGCCTACCGGGAGAAGCGCAAGCCGGACTTCTCGCAGTTCCCGCGGCGCGCCTGATGGCCGCTCCCGCGACCCTGGAGCGCTCCCGCCCGTCGGCTGTCCGGATCTGGGTCATGGCAGCGCGGCTGCGGACGCTGCCGGCGGCGATCGCCCCGGTGCTCGTCGGCACCTCGCTCGCGCTCGGCAACGGGACCTTCCACCCGCTCGCGTTCGCCGCCGCCCTGCTCGGGGCGATCTTCATCCAGGTCGGCACCAATTTGTCAAACGACTACTCCGACGCGCGGCGCGGCGCCGACACCGAGGACCGTCTCGGACCCGTCAGGGTCACTGCCGGGGGGCTCGTGCCGCCCCGCCAGGTGCTGATCGCGACCTACGTGACCTTCGGCCTGGCCGTGCTGTGCGGCATCTACTTGATCGCGGTCGCCGGCTGGGAGCTCTTGGCCGTCGGCGCGGCCTCGATCCTGGCGGGCGTGCTCTACACCGGCGGGCCGCGGCCGTACGGGTACGAGGGGCTGGGCGAGCTGTTCGTGTTCCTTTTCTTCGGCATCGTCGCCGTCGCCGGCTCCTACTTCGTGCAGGTCCAGCAACTGCCCTGGGAGGCGTTCGTGTGCGCGGTGCCGGTCGGGCTGCTCGCGAGCGCGATCCTCGTGGTCAACAACGTCCGTGACATCGACACCGACCGCCGCGCCGGGAAGCGCACGCTGGCCGTGCGGCTGGGGCGCGAGCGCACACGCGCGCTCTATACGGCGATGCTCGCGGGCGCGTTCATCGTCGCACCCCTCCCGTGGCCGCTCGGGTCGATGAACGCCTGGCTGCTGCTGCCGTGGCTCGCGCTGCCGCTGGCGCTCGCGGTCGCGCGCGTGGTGCGGACTCGAACCGACGGGCCCTCGCTGAACGGCGCGCTTGCGCGAACCGGGATGCTGCAGCTCCTCTTCTGCCTGCTGTACTCGGCCGGGATCCTCGCCGCCGGCGGGATCCAGCCGTGAGACTCGAGCTGCGCCGTCGCACCGTGCGGCTCGCCGAGCCGCTGCAGACCGCCCACGGCACCATCACAGAGCGTGAGCTGGCGATCGCCGCGCTCACCGGCGAGGACGGGGTCACCGGCTACGGCGAGGCGGCCCCCCTGCCCTCCTACGACGGCCCGGGCATGGACGTCGTCTGGCCCGCGCTCGAGAGCTACGCCGAAGCGCTGGAGGAGGCGGGCGAAGCGCGCGGCGACCACCTTCTGGAGGCGTGCCGCGCACGCGCCGACGTGCCGGCGGCGCTGGCCGCGATCGACATGGCGCTGTGGGACCGCGCCGGGCGGCGCACCGGGCGCTCGGTGGCGGCGCTGCTCAGTGACCGGCCCGCTGCGCGCGTGCCGGTGAACGCCACGCTCACCGGCAGCGATCGAGCGACGGCCGCCGAGCAGGCCGCCCGGGCCGTCGGCGAAGGCTTCGAGTGCCTGAAGATCAAGGTCGGGGGCGGCGACGACGCCGGCCGTCTCGCCGCGGTACGCGCCGCGGCGGGGCCCGAGGCACGGCTGCGGCTGGACGCGAACGGCGCCTGGGGCGTCGAGGAGGCGGTGCGCTCGATCGAGGCGCTGGCCCCCGCCGGGCTGGAGCTGGTCGAGGAGCCCGTCCACGGCCTTGCCGAGATGCGCGCCGTGCGCGAGCGCGTGCCCGTGCGGGTCTCGATCGACGAGACCGCCGGCGAGCGCGGCGCGCTCGGAGGCGGGATCGCCGACGCCGTATGCCTGAAGATCTCGCGCTGCGGCGGGATCGGCGCGCTCGTGGCCGCCGCCGCGCTCGTGCGGGCCTCCGGCGCCGAGGTCTACCTCGCCTCCACGCTCGACGGCCCGCTCGGCATCGCGGCCGCGCTGCAGGCGGCCTCGGCGCTGGCCTCGCGCGGGCCGCTGCCCCACTGCGGACTGGCCACGCTCGCCCTCTTCGAGGACATCGAGAACCCGCTGCCGGCCCGCGGCGGCGCGATCGAGCTGCCCTCAGCCCCCGGGCTCGGCGTCGAGGCCGGCCAGCTCTTCTAGGGCGCGGGCCACCCCGGCGGGGTCCTCGAGGGGGAGGCCGTGCCCGCCGTCGAGCACGGTGAGCTCCGCGCGGGGCACCAGGGGCTGCGCACGCGCGAGCAGCCGCGTGAACTTCTCGTCGCGCGCGCCTGCGAGCAGCGCGACCGGCATCGACAGCTCCCCGAGCCGCTCCCACAGCGGCTCCATCGCACCGGTGCTGAGACCGCGCATCGCGGCGGCGAGCGCGAGCGGCTGGTTGCGGCGCTGGTCGGCCCGCGCCAGCTCACCGGCCGCGGGCGGCTCGGAGGCGAACAGGGGCTGCGAGCGCCAGCTCTCGACGAAGTCCTCGAAGGGCTCCGTTTCGAGCCGCTCGGCCAGCCGCTCGTCGGCGGCGAGCCGCGCTGCCCGCTCGCCCTCGTCCTCGATGCCCGGGTTGGCGGCGATCACGCACAGCCGGCTCACGCGCTCGGGGGCCGCGAGCGCGACGTGCAGCGCCACGCGGCCTCCGAGCGAGTAGCCGCAGAGCGCGAAGCGCTCCGGCGCCGCGGCGAGCACGGCATCGACGCACACATCGAAGCCGATCGGCGGCGGGTACGCCGAGGCCGCGCCGTGGCCCGGGAGGTCGAGCGCGAGCGGGCGATAGCGTTCCGGGTCCAGACGCTCGATCACGCCGTCCCAGGCGCGGTGCGTGCCGCCGAAGCCGTGGAGCAGGACGAGCGTCTCTGGCACGCCCCGATCCTATGACCGCGAACACCGACACCCATGTGCTGCTGCGGGCGTTCGTGGACGAGCTCGCCCGCTGCGGCATGGGCGCCGCCTGCACCTCGCCGGGCTCGCGCAACGCGCCGCTCGTGCTCGCGCTCGCGGCCGAGGAGCGCCTGCGGTGCTTCTCGCACATCGACGAGCGCTGCGCGGGCTTCTTCGCACTCGGGCTCGCGAAGGCGAGCGGCCTGCCGGTCGCGGTCACCTGCACCTCCGGGACGGCCGCGGCAGAGCTGCTGCCGGCCGCGATCGAGGCGCGCGAGGCCCGCGTGCCGCTGCTGCTGCTCACAGCGGACCGGCCGGCCGAGCTGCGCGACGTCGGTGCCGGGCAGGCGATCGACCAGCTGAAGCTCTACGGCAGCGCTGTGAAGTGGTTCGTCGAGGTCGCCCCCGAGAGCGCGTCTGCGCAGCGGCTGCGCTGGATCAGGACGCTGGCGTGCCGTGCCTACTGGACCGCCCTGGAAGGCCGCCCGGGGGCGGTGCATCTCAACTTCCCCCTGCGCGAGCCGCTGGTGACGAGCGAGGAGCTGCCCCCCGACGACACCGCCCGCCCCGGCGGCAGGCCGTTCGTGCTGCGGGCGCGTACGAGCGCCGATCGCGAGCCCGGCAGCGATGGACGAGCTCCTGCGCGGCAGTGCAGGGGGCGCGTCGTGGCGTGCTCGTCGCCGGGCGCCACGAGCGTGACACCCCGCTCGGCGCAGCGGCGGCGGCGTTCGCCGCAGCCGCCGGCTGGCCGCTGCTCGCCGACCCGATGTCCGGAGCGCGCAGAGGCGAGGCGGCGATCGCCCACTACGACGCGCTCCTGCGCGTCGAGGGCCTCGCAGCCGCGCTCAGCCCGGACCTCGTCCTGCGCGTCGGAGACCTGCCGGTGTCGAAGCCGCTGCGCGGCTGGCTCGCGCGTCTCGGAGACACGCCGCAGATCGCACTCGACCCGGAGGGCGCATGGCAGGACCCCGACGCCGTCGCCTCACTGTCGCTCGCGCTCGAGCCGGCGGAGGCGCTGTCGGCCCTGACCGAGCTGCGGGGGCTCGCCGACGGCCCCTCGCCCGCCGAGCCGGCCTGGCTCGCCCGCTGGCGGGCCGCCGACGAGAGCGCCGCCCGTGCCATCGAGGCAGCGCTCGCCCCCACCGGCCTGTCCGAGCCGGTGGTGGCGGCCGAGCTCGGCGCGATGCTGCCAGCGAGGACGTCGCTGTTCGTCGCCTCCTCGATGCCGGTCCGGGACATCGAGACCTTCTGGCCCGCGCGCGAAGACCCGCCGCGCGTGCTCTGCAACCGCGGCGCGAACGGCATCGACGGGACCGTCTCCTCGGCGTTCGGCGCCGCGGCCGCGATCCACGAGCCCGGCGAGGAGGTGGTGCTGCTGATCGGCGACGTGGCGCTCGCGCACGACATCGGCGGCCTGCTCTCAGCCTCGCGTCTGGGCCTGAAGCTGACGGTGGTGCTCGTGAACAACGCGGGCGGGGGCATCTTCGACTTCCTGCCCGTCTCACGCGCCCCACGCGCCGGCGGCTGGAGCGAGCAGCTCTACACCCGGCACGTCGCCACCCCCACCGGGCTCGACTTCGCGCGCGCCGCCGCCCTCTACGGGCTCGAGTACGAGCGCGTCGACGGCGTCCCCGCGTTCCGCGCGGCCCTGGAGCGCGCGCTCGACCGGCCTCGCTCGGGGATCATCGAGGTGCCCTCCGAGCGCCCTCGCAACGTCGAGGTTCACCGCGGCGTGTCCGACGCCGTCGCGGCCGCGCTCAGCCGCTGAGCAGCGGCAGCAGCGCCTGCAGCTTGATCTCGGTCTCGGCGAGCTCCTTCTCGGGTACCGAGTCGCGGACGATCCCGCCGCCGGCGTAGCAGCGCGCCGTGGCGCCGCTCAGCAGCGCGCAGCGCAGCGTCACACAGAACTCGCCGTCGCCGGCCGCGTCGGTCCAGCCGAGCGGGCCCAGGTACCAGCCCCGGTCGAGACCCTCGAGCGCCGGGATCAGCGGCGCCGCGGCCGCGAGCGGCTCGCCCCCGACGGCCGGGGTCGGATGCATCAGCCCGGCCAGCTCGAGGGCGTCGATCGGCTCGGCGAGCTGGGCGCGGATCGGAGTGGCGAGATGCTGGATGTTCGCGATCCGGGCCAGCCCGGGCTCGGGGGCGGCGGCCACCCACACCGAGTGCGGCCGCAGGGTGCGCTCGATCCGCCGTGCGACGATCGCATGCTCTTCGCGATAGCTGGGGTCTCGGAGCAGCTGCTCGCCCAGGTGCGCGTCGACAGCGGGGTCGGCGCTGCGCCGCATGGAGCCGGCCAGCGCCAGCGTCGACGCGCGCTGTCCCTCGCGGCGCACGAGCAGCTCGGGGCTCGCCGCGATCAGCGCGTCCTCGCCGCGGCCCGCACAGAAGACGAAGCAGGACGGGAACTCCTCGCGCAGGACCCCGAAGACCGCCGCCGGGTCATACGAGCGCGGCGCGTGCACCTGAACCTCGCGGGCGAGGACGATCTTCTCCATGCGTCCCTCCCGGATCAGCTGGACCGCGCGCGCCACGGCCTGCTCGTAGTGCTCGGGCGGCATCGCGCTCAGCACCTCGAAGCGGCCGGTCGGCGCGGGGTCGAGCAGCGGCAGCGGCAGCTGGCGCAGCTCCTCGGCGCGGGCGCACAGACGGCCGAGCAGCTCGGTCGGGTCATCATCGGGCTCAACGAGCGCCGCGAGCGTCATCGTCGCGCTCCCGTCGGCCCGCGCGAGGCTCAGCTCGGGCACGACGAGGCTCGCCGGCCCGAACGCCCGCCAGTGCGGCACGTGGCCGCCCTGCGGATCGAAGCTGAAGCCGCCCACGGCGACGGGCCCCGCGGCATGCCCGCCGGCCGGCTGGTCCTGGACCGCATGTCCGGTCAGCTCGCGCCAGGACGCGGCGAGCTCGGCGAAGCGCTCCGCCCCGCTCGCCCGCAGATCGACCGCCTGCCCGAGCGCGGCCAGCGCCCGGCCGCCCCGGTCGGGCTGCTCGAAGCAGAACCAGGGCTCGCCCGCTCGGCGCGAGGCGAGCGCGACGGCCGACGGGTCCGTGGCGTCGCCGGCCGCCACGGTCAGCGCCGCGAGCGTGGCGCGCCCCCGCGCGCGAGAGCGCTTGGACGCGTCGTGCAGGCACGCCGCGAGACGGCCCCGCTCGCGCTCGTCGAGCGCGAAGGGCGGCCGTTGCGCGGTGGCGCTCGTCATCGAGGGAAGGCCGGCCGGCGCTCCATGCCGGCCCCGGTCACGTCTCCGTGCGCCCGCGCGAGATCGCGATCTCGCCGGTCCGCATCATCTCGATCAGCCCGAACGGGCGCACCATCGTCTCGAACGCCTCGATCTTGTCGGTCGTCCCCGTGACCTCGATGATGACCGCGCGCTTGGTGACATCGACGACCTTGCCGCGGAAGATCTCGGCGATCTGCATCAGCTCTCCGCGCTGCGGCCCGTCCGCGGTGACCTTGAACAGCGCCAGCTCGCGAGCGACGGTCTCGCCGGGCTCGAGGTCGCGGATCTTCAGGACGTTGACGAGCTTGTGCAGCTGCTTGGTGACCTGATCGATCGGGTGCAGCGCACCGTCCACGGTCAGCGTCACGCGCGAGATCTCCTCGTCCTCCGTCGGTCCGACGGTGAGGGTGTCGATGTTGAAGCCCCTGCGCGCGAACAGCCCCGCGATGCGCGTCAGGACACCGGACTTGTTTTCCACGAGGATCGAGAGCACGTGCTTGCGGCCCGTGCGCAGGCCGGCGGCAGCGTCCAGCTCCTCGAGGCTGAGCGGCTCCTTGGTCCCTGGTTCGCCCATGACGGTCACCTCCGCGGGGCATCGAGCCCCGCGACCGGACCAACCATCTCGCGCGCGGCGTGGCCGGCCGGGATCATCGGGTAGGTGTTCTCCTCCCGCGTCACCCGCACGTCCACCAGCACCGGGCCGTCGATCGCGATCGCGCGCTTGATGTCATCGACCAGCGTCGTCTTGTCGGTGAAGCGCATCCCGGTGACGCCGTAGGCCTCGGCGAGCTTGACGAAATCGGGGAACTCCCCCATGTCGACGTGGCTGTATTTGCCGTCCCAGAACAGCTCCTGCCACTGGCGGACCATCCCGAGGTAGCCGTTGTTCATGATGAACACCTTGATCGGGATCTCGTTCTGCGCGCATGTCGCGAGCTCCTGGGCGTTCATCTGCACCGAGCCGTCGCCGGCGACGCAGCAGACCACCTGATCGGGGCAGGCGACGGCCGCGCCCATCGCGGCCGGCAGGCCGAAGCCCATGGTGCCGAGCCCGCCTGAGTTGATCCACCGGCGCGGGGCCGGGAAGTCGTAGTACTGCGCGGTCCACATCTGGTGCTGGCCGACGTCGCTGGTGACGATCGCCTGGCCCCCGGTCGCCTCATACAGCGCCTGGATCATGAACTGCGGCTTGATCTCGTTGTCGGAGCTGTCCTCGTAGGAGAGCGGGTACTTCTCGCGCCAGGACTCGATCCGGCCCCACCAGGCGTCGAGGCGGCCGGGATCGGCGCCGATCGCGCGGTACTCGACGAGGAGCTTCGCAAGCACGTGCCTGGCATCGCCGACGATCGGGATGTGCGCGGGGACGTTCTTGGAGATCTCCGCCGGATCGACGTCGATGTGGATGAACTTCGCTCGCGGGGCGAACTCCGAGAGCTTGCCCGTGATGCGGTCGTCGAAGCGCGCGCCGACGGCGCAGATCAGGTCCGCCTCGTCCATCGCGTAGTTGGCCGCGCGGGTGCCGTGCATGCCGAGCATCCCGAGCCACTGCGGGTCGGGCGCGGGGTAGGCGCCGAGGCCCATCAGCGTGCACGTGATCGGGAAGCGGTCGCTGCGCACGAACTCGGTCAGCTCCGCGGAGCCTTCGGCGTTGACGACCCCGCCGCCCGCGTAGATCACGGGCCGCTGCGCGGCCGCGAGGGCCTTGGCGGCCTGGCGGATCTGCTTCTGGTTGCCCTCGATCCGGGGCTGGTAGCCCGGCAGGCGCACGTCGGTGACCGGCTCGTAGTCGATCTCGGCCCGCGAGAGGTCCATCGGGATGTCCACGAGCACCGGGCCGGGACGCCCGCTGCGCGCAACGTGGAACGCCTCGTGGATCGCGCGCGGCAGCTCCTCGGGGCTCTGGATCATGAAGGAGTGCTTGACGATCGGCATCGTGATGCCGATCGTGTCGGCCTCCTGGAAGCCGTCGGTGCCGAGCAGCTCGGTGCGCACCTGGCCCGTGATGAACACGCAGGGGACGGAGTCCATCATCGCGTCGGTGATCGGCGTGATCAGGTTGGTGGCGCCGGGACCGCTGGTCGCGAACGCGACGCCGACCTTGCCGGTCGCCTTCGCGTAGCCCTCGGCCGCGTGGCCGCCGCCGGCCTCGTGGCGGACGAGGATGTGGCGCACGCCGCCGTCGACGAGCGCGTCATACGTCGGCAGGTTCGCCCCCCCTGGGAGGCCGAAGACGACGTCGACGCCCTCCGCCTTGAGGCATTCCATCAGTGCATCGACTGCCCGCATCTCGACCTCCTTCCAAAGGGTCGGAGAACGACGAATCGCGGGGGATGTCCCCGCGCTGGAATGCCAGTCTACCAGCGGGTTTTCGGGCCGAATGAGCGCGCCCCGGCCGTCACATTCGCGTAACGGCGCCCGGTCGCCGGGATCCTGCCGCTCAGGCGATCGCCTCGGCGGGATCGTGCGCCTGCTCCCACACCAGCAGCACGAGCAGGATCAACGCGACCACGCCCGCCACGACCCAGGCCGGCACCCCTCCGGAGAGCGCGAACCACACCAGGCACGCGGCCGCGGCGGCGAGCTTCTCCCAGCCGACGCTGCCGGCGATCCGCAGCCGGAACGCGACGCCGACCGGCCATCCACATCGCGACGCCGCCGCACAGCGCGAGACGCGCCGGGGCTCCCAGCTCGCCCGTGACGTCGGCGACGGCCTCGCGCGCCCCGACCGCGAACACGATGATCCCCGCGACGATCAGCAGGTGGATGTAGCTGTAGGCGTCCGCGGCGACGAGCACCGGGTCCGAGACGGTGCGCAGGCGTTCCTGCGCGGTCGCGGCGAAGCGGGTGAAGTACGCCCACCAGAGCTCTCCGGTGATGATCAGCGCGAGCGCGACCCCGAGCACGATCTCGGCATCGAGCAGATGCGCCTGGGCGCCGACACCGATCGCCACGACGCTCTCGCCGAGGCAGATGATCACGAACAGGCCGTAGCGCTCGGCGAAGTGCTCGACCGCCACCGTCTGCAGGCCGCGCAGCCGCTCGCGCGTGAGCCACGCAGGCCCGGCGTAGTCGATCAGCGCCGCGGCCGTCCAGAGCCCCACCCTCCAGCCGCCGTCCAGGAGCGCCCCGGCCAGCAGCAGCGACATGCCGACGCAGGTCCAAGCCCCGAAGCCGACGATCGCGCTCCACGAGGCGTTGCCGCGGCGTGAGACGTCGGCGTAGAGCGCGAGGTGCCCGAGCCGGACGATCACGTAGGCGACCGCGAACAGGACCCCCTCGCTGCCGTAGGCGTGCGGGACGGCCAGGCCGGCGATGAAGATCACGCCTCCGGCAGCCAGCAGCGAGGCACGCAGCACAGGGCCGTCGGGGTCCTGCGCGTTGGTGACCCACACATACGCCGACCAGGCCCACCACACGAGCGCCAGCACGAGCATCGCGCGCCCGAACCCGGCCCAGGTCAGGTCTTTGCGCATCAGCGTGGAGACCTGCGTCACCGCGAACACGAACACGAGGTCCCACAGCAGCTCGACGGGAGCCGTGCGCCTCGGCTCGGAGCTCTCCGCCGCGGTCGCCGCCGCGCCCGCGGAAGCCTCGGAGACGGACGGCATCCGCCGCGCGGCTCCCTAGGAGACGCCGAGCCCGACGCCGATCGCCAGGCTGATGAGGCCGCCGATCCCGACGAAGACCAGCGAGGCGCGGATCGACACGCCCAGGAAGCGGTTGCGGATCCAGGCGATCGTGAACAGCTCGACGGCCACCACCACGGCGGCGACGATCAGCGCCGTTTTCACATCGGCGATCAAGAACGGCAGCGTGTGAAAGATGCTGCCGAGCATCGTCATCCCGCCGGTGATGGTCCCGCGCACGACCGCCGACCCGCGCCCGGTCTCCTCGCCGGTATCCGAGCCCGCCTCGGACCAGCCCATGCTGACACCGGCGCCGAGCGCGACTCCCAGCCCCACGACGAAGGCGGTGTGAGAGCTCGAGGTGATCGCCGCGGCGAAGATCGGAGCGATCGAGGAGATCGTGCCGTCGATCAGCCCGACCAGCCCGGGCTGCACGACGCGCAGCAGGAAGTCGCGCTCGTCCTCGAAGCCGAAGCGGTGGATGATCCTCGCCACGTGCGAGTCGCCGCGGCGCGGTGCCGCGTTCACGTCGGTGCTCATGCCCACAACATAAGGGCCGGACCGGCTTAGGCTGGCCTGATTCGAGTTAGGGGAGCCGAAGCTCGATCAGCCGGGCGGCGCCGTTGGGCGCTGCCAGGATTCGGGCGCGACGGCGACGTCCGGGAACTCGAGATCCTCGCCGCAGCGCATGCAGACCGCGTCGTAGATCTTCGTCACGCGCCCGCATTTCGGGCAGCGACGGCGCATCTCGTCGCGCTCGACGCGGTAGGCGAAGGCCGCCATCAGCCCGAAGAACGGGATCAGGCCCGAGATCAGGAACCACAGGAAGAAGGAGCTGCCCTTGATCTTGCCGACGATCCCGCCGGAGATCCCGAAGCAGACGGCGATCACGACGTAGGCCATTTTTGGGGCTCCCGCCCGCCGGCGTCAGAGCAGCACGCGCAGCGCCCAGATCACCGCGACGACCGCGACGACCAGGAGCAGCGTGCTGAAAAGGAACGACAGGACGTGCCCGATCACGCCGAGCAGCAGCCATCCGGCCACCAGCACGACCAGGACCGCGACCGCCGTGCGCCCGAATGAGCGCTGTGAGGACTCGTTCATCTCGGCAACCATTTTACGCGAACCGAGCTCACCCCCGGCAATTCTGCAGCCAAGGCCGGAATCGAGCGCCGGCCTCGGCCTCCGGCTCGCGGCCCCCGACGAACGGAGCGATCCTGACCCGGGCGCGCTCGGCCGGCGATCACCAGGGGACGGCAATGCGGCCGGACAGAGAGGGATTCCCTGTCCGGCCGCATGCCAGACGCTCGCCGAGGGAAGCGCGCGCCGCCGCGTCGGTGGTGGGTCAGCTCAGGCGGCCAGGCGGACGCAGATCGCGGGCCGTCCGTGCCGTCGCGAAGTCCGCGCCGCGCTGGCCAGAGCGGGTGCGACCCGCCCCCGACGCGACACTTGTGAGCCGGTAGCGGCGGATCCTGGGTCCGCGCCGCCCGGACTCGGCCACCACCTCGGGCAACAGGACGAAGCGCCGGGGCGATGACACGCTTGAGGAGGTTGGGGAACTCATGGCCGTCATGTTGGCGCGCGACGGCGCCCGTGCCTTTGGCCGAGCGTCCAAAATCTCGCGCGGCGGCCTCGACGCGCTGCGACGGCCGCCCGCAGAGGCCGGCCGGCGCCCCGTGCCGGCCTCAGGCGAGCTGCTCGTTGATGAGCCGCGAGACCTCGGTCCCGTCGGCGCGCCCGCGGGTCTCGCGCATCACCTGACCGACGATCGGGCCGATCGCCTTGGCGTTGCCTTCCCGCACGCGCTGCGCGGCGTCGGGGTTCGCCTCGAGCGCGGCGGCGACGATCGCGGCGAGCTCATCGCCGCCGTCCATCGCCGCCAGCCCCTCGGCCTCGACGATCGCGGCCGGGTCCCCCCCGTCGGCGAGCAGGCGTTCGAGCACCTGCCGGGCGGCCCCGACGCTGACCTGCTTCGCCGCGACCATCCCCACCAGTTCGCCGAGCGCGGCCGGCGTCACCTTGGCGTCATCGGGATCGACGCCGTCCTCCAGGCGGCTCGCCAGCTCCACGCCGACCCAGTTGGCGAGCGTCTGCGCGGGCAGGTCCGGCTTCTCGGCCAGCGCGGCGTCGAAGAAGGCCGCGAGCTCAGAGCGGAACGCGAGCAGCCGCGCGCTCTCCTCGCTCAGCCCCAGCGCGCGCTCGTAGCGCTCGGCGCGCTCGGCCGGCAGCTCGACCATCTCGGCCCGCGCCGCCTGCGAGCATCGCCTCCTCGATCGCAACCGGCACGAGATCGGGCTCGGGGAAGTAGCGGTAGTCGTGGGCCTCCTCCTTGGAGCGCAGCGAGGTGATCGCGCCGGAGTCGGGGTCGAAGTGGAGCGTCTCCTGTTCGACGGTCCCGCCGCCGTCGATCACCTTCTGCTGGCGCGCGATCTCGGCGCGGATGCCGCGTTCGATGAAGCGGAAGGAGTTCATGTTCTTCAGCTCGGTCTTGACGCCGAGCTGCTCGGTGCCCGCGGGGCGCAGCGAGATGTTCGCGTCGCAGCGCAGCGAGCCCTCCTCCATGTTCACGTCGCTGACGCCGAGCGTGCGCATCGTCGTGCGCAGCAGCCGCAGCCACTCGCCCGCCTGCTCGGCCGAGCGCAGGTCGGGCTCGGTGACGATCTCCGCCAGCGGGGTGCCGCCGCGGTTGAAGTCGACGATGCTCGCGTCGGAGCCGTGGATGCGCCCGCTCTCGCCGAGGTGCGTGAGCTTGGCCGCGTCCTCCTCGAGGTGCACGCGGTGGATGCGCACGTCGCCGAGGTGCCCGCCGCGGCACAGCGGCTCGTCGTACTGGGAGATCTGGTAGCCCTTCGGCAGGTCGGGATAGAAGTAGTTCTTGCGGTGGAAGATCGAGCGCGGCGCCAGCTCGGAGCCGAGCGCGAGGCCGATCATCAGCCCGAAGTGCACCGCGCGCGCGTTGGCGACGGGCAGGCTGCCCGGCAGCCCGAGGCAGACCGGGCAGGTGTGCGTGTTGGGCGGGTCGCCGAAGGTGACACTCGCAGGCGCAGAACATCTTCGTCGCCGTGGCGAGCTGGATGTGGATCTCCAGGCCGATGACGGGCTCGAGCTCAGCCACGGGCCGCGCTCCCGTCGAAGCCGAACGCCAGCTCGAGCGCGTGGGAGGCGTCGAGCAGCGCGTTCTCGCTGAAGGCCGGCCCCGCGAGCTGGAGCCCGACGGGCAGGCCGCCGGCGAGCCCGCACGGGATCGAGATCGCCGGGATCCCGGCGAGCGACATCGGCACCGTGCAGTAGTCGTTCAGGTACATCGCCAGCGGGTCGCCGGTCTTCTCGCCGAGCGCGAACGCGACGCTCGGCGCGGTCGGCGTGGCGATCAGGTCGACCTGCTCGAAGGCCTTGCGCGAAGTCCTCGGCGATCTTCGTGCGCACGCGCTGGGCGCGGCCGTAGTAGGCGTCGTAGTAGCCGGAGGAGAGCGCGTAGGTGCCGAGCATGATGCGGCGCTTGACCTCGGGGCCGAAGCCGTCGTGGCGCGTGCGCGTGTACATGTCGAGCAGGTCGCGCGCGTCCGGCGCCCGCATGCCGTAGCGGACGCCGTCGAAGCGGGCGAGGTTCGAGGACGCCTCGGCGGGGGCGAGCACGTAGTAGGCGGAGAGCGCGTGCGGCGCGTGCGGCAGCGCGATCTCGCGCACCTCGGCGCCGAGCTGAGACGGCGGTCTCCAGCGCGCGCCCGGAACGACTCCAGCACGCCCGCTTCGATGCCCTCGCCGGTGAGCTCTCCCGGGACGCCGATGCGAACCCCGTCGAGGCGCTCGGCGCTCGGCAGGGCGACCGGCTCGGGCAGCTGCGAGCGAGGTCGCGTCGCACGGGTCCTGGCCGACCATCTCCCGCAGCAGCAGCGCGGCGTCGCGCACGTCGCGCGTCAGCGGGCCGGCCTGGTCGAGCGAGGAGGCGAACGCGATCATGCCGTAGCGCGAGACCGAGCCGTAGGTCGGTTTCAGGCCGACGATCCCGCACAGCGCGGCCGGCTGGCGGATCGAGCCGCCGGTGTCGGTGCCGAGCGCCCACGGCGCGAGCCCGGCCGCGACGGCCGCGGCGCTGCCGCCCGAGGAGCCGCCGGGCACGCGGGCGCGGTCCCACGGGTTGCGGACCGGCCCGTAGGCGGAGTTCTCGTTCGAGGAGCCCATCGCGAACTCGTCCTGGTTGGTCTTCGCGAGCAGCGTCGCGCCGGCGCTCTGCAGGCGCTCGACGGCGGTCGCCGTGTACGGCGGCCGATAGCCCTCGAGGATCTTCGAGCCCGACTGGCTCGGCACCCCCTTGGTGCAGAACAGGTCCTTGACCGCCAGCGGCACGCCGGCGAGCGGGCCGCCGTTCGTGCGCGGAGCTCCGTCCTCCGCAGCGACCCACGTGAAGCAGTTCAGCCCGCCCTCGCCGGCGTCGCGGTCGCGCGGCCGCGCGCTCGCGGTAGAAGGCGAACAGCTCGGCGGCCGAGATCTCGCCGCCCGCGACCCGGTCGGCGGCCTGCGCGGCCGTGAGTGAGAGCAGCTCGGCGCTCACGCCTGCGGGCTGGGCACGAGGAAGCCCTCGTCGTTCGCGTCCGGGGCCTGTTCGAGGGCGACCTCGCGCGGCAGGCACTCGTGGGGGACGTCCTCGCGCAGGCGCCCGGTCACCTCGACGACGTGGGAGGTCGGCGCGACGCCGTCCAGGTCGAGCTCGCCGATCTTCGCGACGTGGTCGATGATCGCCGAGAGCTCGCGCGCCATCGGCTCGATCTCCTCCTCGCTGCAGCGCGAGGCGGGCGAGGCGGGCCACGTGCAGGACCTCGTCGCGGTCGATCACGGCTGGCAGTCTACGCGGCGCGCGCGGCCCGGCCGCTAGGGCCGCGGGCGCGGCTCGATCGGGCCGGGTGGTAACGCGACGGGCGTTCGTCGCGGATCACGAGCCACGACCCGACCAGGATCAGCAGCGCGCCCGCGAGGCCGAACCAGGCGCCCGCGCACAGACCGCGTCGCGTGGTCGGGGCGCTCGAGCACCCGCACGATCGCGGCGATCGCGCCGATCAAGCCGAGCAGCACGCTCCACACCCCGGTCGAGACCGGCAGCGCCGGGCTCTCGCGCTCGAGCGCCGCGGCCAGCACCATCGCGCAGGCGGCGGCGAGCGCCGCCAGCATCAGCACGGCCGCGCCGCCGAACGTGTCCCAGAAGTCGAGGTTTCCGGCCGGGCTTTCATACCAGGGCAGGATCAGCGCGGCGATCGTGCAGCCGATCCCGGCCACGGCCGTCCACTCGCCGGCGCGCAGCTTCGTCATGCGGGGCTCCCCGCCGGGGCGCGCTCGGCCTGCGCACGCGCGGCCTGCAGCGTGTTGCGGAGCAGCATCGCGATCGTCATCGGGCCGACGCCGCCGGGCACCGGCGTGATCGCGGCGGCGATCTCCTGCACGGCGGCGTGGTCGACGTCGCCGACGAGGCCGCTCTTGTTCTGCGCCTCCTCAGGGCTGATGCGGTTCATGCCGACGTCGATCACGACCGCCCCCGGCTTGACGTGGGCCGGCGCCGAGCATCCGCGGGCGCCCGATCGCCGCGATCAGGACGTCGGCGCGGGCGCACACCGCCGCGAGGTCGCGCGTGCGCGAGTGGCAGACCGTGACGGTCGCGTTGGCGCCGAGCAGCAGCTGGGCCATCGGCTTGCCGAACAGGTTCGAGCGCCCGACGACGACCGCTTCGGCGCCCTGCAGCTCGACCCCGGCCTCCTCGAGCAGCAGCATCACGCCGAGCGGCGTGGCGCCGACGAGCTGCGGCGTGCCGAGCGCGAGCATGCCGGCGTTGAAGGTGGTCAGGCCGTCGACGTCCTTCTCGGGGCGGACGAGCTCGGTCAGCGCGCGCCCGTCGAGGTGGTCGGGCACCGGGAGCTGGACGAGGATCCCGCTCACCGCGGGGTCCTCGTTGAGCGCCTCGATCTCGGCTTCGACCTGCTCCATGCTCGCGTCGGCGCCCAGCCGCTTGTCCACCGGCACCATGCCGACCTCGGCCGAGGCGCGCTGCTTGCCGCCGACGTAGACCGCAGAGGCGGGGTCGTCGCCGACCAGCACCGTCGCGAGGCCCGGCGGGCGCCCGTGCTGCTGCGTGAACGCGGCGACCTCCTCGGCCACCTCGGCGCGCACGCGCGCCGCGATCGCCTTGCCGTCGATGAGCCTCGCCGCCATCGCCCCTGATGCTATGAGGTCGGCAAGCGGCGCAGCGCTCAGCGCTTGGAGACCGGCGCGTACTCGGCCATCAGCTTGCGTTCCGAGCCGTCGCCCGCGAAGCGCACGACGATCACGCCGTCGGGCTCGACCGCGGTCACGACGCCGTCGCCGAAGGCGGCGTGAACGACGTCCTCGCCGAGGCGGAAGGCCTGGATCTCCTCCGCAGGGCGCGGTTCGCGCCGCGACGACGGCGCCGCCCACACCGTCTCGGTGCCGCGGGCGAGCGACGGCGTGAAGGAGCCGGCGGCGGCGAAGCCGTCGCCGCCCTCGTCGAGCAGGTCACCGGGGATCTCGGCCAGGAAGCGGCTCGGCATCCCGTAGCTCTGCGCCCCGAACACGGCGCGTCGCCGCGCGTGGGTCAGGTAGAGCTTTCGCATCGCGCGCGTGACGCCGACGTAGAACAGGCGCCGCTCCTCCTCGAGGCCGCCCTCGTCGATCGCGCGCGAGTGCGGGAAGACGCCGTCCTCCAGGCCGGTGATGAACACCGTCGGGTACTCCAGCCCCTTCGCGTTGTGCAGCGTCATCAGCGTCACGAGCCCCTCGTCGTCGCTGCGCGCGTCCGCGTCGGCGACGAGCGCGATCTCCTGCAGGAAGCGCTCCAGGGTGTCTTCGCCTTCGTCCGCGCCGAACTCGCGCCCCACCTCGACGAGCTGCTCGAGGTTCTCGATCCGCCCCTGGCCCTCGATCGAGCGCTCCGCTTCGAGCGCCTCGACGTAGCCGCTCTGCGCGAGCACCGCCTCGATCAGCTCGGCGACCGGAACCCCGCCCCCGGCGCGTACCTCACCGCCGGACTGCGAGTCCGCGCCCAGCTGCGCAGGCAAGTCCTCCAGATCCTGATTTTCACCGCCCAACGGCTCCGCGCCCGTCATCGCGCGCAGCTCAGCCATCGTGGCCATGAAGCGCCCCAGCGCCTTCACCGCCGCCGCCCCGAGGCCGGGCACCTCGCGCGGGGACGCCGCCGCCTCCCACACCGAGACGTCCATCGCCGCCGCATGCGCCGTCACGCGCGCCAGCGTCGTCGCGCCGATCCCGCGCCTCGGCGAGTTCGCCACGCGCGTGAAGCTGACCACGTCGTAGGGGTTCGCGAGCAGCGACAGGTAGGCGATCGCGTCCTTGATCTCGGCGCGCTCGTAGAACTTCGTGCCGCCGATCACCTGGTAGCCGATCTCGCTGCGCACGAGCGCGTCCTCGATCACGCGCGAGGACGCGTTCGTCCGGTAGAGCACCGCGATCTCAGCGCGCGAGGCGCCCTCGTCGAGCAGGCGCTGGATCTCGCCGACGACGTAGCGCGCCTCGGCGTGCTCGTCCTGCAGCGCGCGCACCTCGATCTGATCGCCCTGGCCCAGCTCGCTCCACAGCCGCTTGCGCGATCTGGCCGCGGTTGTTCGCGATCACCGCGTTCGCGGCGGCGAGGATCGTCTCGGTGGAGCGGTAGTTCTGCTCCAGCTTCACCACGCGGGCGTCAGGGAAGTCGTCCTGGAAGTCGCAGGATGTTCTCGAATGTCGGCCTGGCGGAAGCCGTAGATCGACTGCGCGTCGTCGCCGACCACCGCCAGGTTGCGGTGCCCAATCGGACCCGCGTAGGCCGGCCGATCGCCTCGCTGGGCATCGCCTCGCTGTGGCGGCGCCCGCCGCCGACCAGCAGCTGCAGCAGCCGGTACTGCGCGTGGTTGGTGTCCTGGTACTCGTCGACCAGCACGTGGCGGAACGTGTCGCGGTAGCGCTCGCGCACCTCCTCGAACAGCTCCAGCAGGTTCACGGTCCGGAACAGGAGGTCGTCGAAGTCCATCGCGTTCATGCGCACGAGGTCGCGCTGGTAGATGTCGTAGACCTCGCCGATCATCTCCTCGAACGGAGAGGCGGCCTGCCCGCGGTAGTCATCGACGTCGATCAGCTTGTTCTTGGCCGCCGAGATCTGGTTCAGGACCGCGGCCGGCGTGTAGCGCTTGGGGTCGACGCCGACCGCGTCGGCGCTGCGCTTGGCCAGCCGGCGCGAGTCGGCCTGGTCGTAGATCGTGAACTGGCGCGTGTAGCCGAGCCGCGCCGCCTCGGCGCGCAGGATCCGCGCGCAGGCCGAGTGGAAGGTCATCAGCCACATCCCGCGCGTGGCGTGGCCGAGCAGCCGTTCGACGCGCTCGCGCATCTCGCTCGCGGCCTTGTTCGTGAACGTGATCGCGAGGATCTCCCCGGCCTGCGCCTGGTCGGTGTAGATCAGGAACGCGATCCGGTGGGCCAGCACGCGCGTCTTGCCGGAGCCCGCGCCGGCCAGGATCAGCAGCGGCCCCTCGCCGTGCGTGACCGCCTCGCGCTGGGGCTCGTTGAGGTCCTCGAGGAGCTCGGCGAGGTGCTCTGCGTGCGGGTTGCGCGGACACGATCCTGAGGATAGATGCGGGTGCGGCAGCCGGCGGCGCGAGCCGCAGGTGCCCGAGCGGGATACTCGAAGGGCGATGTCCCGCAGAACCTCGCGCTCGTGCGCTCGATCTTCGACGCTTGGGAGCGCAGCGACTTCTCACGCACCGACTGGGCCAGCCCCGAGATCGAGTTCGGCTTCGGCGACGGGCCGGACCCGCAGCGATGGACCGGCATCGCGGGCATGGCCGAGGGCTGGTTCACGTTCCGAGCGCTCCTGGGAGAGCCTTCGCTTCGAAGGCATCGAGTACCGCGAGCTCGACGGCGAGCACGTCCTGGTCAGCACGCGGTTCATCGGTCGCACGCGGGGAAGCGAGCTCGAACTCGGGCAGGTGCCGACGCTGCAGGCAGCGCTGTTCGGCTTCAAAGGCGGACGGGTCGCGCGGCTGATCCTCTACTGGCACACCGAGCAGGCGCTCGCGGACCTGGGGGTGGAGGACTAGCGGCCGCTCCTCGGGTCCTCCACATCGTCCGCCGGGGCTAGAATCGCCCGCGGCGTGTTCGGCAGGCGCTACGCAGACAGACTCTCGCGACCGCAGTACGTGCTCGTCGGCGTGCTGGTGGCGATGGCCGTCGACTTCGGCATCTTCCTCGCCATCGGAGACGACGCCCGCCGGGCGCTCGTGAACTGCGCGGCCGTCGGCATCGGGGTCGCGGTCGGGCTGAACCTGCGCTACGGCCGCCGTCGGCGCGGCAGCTCCACTGAGACCTACTAGCCCCCGGCGGGGTTCGGCCCGCGCACCTCTCTGAGCGGACGCACGTCGGCCACCGGCGCCGGCGGCTCGTCGGAGAGCTCGGCGACCATCCGTTCGAGCTGCACGATGCGCCCGGAGAGCGCCTGGATCGCCTCGGCGATCGGGTCGGGCAGATGGATCCAGTCGGCGTCGGGGCCCTCCACGCGCCGGCCTTCGACGCGCACGGGGTGGCCGGGGTTGCCGACGACGGTCGAGTTCGGCGGCACGTCGGTGATGACGACGCTGTTGGCGCCGATCTTCGCGCCGTGGCCGATCGTGATCGGGCCGAGCAGCTTCGCGCCGGAGCCGATGGTGACGTTGTCCTGCACGGTCGGGTGGCGCTTGCCGGTGGCGAAGCCGGTGCCGCCGAGCGTGACGCCCTGATAGAGCGTGACGTTGCTGCCGATCTCGGCGGTCTCGCCGATCACGACGCCGGTCCCGTGGTCGATGAAGAGCCCCGGGCCGATGCGCGCGGCGGGGTGGATCTCGATCCCGGTGATCGTGCGCGTGAGCATCGCGATCAGGCGCGGTAGCAGCGGCACGCCGGCGGTGTAGATGGCGTGCGCGACGCGGTGGGCGAGCAGCGCGTGGATGCCGGGCCAGGTGGCGACGATCTCGGCGGGCTGCACGCCGCGGGCGGCCGGGTCGCGCTCGCGCGCCGCGAGGACGTCGCGCCTGACCTCGCCAGCCACCCGGGCGAACGCGCTGAGGTGGGCCATGCCCAAAGCGTAGCGACGATCCTTGCGCCTACAACCTTTTATTCAGGGGGTTCTCCGCGTCGCTGGCTACAACGCCCCTGGGCGGGCGGCGGACGGCTGGAGCGGGCCGCCCTCGCGCGAGGCCGCCACGGAGCGCGGCGCCTGAGGCCGGCACAGCGCCGGCCGATCCCCTTTACGGCGCGAAGAACGACTGCGAGACGTAGCGCTCGCCCGAGTCGGGCATCACGACGACGATGCGCGCGGCCTTGCGACTCGGGCCGCGCGGCCAGCTCGAGCGCCGCCCACAGCGCCGCTCCGCAGGAGATGCCGGCCAGGATCCCGACGCCGCGCGCACAGCGCCACGCGGTGTGGATCGCGTCGTCGTCGGAGACGGGGATCACCTCGTCGAGCAGCTCGCGGTTGAGCACCGGCGGCACGAAGCCCGCGCCGATGCCCTGGATGCGATGCGGGCCGAGGCGTCCGCCGGAGAGCACCGCCGAGCCCTTCGGCTCGACCGCCACGACCTTCAGCTTCGGGTTGCAGTGCTCGCGCAGGTACTCGCCCACGCCGGTGATCGTGCCGCCGGTGCCGACGCCCGCGACCAGCACGTCGACCTCGCCGTCGAGCGCGGCGGCGATCTCGGGGCCGGTGCTGCGCCGGTGCGCCTCGGGGTTGGCCGGGTTCGTGAACTGGTCGGGCAGGAACACGTCGTCGCGCTCGGCCATCGCCCTGGCCGCCTGCACCGCCTCCTCCATGCCGCCGAGCGACTCCGTGATGTCGACCCGCGCGCCGTAGAGCCGCAGCAGGCTCTCGCGCTCTTTGCTCATGCCCTGCGGCAGCGTCAGGACCAGGTCATAGCCCTTCGCGGCGCACACGAACGCGAGCGCGATGCCGGTGTTGCCGCTCGTGGCCTCGACGATCGTCGTGCGGCCGGGCTCGATGCGGCCTTCGGCCTCGGCCGCCTCGATCATCGCGACGCCGATGCGGTCCTTGACGCTGCCGCCCGGGTTGTAGGCCTCGAGCTTCGCGAAGATGCGGACGCCCTCCGCGCGCGGACCGAGCGTCTCGGGCAGCTCGACCATCGGCGTCCCGCCGACAAGCTCTGCAATGTTGATCGGGATTCCGGACATCTGCCCCGACAATATCGAGGGCGGACCGGCGTTCCACCGCCGGCCTGCGGGTCCAGGCGCTCAGCGCAGCGCCTTCGCCATCAGGAAATGCGGGCCGATCTCCGCGATCTCGAACTGCTCGCCTTCGACGCTCCAGCCCGCCTGCTCGTAGAAGGCGCGCGCGCCTGTGCGCGCGTTGCACCACAGCCGCCGCCCGCCGCGCTCGCGCGCGTGTCCTTCGAGCGCGTCGAGCACGAGCCCGCCGAGCCCGCGCCCGCGCAGATCGGGTCTGGTGGCCATCCCCCGCACGCGCCAGTCCCCCTCGCGGGGCTCGCGCGGGTGCGCCTCGGCCATCACGCTGCCGACGGCGAGCACCGCGTCGTCTTCGCCGAGCGCCGCGTAGTGCGCGGTCGCCGGATCATCCTCGCCCGCGTACATCGACTCCCCCGGGGACTGCCACGGGCGCAGCACCGCCATGCGCAGCGCCTGCCCCTCGTGCGCGCCGACCGCGAGCACGCGCACGCGCGCCGGCGCGCCGCTCACTCCGCGGACTGTTCCACGGGCAGGCGCACGCGGAACACGGTCTGCCCGGGCTCGGTCCTCAGCGTCAGGCTGCCGTGGTGGCGGTCGACCACGATCCGCCGCGCGGTGTCGAGGCCGAGGCCGGTCCCCTTGCCGACCTCCTTGGTCGTGAAGAAGGGGTCGAAGATCCGTTCCGCGGCCTCGGGCGGGACGCCCGGCCCGTCGTCGGCGATGTCGACCTCGACGCAGTCGCCGTCGCGGTGCGCGGAGATCGTGATCGTGCCCGACTCGCCGAGCGCGTCGATCGCGTTGTCGAGCAGGTTCGTCCAGACCTGGTTCAGCTCCGCGCCGTACGCCTGGAAGCGCGGCAGGTCCTCGTCGATGTCGCGCACGACCTCGATCGTCGTGTGCTTGAGCTTGTGACCGAGGATCGTCAGCGTCGTGTCGAGGCCCTCGCGCACGTCGACCTCGACCAGCCCGCCGCGGTCCATGTAGGCGTACATCTTCACGGCGCCCACGAGCTTGCTCATGCGCTCGGTGGACTCCGCCAGCTCGGCGGCGAGCTCGCGCGCGAGCAGCGAGGCGGCGATCCAGCGCACCGCGGCGTCGGTCGCGGGCCCGGCCAGCTCTTTCACGCGCTGCAGCTGCTCCTCGTCGAAGCCGGCCTGCGCCAGCGGCTCGACGATCCGGTAGGCGTCGCCGACCCCGGCGTCTTCGAGCGCGCCGGTCAGCTCGTCTTCGGCGTCGGCCAGCTCGAGCTGGGAGATCGAGGCCCGCGCGCGGCAGGCCTCGAGCGACCGACCGCTGGATCTGGACGAGCGACTCGGCCTGCTCGCGCGAGACGCCCGATTCGACGAACACGCCGATCGTCGAGCTCAGCACGTCGAGCGCGTCGGCCAGCTCGGCCGAGGCGCGCTTCGCGGCCGCCGCCGGGTTGTTCAGCTCGTGCGCGAGCCCGGCCGCCATCGTGCCGAGCGATTCGAGGCGCTCGCGGTTCTGCTCGATCGCAGTGATCCGTCCCACGACGGGACGCACGCGCTCGAGCACGCGACGCAGGACCGGGCGGTTCTTGACCGCGAGATCGAGGAACTCCTCGCTGTCGATCTGGGCGAGCCGCACATCGGTCTTGGCCTGCACCCGCACGGCCAGACCGGAGCCGGTCAGCGCGCCGATCGCGCCCATGTAGGTCGGCGCCGCGTGGTCGCCGGAGGATTCCTGGCCGCCGTTGATCTCACGGAAGGTCTCGGCGGTGCCTTCGAGCAGGAGGTACACGCGGCGCTCCGTCCCCCCCTCCTCGGCGATCAGCTCGCCGGCACGGCAGTCGCGCAGCTCGGCGGCGGCGGCGAACTCGGCCAGGTGCTCGTCGTCCACCCCGTCGAAGAGCTCGATCGGGCGCAGCTGCTCGACGGTCGGCGGGCTCACGCGCTCGCCAGGTACTCGTGGATCAGCGACACCGCCATCGAGCCCTCGCCGACCGCGCTCGCGACGCGCTTGATCGAGCGCGAGCGCACATCGCCCGCGACGAAGACGCCCGGGACGCTCGTCTCCAGCAGCGTAGGGGTCGCGCTCGAGCGGCCAGCCGTGCGCGCGCACCTCGGCGCCCGCGAGGATGAAGCCGCGCTCGTCGCGCGCGAGCACGCCCTCCAGCCAGTCGGTGCGCGGCGCCGCGCCGATGAAGATGAAGCAGGCGTCGGCCCGCTCGGTCGCGACCTCGCCGTCGGGGCCGCGGATGTCGAGGCTCGCCAGGCGCCCGTCCTCGCCGTGCGCGGCGACGGCCTCGGTGCCGGTGCGCACCTCGACGTTCTCGAGCCCCGCGATCTGCTCGATCAGGTAGTGGGACATCGACTTCTCGAGCGAACTGCGCACGAGCATCGAGACGCGGCTCGCGTAGCCGCTGAAGTAGACAGCCGCCTGGCCGGCGGAGTTCGCGCCGCCGATCACGACCACGTGCTGGTCCGCGCACGAGCGCGCCTCGGTCAGCGCCGCGCCGTAGTAGACGCCGGCGCCGGTGAGCTCGGAGAAGCCGGGCGCAGGCATCATCCGGTAGGAGACGCCCGAGGCGATCAGCACGCAGTTCGCGCTCAGCTCGGCGCCGCCGCGTCAGCTCGACGATCCGCCCGGCGCCCTCGATCCGCAGCGCGGCGGCGTCGTTGATCGTCAGCAGCTCCGCCCCGAGCCGGCGCGCCTGGTCGGTCGCGCGGCGCGCGAGGTCCGAGCCCGACAGGCCGGCCGGGAAGCCGAGGTAGTTCTCGATCCGGCTCGACTGGCCGGCCTGCCCGCCGGGCGCCTCGCGCTCGACCATCACCGTGCGAAGCCCCTCCGAGGCGCCGTAGACCGCCGCCGCGAGGCCGGCCGGGCCGCCGCCCACGATCACGAGGTCGTAGTGCTCGGCCGCCGGCTGCCCGGCGACGCCGATCTTCTCGGCCAGCTCGAGGACCGTCGGCTGCTCGAGCACGGTGCCGTCCTCGAGCAGCACGACCGGCAGGCGCTCCTCGTCCACGCCCGCGACCGCGATCAGCTCGCGCGCCTCGGCGTCGCGCTCGACGTCCAGCCAGCGGCCGGGGACGCGGTTGCGGGCGAGGAAGTCGCGCAGCTCGTGCGTGGCGGCCGAGAAGCGGTGGCCGATCACCCGCACGCCGCCCGCTTCGAGCGCCGCCCCGGCCTCCCAGGTGGTGAGCAGGTCCTCGACCACCGGGTAGAGCTGCTCCTCGGGCGGGTCCCAGGGCTTCAGCAGGTAGTAGTCGAGCGCGACCTCGTTGATCGCCTGGATCGCCGCGTCGGTGTCGGCGTAGGCGGTCAGCAGCACGCGCTTGGCTTCGGGGAAGATCGCCCGCGCCTTGACCAGGTAGTCGGTGCCGTCCATCCCCGGCATGCGCTGGTCGGCGACGAGCATCGCGACCCGGTCGCCGCGCGTGTGCATCTGCGCCGAGGCAGCTCCAGCGCCTCGGCGCCCGAGCCCGCGCGCATGATCCGGTAGTTCTCGCCGAAGCCGCGCCGCAGGTCGCGCGCGACGGCCGCGAGCACGGCGGGCTCGTCGTCGACGGCGAGGATCGCCGGGTGCCGCTCGCGCCCGTTCTCGGACACGCTCAGCTCAGCATCGGCGACGGCGGGATGCGGGTGCTGCCGTGGACCTGCGGCGAGCACCATGCCGACGTCGTCCACGAAGCACCACGACCATTGCTCGCCCGGCTCCAGCGAGCGGATCAGCGGGTGCTCGGCGGAGCCGGCGTGCCTGCGGGCGTGTTTGTTCGGCGAGTCGTCGCAGCAGCCGACGTGGCCGCACTCGAGGCAGATCCGCAGGTGCAGCCAGACGCCGCCTTCGCGCAGGCAGTCCTCGCAGCCGGCCACCTCGGCCGGCAGCTCGGTGACGGTGATCGTGTCGAGGTGGCTGCAGGGCGGCACGCCCCCAGCATGACACGACCGGCGCGGCCTCGCCGGCCGAGCGCTGCCGGCGTCTTCCGTCCGGGCCGCGACTACACTCCCGCGGCGGGGATGGAGGTCCCCACGGAGCCCACGGATGGGACCGCAAGGAGGGCAGTCTCGGCGCTCGCGCGCACAGGCCGCAAGGCCTATCGGGCGCCGACGCCGAGACGCAAGCCCACGCCGCGGGCGGCGCGCGGGGCATCCAGCACGGATGCCCGGCGCCGCCCCGCCTGCGGCCTTCAGGGCAGGTGTGCGACGGCGTTCACGCGCGTCGTGCGGCGCGCGGCGATCGTGAACGCCGTCGCCGGCACGCCGACCTGCGAGCCGCCGGCCCCACGGACGAGGGTGCCCCCGAGCACGTAGCTGCCGGGAGCCAGCGGGAAGATCGCGAAGTGCCCGTCGCGGACGCGCCGGCTGGCGACGGGGCTGCCGGCCGCCGTGGAGACGGTCACGGTGCCGCCCTGCGGCCTGCGCGTGGCGGCAGCGCGTACTCGTCTGGAGCGGTCCGCCCTGCAGGTAGAGGGCGACGACGAGCTCGGTCGGGCCCGCGGCTCTGCACGGTGCCGGGGTGATCCGGGCCGGGCAGCGCAGGCTGGGCGCAGAGCGGCTTCACGAACACCGTCACCGTCCGCGTGTGCCGGCCACCGCCCGGACTCTGACGGGACACGAGCTGGCGCCCGTCGGGACTGGCGGGAGTCACGTAGGGGCCGTGGGCGGGGAGCTGGTGCACCGTGATCGCCGCAGCCCGATGAGCCGAGGGCCTGGCGGGCGCTCGCCAGGCTGACCCCCACGACGTCGGGCGCCACGCACCCTTCGCCGGCCTGCGTGGCGGCGCCCGCAGCGGGAAGCGCGGCGCTCGTGGCGAGGGCCGCTACTGCCAGGGGAACCGCATTTTTGCGCGGACGTTGCATTGCAGGTTTGACCAGTTTTGTCGCGAGTTGGCAATATTAACCGTAGGTGTCCTGGCCGAAACGGTCCGCTGCGCGCGGTTCCGGTCGGAGGAGGAGGCAGGAGACCATGGAGCGAACGCACCCGAACAGCCGGGTGCGGGACCCTCCAGAACGGGAAACTCCTCACAAGCTGCGCAACCGGAGAGGCATGAACGCGTCCAGCTCAACGACCCCCCTGAGGCGGCGCAAGCGCCGCGCTCTGCGGCTGCTCGAGAAGCCGAGCGGGCCCGCCGGCCCGGGGCGCGTGGTCGAACGCTGGCTGTTCGTGTGGCGCTGGGAGACCTGGGCCAAGGAGTCCGCGCTCGAACGCCGCCCGCGCGGGGGTTGGGCGCTGACCTACCGCAAGGCGCTGGTCGCGAGCCAGGACGCGCTCGACGACTACGAACTGGTCGAGCTCGCCGCCTGAGAACAGGAGGGTCGGCCGGCGCTCCGTGCCGGACTAGCCGTAGCGGCGCATCGCCGCCACCCAGTTGGCGGCGATCTGACGCTGGGCGTCAGCGAGCGCGAGCCGCCGCTCGCACACGAGGCGCTTCATCGCCGTCTCGAGCTTGTCCTTCGGGTTCAGGTAGAAGCCCTGGGCGCGCCGTAGTCCGGCTCGGGCCACAGGTTGCGGGGGTCGTTGACGGCCCCGCCCAGCTCCAAGGGGACGAAGTGGTCGTACTCGTAGCGGGAGGCGCCGGTCTCGCCGTAGGCGCGCAGGCTCGCGAGCTTCTCCGGCTCGGTCACGCGCTCGGGCGGGCGCACGCCCGCCGTCCAGCCGCTGCGGCAGATCGTGCTCGCGATCGTCGCCTGCGTGACCGCCGGGTTCACGGCGCCCGGCGTGCAGCGACGGTCGGGGAGCTGGCTCAGCCCGGAGCCCGAGGCATGGCAGCTGCCGGCGGGCGGCTGGCGCTGCACGACCCCGGCGGACGCGCTCGAGTACGGAAGCCCGGAGGGCGCGAGCGCAAGACCGAGCGCCGCCGCGAGTGCGAGCGGGCTCATCTGCTGGTCGGCCGGTTCGCGCTCATCGCGCAATGAGCATCCCACGGTGATGCGACGGCACGCGCCGGCGTGCCTCGCGCGCGGCTGCGATGCGGAGGCCGGGCGCGCCTGCTCCGGCGCGCCCGGCCCGCATGAGGAGATCCGCTTAGCGGACGCCCGCCTTCAGCATCGCCTGCTCGACGCGGTAGGAGTCCTGTTCCTCACCGGTCGCGTTGGGGTGCACCGGCACGCCCGTGAGGGAGCCGAGCAGCGGTTCGATCCAGCGTTCGCCGGCCGGCTTGCACGCGTTGTGTTCTTCGCTGTTCTTGAACGTGTCCACGAACGTCGCGCCGTGAGCCTTGGCGGCTGCCTTGATCATCTTGTTGCCCTGCACCTCGACGTCCTTGCGGAACCACTTGAGGTCGCCTTCTTTCCACGGGAACGCGAGGCAGAACCCTTTCTTCGGAGCGATGTCCGGGTAGCCGACGACGAACACTTTGGCGTTCGGCGCCAGTTCTTTGATGTGATCGAGCGCCGCTTCCTGGGCCGGTTTGTCGGCCGCGAAGGTTTCGGTCACGAATTTTTCGAAGTGGTGTTCGTTGGCTTCCCTGCACGGCGCCTTGCCTGACAGGTTTTCGATCACGTCGGTCTGGGTGCAGCCGTTCAACAGGCCACCGAACAGGCCGCCGTCGTTACCGCCCATGCCGATCGTCACGACTTCGGTCGATGCGCTCAGAGCGTTGTCCTGCGGCGGCGTCACGCCCGGGATCTGTTCTTCGGTCTCATCCGAGGTCGTCGCCCCGCCGCAGCTGACGTCGGTCAGCGTCAGGTTGAGCGCCGCCGCGACGAGGTGCGGGTAGTTTTTCGTCGAGCGCCCGCATTTCTGAGCAGCTTCGTTTTCTTCGTACGGCGTCACGCCCGGCGCCGACGTGTACGAGTCGCCGATCGAGACGTAGTTGATCGCTTTCGCGTTCGCGGCCGCCGGCAGCGCGAGCAGCAGGGCCCCCACGAGACCCATCAGTGCGACCAGCGCGCGGCGGGCGGAGCGCCCGTCTGACGACGGCGCCGAACGACGCGCGTCCCTCATCCCTCTCATCATTTCTCCCCTTTTGTTCCGGAGCCGGGCCCCGGAAGCCCCACCACCCGTTCCCTGGCGGTCTGGGAGCCCCCTCCTCGAGCCCATGAGCCAATCACGCGCGAATGTACCAAAGGTGGCATGCGCGCGGTGCGATTCTCAGCGTCCCGGGTGCTTGCGCGGCGGCAGGCCGAGACGCCCGCAGGAGCAGGCTCGGTGTCGCATCTCCTGCGGGCTCAGCGGCGGGCGCCCGCCTCGCCGTCAGGGACCGACCGTCGCGGTGACCGGCTGGCCTTCGGAGCTGAGCGCGAAGCTCGCGCTCACCATCGGCTTCGGGTTCCCTTGCCGCAGTTCGGCCCGCTGTCCGCGGCCACGTGGAACGTGACGTTCGTGAAGCTGAGGACGACCGGTTCGCCGTTGGTCGCGAATTTCGTCTTGACTTTGGCGGAGTTGTAAAGGCATGCCACCGCGCCGTGCGGGGGCGGCGGCGGGTTCAGCGGTTTGAGCCTCACCATGATCCCGCCCTTCAGTTCGGTCGGCGGCGCCTTGAGTTCCGCGGCCCCCTTCGAGTTGAGGCGCAGTTCCCACGGCAGCAGTTCGGGCACGACGACCGCTTCGTTCAGCGGCGGCGCGTAATTCGAGCTGCACGAGCCTTCTTCGCCTTCGCCGCTGAACAGCCCGCTTTCCAGCGTCACGAGATCCTTCTTCGACAGGTTCGTCGTCATCGACCCGTCCAGCTCGTTGTCGGTGCAGCTCACTGTCCCGGCTTCCGTGGTGATCGTGAAGCTCGTGCCCGCGACCGTGACAGGGGCGCCCGGCGCGAGCGCCGTCCCCCCCGCTTCCAGGTGCAGCACCGGTTGCGCCTTGGCGCTCGCGCTCGCGGCCCCTGCTGCGGCGCACAGCGATGCGCCCGCCAGCGCCAGCGTGATCCTGACCGTACGGCTCCCCATTGCTCTCTCCCCTCCGTCCTCGACGCCTCCGTGCGGCGTGAGCATAACCGCGGGGGTCCCGCGTGTGGGGGTTGTTCTCAAATGTGGTACATGCTCGCGCCCGCCTCGCGGGTCTCGCGCTCGATCACGTCGGCGATCGAGGTCTGCGCGAGCACGCGGCGAGCCGCCGCGGCGGCGTCGGCGAAGATCCCCTCGGAGTCACGGCCGAGCGGGCCGTCGAGCAGCTCGACGACCTCCAGCACCGTGACGGTCTCGGGCGGGCGCGCGAAGCGGTAGCCGCCCTTCACGCCGCGCTGCGAGCTGATCACGCCCGCGCGGCGCAGGACCGCGAACAGCTGCTCGAGGAACTGGACCGGAACGTCGCGGCGCCGCGCGAGCTCGCCGATCGGCACCGGATCGCCGGTGACGCCGCTGGTGCGTCCGAGCTCGGCGAGTGCCAGCACCGCGTACGGGGACTTGGTCGTGATCGAGATCATCGCTCGCTCGCACGCGATGCTACGCAAGCAGTCGGAGGCTGCGCGGCCCGAGTCACGCCGAGCTCCCGGCGGGCGGCGCGGAGAGAAAGCGGGTGCCCCGCGTTGTGCGGGGCACCCTGAACTGCGTCACATCACGATTCGAAGATCGCGACGAGCTTGAACTTCGTCAGCTTCTTGTTGACTTTGTAGGAGAAGTTGGTCGTCTTCTTGCCGTCGCCGGAGTCGGATTCCCATTCGCCGACACTGCCCCCTTCGGAGTTTTCGAAGGATTTCTGCCCGGCGCCTTCTTTCATGTGCTGGAGCATGCCTTCCGTGGTTTCGCACGTCTCGGAGTCCTTGCCGAACGGGTATTTCCTGTTGACCACGGTCCTTCCGGTGCATTTCACGGCGCCGTAGTAGCTGGAGGCGTTGTATTCCACGGTCCAGTTCGTCCTCGTGGCGGCCGCGCGGTGCGCGTCACCCGATGCTCCTGGCGATGCCGATGCAGCCGACGTGAAGACGCCGACCATCACCGCCACCGCGACCAGCGCGATGCGCTTCATCTGCCATACCCCCTCTTGCCCTTCCGGGCAATCCGTTGCTAGGCCCCTCCGTAAGGGCGGGCGGCGACCATAACATCGGGACAACACCAGATGGAGGAATTTGGCATATAGATATCGACAGTCTGTATAGGACCCGCTTATCTGGGCCTATGGCGCCGGCTCACAGCCCAGGCGGGGCGGGCCCTCAGGCGGGCCTTGGGCAGCGCACGTGCGAAGCGAGGATCGCGCCCGCGCGGCCCAGGACCCGCCTCAGAGCCAGCCGCGCTCGGTGGCGATCAGGACGGCCTGGGCGCGGTCGACGGCGCCGAGCTTGCCGTAGATGTTGTGCAGGTGCGTGCGCACGGTGCTGGTCGAGAGCGTCAGCTCGTGGGCGATCTGCTTGTAGACCTTGCCCTCGGCCAGGCGCTGCAGGACGCCGAGCTCGCGCGTGGAGAGCGGGCACGGGTCGACGTGGCGCTGGCGCTGGACGTTCGCGCTCGGCAGTTCGTACATCACCCGGCGCAGCTCCTGGGGCCCGAGCCCGACGGCGCGCGCGGTGTGCAGCAGCTCGCTCGGGCTGACGCGGCCGCCCTGCTCGTAGTGGGCCAGCATGTCGGCCAGGCGGATGAATGCGGCCTCGCCCTCCGCGTCGGGGTTGTGGTGGCGCTCGATCGGCGTCGCCAGCGAGGCGGGCAGGCCCCAGCGGCGGATCAGGACGCCGCCCACGAGCGCGTGGTCGACACCGAGCTCGCGCCGCTCGGAGTGGACCCGTTCCTCGGGCGTGCGGGCACCCTTGTGGACCTGCGAGGGGTAGCCCGGGTAGGCGTGCAGGAGGACGAGCTTGCCGACGTCGTGCAGCAGGCTCGTGACGGTCAGCCGGTCGCGGTTCTCGTAGCCGACCTCGGCCGCGAGACGGTCGGCGGCGTGCTGGGTCGCGAGCGCGTGCAGCCGGAAGCGCTCGGGCGCGGCGTCCCAGACGCTGGCGCGCTCGAAGAAGTCGAAGGTGCGCACGCGGTTGGCGACCGAGTGGACCGTCTGCGGGCTCAGCAGCTCGACGGCGCCGACGGCGGTGTCGACCTTGCCGTTCGCGCTCTGAGCGCGGTTGGCGAGACGCAGCACGGCGATGATCAGGGCGACGTCGGACTCGACGGCGGAGACGACGTCGGCCGTCGCGACGTTGTCCTTGGAGATGACCGAGAGCAGCCGGTTGCGAGACTCTGCCAGCGCAGGGAAGGCCTCGAGCGCTTCGAACGCCAGCGTCAGCCGCCGGCCGTGGCCCTCGTTCTGGTGGCGCTCACCGGTGCTCGGCGCAGGGGCACTCCGCGCGCTTCGCGGCCGTGGCAGCGCGCACGTTCGGGGCGTTCGTCGTCTTCTTGGGGGCCTTCTTGGCCGCTGCCGTCGCCTGCATTCGGTTGTTTCCCCTTCCTTGGGTTCACCGGCCATCCCGGCCGGGGTCAATCCGCTTCTCGATCCCTATCGGCAACGGCGCGAACCGAACTTTAGGATTCTTGAGAATCCGCATTGCGATGCGGATTTCCGGTGTGAGTCCCGGGCCGCGAAGAGGTCTGTCAGCCTGGCGGCGCGGGTGCGGGCGCAGCCAGAGCGGCGTCGATCCGTGCCAGAGCGGCGTCGCGGCCCAGCAGGGCGAGGCTCTCGAACATCCCGGGCGAGATCGTGGTGCCCGTGATCGCGACGCGAAGCGGCTGATAGACGTCGCGCGGCTTGGCGCCCTCGCGCTCGATGAGCGCGCCCAGCGCGCGCTCGATCCCGGCTTCGTCGAACGGCTCGACGCCCTCCAGGGCCTCACGGGCCTGCGCCAGCAGCGCCCGGCCTTTCTCGTCCAGCCAGCGCTCGCGCGCCTTCGGGTCATCCACCGGCTCGTCGAGGAGCGGGCCCGCGAGCGGCCAGAAGTCCGCGAGCGTGTGGATCTTCTCCTGGCTGATGCGAGCGGCCTCCTCCAACCCGGTGCGGCCGGTGAACTCTTCGAGGCGCGAGCGCCAGCTCCGGAGCCGGCAGCGAGCGGATGTACACGCCGTTCAGCCAGCGGAGCTTCTCCTCGTCGAACCGTGCGGGGTTGCGGCTCACGCGCTCGAGCGTGAAGCGCTCCACCAGCTCCGCCGTCGAGAGCACGGTGCTGTCGTCGCCCGCGCCCCACCCGAGCAGCGCAAGGTAGTTCCGAACCGCCTCCGGCAGGTAGCCGGCGTCGCGCAGCTCCTGCACGGAGGCCGCGCCGTGGCGCTTTGAGAGCTTCTTGCCGTCGGGACCGTGCAGCAGCGGCAGGTGGGCGTAGAGCGGGAGCGGCGTGTCGGCGTGGATCCCGGCGGCACGCGCAGCCTCGATCACGAGCAGCTGCTTGGGCGTGTTGGAGAGGTGGTCCTCGCCGCGGACGACGTGCGTGATGCCGGCGTCGAGATCGTCGATCGCGACCGCGAAGTTGTAGAGCACCGACCCGTCGGCGCGGGCGATCACCGGATCGTCCATGTGCACGTGCTCGAAGCGGGTGTCGCCGCGCACCGCGTCGTGCACGACCGTGGCGCCGTCGTCGGGCACGCGCAGGCGCACCGCGCCGGTGTCGCCGGGTTCGCCGCGGTAGCCGCGCTCTGCGCCGTGGCGCTCCTTGTAGGCCTTCACGTCATCGGCGGTCGCCTCGGAGCGGTAGGCCAGGCCGCTGTCGAGCAGCGCCTGCAGCGCCTCCTGGTGGCGCTCGCTCAGCGAGGTCTGCATGATCGGCCCCTCGTCCCAGTCGATCTCCAGCCACTGGAGCGCGTCGATGATCTGCTCGATGTTCTCGGGCGTCGAGCGCTCGCGGTCGGTGTCCTCGATCCGCAGCACGAGCTGGCCGCCCTCGTGGCGGACGAGCAGCCAGTTGAAGAGCGCCGTGCGGGCGCCGCCGATGTGCAGCGCGCCCGTGGGCGAGGGGGCGAAGCGGGCTCTCACGCCTCGACCCTAGCGCCACGCGGCGCGAAGCTGCGCGCCGCCGCGGGGCATAATCCCGGCCCATGCTGATCGGCGCCCACGTCTCCCCCTCCGGCGGCCTCTACAAGGCGATCGAACGCGGAGTCGAGCGCGGCGCCGAAGCGATCCAGATCTTCAACCAGTCGCCGCGGATGTGGCGCCCGACGGCCTACACCGAGGAGGACTTCGCGGCCTTCCGCGAGGCGATGGCCCCGAGCCCGGTACGGGCGGTCTTGATCCATGCCGTCTACCTGGTCAACTGCGCCAGCGAGGACCGCGAGATCCGCGCCAAGTCGCTGACATCGCTGACTCACTCGCTGCGCGTCGGGCACGGGATCGGCGCAGCCGGCGTCGTGCTGCACCCCGGCTCGGCGCTGAAGGGCCACGTCGGGGAGGCGATCGCCCGCGCCGGCAAGACGATCGCCGAGGCGCTCGCCGACAGCGAGGGCTGCGAGCTGCATCTGGAGAACACGGCGGGTGCCGGCGGAACGCTCGGCCGCTCCTTCGAGGAGCTTGCCGCGCTGATCGACGCGGCGGGCGCAGGAAAGCGTCTCGGGGTGTGCCTGGACTCCTGCCACCTGCTCGCGTCGGGCTATGACATCCGCACACCCAAAGGCGCCGACGGCGTGCTCCGCGAGGCTCGCCGCGCGCTCGGAAGCGGGCGGATCCGCTCGCTGCACTACAACGACTCGAAGACGCCGCTCGGATCCAATCGCGATCGCCACGAGAACGTCGGTGCCGGCGAGCTGGGCGAGAAGGGCTGCGCCGCCTTCCTCTCCGCGCCCGGCATCCAGCGCCTTGCCTGCGTGCTCGAGACCCCGGGCGAGAAACGCGAAGGCCCCGGTCCGGCCGAAATCGAGCTGACCAGGCGCCTGCGCGAGCGCGGCCTGGCGGCGCGGCGGCGCTGAGGCTCAGACCGCCATGCCGGCTGCGGCCGCGGCCGGGGCGACAGCCACGGCCGGCGCGACGGCCGCAGGCAGAATGCTCGTCAGCTCCGCCCGCAGCGTCGGCGAGTTCTCGACGCGGAACTCGTCGCCGAGGCGCAGGCGCCGGCGCGCCCCGTCCTCGAGCTCGACGATCACCCGTACGTCGGCGGGCCCGGGGAAGTCCTGGCAGACCTGCTTGAGCGACTCGATCACCTTCGGGGAGAGGTCCTGCGCGCGGACGGGCGGCAGGTCCAGCGGCTGCGCGGCGGCCTCGCGCTGTCGCGCCGCGGCCTTCGCCTTCTCCCGCGCCCGCTCGATCTCCTCGGCGGACGGCGCGAAGCGCTGCACCTCGCCGACGATCACGCAGGTGCTGCCGGCTTCCTTGTGGTCGACCCGTCCCTTCACGAGCACGATCTCGTCCGGGACGAGCACCGTCTCGAACTCGCCGAGCGCCTTGCCGAAGACGAGCATCTCCACGGCGCCTGCGAGGTCGTCGAGCGTGGCGAACATCATGTAGTCGCCGCTGCGGGTGCGGATCCGCTTGGTCTCCGTGATGATCCCGCCGACCGTGACCTGATCCTTGTCGCGGCGTTCTGCCAGGGCGGAGAGCGGGCAGTCGGTGCGGGCGCGGAGCACCTCTTTCAGCGGCTTCAGCGGGTGCTCGGAGATGAACAGGCCGATCGCCTCCTTCTCGGCGGCGAGCAGCTCCTTCTGCTCGAACTCCTCGCCGAGGATCGGCGGGTGCGCCTGTGCGAAGGCGCCGCCGGGAGCGCTCGCCCCTGTCTCGCCTTCTTCGAGGTCGAAGATCGAGCCCTGTCCGATCATCGCGTCCTGCTGGACCTGCTGGCCTTTGGCCTGCGCCTTCTCGAGCACCTCGAGCATGCCGCGGCGGGTTGCGCCGGTCGAGCCGAACGCACCGCACTTGATCAGCGCCTCGATCGCCTTCTTGTTGACGGTGCGGTTGTCGACGCGTTCGCAGAAGTCCCACAGCGACGTGAACGGGACGTCCTCACGCGCGCGCTTGATCGCCTCGACAGCCTGGTAGCCGACGCCCTTGACCGCGTCGAGGCCGAAGCGGATGTTGCCCTCGACGACCGTGAACTCGTGGTCTGAGAGGTTCACGTCGGGCGGCAGGATCTCGATCCCCATCTCCTCGCAGCGCGCGACGAAGAACGGGACCTTGTCCTTCGTGGACATCACCGAGGAGATCAGCGCCGCCATGTACTCGGCGGTGTGGTTGGCCTTCAGCCAGGCCGTGCGGTAGCCGATCAGCGCGTAGCAGGCCGCGTGGGAGCGGTTGAACGAGTAGTCGGCGGAGCGCTCGTTGGTCGTCCACAGGAACTCGATCACCTGCTCGCTCGTGCCCGACTCGCGGCAGCCGGCGACGAACTCGGGCTTCAGCTCTCGCCATCGCGGCGCGGTTCTTCTTGCCGATCGCCTTGCGCAGGTCGTCGGCCTTCGCGCCCGAGAAGCCGGCGAGCTCCTTGGAGATCTGCATCGCCTGCTCCTGGTAGAGGATCACGCCCTTCGAGGATTCGAGGATCGGCCTCAGCCGCTCGTCGGGGTAGGAGATCGCGCCGGGGTTCTGCTTGCCCTTGGCGTACACGGGGATCTGGTCCATCGCGCCGGGCCGGTAGAGCGCGTTCAGCGCGATCAGGTCCTCGAACTCGGTCGGGCGCACCTTGCGCAGCGCCTCGCGCATGCCCTCGGACTCGAACTGGAACACGCCCGTCGAGTCCCCGCGCGAGAGCATCTCGTAGGTCACCGGATCGTCGAGCGGCAGCGTCGTCATGTCCGGACGCTCGCCCGTCGAGCGCTCGATGATGTCGAGCGCGTCCTCGATCACGTCGAGGTTGCGCAGGCCCAGGAAGTCCATCTTGAGCAGGCCGATCTCCTCGATCGGCTTCATCGAGAGCTGCGTGACCGTGCGGTAGACCTTCTCGCCGTTCTCGTCGGTGCCGGCGTCGGCGAGCTGCAGCGGCACGATGTCGGTCAGCGGCCGGTCGGCGATCACGACCGCGGCGGCGTGGATCGAGGAGTTGCGCACGATCCCCTCGAGACCCTTCGCGACGTCGACGATCTGGCGCGCCTGCGGGTCCTCGTCGTACGCCTTGCGCAGCGGCTGGCCCTGCTTCAGGCACTCCTCGAAGGACGGCGCGCGGCCCATGATCGGGTCCGGGATCAGCTTCGCGAGGCGGTCGCCCGTGCCGTAGTCGAGCCCGAGCACGCGCGCCGCGTCGCGCGTGGCCGCGCGCGGGAACATCTTGCCGAAGGTGACGATCTGCGCGACCGACTCGCGGCCGTACTTCTCGGTCACGTAGCGCATCACGCGCTCGCGGCCGCGCACCGAGAAGTCGATGTCGATGTCCGGCATCGACACGCGCTCGGGGTTCAGGAAGCGCTCGAACAGCAGGTCGTACTCGAGCGGGTCGACGTCGGTGATCGACAGGCAGTAGGCGACGATCGAGCCGGCCGCCGAGCCACGCCCCGGGCCGACCGCGATGCCGTTCTCCTTCGCGTAGCGGACGAAGTCCCACACGATCAGGAAGTAGGCGTTGAAGCCCATCTTGTCGATCACGCCGAGCTCCATCTCGGCGCGCTCGCGCGCCGCGGCGGGAACGGGGTCGCCGTAGCGCAGCCGCAGCCCCAGCTCGACCTGCTCGTGCAGGTAGGCCTGCTCGTCGGCCGGCCGTCCGGCGTCGGGTAGCTCGGGATCAGCTGCTTGCCGAGCTCGATCTCGACGTCGCAGCGCTCGGCGATCTCCAGCGTGCTCGCGATCGCCTCGGGCCACTCGGCGAACGCGCTGTGCATCTCGGCGCTGTCGCGGAGGTAGAACTCGTTCGTTTCGAAGGTCATCTTCGGCGCCGCGAGCGTGCTCTTGGTCTGCACGCACAGCAGCGCCGTGTGGTGGTCGTAGTCCTCGCGGCGCAGGTAGTGCACGTCGCCCGTGCCGACCAGCGTCCCCCCGACCTCGCGCGCGATCCTGACGATGCCCTCGTTGCACTTGTCCTGCGTCGGCGAGGCCGTTCTTCTGGACCTCGAAGTAGACGTTCTCGGGGCCGAACACCCGCAGCAGCTCGTCGGCGTGGGCGCGCGCCTCCTGCGGGACGGTCCTCGAGCAGCCGCTGGCAGAAGCGCGAGGCGAGGCAGCCCGTCAGCGCGATGACGCCCTCGGCGTGGCGCTCGATCTGGCCGAGGTCGACCGTCGGCTTGCCGCGCTGCAGGCCCTCGAGGAACCCCGCCGAGGAGAGCTTGACGAGGTTGCGGTAGCCGCTGTCGTTGGCCGCGAGCAGCGTCAGGTGGTTGCGCTCGGCGCGGTGCCTGCCCGCGCGCCGCGTGGTCGTCGACGAGGTAGATCTCGCAGCCGACGATCGGCTTGACGCCGTGCTTGCGGCAGGCCTTGTAGAGCTCGACGGCGCCGTTCATGACGCCGTGGTCGGTCAGGCCGAGGGCGGGCTGCTCGAAGGCCGCGGCGCGCTCGGCGAGGGCCTCGATCTTGCACGCACCGTCGAGCAGCGAGTACTCGGAGTGGACGTGGAGATGGGCGCAGGAGGTGCTCACCGGTCGGCCCAATGCTAGGCGCCGGGGCGGCGGAGGCTCGGGGCCCGCCGGGGCCCGCTCAACCGCCTCGCCGCTCTTTGCGGCGATTGCGGATGCGCCGCAGAAGCGACTGGCTGTGCTTGTGGCGCGGACTGGGGGCGCGGCGCCTGCGCGGCGGGCTCGGGCGGCGCGGGGCTTCCGGCAGCGGCGGAGGCGTCTCGCGCTGCGGGGCCGGCGCCTGGGCCTGGGGAACGACGAGGTAGGCTTTGCGGGTCGCCTCGCGGGCTGGCCTGATCGGCCGCGGCCGCTCGGGGCGCCACGCGACTCCTCCTCGACGCCCGGAGGCCGCGGCGCCCGCGCGCGGCGGGGCGGCTGCGGCGCCGCCGGGTCGGCGGCATCGGCGCGGGCCGTGCGGCTCAGCTGCGGCAGGCTCGCCCGGGTCCTCGGGGAGCGGCGGCGCGCTGAGCGCCCGCGCGCGCAGGCGCTCGACGGCCGCGGCCAGCGCCTCGGCCATCTCCATCCCGCGCTGCTGGCCGGCGATCGTCCCCGGGACGCGCGGCAGGCTCCTCGCGCTGCGCAGCGACGGCGCTCGCGGGCCGCAGCGCGGCGCCGCCTCGCCGGCGCTCCGGAGGCCGCCGAGCATCGTCGCCAGGCGCTTGACGAGCGCACGGATCTCGCCGAGCAGGCCCTCCATGCGGCGGTGCCCGTCACGGATCGCCGCGAGCTCGCGTTCGGCGCGCTCGCGCGCGCCCTCGCTCGGCCTGCAGGCCGCGCTCGATCTCCTGCGCGCGGCGCTCGAGCTGGGCCACGCGCGAGGTCAGCTCGGCTTCGGCGCGGCGCAGACCGGCGCGCTCGGCCGCGGCACTCTGCTCGGCCTCTGAGAGCTGGCGGCGCAGCTCCTCGATGCGCCGCGCCAGCTCGCCGCTGTCCTGCTCGCCCGCCGCGACGCGGCGCGTCAGCTCCTCGCCGCGCTCGCGGGTCTCGCGCTCGAGCCCCGACAGCCGGTCCTCGGCCTCGACGCGCAGCTGCTGCTCGGCGTACTCGCGCTGCTTGACACGGCGCAGCTCGCTCTCGCGCTCGGCGCCGTGCGCGCGCTCGGCGTCGAGCAGCTCGGCGATCCGGCGCCGTTCCTCCTCGGCGTCGCGCAGCCGCTGCTGCAGGCTCGCGACGTGGCTTTCGAGCGTCTGCACCGTGGCTTCGGCGGCCTCCGCGCGGCGCAGCAGGGCGGCCTCGCCGCTCTCGGTCGCGCGGCGCGCCCGCCGTTCGGCGAGGAAGTCGGACTCGCCCGATCCTGCCCGGCGGGCCCGTGCCCGGTGTCTCGCTCTCCTCGATCATGCCCTGCGAGTCAAGGTATTGCGAGGAGCGGACGGCGCCCCTGCCGGCTCCGCCGTGGCACCGGGGCGGATAGTCTCGCGACATGTCCGTTGATCCCGACGAGCGCGACTGGCGGCTGACCGGGGAGCTGACCGGCGCCGGCGGCGGCTACATGCACGGCCTCATCGAGCGCCGCCGGGAGGCCCACGCGGCCGACGACGCGGCCGCCGCCGTCGGGCCCGGAGGTCGTCGTCACGCACGACGGCGCGCCGGCTGTTCGCCTACGCGGCCACGCGCGCGGCGATCGAGGACGCGCGCGCGAAGCTCGAGCGCGCGCTGGCGGACGACGGCCTCGCGGTCGATCTCTCGCTCACCGCGTGGTCGGAGGAGCTCGACGAGTGGGTCGACCCCGACGCGCCGCCGCCGCCCGGACCCTGCCGGCGCGGACGGCGCCGCCGAGGTCACCCGGACCTACGTCGCGACGCTCGGACGTTGGGTGCGCGAGGAATTCGAGCAGTCGCTGCGCGAGTGGGCGACGCAGCTCGGCGTCAGCTGCGAGATCGTCGAGCACCCGCACCTGCTGAGCACCCAGGCCGCCTTCACGGTGACCGGCCCGGCGCGCAAGGTGGACGAGTTCGCCGCCGCGATGAGCGCCGCGGAGCACGCGACGATCCGCACCGAGACCGCCGTCATGGCGAGCCCGCTCTGAGCGCGCGAGCTCGCCGCTAGAGCGGGGCGCGCCGCCTCGAGGCCCGCGCGATGCGCGCAGCGCGGCGCGCGACCGCGAGCGCCGCCGCGAAGGCGAGCCAGAGGGCCAGGCGCCGGTGGCGCAGATACCAGCGCGTGCCGCGCCAGGCGAGGAGGGCGAGGAAGCGGTGGCGCCGCGCTTCCCTGGCCCCGCGCCACGCGAGCCGGCCGAGCAGCCTCTGGCGCCTCGTCCGCCGGCCCAGGAGCCCACGGCGCCTCGTCCGCCGGCCCAGGAGCCCATGGCGCGTTTCGCGCCGGCGGGGCGGCCGGTGGCCCCTGGCGCGCACTCCTAGCCGCGCGGCTTCTCGTTGTGCAGCCGCCAGGCCATGCGCGACTGCAGCGAGAAGAGCTCGATGAAGCCGGGCGAGGCGGTCTGGGAGAAGAGGCCTCCGGACTCGGCGAAGGAGGCCAGCGACGCGTCGTAGACCGCGTTGGGCGAGGAGCGCGTGAGGACGCGGACGTGGCCCTTGTAGAGGTTGAGCCCGATCGTGCCGGTGACGCGCTCGTTGACGCGGTCCATGTAGGCGTCGAGATCCTCACGCAGGGGCTCCCACCACAACCCGGCGTAGACCAGGTAGGCCCACTGGCGGTCGAGGTCCGGCTTGAACTGGTTCTGATGGATCGTGCCAACCAGGCGCTCGAGCTCCTTGTGGGCGGTCAGGATCACCGTCGCGGCCGGTGCCTCGTAGATGTCGCGCACCTTGAGCCCGACGATGCGGTCCTCGATGTGATCGATGATGCCGACGCCGTGGCGGGCGGCCACGTCGGCGGCGGCTTCGATCAGCTCCACGAGGCCCATCGCCACGCCGTCGAGCGCGACCGGCACGCCGCGCTCGAAGGTGAGCTCGAGCGTCTCGGCCTCATCGGGCGCCAGCTCGGGCCTCGTGACGAGCTGGAAGACGTCGTCATCGGGCGCGTGGCCGAGGTCCTCGATCCAGCGGCCCTCCGAGGAGCGGCCCCAGAGGTTGTCGTCGATCGAGTACGGCGCGACCTCGGTGCCGCCCTTGACGGGGATGCCGTGCTCGCGCGCGTAGGCGATCTCCTCCTCGCGTCCCATCGCCCACGAGCGCACCGGCGCGATCACCTTCAGCTCCGGCGCCAGCGTCGCGATCGTGGCCTCGATCCGGACCTGGTCGTTGCCCTTGCCCGTGCATCCGTGCGCGATCGTGTCGCAGCCGCTCGCGCGCGCCTGCTCGACGGCGAGCTTGGCGATCAGCGGGCGCCCGAGCGAGGTGAACAGCGGGTAGGCCTCGCCGTAGATCGCGTTCGCCTTGATCGCCGGCACGAGGTACTCGTGCGCGAACTCCTCGCGCGCGTCCACGACGTGGGTCTCGACGGCGCCGAGCATCCGCGCCTTGCCCTCGATCACCTCGTAGTCCTCGCCCGGCTGCCCGAGGTTGACGGTCAGGCAGACGACCTCGGCGCCGTAGAGATCCTGGATCCACTTCAGCATCACGCTCGTGTCGAGCCCGCCGGAGTAGAGCAAGAGGACGCGGTGGACCTGCTCGGGGTCGGCCTCGTAGGAGGCCGTGCGGGGGTGCTCGATCTGCTGCTCGCGGCTCACGGCGGCAGAGGCTATCCGGCGGCGGGGGCTTGGGAGCCCGCGCCCTCGGGCGCGAGGGCAGGACGCGGCCGTTCCATCAGCGGGTAGCGCAGCGGCCCGGTGCGGAAGCCGAGCCGCTGGTAGAGCTCCTGCGCGTCGCGCGTGTGGAGCAGCCAGTGGACGTCCGGCGCGCCGTCGCCTTCGATCATCTCCCGCACCAGCTCGACGCCGAGGCCGCGCCCGCGGTGCGGCTCGGTCACGTAGACGTCGGCGAGGTAGGCCATCGTGACGCCGTCGGAGATCGCGCGGGCGAAGCCGACCTGCTCGGAGCCGAGGTAGAGGCCGACGATCCGCCGCGAGCCCTCGATCGTGCCGAGGACGCGCTCGCGGCTGCGGCCGCGCCCCCAGTAGGAGCGCTCGCTGATGAAGGCGTGGATCGCGTCGACGTCGAGCCGGCTCGGGTCGTCGTCGAGCTCGAAGCCGCCCACCAGGCGCCTGATCATCGCGCGGCCTCCGCGACGGCGCCGCGCAGGACCGCGCCGAGCCGCGCGGCGGCGTCCTCGACGTGCTCGGGGCCGATCGTCAGCGGCGGCAGCATCCGCACCGTGTCGGCGCCGGTCGCGTTCAGCACGAGACGCTGCTCGAGCAGCGCGCGGCGCACGACCTCCGGCGCCGGGACGTCGAGCCGGCACGCGAGCATCAGCCCGCGCCCGCGCACCGCGACCACGTGCGGCAGCTCGCGCAGGCGCTCCGCGAGCGCCTCGCCGAGCTCGCGCACGCGGGCCAGCAGCCGGGGGTCGTCGGTCACCTCGAGCGCGGCGAGCGCGGCGGCGCAGGCAACCGGGCCGCCCGCGAAGGTCGAGCCGTGGTCGCCGGGCTCGAGCACGTCCGCCAGGCGCTCGCCGGTCACGAGCGCGCCGATCGGCATGCCCCCGCCGAGCGCCTTCGCGACCGTCATCGCGTCCGGCACGACACCGGTCTGCTGGTAGGCCCACAGCGTTCCGGTGCGGCCCATCCCGGTCTGGATCTCGTCGAAGATCAGCGCGGCCCCGTGCTCGTCGCAGGCCGCGCGCGCCGCCCGCAGGAGGTCCTCGTCGAGCGGGTGAACGCCCGACTCGCCCTGGATCGGCTCGAGCAGCACGGCCGCCGTCCGCTCGTCGACGGCGGCGGAGATCGCGGCCGCTCCGGGGCTCGACCGCGCGGAAGCCCGGCACGAGCGGCGCGAACGGCGCCTGCTTGGCCTCCTGGGGGGTGGCCGAGAGCGCGCCGTAGGTGCGCCCGTGGAAGCCGCCGTTGACGACGACGACGTCGCCGCCCCGGCGCGCCTTGCGCGCGAGCTTGATCGCCGCCTCGTTGGCCTCGGCGCCCGAGTTGCAGAGGAAGACCTTGCCGCCGAGGCTCGCGCGGCGACAGCCGCTCTGCGAGCAGCATCGCGGGCTCGGTGTAGAAGAGGTTGCTGACGTGCATCAGCCGGCCGGCCTGCTCGCGGACCGCGGCCACGACAGCCGGGATGGCAGTGGCCGAGGCTCGTGACCGAGATCCCGCAGAGGAAGTCGAGGTACTCGTTTCCGTCCTCGTCCCAGAGGAGCGGGCCCTCGCCGCGGACGAACTCGACCGGCAGCCGGGCGTAGGTGCCGATCATCCGCTCGGACTCGATCCGCTGGAGGTCCGCGAGCGTCACGAGCCTTCCTCGATCTTGGTGCCGATCCCGGCGTCGGTGAACAGCTCGAGCAGCAGCGAGTGGGGCGCGCGCCCGTCGAGGATGTGGGCGGCGCTGACGCCTGCGTCGATCGCCTCCAGGCAGGCCTCGAGCTTGGGGCGCATGCCGCCCTGCAGCTCGCCCAGCGCGCCGCGGACGCGCTCGGAGCCGGCGTGCGAGATCAGGCTGTCCGGGTCGGCCGGGTCCGCGAGCCAGCCGGCGACGTCGGTCAGGAACACGACCTTGTAGGCGCCCAGCGCGCCGGCCACGGCGCCGGCGGCCTCGTCGGCGTTGACGTTGTAGGAGTTGCCCTCGCGGTCCGCGCCGACCGACGCGATCACCGGGATGTAGTCGCTCGCGACGTGCTCGATGACGCCGACGTTGACGCGCTCGATGCGCCCCACGAAGCCGATGTCCTCGCCGCCGGGCGCCGCGCGGCGCGCGACCCGGAACAGCGAGCCGTCGTCGCCGCACAGCCCGACCGCCGGCTGGCCGTGGCGCTGCAGGCGCAGGACGATCTCCTTGTTGACCTTGCCGACGAGCACCATCTTGGCGACCTCGACCGTCTCCTCGCTGGAGACGCGCAGCCCGCCGACGAACTCGACCGGCAGGCCCGAGCCGCTCCATGTAGCCGGTGATCTCGGGCCCTCCCCCGTGCACGACGATCGGGTTCAGCCCCACGTACTTGAGCAGCACCACGTCGCGCGCGAACTCCTCGCGCAGCCGCTCGTCCTCCATCGCGGCGCCGCCGTACTTGATGACGACCGTCTTGCCGTGGAACTCCCGGATGTAGGGCAGCGCCTCGAGGAGTGTTCCGACGTCACGCATCAGGTTGTGTAGGCGGAGTTGAACTTGACGTAGTCCTGCGAGAGGTCGGAGAAGAAGACCTCGGTCTCTGCGCCCTCGCCCGGCAGGCCGACCTCGTACTCGACCTCCTCGCGCTGCACGAGCCGGTCGAGCTCGGCCTCCTCGTAGGGGATCGCCGCGCCCGCCGCGCACACCTGCATGCCCTCGATCGTGACGTCCACCGGCAGCGGGGCGGTGTCGGTCAAAGCGCCGCCGACGGCCTGGACGATGCGGCCCCAGTTCGGGTCGCCGCCGTGCAGGGCGGCCTTCACGAGCGGCGAGTTGGCGACCGCCCGAGCCGCCGTCTCGACGATCTCGGGGTGCCCGCCTCGGACCACGACGCGCGCGGCCCGCGCCGCGCCCTCCCCGTCCACCACCATCATCACCGCGAGCTGGCGCAGAAGCGCGTCGAGCGCCTCGCCGAAGCGAAGCTCGTCCTCGCTCTCAGGCGCGACGCGGACGCCCGAGGCGCCCGAGCACAGCAGCAGGGCGGTGTCGTTGGTCGAGAGCTGCCCGTCCACGGTCGCGCGGTCGAAGGAGCGCTTGACGGTGACCCCGAGCAGCAGATCCGCGGTCTCGGCCGGCAGCTCCGCGTCGGTCTCCACGAAGCACAGCATCGTGGCGAAGCGCGGCGAGATCATGCCGGCGCCCTTGCACTGCGCGTTCAGGCGCACCGTGCCGGAGGGAAGCTCGATTTCGAGGTTGGCGCGCTTCTCGAACGCGTCGGTCGTCTGGATCGCCTGCTGGAACTCGGCGTCGCCGCCGGCCGAGAGGCGTCCCCGCGCCTCGAGGACGCCCTTCAGGACGGCATCGACGTCGAGGTACTGGCTGATGCCTCCGGTCGAGGCGAGCGCGACCTCCTCGGCGTGAGCGCGGGTGGCGGCCGCGGCGGCGCCCTGCGTCTTGGCCGCGTCTTCCAAGCCGCGCCGGCCCGTCGCCGCGTTGGCACAGCCGGAGTTGACGAGCACCGCCCGGAGCGCATCGAGCCGGCAGCGCTCGCGGTTCAGGAGCACCGGTGCCGCGGCCGCTCCCGAGGCGGTGAAGCGGGCGGCGCTCACCGGGTGCTCGGCGTCGCACACGAGCAGGCCCACGTCGGGACGGCCGCTCGGCTTCAGCCCGGCGGCGACGCCGGCAGCGCGGAAGCCGCCGGGCAGGCCGGAGTCGCCCGCGAGCTCGCGCACGTGCGCCGGGCGCGGCACCCAGCGCGAGCGGAAGAAGGGCTCGGTGCGCGTCGCGCTCACGAGATCCCCTCCCCCTCCGGCAGCGAGAACATCACGTTCAGGTTCTGGACCGCCTGGGAGGAGGTCCCCTTCCACAGGTTGTCCAGCGAGGAGAACACCAGCACCTTGCCGGTGTGACCGTCGGCGGCGGCGAACAGGCGGCAGTAGTTCGTCGCGAGCGTCTCGCGGGTTCCCGGCACCGTCGCGGCGACCTCGACGAACCGCTCGTCCGCGTAGGCGTCGGCGTAGAGCTCGCGCAGCTCCTCGGCTGAGACCTCGCGTGTCGGCGTCACGTAGCAGCTCGCCATCTCGCCCTGGTCGAGCGGCACGAGCGTGGCCTGGAACTGGACCCGCACGTCGCAGCCGAGCCTCGCGAGCTGCTCCTCGATCTCCGGGGTGTGGCGATGTTCGGCGACCTTGTAGGGCAGGATGTTCTCGCCCGCCATGGAGAGGTGCGTCTGCTCGTCGAAGGCGCGCCCGGCGCCGGAGATGCCCTGCTTGGCGTCCACCACGACGTCCGCGATCAGGCCCGCGCGCGCGAGCGGCGCGAGCGCGAGCACCGTTGCGGTCGGGTAGCAGCCCGGGTTGGCCACGATGTCCGCGGCGGCGATCTGCTCGCGGTGCAGCTCGGTGAGCCCGTAGGCGGCGTCGGCGAGCAGCTGGGGCCGGGGGTGAGGCCCGTACCAGTGCTCGTAGGTCTCCACCGAGGCGAGCCTGAAGTCCGCGCTGAGGTCGACCACACGCGCGCCGCTCTCGCGCAGCGCCGCCACCGTCGGCGCCGCGGCGGCGTGTGGGTAGGCGACCACGGCGGCGTCGAGAGCCCCCCAGGCGCCGGGATCGTCGAGCTGCTCGATCGCGAGCGGCACGCGATAGCGCGGGTAGAGCTCGGCGAGCGGGCGGCCCACCTCCGAGCGTCCCGTGACCGCCACGAGCTCGAAGCCGGGGTGACGCCAGAGCAGCTCGGCAGCGAGCGCGCCCGCGAAACCCGTCGCGCCCGCGACGATCACCCGCGGCGAGCCCTCGCCGGCTCCGGGCTGTACGTGCATGTCAGCCACGCAGCTCGCCTCCGAGCTCCGAGACGGCGGCGACGATCTTCTCGCGAAGCGGGGCCACGTCCTCATCGGTGAGGGTGCCCTCGAGCGAGCGGAAGCTCAACGCGAGCGCGAGCGAGCGCCTGCCCGCGCCGACCTGCTCGCCGCTGTAGACGTCGAAGACGTGCGCGTCGCCGAGCGTCGGCCCGGCCGCGGCACGGACCGCGCCGAGAGCCCGCTCGGCGCTCACACCCTCGGGGAGGGTGATCGCGATGTCCTGGCGCAGCTCGGGGTAGGCGCCGAACGGCGCGAACAGCACCGCCTCGGGCGCCGCCGCGGCGAGCTTGCCGAGGTCGATCGCGAAGGCGGCGCTCCGGGGCAGGTCCCATGCCGCCGCCACGAGCGGGTGCAGCTCGCCGAGGAAGCCGAGCGTCTCCTCGCCGGCCAGCACGGCCGCGCTGCGCCCGGGGTGAAGGAACGGCCAGCGCTCGGGCTCGGCCGCCACCACCGACCAGCTCACATGAAGGCCCTCGAGCAGGCCTTCGAGCAGCGCCTTCGCGGAGTAGAAGTCCGCCTCCGCGCGCTCGCCGCGCCAGGCGCGCCGTGTCAGCGGGCCGCTCAGGAGCACGCCGAGCGCGTGGTGCTCGTCCGCCCCGGTCGGGCCGTCGCCTGAGCGGTAGACGGTCCCGGACTCGAAGATCGCTATCTCCGCCGCGCCGTGGGCGAGGTTGTGACGGGCGGCGTCGAGCAGCGAGCCGGCCAGCGTCGGGCGCATGATCGAGAGCTCCTCCGAGAGCGGGTTCTCGATCGCGACCACCGCGCGCAGCGGATGCCCCTCGGGCAGGCGAAGGCGGTCGAGGAGGCCGGGCTCGGTGAAGCTCCAGCCGACGATCTCATAGAGGCCGCGCCCGGCCATCGCGTCCTCGGCATAGCGCTGCACGCGCTGGGGATGGGTCAGCAGCCCCGCGGCACCCCGGCGCGCCGGGAGCGTCGCAGGCAGGCGCTCGAGCCCGTCGATGCGCGCGACCTCCTCGATCAGGTCGATCTCGCGCGTGACGTCGTCGCGGCGCAGCGCCGGCACCGTCGCGATCAGGCCCTCGCCGGACGGCTCGGTCGCGAAATCGAGCGCGCCGAGGATCTCGGCCTGGCGCCCGGCGCCGACCGGCAGCCCGAGGATCGCCTCGACGCGGCGCTCGCGCAGCTCGATCGCCTGCAGAGCCGGCCCTTCGCCGCCGACGTCGATCGTGCCCGAGAGCAGCGTCGCGCCGCACAGCTCGACCATCAACGCGCTCGCGAGCGCCTGCGCCTGCAGCGTCTGCTCAGGCTGGAGCCCCTTCTCGAACCGTCCCGAGGCCTCGCTGCGAAGGCCGAGCGCCCACGAGGTGCGGTGGATGTTCGGGCCGCTCCAGGTCGCGACCTCGAGCAGGACGCGGGTCGTCGCCGGCTCGACCTCCGAGCGCGCGCCGCCCATGATCCCCGCGATCGAGGTCGGGCCCTGCTCGTCCTCGATCACGACCATCTCGCCGTCGAGCTCGCGCGTCTGACCGTCGAGGGTCTCGACCTTCTCCCCCTCGGTGGCCCGGCGCACGATGAGCCGCGCACCCGCGACGCGGTCGAGGTCGAAGGCGTGGAGCGGCTGGCCTGTCGCGAGCATCACGTAGTTGGTGATGTCCACGACGTTGTTGATCGGGCGCTGGCCCGCCGCCGTCAGCCGCGCCTTCAGCCACAGCGGCGAGGGTCCGATGGTCACGTCCTCGAAGACACGGGCGGTGAAGCGCGGGCACAGGTCGGGGCAGCGGACCTCGACGGCCGCCGAGCGGAGCTCGCCCGCCGAGCCCGGGTCCTCCCTCCAGGGCTCCGGCGCCAGCGGCGCCCCGGTGGCGGCGTGAAGCTCGCGCGCGACGCCGTAGATGCCCAGGCAATCGGGCCTGTTCGGGGTGATCTCGAGCTCGAGCACCTCGGTGACGATCGGCAGCACTTCCGCGAGCGGCGTCCCGGCCGCGAACTCGGCGTCCGGCGTCAGCTCGTCCAGAACCATGATCCCGGCGGAACGCTCGCCCTGTGGCTCCAGCTCGAGCTCCGAGGCGGCCAGGATCATCCCTTCGGAGACGATCCCCCGCAGCTTGGCCTTGCCGAGCTTCGTCCCCCCCGGCATCACCGCACCCGGCCGCGCGACCGCCACCGTCTGCCCGGCGGCGACGTTCGGCGCGCCGCACACGATCGTGGCGGGCTCGTCCTCGCCGAGGTCCACCGTGCACACCCTCAAGCGGTCGGCGTCGGGGTGCTGCTCGGCCGTGAGCACGTGGCCGACGACGAACCCCTCGCCCGAGGGCGGCCCGGCATGGTGGACGGCCTCGACCTTGGTGCCCGTCATCGTCAGCCGCTCCTCGATGCCCGCGACATCGAGTCCGGGGTCGCAGTACTCGCGGAGCCATGGCAGCGGAGCGCGCATCAGAACTGCTCCAGGAAACGGAGGTCGTTCTCGAACATGACCCGCAGGTCGGGCACGCCGTGCTTGAGCATCGCCATGCGGTCCACGCCGAGCCCCCACGCGAAGCCCTGCACCTTCTCGGGGTCATAGCCCGGCGCGTTGGCCGCGGTCGTCGGCACGTGCGCGTAGACGTTCGGGTCCACCTCGCCGGCGCCCAGCACCTCCAGCCAGCCCTCGCCCTTGCAGAGCGGGCAGCGGGAGCCGTCGCGCAGGAAGCCCTTCCCGCCGCAGTTGAAGCACGAGATGTCGACCTCGACCGAGGGCTCTGTGAACGGGAAGAAGTGCGGGCGCAGGCGCACCTCGCGCTCGTCGCCGAAGAACGCGCGCGCGAAGTGAAGCAGCGTGCCCTTGAGATCCGCGAGCGTGATGTCCTCGTCCACGGCGAGACCCTCGATCTGGTGGAACTGCGGGGTGTGGGTCGCGTCCAGGTCGCGGCGGTAGACCCGCCCCGGCACGACGATGTAGAGCGGCGGCGGGTGCTGCTCCATCGCGCGCACCTGCATCGGAGAGGTGTGCGTCCTCAGCACCACTCCCTCCGAGACGTAGAAGGTGTCTGTGCGCGCCCGCGCCGGATGCGTCGGGCTGTGGTTCAGCGCGTCGAAGTTGTAGTGGACGGTCTCGATCTCCGGCCCCTCCATGACCGTGAAGCCGAGCCCGAGGAAGATGTCTTCGAGCTCGCGCCGCGTCTGGCTCAGCACGTGCAGCGCGCCGAGCGGCTGCGGCGGGGCGCCCGGGAGCGTCACGTCCACGCGGTCCTCCACGAGCTGCGAGGACAGCTCGGCGCCGGCGAGCTCCTGCTCGCGCCCCTCGATCAGGGCCTCGAGCGCCTGGCGCGCCTGGTTGGCGGCCTTGCCGACGGCTGCCCGCTGCTCGGGCGGCAGCGAGGCGACCTCGCGCAGCATCTGCGGTAGCTCCGCCTTGCGCCCGAGATAGCGCACGCGCAGCTCCTCGAGTGCGGCCGTGTCGGGAGCGGCGGCGACCGCCCCCTCAGCCTCGCTGCGCAGCTGTGTGATCCGATCGCTCATGACGCGGGGACCCTAGATGTTTTGCGGGTCATCTCGTAGAGCGCCACGGTCGCCGCCATCGCCGCGTTCAGCGACTCGGCGGCGATCGGTATCCGTGCCTGCGTCTCGCACGAGGCGACGAGCTCCTCCGGCAGCCCCTCCCGCTCGGCGCCGATCAGCAGCGTGACCTCCTCCTCGGCCGGCCCAGGCGCGTCGCGAAGCGTCTGCGCCGCGGCCGCCGAAAGCGCGATCCGCCGCCCCGGCAGCTCCGCCGCCGACCCGGCGCGGGCGATCGGCACGGCGAAGATGGCGCCCATGCTGGCCCGCACCGCCTTGGGCGAATGGGGATCGGCGCAGCCGGGTCCGAGCGCGACGCAGGAAGCGCCGAAGGCCTCCGCCGAGCGCAGGACCGTCCCGACGTTGCCGGGGTCGCGCACCCCGTGCAGGTAGATGCAGAGCGGGCCGCTCGGGCGCGAGGCCCAGCGTTGCGCGAAGACTCCGATCACCCGTGCGCCCGACCCGAGCACCGACGCCTCGGCGAACGCCGGCCCCTCGACGTCGGCGAACGTCTCCGGGCCCAGCCCGCTGCCGGCCAGGCGGAACCCTTCGAGCGGGGCCACGCCCGCACGCGCTGCCGCCGCGAGCAGGTCCTCGCCCTCCGCGGCGAACTGCCCGCTCGTCGCGCGACCGCGCTTGGTCTGCAGGCGGCGCAGGGCCTTCAGGCGGGGGTTGGAGGTGGAGGCGATGGTCGTCATGTCAGTGGCTGGTCTCGGTCTCGGGAAACAAAAAGGGCGCCGTCCTTGTCAGGAGCGACGCCCGGGAGGCTGTCTCGTGTCGGTTGCCGGTTCGGGTCAGGCAGCCGACGCCTCGCGGGCGAGCTCCGCAAAACGTCGGAAGGCGTCGGCGTCGCGCACGGCGATGTCGGCGAGGATCTTGCGGTCCAGCTGCACCCCGGCCAGCGAAAGGCCGTGCATCAGCTGGGAGTAGCTCATGCCGTTCTGCCGCGCAGCTGCGTTGATGCGGGTGATCCACAGGCGCCGGAAATCGCGCTTGCGGTTGCGCCGGTCGCGGTACGCGTAGGCGTCCGCCTTCAGCAGCGCCTCCTTGGCGCGCCGGTAGTTCGAGTGCGCCTCGCCGCGGAAGCCCTTGGTCCGCTCGAGCGTCGCGCGGCGCTTCTTGCGCGCGCCGACGGAGCGCTTGACGCGGGTCACTTGCCCACCCCGAGCAGCTTCTTGACGCGGGGAGCGTCGTGGTCGGAGAGGATCACGGGGGCACCGAGAGCGCGCTTGTGCTTCGGGGACTTCTTCTCGAGGATGTGGCTCGTGAAGGCGTGACGGGCCCGGACCTTGCCCTTGGCGGTCACTTTGAAGCGCTTCTTGGCGCCCGAATGTGTCTTCATCTTCGGCATCGCGAGCGGCTGATTATGGCACGGAAGCACCGCGGTCCCGGTGCGGTGCTCTTACAGGAGGGGGTCGGCCGGCGCTCCGTACCGGCTTCGGGGGTCCGCCGGCGCTCCATGCCGGCCTCGGAGCGGGCGCCCGGGAAGCGGGTCAAGCGGCCGAAGCGGCCTCGCCGCTCGGCTGCTCGGCGGGTGCGGCGGGCGCGGCGGCCTCCTCGGCGGGAGGCTCTGCGGCCGGCGCCGCGGGTGCGGGTCCGGCCTCCGCCTCGCCGCTGGGCTCGGAGGCCTGCTGAATGCCCTCGGCGACCTCGGCGGCTTCCGGGTTGGCCTCTCCGGCGATCTCCGGCGGCGGCGTCGGCGAGCCGCCCTCGTCGGTGCCTGCCTCGCCGTCGACGCGTCCGGCCAGGACGGCTTTGGAGGGGGCCATCATCATCGTCATGTTGCGCCCTTCCTGCATCGGGCGCTGCTCGACGACGCCGAGCTCCTGCAGTTCCTCGGCCAGGCGGTCGAGGATCATCGTCCCGCGCTCCGGGTGGGTGACCTCGCGCCCGCGGAACATGATCGTCACCTTGACCTTGTCCTTGTGGCGCAGGAAGCGCTCGACGTGGTGCTTCTTGGTGTCGTAGTCGTGCTCGGCGATCTTCGGACGGAACTTGATCTCCCGCACGGTGATCTGCTGCTGGTGCTTGCGCGCCTGCTTGACCTTCTGGGCCTGCTCGTACTTGTACTTCGAGTAGTCGAGGATGCGCGTCACCGGCGGGCGCGCCTCGGGCGCCACCTCGACCAGGTCGAGATCCTTTTCCTGCGCGAGCGCGAGCGCGTCGGGCGTCTTCATCACGCCGACCTGCTTGCCCTCCTCATCGATCACGCGCACCTCGGGCACGCGTATCCGCTCGTTGATCCTCGTCGTGTCCCGCTCGGGCGGGCGCCGGTCGAACCTGCGGGGGACCGGCACTAGCTGTCGTGGCCGCTCGTCAAGCGAATGCTAGGAGTGGCGCTGTGAGGTTTTGTGGGACGTCAACGCCGCTGAGTATAGCTGCCCCTTTAGCTTCTCAGCGAAGTCGGAGACGGTGCTGGGGCCGAGGTCGCCGTCGCGGTGCGCGCGCACGGACACCGTGCCGTCCTGCTCCTCGCGCTCGCCGACGACCAGCATGAACGGCGCCTTGCGCAGCTCGGCGTCCCGGATCTTGCGGCCGACCGACTCAGATCGTTCGTCCACCTCGGCGCGCAGCTCCGCCTCGCGCAGCTCGGAGGCGACCTCGCGGGCGTAGTCGTTGAAGCGGTCGGAGACGGGCAGGACGATCGCCTGCAGAGGGGCCAGCCAGAGCGGCAGCTCGCCCGCGTAGTGCTCGATCAGGATCCCGATGAAGCGCTCGTAGGAGCCGAACATCGCGCGGTGGATCATCACCGGCGTGTGCTCGGCGTTGTCGGCGCCCGTGTAGCTGAGCCCGAAGCGCGCCGGCATCGAGTAATCCAGCTGGACCGTTCCGGTCTGCCACGAGCGCCCGAGCGAGTCGGTCATGTGCATGTCGATCTTCGGCCCGTAGAAGGCGCCGTCGCCGGGGTTCAGGTCGTAGGCGAGCCCCAGTTCATCGAGCGCCTGCGTGAGCTTGAGCTCGGCGCGGTCCCACAGCTCGTCGTCGCCGATGCGCTGCTCCGGGCGCGTCGAGAGCTCCAGGCGCACCTCGAAGTCGAACAGCTCGTAGGTCGCGAAAGCCATCTCCAGGCACCCGCGGACCTCGTCCTGCACCTGCTCCTCGGTGCAGAAGATGTGGCCGTCGTCCTGCGCAAAATGCCGCACGCGGAGGAGTCCATGCAATACGCCCGAGGCCTCGTTGCGGTGCAGCAGCCCGGGCTCGGAGTAGCGCAGGGGCAGGTCTCGGTAGGAGTGATGCGTCATCGAGAACAGCTGGCAGTGGCCGGGGCAGTTCATCGGCTTGACCGCCATCTGCCTGCCCTCGACGGCCTCGAGCAGGAACATGTTCTCCCGGAACTTGTCCCAGTGCCCCGAGGTCTTCCACAGCTCGGAGTCGTAGATCTGCGGCGTCTTGACCTCGCTGTAGCCGCGCTCCGCCCCCATCCGCCGCGACAACGCGACGAGCGAGTTGAAGACCCCCGTCCCGGCCGGCAGCCAGAACGCGGCGCCGGGTGAGACCTCCGAGAAGCGGAACAGCCCGAGCTCCGGACCGAGCTTGCGGTGGTCGCGCGCCTTGGCCTGCTCCAGGCGCTCCAGGTGCTCCTCCAGGGCGGCCTTCGAGAAGAAGGCCGTGCCGTAGATGCGCGTCAGCATCGTGCGCGTCGAGTCACCGCGCCAGTACGCGCCCGCGACCGAGCTCAGCTTGAACGCCTTGACGGTGGCGGTGCTGGGCGCGTGCGGGCCACGGCAGAGGTCGGTGAACGGGCCGTTGCTGTAGAGCGAGACGCTCTCGAGCGTCGGGTGCCCGCCGGCGGCGCCGGTCTCCGATGCCGCGAGCAGATCGTCGATCAGCTCGACCTTGTAGTCCTGGCGCTCGGCCAGGAAGCGCTCGCGCGCGGCGCCGACCGGCACGTCCTCGCGTACGAACGGCTCCGCCGCCTTCGCGTGCTCGCGCATGCGCTCTTCGATCTTCGGGAAGTCGCCCTCGGTGACGGCGGTCCCGTCGGGGAACTCGAAGTCGTAGTAGAAGCCGTCCTCGATCGAAGGCCCGATCGAGATCTTCACGCCGTCGTAGAGCTCGAGCACGGCGGTCGCGAGCAGGTGCGCGGCGTCGTGGCGGATCAGCTCCAACGCCGGCTCACCGCTGCGCTCCGTGAGGATCGAGATCCTCGCGCCGCCCGGCAGCGGGCGCGAGAGATCGCGCAGCTCCGGCTGGGCGCCGGGCTCGGTCACCTCGACGGCCAGCGCGGCCTTCGCGAGCCCCGGCCCGATCGCTGCCGCGGCGTCCGCGCCGGTGGCGCCGTCATCGAGCTCGAGCTCGGTCCCGTCGGGCAGTGTCACGGTCAAAGACATCGGGCGTGGAGGGTATCGGTGGCCTGCGTGCCCCGCGCTCAAGGGGCGCCACGCGCCGGGCTGTTCGTGAGCATCCGGATTGCCAGAAACACGGCTTGCGGACAGCTGTCTACCGCTGCGACGATCGGCCCATGCCGAGCGCGAATCTCTCCATCTCCATCACCCTCTCCTCCGCCCAGGTCGACGAGGTGCTCCGTGCCGCGTCGAGCGACAGCGCCTCCTCGCTGGCCGCCCTGATCGGCACGGCGCTCTCAGGTTCGCCGAACGGAGGCGAGCGGGCGGATGCCGCCCCCTTCGACGCCTGCGACCGGCGGCTCTCGCGCTCGCTTCTGCGCGGGCTCGCGATCCTGTCGTGCTTCACGCTGGAGCGACCCGAGCGCGGGATCCTGGAACTGGCGCGCGAGCTCGGGCTGAGCGCCAGCACGACCCACCGCTATGTGCTCACGCTCCTGGAGACCGGCCTGCTCGAGCGCTGCCCGCGCAGCCGCCGGTACCGGCTCCCGCGGCCCCGTGTGGAGCCGCGGGAGACAGACACGTCCCGAGTTGCTGCTCAGGCGTAGTAGTAGCCGTTGAAGAAGCTTTCGAACGACGAGTGGTTGTGGATGTACGGTTCGGAGGTGACGTCGACGCCGGTCGTGACGACGACGTACTGGCCGGGCGAGGTCTCGCACGTCACGCCCGCGTAGCCGCGGATCCCGGCACAGCCGAGACCGCTGCCGTAGCCGACGACTTCTGAGGCGTCGAGCCGCACGAACGGGCCGAAGGCGTTACCGCCGCCGCCGACCCCGACGTGGTGACCCCATTCCACGGCTCCGGCGCTCGGAGCCCCGAGTGCGAGCAGGCACACGACCGCCACCAGTGCCGAGACAAGTGCTCTTCTCATCGTCGTCAACCTCCCGTGTTCGGCGTGGGTTCAGAGCCGGGCGCCAGCGGCTCGCTGCCGCTCCGCGCCCAGGCGTTGTCGCTGACGGGCGACGTCGCCGTCGTGCCGTCGGCAAGCGTCGCGTGGACCGCCGTCACGCCGTCGGGCTCGACCCCCACATCCAGGACGCGCCCGGGCTGGCCGGGCATTTCGGTCACCTCGACGCTCGCCCCCGCGCCCGCCCCTTCGGGTGTCGAGCAGGATGCACCGACAGCTCCGACGCCGTTCGTTCCGTGGCCCTCGTAGACAAGCACGCAGATGCCGCCGTCCTGTGAGCGAGCGATCCACGCCGACACGCCCGGCGCGGCCATCTTCAGCCTCCTGATCGAGCTCGTCACCGGCCAGGACCCGGCCGTCACCTGGGGCGGGCTGACAGGCCAGCTCGGCCCCGCCACCGGCGCGGAGTTGGGTGCGACCAGCGGCAGGCCCGTCGGTTCCGTCCCGGCGAGCGCGGCGTAGGCCGGCGCAGGCGCGGGCGTCGCAGCGGCGCTGCCGCCGCCCAGCAGTGCTGCGGCAACGGCCGCGATCGCGGCCGGCGCCGCCAATCCCGGCAGCAGCCAGGGTGGCCGCGACAAGCGCCGCGGCCCAGTGCTTCTGGATCCCATTTCATCGGTCCTTTCTATGTAGGCTCGGATGAACGCCGGTTTCGAACATTCGGATCGTGGGACTCAGCGCGACAACGCTTCATCGGACCAGTTCCGCATCTCGGAATGTAGAATCGTTGGCACCGGTGGCCTGAGGCAATGCAACGAGACCCCCTCTGCCCCGACGACGACGATGACCGACAGTCAGAGAGTTTGAATGATTCGGCGGCGGAAAATAAACGCGGCGGTGCGCCGCAGGCCCTGCCGCCCCGCCTGGCGGAGTTTGAGCGCGTCTACAGGGGGCAGTTCGGAGCCATCGCCGCTTACTTCGCGAGGCGCTGCGAGGAGCCGCAGCTGGTCGCCGACCTCACCGCCGACACGTTCGTCGCGGCGATCCGCTCGTTCGCCGAGCGCGATCCCGGCCGCACGAGCGACCGGGCATGGACGATCGGCGTCGCCAGGCGCGTCTACTCGCGCTACCGGGAATCCGATCCGCGCGAGCGCCGGCCAGGCGGCCGGGGCTCGGCCGAGCAGCTGCTCGACCGCGCCGAGACGAAGGAGCTGATGTGGTGGATCGACGTCGAGCAATCGAGCCGCGAGCTGATGGAGCGGCTCGCACCGATGTCGGCGCTTGATCGGGAAGCGGTCGAGCTCGTCGACCTCTGTGGGCTGAGCCCGAGCGAGGCCGCACGCGAGCTCGGGGTCTCGACCGGCGCGCTGCGGGTACGGCTCGCACGCACGCACGCACGCCTGCGCCGGGAAGGAGGCGGCCGTGTCTAGGTTCGAAGACCGGCTCTGGGCCGAACTCGTCGAGCAGCACGGCGCGGTGCTCTCCGAGCAGCCGGTTCTCGTCCAAACGCCCGCGCGGCGCTTCCGCCGCGGGCCCGTGGCTGCGGTCGCGCTTGCGATCGCCGTCGCGCTCGCCGCGCTCGTGATCGGCCTCGGGCGGGGAGGCGCGACGAGCGCCTACGCCGTCGTCACCAACCCGGACGGGTCGGTCACGGTCACGATCAAGGAACTGGTGGGCGTCGAACCGGCCAACCAGCGGCTGCAGGAGCTCGGGCTGCCGGTGGCGATCCCGCCCGTGCGCGCCGACTGCCCGACGAGCCAGACGGAGCTGCGGCCGGCGCCGCTCACGGTCGAGCAGTCACGTAGGACCTTCGAACCTCTCGGTGGCCATGGCGCCTACAGCATCCGCATCGACCCGGCGGCGATCCCGGCAGGCGACACCCTCGTCCTGAGGGCATATGAACTGCCCTCGGGCCTGATCGCGATGCGCGCGCTGGTGGTCGAAGGCCCAGCGCCCTCCTGCCTCGCGCCCGGCCCGGGCGAATGAGCGGGACCCGCCCCGGCCTGCTCGAAAGCTAGGTCCCGGCGCCTGCGCCGCGCTCGCGCTCGCGCTCGGCGCGGGCCGCGCTCGCCAGCACGTCGGCGTAGGAGAGCAGCGCGGCGACGAGCGGGTTGCGCTGGTCGCGATGTCCGACGAGCGCGATCTGAGCCGGCTCGGCGTCGCGCAGCGGCACCGCCACGGTGCTCGCGAGGACGTTCGAGAGCACGTTCGCGGCCGCCAGGGGCACGGCCGTGACCGCGGACCCGGCGCTGAGCGCGGCGAGCACCTCCTGGGGATTGGCCGCGCAGTCGGCGGTGACCCGCTCGGGCGGTCCTCCGCGATGGTCGTCCAGGCACCAGAAGCCGGCCCAGCCGGGATCGACGGACGGATCGAAGCCGACGTAGGTCTCATCGAGCACGTCGGCCACGTCGATCGCCTCCCGGCCGGCGAGCGGGTGCTCGCGGGGGATCAACACGAGGCGCGGTTCGCGGCGGATCACTCTGCTCCAGACCGCGTCGTCGGGCGGTGGCAGATGACACGCGGCGACGTCCACCTCGCCGAGCCATGCGGAGGTCGAGCGCGACGGGAACGGCAGGTCGCGATAGCGCACCTCGATCTCCGGATAGGCCATCGCGAAGCCTTCCATCTCGATGCGCCCTTCGATGCTCGGAGGTGCCCCCAGAAAGCCGAACTCGATCGTCCCCTGCTGCGCGCGGGCCAGCGAGCGGGCCGTGCTCATCGCCTCGCCGGTGGCGGCAACGGCGAGACGGGCCTTCGCGTAGAAGGAATCGCCGGCGGGCGTCAGCCGGACTCCGCGGGCGTGCCGCTCCAAGAGCTGCAGCCCCGTTTCGGACTCGAGCTGCGCGATCGCCTGCGATACGGCGGGTTGTGCGACCCCCAGCCTTCGCGCTGCACTCGTGACCTGCCCCTCCTCTGCCACGGCGACGAAGTACTCGAGGTGGCCTCGTCTGAACGCCATCGTCCTCCTACGGGCGGCCCTGTAGACAAACGATACCGAAGGTTCGACTGCTCCGATAAGTCGCGCCTATGACTCGTCCTGGAAGTCCTATTGGACGACGAGGCCAATCAGGACGAGACTGGATCCGTCACTCCTGGAGCGAGATCTGGGCTTGGACGTCCGGACCTTTTCTCGAGAGGGCCCGGCGAAGTCCAGGGCGAAGTGGGGGACAGCCTCCGTCTCCCGTCGCGGCTAGACCCCGGGCGTGGGGGCATTTCTCTCTCGGTGCCCCCGCGTCCGGGCCGCGCCGTGCCCGGACCGGGCGGAAACCTCACTCAGAGCGCGCAGGGACGGGCGCGGCGATCGATGCCGACTTCGGTCAGGCCGGCCGAGGTGATCTTGATGCGGGTCGGGACGTTGTGGCGGTCGAGCAGCCTGAGCAGCACCGATTCGCCCCTGCTTGCGATCGCAGAGCGCAGAGGCTCATCGAAGGCCTCCGCGCGCAGCGCGGCTGCGATCTGAACGTAGACGTGCTTTTCGGCGCGCCCGTCCTGGACCTTGAACCTGTAGGTCTCCCCCTCGCGCGGCGCCGGAATCAGCGTGGGTCCGCCGATGATCCGCGGGACCGGCGGGGCGATCACATCGGTCAGTGGCACGTCACCGATGATCCACGGCGCGCCCCGCCTGCTCCACGGCCGCCTGGCCAGCATTCGGCGGGCGCGGTTTGGACAACCGGCGGAGCCGCCCGGCGCGCTACCGTGGGATCGGCGCCGTTGCCGGGGGCAGCGTCGCGGGACCATCGAGCGAGCGGGGGCCGAAGATGGCAGGCATCGAGCAGCAGGCGGCGGCAGACGCGGCGAACGAGGAGGCGATCGAGGCCTGGGACGGGCCGCTCTTCGACCGCTTCCTGCGCTTCAAGGAGCTGATCGAAGGGAGCTTCGCGGCGCATGGCAACGCTGCCATCGAGCTGCTCGGCCCGGGTCCGGGCCAGCGCGTGCTCGACATCGGCTGCGGCTTCGGCGACACGACCGAGCGGCTGGCGGCGCTGGTCGCGCCAGGCGGCACCGCCGTCGGAGTCGACGCGGCGCCGCGTTTCATCGAGTACGCCCGCGACGCGGCTTCGCGCCACGGCGTCGAGAACGCCCGCTACGCCGTCGCCGATGTCCAGACCATGGAGCCCGAGGAGCCGTTCGACCTCGCGTTCTCGCGCTTCGGGACGATGTTCTTCGCGAACCCCGTCGCGGCGCTGCGCAACGTCCGCCGCGCCCTTGTGCCGGGCGGGCGGATCGCGATGGCCGTGTGGCGGCGCCGCGAGGACAACGACTGGCTCTACCGGGCGCAGACGATCGTCGAGGCGATCGTCAGCCGGCCGGAGGAGTACGACGAGCCGACCTGCGGCCCGGGCCCGTTCTCGATGGCCGGCGCGGACACCACCAGCGACGTCATGCAGCGCGCAGGGTTCGAGGATGTCGCGCTGCAGCGCTGCGACGTGCCGATGCTGATCGGCCGCGATCTCGACGAGGCGATCGAGATCGTCACCGCGCTCGGCCCCGCCGGGGAGATCCTCAGGCTCGCCGGTGAGCGCGCGGCGCACCTGCACGGCCGCGTCGACGAGGCGCTGCGGGAGGGCATGGCGGACATGTCAGGCCCCGACGGCGTGCGCGCGATGTCCTCGACCTGGCTCGTGACCGCGCGGGCCGCCTCGGCGTGAGCGAGCCGGGCGTCAGCGTCGCCGTGCTGGAGCGCGGCGGGGGCGAGCGCTTCCAGACCCTGCGAAGGCAGCTCGGCGTCTCGAGCTTCGGGATCAACATGATCGTGCTCGCGCCCGGCGAGCGCGGCCGGATCCACTCGCATGAGCGCCAGGAGGAGGTCTACCTGGTGCTGGAGGGCGAGCTGACTCTCCTCGTCGAGGCCGAGCCGACGGTGCTCGGCCCCGACAGCGCCGTCCGCGTCGCGCCGGGCCTGCGGCGCCAGATCGCCAACGCCGGGCCGGAGCGGCTCGTGCTGCTCGCGCTCGGCGGCGCGGGCGAGCACGTCGGGCGCGACGGCAGCGCCTGGAGCGACTGGGACGAGCCCGGGCCCGGCCGCCCGCCCCAGGAAGTGCCCCTGCCCGAAGATCTGCCGCGCGGCTAGCCGCGAGCGCTCAGGAGCGCCGCACGGCGTCTCGGTGGCCGTCCCCGGCCCGCGTGCTTGCTACCTGCGCACCCCCGCGCCAAGCGTGAAGCTTTTCTGACTCCCTCTCCAACCTTTCGAGCGCCCCTGCGTTGCGACTCCCGGTGTGGTGTGTGCTGGGGAGGCGACGCCTTTGGGTGGCGCGTACGGACGTTGCGCCGGCGGGTATAGATGAGTAGCTTTAGAGAGGAATCGAGTCCCACGGAGAGGACCGAGGGAGGTGGTGGGTGTCCGAGCACGGTCGCGTTGTGAAGGCGGGCTCGAAGGTGCGCTTGGCGCTCGCGTCTGACGAGTGGCTGGTGGCGTGCGTGCGCCGCGGCGACACGGCCGCCTTCGAAGCGCTCTACGACCGGCACGTACGCGAACTGCTGGCGTTCTCGATGTACATGCTCGGCTCGCGCCAGGACGCCGAGGATGCGGTCCAGGCCACGTTCACGTCGGCCTACCGCGCGTTGCGCGCAGACACACGGCCGGTCACGCTGCGCCCCTGGCTGTTCACGATCGCGCGCAACGACTGCCTGACGATCCTGCGCCGGCGCCGGCCTGTCGTCGAGCTCAACGGCGAGGTGGACCCCGGGCTGGACCCGGTGGCCCAAATCGAGGTCAAGGACGAGGTCAGAAAGGTCTTCGCGGGGCTGCGCGAGCTGCCCGAGAACCAGCGCGCGGCGCTCGTCATGGCCGAGGTGCACGGGCTCAGCCAGCAGGAGATCGGCGGCGTGCTCGGGGTGCGCACCGACCAGGTCAAGGCCTACGTCTACCAGGCCCGTTCCAAGCTGATCTCAGACCGCCGCGCTCGCGACGCCGACTGCGATGAGATCCGCGAAGAGCTCGCGAGCGCGCGCGGCGCCGCGCTGCTGCGCGGCCGGCTCCGCCGCCACGTGCGGTCCTGCCCGGAATGCCGTCGCTTCGCGGACGGCATGGCTCGCCAGCGCCGCCAGCTCGGCGCCCTGCTCCCGATCGCGCCGTCGCTCGCGCTCAAGTACCGCGCGGTCGAGGAAGCGATGAACATGGGCGCCTCGGAGCCCGCCACGGTCGCCAGCGGAGCCGCCGTCGGCGCCTCGGTGGCCGGGACGGCGGCGGACATCGCCGGGGGCGGCGTGAAAGTGCTCGCCTGCAAGGTCGCCGCGGGCGTCGTGTGCCTGGGCGCGGGCGCGGGCGTCGGCGTCTCAGCGCTCGAGGCGCCGAGCGGCTCGCCGGGTCAGGGAACGACAACCGCGGTTGTGGGCCCCGGAGCGCTCGCCTCGGCGCAGGGACCCGGAGGCGCCAACGGCTGGAGCGCGACGCTCCCCGCGTTCGGCGGCGGGATCGTCGCCCGCGGTCGCAGCGGCGGCAGGCTCCATGGGGCCCGCACGGACAGCGGTCTGCCGGCCGGCGAACCGGCGGGCGCGCTTCTGCCCGGCAAAGCCGGGCAGAAGACCGACGGCACCGGCAACGGCGACGTCAGCGGGCACGGCGGGTCCGGGGACTCGGGCGCCGGCCAGCAGCACCCAGGGCGCGCGATCCGCGAACGTCGCGACGCGGCGGGCGAACGCGAAGCTCAGCTTCAGAGCTCACACGAACGAGCGCGGCTGCGCCACGAGTCCAACGAACGCGCCGCCGAAGAACGCCGGCTCGCGCGCGAAGCGCCGAAGCCTCCGAGAACCGGGTCGGGGCCCGCCCACCGAACAGGAACTGGTGGAAAAACGCGAACGCCGGAAGCTCAAGCTCGAAAGGACGCGGCCCGAAGGCCACTCGGGCGCCCCGCGTGAATCGCCGGAAGAACACGCCGAAAAGCAGGCGCGCCACAAACGCAAGGTCGAAGAAAAGCTCAAGCGCAAGCACGAAGAAGAAGAACGCGCCGCCGAAGAAACGGCGCCCGCTCCCTGACGATCGCCGCTCGGCGCGCGGCGCGGCGCTGAGCGATCGGCCCGGCCGGCTCGCCACTCGCATCACCGCGAGGTGCGCTTTCGGCCCATGTGGTCCGCGGCACCTGCGCGCCGAGCCAGGAAGAGCCGGTGCGATACCGCAGCGTGTCCGGCGCGCGCCCGAGCGCGGCGTTCCGCACCGGCGCCTCAGGGGCCTTTCGGGGGCTTCGCTTTCTTGTACTTGAACTTGGCCTTGCGGTTTTCGGCTTCGCTGGTCCCGCCTTCGGTCGTCACGGTCACGAAGACCGTGCCCGCGGCGTGTTTCGGCGAGACCGCCGTGATCGAGGTCGACGATTCGAAGGTCACTTTCCCCGACCCCGTCCCACCGAAGTCCACTTCCGAGGTGCTCGTGAACCCGGTGCCGGTGATCGTCACCGCGGTCCCCCCCGCTTCCGGGCCGTTCTTCGGTTTGATCTTCTTGATCGTCGGCAGCGCGAGCTGGCGTTGCGCGCAGCCGCCGGCTTCGTTGCTCCACTCCTGCTGATACCAGAAGTCGTCGCCGTCGATGACCTGGTTGAAGTTCGAGCCACTGACCTGCCCGAGCGGCTGCCCGAATTCGGCTTCCGGGTTGTTTTCGATCCGGCACTTGTCGCCGACCTCGTTGCCGTGTTCGTCGTGCCACGCGTTCAGCTCCGGGTCTGTGATGCCCTCGCTGTGCTCGTGCGCGAGGCCGCCCGCGAGCTCTTCGTCGGACGGGTTCCCGTTGGGCCGGTTCGCTTCATCGCCGCATTTGAGCCCGCCGACGTACGGGTTGTACGCGAACACGATCACGCCTTTCGGCAGTTCGATGAAGTTGTGGTACGCGCAGTACGCCGCGTGCGGCTTGCCGGTCCCTGCTGAGCAGACCTTTTCCAGTTCGTCTGTGCAGCTTTCGACGCCGCTCGGCGTCAGCAGGAAGTACATGTGTTCGAGATCCGTCGGCAGCGAGTGGGCCGCCACGAAGGATGCGAGCTCCGTACGGATCTGCGCCGCGTCGAGGCATTTCAGGGTGGCGCTGCACCCGCTCGGCGGAAACGGGTCCGTGTCGATGTAGGCGCCGCCGAAGTGCGAGTCGTAGTTCGCGCCGTACTGCGTGAGGACCGAGTCGGTGTTCAGTCAGCCCGCCGCTGTCGTGCGCGAGGTCTCCGAACCAGGTGTCGATGTTCGCCACGTAACCGGACGGGAACGCGGCGCCGCCGGAGGGGTCCCAGTAGATCGCGTAGTTCGTGTTCGACGGCATCACGGGGCCGCCTTCGAGGTTCACAACCGGTTTTTTGGAGTGTGGCTTCGCCCCGTGCGGCGCCGCCAGGGCGCTCACGCGCGGGGCGGCGTTCGGCAGCGGGGCAAGGCTGATCCGTTCTCCGGACACCGTGACCACCACCGCCTGAGCGCCTGCCGCAGCCAGCGCGAGCGCAGCCAGCGCGAGCAGGGTCGCGAATCCGAGGCGCCGCGAGGCGCCCTCGATCCGTGCCTTCCTGGCCGTCCGTGCGGTCTGCTCGTCCCTCATCGAAACTCTCCCGTTCCGCTGAGTGATTGTAGGGCCGGCACGCCGAGGTGTCAGCGGATGGACGAGGGCGTGCGTCCCCAGGAGTCCCAACGCGGCAGCACCGCGAAGGTTGGCTCCCGGCGCCAACAACCCGGCCCCTCAGTGAACGCTCAGCAGCTCCCAGCGTTCGGGGATGCCTCGCAGCCGGTGCGTGCCGCGGCTGGCGAACGCGTACTCCGAGCCGGCGACGAGATCCTTCACGGTCCGCGAGACGAGCAGCTCGCCCGTGCCTGCCATCGCCGCCACACGGGCTGCGATGTGGACGCCGATGCCGGAGACGTCCTCGCCACGGAGCTCGACTTCGCCTGTGTGGATGCCGGCCCTGATCGCAATGCCGGCGTGTGAGAGCGCCGAGCGCAGCCGTTTGGCACATTCGATCCCGCGTGCAGGCGCGTCGAACACCGCGAGGACGCCGTCGCCGGTCTCCTTGACGAAGCGCCCGCCGCAGCTGCTGATCGCGCTGTGGGCGATCGCGTCGTGGCGGTCGAGCACCTGCGCCCACAGCCCGTCGCCGAGCGCGGCCGCGCGAGCCGTCGAGTCGACGATGTCGGTGAACAGCACGCTCGCCAGGATGCGCCCGCTCGGCGCCTGCGCTATCAGGTCGCCGGCGACGAACTCCTCGAGCAGCGAGAGAGCACCGTCCACTTCCGGCTGCCCCGGAACGAGATCGAGCGGGGCGCGGCGGCGGCGGCGGACTCTGAGGGCTCCTTCCAAAGGCGCGCG
>CAVTXW010000010.1:0-345376 GCA_963738815.1 uncultured Solirubrobacteraceae bacterium
CGATCACCCCGCCCGCTCCTCGAGCTCGAGGTCCCGAAGCCTGAGCGCGAGCGCCTCGGAGATCCGTAGCCCGGCGCCGATCAGCGTCTCGGCGAGCGGCCTATACACGTCGCAGCACGCATCGAGGTAGCGTGGGATCTCATCGAGGCGCAGGTACTCCCGCTCGCATGTGCGCCGCCGGCAGCCGCCGGACGCGTACCGCCGGGTTCGCCGCGAGCAGGCCGTCCTCGACCGCGGCGTTCAAGCAGACCACCAGCGTGCCGAGCGTGTTGTTGACCGTCTTGGCTGCCAGCTCGCCGGCCTCGGTCGCCTCGCGCCCACGAGTCCATCAGCTCACGGACCCGCTCGACGTCGAGGCGGCCGAGCGGGAGCTCCGCCAGGGCGGGTAGTAGCCGCAGACGCCCGTCACGCTCATACGCGCCGTAGGTGCCCGGCTCCAGGTAAGGCTTGCGGCGCTCCAGCCACGAGCCCCAGAACTCGCCGAACGTCTCGTGCGTGTGGATGACCTCGCGGCGCTCGACCTGCTCGACCATGCGCCGCCGGGCGTCCCGGGCGGCCGTCTCGCTCGTGAAGCCGCGCTTGCTCGTCATGCTGCCGTCCGAGCGGCGCGCCACATAACGCCAACGGGTGCCGGCTGCGTGTGGGGTACGGGTAGACACCACCGGCCTGGCCGTGCCGGCCGTGAGCACGTTCGCCGGTCGCGAGCTCGCGGATCGACTCATCGAACGCCCGGGCGGCCGACTCCTCGCGGAACCGCTTCGCGCGCTGGCGTCCGGTGCCGTCGCGCCAGCGGACCTCCCAGGCGCCCTTGGCGTAGCTGAGACTCATCGCCGACTGCTGACCGAAACAGCGCCAGATCGGCCATCGACGTTCGGAAAAGTGTTCGGAGTTGCCATTGGCAACAATCCGAACACTCCAGCACCCGTCCCCAGCCTGCAAGGCGCGTTTCCAGCTACGAAAAAACCCCGCCTTTGCGGGGCTTTTGCTATGCGCTCGAGTGGACTCGAACCACCACGGGGCGTTAGCCCCACAAGGCCCTCAACCTTGCGCGTCTACCAATTCCGCCACGAGCGCAGAGGGCGCGAGTATAGCCCCGCGTCAGGGGCGCTACGGACGCCGGCTGCTCGGGAGCGGCGCGCGTCAGGAGCACGACCGGCCGGCACACGCGTACGATCGGCTCGTGGCAGAGGGGGCCCTTCAGGCCGGCGGCACGCCCGGCGCTCGTAGAGCGCCCGGAGATGTGGCGGCCTTCCTGCGGGAGCACCCTCCGTTCGACGCGCTTGCAGACGAAGACGTCGAGCGCGTCGCGGACTCGGCAGAGGTCGAGTTCTTCCTCACGGGCACGACGATCTTCGCCCAGGACGCTCGCCCGGTCGAGTACCTACGCGTCGTGCGGACCGGGGCGGTGGAGATCGTCCTCGCCGGGAGAGTGCTCGACGTCCTCGGCCCCGGGGAGCTGTTCGGGCACGCGTCCATGCTCTCGGGTCTGCCGCCGGGCTTCGCCGCGCGGGCCGAGCAGGACACGCTCTGCTACCGGATCCCGGAGGCCGTCGCCGCTGAGGTCCTCACGAAGCCGGCGAGCGTCCGCTACGTCGCCCGGTCGCTGCTGACGATGCACGCGAGGGCGCCGTCGGCGCTCGTCCCCCGTGAGGCGACGCCGGACCCCGCCAACCAGCCGGTGCGCACGCTCATCAGGGGCGAGCCGGTGATGTGCCCGCCGTCGACGCCGCTCCGCGAGGTCGCTGCGGCGATGACGGCGGCCGGTGCGACGGCGGCGGTGATAGAGCTCGACGGCTCGCTCGGCATCCTCACCGACCGCGACCTGCGCTCGCGGGTCATCGCCGCAGGCCTCTCATCCGAGGCTCCCGTCTCGAGCGCGATGACCGCGCCGGCCTACACGGCGCAGGAGGATGACCTCGCGGGAGAGGCGCTGCTCGAGATGCTCGACCACGGCATCGGGCACCTCCCCGTCCTCAGCGCGACCAAACGCCTGCTCGGTGTGGTGCGGGCGATCGACCTGTACGCACCCGAGACGCGCTCGTCGTTCAACCTGCGCCGCTCGATCGCGCGCGCCGCCGGCTTCGAGGAGCTCGCGACCCAGGCCGCGGGCCTCGGCGCCGCCGTCGTCTCCCTCCACGACGCCCACGTCGGTCCCACCAGCATCGCCCTCACCTACTCGGTGCTGCTCGATGCCCTGACGCGGCGCGCGATCGAGCTCGCGCTGGTGGGCGCGCCCGCGCCCACGGACTTCGCGTGGATGGCCCTGGGCAGCCAGGCACGCCGCGAGGCGGTGCCCTCCTCCGATCTCGACAGCGCGATCGCCTGGTACGGCACGGCCCCCGAAGCGCAGGTCCGTCCCACGCTGAACGCGCTCGCCGGCACCGTCACCAGCGAGCTGGCCGCCTGCGGGCTCCCTGTCGACAGCCACGGCGCCACGGCAGCCGATTCGGTCTTCGTGCGCTCGATCGACTCGTGGCAGCAGGTGGCGAGGTCGCGCATCGCGGACCCCAAGCTCCAGAAGGCGCTGATCCTGGTCTCGCTGCTGATCGACAGCCGGCCCGTCTGGGGCGTCCACCTGGGGAGCCAGCTCTCCGACACGTTCCGCGACGCACGGTCCCAGCCCGAACTCGTCCACCTGCTCGGGCGTCTGGCGCTTGCCCACCGGCCGCCGACCGGGTTCCGGCGCGCGCTCGTTCTGGATCCCGATGGCGGCGCTCGGGGCGAGCTGGACATCAAGCGCCGCGGCGTGCTGCCGGTCGTGGACCTGGCGCGCTGGGCGGGGATCATCGCCGGCGTGACGAGTGCCTCGACGCCTGAACGCCTGCGGGCGGCGGCCGGCGAAGGTGTCCTGCCCGAGGCCGACGCGCGCACGCTCGAGGACGCGCTCGTGCTGTTCACCGAGCTCCGGCTCGGGCACCACGTGCGCCGGCTGAAGGCGGGGGAGAGGCCGGACGACATCCTGGACGCGAGCGAGTTGAGCCCGCTCGCACGCAGGCAGCTCAAGGAGGCCTTTCGGGCCGTGGCGTCCGTCCAGCGGCGGGTCGCCACGCAGCTGGGCCTGGGCTTCGGGTTCAGATGAGCGGGCACAGCGGTGGCACGGCGCCGGTTCGGGAGCGATACGAGGCCGCCCGGCCGCCGCGGGGGAGCACACCGTGGCGGCAGGCGCGCTACTGCGCCGTCGACCTCGAGTTGACCGGCCTCGACGCGCGCCGGCACGAGATCGTCTCCTTCGGAGCGGTCCCGGTCGAGGACGGCCGCGTGAAGCTCGGCGCGGCGGTGAGCGGAGCCGTCCGCCCGGAGGGGCCGATCGACGAGGCGACGATTCTCGTGCACGGGCTGCGCGCCGCGGACGTGCTCGCGGCGCCGCCCGTCGAGGAGGCGCTCGAGCCGTTGCTGGGGCTCCTCGGCGGGGCGGTCGCGGTCGCCCACTTCGCGGAGGTCGAGCAGGCGTTCCTGCGCGGCGCGCTGCGGCAGATGGGGCTGCGAATGCGCAGTCCGCTCGTCGACACCGCCGTGCTCGGCGCACTGTGGCTCTGCGAGCGCGACGGAGTCGCGCCGCGCAGGCTGCCACTCGGGGAGCTCGCCGAGGGTCTCGGCCTGCCTTCGCACCGTCCGCATGAAGCGCTCGGGGACGCACTCACGACGGCCCAGGTGTTCCTCGCGCTCGCGACCCACCTGGATGCGATCCGCCCGCAGACCGTGAGGACCCTCGTCCAGGCTCCGCGCCGGCTCGAGACCGTGAGGATGTACCCCCCCGCCGGCTGATCACCTTGCATCCATCCACCCCCGGCGCTACATTGCGAACACATGTTCGTCGAGGGCGAGCGTCCAATCGAATGGGGAGCCAATCACCAATGGATCTGACGAAGCGCCAGCAGGAGATCTTCGACTTCATCCGCAAGTACTCCGCGAAGTACGGCTACCCGCCGACCGTGCGGGACATCGGCAAAGCCGTCGGGCTGGCGTCCTCCTCGACGGTGCATGCGCACCTGGCGAACCTCGAGAAGCTGGGCCTGCTTCGCCGCGACCCGTCGAAGCCCCGCGCGATCGAGATGCTCGAACGCGGCGTCGGCAACGCGGTCGAAAGCGTCAAGGGGATGGTCGGCACCGAAGGGTTGCCCGTGCTCGGCGCTGTCGCCGCCGGCCAGCCGATGCTGGCCGAGGAGAACATCGAGGACTACGTCGCGGTGCCGGAGATGGCAGGTGGCGAGAGCGGCAACTACCTGCTGAGGATCCGCGGCGACTCGATGAGGGACGCGGGCATCCTCGAGGGCGACCACGTGGTCGTGCACTCGCAGGACACGGCCCGCAACGGCGACATCGTCGTGGCGCTGCTGGGCGAGGAGGCGACCGTCAAGCGCTTCTTCAAGGAACCGGACCACATCCGTCTGCAGCCCGAGAACGACACGATGGAGCCGATCCGCAGCAAGGAGGTCAAGGTGCTGGGGAAGGTCGTCGGACTCCTGCGCACCGTCTGAGCGGGCGTGGCCGGCCGGCCGCGGCTCAGCTCCTGTGCTCGGGGTTGGGGTGCCGGGGGTCGCCGAGGTTCCAGTCGCGGGTTGAGTTGCCGTACGCCGGGATCCCACCGGCGTCGGTGAGCATGCGTGCGAGGTGGAGGGTGTTCCACGCGAGGAAAACGGTGTTGCGGGTGGCCCATGCGTTGTGCTGGCCGCCGCCGTCCTGGTCGAGGTAGGACGGGCCGGGTCCGGCCTCGCCCGTCCAGTAGGCATCGGCTTGGGGTGGGATCGCGAGCCCGATGTGCTGAAGGGCGTAGAGAACCTGAGCGCTCACGTGCTTGCCGCCGTCGTCGTTACCCGTCGTGAGGGCCGCCCCGACCTTGCCGTAGTACGCCCACTGCCCCGCCTCATTGACCTCGGATGAGTAGGCGTACAGGCGCTCGATGATCTTGCGCGTATGCGAGCTCTGGTCGCCGAGCCAGATCGGACCGGCGACGATCACGATCTGCGCTGGCTCGACCAGGTCCCGGTAGATCGCGGGGAACTCGTCTCGATCGTAGCCGTGCTCGCGCATGTCCGGCCACAGGCCGGCAGGAATCTCGTGGTCGGCGGTGCGCACCTCGTCGATCCTCACTCCGACCTGCGAGAAGATCGTGCGCACGATCGCCAGCAGCCCATCGGTGTTGCTCGGCTCCGGTGAGCGCTTGGTGGTCCCGTTGAAGACGACTGCACGGAGGTCGCCGTAGCTTCCGGGTGCCTCGCCGGCCTGCTGCTCGATGAAGCTCTGAACGGCTGTCGGTAGGGCCACTGTGCGTCCTCCGGGTCGGGTTTGGACTCTGTCGGTCCCCTGGCGCGCGGAGACGTTACGCGCCAACTCGACATCCGCGCCGCCCCACGCTACCGTGACCCTTGCGGGCCAGGCAGCCGCGGAGGCATCCAGCCTTCGAGGAAAGTCCGGACATCGCAGGGCAGGGTGGTCGTTTGATCGACCCGGGGAAACCCGCGGGAAAGTGCCACAGAAACAAACCGCCTACGTCCGCCGTCCCACGTGAACGGCGGGCCGGCAAGGGTGAAATGGTGCGGTAAGAGCGCACCAGCGTCGCGGTGACGCGGCGGCTGGGCAAACCCCACTCGATGCAAGACCGAACAGGACCGCTTGCAGGCTGCCCGCCGAGGTCCAGGTAGGTCGCTCAGATGGATGGCTGTCCAACGACAGAATCCGGCTTATCGACCCGCTAAGGGAAGGCCCCGCTCAGGCGGGGTCTTCCTATTCGCCCGCCGCGGTCACGCTCGCGTCAGCCGCAGCCCGGCGAGCATCCCGGAGATGCCGAGGATCGTCCCCGCCGCCCAGGCCACGACGGCTTCGGCGTCGGGCGTCGCGAGCTCGTAGAAGTCCCTGAGGAACGGGATGGCGAACGCCGATGCGAAGATCGCGAGCATCGCGGCGCACAGTCCCAGGAGCACGAGCCGCGAGCGTCCTCGCCCGCTCTCCAGGCGCAGCACCACCGCCAGCCCGCAGAACACGACGATGCCCGTCGCCACCGTGCGCGAGCGGGTGAGGCCGATGTCGAAGCCGTAGCGGGCGAGCAGGTAGCCGGAGATCACGCCGAGCCCGATCGCGACGCCCGCCGGGACCGCGAAGATCGCGACCGAGCGCAGGAACCCCTCGGGGCGCCACGGCCCCTTGCTGGGGGCCAGCGCGAGCAGGAAGGCGGGGATCCCGATCGTGACCGTGGAGGCGACCGTGAACTGGCGCGGCAGCAGCGGGAAGGTCGCCGTCGGGATCGCCACCGTGAGGTCGATCACGGCGACGAACACCGTTTTGGTCACGAACAGCCGCGCCACCCGCTGCACGTTGCGGAGGATCTGCCGGCCCTCCTCAACGATCCCCGGCACCGCGGCGAAGTCGTCGCGGACCAGCACCAGGTCGGCGACCGAGCGTGCCATCTGCGTCCCCGATCCCTGTGCGATCGCGAGGCGGGCCTCCTTCATAGCCGGCACGTCGTTGACGCCGTCGCCGACCATCGCGACGTAGCGGCCGCTCTCCTTCAGCGCTTCGACGACCGCGCGCTTGCCCTCGGGCGAGATGCGCCCGACCGCGGGGGCGCCGAGCACCGCCTCGCGCAGCTCGGCGGGCTCCGCCGGCAGGGCCTCGCCGTTCAGGGCAGGAGCCGAGCCGGGGACGCCGGCGTCGCGGGCGATCGCCCCGGCGGTGGCCGGGGCATCGCCCGAGAGGACCTTGAGGGTCACGTCCTGCTTGGCGAAGAAGGCCACGGTCTCGACCGTGCTCGGGCGCAGGCGCTCGGCGAGCACCACGATGCCCAGCGTGCGCACGTCATCCGGGAAGGCGGCCTCCGTGCTCGCGTCCGGCAGCGGCTGCTCTCCGCGGCCCAGCGCGAGGACGCGCCGGCCCGCGGCCGCCTCCTGGAGAGCGCGCGCCTTCAACGACTCGTCCGCGATCGAGAAGCGTTCGGGAGCGCCGAGATAGAGGCGGTCGCCGCCGAGGTCGAGCGCGCTCCACCGCCGCCGGGAGGAGAACGGGACCTGGGCCGTCACTGCCGCCGCGGGCGCGTCGGCGAGCCGGGCCCCGGCGATCGCCTCGAGCGTCAGGTTCCTCGACGGGGACCCGGCTGCGAACGCGGCCAGCTCACGGGCCAGCGTCGCGTCGTCGATGCCCTCGGCCGGCACGAGCGCGACGACGCGCGGCGTGGGCTCCGTCAGCGTCCCGGTCTTGTCGGTGCAGAGGACGTCGACCGAGGCCAGCGACTCGACCGCGTTCAGCTGCTGGGCCAGCACGCCGCGTCTTGCGATCTTGAACGCGGAGACGGCCGCCGTGACGCTCACGAGCAGGATCAGCCCCTCCGGCACGAGGCTGACGATGCCCGCCGTGATCGCCTGGATCCCCGCCGCGTGCGAGTGGACACGGAGCGCGACGGAGACGGTGACGCCGATCGCGATCGGTACCGACGCGGCGATGATCCAGAGCAGCAGCCGGTCGTTTGCCTGCTCGAGCGGAGAGCGCGGATGACGGAACGCGCGTGCGGTCGCTGTCACCCGCGCCGCGCGGCTGTCGTCGCCCACCGCCGTCGCCTCGTACAGCGCGACGCCTTCGGTGACGAACGAGCCCGACCACACGGGCCCTCCCGGGTCTCGCGTGACCGGCTCGGACTCGCCTGTGAGGTTGGCCTCGTCGAGCGTCAACCCTGTTGACTCGACGAGCGTCCCGTCGGCCACGATCTGATCTCCCGGTGCGACGCGCACGAGATCGCCCGCGACGACCTCGCCGAGCCGGACGCGGCGGTCGACGCCGTCGCGAACCACGAGGGCGCCGGGGGCCACGAGCGCCGCGAGGCGGTCGAGCTCGCGCTTGGAACGGATCTCCTGGAAGGAGCCGATGAGGATGTTCGAGACGAGGATCCCCAGAAACAGCGCGTCTCGCCAGGACGCGAGGGAGATCGTAAGGACGCCGAAGACGAACAGGATCCCGTTGGGGACGTTCAGCGTGTTGGCGCGGAGGATCGACGCGTACGAGCGGCTCGACGCCGGCGGCGCTTCCCTGCCGCGGGCGGCGAGGCGGGCGGCTGCTTCTGCCGAGGTCAGCCCTCGCGCCCTCGACGGCGGTGCTCCCGGACCGTCGCGATCTCGGCTCGGGGAAACGTGGGGATCTCGGCTCATCCACCCGGATGGTGCCGGTCTGGCGGCGCGCCTGCTCGCGGACGCCCCCGGAAGGGGAGCGCGCCTCGCCCGCAAAGGTCTTCTTTTGGAGGACGGGGCGACTACGGATGTCCTCCCTCCGGTGCGTCGCAACGCTTGTCCCATGGCATCTGCCGCGACAGAGCACTCGGTGGGCGCCGCGTCCGAGCCCACGCGCGGTGCCCGCGCGCTCCCCAGATGGCTGCTGGCGCACCGCGCCGAGCTCCTCGCGGCGATCGCCCTGCTGGCGCTCGCCGCCGGGGGGCTGTTGCACCTCGCCGGAGCGGGCACGGCCGGCGAAAGCCTCTGGCGGGCGGCGGTCGTGCTGCTGGCCGCAGAGCTCGCGGCCGAGGTCGCGCACACCGTCCTCATCGAACGGCGGATGGGCGTCGACACGATCGCGCTCGTCGCGATGGTCGGGTCGCTGGCCCTCGGCGAAGAGCTGGCCGGGCTCGTCGTCGGGCTGATGTTCTCGAGCGGCTCGGCGCTCGAGGCCTACGCGACCGCGCGCGCGGGACGCGAGCTGACGGCGCTGGTCGCCCGCGCCCCCAAGACCGCTCAGCTGAGGGTCGGAGACGGCTTCGAGGAAGTGCCCGTCGAGCGGGTCGTCGTCGGCGACGTCGCGCTGGTCCGCACCGGGGAGGTGATCCCGGTCGACGGCGCCGTCGTGAGCGCCGAGGCCGTCGTCGACGCGAGCGCGCTGAGCGGGGAGCCGCTGCCGGTGACGCTCCGTCAGGGCCAGGCGGTCCAGAGCGGGAGCTCCAACGCGGGAGCGCCGTTCGAAGTCCGCGCCGACCGGCCCGCCTCGCAGAGCTCCTACTCGGCTCTCGTGCGGCTCGTGCAGCACGCGCAGAGCCAGCGCGCGCCAGTGATGCGGCTGGCCGACCGCTACGCGGGCATCTTCCTGCCGGTGACGCTGGTGGTGGCCGGCGGGGCCTGGGCGGTCAGCGGAGAAGCGGTGCGTGCGCTCGCGGTCGTCGTCGTCGCCACTCCGTGCCCACTGATCCTCGCCACGCCGGTCGCCCTCGTGTCGGGGGTCTCGCGCGCGGCGCGGGCCGGGATCATCGTGAAGGGGGCGGCCGTGGTCGAAGGGCTCGGCCAGGTCCTCACGGTCCTCTTCGACAAGACCGGAACCCTGACGGTGGGGACGCCTGAGGTCCGCGAAGTGGTCACAGTGCCCGGCGTGGCGCCCGGCGAGCTGCTGCGGATGGCCGCGTCGGTCGACGGCTACTCCGCGCACGTCCTGGGGAAGGCCCTGGTCAGCGCGGCCGAGAAGGCGGGGCTCGAGCTCGGCACGCCGACCGACGTCCTGGAGGAGCCCGGGCAGGGCATCGCCGGGTCGCTGGACGGTCACCGCGTCGTCGTCGGCAGCCGTGCCTTCGCCCGCTCGGCCGGCGTGCCGGAGGAGGAGATCGCGAGAGCGGCGCTGATGACGAACAGGGGCTCGGGCGAGGCGCACGTCATGGTCGCCGTCGACGGGCGCCCCGCGGGGATCATCGCGATGGCGGACGAGCTCCGGCCGGACGCCACAAGCATCGTCGAGCGGTTGCGGGCCGAGCGCGTGCGTCACGTGGCCCTGGTCTCGGGGGACCGCCGCTCGGTGGCGGAGCGGATCGGCCGCCAGCTGGGTGTCGACCGCGTCTACTCCGAGCAGTCGCCCGAGGACAAGCTGGCGGTCGTGCGCGGCGTGCGCGATGACCCCGCGCTGCGGCCGGTGATGATGGTCGGGGACGGCGTCAACGACGCGCCTGCGCTCGCGCTGGCCGACCTCGGCGTCGCGATGGGCGCCGCCGGCGCCACGGTCTCAGCCGAGACGGCCGATGCCGTGATCACCGTCGACCGCGTGGATCGCGTCGCCGACGCCATCCACATCGGGCGCCGCTCGATGCGCATCGCCCGGCAGAGCGCGATTGGGGGGATGAGCCTCAGCTTCGTCGCGATGGCCTTCGCGGCCGCCGGCTATCTGGTGCCGGTTGCGGGCGCGCTCCTGCAGGAGGTGATCGACCTCGCGGTGATCCTCAACGCGCTGCGGGCGCTGCGCGGCTGAGGGCGCTCAGTCGGGCTGTCCCGCCCGCCGCGGCAGCCGCTCGCGGACGCCGGAGACCTCGAACAGGCGCGCGACCTGCCTGCTCGTGTCGCCGATCAGCAGCTCGCAGCCGCTGACTTTGCAGAGTTCGTCGCCGACCAGCACCGAGCGCAGGCCCGTCGAATCCATGAACTCGAGCTCGCCCAGCTCGAGCACCACGCGCTTCGCACCGTCGGCGCAGAGTTCCGCGATCGTCGTGTCGAGCCGCCCGGCTGAGGCGAGGTCGAGCTCGCCCGAAAGCGCGACCGTGAACTCGTCGGGCTCGCCCTCGGTCCGGATCTGCAGTGTCGGCTGGGGGTCCGGCATCAGCGAAGTCCTCCTGGCAGGTTCGGCAAAGCGGTCTCGTCCTTGGGGCGTGGCGACACGGGCCTCTCTCTCCTTCGACACACTGGGGTGGGGCAACGACGGTGTGCCGGTCGGCCCTGGACTGCGTTCCTCGCAGCGTGCTTCCCGGTCGCGCGGCGACCAAGCGGCGCAGCGCGTCACAGATGCTAGCGAGCCATCGTGCGAGTTCTGACCGTTGTCGGCCTTCTGACCAGAAACGCCGGGGTGCCTACAGGTCGGGCGGGTGCTCCTCGTCGGGCTCGCCGTACTCCACCGTTTCCTCGGCCGGGTCCTCGGGCGTCTCCTGGGCGCCGTCGGCGATGATCCGGAACGGCCGATGCTCGTCGCCGTGGGAGGTGTGCTCGATCATTTCCTTCTCGGCGAGCTCGAAGCCCTCGGACTGGCCGCCACCGCCCTCTTCGACCGCGCGCCGCTCTTCTTTGCGCCGTTGTTCGAGGTCGTATTCGTCCATCGTCGCCCCTCAGGGTTGGAGCTGTCGCCTGGCGGAGTCCATCAGCTTCTCGGAGCCCTTGAGCTCGTCGAGCGCGGCGATCATCGCGTCGCGCTCGCAGTCGACCTTCGCAGGCCACGGCTTCGGCGGGTGCTCGTCGAGCGTCTTCATACCGTTGCCGGTGATCATCACGACGACCGTCTCGTCGGGCCCGAAGCGGCCGGCTGCGGCCAGCTTCTCGAGCACGGCGATCGTCGTGCCACCGGCCGGCTCGGTGAGCAGGCCCTCGGTCGCCGCCAGCAGGTCGATCCCCGCGAAGATCTCCGGGTCCGACGCGAAGGCGGCCGTGCCGCCCCGTTTGTGGACCGCGTCGATCACCAGGTAGCCGTCGCCGGGCGCGCCGATCGCCAGCGAGTGGGCGGCCGTCTCGGGCATCACCGGCACGACCTCGGCCTCCTCGGCCAGGATCGCGCTCGCGATCGGGTTGCAGCCGCTCGGCTGGGCGATGTGGATCGCGGTCCCCTCGGTCTCGGCGAGCCCGAGGCCCTGAAGCTCGTTCAGCCCCTTGTGCACGCGCGAGGACAGCGTGCCGCCGGCGGCCGGGATCAGGATGTGCTCGGGCGAGTGCCAGTCGAGCTGCTCGACGACCTCGAAGGCGGCGGTCTTCGCGCCCTCCGCGTAGAACGGGCGCAGCGTGATGTTCGTGAACTCCATGCCGCTCTCTTCAGCGACTTCGCGGCAGCGGCGGTTGGCTTCGTCGTAGTTGCCTTCGACCTGGCAGACCTTCGCCCCCAGCGCCATGCAGCCCGCTGCCTTCGTCGACTCCAGGCGACTCGGGTAGACGACGTAGGCGTCGACGCCCGCCTTCGCGGCGAGCGAGGCGGTGGCGGTGCCGACATTGCCGGTCGATACGCAGCCGATCTCCGTCTTGCCCTTCTCCAGCAGGCGCGCGATCGACATCGCGACGACGCGGTCCTTGTAGGAGAAGCTCGGGCGCTGGGAGGAGTCGTCCTTCAGGTAGAGGTTCGCGATCCCCAGCTCGGCCCCGAGCCGGTCGGCGTGGATCAGCGGCGTGTAGCCGGAGAACTGACCCACGCGCGCCTGCGCGCGCGCGTCCATGATCGGCAGCAGCTCCTCGAAGTGCCAGATGTTGCGGGGGCGCTCCGCGCTGCCGACCTCGGCGAAGTGGCGGGCGGCCAGCTCGTAGTCGTAGACGATGTCCAGACCCTTGCCGCAGTCAGGGCATGAGAACACCGCCGCGTCGAGCGGCCAGTCTTTCTCGCAGCGGTGGCACACCAGCGCGGTCGCGCACGAGCGCGTCCGCTGCCGGGAGCCCTGCGGGGGCTTTGCGGTCTGGGTGCTCATGCGGGCACCCTGAACGATACGCCGGGCCAAGGCGTTTGTGTTGCGCTCTCGTCATTCCCGAGCGCGAGCCACAGCTCCTCCGCCAGATGCGGGGTGAACGGGGCGAGCATCTGCACGAGCACGCCGAGCGCCCCAGCGAGCGCCTCGAGGTTCGCCGCGCCCAGCGCCGGCTCGCGCGCGAGCACGCGTTTCTCGAAGTCCTTGATGCGGTCGAAGAGCCTCATCACGTTGCGCACGGCGCTGTGCAGCTCGATCGCCTCCATGTCGGCCGTGGTGCGCTCGACCGCTGCCTCGCACCACTGGGCGAGTTTCACGCGCAGGTGCTCGCTCGTGTCCTTCTCGACGGGCTCGGGCGCCTGGGCCAGCTTGGCGGCCGTGTAGTCCCAGACCTGGCCGAGGAAGCGGTTGCACCGCAGGACGGCGGAGTCGCTCCAGTTCAGCGGCTTCTGGGCGCGGGCGGCGTAGAGGACCGCAAGTCGCACCGTGTCGGCGCCGTAGCGCTCGACGAGCTCGTCGGGGTCGACGACGTTGCCGAGGTGCTTTGACATCTTGCGCCCGTCGCGGATCACCATCTCGTGGAACAGGCAGCCCGCGAACGGCTCGCCGTCCTCCAGGAACGACAGGTGCCCGATGTCGCGCAACGCCTTGGTCACCGTGCGCTGGTCGAAGACGAAGTTGCCGCTGTCCGATCCGGCCACCAGCCGCTCGGAGGGGAGCCAGTGGCGCAGGTCGGCGAGGGCGAAGATGTCCTCGAGGGGCTCGGAGCGGAGCTCCGGCGGCACGCACGCGGGCACCCACAGCCACAGCGCGTCGAAATGGCAGTCGAGCGTGTCGGTCTCGCGCCGGGCAGGCGCGCCGCAGCGCGGGCAGGTGGTCTCGATGAACGCCGCGTCCTCCGCCAGCGGGTTGCCGGTGCCGGTCGGGACGATGTCGAGCGGCAACACGACCGGCAGCTGCTCGAACGGAACCGGTACGGCGCCGTGCTCCTCGCAGTACACGATCGGGATCGGCGAGCCCCACGAGCGCTGGCGCGAGATCACCCAGTCCGAGGCCTTGTAGCGAACGGCCGGCCGCCCCGACGGCGCGCGGCCGTTCGACGCGGCCCCGCCCTCCTTGCCCTCCTCATCGTCCTCCGGGAGGCCCAGGCGCCGCGCCAGCACGGCGTCCGTGCGGTCGGCGGCCGGGACACCCAGCGCGATCGTCGTCCCGAAGCGCGCGTCGACGACGGGGGATATGACGACCGGGAGCGGCTCCTCGCCCGGGCCTGTCAGGAACGCGCCGGTGCCGATCAGCGGGATCGCCTCCGCGTCGCGGGCGCTGCGCTCCCAGCCGCCCGAGCGCATCTGCTCGAGCTGCGCGCGGGTGTCCTCGTCGCTCACGAACGCCTCGGCCTGCGGGTGCCGGGGCGAGATCATCACGAAGCGCGCCTGCGTGGCCGCCTCGGCGTGCGGCGTGAACGCCGTGAGCGTCGCGCCGCCGCTGCCGGTCAGCTCGACCTCGACGCCGTCCACGCGGCCGAGCACGTCGAGCTGGGAGTCGAGCGCCAGCTTGTCCCATTTCCCGGAGGCCTCGCGCTCGTGCAGCCGGCTGTCGTTCTCCTCCACGTAGGCGCTGATCTTGAAGTACCACTGCGGCAGCTCGATCAGGCGCACCGGGTTGTGGCAGCGCCAGCAGGTGCCGCCGGCCTCGACCTGGATCGAGGCGAGCGTGGTCTGGCACGTGTCGCACCAGTCGACCGTCCCGGTGCCTCGGTAGACGAGCCCCCTCTCCAGCAGCACGAGGAACAGCCACTGCGACCAGCGGTACATGACCGCGTCGGAGGAGAGGAACGTGCGCTCCCAATCGAGCGAGAAACCGAGCCGCAGCAGCTGCTCTTTCATGTGCGCCGCACAGCGGGCGACCCAGTCGCTCGGCGACTCCCCGCCGGCGATCGCCCCGAGCTCGGCCGGCAGCCCGAAGGCGTCGAACCCGAAGGCGAAGAGGACGTCCTCGCCGCGTGCGCGCCGGTAGCGCGCGTACGCGTCGCCGACGGAGTAGGAGCGGACGTGGCCGATGTGCACGTTCCCGGAGGTGAACGGGGCCGACGGCTTGATGTAGAGGTGCGGCTTCTCCCCGTCGGGCGCGGGCGTGCGGAACGCGTCGCGCTCTGTCCAGGAGGCCTGGCGGCGGGCCTCCACGGCATGCGGGTCATAGCGCCTGTCGATGGGGCCGCTCACGGTCCGACCGAGGATATCCGAGGGCCCTCTGCGGGCCGGCGGGCTCGGGGGCGGCCGGGGGCTCCGTTGCTATGCTCAGCAGGACTTGGCTGCCGCCGCCCGACAGGCGATCACGGCGCTTCGCCGCCCTGTCGGAAGCCCCGCCTGGAGCGGGGTTTTTTCGTCCGTGCCGACTGCGAGGATTCGACGATGGAGATTGAGATCGGACGTGGAAAGAAGGGTCGTCGCGCTTACGGGTTCGACGACATCGCGATCGTTCCTTCACGACGCACCCGCGACCCCGACGACATCGACATCTCCTGGAAGCTCGGCCCCTATCAGTTCGAGCTGCCGATGATGGCCTCCGCGATGGACGGCGTCGTCTCGCCCGAGACCGCCGGCATCGTCGGCCGGCTCGGCGGCCTGGCGGTGCTGAACCTGGAGGGCATCTTCACCCGCTACGAGGACGCCGAGGAGCAGCTCGAGCGGATCTCCGGGCTGCCGAAGGAGCTCGCCACGCGCGAGATGCAGGAGATCTACCGCGAGCCCGTCAAGCCCGAGCTGATCGCCCGGCGCGTGCAGGAAATCAAGGAGCAGAAAGTGGTCGTCGCGGCCTCGCTGACCCCGCAGCGCGTGCTCAAGTACCACGAGATCGCGCTGGAGGCCGGCCTCGACGTGCTGATCATCCAGGGCACGGTCGTCTCCGGCGAACACGTCTCCACGGTCTCCGAGCCGCTCAACCTCAAGGAGTTCATCCCGAGCCTCGACGTCCCCGTCGTGGTCGGCGGCTGCGCCTCCTACCCGACCGGGCTGCACCTGATGCGCACCGGGGCCGCGGGCGTGCTGGTCGGCGTCGGCCCGGGCGCCGCCTGCACCACCCGCGGCGTGCTCGGCATCGGCGTGCCGCAGGCGACGGCGATCGCCGATGTGGCCCACGCGCGCTCGACGCACATGCTCGAGACCGGCGAGTACTGCCAGGTCATCGCCGACGGCGGCATGCGCAACGGCGGCGACGTGTCAAAGGCGATCGCGCTCGGCGCCGACGCCGTGATGATCGGCTCGCCGCTGGCCCGCGCCTACGAGGCCCCCGGCCGCGGCTTCCACTGGGGCATGGCGACCTTCCATCCCGACCTGCCGCGCGGCGCGCGTGTCGCGACCGCCCAGAACGGCACGCTCGAGGAGATCCTCGTCGGGCCCGCCCGCGAGAACGACGGCACCTTCAACCTGTTCGGCGGGCTGCGCACCTCGATGGCCACGTGCGGGCACAAGGACCTCGCCGAGTTCAACCGTGCCGAGGTCGTCGTCGCGCCCTCCCTGCAGACCGAGGGCAAGTCGCTGCAGCGAGACCAGGAAGTCGGCATGGGCGCCACCAACGGGAAGGTCGCGCAGCTAGTAAATGACTGACGCCCGGCACCGTCAGGCGCACCTCCAGCTTCGTTTGGCGGCGTCCTCGGTCGCTCGCGCACGGCGCACGCCCCGCGGGGCGGGCGGGCTATCCGATCCATGCCAGCCTCGCCGTAGGCACGCCTGACGATGCCGGACGCGGCCACGGCGGTACCGCCGGAGGTTGAGCAGCGTCAGCGGATCACGCCTGCTCCCACCGTGGAGCAGGAGATCGTGGTGCTCGACTACGGCGGGCAGTACTCGCAGCTGATCGCCCGGCGCATCCGCGATTGCGGCGTCTTCAGCGAGCTGCTTCCTCATCACGTCCCGATCGAGGAGATCGCCGCGCGCAAGCCCCGCGGGATCGTGCTCTCCGGCGGGCCGGCCTCCGTCTACGCGGACGGCGCGCCGGCGCTTGACGAGCGGCTGCTCGAGCTGGGCGTCCCGGTGATGGGCATCTGCTACGGGATGCAGCTGCTCGTCCACACGCTGGGCGGCCGCGTCGAGCAGGCGGAGGTGGGCGAGTTCGGCCGCTCGGAGCTGCAGATCACCGAGCCGGGCGTGCTGATGGAGGGCCTGCCGCGCGAGCAGACCTGCTGGATGTCGCACCGCGACACCGTGTACGAGGCGCCGCCGGGCTTCACCGCGCTGGCCTCCTCGACCGCCTCGCCGGTCGCCGCCGTCCAGGACACCGCTCGTGGCATCTACGGGATCCAGTTCCACCCCGAGGTCGTCCACACCCCCTACGGCCAGCAGATCCTGACCCGCTTCCTGACCGACGTGTGCGGGTGCGAGCGCAACTGGTCGGCGGCGTCGATCGTCGAGGAACAGGTGCGGCGCATCCGCGAGCAGGTGGGGGAGGGCAAGGTGATCTGCGGGCTCTCGGGCGGCGTCGACTCGTCCGTGGCGGCGCTGCTGGTCCACCGCGCGGTCGGGGACCAGCTCACGTGCGTGTTCGTGGACCACGGGCTGATGCGCAAGGACGAGGGCGAGCAGGTCATCCAGACGTTCCGCGACACCTTCAAGGTCCCGCTCGTGGCGGTGGACGCGGAGTCGCGCTTCCTCGAGAAGCTGCGCGGCGTCACCGAGCCCGAGGCCAAGCGCAAGGCGATCGGCGCCGAGTTCATCCGCGTGTTCGAGGAGGAGGCTTCCAAGCTGGCCGGCGAAGACGCGCGCTTCCTGGTCCAGGGCACGCTGTACTCGGACGTGATCGAGTCCGGCGGCGGTACCGGCGCCGCGACGATCAAGTCCCATCACAACGTCGGCGGGCTGCCCGACGACCTCCAGTTCGAGCTGGTCGAGCCGCTGCGGGCGCTCTTCAAGGACGAGGTGCGCGCCGTCGGCGCCGAGCTCGGGCTGCCCGAGCGTCTGGTGTGGCGCCAGCCGTTCCCCGGCCCCGGGCTGGCGATACGCGTCGTCGGCGGCGAAGCGACGCGCGAGCGTCTCGACGTGCTGCGCGAGGCCGACCACATCCTGCAGGACGAGATCCGCAAAGCCGGGCTCTACCGCGAGCTGTGGCAGTCCTTCTGCGTCCTGCCCGACGTTCGCACCGTCGGCGTGCAGGGCGACGAGCGCACCTACGGCTACGTCGTCGTGGTGCGCGCTGTCACCAGCGACGACGCGATGACCGCCGACTGGGCACGCCTGCCCTACGACCTGCTCGAGACGATCGCCTCGCGCATGATCAACGAGCTGCGCGAGGTGAACCGGGTGGTGCTCGACATCACGTCGAAGCCGCCAGGCACGATCGAGTGGGAGTAGTTTCAGGGGCGCAGTGAGCGCCACCGCCATCGCCGAGCCCTCTGAGCCGCTGATCTGCGAGCCGCCGGCCTCGGAAGCCGGGCCGCTGGCGCTCGACGGGTTCGAGGCGCGGATGCCGCCGCCGGTGGAGCTGCCGCGGGTCGTGCAGTCCCTGCGGCTGATCTCGCGCCAGTCGGACTTCGTGTTCCGCTCGGCGCGCGAGCTCGGCGAGACCTTCGTGGCGCGGGTGGCGACGGGGGAAGACCTCGTCCTGACCAGCCATCCCGACCACGCGCGCTCGCTCTTCACCGCGGACCCCGAGCTCGCGCCGTCGATGACGGCCGAATCGCCGCTGCGTCCGGTTGTCGGGGACAGCTCGGTGCTGACGCTGCTCGGGCCCGAGCACATGCGCCAGCGCAAGCTGCTGCTGCCGAGCTTCCACGGCGCCGCGGTCGAGCGCTACACGGCGATGATCGCCGAGGTCGCCGAGCGCGAGATCGACTCGTGGCCGGTCGGGAGGCCCTTCTCGCTCGCCGCCGCGATGCAGGCGGTCACGCTCGAGGTGATCCTGTCCGGCATCTTCGGCGTCGAGGGGATGCCGGCCGCGGGCACGCCCGAGCGCGAGCTGCGCGACGCGATCCGCAGCGCGGTGCGCGTCGCCGGAAGTCCGCTCGGGCAGGCGCTCGAACTGCTCAACGTCGGGCGCAGAGAGCCGCCGCGCGCGACGATGTGGTTCGTCGAGAGCCTCGAGCGCCCGATCTACCGCGCGATCGCGGCCCGTAGAGCGGCCGGCGAGGAGGGGCGCAGCGGCGACGATGTCTTCTCGCTGCTGCTGAGCGCGCGCTACGAGGACGGCGAGCCGATGTCCGACCAGGAGCTGCGCGACGAGCTCATCACGCTCGTGCTCGCAGGCCACGAGACGACCGCCCACTCGCTCGCCTGGGCATTCGAGCGCCTGCTGCGCACGCCGCACGCCTACGCGCGGCTGCGCGAGGAGGTCCGCTCCGGGGGCGGCGATGACTACATCGAGGCGACGATCCACGAGGCGATGCGCTCCCGGCCGGTGATCCCGATCGTCGGCCGGCGTGTGACGGTGCCGTGGCGGCTCGGGCCCTGGCGGCTGCCCGCAGGAACGGCGACGCTGCTCAGCATCCTGCTGCTGCACCACCGCGCCGATCTCTACCCGCACCCAGCCGAGTTCATCCCGGAGCGTTTCCTCGGTGTGAAGCCCGGCACCTACACCTGGATCCCGTTCGGGGGCGGCATCCGCCGCTGCCTGGGGGCGACGCTCGCGCTGGCCGAGCAGCGCGTGGTGCTGCGCGCAGTCGCCCGCCGCACCGACCTCGAGGCGGTCGATCCGGCCCCCGAACGGCCCCGGCATCGGAACGTGACGATGATCCCGGCGCACGGCGCGAGGGCGATCCTGCGGGCGCGCACCTGAAGGCGGCCCGCAGTCGTTATCATGGGCGGCTCGCCGCGCTGGCCGATCTTCGATCGGTGCGTGGCTTTTTGACGCCATGGCACCCTCGACGAAGACCTACACCGCCAAGCCCTCCGACCGGGAGCGCAACTGGCTGATCGTGGACGCGAACGGCAAGACGCTCGGCCGGCTGGCGACCCAGCTCGCGGACCTGCTGCGCGGCAAGCGCAAGCCCGAGTACACGCCCCACGTCGACACCGGCGACTTCGTCGTGGTGGTCAACGCCGAGAAGATCCACGTCACCGGCAACAAGCGCCAGGACAAGCGCTACTACCGACATTCGGGATACCCCGGCGGGCTGCGCTCCCGCACGTTCGAGGAGATGCAGGCCCGGCGCCCCGAGGAGATCATCCGCCTCGCGGTCAAAGGCATGATGCCCCGTAACCGGCTCGCCCGGAAGCAGCTGACGAAGCTGAAGATCTACGCCGGGCCCGAGCACCCGCACGTGGCACAGAAGCCCACCCCCTTCGAGATCGAGGTCTGATGGCAGACGACGACGCACCCGAGACCCCCGGCGAGCCCCAGCACGCAGTCCCGAGCGAGGACGCGAAGGAGATCGCAGGCTCCGCCGAGGACGCCGCCCTGGAGGCGGCCGAGGAGGCTCAGGAGGCGGGCGCCGAGCTGCAGCCGGAGCCCGTGACCGCGGAGCCCGCCGGCGAGGGTCATGCCGTTCCGACCGCCGACGCGCAGGAGATCGCAGGCTCGGCCGAGGACGCCGCGCTGGAGGCCGCACAGGAGGCCCAGGATCAGGCCGCCGTCGAGGCCGCCGAGGACGAGGGCTCTGAAGACGCCGACGAGCAGGCCGCCGAAGCGCAGTCCGGCGCCGCCAAACCGGCCGTCCCCGGCGCGCACCTCGAGGTGGACATCGTGCCCGAGGGCGCCGACCCGCTGAGCCGCGGCGAGGAGTACGCCGACCCGTACGCCGTCGAGGAGACCGAGGAGGCGCCTGCCGAGCCGGTGGCCGAGGGCGAGGCGGACGAGGAGACGCTCGCAGAGCCGATCTCGACCGCCGCGATCGACCTCGCCTCCGGCGCGCGCTACCGCGCGACCGGCAAGCGCAAGACCGCGATCGCGCGCGTCACGCTCCGCCCCGGCACGGGCAGCTACCTCGTCAACGGGCGCGCGCTCGAGGAGCACTTCCCGCGTACGACGCTGCAGCGCAACATCCGTCAGCCGCTGGAGACCGTCGGCTACGAGGACCGCATGGACGTGGTCGCGCGCCTTCACGGCGGCGGCATCTCCGCCCAGGCCGGCGCCCTGCGCCACGGCGTCTCGCGCGCGCTGCTGGAGGCCGACCCGAACCTGCGCGGCGAGCTCAAGCGCCGCGGCTTCCTCACGCGCGACTCGCGCGCCAAGGAGCGCAAGAAGGCCGGGCTGAAGAAGGCGCGCAAGCGTCCGCAGTTCTCCAAGCGCTAGGACGCATTCTCCAGGAGGAGGCGACGATGGCCCGCAAGCTGTTCGGGACGGACGGCGTCCGAGGAGTCGCGGGCGAGGTGGTGAGCGCCGAGCTGGCGCTCGCGCTGGCGCGCGCCGCCACCGCGCAGCTGAGCGCCGAGCGCCCGCGCGTGCTCGTGCTGCGCGACACCCGCGAGTCAGGCGAGATGCTGGAGGCGGCGGTCGCCGCAGGTGTCGCCGCGGCCGGCGGCGACGCGCTGCTCGGCGGGGTGCTGCCGACGCCCGCCGCGCCGCTGCTGCTGCGGCGCTACTCGCTCGACCTCGCCGTCGTGCTGTCGGCCTCGCACAACCCCTACCAGGACAACGGGATCAAGTTCTTCGGCGGCGACGGCTACAAGCTCTCCGACGAGGCCGAGCTGGAGATCGAGGCCGCCTTGGAGGCCGGCGCCGCCGGCGCTCCCGCGAGGATCGGGCGAGTCCGCGAGCTGCACGGCGCCGGCGAGGACTACCTGCGCGAGCTGCACTCCCGCTTCAAGGACCTCGATCTGGGCGGCATGGACGTGCTGCTCGACTGCGCCAACGGCGCGACCTACCGCGTCGCCCCCGAGATCTTCACGCGTCTCGGGGCGAAGGTGACGGTGCGCGCGGCGAGTCCGGACGGGCGCAACATCAACGACGGCTGCGGCTCCACGCACGTCGAGGAGCTTGCGCGGCTCGTGACCGCGGGCGCTCATGCGATCGGCTTCGCGTTCGACGGCGACGGTGACCGCGTGCTCGCCGTCGACTCGCGCGGTGCCGTGGTCGACGGGGACGAGCTGCTCGCGCTCGCCGCCGGGCACCTGCGCCGCGCCGGGCGGCTGCCCGGCGACGGCGTCGCCGTGACCGTGATGACCAACTACGGCTTCCACCAGGCGATGGAGCGCGAGGGCATCGCGGTGGCCGTCACTGCGGTCGGCGACCGCTACGTGCTCGAGGCTCTGCGCGAGCGCGGCTGGGCGTTGGGGGGCGAGCAGTCGGGACACCTGATCGAGATGGGCTTCAACCACACCGGCGACGGGATCGCCGGCGCGCTCCTGACGCTCGAGGCGCTGGGCGGCGCCGGTCTCGCTGAGCGCCACGCCATGGAGAAGCTGCCGCAGCGGCTCGTCAACGTGCGGGTGCGCGACCGCGGCGCGATCGCCGGCGCCGAGCGCGTGCACGACGCGGTCCGCGACGCCGAGCGCGAGCTCGCCGGGCGCGGCCGCGTGCTGATCCGCGCGAGTGGCACCGAGCCGCTCGTGCGCGTGATGGTGGAGGCGCCGACCGAGGACGAGGCCGACAGCATCTGCACCGGGCTCGTCGCGCTCGTCGAGTCCGAGCTCGGCGCGGAGTGAGGCTCGCCTCCTCGCGTGGAGGTCGGCGGCGCCGGGAAGGGCCCGTCAGGCGGCCTCCCGGCGGCCGTGGAACCACGAGCCGTCGGGCAGTGCGAACGAGTTGCCCGCGAAGCCCGGCGCATCGCCGGCCCGCGCCGGCCCGGGGACACGGCGCACGCGCGCCAGGCGCCCCAGCGAGCGCGCGCGCCGGGCGCCTGCAGCCGGCGGATCGGTGTGCAGTCCGCTCAACTCGTCGTGGACCCGCTCGATCTCCGCGGAGAGCTCGCCGCGGCCGCCGCTGAAGGCGGGCCCGGTCGCGTCGCTGAGCATCCGCTCGAGCCGCGCGAGCCCGCGCGCGTACAGCGGCTCGCGCGAATCGACCCGGCGAGCGAGATCGCGCAGGGCGCCCTCGTTGCGAAGAAGCGCGCCGCGATCGGTGGCGACGCGGCTGATCCGCGGACGGTCTCTGGCGTCGAGCAGCAGTCCTCCGAGCGCGGCCGCGAGCAGCTCGCGGTGTCGGGGCTCGGTCAGCCGCGCGGCCTGGGCGGCGAGCAGGGGCGAGCCGGCGGGGTCCTCACCCGCTGCGAGCCGTCCGTCGAGCGAGAACCAGCGCACGCGCGCAACCGTTCGCGACGGCCATCCGGGCTCGCGCGGCGAGCGACGGATCGAGAGCGGGGGGGCGGGGGAGAGTCCTTCGTGCTGTAGCATGGCGGTCGACACCTCCTATTGGATTTAGATGGTGTTGCAGGTCGGTAACCTATCACATCCGAACGAAGGTTTCAGATCATGTCCGACACGCGCCCCGCACCCGCACCAGCTCGATCTCGTGATCGACTTCGTCAACACGTTCGAGCTCGACACCGGCGAGGAGGCGCTCGGCGACCCCGCGCACCTGGGCTCGTGGCTCGCGGATCGCGGCCTGCTGGGCGAAGGGCGAGCAGGCCGGGGCGGAGGACCTCGCGCGCGCGCTCGAGCTGCGCGAGGCGCTGCGCCGCACGATGCTGGCCAACAACGGCGGACCGCCCGCGGACTCGGACACGGCGCTGCTCGAGCGGGCCGCGCGGCGCGGCGAGCTGAGCGTGCACTTCCGCGACGGCGCCTCGCTGCTGGAGCCCTGCGTCGACGGTGCCCGACGGTGCGCTCGCGGCTCTGCTCGCGCCTGTGGCAGAGGCGATGTCGGACGGGACCTGGGTGCGCGTGAAGGCGTGCCGCGCCGACGACTGCAACTGGGCGTTCTACGACTTCTCCCGCAACCGTTCGGGGACCTGGTGCGACATGGCGGTCTGCGGCAACCGCGAAAAGGTGCGCGCCTACCGCGCGCGCAAGCCCGCGCACGAGCTGAGCGGCCCGGCTCGGTGCTGGCCGTCACGAGCGGCGCGGGCGCCAGGGCCGCCCCTCGGCGTGGCGGCCGCTGCGATCGCGCGGCCGGGACGTGCGGCACACCCCCGATATCCTCGACCCGGTGTGCGGCATCGTTGGCTACGTCGGCGCGCGCCCCGCACGCGATCTGCTGCTGGCGGGGCTCACGCGGCTCGAATACCGGGGATATGACTCCGCCGGCATCTCGCTGATCGCCGACGAGCGGATCGATGCCGTGCGCGCGGTCGGGAACCTCGGCGCGCTGCGGGAGAAGCTCGCGAACGGCGCGGGCGCGGTGGCCGTCGCCGAGCGGCCCGCCACGACCGGGATCGGTCACACGCGCTGGGCCACGCATGGGCGCGTCAGCGAGCAGAACGCCCACCCGCACTCCGACAGCGCCGACCGCGTGCACGTCGTGGTCAACGGGATCGTCGAGAACTACCTCGCGCTCAAGGAGCGGCTGCAGGCCGACGGCAGCGAGTTCAGCTCAGAGACCGACGCCGAGGTGATCGCGCACCTGATCGCCGACCTCTACGACGGCGACCTCGGAGAGGCCGTCCGCGCCGCCTACGCCCAGCTCGAAGGCCACTACGCGTTCGTCGCGATGAGCCTCGACGAGCCCGAGGTGCTCGTGGGCGCGCGCAAGGAGTGCCCGCTGATCCTCGGACGCGGCGAGGGCGAGCAGTTCGTCGCCTCGGCGGTCCCGGGCTTCCTCGCCGAGACGCACCGGGTCCAGTACCTGGGGAACGGCGAGATCGCCGTCCTGCGCCCCGAGGGCGTGCGCATCATGGACGCGGCCGGCACCCCCGTCGAGCGCGGCGAGGAAAACGTCGACTGGGACGAGGCGACGGCCGAGAAGGCGGGCTATGAGACGTTCATGCTCAAGGAGATCCACGAACAGGCCGACGCCGTCGCCGACGCGATCGCCGACCGCACAGCGCGCCGCGACGGCGTGGACCTGCAGGAGGAGGGCGCATTCGACGAGTCGCTGCTCGACGACGTGGGGCGGATCGTCATCGTGGCCTGCGGCACCTCCTACCACGCGGGGCTGATCGGCCGCTACGCGATCGAAGAGTGGGCGCGGCTGCCGGTCGAGATGGACATCGCCTCCGAGTACCGCTACCGCAACCCGGTCGTGACCGACCGCGATCTCGTGATCGGAATCTCGCAGTCGGGCGAGACAGCCGACACGCTGGCCGCGATGCGCCTCGCGCGCGAACGCGGCGCGCGCGTGCTCGCGGTCACGAACGTGATGGGCTCGGAGGCCACACGCGCCTCCGACGGCGTGATCTTCACCCGCGCCGGGATGGAGATCGGCGTGGCGGCCACGAAGACCTTCATCTGCCAGGTGGCCGCGATGTACCTGCTCGGGCTGCGCCTGGCCGAGCTGCGCGGCGAGCTCGCGCCCGAGCGCCTGAGCGAGCTCGTGGCCGAGATGAAGCGGCTGCCGCACTGCATCGATGCGGTCCTGGCCGCGGCCGACGAGCAGGTCGAGCCGATCGCCGAGGCGCACTGGCAGAGCGAGTTCTTCCTATATCTCGGCCGCCACGTCGGGCTTCCCGTCGCGCTCGAGGGCGCGCTGAAGCTGAAGGAGATCTCCTACATCGCGACCGACGCCTACGCCGCCGGCGAGATGAAGCACGGACCGATCGCGCTGCTCGACGAGTCAACTCCGGTGGTCTGCGTGGCGACCGACTCGCCTGTGCTCGACAAGGTCGCCTCCAACATGCAGGAGGTGCGCGCGCGGGGGGCCCATGTGATCGCGATCGCGACCGAGGGCAACGACGCCATCGCCGGGCAGGCCGAGGCCGTCATCACCGTTCCCCCGCTCGACTGGATGCTGCAGCCGCTGCTCGCGGTGATCCCGCTGCAGCTGCTGGCGTACCGGATCGCGCGGCGCCGCGGGCTGAACGTCGATCAGCCGCGCAACCTCGCCAAGACGGTCACGGTCGAGTAGCGCCGCCGAGCCGGCGCGCGAACCGCTCGAAGAACAGCTCCGCCACCCCGGGGCGGAGTCGTGCCGCGGAATCAACCATCTAGCATCGTTGCCCGTGGAAGCGCTTCCGGGCTGGCTGACCCCGCTCCCCGACGCCGAGGCGATGCGGGCGACGGATCGCTGGGCGATCGACGAGCAGGGCGTGCCGAGCCTCGAGCTGATGGAGCGTGCGGGGGCGGCGGTCGTGCGCACCGTCGAGCGGCTCGTGCCCGACGGACCGGTGACTGTCGTGTGCGGCAAGGGCAACAACGGCGGGGACGGGCTCGTTGTCGCGCGGCTGCTGCGCGAGGCCGGGCACGAGACAACGGTCGTGTGCGTCGCTGATCCCGGGGAGCTGCAGGGCGACGCCGCGGCCAACCTCGCGCGTCTGCCCGGCGAGGGACCGCTGCGCCTCGACGGCGGCCCCTGGGCGGAGGGGCAGGAGGCGCCCCCCGGCGGGCCCTTCGAGCGCGCCCACGCGGTCGTGGACGCGCTGCTCGGCACCGGCTTCGCAGGCGCGCCGCACGGTGCCGTTGCAGAGGGGATCGCCGCGATCGAGCGTGCCGGGGCGCCCGTCGTCAGCGTCGATGTCCCCAGCGGGGTGGATGCGTCCACAGGCGTGGTCGAGGACGTCGCCGTGCACGCGGCCGCGACGGTCACGTTCCACGCGGCGAAGCCGGGGCTCTGGATCCGCCCGGGCAAGGATCACGCGGGTGAGGTCGAGACGGCCGACATCGGGATCCCCCGCGGGGCGCCGGCGGCCGCCCGGGTCGGGCTGATCGATGACTCAGTGCTCGCGCTGCTGCCGCGGCGGACCGGCGCCTCGACCAAGTTCGTCTCCGGTCACGTGCTCGTGGCGGGCGGCTCGGTCGGGCTGACCGGCGCGCCCGCGATGGCCTGCCGCGCGGCGATGCGCGCCGGCGCCGGCTACGTGACCGCGTTCGTGCCCGCGGCGGTGCAGCCGGTGCTCGCCGGCAGCGGCGTGCCCGAGGTGATGTTCCAGGCGCTGCCCGAAACCGAGGGCGGGCTCGACCTGGCTGGCGTCGAGCAGGTGCTCGAAGCGGCGCGTTCACGGCGGTGCGCTCGCGCTCGGACCCGGGCTCGGGCGCCAGGACAGCGCGGTCGCGTTCGCGCGCCGGCTCGCGCGCGCTGCGAGGGTGCCGCTGGTGCTCGACGCGGACGGCCTGAACGCGCACGCGCGCAGGCCCGAGGAGCTGCGCAGCCGCGTCGAACCCACCGTGCTGACCCCGCACGCGGGCGAGCTGGGGCGCCTGCTCGACCTGCACAGCGCCGACGTCGATGCCGAACGGCTGCGCTACGTCCGCGAAGCGGCGGTGCGCTCGGGCGCTGTCGTGGTCCTCAAGGGAGACGACACGCTCGTGGCCGAGCCGGGCGGGATCGTGGCGGTCAGCCCCGGGGGCAGCCCGGCGCTCGCAACCGCCGGCACGGGCGACGTGCTCAGCGGGGTGATCGCGGCGGCGCTCTCCCAGCGTCTTCACCCCTTTGCCGCGGCCGCCGCCGGGGTGCTGCTGCACGCGCGCGCCGGGCGACTCGCGGCGCGCGCGGCCGGCGCGGTCGAGGCCGTGATCGCGAGCGATGTGATCGAAGCGCTGGGCGCCGCGCGGCACGGGGACGTGGAGAAGGAGGATGGCTAGGGGGCCCGGGCAGGATGCGGGGCGGGCGTTGGAGCTGCCCGTGGTGCCCGACGCGCCCGAGCGGGCCCGGGCCCGGGTCAACCTCGCCGCCATCGAGCGCAACTGCGAACAGCTGCGCGGCGAGCTGTCCGGCGGGGCGCGGCTCTGCGCCGTGGTCAAGGCCGACGGCTACGGCCACGGCGCCGTCGCCGCCGCGCGGGCGGCGCTCGCCGGCGGCGCGAGCTGGCTCGCGGTCGTCGAGGCGCGCGAGCTGCGCGAGCTGCGCGAGGCGGGCCTCGACGAGGTCCCGGTGCTCGTGATGGGCGCGCTGACCGAGTCCGAACTGCGCGACGTGCTCGCGGACGGCGGCGAGGTCGTCGTCTGGAGCGAGGAGGGGGTGACCGCGGTGGCGGCCGCAGGCGGCGGCGCGGTCCACGTCAAGCTCGACTCCGGCATGGGCCGGCTCGGGCACCCGCGACCCCGAGCGGGCGAGCGCCGTCGTCGAGGCGGCGGAGCGCGCGCCGGGCGTCCGCCTGGCCGGGCTGATGACCCACTTCGCGACGGCTGACGAACCCGACGACGACGGGTTCTTCGACGCGCAGCTCGACACGTTCGGGCGCTGGGCCCGCGCGCTGGCCGAGAGCCGCCCCGGCGTGCTGCTCCATGCCGCCAACAGCGCCGCCGTGCTGCGCGAGCCGGGATCCCACTTCGACATGGTTCGCTGCGGGATCGCTGTCTACGGGATGGACCCCTTCGGCGCCGACCCCGACGAGCGGGCGCTCGAGCCCGCCCTGGAGCTCGATACGTACGTCGCGGAGGTGAAGCTGTGCCGCGCGGGGGAGAGCGCGGGCTACGGCCGGCGCTTCGTCGCCGAGCGCGACACCGCGGTCGGGCTGCTGCCGATCGGTTACGGCGACGGCTGGCGGCGCGCGCTCTCCGGCAACGCCGAGGCGTTGATCGCCGGGCAGCGGCGTGCACTTGTCGGGACCGTGAGCATGGACAGCGTGACCGTGGACCTCGGACCGGAGCTCGATGAGCGCCTGCGGGGGGAGCGGGCGGTCCTGATCGGGCGCCAGGGCGGAGAGCGGATCACCGCCGAGGACCTCGCGCGGCGGCTCGGCACGATCAACTACGAGATCACCTGCGGCCTCAGCGCGCGCGTGACGCGCCGCTACCACCGCGACGACGAGCCCGCCGCCGATGTGGCGGCGATGACGGGGCGCACCGCGTCGCGGGGCGCGGGCGAGTGAGCGCCGGGCTGGACGCAGCGCGACGGGCGCTCGCCGGACGCCCCGCGTGGCTCGTCGGAGGCGCAGTCCGCGACGCGCTGCTCGGGCGCGACACCGCGGACTTCGACATCGTCGTGGAGGGGGATCCCGGCGAGGCGGCGAGGGCGGTGGCGCGCGCCGGCGGCCGGGCGGCGTGCTTCGAGCTCTCGGAGGAGTTCGGGGCGTGGCGCGTGGTGGCCCGCGACGGCAGCTGGCAGGTCGACCTCGAGCCGATGCGCGCGGCGACGCTGGAGGGCGACCTCTCGCTGCGCGACTTCACCGTCAACGCGATCGCCGAGCCGCTCGGCGGCGGGGAGCGGATCGACCCACTCGGGGGCGCCTCGGACCTGCGCGCAGGTCGCCTGCGGGCCGCCGGGCCCGGCTCCTTCGCCGAGGACCCCTTGCGGGTCCTGAGGCTCGTGCGCGCCGCCGTCGAGCTGGGGCTCGAACCTGACACTGAGACGCTGGCGCTGGCGCGTGCGCAGTCGCGGGGCTTGCGGCCGTCTCCGGCGAGCGCGTGCTCGTCGAGCTGCGCCGGATCCTCGCCGCGCCGGCGCCGCGCGCGGGCATCGAGCTGATGTCGGAGCTCGGCGCGCTCTCCGTCGTGCTGCCGGAGCTCGACGCGCTGCGGGGGGTCGAGCAGAGCGCCTACCACCACGCCGACGTCTACGAGCACACGCTCGAGGTGCTCGACCGCACGGCCGAGCTGACCACGGCCGGTGGCCTTGCCGGAGGCGAGGCCGCGACCGCCCTCGGTCGGAGTGTGCCGCGAGCGGCGGCGCTGTTGGACGAGCCGCTGGCGGATGAGATGACGCGCGGGCAGGCACTGCGCTGGGGGGCGCTGCTGCACGACGCCGCCAAGCCCCTGACGCGTGCCGTGCGCCCCGAGGACGGGAGGGTGACGTTCATGGGCCACGACCGCGAGGGCGCCGAGCTGGCGCGGAGCGTCCTGGGGCGGCTGCGCTCCAGCGAGCGGTTGCGCTCTCATGTCGCTGGGCTCGTGCGCCACCATCTGCGCCTCGGCTTCCTCGTGCACGAGCCGCAACCGCTCGCGCGCCGCACGCTCTACCGCTACCTGCACGGGTGCGCGCCCGTGCAGGCCGACGTCACCCTGCTCTCGGTAGCCGATCGGCTCGCGACGCGCGGTCGGCGCTCGGAGGAGGCGATCGCCGCTCACCTGCGTCTCGCGGGGGAGGTCCTGCCGGAGGCGCTCGACTGGCACGAGCAGCCGCAGCCGGCGCCGCTGGTGCGCGGGGACGACCTGGCCGGGCAGCTGGGCGTCGCGCCCGGGCCCGAGCTCGGGCGGCTGCTCGAGGAGCTCGCCGAGGCGCGCTTCGCCGGCGAGATCTCGACGGCCGAGCAGGCCGTATCGCACGCGCGGGCGATGCTCGCCGGCGCCTGAGCGGGCGAGGGGCCCGCGTCAGTGGGCTTCATGCGCCCCCCAGGCGCGGCAACGGCCCGTCGTACGCATGGGCGATCCTGCCCGCGCTTCGGGGAAGCCGAAAGCTAGGATCACCGCCGGTGGCGGACCCCGACTGCATCTTCTGCAAGATCGTCGCCGGCGAGCTGCCGGCGCAGATCGTCGACGAAGACGAGCGCACGATCGCGTTCATGGACATCGCGCCGGCGACGCGCGGGCACGCGCTCGTGATCCCGCGCGAGCACGCCCGCGACCTGCTCGTGGTCTCGGCCGAGGACCTGCAGGCCACGATGCTGGCCGCTCAGCGCCTCGCCCGCCGCGCGGGTGAGCGCCTCGGGGCCGACGGCGTGAACCTGCTGAACTCGTGCGGCGCCGCGGCCTGGCAGACGGTGTTCCACTTCCACATCCATGTGATCCCGCGTTACGACGGCGACCCGCTGCGCCTGCCGTGGGTCCCCTCTTCGGGGGATCCTGAGCAGATCGCTGCCGCCGCGCAGGAACTGAATGGGGGATAGCGAAATACTGAAACCGCTACATCCAGCGGTCGGGCGTGTTAGGTGGCAGACATGAGAAGACGGATCAGGATCATCACAGCCGCCGGCGCGCTGCTCGCGCTGGCTGTCCCGGCCGCGGCGCCGGCCAAGCTCTCTGAAGTCGGCGTGATCGGCACGACCACGCCCGCGACGGTCGCGAGCTGCCCCGGAAGCCCCTGCCTGGCGGTCAGCCGCACCAGCGGCTTCCAGGTCAAGGTCGGCTCTGTGCGCAACCCGATGGGCGTCCCGATCGACGGCTCGATCGTCGGCTGGACGATCACCCTCGGCAAGCCGAGCGCCACGCAGGTCAAGTTCTTCAACACCAACGAGGGCGGGGAATCGGAAGCCGGCATCGCGGTGCTGCGCCCGCAGAAGTCGCCGAACCTCACCTACAAGCTGATCGCCTCGGGCCCGCTCGTGAAACTGAAAACCTACTTCGGCAAGACGGTCCAGTTCCCGCTCGAAACCACGATCAAGGTCAAAAAGGGCGACGAGATCGCACTCAGCGTCCCCACCTGGGCGCCCGCGCTCGCGCTCGGCTTCGGCAACGACACGTCCTGGCGCGCGAGCCGCCAGAAGAAGCAGTGCACGAGCACGAGCAGCCAGACGGCCCAGACCCAGATCGGCTCGAGCGTGCAGTACTTCTGCCTGTACCAGACGGCACGTCTGACCTACAGCGCCACCGAGATCTCGACGCCGTAGCGGGGCGTATGCCGGCGCAGCTCGGCGTCCTCGCTCGCTTGCGTGCTGTCGCACGCGGCGCTCTCTGCGTCCTTGATCTGCTTGGCCTACGCCCCGCTAGGGGCGCTTGGCCGGGCGTAGGCCGGCGCGGCTCGGCGTCCTCGCTCGCTTGCGTGCTGTCGCACGCGGCGCTCTCTGCGTCCTTGATCTGCTTGGCCTACGCCCCGCTACGGAGGCTTGGCCGGGCGTAGGCCGGCGCGGCTCGGCGTCCTCGCTCGCTTGCGTGCTGTCGCACGCGGCGCTCTCTGCGTCCTTGATCTGCTTGGCCTACGCCCCGCTGCGGGGGCTTAGCCGGGCGTATCTCGGGCGTCGCTTGCGTGCTTTTCGCCCGGAGCGGCCGCGCGCCGCCGCAGGCGAGAGGCCGCCGGCTACCGGCCCGGGCGACGGTCTGCCGAGAACCGGCGCCCGACGACGCCGATGAGCACGGCCGCGATCAACAACAGCAGGATGAACGTGAGCATGGCCCGCCCGCTACCCGGGCAGGCTGCCTGGTACGCGATGGCGGCCCGCTACGCGGGTGGGCCGGCCGGTCGCGGCCTGCCGCTACGGTGCGCTCGCGCCGCCGGTCGGGCTCGAGCTGCCTTCTTCGGGTTTCGAGGTTTTTTCGGGCGCTTTTTCTGCTTCTTCGCCGCCCGTGCCGCCCGAGGCTGTCCCTTCGCTGGCGGTGCCGCCGCTTTCGCCTTCGGGTGTTTCGCCTTCGCTCGATTCCGATTCGGCTGATTCGCCGCTGCTCGTGGTGCTGGTTTTCGTCGTTTTGGTCGCCGTCGTCGAGGTCGTCGACGCCGCGGCTTTTTCGGCGCTCGTGTCGTTCGGCGGCGTGATGTCCGGCGTGGACTTCGGCACGCTGTCGGACGCGCTGCCACCGCCGCACGCCGCGAGCCCGAAGACGCAGAGCAGCGCGGCGCTTGCGAGCGTTGCGAGCCGCAGGCGCGTCATCGCCGCCCCGCTCAGCCCGCCCCGGCGGGCGGACCCATGCGCCTGCCGCACGTCGGGCAGTCGTTCAGGTCGCGCTGCGCCATCTGCCGGCACCAGGGGCAGAACCGCAGGTTCTCCACGGCCCAGGGCAGGCGCGACTGCGAAGGCGCCAGCGGCAGCACCTTGCCGACGACTTCGAGCGTCTCGCCCGAGTCGCGGTCGCGGTAGACCTCGCCCTCGCTCGGCCTCGAGCAGGACCTCGCGTCCGCTGGCCGGGTTGCGAAGGCGGTAACGCTGTCTGGCGCTCATCGCCGCGCACTCTAGCGAAGGGCGCGGAGGGCCGGGGATAGGCTGCGCGTCCGTGCGCATCCTGATCTTCCACGGCTACCTGCTCGGCGGGACCGGCTCGAACGTCTACAACGCGAGGCTGGCCGAGGCGCTCGTCCGGCTCGGCCACGAGGTGCACCTGCTCTGCCAGGAGCGCCATCCCGAGGAGCACCGTTTCCTGTCCGCGGCCGGCGACTGGGAAGCGGGGGAGCTGCGCGTGCGCGAGCTTCCGAGCGCCGCTGAGCCCGCGGCCGGACCCGGCCGCGCCGTCGCCTACCGGCCCGACATCGGCGGGCTTCTGCCGGTCTACGTCGCCGACCGCTACGAGGGTGTGCAGGCGCGGACCTTCGCGCAGTGCACGCCCGAGGAGGTCGAGACCTACCTGCGGGCGAACGTGGCGGCCGTCGCCGAGGTCGCCGCGCTGGCGCAGCCGGAGGTCGCGCTCGCAAACCACCTGGTGATGGGACCGGTGATCCTCGCGCGCGGGCTGCCCGAGGGCGTCCCGTATGCGGTCAAGGTCCACGGCAGCGCGCTCGAGTACACCGTCAAGCCCGAACCTGAGCGGTTCCTGGCGCCGGCGAGGGAGGGGATCGCGGCTGCGCGTGGTGTTCTCGTCGGCTCACATCACACGGCGGCGAGCCTGTGGGCGGCGCTGGAGGACCCGGAGCTCCCCGAGCGCACCCGGCTCGGGCCGCCTGGCGTGGACGTCGCGCGCTTCGCGCCCCGCGAGCCGGCTGCCGCCGCGGCGGGGCTGCGGGAGATCGCGGAGGAGCTGGCGGCCGCGCCCCGGCCTCGTGAGAGCGACGGGGAGGCGAGCGCCTTCGAGCGCGACCCAGCCGAGGCGGCCGCGGCGCTCGCCCGCCTGGACTGCGACGACGAGTCCGCTCGTCGCCTACGTCGGCAAGCTGATCGTCAGCAAGGGGGTCGACCTGCTCGTCGCGAGCTGGCCGCTCGTGCTGGAGCGTGAACCCGCCGCGCGCCTGGTCGTCGTCGGATTCGGCGCCTACCGTGCGGCCTTCGAAGAGCTCGCCGGCGCGCTGGCGGCGGGCGACCTCGGACGCGCCCGGGAGATCGCTGTGGAAGGTCGCGGCCGCGAGACCGCCGACCCGTCGGGTGCTCCGGCGGCACCGCTTCGCCACCTGCTCGCGTTCCTCGACGGGCTCGAGGGCGAGCGGCGCGAGCGCTACGTCCGGGCCGCGGCGGCGCTCCGCGGAGCGGCTCGTGCTGACTGGGCGCCTCGAGCACGAGGAGCTGGCCGAGCTGCTGCCGGCGTGCCGCGCGCTCGTGGCGCCGAGCACCTTCCCCGAGGCCTTCGGGATGGTCGCCGCCGAGGCCGCGGCGTGCGGCGCGGTGCCGGTCGTGGCGCGGCCATTCGGGGATGGCCGAGGTCGCTGAGTCGCTCGCCGAGGCGGTCCCGCCGGCCGCGGCCGAGTGGCTGAGCTTCCCCGTCGACGACGGCGCCGTCGAAGCGATCGCTGAACGGGTCCTCGGGTGCCTGCAGGCGCCGCCGGAGCTGCTGGCAGCGACCCGCGCCGGTCTCGTCCAGGCGGTGCGCAGCCGCTGGTCATGGGAGCGCGTCGCCGAGGGCGTGCTCGCGGCCGCGGAGGGCCGCCTGGAGGGGCTGCAGCGGCCGTGAGCCGAGAGGCTCCGCTGCGGCGGAGCGCCCGGCAGGGCGGGCTGTGAGGGCTTGCGGGGGCGGGCCCTCAGCGTCGGCCGGTTCGGATAGTGTTCCGCCCTTCGATGAGCTCCCATGACGCCCTGCAAGGACCGCGGCGCCCGCTGGCCCGTGCGTGGACCGCGCGGCGGTTCGCGCTGCTCGGCGTGCCTGCGCTGGTGGCCGGCGCGCTTGCGGCGAGCGGGCTGCGGCGAAGTCAAGGGACGTGACAACGTCAACGTGATCGCGGGCAAGAAGGCGTTCGTCGCCAAGTGCGGCTCCTGCCACACGCTCGCGCACGCGGAAACCAAAGGCGTCGTCGGACCCGATCTCGACAAGGCATTCGAAGCGAGCATCGAAGAAGGGCTGCAGCGCAGCACGATCCGCGGCGTCGTGGAAGAGCAGATCAAGATCCCGAACCCTGAAGGCGCGATGCCGAAGGACCTCGTGAGCGGCTCGACCGCGAAAGACGTCGCCGCCTACGTCGAACAGGTGGCCGCACGTCCCGGCAAGGACACCGGGCTGCTCGCGACCGCCGTGGCCCCCGCGGGCTCGGGCAAGCCCGCCGAAGAGAAGAACGGCAAGCTCACGATCCCCGCGAGCCCGACAGGCCAGCTCGCCTACGCGACCAACAAGGCGACCGCGACGACGGGCCCGGTCACGATCGAAATGCCGAACATGTCGGGCGTCGACCACAACCTCGCGGTCGAAGCCGGCTCCAATGAAGCTTCCGGCCCGGGGCCTGTCCTCGGACACACGCAGATCATCAGCAAGGGCTCCTCCTCCGTCACCGTGACGCTGAAACCGGGCACCTACACGTTCTTCTGCGAGGTCCCAGGCCACCGCCAGGCGGGGATGTTCGGCCACCTCACCGTCAAGTAGGAGCCGTGGAGAGCGCCGCCGCGACCGGGTCGAGATTCGCGAGTGCGCTGGCCGCGAAGGACCGGGACGCGCTGCGCGAGCTGCTGCACCCGCAGATCGAGTTCCGGGCGCTGACGCCGCGCCGGTCCTGGGAAGCCGACGACCCCGAGGCCGTGATCGAGATCGTCTTCGGGAGCTGGTTCGACGACGCCGACAGCATCGAGGCGCTCGAGAGCGTCGAGACCGGCACGGTCGCCGACCGCGAGCAGCTGCGCTACCGCCTCGCCGTCACGAACCCCGAAGGGAGCTTCGTGGTCGAGCAGCAGGGCTATCTGACCGCGGGCGAGGACGGGCGCATCGAGTGGATGCGGCTGGTCTGCTCGGGCTACCGGCCCGCGGAGGCGTAGCGTCCGCCTCCCGCGCCGCCGCGGCGGCGATTGACGAGGGCCTCGGGCCGGGTAGTGACGTTCGAAGCGGCACGGCTCGGTCCGTCGTGCGTCGCACGATCCGGCGTGCCGGGCTGAGCGACCGGGGACGGAGGCCGCTCGCCTCTTGGGGGAGGGGCTAGAGACCGTGCCGCGTTTAGAAGATCGCGCGCAACCCCAGCACGAGCGCGATCACGACGGCTGCGACGACGATCACGTAGATCAGCAGCTGGAAGGCCTCACCCTCCGAACGCAGGGGGTTCAGCATCAGCGGTCCCGCTAGATGATGTAGACCGTCGTGTAGACGACGATCCACATGATGTCGACGAAGTGCCAGTAGATGCCCGGCACCTCGACGCCGCGATGTTCCTCGGCGCTGTAATGGCCCCGGAAGGCGCGGATCGTGACGAACAGCAGCAGGCAGAGCCCGATGAAGACGTGCGCCCCGTGCAGGCCGGTCAGGGAGAAGAAGATCGTCTGCTGAGCGCCGTCCTGCGGCGCGAAGCCGATGTTCGCGTACTCGTTGATCTGCACGAACAGGAACGTGCAGCCGAGCAGGAAGGTCAGGAAGATGCCCGCCTTCAGGCCGCGGTGGTTGTCTTTCTTGATGCAGTGCTCGGCCCAGTGGATCGTGAACGAGGAGGAGATCAGGATCGCCGTGTTGACGCCCGCGACCTCGACCGGAAGGGTCGTCCCGAGGGCCGGCCAGGGGTCGCCCTGGGCGACGCGGATGAAGAAGTAGGCGGTGAAGAACGCGCCGAAGACCATGATCTCGGAGATGATGAAAAGCAGCATCCCGAGCAGCTGGGGCTCGACCCGCGAGCTGCGGTTGGCAGCCGGCGGGCCGTGGTGCTCGTCGTGCGCGTGCCCACCGGCGTGGGCCACCGAGGCAGCCTCCATCAGGCTGCGGGCGCTGCGGTAGCAGGAGCCTGCGCGTCCACGACCACGTGCTCGACCGGTACGGGGCTGGCGCTCTGCACGCGCTCGATCAGGTTCGAGCGCAGCCAGCCCGAGCGCTCGTCGGGCAGCGTCGAGATCACGATGTTGTCGACCCGGAACAGCTCCAGCGCGTTGATCGCCGCGGTGTAGGGGTCGGGGTCGCCGATCATGCCCGAGCTGAGCAGCCCGGCCTCGTGGAGCTTGTCGAGCATGCTCGCCAGGCGGGCGCGCGCCTCGCGCGGGGCATCGCCCCTGCCGTCGGCCTGCGGGACGACGGCGATGAAGAGGTGGCGGTCTGCGTCGGCGGCGATGTGCTTGAGGTGCGCGATCAGCTCCTCGCCGCCCGAGGTCTTGTTGGCGATCACGAGCGTCGCCTTGAACGGCAGTCCCTCGTGCTCGATGTCCACGACCACGTGCTCGACCGGCAGGCCCGTCGCGTTGCGGATGCGCTCGATCAGATCGCGCCGCAGCCAGCCCGAGCTCTGGGCCGGGTGGGTGGAGACGATGATCTCGCTCGGACGGCTCGCCGCGACAGCGTCCATCGTCGCCGAGAACGGGTCCGGGTCGCCGACCTCGCCTGTCGCCTCGAGTCCCTCTTCGGCCAGCGCCGAGAGCGCCAGGTCCACGCGCACCTGCGCCGATTCGCGCACGGCCTCGTCGTAGATCACGAGCCCCGCGGACGGGTTGCTCGACGGGACGACGAGCCGGAAGCGGACCGGACCCTCGGCCGCGCGTGACCGCACGGCCTCGAGCAGCCGGCCTCCGCCCAGCGTGCGGCTGGCGACCACCAGAACCTCTCTCACGACACCCTCCTCATCGGCTCGGCTCCCGCAGCACGCCACCGGCGGCGGCCGGGGTGGGGGCGAAGATCCCGTGAACGGCGCCCGGGACCCCGTACTCGTACGGACCGCCCACCACGGTGGGCAAGCGGTCGAAGTTGAAGACCGGCGGCGGCGAGGAGACCTGCCACTCGAGCGTCAGCGCGCGCCACGGGTTGGACTCCGCGACCGGGCCGCCGCGCCAGCTCGTGACCATGTTGTAGATGAAGATCAGCGTGCTCAGCCCGAGCCCGAAGCTCGCGATCGAGATGAACAGGTTGAGGTCGGCGAACTGCGAGGCGTAGGTCGAGACGCGGCGCGGCATGCCCTGCAGGCCGATGATGTGCATCGGCCCGAAGGTCGCGTTGAAGAAGATGAACGTCGACCAGAAATGCCATTTGCCGAGGCGCTCGTCGAACATGCGCCCGGTCATCTTCGGGAACCAGTAGTAGACGCCGGCGTAGATCGTCATCAGCGAGCCGCCGAACAGCACGTAGTGGATGTGGGCGACGATGAAGTAGGTCGCGCTGACGTGGATGTCGAACGGGATCATCGCGAGCATCACGCCGCTGATCCCGCCCAGCGTGAACGTGGTCAGGAAGCCGAGCGCGAACAGCATCGGCGTATCGAGATGCAGCACCCCTCGCCACAGCGTCGCGAGCCACGAGAAGATCTTGATGCCGGTCGGCACGGCGATGATCGCAGTCGTGATCGCCATCGGGATCCGGATCCAGGCGGCCATCCCGGAGGTGAACATGTGGTGCGCCCAGACGGTGAAGCCGAGCCCGACGATCGCCAGCAGCGAGAAGGCCATCATGCGGTAGCCGAAGATCGGCTTGCGCGCCTTCACGGCGATCACTTCGCTGATGATCCCGAAGCCCGGCAACATCATGATGTAGACCGCCGGGTGCGAGTAGAACCAGAAGACGTGCTGGTACATCAGCACGTCGCCGCCCTTGGCGGCGTCGAAGAAGTTGAAGCCGAGCGCCCGGTCGAGCAGGATGAAGAACTGCGAGGCAGCGATGAACGGGGTCGCGATCACGACCAGCAGCGAGGTCGCGAAGTTCGCCCACACGAGCAGCGGCATGCGGAAGAAGCTCATCCCCGGCGCGCGCATCGTGATGATCGTGACCAGGAAGTTGAGCGCGGTCATGATCGAGGAGGCACCCGCGAACTGAACCGCGATCGAGAAGAACGTCTGCCCGATCGGCGCGTTCACCGAGAGCGGCGTGTACGCCGTCCAGCCGTCGGCGAAGGCGCCGCCCGGCACGAGGAAGCTGCCGAGCATCATCAGCCCGGCGATCGGCAGCAGCCAGAACGACAGCGCGTTCAGCCGCGGGAAGGCCATGTCGGGCGCGCCGATCATCAGCGGGATCACGAAGTTCCCGAGCCCGGCGAAGACCGGGATGATGAACAGGAAGATCAGCAGCGAGGCGTGGACCGAGAACAGCCCGTTGAAGGTGTTCGCGTCGACGAAGTGCGAGCCGGGCTGGGCCAGCTGCGCGCGCATCAGCATCGCGATCAGGCCGCCGATCAGCAGGAAGATGAACGAGTTGACCGTGTACTGGATCCCGATCACCTTGTGGTCGGTGTTGATCCGGAAGTAGTCCTTCCACGTGTAGGCGCCGTGGCCGGAGTGGTCCTCGGGGCGCGTCTTCTTGCCGGCCGCCCAGTAGAACCAGTAGTCGAAGCCGCCGAAGCCCACCAGGAAGAACAGCGGGGCGGCGATCAGCGAGACGGTGAGGATCGCTTCCCAGGAGAGGAAGTGGTGGAACGTGCCGTGGCCCGTGGAGGTGCGCACGATCCACGTGATGAAGGTCGCGAAGGCGATCCCCAGCAGGAAGAAGATCCCCCCGCGGATGAAGCCCGGGTGTTTGATCCTCGCGAGGACGCCTTTGGGGGTCGGGGGCGCGCTTGCCGGTGGGGACGTCGTGGTGGTGGACATCGCGGTGGCCATTATCCCGCACCTCCTGGCGTGCTCGTCGCGGACGTTGACCCCCCGGTCGTGGTGCTGGCCTGGCTCGAGAGCCATGTGTTGAAGCGGGTTTCGCTCACGACGCGGACCTTTGAGCGCATCAGCGAGTGGCCGAGGCCGCAGAGCAGGTTGCAGATGACCGGGTAGGTGCCGAGCCGCGTCGGCGTCACGCGCCAGTGCGTCGTGATCCCGGGCACCGCATCCTCCTGGAGCCGGAAGGCGGGGACCCAGAAGGCGTGGATCACGTCCTTGGCGTGGATGTTGAACTCGACCGAGACCCCCTTCGGCACGTACAGGTCGGTGCTGGTGAGCGCTTTGCCGTGCGTCAGGGCGGGCGGGTATTCGTAGGTCCACGCGAACTGCTGGCCGTAGACCCCGATGTCGATCTCGCGCGCCGGCTTCTTCTCGTTGTCGTGGAGCACGACGAACGAGTAGCCGACCAGCCCGAGCAGCAACACGGTCGGGATCGCGGTCCAGAAGACCTCCAGGCGGGTGTTGCCGTGGATCGGCGGGCCGTCCTTGAGCTCCTCGCCCGGGCGCATCCTGAACTGCCAGACCGAGTAGAGGATCACCGTCAGGACGAGCACGAAGATCGGGATCGAGGCGATCACGAGCACGTGGTAGAGCCGGTCGGTGTTGTGCGCCTGCGTGGAGGCCGCCGCCGGGAACCAGTGGATGACGAAGCTGAGAACGATGCCGATCGCGGTCGCGATCGCAGCCGCGATCGCGGCGATCGTCAACGAGCGGCGGCTAGACATCTTGCCCGCCCGCCGTGGTCTTCTTTCCGAGGCTCCTCCTCATCGGGAGCGAGATCCTAATGCCTTCCGTCCCCGGACCGCTTCGAGCTTGAGGGGCGGGGTTGACGGGGTGGGTGGGCCTTAGTACATTGAGACAATAGTTGCAAGGCGATCCTCGGGCGCTTGCGCGGGTGACCGCCAGGGTAAGCAGACACCGCTGGAGCGTTTCCGGCGGGCCGGTGGTGGGTTGGCCCCGAAAAAGAGAGCGCGAGGCGAGGGATGCAAGTACACGAAGGTATGAGCCGAATGGTCCTGACGGTGGGCCCCGGACACACCCTGCAGGCGGTCGCCCGCCTGATGTCCGAGCGCAAGGTCGGCGCCGCCGTCGTCATGGACCCCGACGGGCACGGCCCGGCGATCATCACCGAGCGCGACATCCTCGTCTCGCTGGGCGGCGCCCAGGACCCGCAGGCCGAGAGCGTCGCCGACCACTTGACACGCGACGTCGTCTACGCCGCGCCCGACTGGTCTCTGGAGGAGGCCGCGGCGGCGATGGTGCGTGGGGGCTTCCGCCATCTGATCGTCCTCGACGGAGGAGAGACGGTCGGGATCCTGTCGGTGCGCGACATCGTGCGCTGCTGGACCGAGGACGGCGCGATCTGTCCGGTGCCAGCCCGGGTAGCCGTGGGGTGAGAGGGGTGGTGTTCCCGTCGGGGGGCGGGCACACCCTCGCCATAGCGGCCGGGCGCGGTTGAGGGACCGCGCCCGGCTCTCCACGGGACGCGGGGTCCTCATCTCGGGCCGTCAGCCGCGCGCGAGGGCGGCGCGGCGCCCGCGCGTGGCTGCGAGCAGCGCCGGGCCGACGGCCCCCGCGGCGGCTGCGAGCGCGAAGATCAGCGTCGCGCGGGTGCTCAGGCCGAGCGGCCCGGAGGCCGCGGTGCCCGCCGTCGTCGCGCTCCACAGCACTGGTACGTAGACGGCGAGGCCGGCGGCCACGAGCAAGATCGCCACCGTCAGCGCCTGTCCGGCCCACGCCGCCAGCCTCAGCATTGCGAGCGGCGGCTGCGCGCGGCGCATGACCGCTTTCGGCGCGAGCGCCCCGACCACCGCGCAGGCGCAGGCGCCGAGCGCCAGCGGGACGAGCAGCCCGAGCACGAAGCTCGCGGGGAACCCGCCGTGGCGCGACGGCGCGGCCGTCGCGAGGACCGCGGCGAGCGCGAACAGCAGGCAGCCTGCCAATGCGGGTGAGGCGAGCGCGAGCGCGAGCCGCCGATCACGGCGCCGCCCGGTCTGCCTCAGCGCCTGCCACACCAGCGGCAGGCCGCCGAGCGCGACGGCGGCTGCGCCGATCGTCGCGCCCCAGACGATCATCGCCCGGGCGACGCCGAGGAGCGGGTGCACGTGCTCGGTCGCGTCCATGTGCTCGGTGAGCTTCGCGAACGCCGAGCCCGCGACCGAGACGATCATCCAGCACGCGAACAGGGCGCCCACCGACAGCCGCATCGCCGTAGCCGGGGCCACCTCGACTCGCCAGCAGCGCTGCGGGCGCACGTGTTCCCGGGCGGCTCCCGCCAGCAGCGAAGCCAGGCCCCGTGCCGTCGGCGGGTCGTCCTCGAGCAGCGCCCTCATCTCCTCGCCGTAGCGCTCCCGCCACGCCTCCGGGTAGAGCGCCAGCAGGAGCGATGCCGCTCTCCTTCTCATGCCGGCGCTCCCGCCGCGCGCAGCCGCGTCAGCCCGGTGTCGGCGACCTGCGAGAGCGCCTCCAGGCGGCGCTGGAGCGTCTCTGACCCGGCCGCGGTGATCCGATAGGGGCGGCGGCGCCCAGCCGGCTCAGTGGCCTCGATCAGCCCGCCCGACTCGAGCCGCGAGAGCGCCCCGTAGAGGGTCCCCGGGCCGAGATGGATGCCGGCCAGCTCCTCGATGTCCGCGACCATCGCATAGCCGTGCTTCTCGCCGCCCGCGAGGCTCGTGAGCACCAGCAGAGAGGGGTCCGACCTGTCCATCGCGCCTCCTTAGTACGTGATGCGATGTACCGTAGCACGGTATAAACACTCCCGCCGTCTCCGGCAGCGGGGCCTGCGGCTCGATGGCGATAATCGAGCGATGCCGTCGAATCTGGATGTCGTGCGCTCGATCTACAACGGCTGGCAGGGCGGCGATTTCACGCGGTCGGACTGGGCGCACCCCGAGATCGAGTTCTCCTACGTCGGCGGGCCGGAACCGGCGGTCTCGAAGGGAATCGAGGCGATGGACGCCGGGTGGCGCGAGTGGTTGCGCGACTGGGTCGGCTTCCGCGCCGAACCGGTCGAGTACCGGGTCCTGGAGGAGCATCGCATCCTCGTCCTCGTACGAAACCGGGGCCGCGGGAAGCTCAGCGGGGTCGAGTTCTCCGAGCGCTCGGTCGGCAACTACTTCGTGCTCGACGGTGGTCTCGTCACGCGGCTCGTGGTCTACCTCGACGGCGCCCGCGCGCTCAGCGACCTCGGGCTCGCCGGGTAGGCGCGTCTCAGGCTTCGTCGGCGTCGAGCGGGAGCTCGTCGACTTCGTGACGCGTGTCTTTGATCCAGCGCACGATGCACGCGACGGTGATCAGGCCGCCGATGATGGAGAGCTCCCAGAACGTGGTGGCGCCCACCAGGGCCAGCGTGATGCCGAGCGCAGTGAGGATCGGAAGGATCGAGGGCCCGGGGAGGTGGATGTCCTCGCCGACGGGCGGCGTGTCGGGCTCGAGCGGCGTCACGAGACGTAGACGGCCGCGATCACGAACGTGATGCCGAACACGAACATGCAGATGGCGCCGACGATGAGGCCGGTGCGGATGTTCTTGCGCGCGAGGCGACGGGTCATCATCACGGAGAATATAGGGCGCCGCTTGGCGGCGGCGCGGGGACCGCACGCACCAGACGAGGCCCGGGGATCCTACAGATGGGCGTCGGCGACCATCGCGCAGAACAGGAGCGCGAGGTACGCGAGTGAGTACAGGTACAGGCGCAGCGCGCTGGCCCGGTCGGCGCGCCTGTAGAGGCGTACCGCGCCGGCGATGAAGCCGAGCCCGAGCACGAGCGAGGCGACGAGGTAGATCGCGCCGAAGCCGCCCGCGCAGAACGGGAGCTGAGTCACGGCGTAGAGAAGGATCGAGTAGAGGAGGATCTGGCGGCGCGTCTCGGTCTCGCCGCGCACGACCGGCAGCATCGGCACACCGACCTTGCTGTACTCCTCCTTCATCAGCAGCGACAGCGCCCAGAAGTGTGGCGGGGTCCAGAAGAACACGATGAAGAAGAGGATCACCGCCGTCCCGCTCACCGACCCCGTGACCGCCGCCCAGCCGACGAGGGGCGGGACCGCTCCCGCGGCGCCGCCGATGACGATGTTCTGCGGTGTGCGGCGCTTCAGCCAGACCGTGTAGACGAGCACGTAGCCGAGGAAGCCCGAGAACGAGAGCGCTGCCGCGAGCGGGTTCACCGTCAGCGAGAGCTCGAGCAGCGACAGGCACGCGAGCAGGCAGCCGAACAGCAGCGCCGAGCGCGGCGCGACCCGGCCCGAGGGAATCGGGCGCGAGGCGGTGCGCTTCATCTGCGCGTCGATGTCGCGGTCGAACCAGTGGTTGACGGCGCCCGCGCCGCCCGCCGAGAGATAGCCCCCGAGGCAGGTCAGGGCGACCAGGCCCGGCGAGGGGTCGCCGGCGACGTACATCGTCGCGATCGTGGTCAGCAGCAGGAGCGACTGGACCTTGGGCTTGGTCAGCTCGACGTAGTCGGAGAGGAGCTGGCGCGTGCGCGGGGCGAGCCCGACGGACGCGGCGGGCAACGCGCCCTGGGCGGCGCCGGCGCGCGCCCCGGGCATCAGAAGCTCACCTGACGGGCGCCGGCGGGAACGGTCGCCCCGCTCCCCGCCGCGCCGGTGCTGCGGCGCTCGACCTCCCGGCGGATGTCCTTCATGGGTTCGGCCGAGCGTACCAGCGGCACGACATCGAAGTTGTTTGCCGGCGGGGGCGAGCTCGTGAACCACTCGAGCGTGTTCGCCTTCCACGGGTCCGGCCCGGCGACCGCGCCGTTCTTCAGGCTGCGCATCACGTTGACGATCGTCGCGAGCACGCCGGCGGCGATCAGGAACGCGCCCACCGTCGAGATCACGTTGTAGAGCTGGAGGTGCCCGACCGGCGAGTACTCATAGACGCGCCGCGGCATCCCGTCGAGGCCCATCACGTGCTGGATCATGAACGTGACGAGGATGCCGACGTAGATCAGCCCGCAGCTCAGCTTCCCGAGCCCCTCGCTGAGCAGGCGCCCGGTGATCTTCGGGAACCAGTAGTAGATCGCCGCGAAGATCGGCATCACCGAGCCCCCGAGCAGCACGAAGTGCAGGTGCGCGACCACGAAGTAGCTTTCGTTGACCTGCCAGTCGATCGGGAACGTGGCGAGGAAGATGCCCGAGATCCCGCCGATGACGAAGATCGAGACCCCTCCCGCCGCGAACAGCAACGGCGTGCGCCACTCGATCGCCCCGTGCCACAGCGTCGCGATCCAGTTCAGGATCTTCACGCCCGTCGGCACGGCGATGAAGTACGAGCTCAGCATCACGAACACGAGCAGGGCCTCCGGCAGCGGCCAGGTGAAGAGGTGGTGCGCCCACGTCAGGAACCCGAGGAAGGCGATCGCGACGGTGGACGCGGCGATCGCCTTGTAGCCGAAGATCGGCTTGCGGGCGAACACCGGGAAGATCTCCGAGATGATCCCGAAGCCGGGCAGCACCATGATGTAGACCTCGGGGTGGCCGAAGAACCAGAACAGGTGCGACCACAGCAGCACCGACCCGCCTTGCGTCGGATCGAAGAAGTGGGTGCCGAAGTGCCGTTCTGTCAGCAGCATCGTGACCGCGGCCGCGATCACCGGCAGCGCGAAGATCAGCAGCACCGAGTAGACGAGGATCGTCCAGACGAACAGCGGCAGGCGGCCCCAGCTCATGCCGCGGGCGCGCATGTTCGCGATCGTCGCGTAGAAGTTGATCGCGCCGAGCAGTGAGGACAGGCCCGTGAGGTGGATCAGGTAGATCCAGGCGTCCTCGCCGCCGCTCGGGGAGAAGTTCCCGTTGGCCAGCGGCAGGAAGCTGACCCAGCCGGCTTCCGGCGGGTTCCAGAACAGCGAGGAGTAGAAGACGATCCCCCCGGCAAGCAGCAGCCAGTAGGAGAGCGCGTTCAGGCGCGGGAAAGCCATGTCGCGCGCGCCGATCATCAGCGGCAGGAAGTAGTTCGCGAGGCCGGCCATCATCGGCACGACGAACAGGAAGATCATCGTCGTGCCGTGCATCGTGAACAGCTGGTTGTAGACCGTGGGGGTCACCAGCGTGTTGTTCGGCGCGCCCAGCTGCAGGCGGATCATCAGCGCCTCGACCCCGCCCAGCAGGAAGAAGGCGAAGGTCGTGACCATGTACATGATCCCGATCCGCTTGTGGTCGGTGGTCGTGATCCAGCTCGTCCAGCCTTTCGGCTCGGGCTTGACCGTCTGTGTGGTGATCTGCGGGACGGGGGCTACGTAGGTGGCCATCTGGTCTGCTCGTGTCCTCGTCTGGCTAGGGGTTTTCGACCTGGCCGGCGCCGGTCTGCTTGCTGAGCTTTTCGCGCGCTTCCTTTGCGGCCGTGTTCGCTTCAGAGATCTGTTTCTTGCGCCCCGCGAGCCACGCGTCGAAGGTGGCCGGCGGCACCGCCCGGACGGTCGCGAGCATGCGCGCGTGACCGCGGCCGCACAGCACAGCGCACTGGCCGCGGTAGATGCCGGGCTTGGAGATGTTGAACCACGTGTAGTTGTGGTAGCCGGGCACGGCCGTCACCTTGCCGCCGAGTTCGGGGATCCACCAGGAGTGCACGACGTCGGCCGAGACGACGTTCAGCGAGACGGTCGTGTTGGTGGGCACCACGAGCTCCTGGTAGGAGTACGGCGCGCCGAGGCCGTCGGGTTCGCTGGCGCCGGGGTAGACGTACTGCCAGATGTACTGGCGCCCGATGACCGTGATTTTCAGCGCTTTGCCGTTCGGCGGCAGCTTCTGGTCGACGCTCGCGTACTCCACGTTCGCGTCGCCGACGAGCTGGTCGCCCTGAGGGCCGGTGTCGGGCGGGTTCTGGATCGAGGACAGCGTGGCGAAGGTGATGATCGCCAGCGCGACCAGGATCACCGCGGCGCCCACCGTCCAGCCGACCTCCAGGCGCGTGTTGCCGCGGATCTGCGCGGGCACGGAGTCCTTTTTGCGGCGGAAGCGGATCAGCGCGTAGATCAGCGCGCCCTGGACCGCCAGGAAGATGACCAGCGCGATCCACAGCTCGACCTTGTAGAGGCTGTCGATTTTGTTCGCCTGCGGCGATCCGCCCGACTCCGGCGTGAAGAAGGCGAGGGTGGTGTGGAGCAGCTGGCCCAAGGCGGCGGGGATTCTATTCAGGCCCGGACGCGACGCGCTTGATGACGTTTGCCACGAGGCCTACCGGCCCGTGAACCGCGGTGGGCGCTTCTCCATGAACGCGATCGCGCCCTCGAGCGAATCGGCGCTGCCGACCATCTCGCGCTGGATCTGCGCCTCGAGGTCGAGCTGCTCGCCCATCCGCTGGTAGAGCCAGTTGTTGAGCTGGCGCTTGGTGCCGGCGTAGGAGAGGGTCGGCCCCGCCGCGAGCTTTGCCGCCAGCGCGCCCGCGACGTCGAGCAGCTCGCCGTCGGCGACCACGCGGTTGATGAGGCCCCACTCGAGCGCCTGGGTGGCAGGCAGACGCTCGCCGAGCATGCACAGCTCGGTCGCGCGCGCCAGCCCGATCCGTGTCGGCAGCCACACCGAGGAGCCGCCGTCGGGCACCAGCCCGATGTTCACGAAGGCCAGCAGGAAGTACGCGCTCTCCGCGGCGAGGATCAGATCGCAGCAGAGCGCCAGCGAGCAGCCGATCCCGACGGCCGGCCCGTTGACCGCCGCCACGACCGGCTTCGGGAGCTCGCGCAGCCCGGTCATGATCGGGTGGTAGACCTCTGTCAGCTGCCGGTAGACGGCGTCGGGCGCCTCCTCCCGGCTCGACGCGCCGCCGCCGAGCTCGCGCAGGTCGGCGCCGGAGGAGAATCCGCGCCCGGCCCCGGTCAGCAGCACGCTTCGCACCTCCTCGTCCTCGCGGCAGCGCGCGACCGCTGCGAGCAGGTCCTCGCCGAACTGGCCGTTCCAGGCGTTGAGGCTGTCGGGGCGGTTGAGCTCGATCGTCGCGACGCCCTCCTGCACGGAGAGATTGACCGTCTCCAGCTGCGTCTGGCTCTCGCTCATGGGCATCCTCTTTCTCGCGCGGCCGCGCACGGCGGGCCGATCTCCAGCGCCTCGCGGCGCCCCCGGGGCGTTGATCCTATGGTGTATCTCGTGGCACGTCCCGTGATCGGCATCTGCACCGTCCTCGAGAAGGCGCGCTGGAGCGTCTGGGAGCTCGACGCCGCGCTGCTGCCGATGAACTACGTCCAGGCGATCCAGCGCGCCGGCGGCCTGGCGCTGATGCTGCCGCCCGACGAGCAGCTCGTGGAGGATCCGGACGAGGTGCTCGCCCGGCTCGACGGCCTGATCCTCGCCGGCGGCGCCGACATCGACCCCGCCAGCTACGGCGAGCCGCGCGACCCGCACACCGTGGACACGGTTCCCGAGCGCGACCGCTTCGAAGTCGCGCTGGCGCGCGCCGCGATCGAGCGCGACCTCCCGCTGCTCGGCATCTGCCGCGGCATGCAGCTCATCAACATCGCCTGCGGCGGGACGCTGATCCAGCACCTGCCCGACCGCTTCGGGCACGGCGAGCACCGCCGCGTCGTCGGCACCTTCGAAGGCTCCGACCACGAGGTCAACCTCGTGGAGGGCTCGCTCGCGCAGGAGGCCGCCGGGCAGCCGGTGCACACGACGAAGTCCCATCACCACCAGGGCGTCGACTGCCTCGGCGCAGGGCTCGTCGTGTCCGGCACCTCCGTGTTCGAGGACGAGCTCGCCGAGGCGATCGAGCTGCCGGACAAGCGCTTCGTGCTCGGAGTGCAATGGCACCCCGAGGCCGACCCGGAGAGCCCCGTGATCGCGGCGCTCGTCGCAGCCGCCGCGCGCTCGGCGCTCGCGACGGCCTCCGAGTAGCCTCCCGCCGCGTGCGTCTCTCGAAGGCGATGCGGGCGACCGCGTGGGGGATCGTCGCGGCGGGCCTCGCCGCGCCGCTGCTGCGAAAGCGCGTCTCGGCGCCGCCCGTCGCGATGCAGGCGCTCTCCTTCGCGGCCCCGTTCGGCGCGGCCATCGCCATGCGCCGCTCCCCGCGCCGCGACATCGCCGTGTGTGCCCTGCAGATGTGGGCCTACCTAGCGGCCTACAAGACGCCGCACGACGATGAGAGCGCGCAGGCTTCGCGGGTCCTGATCTCCTATCCGATCCGGATCGATCGCGTGCTCGGGCTCGGGGAGCTGCCGAGCACGCGCTTGCAGCGCGCGCTCGCGCGCAGTGGGCCCGACGGCCCGCGGTGGACGGCGCTCGACCGGGTGCTCGTGTGGGCGCACTGGAGCTGGTTCGCGGTGCCGCATGGGGCTCTGCTCTACGTCATGTGGAGGAGGCCTGAGCGCTTCGGGCGGGCGGCGGTGCTGACGTACGCCGTCTTCGATGTGGGGGCGAGCTTCTACTGGGTCGCGCCCACGGCGCCGCCCTGGTACGCGGCCGGCGCGCGCGAGGACGGGGCGCCGTCCGAGCAGCTCGCGGTGCGGCGCATGATGGTCGAGTACGGCGAGCATTTCTGGCGAGACGGCTGGGGCTCGCTCTACAGTGTCTTCGGAGGCAACCCTCTCGCCGCCATGCCGTCCCTGCATTTCGCCACCACGCTGATGGCCGCGCTGCTGCTCGCGGAGGTGGGGCCGATCGCGGGCGCGGTCGGGTTCGCGTACACGGCGACGCTCGGGTTCGCGCTGGTCTACCTCGGCGAGCACTACGTGGTCGACCTGGTCGCGGGGGCGGCGCTGACGATGGCGGTGCGGCGCTCGGAGCGCTGGGCGGGCGCGCCTCTACGGCAGATAGGGCGCGCGATCGGCGCTCTGGAGGGTATGGCACACCAAACGGCCTGAAAGGCGGAGTAGGCGAGCGGGAATGGCGGGCGGGAGCGAAATCGGCGGCACCGGGGGGATGTCCGAGCCGCCGGATGGGCGGGGCCCGATCTCCCAGCATGAAGTGGAGGAGATGCCGCGTGTACGGCTGACGCGGCGTCAGATCACCGTCTTCGCGATCTTCATGCTGTCGGCGATCGGCTTCCTGTACTTCGTGTTGCCGAAGCTGACATCGGCGGGCGAAACGGTCCACCGCATCGAGAACGGCGACAAATGGTGGATCGCCGTAGGGGTCGTGCTCGAGGTGCTCTCGTTCGGCGGCTACGTACTGCTGTTCCGGACCGTCTTCGTGAAGCGGCCGCACCCGCACAGCCATCTCGAGCGGATCAACTGGCGGGTGACCTACGAGATCACGATGGCCGGCCTCGCGGCGACGCGTCTGTTCGCCGCGGCGGGCGCCGGCGGCATCGCGCTGACCGCCTGGGCTCTGCGCCGCTCGGGCATGGAGCCGCGGCTCGTCGCCTGCCGGCTCGTCGCCTTCAACGTGATCCTCTACACCGTCTACGCCGGCTCGATGCTGATCGACGGGCTCGGGCTGGGGATCGGCCTGTTCCCCGGCGGCGGCTCGTTCGCGATCACCTTCGTGCCGGCGATCGTCGCCGCGGTGCTGTTCTCCGCGGCCTTCGGCATCGCGGCGCTGCCGGGAGACGTGGAGCGGAAATTCGGCGCGCGCGCGGAAGGCGGCGGGCGCCTGTCTCGCTTCTACGCACGGGCGGCCACCGTCCCCGGCCTGGTTGCCAGCGGCGTGCGCACGGCCTGGGACGTCGTACGCGCCAGAGAATGGGGCATCCTCGGCGCGCTCGCGTGGTGGGGCTTTGACATCTCGGTGCTGTGGGCGATGTTCCACGCGTTCGGCGAGCCGCCGCCGTTCACCGTGATCTGGATGGCCTACTTCGTCGGCACACTCGGCAACCTGCTGCCGGTGCCCGGCGGCATCGGCGGCGTCGAGGGCGGCATGATCGGCGCGTTCGCGGCGTTCGGCGTCAACCTCGAACTGGCCACGCTGGCCGTGCTCTCCTACCGCGCGATCTCATTCTGGCTGCCGACCATCCCAGGCGCGATCGCCTACTTCCAGCTGCGCCGCACGGTGTCCCACTGGCGCGAGGACGACAGGTCCGACATGCTTCACCCAGAGGAGCGCCGGACCAGCTCGACACCTACGGCAGAGACGGTCTGAGCGCGTAACCGCCGACCCTCATTCTGGTACTATACAAAGTAAAGTGATGCGGACTCACAGGGGAACGGAGAAGCAATGAGCGAGAACGTCGAGAGCGTCATCATCGTGGGCAGCGGGCCCGCCGGCTACACGGCGGCGCTCTACACGGCCCGGGCGAACCTGCGCCCGCTGGTGATCGAGGGCTTCGCATGGGGCGGGCTGCTCCAGCAGACGACCGACGTCGAGAACTACCCCGGCTTCCCCGAGGGCGTGATGGGCCCCGAGATGATGCAGCGCTTCCGCGACCAGGCGGAGCGCTTCGGCGCACGCCTCATCACCGACCAGGCCGACCGCGTCGAGCTCTCGAAAGAGGTCGGCGGCGTGCACAAGGTCTGGGTCGGCGACACCGTCCACGAGGCGCGGACCGTGATCCTCGCGATGGGCGCCGAGCACAAGAAGCTCGGCGTGATGGGCGAGGAGGAGCTCGCCGGGCGTGGGGTCTCCTACTGCGCGACCTGTGACGCCGCTTTCTTCAAGGAGGCCACGACGATCATCGTCGGCGGCGGGGACTCGGCGATGGAGGAGGCGATCTTTCTCTCGAAGTTCGCTCAGAAGGTGACGGTCGTGCACCGGCGGGAGGACTTCCGCGCCTCGAAGATCATGCTCGACCGCGCCCGCGCGCAGGAGAACATCGAGTTCCTGACGCCCTACACGGTGAAGGAGTTCGTCCCGGGCGAGAACGGAGCCCTCGGACACGCGCTGGTGCAGAACGTCGAGACGGGCGAGCAGCGCGAGGTGATGGTGTCGGGCACGTTCATCGCGATCGGCCACGAGCCGCAGTCCGGGCTCGTGCGCGACCAGGTGGACGTGGACGAGAACGGCTACGTGGTTACCGAGGGCCGCTCGACGCGCACCCGGCTGCCGGGCGTTTTCGCGGCCGGCGACCTCGTCGACCACACCTACCGCCAGGCGATCACCGCCGCCGGGTCCGGCTGCCAGGCCGCGCTCGACGCGGAGTGGTACCTGCGCGACACCCCCGGCGTGCCGGTCCCTGCCGACATGCCGCTCGGCGACCCCGCCGAGACGCAGTACGCCCCCGCCGCGGACTAGCCGCGGCAGGTCGGCCGCTCGTGCCGGCCTCTAGAGTCCCCGGCATGGGACCAGGGAGGGTGCGCACGCTCGCGGCCGCCGCCGCCGCGACGGTTGCGCTGGCGAGCGCGCCGGCGGCCCGTGCCGCGCTCGCTCCGTCCGAAGCGCTGACGTACATCCCGCACGGCTTCGTCCACAACACGCAGCCGCCCGCCGTGCTCGAAGAAACGCTCGAAGCGCTCGGCGGCTACGGCATCGCCCAGGACCTGCTGCCCGTCAAGTGCTTCAAGAAGAACGGCGTGCTGAAGCTCTCCAAGCGGGAAAGCGCGATGTTCGCGCGCTGGGTCGCGGCGACGACGGCCTACGACGCCGCGCACGGCGCTGGGATCGTCACCGTGGCCTCGATCGCCGGCAAGGTCAAAGGTTCCTCGCTGAACCTCGAAGACCCGGCGGTGCGGGCGAACATGGTCGCGGGCGTCGAAGCGATGCTGGCGCTGGGCGCCGGTGGCATCTCACTCGACCTCGAGCCGTATCCGTCTTCGCCCGGCTTCCTCGCGCTGCTGGAAGAAATCGACGCGCTGTTCGCGCGCCGCGGCTTCGGCGGGCGCCTCGCGGTCACCGCGCCCGCGAGCGTGGGACGCTGGACGCCCTCCTACCTGGAAGCGGTCAGCGCCCGCGTCGGGCAGGTGGACCCGCTGTTCTACGACAGCGAATCCACCACCGCCGCGGGCTATGAGAACTGGGTGCGCGAAGGACTCGCATACTGGTCGGCGCACGCGGCGCCCGGCGCGCGGATCGTGCCCGACCTGCCCTCCTACGGCCCGAACCGCTGGCACGCCACCTCGGTCGAGAACATCTCAACGGCGACCACGGCCGTCGAAGAAGCGCTCGCCGCGGGGAGCCGCGTCAACGGCGCCGGGATCTTCTGGTGGTGGGGCTTCTACCTGGACGAAGAAGGCGGCTACGAAGGGGCCGCCGACCGCGAAGCGTGGCTCGGCCGGACCGTGCTCGCCGGCTTCACGCCCTGAGCTCGGGCTGCAGCGCCCCCTCCAGCTCGAGCAGCCAGCGCTTGCGGTCGAGCCCGCCGCCGTAGCCGCCGAGGTTGCCGCCGGTGCGCAGCACGCGGTGGCACGGGATCACGATCGGGATCGGGTTCGAGCCGAGCGCGTTGCCCGCGGCCCGCGAGCCGCGCGGGCTCCCGGCCTCGCCCGCGACCTCCTGGTAGCTCAGCACCGAGCCGTAGGGGATCGCCGCGGTCACGCTCAGCACGCGGCGCCCGAACGGCCCGATCAGCGTCCAGTCGAGGTCGGTCTCGAAGGCGTGCCTGCTGCCGGAGAAGTACTCGTCCAGCTGCCGGGCGACCGTGTCGAAGCGCCCCGGGGCGCGCAGGACACGCGGCGAGAGACGCTTGGCGAGCCGCTCCAGCACCGCCTCTTCGTCCTCCTCGGGGAAGGCGAGCCGCACGAGCCCCCGCGGCGTGCTCGCCGCGAGCAGCGGCCCGAACGGGGAGTCCACCGTCGCGTAGGCCACGTCGAGCAGCTCTTCGCGTGCGGCCCGCTCGGCGAGCCTCTCGGCTGCCTCGGCGCTCAACTGCCCGCCGTCCTCGCGTCGAGCCGTCGCGCTCCTGAGAAGTTCGCGCATGCTCGCATCCTCATCCTCATAAAAATCGCCGTTCATGCCGGCACCACCTTTCTCAGCTTCGACAGGCCCTCGTGCAGCGACCGGCGCGCCGCCTCCTCCGAGCAGCCGATCGCGGTTGCGATCTCACGGTGTGGGAGGTCCCCGACGAACCGCAGCACCACCGCCGTGCGCTGGCGCTCGGGCAGCTCCTCGACCGCCTCCCACAGCGCCTCGTCGCGCCCGCCGGCGGCGGCCGGCGCAGCCACGTCCGCCTGTGCCCCGCCGTGGGGTAACACCGTCGCCGGGTCCGCCACCGGCGTCGCCCGCCGCGCCCGCGCGCGGTGTGCGTCGAGCGCCTTGCGGTGGGCGATCGTCAGCACCCATGCGCGCAGGTTGTGCTCACGGCGGCGCGCGCCCAGCTCGGGATACGCCCGCAGCGCCGCGATGAACGTCTCCTGGAAGCAGTCGTCGGCCTCCGCCCGGCCGACCGAGGCGACCAGGAAGCGCCAGACCGGCTCCCGATGCTCGTCGAGGAAGGTCTGGAAGGGCGGTGGCGCGTGGCTCACGATGGTTGAACGGGGCGCCCGTGCATTTCGTGAGGGCGGTCTCTAGTAATCGAAGAAGCCCGCACCGGCCGCCCGGCCTGTTCGGCCCGCCGCGGCGAGGCGGCGCAGCGCCGGCGCCGGACGGTAGCGCTCCTCGCGGTACTCGCGGCACAGCGCCTCGAGCACGTCGAGCACGTGGTCGATGCCGATCGCGTCGGCCCACTCCAGCGGCCCGCGCGGGTGGCTCAGCCCGAGCTTCATGCCGGTGTCGATGTCGGCCGCCTCGCCGACGCCTTCGCCGAACGCGAACGCCGACTCGTTGATGACCTGGCAGACGATGCGCCCGAGCACGAGCCCCGGGGCGTCGCCGACCCACGCGACGTGCTTGCCGAGTCCGGCCAGCAGTCGCTCCGCGCGTTCCGCGGCCAGCGGCGAGCTCGTCTCCGAGCGTGTCAGCTCGACCAGCCGGGCGTCCTCGAAGCGCGGCAGCACGTGGAAGCCGACCGCGCTGCCGCCCGGGTCGAGCGCCGAGAGCGAGCCCCGCGCGCACAGCACCAGGCGCGCCGCCCCGCCCTCGACGGCCTCGCCGGTCATCCCCGCCGCGGCCAGCTCCTCGGCCGGCTCGCGGTCGCATTCGACGATCAGCGACGGCAGCACGCCGCCGCTCGGCTCGTGTGGCGCGCGGACCTCCAGCCCGGCCGCGCTCGCTGCCTCCCGCAGCTCGTCCGCGATCGTGCCCTCGCCCGAGATCACGACCACGCCCTCGCCCGCACCGGGCGGGGGGTCGGGCGGCGGGGGGTCCTCCTCGCGGTAGCGCCCGCCGTCGGCGAGCGCGCCGTAGTCGTAGTAGCCGAGACCCGTCTTGCGCCCGTGCATGCCCGCCGCGGCGTAGCGCGCGGAGATGGGGGAGGGCCGCCAGCGCGGCTCGCCGAAGCTCAGCTCGTAGAAGCTCTTGGACACCTCCAGGCCGGTGTCCACGCCGACGAGGTCCATCAGCTCGAACGGGCCCATCCTGAAGCCGCCCTCCATGCGCACGATGCGGTCGATCTCCTCGATCGAGGCGATCCGCTCGCTGAGCATGCGCAGCGCCTCCAGGCCGAACGGGCGGTTGCAGCGGTTCACGAGGAAGCCGGGACCGTCGGTCGCGTCGATCACCGTCTTGCCCATCGCCGCGCCCGTCGCGCGGGCGACGGCCAGCGCCGGCGCTCCCGAGCGCACGCCCGCGATCACCTCGAGCAGCGCCATCACCGGCGCGGGGTTGAAGAAGTGCATCCCCACGACGCGCTCGGGGTGGGTGGCGCCTGCGGCGATCGCGGTCACCGGCAGCGAGGAGGTGTTGGTCGCGAGCACGCACTCCGCGGAGACGATCTCCGACAGGCGGGCGTAGATCTCGTGCTTGAGCTCCAGGCGCTCGGGGACAGCCTCGATCACGAGCTCGCACGGCGCCAGGTCCTCGAGGGCGCCGACCGTCTGCAGGTGCTCGGCCGCGGCCTGCGCGTCCTCGCCCGAGAGCTTGCCTTTCGACGCTTCGCGGCGAAGCCCGTCCTCGACGCGGTCGCGGCCCTTCTCGAGCGCCTCCGGAATCGGGTCGTACAGCAGCGTCTGCGCGCCCGAGCGGCAGGCGAGCTGTGCGATCCCCGCGCCCATGGTGCCGGCGCCCAGCACGCCGATCACCTGCGCCGGCTCCGCTCCGGCGCCCGCCCCCGTCGTCTCCTCGCCCGCCATCGCCGACCGCTAAGCCGGGACCATCGCGCTGATGCCGGTCATCTGGCGGCCGATGATCAGTTTCTGGATCTGCGAGGTGCCCTCGTAGATCGTCGTGACGCGGGCGTCGCGCAGGTAGCGCTCGACCGGGTGGTCGTCGACGTAGCCGGCGCCGCCGTGCACCTGGATCGCCAGGTTCGCGCATTCAAGCGAGGACTCCGTGGCGTGGAGCTTGGCGATCGAGGTCTCCAGGGTGTTGGGCTTGCCCTGGTCCTTGAGGAAGCCGGCCCGCCACACGAGCATCCGCGAGGCCTCGGTTTTCACCGTCATGTCCGCGATCATCGCCTGCACCAGCTGGAAGCTCGCGATCGGGCGGCCGAACTGCTGGCGCTCGGTCGAGTAGGAGACCGACTCCTCGACGCAGCCCTGGCAGATCCCCACGCAGCCGGCGGCGACCGAGTAGCGGCCCGAGTCGAGGTTCGACATCGCGACCTTGAAGCCCTGGCCGACCTCGCCGAGCACGTCCTCGTCTTTGACCTCGACGTCTTCGAGCGCGATCGAGCCGGTGTCCGAGGCGTGCAGCCCCATCTTGTGCTCGATCAGCTGCGGTTTGTAGCCGGGCTGGTCGGTGTCGACCAGGAACGCGGCCAGGCCTTTGGCCCCGAGCGAGGGGTCCGTCTGGGCGAAGATCACCGCGACCTTCGCGTGGTTGGCCATCGAGATCCACATCTTGTTGCCGTTGATGACCCAGCCGCCGTCGGTCTTCGTCGCGCGGGTGCGCTGGTTGGCGGCGTCCGAGCCGGTGTCGGGCTCCGTGAGGCCGAAACAGCCGAGCCACTCACCCGAGCACAGCTTGGGCAGGTACTTCTGCTTCTGCTCCTCGGTGCCCCATTTCACGATCCCCGAGCAGACCAGCGAGGTCTGCACCGAGATCACCGTGCGGATCGCCGAGTCGCCGCGGCCGATCTCCTCGACGATCAGGCCGTAGGACAGGTAGTCGAGGCCGGCGCCGCCGTACTCGGTCGGGACCACGGCCCCGAGGTACCCCTGATCGGCGACCTTCTTGACCAGGTCGAGGTCGAAGTGGTGGTTGCGCGCGTTTTCACGCGACTGGAGCACGATCTCCTTGTCGGTGAACTCTCGCGCCGTCTCCTTGATCAGGCGCTGCTCGTCGGTGAGGTCGAAGTCCATCCCCCGTCCTTTCAGTGCGGCTTCGGTGTCGTCCAGGGCGCCGCGATCCGCCGCTCGACCTCCTCAACGAGGCCGTCGATCGGCAGCCGCTCCTGCGCGAGCGAGTCGCGGTCGCGCAGCGTCACCGTGCGGTCCTCGAGACTCTGGTGGTCAATCGTAAAGCAGAACGGTGTTCCGATTTCGTCCTGGCGGCGGTAGCGCTTCCCGATCGCGCCGCCGGCGTCGTACTCGGAGAGGATCCGGGTGCGCAGCGCGCGGTGAACCTTCCTCGCCAGCTCGGGCTGGCCGTCCTTGTTGACGAGGGGCAGGACCGCGGCCTTGACCGGCGCCAGCCGGGGGTGGAGCTTGAGCACCGTGCGGGTCTCGCCCTCGCCGGTGCCCTCGCGCTCGACCACCTCCTCGTCGTAGGCGTCGACCAGGAAGGCGAGCAGGGCGCGGTCGGCGCCGGCGGCCGGCTCGATCACGTGCGGGACGTATCGCTCGCCGGAACCCTGGTCGAAGTACTCGAGCTTCTGGCCGCTGAACTCCGCGTGGCGGGTGAGGTCGAAGTCGCCGCGGTTGGCGATGCCCTCGAGCTCCGACCAGCCGATGGGGAACAGGTATTCCACGTCGCTGGTGCCCGAGGAGTAGTGGCTCAGCTCGTCGGCGTCGTGGGCCCTGAGCCGGAGGTGGTCGGGGCGGATCCCCAGCTCGACGTACCAGCGCTCGCGCTCGGCCAGCCAGTGCTCGAACCACTTCGGCGCCTCCGGCGGCGGGACGAAGAACTCCATCTCCATCTGCTCGAACTCGCGCGTGCGGAAGATGAAGTTGCCGGGCGTGATCTCGTTGCGGAAGGACTTGCCGATCTGCGCGATCCCGAACGGCGGTTTCTTGCGCGAGAACTGGAGCACGTTCTTGAAGTTGATGAAGATGCCCTGCGCCGTCTCGGGGCGCAGGTAGGCGGTTGAGCCCGACTCCTTGACGGGGCCGATCGTGGTCTCGAACATGAGGTTGAAGTCGCGCGCCTCGGTCAGGGAGCACTCGTCCGTTTCGCCGGGGTGCTTGGACGGTTTGCGCCCGCAGGCGAGCTCCTGCAGGTGGTCCGCGCGGAAGCGCTGCTTGCACGTGCGGCAGTCGACCAGCGGGTCGGTGAAGCCTTCGAGGTGGCCCGAGGCCTCCCACACGCGCGGGTGCTGGAGGATCGCCGAGTCGATCGCGACGATGTCGTCGCGCTCCTGGAGCATCGCGCGCCACCACTCGGCCTTCACGTTGTTCTTCAGCAGCACGCCGTAGTGGCCGTAGTCGTAGGTCGAGCCGACGCCGCCGTATATCTCCGAGGACGGGAAGACGAAGCCGCGGCGCTTGCAGAGCGCGACGACCTTGTCCATCGTGACCGCGTCGCCGCTGCTCGTCTCGGTCGCTGCGGGGGGCTCGGACATCAGGGCGAGGATGCTAGATGATCGATCCCGGCGCGAGGCTCTCGCGCCGGGCGACGACGGGGTCGCGGCGCGATCCCCGCGAGCAACGGTCCTCGGCATCCCTCATACGTGCGAGGGCCCCCGAGAGGCGCGTTCTCACCGGTGCCGTGACCGGGGGCAGGGAATCTGTCCTCGCAACGTCCCCGACCCCGCAATTTGCGGACGGACACGTGTACGAGAGCTTGCATTCGGCGTCAAGGTCGCCGATCGATCTGCCGAAGCCAAGGGTGTCCCCCCCGCCGCACTCAGCGGCGCTGTAGCGGGGCGCCATTTGAGACCTCGAGGTCAGGAGCGGCAGATGCAGGCGGTGAAGGAAAACCAGAACGACGATCCGAGCGAGGTGAGCTTCTTGATCACCCGCCGCGAGCTGGCCGACGACACCAGCCTGCTGAGCGTCGAGGGCGACCTCGACCTGGCGTCCGCTCCGAGCCTGAAGTGGGCGCTCGCCGACCTGCAGTCGGCAGGCAGCCGGCACGTGGTCGTGGATCTCGCGAGGGTCAGCTTCATCGACTCGACGGCGCTCGGCGTGCTCGTCGGCGCGCAACGCTCGCTCGACCCGGGCGTCAAGCTCGCGATCGCCTGCGCAGAGGAGAACGTGCTGCGCATCTTCGAACTGACCGGCCTCGACGGCATGTTCGAGATCGTCCCGACTCTGCAGGACGCGCTCGGCTACGTCCAGGGGAGAACAACGGCGGCAGGCTGATGCCCCGTCGCTCCGGCGCCCGCCCACTGATTGCGCCATCCGCGAGCCTGGCGCTCGCCTCATCGATCCTGATCGCGCTCGCCGCGCTGGCTCCGAACGGGGCCGCCGCGAAGCGCTCCGAAACCTCCACCTCCCCCGAAGCCGTGGTCGCTCCCGCGGCCTCGGCCGCTCCGGCCGAACCGGCGCTGAGCAACGCCGCACAGCGCGCCGCCGAACGCCAGGCGCGCCGCGCGGAACGCGCCGCGGCGGCCGCCGAAGCGCAGGCCCAGGCCGCCGCGGCCGCAGCCGCGCGGCAGGCCGCGCAGGAAGCGAAAAAAGCGGAACACGCCGCGGCGCGCGAAGCCCGCAAAGCGTCGCGGACCGCCGCCCCGGCGACCTCGACCGCGAGCGCCCAGGCCGCCACGGGCGCGAAAGCGGACAAGTCTCACGCCGAACGGGCGCGCGAACACGAACTCGCGGCCGAACAGCGCAGGCGTGAACACGAAGCCCGGAGCGGGCGCGTGCGCGAAAGCAAAAAACAGCGTGAAGCGCGTGAAGCGCGCGAAGCCGCCGGTTCCGAAGGGGAAGGCCGCGAAACCGAAAAGGCGCTCGGCGGCTCCGGCGGCAGCGGCCGCCAGGGTGTTCCCGCCGGCGGCGTGTCGAGCATCGAAGGCGGCTCGCCGACCGCGCAGTCGGCGTCCACGAGCGCGGTGGCGAGCGCCCGCACCGGCAGGGCCGTGCGCGCCGGCCACGGACGCTCGCGCGCACACCGGACAGGCGGCGGCTCTGCCCCGGCCACCGGCGCAGGCGTTGCGACACTCGCTGCGGGGACGGCCCTCGCGAGCGGTACCGGCGAAGGCGCCGGGGGGAACGCCGGCGGCGCGAGCCACGCGAAGGCTCACCACACGAGCTCCGGCAAAGGCGAATCGACGATCGTGCGTACCGTGACCCAGATCGTCGGCGTGATCCCGACGGCGCTCTGGCTGCTGATCGGGCTGCTCGCATTGACGGCCGCGGCGTTCGCGATCGCCTCGCGCGTGGCTGCACGCCGCGCGCGAGGGCTCGACCGCCAGCGCCGGGCGCTGCTCGAGGACGTCGGCCTGCTCCAGGCGGCGCTGCTGCCAGAGCTGCCCGAGCGGGTCGGCCCCGTGGCGACATCCGCCGCGTACCGTCCCGCCTCCGGGTCCGGGTGCCGGCGGCGACTTCTACGACGTCTTCGCACTGCCCGAGGGGCTGCTCGCGGTCATCGTCGGCGACGTCTCCGGTCACGGCCGCGAGGCGCTGCCGCACACCACCCTGCTGCGTTACACGCTGCGCGCCTACATGGAGGCCGGGCTCTCGCCGCGCGAGGCGCTGCGGGCCGCGGCCCCGGCGCTCGAACGCCAGCTCGGAGGCTCGTTCGCGACGGTCGTGCTCGCGAGCTGGGACCCGCGCGCGCGGCGCCTGACCTACGCTTGCGCGGGGCACCCGCACCCGATCGTCACCGGCCTGGACCCGTCCGAGTCGATCATCGCCGCCTCGGCGCCGCCGATCGGCGCGGGCAACGCGACGGGCTCGCGCCAGACCGTCATGACCATCCCCGGGGCCGGCACCGCGTGCTTCTACACCGACGGCGTGATCGAGGCGCGCGCCGACGGCGAGCTCTACGGCTCGGGGCGGCTCGCGAGCGCGCTCGCGTCGCTGCGGGCCGAGCACGCGCCCGTGCCCACCGCCGCCTCCGAGCTGCTCGATCGCGTCGCGGCCGAGACCGATCGCCGCCCCGACGACATGGCCGCGTGCCTGCTCGAGCTGGCCGGCGAGGAGGACGAGCCGCGGATCGTCAGAGAGGAGCTGCTGCTCGACGCGCACGACGCCGCCGGCAAGCGCGCGCGCCGCTTCCTCGAGGCGGCCGGCGTGAGTGGACCCGAGCTTGAGAGCACCCTCGAACGCGCGCGCACGATCGCCGCCGAGCATGGCAGCGCGCTGCTCGAGATCGACCTGGGCGGCGAGCGCCCCCGGGTCTCTGTAATGCAGGACAACATCGCGCCGCTTCGTGCGCGCGCCCTAGCACGCACCCAGGAGGTAGCGCTGTGAGAGAGCAAACGCCCCCCGACCTCGACTCTGCCCTCGTTCTGGGCATGGCGTCGACCGCGATCCCCTTCGCGCGCTCGCGCGAGGAGGAGGCCGAGCGCTGGCTGCGGATCCTGCGCCTGCACGGCGAGGCCGGTGCTGCGCTGCAGTCGCTCGGCGTCAGCGAGGCCCCGCTTGAAGCCCCGAGCGTGAACGACGAGGAGCACCCGTCCACGGTGGGAGATGACGTCGTGGCGCGCGTCGGCGATGTCGCGGCCGCCGCCGCCGCACGCCGCCAGGCTCACTGCTTCACGACGATCGACGTGCTGCTCGCGGTGATCGAGGTGTACGGCCGGGAGTTCGACGAGGTGCTGCGCACGCACGGCACCGACCGCCAGGAGGTCCTCGAGCGCCTCCAGCCGCTCGCGGCGTAGGTTCGGCGGGGAGGCGGCGCGCGACGGCCGCGCGCCGCGGTGCGCCGCCGTCGAATCGACCATCTAGGATCCGCCGCCGTGGCGCGGATCCTGATCGTCGGCGGAGGCTGCCGGGGGCGGCAGCTGGCGGCGGGCCTGCTCGAAGGCGGCCACGCGGTGAGGATCACGACGCGGGGCGAGTCGGGCAGGGCGGCGATCGAGGAGCTCGGCGCCGAGTGCTGGATCGGCACGCCGGACCGGCTCGCGACGCTGCGCGGCTCGCTCGACGGCGTCGCGGTCGCGTGCTGGCTGCTCGGCACGGCGACGGGGGTCCCCGAGGAGCTGGCGGCCCTGTACACGACCAGGCTCGAGCTGTTCCTGACGCAGGCGATCGACACGACGGTGCGGGGAGTCGTGTACGAGCCCGCCGGTGCGGAGGTACCGGCGGCGGCAGCGGTCGCGGGCGCGGAGATCGCCCGCCGCCTGACAGAGCTGAACCGCATCCCGCTGGCGGCGCTCGCCCGGGCGCCCGGAGACGCGGAGGGCTGGCTCGACGAGGCTCGCGGGGCCGTGGACGGCCTGCTCGCCGCCGCCCTCGGCTAGGCGGCTCGGCCGGCGGCGAGATGCCGCCGCGCTCGTACGAACGGGCAGCTTCGGCGCCGTTGGTCAAGGCGCCCGGCGGCCGGGCCGATGGTAAGCGAGATGACAACCGAGCGCTCCCGATATGGCCTGTTTATGTCATCGCTCGGAGCGGCGCTGCTGGCCGGATCGCTGTTCCTGCCGTGGTACCGCGTGAGCGTGACGGCGGCTGGGGCAGGCTCGCTCGGCCATGTCGGAAGCCAGGTCGCTGGGCACCTCGGCGGCGGGCTTCAGGGCTACGTCGCCGGACTGCACGGGACGATCGCCGCGCTCGCCGGGCAGCCGGTCGGTGCGCTTACGGCGTCGCAGGCGCTGAGCGCGCTGAGCGTGATCCTGCTGGTGCTCGCCGGCCTCGCGCTGCTCGACGCGCTGGTTCCGCTGGCGCGCGGTGGCTCGCCCGTGCCGGCGGGAGCCGGAGGCGCGGTCGTGCTGCTCGGGGTCGTCGCGAGTTGCTGTGTGCTCTACCGGATGATCGCCCCGCCGGCGCCCGCCGGCGAACTCGTGGCGCTCTCGCTGCGCGAGGGCGCTTGGCTGTCGCTCCTCGGCGCGCTGATGGTGGCGCTGGGCGGGCTGTGGCCCTCAAGGCTTCCCGCGATGCCGGGCGAGGCCTTCGGCGCCGACATCTGGGCGAGCCTCACGAGCGGCACGCCGACGAGCCGCTGATCCGGCTTTCTGCTCTCGCTGCGAGCTAGCCGGCTTCGCCGGACGCCGCGCTTGCTTCGTCGCCCGCCACCTCTGACCCGCGCAGCTGCGGCGCCGGCCCCTCGTCGTCGAGGCGGGCCAGCAGGTGCTCGATGATCCGTGCGGTCGCTCCCCAGATCAGGTGGTCGTCGACGACGTAGGCGTCGGTGAGGAAGCTCACGCCGCGCCGTTGGAGGCGTGTGACCGTGCGGCCCGCTCTGATCTCTGCGAGCGGCAGCTCCAGGACGGCGTCGACCTCTCGTGGCGAGAGCTGCCAGGCGACGCCCGGCGGGATCGCCCCGACGAAGGGGTGGATCTCGTAGCCGGTCGCGAAGGTCGAGGTCGCCGGCAGCGCGCCGATCAGATCGACCTGCCTGGGCGCAAGCCCGATCTCCTCCTCGGCCTCGCGCAGAGCGGTCGTCTGCAGGTCGGCGTCCGCCTCATCGCGGCGGCCGCCCGGAAAGGAGATCTCGCCGGCGTGGCGGCGCAGGTCCGAGCGGCGGCGCGTGAGCACGAGGTGGCTGGCGCCGTCGGCGCGGTAGATCGGGACGAGAACGGCCGCTGCCACCGGCACGGCCGCTCCGGGCGTGATGCGCGGTGAGGCTGAGGACTCAGGCGGCCAGGTGAACGCGCTCAATGCGCTCCTGGAACATGACCTCGCCCTCCAGGGCGCGGTGCACAGGGCACTTGGCGGCGATCACACGGAGCTTTTCCACCTGCTCCTCGGGGAGGTCGTCGGGAAGCCGCATCACGAGCTGGAACTTCGTGGGGCAGCCGCGCTCGGCCGGGCTGTACTCGGCGTCGACCTCGACATGACCGATGTCCCAGCCCTTGCGGGCCGCGTACATCTCGACGGTGATCGCCGTGCACGAGGCCAGGCTGACGGCCAGCAGCTCCAGGGGGTCGGGACCCGTGTCGTCGCCGCCGGAGTCCACGATCTCGTCGACCACGAGTTGGTGGTCGCGCACTTGAACCGTGTGGCGGAGCTTTCCCCCGTCACGCCGTGCAGTGGCCTTCATCCGTGTCAGCCCTTGCGGCTCGCCCATCTTCGTCGCCTCCTGTCGGTGCTTCCCTCGGTCCTTCGATATTAGCTCTGCACGCAGATAGGTGTGGCCGTCGAACCTTTCAACCCAGCGGGTTGAAGAGCAGCCCGGTGAGCAGCTTCGGGTAGAAGAAGGTCGACTTGGGGGGCATGTTCTCGCCCTCCGCTGCGAGTTCGCGCACTTGGCGCACCGGCGTCGGGCGCATCACGAACGCGGCGTCGTAGGAGCCGGAGCGGACCATCGCGACGGCCTCGTCGGTGTCGCGCGCGTAGAACATGCCGTTGAAGTGGGAGATGTCGTCGTCGCTGAGCCCGAGCGCGTCCTTCAGGATCAGCTTCTCGAGCACGCCCGTGTCGAGGTGGCGGTAGGGCTCGGAGTGCTCGGCCAGCGCGGCGTCGGCGATCGCCTGGTCCTTGAGCGTCAGCCGCAGCGGGCGCTGCGAACGGGAGTCGATGTAACCCATCTGCAGTGGTGTCGGCTGGTCGCCGAGCGGGGCCGGCGCGAGGTCCTCGAGTGCCACCTCCTGGATCTCGAAGTCGCGCGACAGGGCCGCGTCGAGCGCCTCCCAGCGCGCATCGTCCAGGCCGCTGACGAGCCGGTGCGTCGGGAACACGGTCAGGCCCGGGTCCTCCAGCGCCACGAGGCACATGAGGATGAAGCGGTGCTCGCCCTCGCCGCCGACCTCGTCGGCGTAGGCCGCCATCGTCTCGTAGCGGTGGTGGCCGTCGGCGATCAGCAGCTCGGCGTTCTCCGTCGCGGCCTGGACGGCGGCGATCGCGGCCGGGTCGGCGACGCGCCAGAGCCGGTGGCGGGTGCCGTCGCCGTCGGTCACGTCGGCCCACGGCTGCTCCGCGGTCGCGGGGGCGAGCGCGTTCCAGGCGGCGTTCTGCGGGTCTGAGAAGAGGGAGAAGATGGGGGAGATGTTGGCCCGCGTCGCACGGGTCAGGCGCAGGCGGTCCTCCTTGGGGCCGGGGTGGGTGCGCTCGTGGGGGCGCACGCGTCCCGGGCCGTAGCCCTCGATCCGCACGCGGCAGAAGAAGCCGCTGCGCGTGCGCGTGACGCCGTCCGGTCCCGTGTACTCCTGCGTGTGCGCCCAGATCGCGGGCTCCGGGTCGCGGACCAGGACGCCCTGGAGCTGCCAGCTCTCGAACTGGGCGGCCGCGGCCTCGTACGGGTCGCCGTCGCCCTCGCCGGGCTTCGGCAGGTCGACGGCGACGACGTTGAACGGCGAGCGCGCGAGCAGGGCGGCGCGCTGCGAGTCGTCGATCACGTCGTAGGGCGGCGCGAGCACGTCGGCGATCTGGCCGACAGCCTTCGGTTCGTAGTGCAGCGCTCTGAGCGGCTGGACGTCGGTCATCGCGGTGGCGGAGGCTAGCAGCGCGGGGTGGGGGCGCTGTCGGGTGGCGCTGGGTGCTCGCGCCTGCGACAGGCGCCTGAGCCGCGGGCGAGTTCCGTGTGCGGGCATCGCCGGGGGCGCGTGGCGCCAGGCCGACGGGCGCGCGAGGTGTCCGCAGGCCATGCGAACATGTGTTCGAAATGTCGCACCCGTCCTATCTACGTGAACACGCCCGCCGGCTGCGCGCCGAGAAGCGGTTGACGATCGACGAGCTGGCCGAACGGCTCGCGCTCTCGCGTTCGACCGTCTACTACTGGGTGCGGGACATGCCGATTCCGGGGTCGGGGCCCGGTGGGGGGTTCTCGACGGAGGGGCAGCGCAAGGGGACCCGGGCGATGAAGCGGAAGTACATGCTGCTGCGCGAAGCGGCTTATCGGGAGGGCGTGGAGAGCTTCGCGGAGCTCGCCGCAGACCCGACATTCCGTGACTTCGTCTGCCTGTACATCGGAGAGGGGTACAAGAGGGACCGCAATCGCGTCGCGCTGGCGAACTCAGACCCGGTGGTGATCCTGCACGCGACTCGCTGGATACGTCGCCTCAGCCAACGCGCACCGAACTTCTGGCTCCAGTTTCACGCCGACCAGGATCCGGACCAGCTGGCGCGCTTCTGGAGCGATCTGCTCGATGCGCCATCAGAGAGCGTCCGTCTCCAGCGGAAGTCGAACAGCAATCAGCTGACGGGCAGGATATGGAGATCGCGCTACGGCGTCTTGAGCGTGACAGTGGGGGACACCTACCTGCGAGCCCGGATGCAGGCGTGGATGGACTTGACCCAGCAGAGCTGGAAGTAGAATTCGTGAACCACGGGGCGTGGCGCAGTCTGGTAGTCGCACTCGGTTTGGGTCCGAGAGGTCCCGGGTTCAAATCCCGGCGCCCCGATCGAATTAGTGAGGTTTTGGCTCCGAGTCGGCTCAGTCCGAGCTCGCGACTGCCACCAGCAGGCCCGCCCGTTGGACCCAGGCGCCACGAACTGTCGGCCCTTCCGCGTGCTCGACGCCCACCGTGAGAGTCTGCGCACGGGGATCGAGCGAGACCTCCACGGAGCGTACCCCCCCGAAACCCGGCCCCATCGGATACGCCGCCTTCACCGCCGCCTCCTTCGCGCAGAACAGCAGCCGGTCCCAGGCGAGCCCCGGGCGCCGTTCAAGCAGCGCTTCCACGCGGTCGAGCTCGGCTGCCGAGGCGATCGCCTCCAGAACCCCGGCGGGCAGCCGCTCATCCGGCTCGGCGTCGATACCGATCCCGGCGAGGTTCTCGCGTCGCGCGACCACGGCGGCGCGGTAGCCCCCCTTGTGGGTGATGCTGCCGACGACACCGTCGGGCCAGACGGGGGCACCGCTGCCGTCAGCGGGAATCGCGCCCGCCGCCACGCCAAGGCGCCGAAGCGCCTCCCGAGCGCACCACCGCGCCTCCGCGAACTCCCGTCGCCTGCCCTCGCTCGCGCCGGCGATGAGCTCCTCCTCGACGGGATACAGCTCCGGCGTCTCGGCCGGCCCCGCGTCCTGCGCTTCGACCGCTCCGCGCTCGACCGCAACCGCCCCTTCCGGCAGGATCGCGTCGAGCCTGTCAGACATCGGCCGGCGGCTCGGTCACGAGCGCCAGCGCGAAGCCGTCGTACCCCTTCTCGCCGACCGTCTGGATCACGGTCGCCTGCAGCCGGCGCTCGGAACCGAGGCGCTCGTACAGGCGCCGGACGCCGGCGAGGCCGCCGTCCTCGCCCCAGGGCTCGCGCCCGTCGGCTTCGGCGATCGCTCCCCCGCCGATCACGTTGTCCGCGACGATCAGCGTGCCGGGCCGTGACAGCTTCAACGCCCAGTCGATGTAGGAGGAGTAGTTGCCCTTGTCGGCGTCGATGAAGATCAGGTCGAACGGCTCGCCGCCCGCGAGCCCCGGCAGGACGTCCAGCGCCGCCCCGACGCGCTGCTCGACGCGGTCGGCCAGCCCGGCGGCGGCGATGTTCGCCCGCGCGACCTCGGCGAAGCGCGGCTGGTACTCGATCGTCACGAGCAGGCCGTCCTCCGGCAGCGACCGCGCGAGCCAGATCGAGCTGTAGCCGCCAAGGGTGCCGAGCTCGAGGATGCGGCGCGCGCCGACGAGCCTGCCGAGCAGCTCCAGCATCTTGCCCTGCGTCGCCGCGACGCCGATCGGGGGCATCCCGGCGGCCTCGATCGCCGCGACCGCCGACTCGGTGACGGCGTCCTTCAATCCGAGGTGCTCACAGACGTAGCGGTCTGTGGCCGCCCATTTTCGCCATTCCTGGCTGTCGCCTCCGCGTCCCAGCAGCCGCGACGCCAAAGCCTTAGCCCGGCCCGTCATCCAGCTCAGATTAATATGCGCCCGTGCGGACGCAGGTCGGCATCGTCGGAGCGGGGCCGGCCGGGTTGACACTCGCCCTGCTCCTGGAGCGGGCGGGGATCGAGTCCGTCGTGCTCGAGTGCCACGCGCGCGAGCACGTCGAGAGCCGGGTCCGCGCCGGGCTGCTCGAGCAGAACACCGTCGATCTCCTCACCGAGCTGGGCGTCGCTGACCGGCTTCACCGCGAGGGGCTCGTGCACGACGGTATCTACCTCCGGCGCCCCGGCGCGACGCACCGGATCGACATCGCCGGCCTCACCGGCCGGCGCATCACGATCTACGGACAGCAGGAGGTCGTCAAGGACCTGATCGCCGCTCGGCTCTCCGGGGGCGGCAAGATCCACTTCGAGGCCCGCGCGACCGCGATCGAGGGGATCGGAGGCGACCGGCCGACGATCACGTTCCTCGCCGGCGGGGAGACGGAAGAGCTGAGCTGCGACGTGGTCGCGGGCTGCGACGGCTTCCACGGGGTCTCGCGGCTGGCGGTGCCGGCGGGCGGGCTCGTCGAGTACGAGCACGTGTACCCATTCGGATGGCTGGGGATCCTCGCTGAAGCGCCTCCGGCGACCGACGAGCTGATCTACGCCTGGCACGAGCACGGGTTCGCCCTCTACTCGATGCGCTCGGAGAGCATCAGCCGCCTGTACCTGCAGGTCCCCGCTGATGAGCGCATCGAGCGGTGGTCGGACGAGCAGATCTGGGCGGAGCTGCAAGTGCGGATGGCGAGCGAGGGCTGGCGCGTGGCGGAGGGGACCGTCATCGATCGCGGCATCACGGCGGTGCGCAGCTTCGTCTGCGAACCGCTCCGCCACGGGCGGCTGTTCCTGCTCGGCGACTCCGCCCACATCGTGCCTCCGACGGGGGCGAAGGGGCTGAATCTCGCGGTCAACGACGCGCGGCTGCTCGCGGCGGCGCTCGCGGCGCACTTCTCGGAAGGGTCCAGCGAGGGGCTGGACGCCTACTCCGATGCGGCGCTGCGACGCGTCTGGCAGGCACAGGACTTCTCCAACTACATGACCCACCTCCTGCACGATCTCGGCGGGGGACCGTTCGAGCGCCGCCTCCAGCTGGCGCGCCTCGAGCATCTGGCGCGCTCGGAGGCGGCGGCGCGCACGCTCGCCGAGAACTACGCCGGTCTGCCCGCGCGCCCGGACTTCTAGGCGCTCACGAGTCGCCGGGCGCCCGCGCCAGCCACGCCTGGGGCGTCGCTCCATCGCCCCAGCCGAACTCGCGCGGGTCATCCATCGCGGCCGGGTCCTCGAGGATCCAGCTCTCGTGCAGGGCTGCGAGCGCCTCGTGCAGGCGATCCTCGCCGCCGATCGTGCGCGGATCGAGCGCCGGCGCGGCCTGCACCCACACCTCGTGGCCCGCGCGCCGCGCCCTCACGGGCAGCACGAGCGCGCCCGTCCGCATCGCCAGCTGGGCCGTCCCTTCGGCCATCATCGCCGGCTTGCCGAGGAACGGGGTCTGGCGCGGCCCCGGCAGGTCGAAGAACAGGAACACCGGCTCTCCCGCTTCCAGGAGCGCCTGGACGATCCGGAACGAGCCGCGTGCGCGAACGGCGCGGCTTCGCATCCCGTTGCGCCAGCGCACGAGCCGCCGCCCCCAGAGGTCGTGACTCGGCTCCTCGAAGTACCACTCGCCGGGCACGAGGAACGTGGTCCGCGCCTTGAACGGCCCAGCGAGGTCCAAACGCGAGTAAGGGCCCTGATGGCACGCGCTGAGCACCACGCCGCGGTCGCCGGCGAGCGCCTTCGCCATCAGCGCCGCAGACTGCGGATCGGTCCGCGCGCGCCACGGCCGCTGCCAGAACAGCGCGCGGTGCGCGTGGCGCTCGACCACGTGGTCGCGGGCCAGCGTCTCGATCTCCGCCTCACGCGGCGTGCCTGTGAGGAGCAGGCTCATCGTCTCCAGCGCCCACCGGTACTCCTCTCCGTGCTCTCTCGCCATCGCGCGGGCCCTGGCTTCCTCCCGGCGTACGGCGAAACGCGCGGGAATCAGCAGGTGCGGCAGCGCCGCCGTCTTCAGTCGCGTCCCGAGCGCTGCGGGTGGCATCGCGGTGTGTGCAGGCGGCTTGCTCAGCTCTGCGAGCAGCGCCCGCTCGCGGGGGGAGGTCGCGACGGCGCCCGCCTCACGGCCTTCGAGCTCGGCCGCGAGCGCTTGCGCCGCGGCGGCCGGGGTGGGGTGGTCGAACACCAGGGTCGAGGGCAGGCGCCGGCCCAGCTTCGCCGCGAGCCGGTTGCGCAGCTCGACCGCCATCAGCGAGTCGACGCCCAGCTGCGCGAACTCGCGCTCGGGATCGATCGACTCGGATGCGGGCACGGCGAGGACCAGCGCCGTCTCGGCGAGTACCAGCTCGCGCAGCGCGGCCTCGCGATCGCCGCCGCTGAGCGCTTCGATCGCCTCCGCGTCCCGGCTCGGGGCTGCTGCCCCGTGTGAACCCAGCGGGGCCAGGCCGTTCTCCATCTGCGCTGCGGCAGCCTCGCCGCCCGCTTCGCGCTCTGCGCGCTCGCGGAGCATGAACCGGCGCGGCTTGCCGTTGACCGTCCGCGGCAGCTCCTCCACGAAGCGGATCAGGTGCGGCTGTTCGTGATCCCGGAGCCGCTCTCGGCAGAGCTCGCGCAGCTCGTCGATCAGCGCGTCGCGCCCCGCCACATCCTCGCTCGTCTCGATGAAGGCGGCCAGGCGCATGTAGTCGTCGATCCTGACCCCGACAACCGCCGCGCCCGTCACGCGGGGGTGCTCCTGCAGGACGATCTCCATGTCGACCGGCGAGACCCAGAGGCCGCCCACCTTCAACATGTCGTCGGTACGCCCGACGTAGACGTAGCGGCCGTCCTCGCGCCTGCGCATCCGATCGCCGGTCGCAAGCCACGGTCCCTGCATCGAGGCGCGGGTGCGCTCCGGCTGGTGCCAGTAGCACGCCGCCCGCGACTCGCCACGCACCTGCAGCGCGCCCTCCCCGGCGCCGGACAGCTCCTCCCCGGACTCGCCGAGCAGCCGGAGCTCGTAGCCCGGGACGGGCCTGCCGGTCGTGCCGGGCGCGACGTCGCCGGGCGCGTTCGAGCAGAAGGTGACGAACATCTCGGTCGCCCCGATGCCGTCGAGGATCTGGAGGCCGAATCGCTGCTCCCACCGCTCGAAGGTCCGCGGCGCCAGCGGCTCGGCGGCGGAGATGCAGGTCCGGACCGAGTCGAAGGCGCCCTCGGAGTCGGGGTCGTCCAGGAGCTGGCGGTAGAGGGCCGGGACCGAGCAGTAGACGCTGGGGCGCGCGGCGCGCAGCGTGGCGAGCAGGCGCTCGGGAGCCGGCGGACCGTCGAGAAGCACCGCGCTCGCGCCGAAGTAGAGGGGGTAGGAGAGGCTGTTGCCGAGGCCGTAGGAGTGGTAGAGCTTGGTCGTGGAGAACACGACGTCCTGCTGCCCCAGCCCCATCACCGCGCGACCGAAGCTCTCTCCGGTCGCAGGCAGCGCCTTGTGCATGTGCACGACGCCCTTGGGACGCCCGGTCGAGCCCGAGGTGTAGAGCCAGAAAGCCATGTCGTCGGGGGCGGCGACGACGGCGCGGCAGCTCAACGCTCTGCGCGGCGAGCGCTCCGTCCAGCTCGATCGTCTCGCCGCTCTCGCCGGCGCCACTGGCAAGCAGCTGCGCGCCGGTGCCGGCGAGCGCCTCGCGAAGCGTGCCGAGGAGCGGAGGCTCGCAGACCACGACCCGCGCTTCGGAGTCCTCGACGAAGTGCCGGAAGTTCTGGGCGTGCTCGCGCACGCTCACCGGGATCGGCACGGCGCCGATCCGGACCGCGCCCATGAACGCGACCGGGAACAGGAAGGTGTCGTCGAGCACGAGCAGCACCCGCTCTTCGCGCTGCACGCCGAGCTCGCGCAGGACCCCGCCCATCCGCGAGGACTGCCCGAGCAGCTCGCCGTAGCTGAGCGTGCGGTCGCCGCTCAGGTAGGCCGGGCGCTCGCCGGCTCCGCGCTCGACCTGCCGGTCGACCAGCAGGGCGATGTTGGCGTTGCCCGCCGCGTCGATGCCGGGAGCCCGCATCACTGTGATCGCGGCGCGGTCTCCCTGCCCGTGCCGGCCAGCGACAAGACGCCGCCGTTCTCCTGCAGGGCGAAGTCCTCGGTGATCAGTAGCGCGGGTTGCCCGCCGGTGAAGATCAGGTAGGCGCGCCGCAGAGTGCCGGCGGGGGCCACGGCCTCCCCCGACCACGGCGGCGGAGTCGCAAGGCCGAACCAGAGCAGCGCCCGCGCGCTCTCGAGCCGCAGCTGCTGCAGCGAGCCGCCGATCCCCTGGCTGTTGCCGGTGAGCGCCTTCAGGAAGGCCTCCGGCAACCGGTCCGGCACGACGTAGGACTCCGCCCACACGGACGGCGTCGGGCTCGCGATCCGCATCACGACACGACGGCGCAGGCATCGCTCGCCGGCTCTCAGGCCGAGCGGCGTCGCGACTGCGGCGGGCGGCTCGCACTCCTCCTGCCCGACGGGCTCGACCTCGACCGGGTGCAGCGTCTCCGCTTCCAGCGCGCGGGAGACCGTGCCGTCCAACAGGAGCAGGCCGCGCAGGAACGAGTTCAGCCGCCGCAGCTCGACGGCCTCGACCTCGTCGGGCAGTGCGTCCTGAGCTGTGAAGTGGCGAGCGGCGAGCTGGTCGGCGACCACGGGTTCCTTTCGCGGTTGTGGCGGACGCCGACGTCCCGGCCCGGGCGCGGCGACCATCAACGGTCGCTCGGCTCCCTTACCCGGCAGAACGCCGCGCCCGCAGCTCCGGCCACTTTAGGTGAGCTTCAGGAACCGGTCAAGCGCGGCGGCGCGCGTCACGCGGGGGCTCCGGCGCCGGGCGCCTCCGCGGGCTGCTCGACGCTCCCGCGCACGGCCAGCGAGAACAGGGGCCAGCGACCTGGCACGCCCTTCAGCTCATGGAACCCGCGGTCGGCGAACTCGAACGGCCCGCCGACCACGGTGCCGAACACGGTTCCAGACACGAGCACCTCGCCGCTCGCGGCGAGCGCCCCGACACGAGAGGCGATGTGGACCGCCATGCCCCCGACGTCGTTGCCGATCAGCTCGCACTCGCCCGTGTGCATGCCGACGCGCACCTCCAGCCCGAGCGCGCGCGTGGCGTCGGTGATGGCCAGCGCGCAGCGGAGCGCCTGCGAGGGCGCGCCGTCGAACGTCGCGAGGAAGCCGTCGCCCACCGTCTTGACCTCGCGGCCTCCGAAGCGCGTGAGCTGCTGGCGCACGAGGGCGTCGTGCTGGGAGAGGAGGTCGCGCCAGTGGCCGTCGCCGAGCGCAGCGGCACGCGCGGTCGCATCGACGATGTCGGTGAACATCACCGTCAGCAGGTCGCGGGCCACGTCGCCGCTCTGTCGCCCGCCCGTCAGGAACTCCCGCACCTCCTCGACGATCGCCTCGCTGTCGCCGATGAAGGGCAGCGAGTCGGCGCCGTCGAGCTCCACGTAGCGCGCGCCGGGGATGTGCGCGGCGAGGTACCGGGAGTGACGCACGTCCCACAGGAGCTCCTGCGGGCGGTGCATGATCAGCGTCGGCACGCGGATCTGGCCGAGGACATCGCGGACGTCGCCGTCGGCTAGCGTCCCGACGATGCTGCGGGCCTCGCTCGGGCTCGCCGTCAGACGCTGCGTGCGCGCCAGCCACGCCATCAGGTTGGGGTCTCCGGCCATCGAGGGCGCGAGCCGGGCGGTGAGCTCGGCATCGGGCTCGCCCCAGCGCATGAATTCCTCGGCCGTGAGCGCTTCTCGCTCCTCCTTGGTCATCGCCCAGTCGTAGTCCGGGGCCCAGGTCGTGCGCGCGAAGGAGGCGTACATGATCAGCGCGCCGATCCGCTGCGGCTGCTCGGCCGTCAGTCGCGCGCCGATCATGCCGCCGCCCGCGTAGGTCATGACCGCACACCGTTCGGAGCCCGCCGCGTCGAGGACGGCGAGCGCATCGCAGACGTCCTGCTCGAGCGAGTACTCCTCCAGGCCGTGATCGGAGAGCCCGGTGCCGCGTGTGTCGAACATGATCAGGCGCCCGAAGCTCTGCAGCCGCTCGAGGAACCTCCGGTTGCCGGGCGCCTCCCAGAGCTGCTCGATCTGCGAGATCCATCCCGGCAGGAACAGGATGTCGAGGGGGCCGTCGCCGGACGCCTGGTAGGCGATGCTCGCGTCGCCGCTGCGGGTGTAGCGGGTCTCGGGGATCACGCTTCCCACTCCTCGAGCTGCGTCCGGAACGCCGCCGCCGCCTCGACGGTCGCGCCGGTCGCGCGCACCCGCTGCCCCAGCCAGCTGTCGGAGGTCACGACACGCACGAGGCCGGGTTCCGGGATCTCCCGCAGCAGGCGGATGATCTCGTCGTCGGCGGAGTCGCGGCGAGGCTTCGGGGCGTGTGCGACGACGACCACGCTCGAGCGGATCGGCGGCCGCGGCGGCTGCTCGAAGACCACGGTCACGTCTTCGCCGGTCCGGGCGACCCAGCGCTCGAGCAGGTCGACGAGCCCGACCATCGCCCGATGGCGGTCCTTCCACCAAGCGTCCGGACGGGTTCCGATCACGTTCATGCCGTCGACCAGCCAGCGCACGGTCCCAGCGTACGAGAAGGAGCGCGGCCATCCCGGCTGGGCGCGCCGGCCGCGCTCCTCACTGGAGCGGGACGATCACGATCCGCTCGCTCGCGCCGGCGCGTTCGACCGCCCTCTGCAGGGGGCGTCTGACCGGCTCCGGCGCGAGATACAGGACGTCCACGGCCCTCTGTCGAGCCCACGCCCTGCAGATGCTCTCCAGTCGATCGGGGGCCTTGACCGTCAGCTCCACCTCCACCGCGGTCGCCGGCGCGGCCCGGAACGACGCGGGCAGCAGGAGCAGATCCGGCCGGTGTGAGCGTGGCCCGTGGCGCCCGGGCACCGGCGGGCAGAGGTGCGCGAACGCCGAGCAGATCTCCGGCTCGCCGGCCGCGCGATGATCCGGGAAAGCTGACTCCAGCAACACAGCGACGCGGCAGCACGCCGCCGCGTGCGCCGCCCCCGCGGGGCTCACTCTCGACAGCTTCAGCTCGCCTCGCCCGGCCGCGCGCAGTCCGTCTCGCGTGAGCGTGTAGAGCGGAGGCGCGCCGCTGAGCAGGCGCCACGCGCGCAGGAGGCCTGCCCGCTCGGCGGCCGCCAGCCTTGCGCGGGCGGAATCCGCGCGCGGCTGGCCTTCCCGCGCCGCCAGCGCCTCCGCCGACACGACGCCGAGCCGCGCGGCCCAGCTCAGCAACTCGGCTCGCCGCATCGCGGGACCATCCGTTGAGGCACCCATCAGCGCTCACCCCCCGCGCGCCTGACGCGAACGAGCGAAGCCTCGCGGCCGGCGCCGAAGCCGATCGCGACGGCGAGGCCGGGAGACAGCGCCATCAGCAGCTCCGGGTCCAGAACGGGCTCGCTCGAACGAGTTCGTGTCGTGCGCCGCCCCGAGCCCCAGCTCACCCTCCAGCACCCGCGCGAGCCCGCCAGCCGGCTGAGCAGCTCGGCGGAGTCGGGCACGACCTGGCGGTGGGCCAGCAGGAGCGAGACGTTCCCGAGCACCTGCTCCAAGAGACGCTCTGAGCCCGGCAGCCGAAGGTCGGCCAGCTCCTGGGTACCGAGCACCAGGGAGACCCCGGCGGAGCGGGCACGCCCGAACAGCGCGGTCACCTGCCGGGCGCCCAGTGCCGAGAACTCGTCGATCACGGCGAGCGTCGGTGCCGGGGCGCTCTGCAGCGCCGCGACCGTGCTCTGTAGGTCCTGCAGGATTGCGGCGCCGATCATCTGGGCGAGCAGCGGCCTGCTGTCCGCCTCCAGCTCGAACAGGACCACAGAGCCCTCCCGGCAGGCCTGCAGCAGGTCGAACGACGCCGCGGCGCCGAGCCAGCGCCCGACCTCGGACTCCGCCAGGATCGCCAGCCGGTCGCGAACCCCGGCAAGATCGCGCTGCTGGCGCTCGGTGAGCGAGTCCATGTATGCGTGGCCCCGTGCGGCGAGCTCGGGGTCCGCGCTGCGGAGCAGGATCTCTAGGGCGGACGGGTCGAGCATCTCGACGATCGCGCCGAGGTGTACCTCGCGGCCACAGGAGCGCAGGGCGCGGATCGCGTGCCCGAGATAGCGCTGTGCCTGGCGGAGGTAGTGCGGCTCGGTGAAGCGCTCGCCTGCCAGCAGGCGGTCCGCGATCTCCGTCTCGCCACCTCGCGCGTACGGGTTGTAGGAGCACGGGCCGGTGGGCGTCCACTCGAGGAACTGCCGCCCGCCGCGTGCCGCCGCCTCGGCAAGCCGCACGCGCATCGCACGGTCGCCCTTCGGGTCGACGACGACGACGGCGCGCCCCTCCGCGATCGCCTGCTCGGCGAGGAGCGTCTGCGTCACGGTCTTCCCGGAGCCGGTCGCGCCGACGACCAAGGTGTGCGCCGCGTGCCGGGGCGAGAAGGGCACGCGCACAGCCCGCCCGCCGGGGTCGCGGCCCAGGAGCAGCGTGCCGGGCTCGGTGCGGCGCGGCAGCATCTCGAGGCCGCGTTCGCCGAGTGCGTTGTCCTCGGCGATACGGGCCGTCACGCGCCTTGCCGCGGCGAGCGGCGTGACGCGTTCGCGAGCCGCCCTGCCGAGATCGCCGCCGGCGTCGAGGTCGTCGCGGTGACGCCGCCTGGCGCGAACAGTCGCCCACGCAGCGACCAGGACAGCGACATCGGCCGTCGCGCCCGCCAGCGGCGCGAGAGCGAGCGCGATGAGCGCCGCGAGCGGACCCCAGCTCCAATGGAGCTGCCGGCGGCGCACGGCGCCGGCGGCGAGGGCGCCCAGCACGATCGCCGCCAGCACTGGCAGCAGGGGGGCGAGTACGGCGAGAGCTGCGTGGGGGAGGGTCTCGTCCGCTGTCGAGGCAGCGGCGATGGTCGGGGTCGTGGTTGGCATCTGCTTCTCCTTGGTGTCATGGCTGCCCGCAGGCAGCCGGTGTCCGCCCCGGTGGACCGGGGCACGAAGCGCCGCGCCGGCGCGCGGCGAAGTCGCCCCTCGCGGGACGTCCAGCTCCAGGCGGCGCCGCGTGGGCGCGACATCGGAGCGAGGCTTGGATGGCAGCGCCCGCCCCGGGAGGCGGCGCGGCGGGTGGCCGTGGTCAGCGCACGACGGGCTGCGCCGCCGGTGGCGGCTTGCGGCGGCGCTCAGGGCGCGACGGACCGCGCCGCCGTGCGCGGTCTGCTGCGCCTGTCAGCGCGCGGCGGGGGACGCCCGCGTGCACGCTCCCCCCGGGCGGAGAGTCAGATCGCAGTTCGCCGGGACGTTCCACCGGCGCGTCGCAGGCGCCAGGTGGTCCCTCGGGTCACCGCAGCCGGTAGCCGATGCCCCACACGGCGATCACCCAGGACGCGGAGTCCGCGGCGCGAAGCGTGGCCCGCAGGCGGCTTGCGTGGGTGTCGACCGTGCGAGTCGAGCCGGTGGAGCGGTAGCGCCAGATCTCGCGCAGGAGCTCCTCGCGGCCGAACGCACGATCGGGCTCGCGGGCCAGGCGCGCCAGCAACTCGTACTCCATCCGGCGCAGAGGGAGCGGACGCTCGCGGAGGAAGGCCGCGCGGGCGACGAGGTCGACGCTGAGCGGCCCGACCCGCAGCAGAGTCGTCTCGCAGTCAGGCGGAGCCGACCGTCGCAGCAGCGCCCTCATCCGGGCTCGCAGCTCCAGGTACCCGAGCGGGTCCGGCACGAAGTCGTCCGCCCCGGCCTCGAAGGCGCGGAGCACGTCCAGCTCGGCCGTCGTCCCGCCGATCACCATCGCCGGCATCCGCCGGTCCCACCAGGGCGGCTCGTCGGCAGCGCGACGGATCTCGTCGAGCAGCGCGAGCGTCCCGCGCGGAGTGTCCAGACGACCGAGCAGCGCCAGCCCGGGGCGCGATTCGGACGCCAGCATGCGAGCGTGGCGCGCGGTCCGGGCGAGCTCGACCCGGAAGCCGTCGGCCGCCAGCTGGGAGGCGAGGGCCTCCCCGAGCTTGCGGTCGGACTCGACGACCAGGATCGGCCGCTCGTCGATCACCCCAGCTCGACCTCGCGCGGCGCGATGTCGAGGCCCTCGCGCGCGATCAGGGCGAGCACGTCGGTGTGGATCCACGGCGTGGGCAGCCGGTGGCCTCCCTCCGGGAGCAGGCCGATACGCCGGGCGAGCCAGCTCGTCTCACCCGAGCGGTTGCCTTTGGCGTCTCGCTTCAGGCGTCCGCATCGCATCGCGATCTCGCTCATCGACGTCTCGCCGCGGCCGACCCTGGCGAGCACGGCTTCTCGCAGGCCGCGATTCAGGACGATGGGCGAGCGCTGCACGCGCGCGAGCTCGCTTCCGAGCGACGTGCTCGAGACCGACGGATCCCCGCCGTGGCGCGCCAGGGCGTCCCTCGTGTGACGGCAGAAAGGCTCGTAGCTCTCCAGGAACGCGATCGCGGAGCGCAGGCTCACGGCGACGGCCGGCCCACCGTTCACTGCGCGCGTCCAGCGGAGCTGCGGGATCGACATCTCGCAGGGGAGCGGCAGCAGTGCGTGCAGGCAGCGGTTCGTGCGAACCGACCAGTCGGCGGCATCGTCGTGGCCGTCGGCGGTGTGCGCCGGCAGCTCGTCGGTGCGCTCCGGGGACGGCATCGACGCCCGGTGGGAGGGCTCGCGAGGTAGCGCTCGCAGATCAGCTTTGCGTTCGAGACCGGCTCGTCGGCGTCCAAGCGAGCAACGAGTCGCTGTTGACCTCCGGAGCGCAGGTCGCGATCAACGACGAGACGGGCGCCGGCATGCCCTGGGAGCACGACAACCTCTCTGGTCGTCTCGCCGTCCTCGGTGTGGCGTCTCAGGATGAGCTCGATCGGGCGTTCGCGGGGTCGTGCGGTGCGGGAAGGGGAGGGAGGGGCGGCGGACATCGGGCGGGTGGGAGAGGAGGGGGTCGGTGCGCTACTACGACCGCGTCGGCTTCCGCGACCCGATGGTCGGATGCAGTCGCCTCCGCGCGGTCCGAGGACGCAGCGCCCGGCGGGTTATCCGGGCGGCGAGCGGCCTCCCCGGCTGCGAGCTGAGAGCCCCGTGAGAGGGGGCGACGGCGCCCTCGCCGAGGGTGACTGCGCGAGGGGGGTGGGCGACTGCAGGCGCTCTCTGCGCGGATCGGCACGTGTGGCAATTCGACTGCCGATGTGTATTCGGGCCGCCCGATGGGTATGGGGCTATCGATGCCGTGAGCCGTCAGGGTGGCGAGTTGCGATTGCCGCGCGGATGCGGCGAGTCGGAAACGCCCCTCGACGCGAAGTTCAATCCATACGAACCTCCCTAGCGCGCGAGACGGCCCGTTTGGCCCGCCCGCGTGGGATCTGCGACCACAGGCGGGACGATGGCTTTGACATATAGACCCCGACCGACACCAGGCCTGCGCCCCGGACCCGGTGGCCTGCCGCGCGGCCAGGTGACCGAGATCCAGCGCGGGCGCATGCTCGCGGCGGCGGTCGACGCGGTCGACGAGGTCGGCTACGCGGGCATGACGGTCGCGCAGGTCATCGGTCGCGCACGCGTCTCGCGCAAGACCTTCTACGACGTCTTCGCCGACCGCGAGGACTGCTTCCTGGCGGCCTTCGAGGGGGCGCTGGATCAGGGCGCCGAGCTGCTGCGGGAGGCGTACACCGCAGAGACGTCCTGGAGCGAGGGCGTCCGCTCAGCGCTCGCACGGCTGCTCGTCGCGATGGACGAGGAGCCGGCCCTGTCGCGGCTTGTCGTGGTCGAGGCGCTCGCCGCGGGCGACCGGGTGCTCGAACGCCGCGCCGAGGCCTTCGCCGAGCTGGCGGGCGCGATCGATCGCGCCCGCGCCGAGCCCGGCGCGCTCGAACCGCCCGAGGTCACCGGCGAAGGTGTCGTCGGCGCCGTGTTCGCCGTGCTGCACGCCCGCGTGCTCGAGGGCCGGGAGACGTCCCTGCTCGAGCTGCTCGGGCCGCTGATGAGCATGATCGTCCTGCCCTACCTGGGCGCCGAGGCGGCCGGGCGAGAGCTGCACCGGCCCGCGCCCGAGCTGGCGGGGGCGCGCTCGCGCCGGCGTCGCCCGCGCCGCGGCGACCCGCTGGACGGCCTGAAGATGCGCCTCACCTACCGCACCGTGCGGGTGCTGATGGTGATCGCCTCCTCGCCGGGCGCGAGCAACCGGGAGATCGCCGAGCACTCGGGGATCGCCGACCAGGGCCAGATCTCAAAGCTCTTGAACCGCCTCGCCAGGCTCGAGCTCGTCGAGAACACGGGCGACGGCCAGGAGAAGGGCGCCGCCAACGCGTGGCACCTGACATCGCGCGGCGAGGCTGTCGAGCGGGCGACGCGGCCCAGGTGAGGGCGGCGGGCAACCGCCGTGGTCAGAGGTTCTGAGCTAGCCCTCCACCAGCACGACGATCGTCTCGGGCCGGACCCCGTCGTGCTTCATCGCCTCCGCCGCGCCCTCGGTCTGAAGGGCGGCTTCCCAGGCCTCGATGCTCGGAACCTCCGCGATCAGCCCGACGCGGTTGGAGCCGGCCGGATCGCGGAACGTGCGCGCGGTCATCCCCAGCGGCCCGAAGAACTCCTCGCGCTTCGTCGAGGCCAGCCAGTGCTCTACGTCGTCGACCTCGTGGAATGCGATCAGCGTCGGCATGGGTCCCCCTTCTCGAATTCTCAGCAGTGAGGGGAACCTACTCGCTGCCGTGCGGGGTGGGTGTATCCGGCCCGCGAAGGTCCGCGCGCGGACCTCGGCGGTGGCGCTCGGCGCGCTGGGATGCGAGAGTCGGGGTTCCATCAGGCGAGGAAGGGAGGAACCCATGGCTGACGGTGTGTATCGGGTCACCGAGGTGATCGGGGTCAGCGAGGAGTCGTGGGAGGCGGCTGCCCGCACCGCTGTGGAGACGGCGGGGCAGACCGTCCGCGACCTGCGCATCGCCGAGGTCATCAGGCAGGACGTCTCGATCGAGGGCGGCAAGATCAAGAACTACCGCGTACGGCTCGGGATCTCGTTCAAGTACGACTCCGGGGACTAGCGCGACGTGCGAGCGGCCGGGCGCTGTGCCCGGCGTGTGAAGGCGTCCGGCGAGGAGGTCCGGCTGCCCAGCGCAGCCGGACCCGTCGGCGGGTGAGCGATCACTGCTGCGGGGTGCTCGTGAGCGGAGGGTATTCCGGGGCAGTGGTCGTTTTCACGTAGTGCGTCGGAACCGTACTCGTCGTTTCGCCGCCGCTTGGGCCACCGCTGTCGCCGTGACAACTCCGGTCTCGCTCCTCGACGGTCCCGAGGACGAGCACGCTCGCTGCGAGCGCCAGGGCCGAGGATCTGCGTAGCTTGCCGAGAACCATGCGCCGAGGCTCTCATGGCGCGCGGCTCCCGTCTGCCCAGGTCTGGACCTCCGAACGCGGTCGCGGCCGAGCGTCGGCTTGGCCCGCCCGTAGCCTGTCCGCATGAGCTCCGGAGCCTGGCGCAGCCCGTCCTTCCGGCTCCTCGTGATCGGCCAGGGCGTCTCCTCCGTCGGCGACGGGGTCGCGCCGATCGCGCTGTCGTTCGCGGTGCTCGAGCTGACCGGGTCGATACGCGACCTCGGTCTGGTGCTGGCGGCCCGCTCGCTGCCGCTGATCGTGTTCGTCCTCGCGGGCGGCGTGATCGCCGACCGGCTGCCGCGCAAGGCCGTGATGATGGCCTCCGACCTGGTGCGCGCCGGCGCGCAGGCGGCGTGTGCGGTGCTGTTGCTGGCCGGTGTCGCCCACGTGTGGGAGCTGGCGGCGCTGCAAGCGCTCTACGGCGCGGCGCGCGCGTTCTTCGGCCCGGCCTCGACGGGGATCGTGCCGGAGCTGGTCGAGGCCGAGGATCTGCAGGAAGCCAACAGCCTGATGGGGGTCGCGGAAAACCTCTCCACGGTCGTCGGCCCGGCGCTCGGCGGGATCGTCGTCGTCGCGGCCGGCTCCGGCTGGGGCCTCGCGTTCGATGCGGCGGCATTCGTGGTGAGCGCGGTGTCGCTGGCGCTCATGCGCCTCGCAGACGTGAGCCGCCCCGCGCGCCGCAGCGCGGTGGCCGAGCTGCGCGAGGGCTGGCATGCCTTCGCGGGTCGCCGCTGGCTGTGGACGAGCGTCGCCGCGCTGCCGCTGATCCTCGTGGTCGTATTCGCGCCGCTCGACGTGCTCGGGCCGGAAGTCGCGAAAGCGCACCTCGGCGGTGCCGGCGCGTGGGCGGCGATCAGCACCGCGATGGGCGTCGGTGCCGCGCTGGGCGGCGCCGTCGGGTTCCGCTGGCACCCGCGCTATCCGCTGCGCGCGGCGTTCCTGCTCACGCTCGCGGGCGAGCCCGCCCTGCTCCTGCTGCTCGCCCGCCACGAACTGCTTGCGCTCATCATCGCCTTCGGCCTGATCGCGGGACTCACCGCGACCGTCTTCAACGTGCTGTGGTTCACCGCGCTGCAGCGGGAGGTGCCGGCGAACCAGCTCTCGCGCGTGAGCTCCTGGGATGAAATCGGGAGCAACCTGCTGAACCCGATCGGGCTCGCGCTCGTCGGCCCGTTCGCGCTCGCGGTCGGCATCTCGACGACCCTGTACATCGCCGCCGGGCTGTCCGTGCTGCTCACGCTGTCGGTGGTCTCCGTGCGGGCCGTGCGCGACTTCCAGCTCTCTCCGCTCGCGGCTCAGGAGCCGGCGGTCGACTCCCGCACGGCTGCACTCGCCGCCCATGATCTACACGCCGATCCCGTCGCGAGACCCAATCCGGATCTCGGCGAGGAGCTGCGTTAGCGCCCGACGCGACCTCGTCGGGGGACGCGGCTCAGCCGCTTCCGGTGTCGAGCGTGCGGGCCGTGGGCGACTTCGAGATCGTGCGCTGATCGGGGTTGGTTCCGAGCACCCGGTCGCCCAGGTTCGAGCTGACGCCCATCCAGTAGCCCTCGTGCTTGAAGTGATGGAGCCGGTGGTTGCGCCAGATCGTCCGATACCAACGTGTCCGGGGCACGTAGGGCGTGTGGATCAGGAAGTGCGACCACTCGTAGCGCAAGAGGCCCGCGTAGGCGAAGACGAGCCCTGTGAGCGCGAGAGGGAGGAACGACCACCCGCTCGCCAGCGCCACGACCCCCGTGACGAGCGCGATCGCAAGGGCGATCTGCACGAGGAAGCTGACGATCTCGACGGGCTTCAGCAGGACCCTGTCGAGGTTGGAAGGGTCGAGGTGGTGGTTGCGGTGCTGGATCGAGCCGTAGAGCTCGACGGGGCGGCCGCGCAGCTCGAATGCGGGGAGGTGGAGCAGGTATTTGTGGATCAGCCACTCCACGAACGGCTGGGCCGCCACGAGCGCCAGCGGTACGGCCAGCTCGTGCCAGGACCATTCGCCGACGTAGATGCGGGCCGCCAGCGCGAGCGCGATCGCGGCCAGGGCCGCGCGCGGCGAGAAGTGCGTCATGAACTCGCGTGCGCAGGCGCGCAGCGTCGTCAGCTCCGAGCGCTTGGATGTCAGCTTGCGGTGGTAGCTCGCGGGCAGCTGTCCGGCGCTCATCGGCGAGCCTCTCCGTCCAGCCGGAAGCCGTCCGGCAGCTCGCCCTGCGGCGGTGTCAGTGCGGCCCTTGCCTCCACCGCAGCTGCCGCCGGGTCGCCGGCGGCGATCGCCGCCGCGATCGGCCGGCGATGGGCGCTGCGGCGCAGCTCGCCTTCGAGCCAGCCGACGCTCAGATCGCGCCGAGCGTGAACGACGCGGATCAGGCTGTTGAACGCAAGCTGGTAGGCCAGGTTCCCCGCCCCGTCCAGGATCCGCTGCCAGAAGCGCTGGTCGGCCTCGAGCAGCTCGTCGCCGCTCACCTCGGCAAGACGCCCTGCGATCGCGAGCAGCTCAGCGCCGACCCCCTTGGCGTCGCGCTCGGCGCAGAGCCGGGCCACGTCAGCCCCGATCCCCGCGCGCATCTCGAGCGCCGCCGTGAGCAGCGGCAGTGTCTCCGCCCCGGGGCGGGCGTGCTCTGCGAACAGCGCCAGCACGTCGAGTCCAGCCGAGTGGCGGTAGTCGAGCACCTTCGTGCGCCCGCCCTGGGAGCCCTTGACCAAGCCGACCTGTTCCAGGCGCTTGATCGCCTCGCGGACGACGTGCCTGTTGACCGCGAACACGGAGGTCAGCTCACGCTCTGAGGGGATGGCGCTCGCCGGGGGGAACCGCCCGCTCGCGATCTCGCCGAGCAGCTGCTCGAAGACGTCTTCGGAAAGGGAGCGCTTGTGCGCCTGTTCAAGTGGCATGGCGCGGGCAGCTTAGCAGCTGGTCCAACCAGTGGGTCGCATCAGCGAGCAGTCGAGGGCGGCCAGGCCCATTCCAGCCCACGGCCCACGATGCCGATGCCTCCCGTGTGGTTCGCCTGACCCGAATCTGCGCCGGGCTCGCCGCCGCGTGTGCGCTGGCGCTGATGGGACAGCCCGCGGCTGCCGCTCCCGGCCTCAGCCCGCCCTACGTGGTCGCGAACAACGTCTCCTGCTTCGGTCTCGCCGGCGACACGATCGCGTGGGAAGAGGTCGGCCACCACCGGCGCCTGGAAGAACTGCCGCAGGCGGCCCGCATCGCGCTGCTCGGACCCGTCGGGGCGCTGAGCACCACCACCGCCCCCGCCCCGGGGCCGGGGACCCTTTTCTGCGACCCGGCGGCCTCGACGAGCTCGGGCGCCCAGGTCTACGCGCTGCCGGCCGGTCGCACGCCGCACAGCGTCCCGTATCGCGAAGCGCCGCTGTGGCTCGCCCGGCCGGGTGCGCCCGCCGAGCCGCTCGGGGTCAGGGGCATCGAGCCGACCGTGGCCCTCGCCCCCGACGGCAGCGGCGTCGTCGCGTGGCTGGCCGAAGCCGGGCCGAAGCCGCTGCCGACCTACGAAGGGGAAGACCCCCGAAGCGGTCCCAGCTTCATCGTGAGGGCCGCTCGCCTGCAGCCGGACGGGAGCATCGGGCCCGCCCAGACGATCGGCGGCCCGAGCGGCGCCTACGAAGCGATACCCGAGGACGAGTTCCCGGACGGGCCGGTGGCGCAGGCGCTGCCCGGCGGCTCACTCGCGGTCGCGTGGGCCCTGTTGGGAGGAACGCCGCACAACGACGCCGTCGGGGTCGCCGAGGCAGGGCCGGGCGGAGCGTTCGCCGCGCCGGTCACGCTGCTCGGCCCCTCCACGCCGAATCGGGAAGGCCTTCCTGAGGACCAGCTCCAGCTCGCTGCGGGCGGTGGTCGGCTGATCGCGCAGTGGCAGATCGGCTTCGAACACCTGATCGAATCCGCGTCTCAAGCGTCCTTCGGCGCACCGTTTCTCGCGGCGCCTCGCCTCGCCCCGCTCGGGAGCGAATCGCCCGAGCTCGTCGCGACCGCGGCCGACGCCGCCGGGAACACGCTGACGGTTCTCGACTCGAGGAGCGGCTCGGCCGTGGGCGCGCTGGCGGTCGAGCGCCGCGCGACGGACGGCAGCGAACTTCGCGAAACGATCGTCCCCGCCGGCTCGGAAGCCGAAGTGCCCTCGCTCGCCGTGGCGCCCGACGGGAGCGCCGCCGTCGCCTGGCTTCAGCCCAAGACGGCGCGTGACGGCGGTCGCACCGAACGCGCGATGCTCGCGCTCGCACCCCCGGGCGGCCCGTTCGGGGCGCCCGAGGCGCTCACTGGCCTCGCCCCCGAGGCCGGCCGACCTGCCGTGGCATACGACGCCACGGGAGCCCTCCACGTTGCATGGACCGCTGGCACGGGAGCCCTCTCCAGACCCCTCTTCGCCGCCGGCGCCGCGAATGGCGCCCCCGACCCGCTCGCCTCGCCTGGTCCGAAGCTCGCGCTGCGGTCGGCCCGCCTCCTCGGCACGTCGGTGCTCGTGACCGTCCGCGTCGACCGCCCGTGCCTCGTGCGGGTGCAGGGGGTGCCGATCCCGTTTCGCCGGGCCAGGGAAAGTAGCCAGTTCCCGTCGTGGGGCGCCAGCCGCTACGCCGCGCGGGCGGGCAAGGTCCGCCTGCGCATCGAGTTGCCCGACAACCTATGGCCCGGGCGCGCATCGCCCACGGCGCCAAGCTGCGGCTGGTCGCGTTTGCGAGCACGTCCTCGGGCGCCAGCTCGCGGGTATCGCGCCTGGTTCGCCTGCCGAGACTCGCCCGCTGAGCCAGGCCTACTTCAGCTGCGCCAGGAACGCGACGATCGCGTCGAACTTCGCCCGGGGCAGGTTCTTGAACGAGGGCATCGGCGCCACCGGCTTGACCAGCGTCCGCGCGATCGCAGGTTTCGGCAGCCGGTCGGCTACTTCTGTCAGGTCCGGGCCAGGCCCGTTGTTGCCTTGGTCGCCGATCTTGTGACAGGCGAGGCAGCCGCTGTCCGCGACCGCCTGCTTCCCGGCTTCGTACTCAGCCAGCTCGCGCCCTCCCGCCTGCGTGATCCTCGCCGGCGTCGCGATCATCGGCCCGAGCGTGCCTCCCACAGGTATCAGCTGCGTTTGCTCTGAGAGGCGCAGCAGCCGCTTGTCGTGCGCGATCGCGGCGGCCCATTCGGATTCGCTCACGCCGCGCGGCGCCCGCGCGTGGACGAGCGCGATCACACCGAGTACGTGCCGCCCTCGAAGTGCGCTCGGTGCTTTCACCTGGCCCGTGAGGAGGTCGTGTTCGATGTTGCGCAGCGCCGCGGCGATCCGCGCGTGCTTCGAGGCCTCCTCGTGCGCCGACCCGCAGCCGGCGAGCGGCGCGAGCACGAGTGTCGCCAGGACGCCTGCGAGCCCGAGCCGGCCCCTGGTGCCCGCGAGGAGAGACCCCATGACCGAAGCCTACGTCACCGATTCCAATATGTAGGCTTGGCGGCGTGGACAGGCGTCTGAGGCTGACGAGTCGCGGTTGGTTGGCGCTGCCGGCGGTGGTGGTGCTCACCCTCGGCGCGCGGCTGATCGCGACGGCACTCGGCCTTCCCGACCTGGCGGGCTCGTTCGGGCTCCTGCTGCTCCTCGGCGCAGTGGGCGCTGTCGGGTTCGTCCGCTCGGAGCGTCGCCGCGAACGCGAAGTCCGCGCGGCCGGCAAGTGGGAGGCTCCCGATGGTCGTGCCTGATCGCGGGCCACGGATCGCGGGCAGCCTCGACACCGCCCAGCAGCCGCGGCTGAACCCGCCGCGGCTCGACTCACCCTCAGAGCACGGGCCTTCCGGTCCGGTGCGCTAGCCCGTGCCTCGCGGACGTGTGCTGCGCGTGGGCGGGCGGGAGGCAACCGCCCCCGACGGCACCCAGTGGCGCGTGGCGCGAGTCTGGACTGAACGCAGGATCCCTCGCTGGCGCAAAGGAAGCCTCGAAGGCGGGTTCGAATGGCTCGCGCCCGACGGCCCGGACGAGAGCTTCGTGCTCTGGCTCGCGCTTGTCGTGGGGACGATCGTGGCGTTGGTGGTGGTGATTCCGCTGCTCCTGTTCGGCATCGAGCTGATCCTGCTTGGGATCCTGATCGCCGCGGCGATCCTCGGCCGCGCACTGCTCGGGCGCCCCTGGCTCGTGCGCGCCCGGCGCCTCGACGACGCAGCCGGCGCCGCGGCCTGGCGGGTCGTCGGCTGGCGACGCTCGGAGCGGGTGATCGAGGAAGTCGCATCGGCGATCTCCGCCGGCGCGACGCCGCGGCCCTTGGAACCCGCGGAGCCGGTGCTGAGCGAGCTGCCCGAGCCCGCCTGACCCTCTCGGGATCAGCCGCGCGGGAGCGTCCCACCTGCTGCTGACCCACCTGCTCCCGGACTCGGGGGAGGAGCCCCTCCGCCTCGCGGCACAGCAGTTCGAGGGCGAGATCGAGCTGGCGCGCGAAGGCCTCGTCTACGAGCCGGCATAGGTGGAGCGGCCTGCGGAGCGGCCCATATACTCGCGGCGTGGCGGCGGCCGCGATCCGCGTGCAGGAGCTGCGGGTGCGCAGGGGGCACCGCGAGGTGCTGCACGGCGTCTCCCTGGAGGTGCCGCAGGGGGCGGTCACGGGGCTGCTCGGGCCGAGCGGGTGCGGCAAGACGACGCTGATGCGATCGATCGTCGGCGTCCAGATCGTGGCCGGCGGGAGCATCGAGGTGCTCGGCAGCCGGGCGGGCTCCCCGGCGCTCCGGGATCGGGTCGCCTATGTCACCCAGGCGCCCTCGGTCTACGCCGACATCTCGATCGAGGAGAACCTCCGCTACTTCGCGGCGCTTCTCGGCGCCCCGCGCGAGCGGATCGAGGAGGTCATGCGCACCGTGGGGCTCGCGGGCCGGGGGCGGGAGGTCGTGGACGCTCTCTCGGGCGGCGAGCGCTCCCGCGTCTCGCTCGCGACGGCCCTCCTCGGCGAGCCGGAGCTGCTCGTCCTCGACGAGCCGACGGTCGGGCTCGATCCGGTGCTGCGCGCCGAACTGTGGCACACCTTCCACGGCCTCGCCGCCGCCGGCAAGACGCTGCTCGTTTCCAGCCACGTGATGGACGAGGCGGGGGAATGCGAATCGCTGCTGCTGATGCGCGACGGAGCCCTGCTGGAGCACGTCACGCCGGCGGAGCTTCGCCGCGAGACCGGCAGCGAGGACCTCGCGCACGCTTTCCTGCGCGTGATCGAGCGCGCCGAGCGCGAGCGCCCGCAGACCGGCGGCGCGGAACCGTCGTGAACGTCCGCGCGACCCTCGCCACGGCGCGTCGCGTGCTGTGGCAGATCCGCCGCGACCCGCGCACGATCGCGCTGATGATGGGGGTCCCGGCGCTGCTTCTGACGCTCCTCTACTTCGTCTTCGAAGGCCAGCCGCACACCTTCCAGAGCATCGGCGCTCCGCTGTGCGGGCTGTTCCCGTTCATCGTGATGTTCCTGGTCACCTCGATCGCGATGCTCCGCGAGCGGACGACGGGAACGCTCGAGCGGCTGATGACGCTGCCGATCGGGAAGGCCGACATCCTGTTCGGCTACGGCGTCGCCTTCGGGGCGCTCGCCGCGGTCCAGGCCGTGATCGTCTGTACGGTCGGGTTCGCGGTGCTCGGGCTCGACGCCGCCCACGGCGCGTGGCTGATCGGCCTGCTGGCCGTCGCGAACGCGATCCTGGGGATGGCGCTCGGCCTCTTCGTCAGCGCCTTCGCGCGTACGGAGTTCCAGGTGGTGCAGTTCATGCCGGCGCTGATCTTCCCCCAGCTGCTTCTCTGCGGCCTGTTCGTCGCCCGCGATCAGATGGCGGGCTGGCTGCACGCCGTCTCCTGGCTCCTGCCGCTCACGTACGCCTACGAAGCGCTGGCGCTCGCGACACGTCCGGCCGCGCTCGGCGGCGCCTGGGCCGCAGACGTCCTGGCCGTCCTCGGCTTCACGTTCGCCGCCCTGGCGCTCGGCGCTGTGACGTTGCGGCGCCGGACAGCCTGACCGTGCGCCGGACACTGCTCGCTCGGGTCCGACGTCGCGCCCTCGCGACGGCCGTCCGGTCACTGCCAACGCTTACGACAGCACCGAGGGGCGGGTGTCGCTGGGCCGTCCGCCCACGCCCGGGGCCACGACCGCCTGTCGAGTGCCGCACCCCTCGACGTCTGCCCTTGAGGCGATCGGCGGGACCGCCCTCACACGGATGCGGACTCGGCCCGCGGATCCCACCGCGGACCCCCGGTCCAGTCGAACCCCCGACGGGACGGGCGCGGGTGGGCTGGTTTGGTTCTCGACCTCACCGCCCCTCCGTGAGCGGGCGGCGAAGGCCGTGGTCGCTCCCGAGGCCGCCGTCACGGCCGCCGCGCGCTCGTCGGAGCCGCACTCATGCTGCGTGCGCTCCTCTGGCGCGCGGCCGCACTGGTGGCGGCCCTGCTCACGGTCCGGTTCCTCATCTCCCTCTTCGAGGGCTCCATCGGGCGAACGCTCCGTGCGAGCGGCGGCCTCCGCGCAAACGGCGCACCCCATCTCCCGGCCGCGCCGAGCGGCCTCGGAAGCGACCTGCCCGGCTGGCTCGGTCAGACGCTCAGGGCCACGCTCCTCGCCGCCCTGGTGGGAGCGCTCGCACTGACGGCGCTGCGCCTGCTGGCCAGGCGCCGCCGCATCTACGTGCGCCAGAGGATCGTTCCCTACCGAACCGACCACGCGGCCCCGGAGGCGCTCGCGCGGATGTACGCGGCGCTCCACGCCGCGCTCGTCGAGCGCTGGTGGCGGCGCCTGGTGCGCGGGCAGCCCTCGGCCGCGCTGGAGGCGTGGTTCGGGGAGGGGGGAGAGGCATGGCTGGCGCTCAGCTGCCGCCCGGGCCGGGTCGCGGCGGCGCGGGCGGCGTTGCAGGTCGCCTACCCGAACGTGCGCGTCGCCGAGCACGAAGATGACGCAGAGCCGCCGCCGGTGCTGCTCAGGCTGAAGAAGCACGCGGGCTTCATCCGCCCCACCGCGACCCCCGGACGGTTCGACCGTGACCCGCGGCCCGCGATGGACGACCTGCTGCGCGCGATGGCGGCAGGCCGCGGGCCGGCCGTCGTGCAGCTCGCGCTCACGCCGGCGCCGGGCGCGGTCGAACACCTCGCGAGGGCGCTGTTCAGGCGCCGCGAGCGGGAGCTCGCGCGGGAGCGCTCGCTGCTCACGGAGGCGGAGCTGCGAGGCGGCCTGGAGGTCCAGCACCGGGCTCTCTTCTTCGCCGACGTGCGGGTGCTGGCGGCGAGCAGACAGGACGCCGAGCGAATCGGCGGCGCGCTGCGCGCCCGCCGCGCGGAGAACCGGCTCGTCGAGCGGGGCTCGCCGCTGCGCCAGGGACGGCTCGGGCTGTTCCGGCGGCGGCTGCGACGCGGTGAGGGGAACCCGCTGCCGGGGCTCTCGCGCGAGGTCTTCTCGCCGCCGGAGCTGGCCGAGCTCTGGCAGCTCCCGAGCGTCGAGTTCGCCGCGGTGCCGCTCGCGCGTGGCTCGCTGCCACTCGCTCCGGCGCCCCCCGGGGTGCGCCGGGCGGGGGAGGGCATGCTGCGTGACGCGCTGGGGCCGGTCACGATCGACGTGGAGCTGCGCCGCCAGAACGTCGCCGTGCCCGGCACCGTCGATCAGGGCAAGTCGAGCTTCCTGGTGGCGACCGTCGCCGAGGACCTGCGCCGCGAGCGCTGCGCGGTGATCGTGCTCGACCCCAAGGGCGACGCCGCCGAGGCGGCGCTCAGCGCCGTGCCCCGCGGCCGCACGTGCACGCTGCTCGACTTCGCCGATCCGAGGTGCGGCTTCAACCCCCTGCGGGTGGACGCCCCGGCCGATGTGATCGCCGACTACGTCGTGGGCGCCCTGAAGAACCTCTTCACCGACGCGGACATCCGGGCGAGCTCCGATCGGTATCTGCGCAACGCGGTCATCGCCGTGCTCGCCCACGACCCCGCGAGCACGCTCTGGGACGCCGCACGGCTGCTGTCGGTGGGGGAGGAGGGCTACGCCTACAGGCGCACCGTCGGCGCCGCCGTTCGCGCGCTGCCGGAGCTGAAGGAGATCAGCGCCTTCTTCACCGCGGAGCTCACCGCTCAGCTGGCGGACGCGAGAAGCGCCACGACCGCCAAGCTCGACGCGCCGGTGAACAAGCTGGCCCGGCTGCTGAACTCGCCGTCGATCAAGCGCGTGCTGCTCAACGAGTCGCTGCGGGTCGACTTCGACCGCGTGATCGCAGGCGCGGAGGTGCTCGTCGTGAAGGGCGCGCTCGGCTCGATGGGCGCGGGCAACACCTCGGTGCTGATGCAGCTGCTGGTCGGGATGCTCGACGCGGCGCTCGCGCGCCAGCAGGATCTCGTGCCGGCCGCCGAGCGCATGGCGGTGGCGCTGAAGGTGGACGAGGCGCCGCTGGTGCTGAACCGGGGCTTCGCGGAGACGATCGCGCTGAAGCGCTCGGCGGGGCTCGAGACGGTCGCGTGCTGGCAGACCGACGCGCAGTGGACCGACCGCGAGGTGCGCGCGCAGCTCGACGCCCTGTTCGCGCACCGCGTCTGCTTCGCGACCGCCTCGGCGCAGGACGCGCGCGCCTCGGCCGAGCTGGCGATGGCCGAGTTCTCCGACACGGTGCGCCCCGGGATCGAGCGGCTGTCGACGCTCGCGCGTCCCGACGTGCGCCTGCGCCTCCCGCGCCATCACGCGATCGTGAGCTGGGTCACGACGGCGGGGCGGGCGCCCGCGTTCCTCGCCGAGACGCTGCCGATGCGGGTCGAGCCCGGGCGCATCGCCGAGCTGGCCGCGGAGCAGGCCGCGCGCGGCGGGCGCCGCCTGACGGACCTGCGCCAAGCGCACTGGGAGAGCGAGGGAAAAGGAGGATCTGGAGGATCGGAGGAGGACGGTGGTTCCGCTGCGGGCGCCCGTGGCCCCCTTCCTGCGTTGCTGTGTCCGTCGGCGCGACCCGCGCCTGCGCCCGCCGCTCCCGCGGAGAGCTACCGCGAGCTCGTCGACCTCGACCGGGCGCGCTCGGCGCGACCCGTGGCGCGGCGCGGAGCCCCGGTGGCGGTGGAGCTGGATGCGGGCGACGTCGAGGTGCTCACCCTGCTCGGCGCCTTCGAGCACCTGCTGACGAGCCAGATCCACCGCCGCGTCGCTCCCGGGCGCGCGGCGACGACGACGCAGCGGCGGCTGAAGCGGCTCGCCGACGGCGGGCTCGTGGACCGCCTCCAGTTCCATCGCCGCGACGGCGGCGGCGTGCCGATGTGCTGCTCACTGTCGGGGGCCGGCATCGCGGCGCTCGAAGCACGCGGCGTCGAGCTCGCCCGCGGGCCCGGGCCGCCCGGCGAGGAGCTGGGGCGCGTTCGCCACGAGCTGCACGTGGCCGGCTGGGCGCTCGCCCTCGCCGTGTGCTGCGCAGTGGCGACGCCGCGGGGGCGGGCGGGATCGGTGCTGGTGCCGCCGCGCGGGCCCGGCCGCCCGTTCGCGCCGGCCGACCTGCGGCTCCCCGGCGGGCGCGTGCCGCATGACTTCCTGAAGGGCGGAGCGGAGGCGGATCGCTTCGAGACGCTGCGTCCCGACGCGACCGTCTGCATGCGGCTGCCCGGCGGGCAGCAGGTCGACGTGCTGATCGAGCGCGACGACCGGGCGGGACGCCCCTCCTGGATCGCGAAGCTCGAGCGCTGGGACCACTTCCTCGCGGGGTGGAGCCTGCACACGGCTCGCTACCGGGGTGAGGTGCGACCGCTGGTCGTGTTCATCTGCCGCGACGGCTCGGCGGCGCGCGATTGCGCGCTCGGCGCGGACCGCGTGGTTCGTGCGTGCCGCGCCTACGCCGGGGACTACGCCCAGAACTGGGATTTCATCGGTCGTCAGAGCCTCGTGTTCGTGGCCGAGCGCGACGCGCACGAGGGCGATCTCTCGGGCTTCGGGATCCCCGCGCTGCCTCCCGACGTGCGAGCCTCGCTCGCGGATGAGGAGTCCGCGGGCGAGGCACGGGTTCTCGCAGTCCGTCTCCCCGGCGGCTAGGCGCTCACCGGCTGCTGGGGCGCGGTGCAGAACGCGCACTTGTGCGCGAGCACCGGGATCTCGCTCAGGCATTCGGTGCACGGCCGCGTTTCGGAACCCACGTCCGTCTCGGTCCTGCGCCTGCGCATCAACGCGTTGACCGGCACCACCACGAAGAAGAACACGGCGGTCGCGACGGACAGGAACGTGATCAGCGCGTTCAGGAAGGAGCCGTAGTGGAAGACGCTGCCGTTGACGCTGAAGGTGAGGGTCGAGAAATCGTGCTGCCCGAAGATCGCGGCGATGATCGGCGTGAGGAGGTCGGCCACGAGCGCCGCGATGAGGGCGGTGAACGCGGTGCCGACGACCACAGCGACGGCCAGGTCCACGACGTTTCCCCTCAGCAGGAATGACTTGAATTCCTTGATCACGACTGCCTCCTCGATCGGAATTGCCACTGGGTCGTTCGATACCCGGACGCCAGTCTCCTCCCCTCCTCGGCAGGCCGTCCAGCGCGCTGGGAGTGCGTGGTGAGCCTGCTGTATGTTGCGCGCGAGGGCGCACGCGCGCCCGCCATGGCGTCCATCGAAAAGGGGGAACGGATGGAGCTCCAAGACAGGCGGCGGCTCCGCGGGCCGGCGTGCGCGGCGATCCTGGCCGCGGCCATCCTCGGCGTCCTGGCCGCCGTCCCGGCGGGTGCCGCCTCGACGCCGGTGCCGACGTTCCCGCCGGTGCCCGAAATCCACGTCCATCTCCCGAAACCCTCCGAGCGCGCGACGTTCAACGTCGTGGTCGAAGGACAGGCCACGAGCACGCTCACATCGCAGCTGTCCGGCGACACCGGCACCTGCCTCTACACCGAGGACGGCACCGTCAAGGACGTGACCAGGTACCTGCGCGGCAAAGGCGCCACGATGGAGTTCGACCGCTTCGGCAAAGAGGTGCTGATCCACCGAAGCGGCAGGGAGACCGACTCGAGTCTGTCCGTCGCCGTCTCGACAGTGCGCACCGCCACCGGTCACAGCAGCGCCGTGCCGTCGACGACGGCGCCCTGCACGGTGCCGGCGGTCGACCTGTCGACGACTCAGGACTGCGGCGAGACCAAGCTCGAAAACACGAAGATGGTCATGACCTTCGAGCCGCCGGCGCTGCATCTGGAAGTCACTGGCGTGAACGGCCTCGTCGGGAACTTCGAAGACAGGTGCGGCGAGGACTCGCAGACCGGGCTGCAGAACGATTTCGAATTCGCCTGGCCGCGGCCACCCAAGCTCGAATCCGGCCGTCTCACGTTCGCCGAAGTGTTCGGGAAACGCAAAACGCTGGTGGTGAAACTGGTCTGGTCGGACCGCCACATCCCGAAGAAGAAGCACCGCGAAACGCCCCACCTCGGAATCGGCGGGACCCTCGACGAGGAAGCGATCAACGAAGCGACGGTGCGGCTCGTGCGGGAGAAAGGGTGAGCGGCGCCCGAGCGCGTTAGCCGCAGGCCGATGGCTGACGACGAGGAGCTGGTGAGCCGCGCCGTCGCGGCGTTCAACGCGCGCGACGTCGAGGGCTTCGCGGCGCTCACGACGCCCGATTTCGAGTGGCTGCCCTCGATGAGCCCGATCGAGGGCACGGCCTTCGTCGGGCCGGAGGGCATCCGGCGCTACTTCGACGGCCTGGGCGATGCGTGGGAGCACTTCTGCATCGTCCCCGGCGAGCTGCGTTCTCACGCGGCCGGCCTGCTCGTCCTGGGTCGGCTCGACGCGCAGGGGAGGGGCAGCGGCGCCCGGGTCGACTCGCCGCTCGGGATGGCGTTCGACCTGCGCGACGGGAAGGTCGCGCGGATCCGGGGGTACCTCGACCGCGGTGAGGCGCTGGGGGCCGTGGGGCTGGCGGAGTAGTCGGCCGGCCGGTCGGGATGCTGAGCGCATCTCGCCGGTGCAGCACGCGTCCTCTGCGCGCGGGAGCCCGGCTCCGCCACCATTCACCCACGTGCCATCGACAGAGGAGGACGAATGTCCAACCAGGAGCAGGGCGGCAAGAGCGGGCTCGTGTTCGGCGCACGCAACCTCGGCGGCGCGATCATCGAGACGCTGGTCGCCGACGGCTGGGCGATGGCGGGCGTCGCGCGCTCGGCAGCGACCTTGGAGAAGATCGCGGACGCCGGAGCGCTCGCATTGGAGGCCGATGTGACCGATCAGGCAAGCGTCACCGGAGCGTTGGACCGAGCCGCGCAGGCCAACGGCCGAATCGACCTCGTGGTCAACGCCGCCTCCGCATACGGGGGGACTCGCAGCGGTCCATTCGGCGGTGGCCCGATCGCCGAGGCGAGCGCGGACGCCTTCGACTCCTGGGCCATTGCGCCGGCCCGCTCCGCGTTCGCGTTCCTCTCCGCCGCAGGAAGCTTCCTCACCGCTCAGGGCGGCGCCGCGACGATCGTCCAGGTGACGGGAGGCTCCTCGCGGCGCGCCATGCCCGGCCGGGGCCTCTGGGCGGCGGGGGCGTTCGGGGTCCGCGCGATCACGCAAGCCGCGGCGCTCGAGTTGCGTCCCCGTGGCATCCAGGTGGCGCTGCTGATCGTCGACGCGGGCATCCAGCCTGTGAGCGGAGCGCCCCGCGAGGGCGTCGCGCCGGAGACCCTCGCCGATGCCGGCGAGATCGCGGATGCAGTCCGGTTCCTCGCCGGCCAGGGAACCCGGGCCGCGACCCATGAGCTGCAGGTGACCCCACTGGCGGAGACGTGGGTGCCGTAGAGCGTCTCGTCTGATCGGCCTGACAGCCGGCTTCGGGATAGAGCCGACCGGCGCCTGAGACCGAGCGGTCGGGTCGAGCACGTCTGTGCCAATGTGACAGCCCCGTGAGTGAGTCCCGCGAAGATCTGCGGCTCGGGTTTCTGAGCTTCGGTCATTGGCAGCGCGCGCAATGGTCGCGGACGTTGACGGCGAAAGACGCCCTGGTCCAGACGATCGAGCTGGCGCAGGCCGCAGAGGAGATCGGGATCGACGGGGCCTTCGTCCGCGTGCACCACTTCGCGGCGCAGCTCTCCTCGCCGTTCCCCTTGCTGGCCGCGATGGGCGCGCGCACCAGCACGATCGAGCTCGGGACGGCCGTGATCGACATGCGCTACGAGAACCCCCTGTACATGGCCGAAGACGCGGCGGCCGCCGACCTGATCTCCGGCGGACGGCTGCAGCTCGGGATCAGCCGCGGCTCGCCCGAGCCGGTGACGGACGGCCCGGAAGCGTTCGGGTTCCCCGAGGCCCAAGGGGAGGCGGGCGCGGACCTCGCCCGCGCGCACACCGAGCAGTTCCGCCGGGCGATCGCAGGGGAGGGAGCAGCGCATGCCGATCCGGCCCACACCGGGATGACGGGGCTGCTGCCGGTCCAGCCGCAGGCTGAGGGGCTCTCCGAGCGCATCTGGTGGGGTGCCGGCGGTCGCGAGTCGGCCCGGTGGGTGGCCCAGCAGGGGATGAACCTGATGAGCTCGACGTTGCTGCTGGAAGACACCGGCGTGCCGTTCGACGAGCTCCAAGCTGAGCAGATCGAGGCGTACCACGAGTCCTGGCGGGAGGCGGGCTGGCCGCGCACGCCGCGCGTGTCGGTGAGCCGCAGCGTGATCCCGATCACGACCGACCTCGATCGCCGGTATTTCGGCCGCGACGAGAACCGCGACCAGGTCGGCCACCTCGACGGGCACACCTCGCGTTTCGGGCGCACGTACACGGGCGAGCCCGACGTGATCGCCCGAGAGCTGGCGCAGGACCGGGCTGTGCAGGCGGCGGACACGGTGCTGCTGACCGTGCCCAACCAGCTCGGCGTGGACTACAACGCACACCTGCTCGAGACGATTGCGCGGGAGGTGGCTCCCGCGCTGGGGTGGAAGGCCAAGGACCGGCGCGGGGCTCGCGCCTGACGCGAGACGCGCGGAAGCAGCCCGGGCCGGCTGGTCGCCGCCCGCCGGCGACGAGACGCTGCTAGACGGTCTTGACCAGGCCGCCGTCGATGACCCAGTTGGCCCCGGTCACGTTCGCCATCCGCGGCGATGCCAGGAGCGCCACGATCGCCGCCACTTCGGCTGGTGTGGTGAACCTGCCGGTCGGCATGCTCGCAGCCATCTGATCGCGCACGGCGTCGGCACCCGCTCCGGTCGCGCTTCCGACGGTGGCCGCGACTCCCTCCTTGCCCAGCCAGAGGTCGGTCGCGACGGGACCGGGGGAGACGTTCGTGATGCGAATCCCAGCCGGTCCGAGCTCTTGCGAGAGCGACTTGGACAGGTTGACGAGCGCCGCCTTGGCGGCCCCGTAGTCGATCACTCCGCCGTCCGGCTCGAAGAACGAGTTCACGGACGCCACGTTGACGACGACGCCTTCCTGGCGCTTGGTCATGTCCGCGACGGCCGCCCGGGTCGCACGCAGCGCGGCGTAGAAGTTCAGCTCGAGCGAGGCCTCGAAATCGGCGTCGCTGAGGCTCAGGAAGCCATCGAGTCGAACGCGCGCGGCGCCGACGTTGTTCACCAGCACGTCCACCCGGCCGAAGGCGTCGACAGCTCGAGCGACCAACCTCGCGGGGCCCTCAGGGTCGGCGAGGTCGACGACGACGGCGGTGACGCCCTCGATCGCCTCCAGATCCTCGACGTGACGCGCTCCCGCGACCACCGTGGCCTCCTCTGCGACCAAGGCCTCCACGATCGCGCGCCCGATTCCCTTGCTCGCCCCCGTCACGACAGCGACCTTGCCCGACAGTTCGAGATCCACAGGGGCAGACTACTGTCGCGCTGTTTCGCCGGCCGTTCCGATAGCGGCGCAGGATCGGGCGCGCAGGCATCGTCTCGCCGGCGCCATCGATCTCGTGGTGCTCGACGTCTCTCGCCGCCGGCCTCCTCGTGCTGGGGCGGCTCGACGCGCAGGGGAGGGGCAGCGGCGCCCGGGTGAATGATGAGAGGGCTACGAGAGGGTCGGCTCGACGACGCCGCAACGCCCTCGGAGGCGACGCCATGACGCCGACCAGCATGAAACGATCGTCGGGCGATGGCAGCGATCCAAACCGAGATGTTCCCCGACGTTCGCGACCGCGCCTCTCTCCGGACGCGCCCCCGTGGCCAGCTCCTCAAGTGGGTCGGGAACAAGCACCGCTACGCCGAGGTGATCGCCCACTATCTGCCGGACGAGTTCGGGACTTACTACGAGCCGTTCGTCGGAACGGGAGCAATCTTGGCGACTCTCCGGCCAGAGCGCGCGGTGGCCGGCGACACGCTCCCGATGCTTGTCGCGTTGCTGCAGCTTGTCCAGAGCGCGCCTGAAGAAGTGGTCGAGCACTACCGGCGGTGGAGAGACGATGTCGCCGCCAACGGCCGCGATGCGTACATGGCGGTGCGCGACCGCTACAACGCCGAACCCAATCCGCTGGACCTCATGGTCATCAGCAGGACGTGCTACGGCGGCGTGATGCGCTTTACGCGCAACGGGCAGATCAGCACTCCGATGGGACCGCACCGCCCGATCACGGCTGAGACATTGCAAATACGAATGGAGGACTGGACCGAGCGCCTGAGCGGGACCGAGTTCGTTTGCCAGGACTTCGCTGAGACCGTGGCGAAAGCCGGCGCCGGGGACCTCGTCTATTGCGATCCTCCGTACTTGCACGGGCAATCCATCCTCTACGGTGCCCAGGACTTCCAGCTGAGCAAGCTTTGGGAGGCCACCTCGCAAGCGGTCGAGCGCGGTGCGGCGGTTGCGGTGTCGGTTGACGGCTGGCGCAAGTCCGGCGAGAAGCTCATCGACCTTGGTATCCCCGATGGCTTGTTCGCACGCGAGCTGATCATCGAGCGGGGCGGCTGCATGCTGCGTCGCTTCCAGATGGCGGGCGAGGACATGGCCCTCGAACAGGTCGCCGACAGGCTCCTACTCTCCTGGTGATGGCTCAGGCCACGAAGCCACCACGGCCGGCCACTGGCTCATGACCTCCCGCCCGAAGTACGCGCCGTCCAGCAACCCGATGTGCAACATGTCGACTACGCGGCAAACGTACGATTTCCCCTTCACCCACCAGGTCCAGCGGTCATCGAGGAACAGGTAGTGCTCGACGTTCACGCCGACGTCACGTAGGTCGTTGAGCTCGTAGCCGTCGAGCGCGGTCTCGTACACGCCGTCCGCAACGCGGCTGCCAAATGTGGTCGTGCCGTAGTACTCCTTGACCTCCCAGGCCGCGTGCGGATGGTTGAGCGTCGGGTACGCGCCGTCCATCCATCGAAACAGTGTTCGGAGGGGCATCCCGTCCCTCGAGAAGGTCAGCGGGCCGATCGGCGCGTGATCGAACTTGGCTCGCCCGTGAGCGTCGATCAGGGCACGCCACGTCAAGATGTTGACGATCGAGGCGAGATACGCCTCGTGGCGCTTGGGGCCCTTCTGCTTGTTCATCGAGATCAGCTCGGCTGGTGGGTTGTGTGCGGCCTCGACGTTCGCAAACAGTTCACGGGCTTCTTCGCGGTCCATCAGGTTCGGACGTACGGACGTTTCCATCAAGCCGGCGCGATCCACGGAGTAGCGGGCCACGAGCTCGATCGTGTGCTCATGGCCACCCGAGTCAAGGCCGCGCCGAGCCAAGGCGTCTGCGATCTCCCTCGCGCTGTACGTCTTGACGCCGCCCGAGGGCCTCGCCTTGGTCTTGCGCACTGAATAGCCGAGCAGCTGCGACACAAGCTTGACCATCGCCCAGAACTCCGGCGGCTGATTGCGATAGGCCGGCAACGGCTGCATCCGGCTGCGCACTCTATGAATCCGACTCGCGCCGCGTCGTGGCCCGCGCCGAGGCGGCAGCCCACAGGGTCACGGCGTTTCGCTCCCCCTACGGCCCCGCATCTCGCCGGGGTCCGACCAGATCCAGGACCGCGACCTACACCAGGGTCAGGGCAAACAAAAGGCCCTGCGAACCAGGGCCTTTGTCCAGTACCGCTACGGGGATTCGAACCCCGGTTTCCGCCATGAGAGGGCGGCGTCCTAGTCCCCTAGACGATAGCGGCGCGCTCGGGACGGGGATCGACGCTAGCAGAGGCGGCAATCGGAAGCCACCCAACGGCCCCGGGGCGCCGCGGACGCCGACGGGACCGTGCTGAGCGCGACTGCCGGGCCCGCCGCGCAGCCCCCGTCTCCCGGTGCGATATCTTCGCTGCCCGCACGCGGATGTGGCGGAATTGGTAGACGCGCACGGTTCAGGTCCGTGTCTGGGCAACCAGGTGGAGGTTCGAGTCCTCTCATCCGCATCGATACTCCAGGCGTGAGCGACGACGCGCCGATCGAGATCGTCCCGGCCGACCCCGGCTGGCCGCAGCGCTTCGAGCGGGAGCGAGCGCTGCTGGAAGAAGCGATCGCCCCATGGCTCACAGGCGCCGTCCACCACGTCGGCAGCACCGCCGTCCCGGGCCTCGCTGCGAAGCCCGTCATCGACATCCTCGCGGGGGTCGAGAGCCTCGACGCCTCGCGCGCGTGCTTCGAGCGCCTCGAAGCGCTCGGATACAGCTACGCGCCCTACCGGCCGGACGAGATGCACTGGTTCTGCAAGCCGAGCCCGGCCCACCGCACGCACCACCTCCACCTGGTCCCGACCGGCTCGCGCCGCTTCGAGGACGAGCTGGCGTTCCGGGACGCGCTGCGTGCCGACGACACGCTCGCCCGAGCGTACGAACGACTCAAGCGAGAGCTCGCGGCAGAGCACCGCGACGATCGAGAGGCCTACACCGCCGCCAAGGCAGGCTTCATCGAGCGAGCCCTCACGGACGCCTGAACAACACGGCGCGCTTCAACCTTCCTCCTCGGCCCGCCAGGGAGTCTGGCTCGGCGCCGAGTCGAGCGCCCGCCGGAGCAGCGCCTTCAGCTGATCGCGTTCGCCGGCGCCCAGGGCGCCGAGCACCTCGTCTTCCACCTTCAGCGCAGCCCGCTTGGCCTTCGCGAGCGTCTTGCGGCCTTGCGGCGTGATCGTGACTTCCCAGGCGCGGCGGTCGTTGGGGCGCCGGCGGCGCTCGGCGAGCCCCGCGGTTTCCAGTTCGTCGATCAGCGTGACCATCGCGCTCGGGTCGATCCCCATGTCGGTGCTCAGCTGCTGCTGGATCGCGCCCTCGCGCGCGCCGAGCACGTTGAGCAGCGCGAACAGCGCGGGCGTGAGCCCGATCGCCTCGAAGGCTTCCGCGGTCCGCGTGTGGGACGCCCGCCAGAGGCGGAAGAGGAGCTGGCCGGCGTACTCAACCACGGGCGCGCCGGTCGGAGTCGGTGAGGACATCGCCTGAGCAGTCTCTCAGATTCGCTGGTCGAATCAAATAGTTGACGGCCACCATGATAATGTGCTACCAATATAGCGCACCGCCATGAAACGGCAGCCGGCGATCCACAGCACGGCCGTTCCGTCCCTCGACCACCACAAGGAGAACCTCATGACCTCCATCTCGTCCATCGCACTCGAGGTGTCCGACCCGACGGCCGCCGAGTCCTTCTACGCGGCCGCGTTCGGACTCGGCGCGCCGCAGCTCGAGCTGCGTCCCTCGCAGGCGCCGACCAGCGGCTTCCGCGGCTTTACGCTCTCGTTGATCGTCTCCCAGCCCGCAGACGTCGAGGCGCTGCTCGCCTCGGCCCTCGAGGCCGGCGCGAGCGAGCTGAAGCCGCTGAAGAAGAACCTCTGGGGCTGCGGCGGCGTCGTGAGCGCGCCCGACGGCACGATCTGGAAGGTGGCCACCTCCAAGCGCAGGAACTCGGGGCCGGCGACCCGCGAGATCGACGACATCGTCCTACTGCTGGGCGCCGCCGACGTGGCCGCGAGCAAGCGCTTCTACGCCGAGCACGGCTTCGATGTCGCCAAGAGCTTCGGCGGCCGCTACACCGAGTTCGCCGCGCCGCCGTCGGCGGTCAAGCTGGCGCTCTACCGGCACGGTGCGCTGGCGAAGGACGCGGGCGTCCAGCCGGAGGGCACGGGCTCGCACCGGATCGTCATGCGCGGCGACGCCGCGGCGTTCACCGACCCGGACGGGTTCGGCTTCCAGGCCGCCGGCGCCGGCGAGGCGCTGGAGGCGCGCCCGGCGGCTCAGCCCGCGAACGCGTAGTCGTCGAGGTCGAAGCGTGCGCTGCGCCAGGCCGCCTCGAGCGTGAGGCTGGGCCGGAACGGGACGTCGCCGTGCTTGTCGAAGTAGTAGCTGTTGGATGTGGCGCAGGAGCCCGTGAAGAAGACCTGGTTGCCGCGGCGGGCGAGGACCGATTCGAAGTAGCGCTGGTTGGCCTCCGGGCGGATCTCCACGCGCACGGCCTGCTCGCTGCGAGCGCGCTCCAGGCAGCGGACGATGTGGCGCATCTGGGTCTCGATCAGGCCGAAGTAGGACTGCCCGTTGAATCCGTAGGGGCCGAGGATCGAGAACCAGTTCGGGAAGCCCGGCACGCTCACGCCCTCGTAGGCCTGCTGGCGGTTCTCATCCCACCAGTCTGCGAGGTCGAGGCCCGCCGCGCCCCGGACCGGGAACGGCGGCATGTTGCCCTTGTCGAAGACCTTGAAGCCGGTCGCGAGCACGAGCACGTCGAGCTCGTGCTCGGCGCCGTCGGCGGTCCGCACCCCGCCCGGCACGACGGCGTCGATCGCCGTCGTCTCGAGCCGCACGTTCTCGCGGTTGAACGAGCGGATGTACTCGTTGGAGAAGCTCGGGCGCTTGCAGCCGAGCCGGTACTCCGGTGTCAGCTCCTCGCGGATCCTCGGGTCCTGGACGCTCTCCAGCAGCTTGTGCGCTTCTGCTTCGCCGCGGGCGGGGAGGAAGGGGAACCTGCCCGCGAAGTGCGCGACCAGCACGAACGTCAGCTCGACGAACGCCTGGCTCAGCCAGCGCGCCGCGAGCATCGCGCCGGGCACCCAGCGCAGCACTGAGCGCGCCCGCGCGCTCAGCGGTTTGTCGAGCTTCGGAAGGCACCAGATCGGCGTGCGCTGGAAGACCGTCAGCTGCTCGACCTCGGGCGCGATCGCCGGGATCACCTGGATCGCCGAGGCACCGGTGCCGACCACGCCGACGCGCTTGCCGCGCAGCTCGACCGAGTGGTCCCAGCGCGCCGTGTGCAGCGCCGGGCCCTCGAAGCTCTCGACGCCGGGGATGTCCGGCAGCTTCGGCTGGCTGAACACCCCCGTTGCCACGATCACGTAGCGGGCCGTGATCGCGCCGCCGTCGGTCTCGATCGTCCAGGTGTTCGCGTCCTCGTCGAAGCTCGCCCCGGTCACCTTCGTTCCGAGGCGGATGCGGTCGCGCACGCCGTACTTGTCGGTGCAGTGCTCGGCGTAGGCCTTCAGCTCGCGCCCCGGCGCGTAGACCCGCGACCAGTCGCTGCGCTTCTCGAAGGAGAACTGGTAGCTGAAGGACGGGATGTCCACCGCCACGCCCGGGTAGGTGTTCCAGTGCCAGGTCCCGCCGACGCCGTCGGCTTCGTCGAGCACGACGAAGTCCCGGAACCCGGCGCGGTCGAGCTTGATCGCCGCCCCGATGCCCGAGAAGCCGGCGCCGATGACGACGACCTCGTGGTCCACCGCTTGTCCGCTTGCCCCCAGGGTCACCCTCCTCGCGGCATCGTAGCCGCCTCGGCGCCGAGGCCGGCGCGCGGGGGCCGCCTAGACCCGCTGCAGGATCGTGCCCGTCCCGGTCCCGCCGGCGGTGCACATCGTGACCAGCCCCAGCTCGGAGTCGCTGCGCTCGAGCTCGTGCAGGAGCGTCGTGATCAGCCGTGCGCCGGAGGACCCGAGCGGGTGGCCGAGCGCGAGCGCGCCGCCGTTGACGTTGACCCGGTCCATGTCGGGTTCGAGCTCCCGGCGCCAGGCGCAGACGACCGACGCGAAGGCCTCGTTGATCTCGATCAGGTCGAGGTCGCCGATCGTCATGCCGTTGCGCTCGAGCAGCCGCTGCGTGGCCGGGATCGGCCCCGTCAGCATGATCACGGGGTCGACGCCGACGGTGGTCGCGTCGAAGATCCGCGCCCGCGGCGCGAGCCCCAGCTCGTCGGCCTTCTCGCGCGCCATCAGCAGCACGGCGGCGGCGCCGTCGGAGATCTGCGAGCTGTTGCCCGCGGTGACCGTGCCGTCCTGCTTGAACGCCGGCTTCAGCGCCGCGAGCTGCTCGATCGAGGTGTCGAAGCGGATGCCCTGGTCGGCCGCGATCGTCTCGCCGCCGATCTCCATCGGGATCAGCTCCCTGTCGAAGCGGCCCTCGCTCCTCGCGCGCGCGGCGCGCTGGTGCGAGCGCAGGCCGAGCTCGTCCTGCTCGGAGCGCGGGATCTCCCAGCGCTCGGCGATCAGCTCGGCGGAGAGACCTTGCGGGATCAGCTCGTAGCGGTCCATCAGCTCCTTCGGGAAGGGCGTCCCCAGCTCCGCGTTCGCGACGTTGGACCCCATCGGCACGTGGCCCATGTGCTCCACGCCGGCGCCGATCATCACGTCGTGGATGCCGGCCGCGATCAGGCCGGCGGCGAAGCTCACAGCCTGCTGGCCGGAGCCGCACTGACGATCGACGGTGGTGGCAGGGGTGCCGACCGGGAGGCCCGCCTGCAGCCAGGCGTTGCGGGCGATGTTGTTCGACTGCTCACCGACCTGCGACACGCAGCCCGCGACCACGTCCTCGACCAGCTCGGGCGCGATCCCGGCCCGCTCTATGACTGCCCTGTAGGAGGTGCCCAGAAGCTCGTTCGGGTGCACCTCGCGGAAGATCCCCTTGGCGCTGTGGCCGCGTCCGATCGGCGTCCTGGCCGCCTCGACGACGACCACCTCCCGCCCCTGCGTACGCGCGGTGTGCTGCGCCATGGTGATCCTCCTTATTAATATTTATGATCCAGTTGCGTGATGCAACCCACTCGACGCTAGCACAGTTCGATCACAGGACGCACCCCGGCTCGGAGCAAAAAAAAGAGCCGCCGACCCGAGGGCCGACGGCTCTGAAGGTGGTTCTGTGGGGCTGTTCTAACGCTCCGAGCGGCGGCGCTGCACGCCGACGATCGAGAAGCCGGCGATCATCAGCGCGAGGCCGATCGCGAAGCTCCAGCGCAGGTCGAAGCCGGTGAAGGGAAGCGTTTTCGCTTCTTCTTTGGCCGGGCTCGAGCTCGTGGTGGGTTCGGGCGATTTCGCCGGGGTGGTTTCCGCCGGTGCTTTTTCAGCCGATTCCGGCGAGGTGCCGGTGGTCGGCGTGGTGGCGGGCGTCGTCGGCGTCGTGTTCGTCGTCGGCGTCGTCGGCGTCTGGCCGTAGCCCGAGGTTTCTTCCGCGGCGAAGGCCGAGGTGGGGGCGAGGAGCGCCAGGCCCATCACCATGAGGATCGGGAGGCTCACCAGCTTCCGCCTCGTCTTGCGCGCTACATCTGGTGTCAGTGGCCTGCTCGAGGCCATGACGTCGGTCCGAGTCATGCCAACCTCCGTTTTGGGTGGTGTTGTGATGGTTCGGCCCTCCCCGAGGGCCTCTTTAGCGAGGGTGGAAGCCATGCAACCGGCTGGCTTCTGCCTCTGGTTCGCCGTTTATCGGCTTGCGCCTGCATTCCCTGCAGCGAAATGTCTATCAGCTAGCGGGGTTGTCAGGTCTTCATAACACCCCGAACTTCCTCGAAAGTGCGTCCCCCAAACGTGTCAGGACACCTTTACACGGCCGCCGAGGCTGTCTTCGGCGAGCCGTCCGCGCAGGACCTTCTTGTCGAACTTGCCCACGCTCGTCTTGGGAATCTCGTCGATGAAGGCGAACTCGTCGGGCAGCCACCACTTCGCCACGCGGCTGCGCAGGTGCTCGACGAGATCCTCGGCGCTGGCCGCGTCGTCGCTCCTCAGAACCACGCAGCACAGGGGCCGCTCGGCCCACCGCGGATCGGGCTTGGCGATCACCGCCGCCTCGGCCACGCCGGGGTGAGACATCAGCTCGTTCTCGAGCTCCACCGATGAGATCCACTCGCCGCCCGACTTGATGACGTCCTTCGAGCGGTCGGTGATCTGGACGTAGCCCTTCTCGTCGACCGCGGCGATGTCGCCGGTGCGCAGCCAGCCGTCATCGAACTTGGCCGGGTCGGGATCGCGGAAGTACTGCGAGGCGATCCAGGGCCCCCGCACCTCGATCTCGCCGGTCGAGGAGCCGTCCCACGCGACCTCGCCGCCGTCGTCGCCGACCAGCCGCAGCTCGACCCAGGGCAGCGGCCGGCCCTGCTTGGCGCGGTCCTCCCAGTAGGCGTCGTCGTGCTCGCCGTGCTCGTCAGGCCGCGAGTACGTGGCCACCGGGCTGGTCTCGGTCATGCCCCACGCCTGGTACATGCGCACGCCGTGGCGCTCCTGGAAGTCCTTCATCAGCTGCTTCGGGACCGCCGAGCCGCCGCAGGCCGCGTTGTCGAGCGAGGACAGATCCACCTCGGGGTGCTCGTCTGCGTAACGGAGCAGATCCTGGAAGATCGTCGGCACGCACCCCATCAGGGTCGGGCGCTCCGCCGAGATCAGCTTGGCGAGCGGTTCGGCGCCGAGGAAGCGGTCGGGCAGGATCAGGTCCGCGCCTGCGAGCGCCGTGCCGTAGGGCAGCCCCCAGGCGTTGGCGTGGAACATCGGCACCACCGCAAGGACGCGGTCGCCGCGCGAGAGGCCGTTGCCCTCCGTCATCAGCGTCATCGAGGAGTGCAGGCTGATCGAGCGGTGGGAGTAGAGCACGCCCTTGGGGTTGCCGGTGGTGCCGCTCGTGTAGCAGAGCGCAGCGGCCTGGCGCTCGTCGAGCTCCGGGTACTCGAAGGGGCCGGCGCCGGCCTGCTCGAGCAGCTCCTCGTAGCGCAGGACGTCGGGCAGCGAGCCGCTGTCCCCATCTCCCATCACGACGTAGTGCTCGACGGTCTCGAAGCTCGGCGCGAGCTTCTCGAGCACCGGCACCAGCGAGTCGTCGACGAAGATCACGCGGTCCTCGGCGTGGTTGACGATGTAGGTGAGCTGCTCCTCGAACAGGCGCACGTTGAGCGTGTGCAGCACCGCGCCCGTGCACGGCGCGGCCATGTAGAGCTCCATGTGGCGCTGGTTGTTCCAGGCGAAGCTCGCGACGCGGTCGCCCTGCTCGATGCCGAGCTCGCCGAGCACCCGCGCGAGCCGGTCCACGCGCTCGGCCAGGGCTGCGTGGCCGATCCGCGCCACCGAGCCGTCGGGCTGCAGCGTCAGCACCTGCGCGCCGTCGTTCAACGAGCGCATCCGCCCCAGAACGTGGTTCAGCGTGAGCTGGAAGTCGTTCTGCATCAGCCCCTGCAGCATCTCCGTCATCCCCTGAGCCTCCCCGGCTTCTCTCATCCCCTGGGCGCGCCTTCGCGGGCGGCCAGCCTTGCGGTCTCATCGTAGATCGCGCGCGTCCGCTGGGCGATGTCCTCCCAGTCGAAGCGCAGCACGTGCTCGGAGGCTTCCGTCACCAGCCTGTCGCGCAGCTGCTCGTCCAGGAGCAGCCGTTCGATCATCACGCCGAGGTGCTCGGGGTCGCCGCCGTTGAAGCGCAGGCCGACCCGCTCGCCCATCGGCACCACCTCGCGCAGCCCGCCGGTGTCCGCGACGATGCACGGGCACCCGGAGGCCATCGCCTCCAGCGCGACGAGGCCGAACGGCTCGTAGATCGAGGGCACCACGCACAGGTCGGCGATCCGGTAGAGCGAGTGCAGCACGTCGTCGCCGATCCAGCCCAGGAAGGTGCCGTGGCCGTTGAGGCCGAGGCTCTCCGCCTGGGCCTTCAGCTCGCCCTCGTGGGTGCCGCTGCCGGCGACCAGGAAGCGCACGTTGCCGAGCCGCTCGACCAGGCCGGGCATCGCGTCCAGCGCGTGCTGGAAGCCCTTCTCGTAGACGAGGCGGCCGACCAGCAGCACGAGCTTCTGCTCGGGGGCCGCGAACTCGGCCCGGAGCGCCTGCAGGTCCTCGACGGGGCGCAGGTCGGCCGGATCGACGCCGTTGGGGATCACCGCGGCGCGGCTCTCGTCGAGGTCGAAGATGTCGGCTACGTGGCCGCGCATGTAGTGCGAGCAGACGATCACGCGATCCGCGCGGTGGGCCATCCAGCGCTCGACGGCGTGGATGTGGCTCTGCGGCTCCTCGGCGACCCAGCCCTGGTGGCGCCCGTGCTCGGTCGCGTGGATCGTCGTGATGTAGGGGACGCCGACGCGGTCGGCCAGCATCGCCGCGGCCTTCGCCACGAGCCAGTCGTGGCCGTGGATCAGGTCGTAGGAGCGTTCCTGGCAGAGCGCCTCACCGGCCAGGAGCATGTCCTCGTTCATCTGGTCGACCCACGCGACGAAACGGTCGAGGTCGCGCGGCCAGCCCGGCTCGGGGACGCGGTGGACGTTGACGCCGGCGATCCGCTGGAACGCCCGTTCGCCCTCGTTGATGGAATCCCCACCCACCCCCAGCCCGCGCGTGAGCACATCCACGCCCACGCCCTGGCGCGCCAGCGCCTCGGCCAGCTTGCGCACGTGGCGCGCCAAGCCGCCCTCGATCACCGGCGGGTACTCCCAGGAGAGCATCAGCACGCGCTCGCTCACGGGGTGGACCCTACCGGCCGCGCGCGGCCGGCCCGGTTTGCGGGAGGTCAGCGTCCTGTCAGACGCCGCGCTCGCGTGAGCCATCGCACGGCGCCCGTAACGTGCCGCGCCGGTGGGGATCCAAGAAACCGAGCGAAGGAGACCCATCCGATGTACGACACGAACCGCGTGGTGCTCGTCGGGCGCCTCACGCGCGACCCGGAGCTGCGCTCGCTGCCCTCGGGCCGGGCGCTCTGCAACATGCGTATCGCCTCGAACTCGCCCCAGCGCGAACCGGACGGCGAGTACGGGGACCGGCCCAACTTCTTCGACGTCGACATGTTCGGGCCCGGGGCCGAGGTCTGCGCCGAGCACCTGCGCCGCGGGCGCCTGGTGTGCGTGGACGGGCACCTGAGCTGGCGCGAGTGGGAGACGCCCGACGAGCAGAAACGCCAGGCGGTGAGCATCCACGCCGACCGGGTTCAGTTCCTCGACTCCCCGCGCGAGCGCGACGGAGAGGAGGGGCTGGTCGGGGCGGGCGTCGGCGACGGCGACGGCGGCGAGGAGGCTCCCTTCTGAACGAGCGGACGTGCCCGAGCGCCGCGGACGGTCCGGTGCGCCGGATCGCGGCGCCGGGCCTCGCTGCATAGACTCCCGCGGCGCAAGCGGCCAACGAGCAGGGACAGAAGCGATGCCCGTGAACACGACAGCGATCGGCAAGAGCTACGAGCCCGTCACCTACGCGGTCGGGCGCGAGAAGATCCGCGAGTACGCGCGCGCGGTCGGCGAGAACGACCCCGTCTGCATGGACCTCGAGGCGGCACGCGCAGCGGGCTACGCCGACCTGCTGGCGCCACCGATGTTCGCCGTCGTCTACAGCGCGCCCGCGGTGGGTCCGCCGATCTTCGACCCCGAGATCGAGCTCAACTTCGCGATGATGGTTCACGGCGGCCAGGAGTTCGAATGGGGTGAGCCGGTCGTCGCCGGCGACGAGATCACGACCACGGCGTCGGTGAAGGACATCTCCGAAGCCGACGGCCGCGGCTACTACGTGTTCGAGTCGGTCTCCGTCAACCAGCGCGGCGAGCAGGTCTGCCGCGGCGTCTGGACGAACATCGTCAGGGGGGTCTGAGATGGCCGAGCTGAAACCGGGCGAGCCCATCCCCGAGGTGCGTGTGACGCCCGACAAGTACCTGACGGTCCGCTACGCGGGCGCCTCCGGGGACTTCAACCCGATCCACGTCGACGAGGAGTTCGCCAAAGCGGTCGGCCTGCCCGGCCGCATCCTCCACGGCCTGTGGACGATGGCTCAGGTGGCACGCGCCCAGACCGAGGCGGCGGGCGGCGCGGCGCGGCTGCGGCGGCTGAAGGTGCAGTTCCGCGGCATGGGGCTGCCCGAGCACGAGGTGCTCGTGACGGGCACGGTTCGCGAGCTGAGCGATCACGGCACCGCGCTGATCGACACCGTCGCCGAGCAGGACGGCAACCAGATCATCCGCAACGCGGAGGCCGAAGTCTCCATCTGAGGAGGCTCGGGAAAGGCGCGGCCGGCGCCCCACGGCGGCTGAGGGCGCCAGCGCCCGGCCTACAATCAGCGCGATGCTCACAGCTCGCCAGCAGCGGATTCTCAGCAAGGTCGTCGAGGAGTACCTGCACACCGGCCAGCCGGTGCCCTCACGCCTGATCGCCGCCGATCCGGCGCTCGACTGCGGGCCCTCGACGGTCCGCAACGAGCTGGCGTTCCTTGAGGAGCACGGCCTGCTCGACCACCCGCACGTCTCGGCCGGCCGCGTCCCGACGGATGCCGGGCACCGCTACGTCGTGGACGGGCTGCTGAGCTCCGGTCAGGTGCTCCCGGCGCCGGCGCCGCGGCTGGAGCTCGCCCTCGCCCGGCGCGAGGTCGACGAGGCGATGCGCGCGACCAGCGAGACGCTCTCGCAGATGACGAACCTGCTCGCCGTCGTCTCGGCGCCGTCGATCAACACGGCGACGATCCGCCACGTCGAGGTGCTCGCGCTGCAGCCGCGCGTGGTGCTGGTCGTGGTCATCAGCTCGGCCGGGAACGTCTCGAAGATGCTCGCGACCTTCGACCAAGACGTCGACCCGGGCCTGATCGCCTGGGCGGGCGAATACCTCAACGAGCGCCTCGTCGGGCTCGGCCTCGGCGCCCGCATGCTGCTCGCCCGCCTCTCCGACCTCAGCCTGTCCGCCCGCGAGCTCGATTTCCTGTCGCGCTTCGCGCCGGCGTTCGGAGAGCTCGCGGTGGAGGGCGAGGACATGATCTACCTCGATGGCACAGCACGGCTGTTCGAGGCCGGCCAGATCGAGGACGCCGGGCGCGTCAACGAGCTGATCGCACTGCTGGAGCGCCGTGTGGCGCTGCTGCGGGTGCTGAGCGCCGCGCTCGCCGAGCCCGGCGTGTACGTGCGGATCGGCCACGAGAACGAGCTGCCCGCGATGCACACGCTGGCCGTGGTGGCGAGCGGCTACGGGCCGCCGCGGCGCAAGCTCGGCACGGTCTCGGTGATCGGGCCGGTGCGGATGGACTACGCGGGCGCGATCGCCGGCGTGCGAGAGGCGGCCCACGAGCTCTCGCGCTTCGTCGAAGACGCGTTCGCGGAGAGCTAGAACGGAGATGGTTGATCCCACGATCCTGCACCGCCGGGTGGCACGTCTGGCCGGCGCCTGCCGTTGTCCTCGGCCTTGCCCTTGCCCCCAGCAAGGGCTGCGGCCTGCGTCCGCGGCAGGCTTGACCATCCGCACCACCGGGCGCCACACGACCGCGGAACCAACCATCTAGATGCCACGCGACCCCTATGAGGTGCTCGGCGTCGGGCGCGACGCCTCAGAGCAGGACGTCAAGAAGGCGTTCCGCGGGCTCGCGCGCGAGCTGCACCCCGACGTCAACGCGCACGACCCCGCCGCCGAGGAGAAGTTCAAGGAGGCCGCCGAGGCGTACGAGATCCTGTCCGACCCCGAGCGCCGCGCGACCTACGACCGCTACGGGCACGACGGCCTCCGCTCGGGCGGCTACGCGCCGAACTTCGAGGGCTTCGGTTCGATCGGGGATCTCTTCAACGCCTTCTTCGGTGGCGGCTTCGGCGGCGCGGGCTTCGGCGCCGCGCAGGGCGCCGACGTCGCGGTCGCGGTCGAGATCGAGCTCGTGCAGGCAGCCAACGGCGCGACGGTCGAGGTCTCATACGAGGCGGTGGACCGCTGCGATCACTGCCACGGGAACGGCGCCGAGCCGGGCACCCCGATCGAGACCTGCGAGCGCTGCGGCGGTGCCGGGCAGCTGCAGAGCGTCAGCCAGACGATGCTCGGGCAGATGGTCCGCACGGTCGTCTGCGACCGCTGCGGGGGCGACGGCCGGATCCCGAAGGAGCCTTGCGCGGTCTGTCGCGGCGCCGGCCAGGTGACGGCGACGCGCAACCTCGACATCGAGATCCCGGCGGGCATCGCCGACGGCCAGCGCATCCGCATGAGCGGCCACGGCGGCGCAGGCCCCGCGGGCGCGCCGCCCGGTGATCTCTACGTGCTCGTGGGCGTGCGCGCCGATGAGCGCTTCCTGCGCGAGGGCGACGACCTGGTCACGGCCGTGGACCTGCCGGCGACGCTCGCCGCGCTCGGCGCGACCGTCGAGGTGCCGACGATCGAAGGCAGCGTCGAGCTCGAGGTGGCCGCGGGCACGCAGCCCGGCGAGGTGCTGAGCGTCCGTGGCGAGGGCATGCCCTCGCTGCGCGGCTCGCGCCGCGGGAACCTGCGCGTGGTGGTCAACGTCGTGGTGCCGCGGCGGCTGGACGCCGAGCAGCGGGAGCTGCTCGAAAGGCTCGACAGCACGCTCGGCGAGGAGCACCTGCGCTCGCAGGACTCGCTGTTCGCCAAGCTGCGCCGCGCGCTCGGCAGCCAGGCCGCGTGATCAGGCTCGCCGTCCGCGTCGCCCGCGAGGAGGCGGAGCAGGCGCTGGCCGAGCTGCTGGAGCTCGCCCCCGCGGGCGTCGAGGAGGTCGAGCTCGACGACGGCCGCGTCGAGTACGCGGTCTACGGCGCCCCCGGCGAGCTGCCGGCGCTGCCCGACCTGCGCGCCCTCGCCGGCGGCACGCCGGTCGAGGTGTCGACCGCCGAGGTCGCCGACGACTGGGCCGAGCGCTGGCGCGAGTTCCACCGGCCGGTGCTGATCGAGGCCCCTCCCGGCTCGCCTGTGCCAGCCCTGCGTGTGCGCCCGCCGTGGGAGCCCGCCGCCGCCGACGGCCCGCCCGCAATCGAGCTCGTGATCGATCCGGGCCAGGCCTTCGGGACCGGCGGGCACGCGAGCACCCGCCTGTGCCTGTCGCTGCTGCTCGAGCTGCGCGCCGCGGCGCCACCGGCCGCGGCTGTGCTCGACGTCGGCGCCGGCTCAGGCGTGCTCGCGATCGCCGCCGCCAAGCTCGGCTATGCCCCGGTCCTGGCTCTCGACAACGAGGCCGAGAGCGTCGCGGCTGCCGCCGAGAACGCGCAGGTCAACGGCGTGGCGCTCCGCTCTGAGCGCTTCGACCTGCGTCGCGACGCGCTGCCGTGGGTCGGCCGGGGCGAGCCGGCCTCGGCTCCCGTGATCGTGCTGGCGAACCTGCTGGCACCGCTTCTGCGCGACCTCGCCGGGCAGATCGAGCGGCCCCCCGTCGAGCTGATCGCGGGCGGGCTGCTTGCCGAGCAGCTCGACGACGCGGCCACTGCCTTCGCGGCCGTCGGGCTGCACGAGCGCTCGCGCAGGCTCGCCGACGGCTGGGGCGCGTTGCGGCTCTCCGGCGCCTGAGCGCCCGGTCGCGCCCGGCGCCGCCGCGCGGGCGCGTTCGCCTCAGGCGCCGTCGGCGACCTGGGTCGCCGCGAGCACGTTCGCGCGGTACACGAGATCGATCGCAGGGCGGATGCCGTCCTCTTCGCCCGCGAGCTTCGCGGCGGCGCTCAGCGCCCGGCCGATCGTCTCCAGCGCCTCGCCGTCCGCGCCGGGCTCAGGATCGCGTGTCGCCGCGATCGCCATGTCGAGCATCGCCGCGGCCTGCTCGGCGACACCGGTGAACAGGGCGGGGCCGACGAGGCTCGCGTAGCCGTAGGCGCGCATCAGCCGCCCCGACACGGTGATCGTGGGCCCGCGCCGCGGCGGCGTGACTGCTGGCAGCTCCTGGCCGTCGACGAGCGCAGCCATCGTGGCGCCGAGCATCAGCTTCGTCGTCGCCTCGTCGAGGCCGGCCTGAACGGCGACCCGCAGCGCCATGTAGAGCGTCGTCGAGGGCATCCCGTAGGGCGGGTCCGAGGCGAACACGATCCGCTCCGCGGGCACGCGCGCGAACAGCTCGATCACATCCAGGGGGAAGAAGCATGAGATGTCGTAGAGCACGGCGGGATGGTCCGCCAGCCGCGTGCTGAGGATGCCCTGGTCGCAGATCGCGCCGTGCGCGAGGATCAGCGCCGCGCCGGGATGGCGCAGCGCGAGGTCGGCGAGCCCGTCGGCGAGCGGCGGCAGCCCCCGGCCCGCGTGGATCAGCACCGGCACGCGCGCTTCTTCAGCCAGCTTGAAGACCTCGTCTAGGTCGCCGCCGTCGAACACGAAGTCCTGCGCGCGGGGATGCAGCTTGATCCCCCTCGCTCCGTTCCCGAGCGAGCGCTCAGCCTCGGCGAGCGCGCCGTCGGCGGGGTCCAGGCGGCAGAACGGCACCAGGCGGCCCTCGCTCTCGGAAGCCCACCCGAGCACGCGGTCGTTCGGCAGCGAGTACGCCGGGCGCCGTTCGGGGTCGTGGAGCGGGAACACACAGGCCCGGCGTGCTTCGGCCGCGTCGAGCTGGGCCAGCAGCTGCTCGAGCGTCAGCGAGCGGCCGTCCTCGTCGAGCCCGAGGTGGGTGTGGGCGTCGATCACTTCCGCGTCGGCCGGGCGCAGGCGCGCCGTCTCGGCGAGGAAGGGCGCGAGCGCCTCGGCGTACAGGGTCCGGTTCACGCGCGGCACCTTAGATGATCGGCTGGGGCCGGCGAAGGGCCGCAGGGGCGCCGCCGGGCCGCGAACGGATCGATCATCTAGCCTGGGCTTCACCGGATGGAGACGACAAGCGCACACCGCGTCGTCGTCATAGGCGGCGGCTTCGGAGGCCTGCAGGCGGTGACACACCTGCGGCGCGCCCCGGTCGAGATCACGCTCGTCGACCGCCGCAACTTCCACCTCTTTCAGCCGCTGACCTACCAGGTCGCGACCGGCGCGCTCTCCCCGGGCGAAGTCGCCTATCCGCTGCGGGCGATCTTCAGGCGTGCGCCGAACGTCCGGGTGCTGATGGCCGAGGCGGGGGCGATCGATCCGCAGGCACGCCGGGTCGAGCTCGCCCCGGTCGGGGGCGTGCCGGCCCTTCCCGACATCCCCTACGACACGCTGATCGTGGCCGGCGGCTCGCACTACTCCTACTTCGGCCACGACGCCTGGAGCGAGTTCGCCCACGAGGTCAAGTCGCTGGAGAGCGCGCTCGTCACGCGCTCGGCGATCCTGAGCGCCTTCGAGGCGGCGGAGATGGCGCCCTCCGCGGAGCTGCGCGGGTCCTGGCTGTCGTTCGTGGTCGTCGGCGCGGGGCCGACGGGCGTCGAGATGGCGGGGCAGATCGCCGAACTCGCGCGCGACAGCCTGCACCGCAACTTCCGCGCCGCCGACCCGGGCTCCGGGTGCATCGTGCTGGTCGAGGCGGGCGAGCGGGTGCTCGCGAGCTTCCCGCCGTCGCTGTCCGAGCGCGCGCGACGCTCGCTGGAGCGGATCGGCGTCACGCCGATGCTCCGGCGCACGGTCGTGGACGTCGACGCACGGGGAGTGACGGTCCGCGCGCCCGACGGCGAGACCGAGCGCATCCCGGCTCGCACGATCGTCTGGGCAGCGGGCGTGACGGCTTCGCCGCTCGCGGGCATGCTGGCCTCGCTCGCGGGTGCAGAGACGGACCGCGCCGGGCGCCTGCAGGTCGAAGGAGACCTGACGCTCGCCGGCCACCCCGAGATCCTCGCGCTGGGGGACATGGTCGCCGTGCGCGGCGCGGACGGCGAGCCCGTCGTCTACCCCGGCGTCGCACCGGTCGCGATGCAGCAGGGCCGCTACGCCGCGAAGCTCGTGCGCGCCCGCCTCGAGGGCCGCCCCATCGGCCCGTTCCGCTACCACGACAAGGGCAACCTCGCGACGATCGGCCGCGCGGCCGCGGTCGCCGACGTGAAAGGCGTGAAGCTCAGCGGCCTGATCGCATGGATCACCTGGGTGGGAGTGCACCTCTGGTACCTGGAGGGCTTCGCCAACCGCCTGTTCGTGTTCAGCCGCTGGGCATTGGCCTTCGTGACCCACGGACGCGGCGCCCGCGTCATCACGGTGCCCGAGGCCTACGTCGAGGCGAGCAGCGCGCGCACACGCCGGGGAGAGGCGGGGCTCGAGGACTCGGCGGCGGAGCGCTCGGGGCAGGCGGCCGTCGAGCACACGAGCGCGCGCGACGGCTGAAGCCCGGCGCCGCCGGCGCCCCTCTGCGGCCCCTGCGGCGCACCTGCGTATCCTGATCCGAGGATGGCGATAACCGAGCAGATCAAAACCGACCTTCAGGGCGCGATGCGCGCCGGCGAAAAAGACAAGGTCGGGGCGCTGCGGCTGGTCCTCTCCGAGCTCCAGAAGGCAGCCAAGGAAGGCAGCGACGACGAGCTCGCCGTGCTTCGCCGCGAGCGCAAGCGCCGGCTTGAGGCCGCGGAGCAGTTCCGCGACGGAGGCCGTGAGGAGCTGGCCGCCTCCGAGGAGGCCGAGAGCGAGCTGATCGCCGGCTACCTGCCGGCCGAGCTCTCCGACGCGGAGCTGCAGGAGATCGTGGCCACCGCGGTGCGCGAGAGCGGCGCTGAGACGGCCAAGGACATGGGCTCCGCGATGCGCACCGCGATGGCGGCCGTGGACGGTCGCGCCGACGGCAAGCGCGTGTCCGGGATGGTGAGGGCTGCGCTCCAGGGATGAGAACGCAGATCGAGCTTTCGAACGAGGTCGCCGCCGAGCTGGCCGGCAGCCAGGACGCCGTTCTGCGCGCGCTCGAGGCGCACCTCGACTGCCGCGTCTTCCTCCGCGGCAACATCATCACCTTCGAGGGTGAGGAGAAAGAGGTGCTCGTCGGCGAGCGCGTGGTGCACGAGCTGTCCGACCTGATCGCGCGCGGCCATCAGATCGGCCCGGGCACCATCACCGCCGTCACCGGCGCGCTCGACGCGCATGAATCGCCTGCGCGTGTGCTCGAGGACGTTGTGTGGTCGCACCGCGGTCTGCGCGTGGCGCCGAAGACCGTCAACCAGAAGCGCTACGTCGACTCGATCCGGCGCAGCACGATCACGTTCGGCGTCGGCCCCGCAGGGACCGGCAAGACGTTCCTCGCCGTCGCGATGGCCGCCGCCGCGCTCTCGCGCCACGAGGTCAACCGCATCATCCTGACCCGCCCCGCGGTCGAGGCCGGCGAGCGGCTGGGCTTCCTCCCCGGGGACATGATGGCCAAGGTGGACCCCTATCTGCGCCCGCTGTTCGACGCGCTTCACGACATGCTCGACCCCGAGAAGGTCTCCTCGCACATCGACCGCGGCGTGATCGAGATCGCGCCGCTGGCCTTCATGCGTGGAAGGACCTTGAACGACTCCTTCGTGATCCTCGACGAGGCGCAGAACACCACGCCCGAGCAGATGAAGATGTTCCTGACGCGGCTCGGGTTCGGGTCGCGGATGGTGGTGACCGGCGACATCACGCAGGTCGACCTGCCCCGCGAGCAGCAGTCGGGGCTGATCGTCGTCGGCGACGTGCTGGACTCGGTCGAGGACGTCGACTTCGTCCGCTTCGGCGGCGAGGACGTCGTGCGACACAAGTTGGTGCAGCGCATCGTCGAGGCCTACGACGCGCACTCCCAGCGCGACGACCGCGGCGGCTCCCAGCAGCCGCCGCCGGCACGCCCGGCGATCCGCAGCGCTTAGTCGTGCTCGACGTCGAGGTCTTCGGCGAGCGCCTCGCGCCGGGCGCGCCCCCGCCCGGGGAGGTGCGTCGCCTGTGCGAGCTCGCCGCGGCGAGCCGGGGCGTCGAGAGCGGCCATGTCGCGGTCGAGTTCGTGAGCGCCGAGCGGATCGCCGAGCTCAACCGCGCGCACAGGGGCAAAGACGGGCCGACCGACGTGCTCTCGTTCCCGGTCGACGGCGCCGGCGGAGCGGAGCCACGCGAGCTCGGTGACATCGTGGTCTGCCCGCCCCACACCGAGGACCTCGGCGAGGCGATCGTCCACGGCATGCTGCACCTGCTCGGCATGGATCACGAGACCGACGACGGGGAGATGCTCACGCTCCAGGACGAGCTGCTCCGCCGCGCCGCGCCGTGACCCGCAGCGGCTTCGTGGCGCTGGCGGGCCGGCCCAACGTCGGCAAGTCGACGCTGGTCAACGCTGTCGTGGGCGAGAAGGTCGCGATCGTCTCGGAGAAGCCCCAGACGACCCGCAGGGCGATCCGCGGCGTGCACCGGAGCCCGGACGTCGAGCTGGTCCTCGTGGACCTGCCGGGCGTCCAGCGTCCCCGCGACGCGCTCACCGGGCGCATGGCCAGACGGGTGCAGGAGGAGCTCGACGGCGCCGACGCCGCCCTGCTGATCCTCAACGGCGAGCAGGGAGTCGGCCCGGGCGATCGCTTCATCGCCCGCGAGCTCGCCGCCGCCGGCGCCAACGCCACGATCGCCGTCAACAAGATCGACCGGCTGTCGACTGCGGCGCTGCTCGCCGCGCTCGCCGCGGCCGGCGAGCTGGAGCTCGACGCCGAGGTGTTCCCGATCTCCGCGCGCAGCGGCGCCGGAGTCCCTGAGCTGATCGCCCACCTCAGCGGGATGCTCCCCGAGGCGCCCTTCATGTTCGCCGGGGACGCCGCCTCCGACCAGCCGACGGAGCTGCTCGTCGCGGAGCTGATCCGCGAGGCCGCGATCAGGCGCACCTTCCAGGAGGTCCCGCACGCCGTCGAGGTCGTGGTCGAGGAGATCGAGCCGCCGGGTCGTGAGGGCGGGGCGACTCGGGTGCGGGCTCTGATCTGGGTCGAGACGAGCTCCCAGAAGGGGATCCTCATCGGCGCCGGCGGCGCGATGATCAAGAACATCGGGACGGCCGCGCGCAAGGAGATCGAAGCCGCTCTCGGCGATCGCGTCCACCTCGACCTGTCCGTGCGGGTGCGCCGCGACTGGCGCGCCGACGACAGCCTGCTCGACCGCCTCGGGATCGGCTAGCGAGGGGCCGGATCGGCGGCCGCGACGGCCTCGCGGCCGAGCGCGGACGCCAGCCGCGCGACCAGCACCTCCAGCGCGTCGAGGTCCAGCGCGGGCGTCCACACGAAGGGCAGCGCCAGCACCTCGAAGCCGTGGCGGCGCAGCCGCGCCACCTGGGAGTGCTGGTAGCCGCCGCGCGCATGGACCTCGCGCGCGGCACGCGCCGCGGCTGCAACCCGGTTGCGGCGGCCGTTCGCCGGCAGCGCCTCGATGCGCTCGAGCTCCTGCGCGCTGAAGCGTCGTGGCAGCAGGGAGTTGACGACGACGGCGTCGAGCTCGCGTCCGGTCGCCTCGAGCAGCCCCTGCTGCAGCTCGATCGTCTCGGTGACCGCCATCTCCGTGCCGTGGGCGACGCCGAGGTACGCGGTGCGCTCCGGGTCGCCCAGCAGCTCGCGCACGTGCCCGGTGTCGCGCACGATCGGGCCCACTCGCGCGATCCGCGAGAACGTCTCGGGGGAGCGCAGCATGCCGAGCGCGTGCCCGGTGGCCGGCGCGTCGAAGATCACGAGATCGCTGCCCCGGCGCGAGCCGGGCTTGCCGCTCGCAAGCCGCCAGATCTTGATCATCGTCACGATCTCACGCGCGCCCGGAGCCGCGGCGGCGAAGTACTGGAAGGTGCCGCTGGAGGTGAGGATCCGCCCCGGGACGCGCCCGCCGAGCGCCTGGACCCACTCGAGCAGCGCGCGGTCGGGATCGATCGAGACCGCCGACAGCCCGGCCTCGAGGCGGACCGGCTCGCCCGAGGAGCCCTCGGACCGTCCGAACAGCTCGGCGGCCCGCGACTGCCCGCCCACCTCGACCACCGTCGTGCGCCGCCCTTCCCTCGCCGCGAGGCTGCCCAGCGCAGCGGCGACGGTCGTCTTGCCGACGCCTCCCTTGCCGGTCACGACGATCAGCCTGCGGTCGAGAAGCGACTGCATCCGCACGCAGTCTCGCAGGCGCGCCGCCGGCGGCGCCCGGCGCGCGGCGGCGCCTACAATCGTCCGCATGTCCGCCTCCACGGAGTCGATCGACGAGCTGGTCAGCTTCGACCGCGACGGCCTCGTGCCGTGTGTCGTGCAGGACTGGGAGAGCGGCGAGGTGCTGACGCTCGCCTACATGAACGCCGAGGCGCTGCGACGGACGCGCGAGAGCGGCGAGCTGCACCTGTGGAGCCGCTCCCGCGGCGAGCAGTGGCACAAGGGCGCGACCAGCGGGAACACGCAGGCCGTGCGGGCGCTGCGCCTGGACTGCGACGGCGACACCCTGCTCGCGCTGGTCGAGCCGGCGGGCCCCGCGTGTCACACCGGCGAGCGCAGCTGCTTCCATCGCGGCGAGCTCCAGCCGCCCGCGCCGCACGAGACGCTGCCGGCGCTCGAGCGCACGCTCGCGCAGCGGGCGCGCGAGCGCCCGCCGGGCTCCTACACCGTCGAGCTGCTGGAGGACCCGCCGCGCATCGGCGAGAAGGTCATGGAGGAGGCCGAGGAGGTGAGCCGCGCGGCCCGCGAGGAGAGCGATGAGCGCGTCGACGAAGAGGCCGCCGACGTCCTCTACCACCTGCTCGTGCTGCTCCGCAGCCGCGGCCGCTCGCTCAGCGATGCCGAGCGGGTGCTCGATGGCCGTCGCTGAAAGCGCCCAGCCGCCAGACGGCGCGCGCGTGGGCACGCTCCCGGTTTCGCCCTCGCTCCAGGAGGCGCGCGAGCTGGCGCGCTCGCACAACCTGATCCCCCTGGCCGTCAGCTTCGTCGATGACTGCGAGACCCCGGTCTCGGCGTTCTTGAAGCTGCGTGCGCTCGCGCCCTCGGAGCCGGCGTTCCTGTTGGAGTCGGCCGAGCAGGGCCAGCGCGTCGGCCGCTGGTCGTTCATCGGCTTCAGCCCGCACGGCGTGCTGCGCTGGTCGCTCGCCGACGGAGGGGACCCCTACGCGCTCGCCGCACAGCGGCTGGCGCGCTTCGACCAGGCTCCGATGCGTGACGCGCCGCCGTTCACCGGCGGCGCGGTCGGCGTGTTCGGCTACGACCTCGTGCGCACTGTCGAGCCGCTCGGCGAGCCCAACCCGGATCCGGTCGGCGTGCCCGACCTGGCCCTGATGCTGACCGACGGGCTCCTCGTGTTCGACCACCTCAAGCACACGATCACGATCCTCGTCAACGCCAACCTCGAGGTGCAGCCCGACGTCGACCGGGCCTACGCCGCCGCCGTGGCGCAGATCGCCGAGGTCCGTGAGGCGCTCGCCGGGCCGGTGCCGCGGGAGGAGCCGCGTGCGCCCCGCGAGATCCCCGCCTTCGAGTCGAACATGCCCCGCGAGCAGTTCGAAGCGATGGTCGCGCGCATCATCGAGTACGTCTACGCGGGCGACGCCTTCCAGGTCGTGCCGTCCCAGCGCTGGTCCGCGCCCAGCCCGGTCGAGGCCTTCAGCATCTACCGCGGGCTGCGCGCGATCAACCCGAGCCCCTACATGTACTTCCTGGACTTCGGCGACTTCCAGGTCGCGGGCGCGAGCCCCGAGCCGCTGCTCACGGTCACCGGCAGGCATGTTTCGACCAAGCCGATCGCCGGCACCCGCCCGCGCGGCGCGAGCGCCGAGGAGGACCGCCGCATCGCGGCCGAGCTGCTCGAAGACGAGAAGGAGCGCGCCGAGCACGTCATGCTCGTCGACCTCGGGCGCAACGATCTCGGACGCGTCTGCGAGTACGGCAGCGTGGTCGTGGACGAGCTGATGGAGGTCGAGACCTACAGCCACGTGATGCACATCGTCTCGTCGGTGTCCGGGACGCTGCGCCCCGGCATCGGCGCCATGGACGCGCTGCGCTCGGTGCTGCCGGCCGGCACGCTCTCGGGCGCGCCGAAGGTGCGCGCGATGCAGATAATCGACGAGCTGGAGCCCGTCAAGCGCGGCGGCTACGGCGGCGCGGTCGGCTACCTCTCCTACGGCGGAGACCTCGACACGGCGATCCACATCCGCACGGTCGTGGTCAAGGACGGCGTCGCCCACGTCCAGGCCGGGGGCGGCACGGTCGCCGACGCCCGCCCCGACTACGAGTTCGACGAGTCGGTGGCGAAGATGAGTGCCGCTGTGCGCGCGATCGCGCTGGCCTGCGAGCAGCCGGACTGGCCGTAGCCCGGCTTGTGACGATCCCGTTTCCCTCGCCAACCTTCACCGGCGCCCGGCGTTCCAACAGTCGGTTCGGAACGGAGCGGCGGTGAGGCCGCCGTGGGGGCGAGCGAGGGAGGCATCGCTATGAAGGGGGAGAGCAGGATGTTCGGGGGGCGCGCTCGCGGGACGGGGGTGGCCGCGGTCGCCGCGGCCGTGGGCCTGATCCTGGTGCTGGCGCTGTCCGGAGGCGGGGCGGCTACGGCCGGCGGCGCCACGCCGGTCCCGATCCACCACGTCGTCGTGATCCTGCAGGAGAACCACAGCTTCGACAACGTGCTCGGCCAGCTGTGCGCGAAAGAGAAACCGACGACCTGCAAGTTCGCGACGACCGGGAAGAACAAGAACGGCGAAACGATCCCGCTCAGCGAAGCGGCGGACAAGGTGCCCCCGGTCGCGCACGGCCAGGAATCGCAGCTGACGGCCATGAACAAAGGCAAGATGAACGGCTTCGAACAGGTCGGCGGCTGCGAAGAACGGCAGTGCTACACGCAGTTCTCAGAAGAACACGTCAAGAACCTCTGGGAAATGGCCCGCAAGGGCGCGATCAGCGACCATTTCTTCTCGCGCGACATCGTCCCCTCCTGGGGCGGGCACCTCGACTTCTTCGCCCAGACGCTGGACGGGTTCGTGGGCAACAACCCCAAATTCCAGGACGAAGGGCAGGGCAAGGGGCCCGGCTGGGGCTGTGACTCCCACGACGTCTCCGAATGGATCGCGCCGGGCGGCGAAATCAAAATGGAGCCGTCGTGCGTCCCTGACAAGGAAGGCCACGGTGCGTTCCGGGAAACGCCGGTCCAATACGTGCCGACCGTCGCCGACCGGATCGAAGAAGCAGGGCTGACGTGGGGGATCTACGCGGCGCTGCCGGGCGAACAGGAAGGGTCCAAAGAAGAACGCGAAAACGCCGGTCCGTACAAATGGGCGATCTGCCCGACCTTCGCCGAGTGCCTCGACGGCCCGCAGAAAAACGACATGCACGAAGCCAAACAGCTGTTCGCCGACGCCGAAGCGGGGAACCTGCCGAGCTTCGCGATCCTGACCCCGACCACGGTCACCGGCGGGACGAGCCAGCACAACGGCACCTCGATGGGGCTCGGCGACGAATACATCGCGAACGAGGTGAAGGCGATCCAGGCGGGCCCGGACGGCCCCTCGACGACGATCTTCATCTACTACGACGACTGCGGCTGCTTCTACGACCACGTGAAGCCGCCGGCGGCGGGCCTCGGTATCAGGCTCCCGCTCGTGGTCGTGAGCCCGTACGCCAAGCCCGGCTTCGTCGACCACAAAGTCGCCACCAACAGCTCGATCCTCGCCTACATGGAGAGCGTGCTGCACGTCGCGCCCGTGGACGAACTGGACGCCAACGCCTACAACTTCAGCAAGGCGTTCAACTACAAACAGAAACCGACCGAACCGTTCGCCTCGAGGACCGACGCGATCCCGCAGGCCGACCGGCATCTGCCCCCGCCCCCGGACGACGACACGTAGGTCGCGAGGCCTCTCGTCTTCGGAAGTGAGAGCCGGGCCGGCGCCCCGTGCCGGCCCGGAGCGGCCGGCGTGCGGCGGCCGGCCGCGAAGCAGCATCCGCTGACAGGACGGCGGCCGCACAGGCACGATCCCGGCAGGCCCCGTTGGCTACGCTGCCATTCGCGCGATGAAGGTCCTCGTCCTCGACAACTACGACTCGTTCACCTACAACCTCGTCCAGTACCTGGGCGAGCTGGGGGCGGACGTCGAGACGGTGCGAAACGACCGCGCGAGCACCGAGGAGCTGCTGGCGCGCGGCTATGACCGTTGCGTCGTGTCGCCGGGCCCGTGCACGCCGAACGAGGCCGGCATCTCCCTCGAGGTCGTGCGGCGCTTCCCCGAGGCCGGCGTGCCGACGCTCGGCGTGTGCCTCGGCCATCAGTCGCTCGCCCAGGCCTTCGGCGGCGAGGTGAAGCTGCACGACCCGATCCACGGCAAGGCGACGACGATCGAGCACGACGGCCGCACGATCTTCTCGGGGCTGCGCGAGGAGCTCGACGGTCGGGCGCTATCACTCGCTGGTCGTTGGGGACGCGCTGCCCGACTGCCTCGAGGAGACGGCGCGCGGCGGCGGCGTGCTGATGGCGCTGCGCCACCGCGAGCTGCCGGCCGAGGGCGTGCAGTTCCACCCGGAGTCGGTTCTCACCGAACAGGGCCACGAGCTGCTCGCGAACTTCCTCGAGCAGCGCGTGATGCCGAGCCCCGTCCTCACGTCCGCGATCGACCGGCTCGCCTCGCGCCAGGACCTGCCGCTCGAGCAGGCCGCCGAGGTGCTCGCCGAGATCATGCACGGCGACGTCTCGGAGATCCAGATCGCCGGCTTCCTGATCGCGCTGCGCACGAAGGGGGAGACGGTGGACGAGCTCGCGGGCCTCGCGCGCACGATGCGCGAGCTGGCCGCGCACGTGCCGAGCGACCGCGAGGACCTGCTCGACACCGCGGGCACCGGCGGCGGGCGCAGCACGTTCAACGTCTCGACCACGGCCGCCCTGATCGCCGCCGGCGCGGGCTGCGCGGTCGCCAAGCACGGCAACCGCTCGGCGACGAGCCGCTCCGGCTCGGCGGACGTGCTCGAGGCGCTCGGCGCGCGCATCGACCTCGGCCCCGCCCAGGTCGCCGCGTGCATCGCGGAGTCCGGCTTCGGCTTCATGTTCGCCCCCGCCCACCACCAGGCGACGCGCTTCGTCGATCCCGGTCCGCCACGAGCTCGCGGTGCGCACGATCTTCAACATGCTCGGGCCGCTGACGAACCCGGCCGGGGCGCGCCGCCAGCTGGTCGGCGTCTCCGACCCGGCGTTCCTGGAGACGATCGGCGGCGCGCTCGCGCGGCTCGGCGTCGATCGCGCGCTGGTCGTCTCGAGCGAGGACGGGCTCGACGAGGTCTCCTCGGCTGCGCCCACCAAGGTCGTCGAGGTCAACGGCGAGGAGCTGCGCACCTACGTCCTGCGACCCGAGGACGTCGGCGTCATCGGCCGACGGGGGCGAGGCGCTCGCGGGCGGCTCCCCGGAGGAGAACGCGGCGCTGAGCCGCGCGATCCTCGAAGGCGAGCCGGCTCGCCGGGCGAGGCGCTCGCGGTCATCAACGCCGGCGCCGCGATCTACGCCGCGGGCGCCGCCGCCGACATCGCCGAGGGCGTGCGGGCGGCGCGCGAGGCGATCGCCGACGGCCGCGCGCTCGCGGCGCTCGACGGCTACGTGCAGGCGACGCTGCGCCACGCCCCGAGCGAGGCAGCGCGGTGAGCGCGGCGACGGGTACCGTGCTCGACCGGATCCTGGCCGAAACCCGGACGGAGGTCGAGCGACGCCGCCGCGAGCAGCCGCTCGGCGAGCCCGAGCGAGGCGCGCGAGCGCGGGCCGCTTCCGCGACGCGCTCGCGGCTCCCGGCATCGGCGTGATCGCGGAGTTCAAGCGCCGCTCGCCCGTCGGCCGGCGCGCTGCACGACGCCCCTGATCTCGAGCTGCTCGTCGCCGCCTACGAGCGTGGCGGCGCGGTCGCCGCCTCGATCCTGACCGAGGGACCGAACTTCGGCGGCTCGCTCGAGGACCTGCGCCTGGCGCGCCGCACCAGCGGGCTGCCACTGCTGCGCAAGGACTTCGTCGTGGACCGCTACCAGCTGCTGGAGGCGTCCGCCGCCGGCGCCGACGCGGTGCTGCTGATCGTCGCCGCGCTCTCTGACGCCGAGCTCGCCGCGCTCTCAGCCGCGGCGGCCGAGCTCGGTCTCGACGTGCTGGTGGAGGTGCACGACGAGTTGGAGCTCGAACGCGCAGCCGCACACGGACCGGAGATCGTCGGCGTCAACAACCGTGACCTGCGCGACTTCTCGGTCGACGTCTCGCGGACCGAGCGGCTGCTCGAGATGATGCCTGCCGGCGCGCTCGTGGTCTCGGAGTCGGGCATCTCGAGCGCCGCGCAGCTCGCTGCGCTCGAGCGGCAGGGCGTCGATGCGGTGCTGGTGGGGGAGGCGCTGATGCGCTCAGGCGATCCCCAGGAGGCTCTCAGGACGCTGTCCTCGCCGGACGGCGTCCTTTAGACACTCCCCCGCAAACCTTTAGAACCGCTTCACCCCGCGCCCTCATTCTCTCCCGCATGAAACGACTTTTCGCCATTCCCTTCATTGCCGCGCTGCTGGGAGCCGGAGTCGTCGTTGCCGTGCTCGCCGCCGCCGGGGACCTTGGCGGGAAGGACACGGTCACGACGGTCGAGGCTCCCACTGCGACCGCAACGCCGAGCAACGCATCCAACCGGGCCGTCGGGCTCACCCCGCATCAGGTCTACGTCAAAGACGCCCCGGGCGTCGCCTTCGTCACCTCGACGGTCGTCCAGAAGAACGAATCCCCGTTCGGCTTCGGCGAATCCTCGCGCGAAGGCACGGCGACCGGCTCGGGCATCGTGATCGACCGCAACGGGACGATCCTCACCAACTACCACGTGATCGAGAACGCCGTGAAAGTCACGGTCAGCTTCGAAAAAGGCAAGACCGTCGAAGCCCAGGTCGTCGGCAAGGACCCCTCCAACGACCTCGCGGTCCTGCGCATCCACCCCGACGGGCTGACGCTGCACCCGATCGCGCTCGGTGACTCGAGCGCCGCCCAGGTCGGCGACCCGGTCTACGCGATCGGCAATCCGTTCGACCTGCAGCGCACGCTGACGACGGGCGTGGTGTCCGCGCTCCAGCGTCACCTCGAAGCCCCCAACGGCTTCACGATCTACAACGTCATCCAGACCGACGCGCCGATCAACCCGGGCAACTCGGGCGGGCCGCTGCTGAACGCGGAGGGCCAGGTGATCGGCATCAACTCGCAGATCGAGACGGGCGGATCGAGCAACGGCAGCGTCGGCATCGGCTTCGCCGTGCCGATCAACACCGCCAAGTCGGAGCTCGGCAAACTCGAGCAGGGCGGCACGGTCTCGAGCGCCGGCTATCTCGGCGTGACCTCGATCACGATCGACGGTTCGCTCCAGGGCCTGAACCTGCCGACCAACAGCGGCGCGCTCGTCGAGAGCGTGCAGGCGAACTCGCCCGCCGCCAAGGCCGGCATCAAGGGCGGCGTCGCGACCGGCACGCAGAGTGGCTCGGTCGCCGTCGGCGGAGACATCATCAAGTCCGTCGACGGCAAAGAAATCGCCGGCTCGGAAGACCTCGCAACGGTCGTCGGTGAGAAGAAACCGGGCCAGGTCGTCTCCGTGAAGGTGCTCCACCCGAACGGACACGGCGGCTGGGAAACCAAGACCCTGCAGGTGACGCTCGGCAAGCGTCCCGCAACCGCGCCGACCCAGTCGGGCGGAGAAGGAAAAACGCCGGAAGGCTGATCGGTCCCGGCGCGCGGCTCGCCCCCGCCGCGCCGGTTGCCGGCTCCGCGACACGGGAGGCTCGCGTCGCGGAGCAAGCCGCCCTGCGCATGGCAGCTCGCCGTGTGCGGGGCGGCAAGAGGCGGGCTCGCGCCGGGCGGTGACGCTACCGTTGAGGGCGTGCCCACGCGCGTGAAGATCTGCGGCCTGACGAACCTCGAGGACGCGGAGGCGGCCGCCGCGATGGGCGCCTGGGCGGTGGGCATGATCTTCGCCGAGGGCAGCCCGCGCCGCTGCGCTCCCGAGCAGGCACAGCGCATCGCCGCGGCCCTTCAGCGGCGGGTCGAGCTGTGCGGCGTGTTCGTCAACGCCCCGATGGACGACGTCGTCGCCGCGGCGCGCGACATCGGCCTCACGATGCTCCAGCTCCACGGCGATGAGGGCCCCTCCTACTGCGCTGAGGCGGCGCGCCGCACGGGCGCGCGCGTGATCCGCGCTCAGCAGGTCACAGGCCCGGGCGACATCCGTGACGTCGAGCGCTACCACGTCGACTTCCATCTGCTCGACGCACGCTCGCGCGAGCGGCCCGCCCTGCGCGGAGGCACCGGCGAGACGTTCGACTGGGACCTGGTGCGCAGCCGCCGCTCGCGAGTGCCGCTGATCCTCAGCGGCGGCATCGATGCTCAGAACGCCGCCGCGGCGATCGCTGCCGTGAGCCCGTACGCCCTCGACAGCGCCAGCGGCACAGAGTCCGCGCCGGGCCACAAGGACCACGAGCGCATGGCCGCCCTGTTCGCCGCCGTGCGCGCGGCAGATCAGCCCGAAGCGGCGGACGCGGTCCAGCTCGCATGACGATCGGCGGCGCCGAGGTCGAGCACCGTTACGGCCCCTACGGGGGCCAGTTCGTGCCCGAGACGCTGATGCCCGCACTCGCGGAGCTGGAGCAGGCCTGGCTCCAGGCGCGCGCCGACCCCGCCTACCGCGAGGAGCTCGACGTGCTGCTGCGCGATTTCGCCGGTCGTCCGAGCCCCCTCTACCGCGCGCGGCGCCTCTCCGAGCTGCTCGGGCACGCCCTCTACCTCAAGCGCGAGGACCTCAATCACACGGGCTCGCACAAGCTCAACAACGCGATCGGACAGGCGCTGCTCGCGCGGCGCATGGGCAAGCGCCGCGTGATCGCCGAGACCGGCGCCGGCCAGCACGGCGTCGCGACCGCCACGGCCTGTGCGCTGCTCGGGCTCGAATGCGTCGTCTACATGGGCGTCGAGGACACCCGCCGCCAGCGTCCCAACGTCCAGCGGATGGAGCTGCTCGGCGCGAGCGTCGAGCCGGTGGACGCCGGCGCACGCACGCTCAAGGAGGCGACCTCCGCGGCGATCCGCGACTGGGTCACGAACGTCGAGACGACCCACTACGTGATCGGCTCGGTGGTGGGCCCCGCTCCCTATCCGGCGCTCGTGCGCGACCTGCAGCGCGTGATCGGCGATGAGACCCGCGCGCAGCTGCTCGAGCGCGAGGGGCGGCTCCCGTCTCGCGTGATCGCGTGCGTCGGCGGCGGCTCGAACGCGCTCGGCATCTTCACCGCGTTCCTCGGCGACGAGGAGGTCGAGCTGATCGGCGTCGAGGCCGGCGGCGAGGGCATCGACACGCCGCGTCACGGCGCCCCGCTGACGGTCGGCGGGCGGGCGGGCATCCTGCACGGCGCGCGCTCGGCTGTGATGCAGGATGAGGAGGGGCAGATCCTCGAGGCCCATTCGATCTCGGCCGGGCTCGACTATCCCGGGACAGGCCCGCAGCACGCCCACCTGCGCGACATCGGCCGCGCCCGCTACGTGGCGGTGACCGACACGGAAGCGCTCGAGGCTTTCCGGGAGGTCACGCGGGTCGAGGGGATCATCCCCGCGCTCGAGACCTCTCACGCGCTGGCCTGGGTGCTCGCGCAGAGGCCGGGGGCCGGTCGAGCCGAGGAGTCCGAGAGCGACCTCGACGTTGTCTGCCTGTCGGGACGCGGGGACAAGGACCTCGCCGAGGTGCTCGCGAAGGACGCGTCTTGAGCGTCGCGGAGCCGGCCGGTTCGGGGATATGAGCGCAGCGAATGTCTCCCGGTCCGGCGGCGTCGGGCGCCTGGCGCACGCCTTCGGGCAGGGCGGCGAACCTGGCTCCAAACGCGCCGCGCTGATGCCCTACCTGATGGGCGGCTTCCCGACGCTCGAGGACTCGGCTCGCATCGGGGAGGCCTACGTACGCGCCGGCGCCGATGTGATCGAGCTCGGGATGCCCTACTCGGACCCGCTCGCCGACGGCCCGGTGATCCACGCGGCGGGCACGCGCGCGCTCGAGTCCGGCGCCAACGTGGCGGGGGTGCTGGAGGTCGCACGCGCCCTCGCCCCGAGCGTTCCGGTGGTTCTCATGTGCTACGCGAACATGGTCTTCGCGCCCGGCGTGGAGGCCTTCGTCGAGCGCCTCGCGCGGACCGGTGCATGCGGTCTGATCGTGCCTGATCTGCCCTACGGCGAGGCGCCCGAGGTGGGGGAGGCCTGCGAGCAGCGCGGTCTCGCGCTCGTGCCTCTCGTCGCGCCGACCACGCCGCCCGATCGGCTGCGCATGATCGGGGCGCAGGCGCAGGGCTTCATCTACACCGTGTCGGTCGTCGGCACCACCGGAGAGCGGCGCGCGCTCGGCGAGCGCTTCGCCGAGGTCGTCGCGCGGACGAAGGCCGCGACCGAGGCGCCGGTCGCGCTCGGGTTCGGCATCTCCACGCCCGAGCAGGCCGCCCAGGCAGCCGACGCCGGTGCCGACGGCGTGATCGTCGGCACGCGGCTGGTCCGGGCCGCGGCCGAGGCGGAGGACCCGGCCGAGGCTGCGGGCGAGGTCCTCGCCGGGCTCGCCGCGGGCCTGTCGGCACCCGCGCACCCGCGGTCCAGCTAGGATTCCGCCCGCATGGGTTTGGTCCTCACCCTCACTTTCGGCCTCATGGTCTGGATCGTGCTGTGGGCGCTCGGCGCCAAGGGCTTCGACGCCTTCATGATCGCGACCGTGATCATCCTGATCGGCGCCACGCTGAAGATCCTGACCGGCTACCTGCCGGGTCGCCGCAGCTAGATGGTTGATTCCACGGCGCTGCACCGCCGCTGGCACGCCTGGCCTTCGCTGGCCGGTTCGGGGATTCGCGCGAATCGCGTGTCCCCCGGTTCGGCCTTTGTCCTCGCCCTTGCCCTTGCCTCCAGCAAGGGCTTCGGCCTGCGTTCGCGGCAGGCTCGACCATCCGCACCAGCGGAAACACGGCACACCGCCGTGGAATCAACCATCTAGATCCCGCGTGCTCGGGCGCCGGCTCGGCCTAACCGCTCTCGCCGCATTGCTGCCCGTGCTCGCGGGCTGCGGCAGCGTCGTCTCGGCCTCGGAAACCACCGGCAACCAGCTGACGGTGTACTCGGCGCTGCCGCTCGAGGGCCCCTCGGCTGCGATCGGGCACCAGATCGAAGGCGGCGAGAAGCTCGCGCTCGCGCAGGCCGGCGGCCGGGTCGGGCCGTACCGCGTCTCCTACGCCTCGCTCGACGACGTCAACCCGGTCAACGGCACCACGAGCCCGGGCGAAACCGCGGCCGCGGCCAAGCAGGCGGCCCAGGACACCTCCACGATCGCCTACATCGGCGACTACAGCTCCGAAGCGACCGCCGTCTCGCTGCCGCTCATCAACCAGGCCGGCATCCTGCAGGTCAGCCCTGCGAGCCCGTACGCGGGGCTGACCTCCTCCCACGACGCGGGGCAGGACGAGCCCGAACGCTTCTATCCGAGCGGCAAGCGCACATTCGTGCGGCTGGCCCCGGGCGATCCCGTCCAAGCCGCCGCTCAGGCACGCCTGATGCGCGCGCTGGATGTCCACAGCGTCTACGTGCTCGACGACCAGAACCCGTTCCAGCTGCCGCTGGCAGCGCTCGTCGGAGAACAGGCGACCGCGCTCGGTGTCGCGCTGGCCGGTCACGACAGCATTGCCGTCTCCGCTGAATCCAACTTCACCGGCGAGGTCTCGAAGATCGTCGCCAGCCACGCCCAGGCGGTGTTCCTCGCGGGCGGCGCCGGGCCTGGGACGGTTGCGCTCTGGAAGCGCCTTCACAGCGCCGACCCGCAACTGCTGCTGCTCGGCCCGAGCGCTCTGGCGACGCCGGAATTCACGAACGCGATCGGCTCGGCGGCGGGCGTCACCTACATCACCACGCCGCTGCTCGCGCCGAGCGTCTACCCGCCCGCCGCGCAGCGGGTGCTGGCGGCATACCGCCGCCAGTTCCACACCGAAGCCGGGCCGGCCGTGCTCTACGGCTACGAGGCGATGAGCGCGATCCTCGCCGCGATCAAGCGCGCCGGTGGGCACGGCAACGACCGCCCCGACGTGATCGACGCCTTCATGTCCACCCGCGACCGGGACTCGGTGCTCGGCCGCTACTCCGTCCAGCCCAGCGGCGAAACCACGCTCTCGACCTACGGGGTGGACCGTGTCGTCGCAGGCAACCCCGTGTTCTGGCGTGCGATCGACACCGCGGCCCCGCCACCCGGCGGCCAGGCCGCCGCGAGCGCGGCGCAGCCCCAGGGGTGAGCGTCAGCCGCCGGAGCGCAGCCGCAGCAGCAGGCTGAAGCGTTCTACGCCGCCTTCGAGGCTGCGGCCTCCGCCGGCCAGCGTCCCGCTGGCCCGCAGGTAGGGCAGCACGGGGGCGAGCGAGGGGTCTTCGCCGAGCCCGACGCCTTCCAGCAGCGCGAGCAGCGTCGGGAAGTCAGCGATCACGCTCGGCTGGGCGCCTCCGCCCAGCGCCGACGCGGCCGCCGCGCGCGCCGGGGATTCGGCGAGCGTGCCCGAGGGCGACAGCGCCGCGCCGACAGCAGCTTCTCCGAGCGCGAGCACGAACTTCGGGCCGGCCGAGGAGTGACCCGCGGCGACGAACAGCTCGAGGGGGACGCCCGGCAGGCGGACCGAGACGGCCGCTTCGGTGCCGGGGATGTGTACCGTCGCGACCTCATCGCCCGAGCGCTGGAGGGCCGCGCCCAGCTTCCCGACGGCGGCCCGCGAGGCGGCGGCGTCGGTCGAGGAGATCGACACGGCAGCCTTCAGTTCGAGCACGCTGGCCCCGGCGGCGAAGATGCCCGCCGGCCCCATCCATGAGCGGTAGTCGCGCCGCGCGGCCGCGGTTTCCGCCCCCAGGACGTTCAAGGGCCCGGTCAGCCCGCCGATCAGCGCACCGAGGCTGAGCCCGCCGCCTTCTTCCTTGCCCGCCAGCGAGGACAGCGCCGACAGGGCCGCCGTCGTGCCCGCCAGCGACGAGCCGGCGTGCCCGATCCCGATCCCGAGCCACGATTCGCCCGGCAGCTGCGACAGCGCTTCGGCGGCCTGCGGGTCTGCCGAGAGCAGCCCCTGGCGCGCCCCCGTCGCGCCGGGGAGCGTGTCGATGTCGAGGCGCAGCGAGCCGGAGGCGGCCGTCAGCGAGGCGTACGTGGCGCGCGCGCCGCCGAGCGCTTCCAGCAGCGCCTTCGCGGTGCCGCCCGCGGGCAGCACCGCGCCGGGGCTCACGTAGAGGTGCGCGATCGCTTCGCCCGGCGCCGAGGACGCCAGCTTCGAGTAGCCCTGTGCCGCGGCAAGCGCCGGTTCGCCCTGCGTCGCCCCGATCACCGCGCGCAGCCCCGCCTCGCTGCCGATCACCGCGAAGCGGCCGACGAGCCCGAACGCCACGCCGCCCGGCGAGACTTCGTAGGAGACGCCGCGATAGCTGCTCGCGTGCGCGCCTGCGTGCTTCGCCTGGGTCGACAGGAACGAGCGCGCGGCGCCGGCGTCGCGCGTGTCCATGACAAGTGCACCGTCGAGTCCGTGCGCGGAGAAGGGCAGCGGCGCAACCGGGCCCGAGCCCGTGAGGCTGCTCGTGAGGGGCGAGATGAGTGCTCCGGCTGCGCCGAGCGAGCGCGCGAACAGGCCCACATGCGGTCCCAGCCACGGCGCCACGTCGCGCGCGTAGTCCAGGGCAGGGGAGCCCGGCGTGCGCAGAGCGCCGAGGAGCCGCTGATACGGATCCTGAGAGCCCGTCAGGGCGCGCCCGGCCGCGAGCGCCCCGCTCTCCTGGCTGCCCGTGGGGCGCACGGTCGCCCCGACGTAGAGCGGCGCCGTCGCCGGCACGGCGGTGGCCGGGTCGGCTTCGGTGCCTTCGGGGTGCGAGGACGAGCCGCATCCGGCCAGCAGGAACGCGAGCAGCATGACGATCGTGGCCGGCGCGAGGGGCGACTTCTTCCTTCTCAAGGCGCAGCGATCGTATGTGGCCGGGAGCACCGCGCGCAAGGCCCCAACTGCACGCCCGCGTGCAGGCTCGCCCGCTGCAACGCGTCGTGCACCGTGCGGCGCTCGCAAGTTGGCGGGCGCCACGGTCGTTTGTCCAATGAAATGGGGGTTTTCGGCCATGGGACACCGTCGGGGCGGAGATGTGGGATGGAATGTGCAAATGGGGTTGCATTGTGGGAGGAAGTGGGATATGTTCGCCCCAGCGAGCCGGGGTGGAGGAGCTCCTCCCACTCCTCCACCCCGGCTCCTCAACGAACGCCGGCATGGAGCGCCGGCCGATCGCAGTCCAAACGCAGGGGAGTCTCCGCAGTGGCCCCGTTTCGCGGCACCTTCGATCACACACTCGACGCAAAGAACCGTCTGACCGTCCCGGCGCGCTACCGCTCGGCGCTGGCCGACGGCGTGGTGCTCGCGATGCCGGTCGACCTGACACCGTGTGTCGGCGTGTGGCGTCCTGAGGAGTACGAGCAGTACACGCGGAGCGCGCTGGCCGAACTGCCGCCCCTGTCAACGCGCAGGACCGAGCTGGAGCGCTTCTTCTACGGCAGCTCGAGCGACACGGACCTGGACGCCGCCGGGCGCATCATGGTTCCGTCCTTCCTGGGCGACTACGCGAAGCTCGCGAAGGATGTCGTCGTGGTGGGGGCCGGCGAGCGCATGGAGCTGTGGGACCGTGGAACCTGGGCAGATCATCGATCGACGCTGCTGAGCGGCGTCGCGGAGGTGACCGCGCGTGTCGACAACGCTGCTTGAGCTGCTGCCGGGGGGCGCCGCCGACCTGGACTCCGGCCGCGGCGTTCCTGAGCTCGCCAAGCGCCGCCGCGGTGACCGCCCCCGCTCCGCTCCGCGCCGCCCTCCAGCCGGCTCGGCGCCCGCCGTGCCGCCCGGCACGCACGTCCCCGTGCTCGCGGAGGAGCTGTTGGCGCTGCTCGACGTCCAGCCGGGACAGACGGCCGTGGACTGCACCTTCGGCGACGGCGGTCACGCGCGCATGGTCGCCGAGCGTCTCGGGCCGGCAGGCACGCTGATCGCGATCGATCGCGATCCGCTGGCGGAGGAGCGCTTCGCGGCGCTGGCTGCCGAGACGGCGTGCTCGCTGCGCTTCATCCGCTCCAGCTACGCCGAGGCGCTCGCGACGCTCGGCGCCGAGGGCCTGGAGGCCGACGTTGTCTACTTCGACCTGGGCATGTCCTCGATGCAGGTGGACACCCGCGAGCGCGGCTTCTCATACGCCTACGACGCGCCGCTGGACATGCGCATGGATACGAGCCAGGAGCTGACCGCGCGCCAGATCGTCGCCGAGTGGGACGAGCGCCGGCTCGCGGGCGTGCTGCGCGAGCTCGGCGAGGAGCGTCACGCGGGCGCGATCGCCCGCGCGATCGTGCGCGCGCGCGACCGCGCGCCCATCGACACCACGCTGCAGCTCGTCGATGCGATCACCGCGGCCATCCCGGCGCCGGCGCGGTTCGGCGGCGGGCACCCCGCCAAGCGCTCGTTCCAGGCGCTGCGGATCGCGGTCAACGACGAGCTGGGCCAGCTCGACGGCGCGCTTCCGCTCGCCTGGCGTCTGCTGCGCCAGCAGGGCGTGCTCGCCGCGATCTCCTTCCACTCGCTCGAGGACCGCCGCGTCAAGCGCTTCTTCGCGAGCCGCGCCCAGGGCTGTGTGTGCCCGCCGGAGCTGCCGGTGTGCGTCTGCGGGCGCGAGCCGGAAGCGGCGCTGCTGACCCGCCGCGCGCTCGCGCCCTCCGCCGAGGAGGTCGCGCTCAACCCGCGCGCGTCATCCGGCCGCCTGCGCGCCGCGCGCAAGATCGCCCCCGAGCAGGGTGCGGAGAACGCGTGACGCCTCCCGCCGCCTCGCACGCCCACGCTGCGCCTCCGCTCCGCCGCACCGGCGCGCCCGCCGCGGCCCCGCCGGATCTCGGGCCCCGTCCGGCGCCCCGCGTCCGCTCCCCGGCCGGAGCGCACCGCGCAGGGGGGGCTCGCGCTCGGGCTGATCGGCCTCGCCGGCAGGCTCGACGCGCTCGCCAGCCACCGGCTGCTCGACCGCCTGATCCGCAGCCGCGTGTGGATCGGCATCGTGGCGTTCGCGCTGATCGGGATCGTCACGCTGCAGCTCGGCCTGCTGAGACTCAACTCGGGGATCGGCCGCGCGCTCGAGCGCGAGGGCGCCCTGCAGCGCCAGAACGCTGCGCTCAGCGTCGAAAACTCCGAACTCGCCTCCGGCAGCCGGGTCGAGTCCCAGGCCGAGCAGCTCGGCATGCGTCTCGTCTCGGTCGGCGGCCTGCAGTTCCTCGGCTCGCACGCCCGCACGGACCTCCCGCGGGCGGCGTCCGCGCTGCAGGCGGCCCCGGCGCACGAAGCGGCCGCGGCGCCGACGGCCGCCGGCTCGACCGAAGAAAGCACGCGTGAAGCCGGCGCCGAACCGTCCAGCAGCGAAGGCTCCTCTGCGGGCGCTTCGAGCACGACCTCCGAAACCAGCGAATCGAGCTCGGCCTCCGAAACCAGCACGCCGAGCCGTCCTCCGAAACCAGCGCGCCGAGCGAAAGCGCAGCACCGAGCGCCGGCGCGAAGCCGGCGAAACGAGCAGCGAACCGGTTCCGGCCGGCGAAGGCGGCGGCGCGGCCGCCCCCGGGGGGTAGCGCGGCGTGGCAGTGGTCCAGAGCCGCATCGGCGCGATCTTCGCGATGCTCTTCCTGCTGCTCGCGCTGGCCGGCTTCCGGACCGCTTACCTCGGGGATCTTCCGCGGCGCGTCGCTGCGCCAGGCGGCCAGCGAGCAGCAGACGACCGTCGAAACCGTGGTCGCCCAGCGCGGAACGATCACCGACCGCAACGGCGTCGAGCTGGCGATCTCCGAGCCCGCGAAGGACCTGATCGCCGACCCCTATCTCCTCCATGACCCGCTGTCGGCCGCCCAGCGCCTCGCGGGCGTGCTCGGCCTGACGCAGAACCAGCTGCTGAAGAAGCTCACCGAGCGCGCGGGCTTCGTCTATCTCGCGCGCGCCGTCCCTGCCCGGCAGGCCGAAGCCGCGCTCGCGCTCAAGATCCCGGGCCTGACCGGCACGCCGGTGATGAAGCGGGTCTACCCGCGCGGCGATCTCGCCGCCCAGGTGCTCGGGCGAGGTCGGGACCGAAGGGCAGGGTCTGTCGGGGATCGAGCTCGGCAGCGAAACCGTGCTGCACGGGCACACGGGCCAGCGCCGCGTCGTCAGCGACGCGATCGGCCAGCCGGTCTCGATCTCCGAACCGCACGCCGAAGTGCCGGGCAAGAGCATCCAGCTGACGCTCGACGCGAACATCCAGCAGCGCACCGAAGACGTGCTGCAGGCGGTCGCCCAGTCGTTCAGCCCGAAGGACGCGACCGCGATCGTCATGGACCCTCGCACCGGCGCGATCCTGGCGCTCGCGAACTGGCCGCAGGCGAACGCCAACGACCCGGGCGCCGCCTCGCCGGAACAGCTTCGCGACCGCGCCGTGAACTTCCCCTACGAACCCGGCTCGACCTTCAAGGTGGTGACGGTCTCGGGCGCGCTGCAGTCAGGCCTGATCACCCCCGACAGCGGCTTCTCGGTGCCGGGCCAGATCCAGGTCGCCGACCGCGTGATCCACGACGACACCGAACACGGCGTCGAATCGCTCACCACCTCGCAGATCCTCGCGCGCTCCAGCAACGTCGGGGCGATCGAGATCGGGAAAGTGCTGGGGGCGTCGCGCTTCAACACCTGGGTGCACCGCTTCGGCTTCGGCGCTCCGACCGGCGTCGGCCTGCCCGGCGAGGAATCGGGCGTGACGCTGGCGCTGGACCACTACTCGGGCTCCTCGATGGGCAACCTGCCGATCGGGCAGGGGGAGCTCGTGACCCCGATGCAGATGGCCACCGCCTACGCCGCGATCGCCGACGGCGGCGTGCTGCGCCGGCCCCACATCGTCAGCTCGGTCGAAGGGAAGGCGCGTCCGGTGCCCGCGGGGCGGCGCATCCTCTCGCCGTCGACGGCGTCGCAGGTCCGCCAGATGCTCGAAGGCGTGCTCGGCCCCGAAGGAACCGCGAGCGAGGTCTCGATCCCCGGCTACGCGCTCGCAGGCAAGACCGGCACCGCCAGCAAGGTCGATCCCGAAACCGGCGAATACTCCAAATCGAAATACGTCGCCTCGTTCATCGGCTTCGCGCCGGCGAAGGAACCGCGCCTGCTCACGGCGGTGGTCGTCGACGAACCGCAGAACGGCTCGATCTTCGGCGGCACCGTGGCGGCGCCGGCCTTCGGGCAGATCATGAGCTTCGCGCTGCCCTACCTGGGCATCCAGCCTCATTAGGAGGGGTCCTCCGGCGCTTCGGGCAGGCCGTCCGGGCGGGCCTCGAAAGGCTCCTTCGGGGGCGGAAACTAGACTGCTCTGGATGCCGAAGCTGAGGACCCCGCGGTGAGGCTCGGCGATCTGGCCGCCGGCCTCGAGGGCCTTGTCGGCCCCGGGCCGCAGGGCGGCGAAGCCGACGTCGAGATCTCCTCGCTCGCCTACGACAGCCGTGCCGTCGCCGACGGCACGCTGTTCTTCTGCGTGCCCGGCTTCCGCTCCGACGGTCACCGCTTCGCGCCCGCGGCGGTGGACGCAGGAGCCGCGGCGCTGGTGGTGGAGCGTCCGCTCGGACTCGGCGTGCCCGAGCTCGAGGTCCGCTCGGTGCGCGCGGCGATGGCGCCGCTGGCCGCGCGCTTCTACGGCGTCCCGCCGAGCGCTGCAGGTCGTCGGCGTCACCGGCACCAACGGCAAGACGACGAGCGCCTACCTCGTCCGGGAGCTGCTGCGAGGCGGGTGGCCTGCAGTGCGGGCTGCTCGGCACGGTGAAGTCGGTCATCGGCGGGCGCGAGCGCGAGGTCGTGCGCACGACGCCGGAGGCGATCGACCTGCAGGCCGACCTGCGCGCGATGCTCGACGGGGGCGACCGCGCGTGCGCGATCGAGGTCTCCTCCCACGCGCTGGAGCTCGGGCGGGCCGGCGCGATCGGCTTCGCGGCCGCGCTGTTCACCAACCTGACGCAGGACCACCTCGACTTCCACCCGACGATGGAGGACTACTTCCTGGCCAAGCGCAAGCTGTTCGTGCCGGCGAGGAGCGGCGCCGGCGCCGCGCGTGAGCGTCGTCAACATCGGCGACCCGTACGGCCGCCGGCTCGCCGCGGAAGTGCCGCAAGCCGTCACCTTCGCGGTCGAAGCCGAGGCCGACTACGCGGCCACGGGGCTGCGCTGCGGCTTCGGCGGCTGCTCGTTCACCCTCGCGAGCCCCGAGGGCGAGCTCGAGCTCGAGCTGCCGATGCCGGGCCGCTTCAACGTCGCCAACGCGCTCGGCGCGCTCGCAGTCGCGCACCGGCTCGGCGTGCCGATGGCGACGATCGTCGCGACGCTCGCGCGCGGGGTGCGTGTTCCCGGGCGCTTCGAGCCGGTCGAGCGCGGTCAGGACTTCGCGGTGCTCGTCGACTACGCGCACACGCCCGACTCGCTCGAGAACGTGCTGTCCGCCGCGCACGAGCTTCTCGACGGCGCGCCGGCGGCCGGGTCCTGTGCGTGTTCGGCGCCGGCGGCGACAGGGATCGCGGCAAGCGGCCCCTGATGGGCGAGATCGCCGCGCGGCTCGCCGACATGACGATCGTCACCTCCGACAACCCCCGCTCGGAGCCCCCCGGAGGCGATCATCGAGGAGATCATGGCGGGCGCCGGGCGGTGGGCGCGAGGCGGCGTGCTGGAGACCGTCGAGGACCGCCGCGCCGCGATCGCCCGCGCCGTCGCTCTCGCACGCGCCGGGGACGTGCTCGTGATCGCCGGCAAGGGCCACGAGCAGGGCCAGGAGCTCGCGGACGGGCACAAGATCCCGTTCGACGACGTCGCGGTGGCCGGCGAGGAGCTCGCCGCGCGCCCGTCGCCGTCGCGGCCCCGGGGCAGCGGTGAGCGGCTGGGACGCCCGCCGCGTCGCCGCCGCGGCCGGCGCCGAGCTGGTCTGGGACGGCGCGGGGCCGGCAGGAGCGGCGCCTCCGGCGGCGGCCGTCGACACCCGCGCGCTGCGGCCGGGAGAGCTGTTCGTGGGGCTGCGCGGCGAGCGCGAGGACGGCGGCGCGCGCGCGGGCGAGGCGCTCGCGGCGGGCGCCTGGGGCGCGCTCGTCGCTCCCGAGCACGCGGCCGCGGCCGCGGCCGCCGCACGCGAGCGCGGCGCCGGAGCGGTGCTCGCACACCCGGACCCGCTGCGCGGCCTGCAGCGGCTCGCCGGCGCCTGGCGCGACGAGCTCGTCGACGAGGGGGCGCGCGTCGTGGCGATCACCGGCTCGACCGGGAAGACCTCGACCAAGGACATCCTCGCCGCGCTGCTGGCCGCCGCGATGCCGACGGCCGCGAGCCCGCAGAACCTCAACACCGAGATCGGGCTGCCGCTGGCGATCCTCGCGGCGCCGCCGGAACGCGCGCGCTGGTCCTCGAGATGGCGATGCGCGGCGCCGGGCAGATCGCCGAGCTGACCGCGATCGCGCGCCCGCACGTCGGCGTGATCGTGAACGTCGGACCCGCGCACCTGGAGCTGCTCGGCTCGCTGGAGGCGATCGCGGCCGCGAAGGCCGAGCTGATCGCGGGCCTCGCGCCGGGCGCTGTCGCCGTGGTCCCGTCCGGCGGAGCCGCTGCTCGCGCCGCACCTGCGGGCGGACGTGCGCACGATCTCCTTCGGCGAGGAGGGCGAGGTGCGGCTGCTCGGCCGCGAGCCGGATGGCGTTGTGAGGATCGACGACGACGGCGAGCAGCTGCAGCTGATCCCGTCGTTCGCGCAGGCTCACAACCTCCGCAACCTGCTCGCGGCCGTCGCAGCGGCAGGGGCGCTCGGGGTGGTTCCCTCGGGGCGCCTGGAGGTGACGTTCTCGGCGATGCGGGGCCAGCGCGCGGAGCTCGCCTCGGGGGTGCTGCTGATCGACGACTGCTACAACGCGAACCCGATGTCGATGCGGGCCGCGATCGATGACCTGGCCGCGAGCCCGCACAGCGGGCGGTTGCTCGCCGTGCTCGGCGACATGCTCGAGCTGGGGCCGCAGGGCCCCGCTCTGCACCGCGAGATCGGCGCCCACGCGCGCCGCGCAGGCGTGGAGGTCCTGGTCACCGTCGGACCTCTCGCCGCCGAGATGGCGGAGGCGTTCGGCGGCGAGTCGCGCTCGTTGCCCGACTCGGAGGCGGCCGCGGACGCGGTCCCGGAGATGCTCCGCGCAGGCGACACCGTGCTCCTGAAGGCTTCGCGCGGGGTCGGGCTCGAGCGCGTCGCGGCCGCCCTGCGCGACGCGGACGGGGACCCGGCCGTCTCAGCGACCCCGTCGGTCCCGGGACAGCGCTGAATGGGGCGCATCCTCTTCGGCGGCACGACCGCCCTGCTGATCTGCATCTTCCTGAGCCCGAAGTTCATCGCGTTCCTGCGCGCCCGCGAGTTCGGGCAGCACATCCGCGAGGACGGTCCCCAGGGGCATCTCCAGAAGGCCGGCACGCCCACGATGGGAGGCCTGCTTGATCTTCCTGTCGGTCACGGTCCCGTTCCTGATCCTGACCAACTACGACTGGCCGGTGCTCGGCGTGTTCGCCGCGGCGATCGCGTGTGCGGCGCTCGGGTTCGCCGACGACTACATGAAGCTCGTGCGGCGGCGCTCGCTCGGACTGCGCGCGCGGACCAAGCTCGGCATCACGATCGCGATCTCGATCGGGCTCTGGTACATCGCGCACGAGAAGGCGCACCTGCCGAGCGTGCTGTTCCTGCGCTTCGTCGACTACCACATCGATGTCGGCCCGCTGTACCCGGTCGTCATCTACCTGGTGCTCGCGGGCACGACGAGCGCGGTCAACCTGACCGACGGCCTCGACGGCCTCGCGGCAGGCTGCGCGGCGATCGTGCTGCTCGCCTACATCGGGATCACCTTCATCTCGGGCCAGTTCGAACTCGCGATGCTGGCGGGCTGCCTCGTCGGCGCGTGCATCGGCTTCTTGTGGTTCAACGCCTTCCCGGCGACGATCTTCATGGGCGATACCGGCTCGCTCGGCCTCGGCGGGGCGATCGCGGGGCTTGCGGTGATGACGAAAACCGAGGTCCTGCTGATCCTGCTCGGCGGCATCTTCGTGATCGAGGCGCTGTCGGTCGTGATCCAGGTGATCTCCTTCCAGGCCTTCCGAAAACGGGTGTTCCTGATGGCCCCGATCCACCACCACTTCGAGCTGAAGGCGTGGTCGGAGACCAAGATCATCCTGCGGTTCTGGATCGTCGCCTCGATCTGCGCGGCGATCGGCTTCACGATCTACCGCCAGAGCCGCGGCGTCTGAGCCGGGGTCTTCGCCGGGCGCCGCCTGGAGCGCCGCCGGACGGGCGCGAGGCGCCTCGGGCCGGAAGCAGGCACGGCGGAGGCATCCGACGGCTGTTGTCGAATGCAGGTTGAATGCCATCGGCCGCAGCACGGAGAGCTAGGGCCGCCCGACCGCGGCGCAAGAAGGCGGCCGGCGGCCGCCGGAAGGCCAAACGGCCGCAGACGCTCGAGCACCGCATCCTGCTCACGGTCACGATGTGCCTGCTCGCCTTCGGGGCCGTGATGGTCTACAGCGCCTCCTCGGCGACGACGCTGCTGCAGGGCCAGGGCAACGGCAGCAGCTACCTGATCCGGTACTTCATCTACGGGGGGATCGGGCTTGTCGCGATGAGGCTCCTGGCGCGCGACGGCGTGGCGAAAGTGCACCTCATCACGGCGCCGCTGCTGGCGGTCTCGTTCGTGCTCGTGCTCGCCACGCACGTGCCCCACATCGGTGTCTCGGTGAACGGCGCTCGGCGCTGGATCGGGCCGAGCCAGTTCCAGTTCCAGCCGTCCGAGCTGATGAAGCTCGCGCTCGTGCTCTACTGCGCGACCCTGCTCGCGAACCGTCCCTCACGCGTGAACGACCTGCGCGATCTCGCGAGGCCGCTGCTCGTCGTGGTCGGGGCCGGCTGTCTGCTCGTGTTCACCCAGCCCGACCTCGGCACGGCGCTCGTGATCGTGTTCACGATCGGGACGATGCTGGTCGCGGCGGGGATCCCGATGGGAAAGCTCGCCAAGATCGCAGCCTGGCTGGCGGGGCTGATCGTCGTCTACGCGCTCGTGCGACCGTACGCGCGGGCGCGCCTGACCTCCTTCCTGGACCCGTGGGCGCACGCGTCGAGCAGCGGCTTCCAGGCCGTCCAGGGTCAGATCGCGATCGGCTCGGGCGGGCTGTTCGGCGTCGGCCCGGGGCAGTCGGTACAGAAGATCTTCTACCTCCCCGAGGCCCCGACCGACTTCATCCTCGCCGTGATCGCCGAGGAGCTGGGGATGGTCGGGGTGTGGGCGCTGCTGTTCCTCTACGGCCTGATCGCCTATGCGGGGCTGCGGGCCGCGAAGTCGGCGCGCAGCCTCTACAGCGCGCTGATCGCCGTGGGCGTCACGGCTCTGATCCTCTCGCAGGCGATCCTCAACGCCTTCGCCGTGCTCGGGCTCGCACCGCTGACCGGCGTGCCGCTGCCGTTCGTCTCCTACGGGTCGAGCAGCCTGATCGTGATGCTCTCCGGGATGGGCCTGCTGCTCAACGTGGCCGGCGGGGCGACCGGACACGTGCGGGCGGTGGGCACGCCGCGCGGAGCCGACGCGCGCTCCTCCGAAAAGGAAGGATGGGGCCGTGAACGCAGCCCCGAGGATCGTGATCGCAGCGGGCGGGACCGCGGGGCACGTCGTGCCGGCGCTCGCGGTCGCGGAAGCGCTGCGGGCTGAGGGCGCCGAGGTCAGCTTCATCGGCGGCGGGCGCGCGGAGGCGCAGCTCGTCCCGGCGGCGGGCTTCGAGCTGCGCCCGATCGCGGTCGAAGGCCTGAGCCGCACGAACCCGCTGCGCGCGCTGCGCGCCGCCGGCCGTGCCGTCGCGGCGGTCCCGCGCGCCCGCGCGATGCTGGCCGAGCTGCAGCCGCAGGCCGTGCTGGGTGGCGGGGGCTACGTCGCGGGCCCGGTCGGCCTCGCGGCCGCGAGCCTGCGGCTGCCGCTGGTGCTGACCGAGGCCGACAGCCACCTCGGGCTCACCAACAGGATGCTGGCGCCGCTCGCGCGCCGCGTGTGCCTGGCCTTTCCGCTGCGCGGCAGGGAGGGGGAGAAGTACCTCGTCACGGGACGGCCGATCCCGCCGCCGGCTGCGGCCCGCGAGGAGTCCAGGAGGCGCTTCGGCCTGGACCAGCACGACACCTGCGTGCTCGTGTTCGGAGGATCCCTGGGCTCGCGCACGATCAACAAGGCCGCCGCCGAAGCGTTCGCCGGCGCCCCGTTTCGGGTCCTGCACGTGAGCGGGCGCCGCGACTACGCCGAGCTGGCCGCCCTCGACCTCGGCGAGGGCTATGAGCTGATCGAGTACCTGGACCTCGAGGACTTCGGCCGCGCTCTGGCCGCGGCCGACCTCGCGGTCGCTCGCGCCGGGGGCTCGGTCTTCGAGCTCGCCTCCTACGGCGTACCGGCCGTGCTCGTGCCGTTTCCCCACGCGGCCGGCGACCACCAGACCTCGAACGCGCGCTGGATGGCGGAGGCGGGGGCGGCCGTGGTGATCGCCGACGGCGAGCTGACCGGTGCGAGGCTCGGCGGCGAGGTCGCCGCGCTGCTCGCAGACGAGCGGCGCCTCGAGGCGATGGCGGGCGCAGCACGCTCGCTCGCCCGCCCGCAAGCGGCCGCGGAGGTCGCCGCCGAGCTGCTGGGGGCGGCCCGGTGAGCGACACGGGTGCTCAGCAGCGCCCCTGGGCCGGGCGGCGCATCCACCTGGTCGGCGTCGGCGGGGCGGGGATGAGCGCCTATGCCCGCGCGGCGCACGCGCTGGGCGCCGAGGTGAGCGGCTCAGACGCGGCGGAGAGCGAGCAGACGCGGGCGCTGGCCGAGGAAGGCGTGCTGCGGGCGGCGATCGGCCACGACGCCGCGAACCTCCCCTCCGGCGAGGGCGTCGAGCTCTACTTCTCCAGCGCGGTGCCCGCCGGCAACCCCGAGCGGGCGGCCGCCCGCGGGCGCGGGTTGAGCGAGGAGCCGCGCGCGGCGCTGCTCGCGGAGCTCTCGGCGCTGCGGCGCACGATCGCCGTCGCCGGCACACACGGCAAGACCACCACGGCCTCGATGCTCGTCCACGCCCTGCGCGGGGCCGGGCTCGATCCGGGGTGGCTCGTGGGCGCGCCCGTGGGAGGCGGGCTGCCGAACGCCCACTGGGCGCCCGGCGAGTGGCTGGTGGTCGAGGCGGACGAGTCGGATCGCTCGATGTTGAGCCTGGAGGTCGAGATCGCCGTTCTCACCAACGCCGAGCTCGATCACCACGCGACGTTCTCCTCGCTGGGCGAGCTGCACCGCGACTTCCGCGCGCTGCTGAACGGAGCGAGAGCGGCCGTGGTGTGGGACCGGCCGGAGTTGCTGGAGCTCGCGCCCGGCGACGCCGTCGGGTACGCGCCCGAGGAGCTCGAGCTGACCCCGGGCGGCTCGCGCTTTCTCTGGCGCGGGCAGGAGGTGACGCTCGCGGTTCCGGGCGCCCACAACGCGACCGACGCCGCGGGCGCGCTGGAGGCATCGCGGCTCGCCGGAGCCGCGGCGGCGCCCGCGATCGCTGCGCTCGCTGCCTTCAAGGGCGCCGGCAGGCGCTTTCAGCCGCTCGGAGCGAGCGCGCGGGGCGCCCAGATATACGAGGACTACGCGCACCACCCGACGGAGGTCGCGGCGACGCTGCGCGGCGCCCGCACGCTCGATCCGCGGCGCCTCGTGGCGGTGTTCCAGCCCCACCTGTTCTCGCGCACGGCCCTGCTCGCCCGCGATTTCGGCGCGGCGCTGGCGCTCGCCGACATCGCGGTGGTGCTGGACGTCTACCCCGCGCGCGAGCGCGCCGAGGACTTCCCAGGGGTGAGCGGCCTCGCCGTCGCCGAGGCTGCGGCCGACGCGGCGGGTGGGCGACCCGTGTACTGGCTGCCGGGCTTCGCGGCCGCCGAGGCGGTCCTCGGCGGGCTGCTGGGAGCCGGCGATCTCTGTGTCGTGATGGGTGCCGGGGATGTGGACCGCCTCGCGCGCCGGCTCCTCGCGGCCCCGGGGGACGCCGCGTGAGCGCGCCCGCCCCGCCCGCGGGCGTCGAGCCCGACCAGCCCCTCGCGCGGCTGACGACCGTGCGGACCGGGGGCCGGGGCGAGTTCTTCGCGCGTGCCGGGACAGAGCCCGCCCTGCGCGAGCTGCTGGCGTGGGCGGCGGAGGCCGGGCTGCCGGTCTCGATCGTCGGGTCGGGGTCGAACCTGCTGATCGCCGATGACGGCGTGCGGGGCCTCGTGGTGAAGCTCGACCGGGAGCTCGCCTCGATCGCGATCGAGGGCCGGCGGGTGCTCTGCGGAGGCGGCGCGCGGCTGCCCGCGATCGCGGCGCGCGCGGCCCGCGCCGGGCTCTCCGGGATCGAGTTCGGGGTCAACATCCCCGGCACGCTCGGCGGTGCGGTGCGGATGAACGCGAACGCGTACGGCGGCGAGCTCGGGCGCGCGCTGGAGTGGGTCGAGATCGCGACGGCGGGCGACCTCGAGCGGCGCGTTCCGGAGCAGCTCGGGCTCGGCTATCGCAGCTCGAACCTCGGCCCGGGGGAAGTCGTCGTCCGCGCCTCGCTGCTGCTGGCCGAGGGCGACCCGGATCAGGTCTCGGGCACGCTCGCGGAGATGCGCAGGATGCGGCACGAGGCCCAGCCACAGGGGATCAAGACGTTCGGCTCGACGTTCAAGAACCCGGAGGACCCGCGCGCGGAGGGGCGCAGCGCGGGCGTGCTGCTCTCCGAAGCGGGCTGCAACGGGCTGGGCGTCGGCGGGGCCAGGTTCGCGCCCAAGCACGCGAACTTCATCGAGAACACGGGTTCGGCGACGACGGCCGATGTGGTGGCGGTGATGGCGGAGGGGCGCCGGCGCGTGCTCGAGCGCACGGGCATCGAGCTCGAGCCCGAGGTGCAGACGCTGGGCGACGTCCGCTTCCCCTGGCGCTGAGCGCGAAGCTCCGCAGGGGATGTCCGGCCGGGGTCGAAGACTGTCCGGATGGACCGCCCGATGGCCGCAGCAGGACGCGCGGGACGCCTGGACGGCGCGGCTGGCGGCCCGCGGGCTCGCGCGGGGTGGCGTGGGAGGCCGCTCGCGGGGGTCCTCGGCAGGGCACGCGGCGCCGTTTCGAGCCTTCTCGCCCCGCTCGGCGCGCGGCGGCGGTCGCGGATCGTGCTGCTGTGTCTGCTGATCGCGCTGCCGGTGATGGGTGGGGCGTGGGTGTGGCTGCGCCACTCCTCGTTCGTCGCGGTCGAGCACGTCCGGATCACCGGCGCGCACGGGCAGCAGGCGGCCGCGATCGAGACCGCGCTGACGGAAGCCGCCAAGCGCCAGAGCACGCTCGACGCGAGCGCCGCCGGGCTGAAGGCCGCGGTGGCCCGCTTCCCCGAGGTGGCGACGATCCACGTCACGACGAGCTTCCCGCACGCGATGCGGATCGCCGTCGTCGAGCGGACGCCCGTGGCGGCGCTGCTGGTCGGCGGGACGCGGATCGCGATCGGCGCCGACGGGGTCGCGCTCGGCACCGCCGCCCAGGCCGGGTCGCTGCCGGCGGTCGCCGACGACGTCGCGCCGGCGAGCGGCGAGCGCGCGCGCAACCCCCTCGTGCTCGAGGCGCTGGCCGTGCTCGGCGCGCTGCCCCCCGGCCTGAGGAGGTACGTGGCGCGTGCGTACTTCTCGCAGCGCGGCCTCACGGTGGCGCTGCGGACCGGGCTGCTCGTCTACTTCGGCGATGCGACCCGCCCGCATGCGAAGTGGTTCGCGCTCGCGGCCGTCCTCGCGCAGCCGACCGCCGCGGGCGCGCTGTATGTCGACGTGCGCACGCCCGAACGAGCGGCGGCCGGCTTCGCTCCCGGCTCGGCGCCGCGCGAAAGCGAAGGGTCCGCCACCGGCGAAGTGCAGATGGGCAAGGGCGAATCGACGGTCGCGGCGCTCGCCGCGGGGCTCGCCGCGGCGACGCCCGAAGGACGCGAACACAGCGCGGCAGCCCATGAAGGGGGACAAGCGAGCGCAAGCGGCGAAAGCTCGGAAAAGGCCGCCGAAGAACCCTCCGAAGAAACCCCGGCCGGGGCCGGTTCGAGCACCGGCGCCGAAGGCAGCGGGGCCGCAGAAGCGGAAGCGCCCAGCTCCGAACGGGGAGGCTGAGAAGTCTCTAGGTCAAGTCGAGCTTGATGGTAAGTGAGCTGCGATCCTCAGGCACCGGTCGAGACTCGGCCGATCTGCAACGATCCTTGCGAGACTTGTCGCCTTCGTTGACAGGGCGAGATTCCCTGCATAGGGTCGCAATTCCGGCGGTTGGGCGACTCTGTATGCTGCCAACCCTGAATTACTACTGAAGGCTTCGGACAGAACCATTATGGAGAGCAGCGGGAGCTATCTGGCGGTCATCAAGGTGGTCGGCGTCGGCGGCGGCGGGACCAACGCCGTCAGCCGCATGGTCGACGCGGGGCTGCGCGGCGTCGAGTTCATCGCGGCGAACACCGACGCCCAGGCACTGGCGATGTCGGACGCCGACATCAAGCTGAACATCGGGCACGACTCGACCAAGGGTCTCGGCGCCGGCGCGAACCCGGACGTGGGCCTCGCTGCCGCGTCGGAGTCGCGCGACGACATCAAGGAGGCGCTGAAGGGCGCCGACATGGTCTTCGTCACGGCGGGCGAGGGCGGCGGCACCGGCACGGGCGCCGCGCCCGTGATCGCCGAGATCGCAAAGAACGAGATCGGCGCGCTGACGGTCGGCGTGGTCACGCGCCCCTTCGAGTTCGAGGGCTCCCAGCGCGGGCGCCAGGCGACCGAGGGCATCGAGCGCCTGCGCGAGGTCGTCGACACCCTGATCGTGATCCCGAACGAGAAGCTGCTCGCGGTCGTCGAGCGGCGCACCTCGATGCTCGACGCGTTCCGCGAGGCGGACAACGTGCTGCGCCAGGGCGTCCAGGGCATCACCGACCTGATCACGATCCCCGGCCTCATCAACCTCGACTTCGCCGACGTGCGCACGATCATGCAGGACGCCGGCTCGGCACTGATGGGGATCGGCACCGCCGCCGGCGAGAGCCGCACCGCTGACGCAGCGAAGGCAGCGATCTCCTCGCCGCTGCTGGAGGAGAACGTCGAAGGCGCGACGGGCATCCTGCTGAACATCACCGGCGGCAAAGACCTGGGGCTGTTCGAGGTCAACGACGCCGCGGAGATCATCCAGAACGCGGCCGACCCGAACGCCAACATCATCTTCGGCGCCGTGATCGACGAGTCGATGTCCGACGAGGTCCGCGTGACCGTGATCGGGACGGGCTTCGACCACCGGCCGGGCCGTAGCGCGCGACGCGAGGCCCGCAGCTCGCGCCCCGACCGCGGTCCGCGCATCTCCGACCGGCAGCGCTCGAACCTCGAGATCTCGGACGACGACATCGACGTTCCGCCGTTCCTGCGGGACTGAGCTGACGAAGACAGCCGGCCCCAGGCCGGCTCCGAGGAGCAGGCCGAGCGTGCGCCGGTCGTCTCAGCCCGCTTCGAGCGTCTGCACGTGCGAGACCAGCCGCCCGCCCACGAGCACGTGGACCGCGAAGCCGAGTGGCTGCTCGTAGAAGGTGAGCGGGAGCCCCTCCTCAGCCCGCAGGTCGAGTGAGAGCGTGGAGTTGGTACTGGGGCAGATGAGGAGGGGGCGTCCGCCGAACGCCGTCGTCGCAGTGCGGTGAACGTGCCCGCAGGTGATCGCCAGGACCTGCGGGTGGGCATCGAGCAAAGACTCCAGGCCGGCGGCGTCCGCCGGGTCCATCCCGATCGCGTCCATCGCGAGGATGCCGCTTGCGACCGGCGGGTGGTGAAGCGCCAGCAGCGTCGGGCGTGCAGGCTCGTCCGAGAGCGCGCGCTCCAGCCACTGGAGCTGATCTGGTCCCAGGGCTCCGCCCGGCCGGCCGGGCACGGTCGTGTCGCAGCCCACCAGCCGCAGCTCACCGACGTACGCGAGCACGTGCACGGGCGCCCCGGTGGGGTGCTCGCGACCGGCGAAGGCCGCGGCGAGCAGGTCGCGGTCGTCGTGGTTGCCGGGGATCGCGTGGATCGGGATGCCCAGCTCGCTGAGCGCCCGACGAGCTCGCGCGTAGACCTCGGCCGTCGGGTCATCCGCCAGGTCGCCGGTCACCAGAACGGCCTGAGGCCGTGGCCGCAGCCGGGCGGCCGCGGCCACGGCCCGCGCGAGACGAAGGTCAGCCTCGTCCGCTCGGGCGCCCAGGTGAAGGTCGCTGAGCTGCAGCAGCAGCGTCGCGTCTCCCGCATGCCCCGCGAGCTCGGTCATCGCGGCCGATCATCGCCCGTCGCGCGATCGCCGTCCGTGACCGCGGACACAGTGCCCCTAGAAGCGATCCGGCGTGTCCAGCGGCCGCCAGAACACCGGCTGCGGCTGGTTGGTGACGCCCGCCTGCTGCATCAGCGAGCCGATCTCCTCGCCGGTCTCCTCGAAGAAGGCGAGGAAGCTCTCCGCACTGTCCCACTCGTCGATGACCATCACATGCCCGTCGCCCGCGAGGAACTGGTGGTGGATCGCACCTTTGCTGCGGCTGCGCTCTGAGACCGAGGAGACGAGGTCCTCGTTCTGCCCCACGACCTCCACGAAGCGGTCGGGATCGACATCGATCCGCAGTCCCATCATCACCGGCATCTGCTCCCCCTTTGACTCGTCGTCTCCTCACACGCGTCCTCTACGGGCCGCGCCCGCGGCCGGATCAGAACGGCCGCCCCCACCAAGCTATCCCGTCGTGAGGGTCTGCGGCCGGCGGGGCCGGGGCACGCCGCGGCCGAGGCGCTAGCCTGCGCCTCGTGACCTCGGCACCGCCCGCGCTGCGCCGCACACCGCTGTTCGAGGAGCACGTCGAGGCGGGTGCCAAGCTCGTCGAGTTCGCGGGCTGGCAGATGCCGGTCCAGTACGCCGGCGTGCGCGAGGAGCACATGGCTGTGCGTGACGCGGCCGGCATCTTCGACGTCTCGCACATGGGCGAGATCGAGACCAGCGGGCCGCAGGCACTCGAGCTGCTGCAGCGGCTGCTCTCGAACGACATCTCGCAGATCGCGCCGGGCGGCGCCCAGTACAGCGTGCTGTGCCGTGAGGACGGCGGCGTGCTCGACGACCTGTTCACCTACCGCCTCGAGGTGGACCGCTACCTCACGGTCACGAACGCCGCCAACCACCTCGCCGACTTCGCGTGGTTCGAGGCCGTCGCGGCCGACTTCCCGCAGGCGCGCGTCAGCGACCGCCTCGACGAGTGGGCCATGCTCGCGGTACAGGGCCCGCTCGCACGCGAGATCGTGCAGGCGATCGCCGACTCGCCCCTGCCGCAGCGCATGACGACTGCCACCGTGCGCATCTCCGCCGAGGACGTGCTCGTGTGCGGGACCGGCTACACCGGCGAGGACGGCGTCGAGCTGCTGTGCTCGCCCGAGCACGCGCCGCGCCTGTGGAGCGATCTCGTCAGGCGCGGAGCGAAACCGGCCGGCCTCGGCGCCCGCGACACGCTGCGCTTGGAGGTCTGCTTCCACCTCTACGGCAACGAGCTGACCGTGGAGCGCGGACCGATCGAGGCGGGGCTCGGCTGGTGCTGCAAGGAGGACACCGGCTTCATCGGCGCGGATGCGATCCGGGCGGCCCGCGAGGCCGGCCCGGCTGAGAAGCTCGTCGCGTTCGAGATCGACGGCCCCGGGATCGCCCGCCAGGGCAACGCCATCGCCGGCGGGGGGGAGGTCACGAGCGGGACGCTCTCGCCGTGTCTGGAGCGCGGCATCGGCATGGCCTACGTGCCCGCCGCGCGAGCGGCCGTCGGCACGAAGCTCGAGATCGACGTGCGCGGGCGCGCCCGGGCGGCGAGCGTCGTCGAGAAGCCGTTCGTGAAGAAGCGCGCCTGAGCGCCGCCGCCCCGCTTCGTGGCAAGATTGCCGCGCCGCACCCTCTCGCCGACAGAACAGAAAGGCTCCGCGAATGGCCGAGGCCAGCTATCCCGACGACCTCCTCTACCACGCCGAGCACGACTGGGCTCGCATCGACGGCGCCGAGGCGACGCTCGGCATCACCTGGTACGCGCAGGACGCGCTCGGCGAGGTGGTCTTCTTCGACCCGCCCGCGGTCGGCACCTCGCTCGCCAAGGACGCGCCCTACGCCGAGGTCGAGTCCGTGAAGGCGGTGTCCGACGTCGTCGCGCCGCTCTCGGGCGAGATCGTGGCGGTGAACGAGACGCTGCCTGACAACCCCGCCCTCATCAACGAGGACCCCTACGGCGAGGGCTGGCTCGTGAAGGTGCGCCTGTCTGACCCGTCCGAGCCCGGAACCCTGATGGACGCGGCGGCCTACCGGGCCACGCTGGATGGCTGATCGCCCGGCGCCGGGCGGAGCGCCACGGACCCGGCGTCTGACAGCCCCGGCGGGTGGCTAGGCTGAGGGCTACTTGAGCCGCTACACCGCCATCACACCCGAGGACCTCGAGGCGATGCTCGCCGCGATCGGGGTGTCCTCGCTCCAGGAGATCTTCGAGCGCCAGATCCCCGAGGCCGTGCGCCTCGGCCGTGCGCTCGAGCTGCCGGCCGGGCGCCCCGAGCAGGACGTCTTCCAGCACCTTCGCGAGCTCGCCGAGCGCAACAGCTCGGCCGAAGACGAGCTGAGCTTCCTCGGCGCGGGCATGTACGACCACTACGTCCCGGCGGTGATCGACATGCTGATGGAGCGCTCGGAGTTCCTGACCCCCTACACGCCCTACCAGCCCGAGATCTCCCAGGGCGGGCTGCAGGTGATGTTCGAGTACCAGACCGCGATCTCGGAGCTGACCGGGCTGCCGGTGTCGAACGCCTCGACCTACGAGGGGCCTTCGGCGGTTGCAGCCGCGGGCTATCTGGCGAAGCTGCACAACGGGCGCGGGCGACTCGTCGCGAGCGCGGGGCTGCACCCCCACACGATCCAGACCCTGCGCACCTACGCGCACGGCTATGAGATGGAGGTCGTCGAGGTGCCGCTGCGCGGCGGTGTCACCGACCCGGAGGCCTGGGCTGCGGCGATCGACGCCGACACCAGCGCAGCGATCTTCGCGCAACCGAACTTCTACGGCGCGATCGAGGACGCGGAGGCGCTTGCCGCGGCCGCGCACGCCGCCGCCGATCCCGTTGTCGTCGCGCAGGTCGACCCGATCACGCTCGGGGTGCTGCGCTCGCCGGGTGAATGCGGCGTCGATGTCGCCGTCGGCGAGGGCCAGGCGCTCGGAAACCGCCTCGACTTCGGCGGCCCGTCGTTCGGGCTCTTCGCCGCCCGCGAGGCCTACCTGCGGCGGATGCCGGGCCGCATCGCGGGTGAGACCACGGACGTCGACGGCCGGCGCGGCTTCGTGCTGACCCTCCAGACCCGCGAGCAGCACATCCGCCGCGAGAAAGCGACGTCGAACATCTGCACGTCGCAGGCGCTGAACGCGCTCGGCGGGGTCGTCTACCTCGCCTGGCTCGGGCGCCGCGGGATCGTCGAGCTCGGCGAGCTGCTCGCCGCGCGCACGCACTACGCGCGCGAGACGCTCGCGGCGCTTCCGGGCGTCGAGCGCATGCACGAGCAGCCCGTGGTGCGCGAGTTCGCACTGCGGCTCGACGCCGACGTGGCCGAGGTGCGCCGCCGCTGCGCCGAGCGCGGCATCAACCCCGGCGTCGACATCCAGGCTCTGAGCGGCCGCGCCGAGGACCGCGGCGGGCTGCTGGTGGCGATCACCGAGCGGCGCTCCAGGGCGGACATCGACCGGCTCGCGGAGGCACTCGGCGCCGCCGTGGCCGCAAGCGGGACGGCGAGGCCGGCGGAGGCTGTGCCCGCATGAAGGAGATCGACGACAACCACCTGCACGCCGACCCCGGCATCGAGGTCCACCCCGAGCAGCACGCCCACCACGTCCCGCCTCCGATGAGCGCGGGCGGGGCGACCCCGATGCAGCGCGAGCGCGCCCGCACGATCTTCCAGAAGGGCGCGCCGGGACGGCGCGCCTTCACGTGCCCCGAGCTGGACGTCCCGGCGCTGCCGCCCGAGGCGCTCCCCGAACGCTTCCGCCGCGCCGAGCCGCCGCGGCTGCCCGAGGTCTCAGAGCCGGAGATCGTGCGCCACTACGTCGGGCTCTCGAAGCGCAACTTCGACCTGGATTCCGGCTTCTACCCGCTCGGCTCCTGCACGATGAAGCACAACCCCCGCCTTCACGAGCGTGCCGCCGCGCTGCCGGGACACGCGCGGCTGCATCCGCTCCAGGACGCCGAGCGCGCACAGGGGGCGCTGGAGCTGATGTGGCGACTGCAACAGGGGCTCGGGGAGATCTCAGGCCTCCCGCACGTCAGCCTTCAGCCGTCGGCCGGCTCGCACGGCGAGCTCGCGGGCGTGCTGCTGACGCGGGCCTACCACGAGGACCGCGGGGAGGACCGGCGCAAGGTGCTCACGCCGGACACCGCTCACGGCACGAACCCGGCGACCGTCACGATGGCCGGCCTCGACGTCGTCAAGCTCGCGACCAACGACGACGGCGGGATCGATCTCGACGACCTGCGCGCCAAGGCGGACGAGGGCGTCGCGTGCCTGATGCTGACCAACCCGAACACGCTTGGGATCTTCGACCCCAACATCGAGGAGATCGCCTCGATCGTCCACGGCGTCGGCGCCACGCTCTACTACGACGGCGCCAACCTGAACGCGGTCATGGGCATCTCGCGGCCCGGGGACATGGGCTTCGACATCGTCCACTTCAACCTCCACAAGTCCTTCACCCAGCCGCACGGCGGCGGCGGCCCGGGCTCGGGCCCGATCGCCGTGTCGGAGCGGATCGCGCCCTACCTGCCGGTTCCGGTCGCCGTGCGGCGGCCCGACGGGACCTTCGCGCTCGATCACGACCGCGAGAAGACGATCGGCCGGCTGCGCGGCTTCCACGGCAACTACGGCACGTTCGTACGCGCCTACGCCTACATCTGCTCGCTCGGGGCCGACGGCCTGCGGGACGCCTCCGAGACGGCGGTGCTGAACGCGAACTACCTGCTCGCACGGCTGCGCCAGCTGGGCGTGGCCGAGCAGCTCCCGCTCGCGTTCGGCGAGCTGTGCATGCACGAGTTCGTGCTCTCCGGCGGCCCCATGAAGCGCGCGCTGAAGATCAAGACGCTTGATCTCGCCAAGCGGCTGCTCGACTACGGCTTCCACCCGCCGACCGTCTACTTCCCGCTCCTGGTGGACGAGGCGCTGATGGTGGAGCCGACCGAGACCGAGACGCGCGAGACGCTCGACGCGTTCGCAGAGGCGCTGGCGGCGATCCTCGCCGAGGCGGCCGAGGACCCCGAGATCGCGCAGCAGGCGCCATATACGACGCCTGTCCGCCGGCTCGACGAGGTCGCGGCCGCCAAGCAGCCGGTGATCAGGGAGACGGTGGCTTGACGCCCGCCGCCGGGAGGACGGCCTGATGGAGCTCCGCAAACTCGGCGCGACCGGCCTCAGCGTGAGCCCCCTGTGCCTCGGCGCGATGATGTTCGGCGCCTGGGGCAACACCGACCACGACGACTCGATCGCGATCATCCATGCCGCGCTGGACGCGGGCATCAACTTCATCGACACCGCCGACGTGTACTCGCGCGGGGAGTCCGAGAAGATCGTCGGCAAAGCGCTCAAGGACGGCCGGCGCGAGTCGGTCGTGCTCGCCACCAAGGCGCACGGCAGGATGCACGACACCGACCCGAACCAGTTCGGCAACTCCCGCCGCTGGCTCGTCAAAGAGGTGGAGAGCAGCCTCAAACGGCTGAAAACGGACTGGATCGACCTCTACCAGATCCATCGCCCCGAGCCCGACACGGACATCGATCAGACGCTCGGCGCGCTCAGCGATCTCGTCGCCGCCGGGAAGGTACGCGCGATCGGGTCCTCGACCTTCCCGGCCTGGCAGATCGTGGAGGCCCAGTGGATCGCCGACCGGCGCGGCCGGGAGCGCTTCATCTGCGAGCAGCCGCCGTACTCGATGCTGATCCGCGCCGTCGAGCGCGACGTGCTGCCTGCCTGCGAGCAGTTCGGCATGGGCGTGATCCCCTGGAGCCCGCTCGCCGGCGGGTGGCTCTCGGGGCGCTACACGAAAGGCGGCGAGTCGCCCGGGGCGAGCCGGCGCGCGCAGATGCTGCCGTCGCGCTACGACATGTCGATCCCCGGCAACCAGGCCAAGCTCGCCGCGGCCGAGAAGCTCGCCGAGGTGGCCGAGCAGGCGGGGCTGCCGCTGATCGAGATGTCGATTCGCTTCGTCACCTCCCACCGCGCGGTCACCGCCGCCATCATCGGCCCGCGCACGATGGAGCAGCTCGAGAGCCAGCTCGCCGCCCTGGAGCAGCCGGTGCTGCCGGGCGAGGTGCTCGACCGCATCGACGAGATCGTCCCCCCGGGCACGAACGTCAACCAGGCCGACACGGGCTGGGACCCGCCCTGGCTCACGGACCCGTCGCTGCGCCGCCGTCACTGACGTGCGGATCTTCTCCGGCATCCAGCCCACGGGGCGCAAGCACCTGGGCAACTACATCGGCGCGATCGCCCAGTACGTCTCGAGCCAGGAGCGCGGCGAGGGCATCTTCTGCATCGTCGACCTGCACGCGCTGACAGTCGCCTACGACCCGGGCGAGCTGCGCGAGCGGCTCTACGACACGCTGGCGATCCTGATCGCGGCCGGGCTGGACCCGGCGCGCTCGATCCTGTTCCGCCAGAGCGACGTGCGCGAGCACACGGAGCTGACCTGGCTGCTCTCGGGCGTGACCGAACTCGGCCGGCTCGATCGCATGCACCAGTTCCGCGACAAGTCCTCCTCGGCGCGAGAGCTGGTCTCGGCAGGCCTCCTGTTCTACCCGGTGCTGATGGCCGCCGACGTGCTCGCCTACCGTGCCGAGGAGGTGCCCGTCGGAGAGGACCAGCGCGAGCACGTCGAGCTGATGCGCGACGTCGCCCGCCGCTTCAACGCGCGCTTCGCCGAGGACGAGGAAGTCCTCATCGTGCCCGAGCTGCGCATCCCCGCCGTCGGCGCGCGGGTCATGGATCTGCAGGAGCCGGCGCGCAAGATGTCCACCACCGGCGGAACCGAGCAGGGCACGGTGCTGGTGCTCGACGAGCCCAAGACGATCGAGAAGAAGATCAAGAGCGCCGTCACGGACTCCGGCAGCGAGGTGCGGCGCGGCCCCGAGAAGGCGGGGATCGGCAACCTGATCGAGATCCTCGCGGCCGTCCGCGGTGTCACGCCCGACGCGGTCGAGGCGGAGTTCGCCGACTCCCGCTACGGCGAGTTCAAGGGGGCCGTCGCGGCGGCGGTGATCGAGTACCTCGCGCCGGTGCGCGATCGCTACGACGCGCTGCGCGGCGATGAGGCCGAGCTCGAGCGGATCCTTGCCGCCGGCGCCGATCGCGCCCGCGAGATCGCGGCGCCGATCGTCGCGGACGTACGAATGCGCATGGGCGTCGGCCCGCCAGGGTAGATTGGGCGCGGTGAGCCTCGCCTCGCTCGAGATCGACCTGGACGTCTTCAGCGGGCCGTTCGACCTGCTGCTGACGCTCGTCCTGAAGGAAGAGGTGGACCTGCTCGAGCTCGCGCTCGCCGACGTCGTGCTGGCCTACCTGGATCACCTCGAAGAACGCGGCGAGCTCGACCTGGAGGCGGCGACCGAGTTCATCGTGCTGATCGCCGCCCTGCTCGAGCTGAAGTCCCGCCTGATGCTCAGCGGCGACGAGGAGGAGATGCTCGACATCGAGCCCGAGCAGGCCGCCGAGGAGCTCCTCGCCCGCATGCTCGACGCCGCCCGCTACCGCGCCGCCGCGGGTCACCTGCGCGAGCTGCTCGCCGCCGAGGAAGGCGTGCGTTTCCGCTCGGCGCCGCTGCCGCCCGGGCTGCGGCGGCGGATCGTTCCGCCGGCCGACGGCTCGGAACGGCCGGAGCGGCTCGGCGAGTCGATCGGGCGGCTGCTCGCGATGCCCCCCGCGATCAGCCTTCGCCACATCGGCTCGCCCCGGGTCAGCGTCGGCGAGCGTCTCGCGCACCTGCGCGGCCTGCTGCGCCGGGGTGCTTTCAGCTTCGACGAGGCGGTCCGGGGCGCCGACCGCATGACCGTCGCGGTGACCTTGTTCGCCCTGCTCGAGCTCTACAAACTCGGCGAGGCGGCCTGGGAGCAGCCGGAGAGCTTCGGCGAGATCGCTGTGCGGGCGCCCGCGGCGGCACCCGTGCCCGCGGCAAGGCTGGCCGGATGAGCGCGCCCCACCCCGAAAGCCCCAGCGAAGGCGTGATCGTCGTCGAGGTCGGGGGCGCGCCTGAGGAGCCGCTCGGCGCAGAGGTGGCGCCGGAGGGCCAGACGCCCGAGCTGGCACGCGCGGTGGAGGCGCTGCTGTTCCTCTCCGCCGACCCGCTGAGCGTCTCCGAGCTCGCGGCGGCGACGGAGGCCGGGGAGGGGGCGGTGCAGGCTGCGCTCGCCCTGCTCGGCGAGGACTACGGGCCCGGGCGGCGCGGCATCGTGCTGCGCGAGCTGGGCGGCGGCTTCACGCTGGCCAGCGACCCCTCCACCGAGGAGGCCGCGCGGCGCCTGTTCAGCCGCCCGCGCCTGGCGACGCTGACCCCGGCGCAGGCCGAGACGCTCGCGATCGTCGCCTACCTGCAGCCCGTCTCGCGGCCGGAGATCGCCCGCATCCGCGGCGTCAGCGCCGACTCGGCGACCGCGACGCTGCTCGAGCGCGGCCTGATCGAGGAAGCCGGCCACTCGCAGTTCGGCGCCACGCAGTACCGCACGACGACCCAGTTCCTGAAGCTCTTCGGGCTGCGCGATCTCGACCAGCTCCCCGATGTCGCCCGCTGGGATCCGAGCCCCGAGGAGCAGGCCGAGCTGCGCGACCGCCTGATGCGGGCCGGCGAGGCGCGTGCCGGAGGCGGGGCGGAGGGCTGATGCTCACCTACGAGGGGGCGTTGAGCGGCTTCTCCGTCGATGACATCGTCGCGGCGCACGACTTCTACAGCGAGACCCTCTCCGTCGAGGTCGAGGATCTCGAGAACGGCCTCTTGCGCCTTCACCTCGCAGGCGGCAACGAGCTCATCGTCTACCCCAAGCCCGATCACGTGCCGGCCGTCTTCACGATCCTCAACTTCACCGTCAGCGACATCGAGCAGGCCGTCGACGAGCTCGCCGCCGAGGGCGTCGGGACGATCCGTTACGAGGACCTCGAGCAGGACGAGCGCGGCATCTCGCGCAACCCCGGCGGGCCGCCGATCGCGTGGTTCAACGATCCCGCCGGGAACATCCTGGCCGTGCTGGAGGACTAGGCCCGGGGCCGGGACGCCGCGCTGTCCGTCACGGCTTCGCTTCGAGGATCAGGTTGAACGGGGTCTCGGTCGCCCGCTTGACCGTCGAGAACCCGCCCTCTTCGATCACCTCGGCGAGCCTCGCCTCGCCTGCCTGAGCACCGAGCGCGAGCCCGACCTCCTGCGCAAGGGGAGTCAGAGTCGACACGGACTGCTACCAGCGCCCTCACAAGCCGGCACGATCCGTGCCGTCGGGGCAAAACTACCACTCAGGTTTCAGCCGGGTGTGAAGTCCGTCACGCGACGCCGCCGAGCGCCTCGGCCGCCGCGAGCTGTCCACAGGCCGCGTCGATGTCGCGCCCGCGCGTGAGCCTCACCGTCGCCGGGACCCCACGCGACTCCAGGGCGGCGCGGAAGGCCGCGATCGACTCGCGGCTCGAGCCCTGGAACTCCGACCCGCTGGGGTTGAAGGGGATCAGGTTGACCTTGAAGACCGGCGTCTTGTCGCTGTCGCGCTGGAGCAGCCGCGCGAGCGCGAGCGCCTGCTCGTAGCGGTCGTTGACGCCGGCGAGCATCACGTACTCGACGAACACGCGCCGGCGCTTGCGCGCGTAGAACGCGCGGCATGCCTCGATCACCTCGGACAGCGGGTAGCGCTCGTTGACAGGCATCAGCTCGCTGCGCAGGGCTTCCTCCGGAGCGTGCAGGGACAGCGCGAGACGCACCGGCATGCCGGTCTCGGCGAGCCGCTCGATGCCCGGGATCCAGCCGACGGTCGAGATCGTGGTGTGGCGATGGGAGATGCCGAGGTCGGGAAGCCTCTAGCAGGCCTCCAGGACGGCGTCGAGGTTGAGCATCGGCTCGCCCATGCCCATGAAGACGCAGTGGTCGACCGCTTCGACGCGCCGGAAATGCAGCGCCTGGTCGAGGATCTCCGAGGAGGACAGGTTGCGGCCGAACTTCATCGCGCCGGTCGCGCAGAAGCGGCACGTCAGCGGACAGCCCGACTGCGAGGACAGGCACAGGGAGCGCCGGCCGTCCCGGTAGCGCATCAGCACCGCCTCGAGCGGGCGGTCGTCGCGGGTGGCGAACAGGACCTTGACGGTGCCGTCGCGCGAGATCGCCTCGCGCTGCTCGGTCAGGCATGAGAACGGCACCCGCGCGGCGAGCTGCTCGCGCAGCGCGGCCGGAAGGTCGGTCATCTCCTCGTAGCCGCGGGCGCCGCGCGCAGCCCACGCCCACACCTGGCGCGCGCGGAACGCCGGCTCGCCCGATTCCGCGAGCGTCTGGTTGAGCCTGTCGAGGTCCATCTGCGGCCTATGGTTGCAGCCAAATGCCTTCGATCCCGGACCACGCACGGTGAGGCTCGCGAAGTACCTCGCGCACGCGGGCGTCGCCTCACGCCGAGCAGCGGAGCGCCTGGTCGCCGAGGGCCGTGTCGCGCTCGACGGCGAGATCGTCACCGACCCCGCCAAGCACGTCGAACGCGGCGCCACCGTCGCGGTGGACGGCGAGCCGCTCGCCGGGCCCGAGCCACGGGTCGTGTTCGCCCTCAACAAGCCCGTCGGCGTGGTCTCGACCGCGCGCGACACGCACGGGCGCGAGACCGTCACAGGGCTCGTCGACGCGGGCGGGCTGCGCCTGTACCCGGTCGGACGGCTGGACGCCGACAGCGGCGGGCTGATCCTTCTCACCAACGACGGCGAGCTCGCCAACCGGCTCACCCACCCCCGCTACGAAGTGCCGAAGACCTACCTCGCCCGCGTCGCGGGGGGCGCGGTAGGCGAGGGCGCGCTGCGCTCGCTGAGCGAGGGCGTCGCGCTCGACGACGGCCCGACCGCGCCGGCCATCGTCAGGCTCCTCGCGCCCGGCGAGATCGAGATCACGATCCGTGAAGGGCGCAACCGGCAGGTGCGGCGGATGTGCGAGGCCGTGGGGCACCCCGTCGTGGAGCTGACCCGTGTGTCCTTCGGCTCGTTGCAGCTCGGCGATCTGGCGCCCGGCGCGCACCGCCGCCTCGGCGCGCAGGAGATCGCCGGGCTGGGCGGCGGGCTCTGACAGAATCGCGCGCATGGGACTGTTCGCACTGCGCGGGGCGGCGAGCGTCGAGCGCAACGACGCCGAGGCGATCCTCGCCGCGACCACCGAGCTGATGCAGGCGATCATGGAGCGCAACCGCCTGCGCCCGGAGCAGGTCATCAGCTGCCTGTTCACCGCCACGCACGACCTCGACGCCGAGTTCCCCGCGGTCGCAGCGCGGGCGCTCGGGTTCGAGCGCGTGCCCCTGCTGTGCGCGCAGGAGATCCCCGTGCCGGGCTCGATGCCCCGGGTGATCCGGGTCCTGATCCACTACCGGGCCGAGGACGGGCACGATCCCGAGCACGTGTACCTCGGCGAGACCAGGGCGCTGCGCGCCGACCTGCACGCGGCACAATGACGCGATGACGATCGAGTTCTCAGAGCGGATCCGGCGGATCCCTGTCTACCCGGCGGCGGGCGGCTACGCCACCGACGGCCTGGCGCTGCTCGCGAGCAACGAGACTCCGTACGGTCCGCTGCCGGCCGTGCGCGAGGCGATCGACGGCGCGATCGGACGGCTGAACCGCTACCCCGATCCCTCCAGCAAGCTGTTGCGCGAGCGACTGTCCGAGCGCTACGAAGTGCCTCCGTCGCGGATCGCGATCGGCAATGGCTCCTGCGACATCCTGCTGGCGGCCGGGGAGGCGCTGCTGGAGCCCGGCGCCGAGCTCGTCTACGCCTGGCCCTCCTTCTCGGTCTACCCGCACCTGGCGGCCGCCTCGGGCGCACGCGCGGTCACGGTCCCCCTGGACGCCGCCGCCCGCCACGACCTGCCGGCGATGCTGCGCGAGATCACCGTCGCGACCCGGCTCGTGCTGGTCTGCAACCCGAACAACCCGACCAGCACCGCGATCGGGCTCGAGGAGATCGCCGCGTTCCTCGCCGAGGTGCCTCCGCACGTCGTGGTGATCGTCGACGAGGCCTACTGCGAGTTCAACCTGCTGGAGGACCCCGACGCATCGCTCGATCTGCTCGGCGCGCACCCCAACGTCGCGCTGTTGCGCACCTTCTCGAAGGTCTACGGGCTGTGCGGGCTGCGCGTCGGCTTCGCGCTTTGCGGCTCCGAGGACCTCGTTCGCGCGCTCGACCAGGTGCGCCAGCCGTTCTTCTGCAACGCGCTCGCGCAGGCTGCGGCCGTCGAGGCGCTCGGCCACCAGGACGCCGTCCTCGATCGTGTCACGCGCACGGTCGCGGAGCGGATCTCGATGGATGAGCGGCTGCGCGCGCTCGGCCTCGACCCGCCCGAGTCGCAGGCCAACTTCTGCTGGGTGCCGCTCGGCGCGGATCGTGACGAGGACGCCCTCGTCGCGGGGCTGCTCGAGCGCGGCGTGCTCGTGCGCGCGGGCACGGCGCTCGGCAGCGATGGGCCCGCGATGAGGGTCACGTACGGCCTTCCGGAGGAGAACGCGCGCTTCCTGGACGCGCTCGCCGAGCTGCTCTAGGGACGCGCCGCCTGGACGGCGGCCGGCTTCTCTGCTACAAACGGAACCAGAACGACCGTGTCCCAACCGGCGCAGACAGCACCACTCACCGACTACGCCTACTTCTGGTCGTTCACCTACGCCTGGCGATTTAGCTAGGCGCCAAAGGACCTGCGCCCGTCGTGAGCGGGCGTGTCCAAGAGTCCCGGACAGGGACCAGGCGCCGCCTCCAAGGGCGTCCCATCGCCAGCTCACGGGTCCGCAACAGAGCGGAGCAGCAGCACCTTTAACATGCCCAGACGTCGGTGAAAGGATGACTTGGAGATGAGCGCGATCAGGGAGACCGTCTCAGGGGAGGGGCCCGAGCCGTACCGGCTTGCCTCCCTGCAGACGACGCGCGGTGAGCACTCGGTGCTCGAGATCGGGGGTCGCAGGGTCGGAGGCGAGAGCTTCGCGGTGATCGCCGGCCCCTGCACGGTGGAGTCGCGCGAGCAGACCATGCAGACGGCGCACGCGGTCGCCGGCGCGGGCGCGACGATGCTCCGCGGCGGCGCGTACAAGCCGCGCACGAGCCCGTACGCGTTCCAGGGTCTCGGGCAGGAGGGTCTGCGCCTGCTGGCCGAGGCGAAGGCCGAGACCGGCCTGCCGGTCGTGACCGAGCTGATGGACGTCGCTGACATCGACGCGGTGCTCGAGGTCGCCGACGTGGTCCAGATCGGTGCGCGCAACATGCAGAACTACCCGCTGCTGGCCGAGATCGGGCGCTCGGGCAGGCCCGCCCTGCTCAAGCGCGGTCTGTCCTCGACGATCGACGAGCTGCTGATGGCGGCCGAGTACATCCTCAAGGAAGGCAACGAGAACGTGATGCTCTGCGAGCGCGGGATCCGCACCTTCGAGACCGCGTACCGCTTCACGCTCGACCTGATGGCGGTACCGGTGCTCAAGGAGCGCTCGCACCTGCCGGTGATCGTGGACCCGAGCCATGCCGCCGGCCGGCGCGACCTCGTCACGCCGCTCTCGCTGGCGGCCGCCGCGGTCGGCGCGGACGGGATCATCGTCGAGGTCCACCCGAACCCGGACGAGGCGATCTGCGACGGGCCGCAGCAGCTTCACACCGACGAGTTCCCCGGATACCTGGCCGCGGTCGAGCCCGCCGCCGCGCTCGCCGGCAAGACCCTCGCCGGCAGGGAGCGGGTCCTTGCCTGAGACACCTGTGGAGCGGCGCAGCACGGCCGATTTCGTCCGCGACCGGCGGATCTCCGGCGTGGTCCCGCTGCTCGCGCCCGACGCGCTGCTCGACGAGCTGCCGCTCGGCAGCGAGCAGGCCGAGGTCGTGATCGGCGGTCGCCGCGACGTCCATGCCGTGCTGGACGGGATCGACGACCGGCTGCTGGTCGTGGTCGGGCCGTGCAGCGTGCACGACTCCGAAGCGACGCTCGAGTACGCCGAGAAACTCGCCAAGCTGGCCGCAGAGGTCAGCGACGAGCTGCTCGTCGTGATGCGCGTGTACTTCGAGAAGCCGAGGACGACCACCGGCTGGAAGGGCCTCATCAACGATCCGCACCTGGACGGCTCGGGCGACGTCAACGCGGGGCTCAACCTCGCCCGGCGCGTGCTGCTGGGCGTCCTGCACGCCGGCCTGCCCGTCGGCTGCGAGTTCCTCGACCCGATCACGCCGCAGTACATCGCCGACGCGGTCTGCTGGGGAGCGATCGGAGCGCGCACGACCGAGAGCCAGATCCACCGCCAGCTCGCATCCGGGCTGTCGATGCCGGTCGGCTTCAAGAACCGGACCGACGGCAACGTGCAGGTCGCGGTGGACGCCGTCCGCGCGGCCGCCGGCACGCATGCGTTCGCCGGCATCGACCCGGACGGCCGGCCGGCGGTCCTCTACACGCGCGGGAACGCCGACTGCCACGTCATCCTTCGCGGGGGCAAAGGGCGCCCCAACTTCGATGCGGAGAGCGTCGAGGCGGCATTGGAGCTGCTCGACGCGGCGGGCCTGCCGCGGCGCGTGATGATCGACCTCAGCCACGACAACAGCGGCAAGGACCCCGAGCGCCAGCCCGGCGTGGCCGCCGACGTCGGCGCGCAGCTCGCGGCCGGAAACCGGGCGATCGTCGGCGTGATGCTCGAGTCCTTCCTCGTCGCCGGGCGCCAGGAGCTTGTGACCGATACCCACCCACCCGAGCTCCGCTACGGGCAGTCGATCACCGACGGGTGCATCTCGTGGGAGACGACCGTCGAGGTGCTGGAGGGGCTCACGGCAGCCGTCCGCGATCGCAACGCCGCCGGGGCGCAGGCCGCGTCACACTGAGGAGATGCGGATCGCAGTCCTCGGGGTGGGGCTGATCGGCGGCTCGATCGGCCTCGCCGCCCGCGCGCGCGCCGAGGCGGAGGTCTGCGGATACGACCCGGACCCGCGCGTGAGGGCGCGGGCGCTCGAGCTGGGCGCGATCGACAGCGCCGCCGAGAGCGTCGCGGAGGCCGTCGGCGGCGCCGATGCCGTCTTCGCCGCCGCGCCCGTCGGCTCGCTGCCCGCCGTCGTGGCGGAGGCGCTGGCCGCGGCGCCAGCGGACTGCGTGGTCACCGACGTCGGCTCGACCAAGCGCCTGCTTGCGGACGCGTCGACCGACGAGCGCTTCGTCGGCGGTCACCCGCTGGCGGGCGCCGAGACGGACGGCGTCGAGCACGCGCGCGAGGATCTGTTCGACGGCGCCACCTGGTACCTGACGCCGGCGCGCGGGAGCACGACCGGCGTGCTCTACGAGCGGCTGCACGCGCTGCTGCGGCGGCTCGGGGCGCGCCCGGCGGCGATCGACGCGGAGACCCACGACCGCCTGATGGCCTGCATCTCGCACCTGCCGCACGTGCTCGCGAACCTGCTCGCGGCGCAGGCCGCCGGAGAGCACGCTCGGCCGCCCCGGCGAGGACGCCGAGCGCCTGCCGGCGGTCGGGCCGAGCTTCCGCGACGCGATCCGCGTCGCCGGGGCCAACAGCGCGATCTGGACCGACATCTACCTGTCGAACGCCGACGCGCTCGGCGCCGCGATCGCAGAGCTCGAGGGGCGCCTGGGCGCGGTGCGGGAGATGCTGGGCAGGGGCGAGGCCGGAGCGGTCGGGGACTGGATCGAGGGCGCGCGCGAGGACCGCGACGCGCTGCTCGGCGCGGGGATGACCGGCGGCTCCGCGCACGAGCTGCGCGTGCAGGTGCCCAACCGGCCGGGCGTCGTCGCGGAGATCGCGCTCGCGCTCGGCGAGGCCGGGGTCAACATCGGCGATCTCGTGCTCTCGCCTTCGCCTGACAACAGCCGCGGCGTGATCGCGCTGTGGATCGGCGGCGAGGAGCCGGCGGCGCGCGCCGAGGCGATCCTGGGCGGGCTCGGCTTCCAGGTCGTGCGCGCATGAACATGCGCTTCGAGCCGGCCCACGGGCTGTCCGGCAAGCTGAGGCCGCCGGCCGACAAGTCGATCTCCCACCGCGCCGGGCTGCTCGGGGCGATGTCCGCCGAGCCGGTACGGGTCGAGAACTACCTCGAGGCCGCCGACACGCGCTCGACGCTCGAAGCGGTGCGCGCGCTCGGCGCGCTCGTCGAGGAGAACGACGGCGAGCTGGTGATCCGCGGCACCGGGCTGCGCGAGGCGCGCGAGCCGGAGCGCCCGATCGACGTCGGCAACGCCGGCACGCTGCTGCGCCTGCTGCCGGGGTGGCTCGCCGCGCAGCAGGGCCGCTCGTTCACGCTCGACGGCGACGAGTCGATCCGCCGGCGCCCGGTCGACCGGATCGCGCTGCCCCTGCGCGCGATGGGGGCCCGGATCGAGGCCCGCGACGGGCAGCTTCGCGCCGGTCACGGTCCACGGGGAACGGCTGCTCGCCGTCGACCACGACCTCGACGTCGCCAGCGCGCAGGTCAAGTCGTGCCTGCTGATGGCGGCGCTGACCGCCGACGGCACGACGACCGTCGCCGAGCCCAGCCGCAGCCGCGACCACACCGAGCGGATGCTGCTGCGCGCCGGCGTCGACATCGCCCGCGAGGGCAACCTCGTGCGGGCGGTGAACGTCGACGAGCTGGCGCTCGAATCGGTCTCGGTGCCCGCCGACCCCAGCTCGGCGGCGTTCTTCGTCGCCGCCGGGGTGCTCGTGCCCGGCTCGCGCCTGCTGCTCGCCGACGTCGGCGTCAACTGGACCCGCACCGGGCTTCCTGCGGATCGTGCGGCGCATGCGCGGGATCGTGCTCGGCGACCTCGAGGACGAGTCCGACGAGATCGCCTCCGCCGAGCCGACGAGCGATCTCGACGTCGCCCACGGCGCGCTCGAGGGAACCGTCGTCGAGCCGGGCGAGGTGCCGCTCGCGATCGACGAGCTGCCGCTGGTGGCGCTGCTGGGCTGCTTCGCCGAGGGCACGACCGTCGTGAGCGGGCGCCCAGGAGCTGCGCGTGAAGGAGTCGGACCGCATCGCCGGCGTCGTCGAGGGCCTGCGGGGGCTCGGCGCGGAGATCGAGGCGACCGAGGACGGGTTCGCCGTCACCGGGCTCCGGCGGCCTGCGCGGCGGCACGATCGACTCGCTCGGCGACCATCGCCTGGCGATGATGGGCGCGGTCGCGGGCCTCGCCTCGCGCGAGGGCGTCGAGGTGCATCGGGATGGACGCCGCCGCGATCTCCTATCCGGGCTTCGTCGAGGACCTGCAGGCGCTCGGGGCGTTCTGAGGCGCCGTCCCCGAGAGCCGCGAGACTGCGTCCATGGTCGTCGCGATCGACGGCCCGGCGGGGGCCGGCAAGTCCACGGTGGCGCGGGCGCTCGCCGAGCGGCTCGGGCGCGCGCTATCTGGACAGCGGCGCGATGTACCGGTGCGTGGCGCTGCTGTCGCTGCGCGACCCGGCGCGCCGACGCCGCGGCTCTCGCGGCGTCGGCGCCGATCGAGCTGACGAGGACGGGCGCGTGCTGCTGGACGGCGAGGACGTCAGCGACGCGATCCGCGCGCCCGAGGTCTCCGAAGCGGCTTCGGAAGTCGCCGCCGAACCGGCCGTGCGCGCGGCGCTGGTGCGAGAAGCAGCGGGCGCTGATCTCGCGCACGGCGACTGGGTGGCCGAGGGACGCGACATCGGCACGGTGGTCGCTCCCGGCGCCGAGCTGAAGGTCTACCTCGACGCCGACCCGGCGGAGCGCGCGCGGCGCCGTGCCGCCGAGAGCGGTGCCGAGCAGGCGGGGGTGCTCGACGGAGATGCGGGCGCGCGACGAGCGCGACCGCAGCCGCGCGGCGAGCCCGCTGCGGGAGGCCGACGGGCGCCGTGCGGGTGGATACGACCGGGCTCTCGGTCGAAGCAGGTCGTGGAGCGGATCGCCGAGCTCGCCGGACGTCCGCGCTAGGGCATCCGGAAGAAGCCACGGCTCGACGGGCGTTCTTCGGTCGCCGCGACGACTTCGCCGGGATGCCGGGCCGTGACGGCCACGACGAACGCGGCGAGCAGTGCCGGCCGGAGCGCCCGGCTCATCCCGGCGACATGAACACCCCGGCGGAGGCGCCGACGCGGGAACCCTGCTTCCCCCGGTCATACTGGCTGATGCTCAAGGTCGCGATCGTCGGCTACCCGAACGTCGGCAAGTCCTCGCTCATCAACCGCCTCACCGGCGGCCGCGAGGCCGTGGTGCACGAGCAGCCCGGTGTCACGCGCGACCGCAAGGACCTCGACTGCGAGTGGAACGGGCGGCGCTTCAAGCTGATCGACACCGGCGGCGTCGACTTCGAGGACGAGGATCCCGCTCGCCGGCTCGATCCGCGAGCAGGCGCAGGCGGGGCTGTCGGAAGCCGATGTCGCGGTGCTGGTCGTCGACGCGCGCGCGGGTGTGCGGCCGGGCGACGAGGAGCTCGCTGAGCTGCTGCGCCGCTCGCCGCTGCCCGTGATCGTCGCCGCGAACAAGATCGACAGCGTCGCCGACATCCCGCTCGCCGCCGAGTTCCACCGCCTCGGGCTCGGCGAGCCGATCCCGGTCTCGGCCGCGCAGGGGCTCGGCAGCGGCGATCTGCTGGACCGCATCGCCGAGCTGCTCCCGCCGGGCGAGGAGGGGGAGGATGACGGCGGAGATCCGCCTCGCGGTGATCGGGCGCCCGAACGTCGGCAAGTCCTCGCTGGTGAACCGCTTCCTCGGCGAGGAGCGCGTGATCGTCTCCGAGAAGGCCGGCACGACACGCGACGCGATCGACATGCCGCTGCTGGTCGGCGAGCGCCGCCTGACGCTGGTCGACACCGCGGGCATGCGCCGGCAGTCGAAGGTCGCCGACTCGGTCGAGTACTACACGGCGCTGCGCTCGCAGCGCGCGGCCGAGCGCGCCGACGTGGCGCTCGTGGTCTGCGACGCCACCGACGGGGTCACCGCGCAGGACCTGCGGATCGCCGAGCTGGCGATGAAGGCGGGCTGCGCGACCGCGCTCGTGCTGAACAAGTGGGACCTCGTCGCGCCCGACGAGGACGGCGAGCAGCCGATCGACCTCGACCACGAGCGCGCCCGCGTGGCCGAGAAGCTGCGGCTGCGCCCGCGGGTGCTGACGGCGAGCGCCAGGAACGGGCGCAACGTCGCGCGCCTGCTCGAGGAGGCGATCGCGCTCGGCGACCGCATGGCCGGGCGCATCCCGACGCCGGAGCTGAACCGCTTCCTCTCGGAGGCCACGCAGGCGCGCCAGCCGCCGGTGGGCACGCGGCGCGGCGCCGCCGGGCACCGCCTGAAGCTGCTCTACATGGCCCAGATCGGCGAGCGCCCGCCGCGCTTCGCGATCCAGGTCAACTCGCGCGGGCGCGTCACCCGCGACTACGCCTACTACCTGGAGAACCGCCTGCGCGCCCGCTACGCGCTCGACGGGATCCCCCTGATCATCGACTTCGTCGAGCGCGGCCAGCGCGGTCGTGCCCGCGCCGCGTAGACTGGTGCGCCTTCTCGAAGCCCCGGCGCCGCCGAGCTGACACGATCCGGCGCGCCACGACCCCCTGGAGCCGAATGACCCAGTCTTCAGACAACGAGTTCCTGTTCACCTCCGAGTCGGTGACCGAGGGCCACCCCGACAAGATCGCCGACCAGATCTCCGACGGCGTTCTCGATGCCGTGCTGAAGGACGAACCCTACGGGCGCGTCGCCTGCGAGACGCTCGTCAACACGGGCCTCGTCGTCGTCTCGGGAGAGATCTCGACCGAGACCTACGTGGACATCCAGGAGATCGCGCGCGAGACGATCCGCCGGATCGGCTACACCGACGCCGACCTCGGCTTCTCCGCGGACTCCTGCGCGGTCCTGAACGCGATCGACAAGCAGTCTCCGGACATCGCCCAGGGCGTCGATCAGGCCTACGAGGCCCGCACCGACGCCAACGACGAGGACGAGCTCGATGTCGCCGGGGCCGGGGACCAGGGCATGATGTTCGGCTACGCGACCCGCGAGACGGAGTCGCTGATGCCGCTGCCGATCTCGCTCGCGCACCGGCTCGCGGAACGCCTCGCGGCGGTCAGGCGCTCGGGAACGCTCGATTACCTGCGCCCGGACGGCAAGACGCAGGTCAGCGTGCGCTATCGCGACGGGCGCCCGGTGGAGATCGAGAAGCTGCTGATCTCCACCCAGCACGCCGAGGGCGCAGAATCGCTGATCCCCGAGGACCTCTGGGAGCACGTGGTGGAGCCGATCCTCCCCGACGATCTGTACGACGCGAACAAGCTGCGTCGCAACTTCCTGGTCAACCCGACCGGGCGCTTCGTGATCGGCGGCCCCGTCGGCGACTGCGGGCTCACCGGGCGCAAGATCATCGTCGACACCTACGGCGGCATGGCCCGTCACGGCGGCGGCGCCTTCTCGGGCAAGGACCCCTCCAAGGTGGACCGCTCCGCGGCCTACGCCGCGCGCTGGGTCGCCAAGAACATCGTCGCGGCGGAGCTCGCCGACCGCGCCGAGGTCCAGGTCGCCTACGCGATCGGCGTCGCGCACCCGGTCTCGGTCATGGTGGAGACCTTCGGCACCGAGAAGATCGGGCGCTCCCAGATCGTCAAGGCGGTCGACGAGGTCTTCGACCTGCGGCCGGGCGCCTTCCGCGAGGAGCTCAAGCTGCACCGGCCGATCTACCAGAAGACGGCCGCCTACGGGCACTTCGGCCGCGACGACCACGACTTCACGTGGGAGCGGACCGACAAGGCCCAGGCGCTGCGCTCCGCCGCCGGTCTCTGATCTAGGGTCGGGGCGGTGGGAGCCGCCGCCCCGACTGAGACGCATGCGACGCCGCACGCGACCCCGCCGGAACCGGCAGAGGGCATCCGCGTCCGGCGCGGCGGGGCCGCGACGATCGCCCGCGTCGAGCCGATCACGACCTCCCGCGCCCTGCGCGGCCCGTTCGACTACCTGATCGGCGAGGAGCTGGCCGCGGGCCGTCGGCGTCGGCACGATGCTCGTCGTCCCGTTCGGGCGCCGCAAGCTGCTCGGCGTCGTCGTCGAGCTCGCATCCGAGAGCGAGGTGCCCCGCGAGCGGCTGCTCGAGCCGCTTCGCGCGCTCGAGCCGGGGCTTCCCGCGGAGCTCGTGGAGCTGGCGCGCTTCCTGGCCGGCGAGTACTGCTCGACGTTCGCCCGCGCGCTGAGCCTGGTGCTGCCGCCGGGCGCCGCCAAGCGCCTGAGCGGGCGCAAGCGCCGCGCGAGCGCGCCGGCGCGCCACCGCGCGGTCGGCAAGGCCGCGGCGCAGGCGCCCGAGCTCTCATCCGACCAGCGAGGCCGCCCTGGTGCCGCTGCTGGCGGCGCTGAGCGGCGACGGGGTCCCACGCGGCGGGCGCGTGCTGCTGCACGGCGTCACCGGCTCGGGCAAGACCGAGGTCTACCTGCGCGCGGCCGAGCAGGCGCTGGCCCAGGGGCGCGGAGCGATCGTGATGGTGCCCGAGATCGCGCTGACGCCGCAGATCGTGGCGCGCTTCAGCGCCCGCTTCGGCGACACGGTCGCGGTCCTGCACTCGCGGATGACCCCGGGACAGCGCTACGAGCAGTGGCGGCGGCTGCGGGAAGGCGAGGCGCGGGTGTGCGTCGGGCCGCGCTCGGCCGTGTTCGCCCCCGTGGCCGACCTGGGGCTGATCGTGATCGACGAGGAGCACGACGCCTCCTACAAGCACGAGGGCGATCCGCGCTACGACGCACGGGACGTCGCCGCCGAGCGCGCAGAGCGCTGCGGAGCGCTGCTGATCGCCGGCAGCGCCACGCCGCGGCCGGAGAGCATCCACGCGATGCCGGTCGTGAGCCTGCCGCGGCGGGTCGACGGGCGTCCGCTGCCGCCCGTGGAGGTGCTGGACATGCGCGGCCAGCGGGCCGGCCTTCACCCGGTCACGACGGCAGCCCTCGCCGCGCTGCGCGAGCGCGACGGCAAGGCGATCGTGCTGCTGAACCGCCGCGGCTGGTCGAACTTCGTCTCGTGCCGCTCCTGCGGGCGCGTCTGGTTCTGCCCGGAATGCGACGTCGCGCTCGTGCTCCACCGCTCGGGCGGCTACCTGGCCTGTCACCACTGCGGGCACCGCGAGCGCGCAGCCGAGTCCTGCCCCGACTGCCGCTCGACGGCGGTCGCGCGCCACGGCGCCGGGCACCGAGCGTCTCGCCCACGACCTCACGGGGGTGCTGGACGACGGCGGCGTTCCCCGTGTTCAGGCTCGACGCCGACGTGCTCGGCAGCGGGCAGGGTGCCGAGCCGGGCGCGGTGCTGGCGGACTTCGAGGCCGCCGCATGCGGGGTCCTGATCGGCACGCAGATGGTCGCCAAGGGCCACGACTTCCCCGACGTCTCGCTCGGCGTCGTGCTCGACGCCGACGCGACGCTGCGCTTCCCGGACTTCCGCGCCGAGGAGCGGACGTTCGCGCTGATCTCGCAGCTCGCCGGACGCGCGGGGCGCGGCGGCGACGGGCGGGTGCTCGTGCAGACGCTCGCGCCCGAGGCGCGCGCGATCCGGCACGCGGCCCGCCACGACAGCGCGGCTTTCGCAGCCGAGGAGCTCGAGCGGCGCAGGGCGCTCGCCTACCCGCCGTTCTCGCACCTGATCCGGATCGTGCTCGGCGCCGAGCAGGCCGCCCCCGCGCGGCAGGCCGCGCTGGAGCTGCGCGAGCGGCTGCTCACCGCGACCCGTGCGCTGGGCGCCGATGCGCCGGCCCTGCTCGGCCCGGCGCCCCTGTTCCGGCTGCGAGGGCGGGAGCGGCAGGTGCTGGTGCTGAAGGCGCGGGAGCGCCGCGGCGCGGTGGCGGCGGCGGGGGAGGCCGTGGCGGCGCTTGCCGCTGAGCGGCGCCACACAGGCGTCAGCTTCAGCGTCGACGTCGACCCGCAGTGAGGCTCCGCCCAGGCGCGCCGCCTGGTTGCCGAGCGTGATCGCGCTTGCTACCTTGCTTCGCGCGTCGCCGGAGGGGCGGCGGACGGAGGGGCCAGGAGAATGGTGGAGATCCAACAGCGCCGCACGGCGGCGCACAGGACCCTGATCGCGGCGCTGGTCGTGCTCGTCTGCCTGGCCTGCGCCGGGCCGGCGCTCGGGGCACCGCGCGGCTACGCGCGGGTCGAGCCGGTTTGCCAGCCGCCGCGCCTCGATGAAGCGAGTTGCTTCGCTCTCGCCCGCGTGCGCGTCCCGGCGAGCCAGGCCGCGAGCCCAGGGGTGCGCCCACTCGCTGCGCGTCCGGCGGCGCTCGAATTCGGACCCGCCGAAGGACTGACCCCCGCGCTGCTGGCGAGCGCCTACGGCTATGACCCCAACGCCGGTGGCAGCGGCGAGACGGTCGCGGTCGTCGACGCGTTCAACGACCCCAAGATGGAATCGGACCTTGCCGCGTTCTCCAGCCACTACGGCCTGCCTTCGTGCACCGCGGAAACCGGCTGCTTCCGGAAGGTCGGGCAGAGCGGCTCGGCGATCGAACTGCCCGCGGAAGACGCCAACGGCTGGTCGGTCGAGGAGTCGCTCGACGTCGAGATGGTGCACTCGGCGTGCCCGAAATGCCGGATCCTGCTCGTCGAGGCGAAAAACGCGGCGCTCGCCAACCTCGGAGCATCCGTGCGCAAGGCGGTCGAACTGGGGGCCGTCGCTGTCTCCAACTCCTACGGTGCGCCCGAGCAGGGAGCCGCTGGGCCGCTCGAAGGAGCGCTGTTCGAACATCCGGGCGTCGTGATCACAGCCGCGACCGGCGACTACGGATACGACTGGTGGGTGGGACCCCTCCCCGACCCGCAGACGACGAACCAGCCCGCCTCGATGCCCGGCGTGGTCTCCGTCGGCGGCACGACGCTGACGCTGAACAGCGAAGGCAAGCGCGCGAGCGAGGTCGTCTGGAACGGCAACGGGGCTGAAAACGCCGGCCACTGGCAGGAAGGCGCGAGCGGCGGCGGGTGCAGCATCTTCTTCGAAGCGCCCCTCTGGCAGCGAGACGCCGCCGGCTTTGGTGCCGCGGGCTGCGGCACCAAACGGCTGAGCGCCGATGTTGCTGCGGTGGCCGATCCGCTCACCGGGTTCGACATCTACGACACCTACAACTGCGGGGAACGGTGCGAAGCGCTCAAAGGCACCGGGGAATGGAGCACGATCGGCGGTACCTCGGTCTCCTCGCCGTTCATCGCTTCGCTCTACGCGCTCGCGGGGGGCGCGCACGGGGTCAGCGATCCGGCGCTGACCCTTTACGGGCACCTGGGCGGCTCTTCGCTGTTCGACGTCACCAGTGGCGGCAACGGCTACTGCGACAAGGCGGGCGCCGCCTGTGGCATCAACGCCGTGTTCGGCGAAAGGCTGGACTGCGAAGGCACGACGGCGTGCAACGCGACCAGCGGTTTCGACGGGCCCTCAGGCGTCGGCGCCCCGGCGTCGCTGAGCCTGTTCGAACCGCTGCTGCCGAAAGCAGCGATCACGCCGCCGGCCGAAGCCGTCGCCGGGACGCCGGCCACGTTCTCCGGGAGCTCCTCCTCCGATCCCTACCCGGGTGCGACGCGCAGCTACAGCTGGGCGTTCGGGGACGGGCAGACCGGCACGGGTGTGAGCGTGGCGCACACCTACGCCGCCGCCGGGGAATACACGGCCACCCTCACGGTGAGCGACAACTACGGGCTCCAGAGCCCGCCTGTGACGGCGAAGGTCGTCGTGGCGGCACCGTCCAAATCCGAAGAAGAAGAAGCGGCGAAGAAAGCCAGAGAAGCGAAAGAAAAAGCAGAAGCGGAAAAGAAAGCCAAAGAAGTCAAAGAAGAAGAAGCGGCCAAGAAAGCCAAAGAAGCGAAAGAAAAAGAAGAAGCAGAAAAGAAAGCCCGGGAAACAAAAGAACGCGAACTGCGGACGTCCGAAGCGATCACCCAGGAAGCCCGCAGAGTCTTCGAAGAAGCGGCGGCGCGGCTGAAAGCCGAACAGGAAGCCCAGGCCAACCAGGGCTCGGCCGGGAGCTCCGGGCAGGGGGGGACCGCCGGCTTCAAAGCGGCGAAGGCCGTAGCGCCGGCGGCGATACTGAAGGGCGCCGGCCTGCGGGCCTCCCGCGGCGGCTGGTTCGTGCTGAGGATCGCCTGCCCGGCGGGCTCGAGCGGTTGCCAGGGCACCGTCACGGTCCGCACCCTCGGCGCCGTGGTCGCGGCGCCCGGCTCGCGCGCGAGCGTGTTGAAGCTTGCCGGCGCCGGCTTCAACCTCCCCGGTGGTCAGGTGGGCACGACGCGTCTGCGGCTGACCGCGCGGGCGCGGACGCTTCTCGCCCGTAAGGGCAGCGTGCGTGTGCGGGTGAGCATCGTCGCCCACGACGCTTCGGGCGCGAGCGCCGTGACCCACGCGACGGCCACCCTGCACGGCGTGCGCGGCTGAGCGCCGAAGCAGCCCGCTGCGGGGCCGCGCACCGCAGCGCCCATGCGTTGCCGCTGTCAGGTTCGCTTGCTAGTTTCGATCGCCTGCCGCGCGGGATCGCGGTGGACGGAGGGGACAGGAGAATGAACCGAATGCAAGAGCGCCGCCCGGCGGCGCACGCGATGCTGATCGCGACGCTCGTCGCGCTCGCCTGCCTGGCCTGCGCCGGCCCGGCGCTTGGTGCCTCGCCGCGCGGCTACGTGCGGATCGAGCCCGTGTGCTCGCCGCCGGCGCCGGGCGAAGCGAGCTGCTTCGCGCTCGCCCGTGTGCGCGTCCCCGCCCGCGAATCCGCCCGGCCGGGCGTGAGGCCCCTCGCGGCGGCGCCGGCGTCCGTCGAATTCGGCCCGGAAGGCGGGCTGACGCCGAAGCTGCTCGAAAGCGCCTACGGGTTCTCCGGGAACGCTGGCGGCGAAGGCGAGACCGTGGCGGTCGTGGACGCCTTCGACGACCCGGCGATCGAAGAAGACCTGGAAAAATTCAGCGCGCAGTACGGGTTGCCGCCCTGCACGACCGCGAACACGTGCTTCGAGAAGGTCAACCAGTTGGGGTCGAGCTCGCCGTCCTCGCTGCCCGCGGCGGACACGTCGGGGTGGTCGGTCGAGACCTCGCTCGACGTCGAGACCGTCCACTCCGCCTGCCCGAAATGCCACATCCTGCTCGTCGAGGCGAGCAACGCCCGCATGACCAACCTCGGGGCGGCGGTCCGCAGGGCCGTCGAAATGGGCGCCGCGGTGGTCTCGAACTCCTACGGCGGCCCGGAGCAGATCGCGCCGGGGGGCGCAGAACGGGCGCTGTTCGAACATGCCGGTACGGCTGTCGTCGCGGCGACGGGCGACTTCGGATACGACTGGTGGTCGGGCCCGACGCCGAACCCGGAATCGCCGGATGTGCCGGCCTCCTACCCCGGCGTCGTCTCGGTCGGCGGCACGTCGCTGACGTTGAACGAAGAAGGCGGGCGTGAAAAGGAGACGGTCTGGAACGGCAACGGCGCGCTGAACGCGGGCGCCTTCGAAGGCGGCGTCAGCGGCGGCGGCTGCAGCCTCTTCTACGAAGCCCCGTTCTGGCAGCACTACGCGACCGGCTTCGCCGCGAGCGGCTGCCGCGACAAACGCCTCAGCGCCGACGTCTCCGCGGTCGCGGATCCACAGCACGGCTTCGCCGTCAACGACACCTATGACTGCGGGCCCGAATGCGAGGAGTTCACAGGCGGCAAGGAATGGAGCGTGATCGGCGGGACGTCGCTCTCGACGCCCTTGATCGCGGGGCTCTACGCGCTGGCGGGCGGCGCCGACGGGATCGCCTACCCGGCGATGACCCTCTACGCCCACCTCGGCGGGGGCTCGCTGTTCGACGTCACCCAGGGCGGCAACGGCTACTGCAACCTCGAAGGGCGTCCGTGCGGCATCGACGCGCTTGCAGGCGAAGGGCTCGACTGCGAAGGCACCACCGCCTGCAACGCCGCCGCCGGCTACGACGGGCCTTCCGGGGTCGGCGCGCCGGCCTCGCTGGAAGCGTTCGAACCGGTGCCGGGCGAGGAAGCGGCCGCAAGGCGCAAAGCCGAAGAAGCGATCGCGGCCGAAGCCAGGCGCAAAGCCGAAGAAGAAGAAGCCGCGCGCCGCGCGAGCGAAGCGCCCAAAGCGAGCAGCGGCCAGGGCGGCACGGCCGGCTTCAAGGCGGTGAAGGCGGCCGTCCCGGCGGCGACGCTCCACGGCACCCGCCTGCAGGCCGGGCGCGCGGGCTTCGTCACCGTGAAGGTCGCCTGCCCGGCAGGGGAGACCGTCTGCGTGGGCGCCGTCAGCGTGCGCACGCTGGGTGCGGTGATCGCCGGGGGCGCCCGCGCGAGCGTGCTCACGCTCGCGAGCGGGCGCTTCAAGGTCGCGGGCGGCCACGTCGTGACCGTGAGGCTGCACCTGACGCGCCGCGCGGCGGCGCTGCTGGCGCGCAAGAGCCGGCTGAGGGTGCGCGTGCTGATCGTCGCGCACGACCTCGCGGGCGCGGCCCACTCGAGTCACGCAGCCGCGACGCTGTACGCGTTCAGGCGCCGCTGAGGGGATGGGGAGCCGGCCCGGCGCTCGCGGCGGGAGGGCCGGCCGGCGCTCAGTGCCGCCCTCGGGCCTCGCGTCCTAGACTCAGGCTCGATGAGCGAGGACGAGCGCGCGAGCATCGACGAGGACGGGCCCCTCTCGGAAATCAGGGAGGCGGCCGGCGCCTCCTCGCAGCCTGACGACGTCGAGGTCGAGGCCGAGGGGGACGCGCCCGCGGTCGAAGAGCTCGACGCCGAGACGCGGGCCCGGCGCGACGCCGCGCTGCGCCTGGTGCGCAAGTTCGGCGACCCGGTGCTGCGCGCGGTGGCGCTGCCGGTGGAGCGCTTCGACGGGGCGCTCCAGCAGGAGGCCGAGCGGATGGGGGAGCTGATGCACGACGCGCTCGGCGTGGGGCTCGCGGCGACCCAGCTGGGCGTGCTTCACCGAATGCTCGTCTACAAAGCCTACGTCGACGACCCGCTCACCGTGCTGGTCAATCCCGAGATCGAGTGGCAGAGCGACGAGCGCGAGACCGCGGAGGAGGGCTGTCTGAGCCTCCCGGGCGTGCACGTCGAGGTCGAGCGCGCGCTCGCGCTGCGGGTGCGCGGCCGCGACGCCGGCGGCGCGCCTCTGGAGATCGAGGCCGAGGGGCTCGAGGCGCGGGTGATCCAGCACGAGATCGACCACCTCGACGGGACCCTCGTGCTCGACCGCATCTCCAAGCAGGCGCGCAAGGAGGCGATGCGCGCGATGCGCGAGGCGCGGCAGGCGCCGAGCGCCGCCTGAGAGCTCCCTCGCGTTGAGCGTCGTCTACCTCGGCACCTCGGAGTTCGCCGCCGCCGTGCTGGAGCGGCTCGCCGCCGAGCCTCGCCACCGTCCGGCGCTCGTCGTCACACGCCCGGACCGCAAAAGCGGCCGTGGCCGGCACACGCGCAGCCCACCCGTCGCCGACGCCGCGCGGCGCCTGGGGCTCGCGCTCGCCCAGCCCGACGCGGTCAACGATCCCGACGCGGCCGGGCGCATCATCGCGACCGCCGACGAGGCGCCCGGGCCGCCCACCGTGATCGTCTGCGCGTTCGGCGCGCTGATCGGCGAGCGCCTGCTCGCCGCGCAGCCGATCATCAACGTGCACCCGTCGCTGTTGCCGCGCTGGCGCGGCGCGGCACCGCTCGAGCGCGCGATCATGGCCGGCGACGTGCGTACCGGCGTGAGCATCATGCGGCTGACCGCGGGGCTCGACGAGGGGCCGGTGTGCCTCGCCGGCGAGGAGCCGATCCGCCCCGATGACACCTACGGCAGCCTCGCCGGGCGGCTGCAGGCGCTGAGCGGCGAGCTGCTCGTGCGCGCCCTGGACGAGCAGCCGCCCTTCAGCGAGCAGCCCCGGGAGGGCGTCACCTACGCCGAGAAGATCGGTCCCGAGGACCGTCTGCTCGACCCGGAGCGCGGAGCGGTCGAGCTCGAGCGCACGGTCCGGGCGCTGCACCCCCACATCGGGGCGCGGCTGGAGGTTCCCGGGAGGGAGACGATCGGCGTGCTGAGCGCGCGCGCCGACGCCGATGGCGACCTCGCGCCCGGGGAGCTTGCGGAGCGGGACGGAAGGCTGCTGCTGGGCTGCGCGCCGGGCGCGCTCGAGTTGCTGCAGGTGCAGCCGCCGGGCGGCAAGGCGATGGCAGCGGCCGACTACCTGCGCGGCCACCCGCTGACGTAGGCGGGAACCGGCACGCCGGGCGCAAGGCGCGGGTCGGGCCGGGGCTCACCGGCATGCAGCGAGAGCGGGATCACGCCCGCCCACGCTCCCAGCGCGTAGTCCTCCTCGTCGTCGACCGGGCCGCCGGTCCGGACCTTGGCCGAGGCCTCCTCGATCGGCAGCGCCACGAGCGCGGTCGCACGCAGCTCCTTGTCGGTCGGCGGGCGCGCGTCGCTCCAGCGGCCGGGCACGAGCCGTTCGACGACGGCCTCGAAGCCCGCGAGCAGCTCATCGCGGTCGGTGACCGCCCGGGCGCGACCGAGCAGGACCACCGAGCGGTAGTTGGCCGAGTGGTGCATCGCGGCGCGTGCGAGCACGAGCCCGTCGATCAGCGAGACCGTCAGGCAGAGCGGCGCGCCGGAGGCCATCGCGCGCATCGTGCGGCTGGCCGCCGAGCCGTGGAGGTAGACGACGTCGCCCTTGCGGGCATGAAGCGTCGGCACGACCAGCGGCTGGCCGTCCTCGACGATCCCGATGTGAGCGATCAGCCCCTCGTCGAGGATCGCGTCGATCGTCTGACGGTCATAGCTCCCGCGCTCGCGCTTGCGGCGCAACCGCACCCGATCAGAGACTGCGCCGCCCGCTGCTGCGCGATCAACTCCCATGCGCGTTGAACCCTCCAGTCTAAAATCTGTAATAGTACAGACTGGTGTCTGAGGCATTACAGTACACGATCGCCGCCGGCAGCGCCTCGGCGCTGGTCGCCCAGGTCGAAGCCGACGTCGCTGCCGGCGCGCTCGCGCCCGGGCAGCAGCTGCCCTCCGTCCGGCGGCTCGCCGCCGCGGCAGGCCTCAGCCCGGCCACCGTCGCGGCCGGCATCGCGGAGCTGCGCCGTCGCGGCGTCGTCGTCTCCGAGCCGCGCCGGGGCACGCGCGTCGGCGAGCGCCCGCCCCTGTCGGCGCCGCGCGCGATTGCCGTTCCGGACGGCGTCCGGGACCTCTCCGGCGGCAACCCCGACCCCGAGCTCCTCCCGGATCTCGCGGCGGCGCTGCGCCGATGCCCGCTACCCGTCCGTCTCTACGGCGAGGCTCCCGAGCTCGAGGACCTCGTGCAGGCGGCTCGCACGGCGCTCAGCTCCGATGGCGTGCCCGCCGGCGAACTCGGCGTGCTCGGGGGCGCACTCGACGGCATCGAGCGCGCACTCGGGGCATGGCTGCGACCCGGCGACCGCGTCGCCGTCGAGACGCCCGGCTACGCGCCGCTCTTCGACCTCCTGCGCGCCCACGGCCTGGGGCTCGAGCCCGTGCCCGTGGACGACCGCGGCATGGTGCCCGACCGCCTGCGCGCCGCGCTCGCGCACGGGGCCCGCGCGGCCGTCGTCACGCCACGCGGGCAGAACCCGACCGGCGCGGCGCTCGACGCGGCTCGCGCCGCGGAGCTGCGCGCGATCCTCGCCGCCAGCCCCGAGGTGCTCCTGCTGGAGGACGACCACCTGGGCGCCGTCGCCGGCACGCCCCTGCACACCCTGGCCGGCGCCGGGGAGAGGTGGGTCGCCACACGCTCGGTGTCCAAGTCCCTGGGACCCGATCTGCGCCTCGCCGTGCTGGCAGGCGATGAGGTCACCGTGGCGCGCGTGCGCGGTCGCCAGGCCTGCGGCACCGGATGGGTTAGCCACGTGATCCAGCGGCTCGTCGCGAGCCTGTGGGCCGATCCCGATGTGACCGCCGGCGTCGAGCGCGCCGCCGGTGTCTACGCCGGGCGCCGAGGCGCTCTGCTCGCAGCGCTCCGCTCCCACGGCATCGAGGCTCGCGGCGCTTCCGGCCTGAACGTGTGGCTCGAGGTGCGCGAAGAGGCCGCCACGGTGGCCGCGCTGATGACGCGCGGCTGGGCTGTCGCGCCGGGCTCCCGCTACGCGCTGCAGGGCCATGACGGCGCGATCCGCATCACGACCGCGGCGCTCGACCCCGCCGATGCCGAGCTGCTGGCCGCCGACCTCGCCGCCGTGCTCGCACCGGTCGCGGCGATTCGCAGCGGCTGAGCCCGGCATGGCTCTCCGATCACCATCATTGGGTGTCGTGAGCAGCGCATCGACAACCGTCGCGCCCGCGCGCGCCTGCGCGCATCGCGTGCTGCGGCGCGTCTTCGAGGACGGTGCGTACGCGGAGAAGGCGCTGCAGGCGGAGGCCGGCGAGCTGGACGCGCGCGACCGCGCGCTCGCGATGCGCCTCGCCTACGGCGCGATCCAGCGCGCCGGGACCAGCGACCATCTGATCGAGCGGCTCGCCGGGCGCCCGAGCGCGCGCATCGACCCGCCGCTGCTGGCCTCGCTCCGGCTCGGCCTCTACGAGCTGCTGTACCTCGGTGGCTCGCCGGACTACGCGGTCGTCGCCGACGCGGTCGAGCTCGCGAAGGGTCGCGGCGGCCGCGGCCACGGGCTCGTCAACGCGGTGCTGCGACGAGCAGCGCGCGAAGGGGCGCCGGTCCTGCTCGGCACGCTCAGCGACCGCGATCCGCGCGGCGCGGCCGTGGCCCATTCCCATCCCGAGTGGATCGCCCGCCTGTGGTGGGAGTCGCTGGGCCCGGAGCAGGCGCGCGCCCTGATGGCCCGCGACAACGAGCCCGCCGAGCTCGCGCTGCGCGCGAACGCGCTCGTCTGCGACGCCGACGAGCTCGCGGCCCGCCTGGGTGTCGCCACGCACCGCGACCCTCGCATCCCCGAGGCGCTCGTTCTCGAGCAGGCGTTCGACGTCCACGGCTCGGCGCTGTGGCAGGAGGGCGCCTTCACCGCACAGTCGCGCGCGGCGATGCTGGTCGCCCGCACGCTCGACCCGCAGCCGGGCGATGAGGTCCTCGACCTCTGCGCCGCGCCGGGCGGCAAGAGCACCCACCTCGCCGCGCTGATGGGCGACGAGGGCAGCGTGGTGGCCGTCGAGGCGAACCCGCGGCGGGCGCGGGCGCTCGAGCAGACCGCGCGACGCATGCGGGCGAGCTCGATCCGGGTCGAGGTCGGGGACGCGCGGCTCCCGCGCACCGGCGAGCGCTACGACCGCGTGCTCGTCGACCCGCCGTGCTCAGGGCTGGGGACCCTGCAGGCGCGGCCGGACCTGCGCTGGCGCGCGAGCCTCGCCGCGATCGAGGAGATGCGGGCGGCGCAGTTCCGGATATTGGACTGCGGCACACAAGCGCTGCGTCCGGGAGGTGTGCTTGTCTACTCTACGTGCACGATCTCGCCGATGGAGAATGAGCGGCTGATCGCATCGTTCCTCGCCGACCACCCCGACTTCCAGCTCGACGACCTGGCCGCTGAGATCCCCGAACTCACGCTTCCCCCGAACGCCGCCGGCGCGGCGGTGGAGCTGCCCGGCGCGGGCTCGGCCGTGATGACGCTGCCGCACCGAGACGACACCGCCGGGTTCTTCATCGCCCGCATGCGGAGGAGATGAGCATGGAGGGCAGCGAGCAGCAGCCCGCCGTCCCGGCGGCCAAGGCCCCGGTCGACCTCGGCCCGCAGTGCCCGAACTGCGGCGAGCCGTGGCTGCGGCCCACGAACCTCCCGGGCCGCTACCGGTGCGTCTACTGCCTGCACCGCTTCGAGCTGACCTCCGTCTGCCCCAACTGCGGCGAGCACTCGACGATCGTGCGGATGTCGAGCACGGCGATCCTCAAGTGCAACAACTGTGGCGATTCCATGCTCCAAGCCGTCTGAGCGGCGCGTATGCCGGCGCTGGCCGGCGTCCCTCTGTCGCTCATGTGCTTCAGCACATTTCGCTCCTTCGCTCCTTGGCCAGCTTGGCCTACGCGCCGCTCAGATGTTGGGGCGTATGCCGGCGCTGGCGGCGTCCCTCTGTCGCTCATGTGCTTCAGCACATTTCGCTCCTTCGCTCCTTGGCCAGCTTGGCCTACGCGCCGCTCAGATGTTGGGGCGTATGTCGGCGCTGGCGGCGTCCTCCTGTCGCTCATGTGCCAAGCACATTTCGCTCCTTCGCTCCTTGGCCAGCTTGGCCTACGCGCCCTCAGTCAGATGTCGGGGGTGTACGGAGCGCAGCTGGTGGTCGGAGCGCGCGTGTGGCTCGGTCTGGGCCGCCCAGGCCCGATCCTGAGCGGTCGACCGCTCGCGGCGCGCACTTGTCCGTGTACCGCGCCCGCTAGCGTCTGCGCCGTGCCCGGTCTCGAGACAGCGCGCGAGCTGTTCGCGCAGGTGCAGGTCGCGCCCTCGATCCTCTCCGCGGACTTCGGGCGGCTGCGCGAGCAGGTCTCCGAAGTCCTTGCCGCGGGTGCGCGTGTCATCCACGTGGACGTGATGGACGGCCATTTCGTGCCGCCGATCACCGTCGGGCCGAACGTGGTCGCGGCCCTTGCGGAGACGGTTCACGACGCGGGCGGCGTGGTGGAGGCCCACCTGATGATCGAGCGTCCCGAGCGCAGCGCGGCCGAGTTCGTCCGCGCCGGCGCCGACTCGGTGACGGTCCACGCCGAGGCGACGCCCCATCTCGCCCGCGTCGTGGGGCTGATCCACGAGGAGGGCGCAGGAGCGGGTGTGGCGATCAACCCCGCGACCGAGGTGGGTGCGCTCGCCGAGATCGCCGCCGAGATCGACCTCGCCCTCTGCATGACGGTCAATCCGGGGTGGGGCGGCCAGCCGTTCATCGCCCATTCGCTCGACAAGCTCCCCCGTGTCAGGGCGATCGTCGGGGCGCAGGCCGCGGTCGAGGTCGATGGCGGCATCGACACCGACACGGCGCCGGCGTGCCGGGCCGCGGGGGCCGGCGTCTTCGTCGCGGGCTCGGCGATCTTCTCCGAGCCGGACCCGGCCGCCGCCTACGCGGCGATCGCCGCGGCGCTCGCCGACGTCCCGCGGCGATAGAGGAGCGTCAGCGCCGCCGCCAGCAGGGCGGTCGCGCCCGCGTAGCCGACCTCCACCCGCAGCACCTGGTCGGAGACCGCCGGCGAGAACATCCAGCCGACGAACACCACCGCAGCCAGCAGCCAGCAGCCGGCGGCGGCGCGGGCGCGGTCCCGCGCGAGCGCCGCCTGGTTCAGGGCGCCGGATATCAGGTGCAGCCCCATCCCGACGCCTATCAGCGCGAGCCCCCAGCGCCCGTAGTCGTAGTCCTGCCCGAACAGCACGTGCTGCATCACGAACGGCCCGATCGCCAGCAGCGCGAGTGCGACCGCGGCGGCGAACGCGACGATCGCGAGCACGGTGATGCGGATCGCGCGGGCGAACGCCTCGTGCCCGGCCGTCGCCTCCAGGCCCGTCAGGTGGGGCAGCAGCGACGTCTGGATCGCCTGGAAGAGCTGCAGCGGCGCGCGCGCGATCAGCAGCACGTTGAAGACGATCCCCGCCAGAGCGACGTCTTTCGCGGTCGCGTCCACCGTCAGCACCGCGGCGTTCAGCAGCGCCTGCTCGGAGAGCATGATCGCCGAGACGAAGACGGCGAAGCCGCCGCCGCGCCGCAGCGACAGGTCTTCGTGCGCGGCCGTCTCCTGCACGCCCTCGGTCCCGGGTCCAGCGAGCGCCGCGTCCGCCTCGTCGACCGTGATCGGCGCGCCCTGGGCGATCGGGATCGGAGTCCGGCGTGCGAAGGCCGCGGGCACGACCACCAGCGAGACCAGCGGCGCCGCCGCGATCCCCAGCGCGACCGCGCTCTGTCCGCTCGCGATCCCGAAGGCCACGGCGAGCGCGAAGCACAGCCGCGACAGCGACTCCATCAGTACGAGCCCGCCGAACAGCCCGAACCGTTCGTGGCCTGCCAGCCAGCCCCGGGCGAAGTAGCTCGCGGCGTAGGCGAGCGTGCCGACGATGAGGATCCAGTACAGCGGTTCGTCGTGGTCGAACACCTTGAGCAGCTCTTCTTTGAGTGCCAGCGCGAGGATCAGGAACAGCACCGCGAAGGAGCCCTGGATCAGCATCGGCACCCGCAGGGGGTGCTGCGCGTGGCCGCGCGCGCGGCGCCCGGCGATCGTCCTCGAAAGGAGCTGTTCGATCGGCCGGTAGATCACCGAGATGATCACGAACATGATCGACCACAGCAGGTCCACGCGCTTGGCTTCCCCTTCGCGGAGCACGTGGCTGGCGATCGAGAAGTAGGCGAACGTCAGCAGGCCGGTGGAGGCGATCCCGATCGAGAGGATCCGCGCGCCACTGGCGTATGAGCGCTTCGCGGCCGGCTCCTGCGCCGGCTCCGCCGCTGAAGGGGTCCTAGAGACGGACAAGCAACATCGTCCAGGGGAACGGCGAGCGGACCTCGAGCACCTCCCCGTGGGCGGACAGCGCGCGCACGAACGAGCGCCGGGACCAGTGGTTGAGGTGACCGGGCGTGTTGCCCAGCTCGCTCCAGTAGGCGCCGCGCGCCATGTTCAGCATCCGCCACAGCGGCTCGCGCGGAACCGACACGAGCAGGTGACTCGTCGCGCAGCGGGCCATCTCGGCGAGCGTGTGCTCCGGGTCGGGAACGTGCTCGAGCACCTCGATCGCGCTCGCGAGCTCGAACTCGCCGTCGCCGAAGGGCAGGTTCTCGGCCGGCATCACGCGGTATTCCAGGTTCGGCGCGCGGCGCTCCTCCCAGCCGGCCTGGATCGACTCCTCTTCGAGATCGATGCCGACCAGCCGCGCCTGCGGGTGGCCCTGCGCCCAGCGATGGACGAGCACGCCCTCGCCGCAGCCGACGTCGAGCACCGAGGCCGGCGCGGCGCGCTCGTAGAGCTCGTCCAGCGAGGTCTCGAAGGCGGCCATGAGCCGCTTCACGAGCGGGTTCGTCGAGCCGTACTTGTCGTAGGTGTTGCCGGTGACGATCCCGTCCCGGGAGACCGTCACCTCGCTCACAGCCTGACCACCTCGTGCCCTTCGCGCTCGTCGCCGTCGGCGGGCGCGATGCGCGACCGCGCGGGCGCGTCCTGCGTGTCCTCGCCGACCGCCGGCGGCCTCGCGGCGGGCGAGCCCTTCTCGTAGTGGGAGGGCTCGATCCCGAGCTGCAGCTCGATCCGGCGTACGCGCTCGAACGTGCGCTGGGTCATCACCCGCTGGGCGGCGAGCAGGTCGCCGATCACGCCCAGGGCCCAGAGGACCACGGCGGCGATGAACAGCACCGCGCCGAGGATCAGCGACTGGACGTGGCCCTTGCCGTTGCCTTCGGCGTAGGCGACCGCGAAGCGGATCCAGACGCCGATCGATGCGAGCCCGATGATCAGCGCGAGGCTCCAGAACACCCGCAGCGGCTCGTACTGCGCGTAGACGCGGAAGATCGAGACGGCGTTGCGGCGCACGTAGGCGCCCATCGAGGGGAACAGGCGCGACTCGCGCGTCTTCGGGTTGGTGCGGACCGGGACGTGGTCGACGGCGACCAGCAGCTTGCCCGCCTGGATGATCGTCTCCAGTGTGTAGGTGAACTTCGAGACCACCATGATCTGGATCGCGGCCTCGCGGTTGTAGGCCCGGAACCCCGAGGTGGTGTCGGGCACCGTCGTCGAGGAGGCCTGCCGCACGACCCACGAGCCGAGCCGCTGAAGCGTCTTCTTCAGCGGCGAGAAGTGCTCGATGCCGCTGACCTCCCGGTCGCCGACGACCATGTCCGCCCGCCCCTCGAGGATCGGCTTCACGAGCGCGGCGACGTCGGGGCCGTAGTACTGGTTGTCGGCGTCGGTGTTGACGATCACGTCGGCGCCGAGCTTCAGCGCGGTGTCGATACCGGCCTGGAAGCCGGTCGCCAGGCCCTTGTTGCTGGTGAGGCGGACGAGGTGATCGACACCGTGTTCGCGCGCGACCGCGACCGTGTCGTCGGTCGAGCCGTCGTCGATCACGAGCCACTCGACCGTGTCGAAGCCCTCGACCTCGCGTGGGAGGTCGGCAAGCGTCCGCGGAAGCTGCTCCGCCTCGTTGAAGCAGGGGATCTGGATGATGAGCTTCATCGCCGTCGAGTTGCCTAGACTTGGCTACCCGCAGTATCCCAAAGCGTGATGAGGGCCCCGCCCGCCCTGAACTTCGACGCCCACCCGAGCGGGATCATTCTGTCGTCGCTCGGGGGGAGGGGCTCGGACACAACCGCGCGCGGGCGGACCTCGGACACCGCCCAGGACCAGATGGAAAGCGCGATCCCCACCCGGCGCCGGCCGGGCTCGACCTTGCTGGCGCCGCTGCGCGACCGGCGCCTGAGCTGGGCCGCGGTCGGGCTCGGGGTGCTCTGCGTGGCCGCCGTCGTCGGCTACTTCGCCTTCCCGACGTACCCCACCTACGACTCCTTCTACGCGCTGCTCTGGGGGCGCGACCTGCTGCACCTGCACCTGCCCGACTTCCGCGTCTACCGCGGTCCGACCGAGCACCCGCTCGCGATCGCCTTCGGGATGTTCTGCTCGATCTTCGGCGAAGGCGGCGCACGGCTGATGGTGCTCGGCGCGATCGGGTCGTTCGTCGCCGCCGTCGCGGGTCTGTACCGGCTCGGGCGGCTGTGCTTCGGGCCGGTCGTCGGCGTGATCGCGGCGCTGCTGCTGCTGAGCCGCTTCTTCGTCGAGAACCTCGCGGCGCAGGGCTACCTGGACATCTCCTACATCGCGCTGATCGTGTGGGCGATCGCGCTCGAGGTGCAGCGCCCGCGCCGCGGCGGCGCGGTGCTCGTGCTGCTGGCCCTCGCCGGCCTGCTGCGCCCGGACGCGTGGGTGCTGAGCGGCGCCTACTGGCTGTGGTGTTACCCGGGGACCAGCAACCCGCTGCGCGCCAAGAGGCTCGCGATCGTCGTCTCAGCGCCGCTGATCTGGGTCTGCCTCGATGCGATCGTGACCGGCAACCCGCTCTACTCGCTCACGGCGACCGCCGGGCTGGCGCAGGAACTCGAACGCACGCAGGGAGCCGGCAGCGTCATCTCCTCGATGTGGACGTTCACAGAACGCATCGACAAGCTCCCGGTGATGCTCGGCGCGCTGGCCGGGATCGTGGCCGCCGTCTGGATCGCGCCGCGGCGGGCGCTCGTGCCGCTCGCCGCGGTGGTGCTGCTGTATCTCGTGTTCCTCGCCGAGGGGCTCGTGGGCGCCTCGGTGATCGACCGCTACCTGCTGGGTGGCGCCACCGTGCTGCTGCTGTTCTGCGCCGTCTTCCTCGGCGGCTGGTGGATGCTCGAGGGCGGCTGGCTGCGACGCGCCTGGATCACGGGCGCCGCGGCTCTGCTCGTCTTCGGCGCCGCCTCCGCCGCCACGACCCTGAACCTCCAGACGCTCAGCAACACGCTTGCCTACAAGAACGAATTCCACGCGGGCCTGACCACGGCGCTGCGCGACCCCTCGGTCGCCGCGCAGATCAAGCGCTGCGGGCTCGTGTCGCTCCCGAACAACAAGCTGATCCCCGATGCGCGCTGGATCCTCGGCAGCGTCAACCAGCACGGGATCGTCGCGCGCAGCCAGGCTCGCGCCGATGTCGCGAAGGGGTCGCACACGCTCTCGGACCGGATCCGCCGGGGCAGCGTCGCCGTCTACCCGCTCGGCAGCTCGATCTTCTACGTGGCGATCGTGGACGTCGGCGACGACCCGCGCGACCAGGTGCCGCTGCAGGGCTTCAAACGGATCTACACCAGCAGGTACTACGCCGTCTATGGCAACTGCTGAGAGCCCCGCCCCGAGCCGCTCAGGGCCTCCGCACGATCACGCGAGCAGGTGGGGGCGCTGGCGCAGGAGGGTCGCCGGGGAGCCCGCGCGGCGCCGGCTGTGGGCGGGCCTCGCGGTCGTTCTGGGCGGCGGGCTCGCCCTGCGGCTCTGGGGTGTACGCCAGGGGCTCCCGTTCGCGTACAACACCGACGAGGGCGACCACTTCGTCCCTCACGCCGTGCGGATGTTCGAAGAAGGGACGCTGAACCCGCACTACTTCGCGAACCCGCCCGCCTTCACGTATCTGCTGCATCTCCTCTACGGCGCGTGGTACGGCGGCGGCGCCGCCGCCATCCACGCCTACGCCGTGCATCCCGCCGAGCTGTACACGCTGGCGCGGGTGGCGGCGGCGCTGCTGGGCACCCTCGCGCTGTGGCTGCTCTACATCGCCGGCGCGCGGCTGTTCGGTCGCGCGGCGGGGCTGCTCGCCGCCGCGATCGAGGCCGTCGCCTTCCTGCCGGTGTTCTACGCGCACCTGGCGCTGAACGACGTGCCCACGCTGGCGCCGCTCACGCTCTCACTCGTCGGCAGCGCGGGCGTGCTGCGCCGCGGGCGTGTGCGCGACCACGTCCTCGCCGGGATCGGGCTCGGCCTCGCGTGCGCGACCAAGTACACGGCGGGGATCGTGCTCCTGCCCTATCTCGTCGCCGCCGGAGGGCGGCTCCTCGACGGGCGGCGTGCCGGGCTCAGGCGCGAGCTCGGCGGGGTCGCCGCGATGGCGCTGTGCGCGCTCGCCGCGTTTCTCGTCGCGAATCCCTACGCGCTGTTCGACTACAGCTCGTTCCACCACGAACTCCAGCACCAGTCCTCGCTGTCGGCCGAATCGCAGGGGAAGCTCGGGGCGCCCAAGCAGGGCGGGTTTCTCTACTACCTCTGGTCGCTGACGTGGGGCCTCGGGTGGATCCCTGCGATCGCCGCGCTCGCAGGCGCGGGCCTGCTGTGGGCCCGCGAGCGCCGGGTGGCCCTGATGCTGGTGCCGGCGGCGGTCGTCTACCTGCTGTTCATGGGCACCCAGGGGCGCTATTTCGGGCGCTGGCTGATGCCGATCCTGCCCGTCATGTGCCTGCTCGCGGCGTTTGCGGCGCGCGAGGCGCTCGGCGCCGTGACGCGGCGGCGCCGTCCGCCCCAGGACGCCGAGGCCGGGGCGGATCGGGCCGCGGGCGGGGCGCCGGGCGAGCCGGGCGCTCACGCCGGCCTCGATCAGCCGCCGCTCCCGGCGCCGGCGCATTCGCAGCGCGGCACCCAAGCCTTCCCGGGCGCGCCGCCCGCCGACGGCGCGGAGGGCGAGGCCGCGCCGGGCCGGCCGCGGCGGGCGGGCCCCCGCCGCGTCGGGGCGCTCACGCTCGCGGCCGGCACGATCATCGTGGTGGCGCTGCTCGCGCAGGGCCTCGTCGCGAGCATCCACTCGGGTCTCGTCCTCTCGCGTGCCGACACCCGCACGCAGACCCGCGACTGGATGCTCGCCAACATCCCGCGCGGGACGAAGGTCGTCGTCGAGCCCGTCTCGCCCGACCAGTGGGCGCGCGAAGCACGTGGTGCGCCCGCGGGTTGCGAAGGCACGCGCTACCGGTGGTGCAAGTGGCCCTCGCTCTACACGTTCATCGACGCCCACGGGGCCCTCGACGTCGCCCATCGTCACGAAGTCAGCATCGAGAACTACGTGCGCACCCTCTCGCCGGCGCTGATCGCCCTCTACGAGAAGCGGGGCTACTGCTGGGTGGTGACCGGCTCCACCGAGGCGGGCCGCGCCCGGGCGGACCCGCGCGCCGTGCCGCTCGCGATCGCGTACTACCGGGCGCTGGCCGCCCAGGGCGAGGTCGTGCGGCGCTTCTCGCCCTATGCGAGCGGCGAGGGCCCGGTCGCGTTCAACTTCGACTGGAGCTTCGACTACTACCCGCTCTCATACGCGCGGCCAGGCCCGCTGATGACCGTCTACCGCCTGCGCGGCGGACGCTGCGCGACGCCGCCGGCCTGAGCGCGAGCAGCCCTCCGGGAGGGCGGCCGATGAGGTCTCCCTCATCCAGACTAGAGACCCTTTGCCCGGCAACCTGCGGGGTTATCCTGGCTATGGCATGCCGACTTTCACCGACACCGACAGGCTCCACCTCGAGCGCACGATCGAGCTTGCGCGCCGGGGGCTCGGGGCCGTGAAGCCGAACCCCGTCGTCGGCGCCGTGGTGGCGCGCGACGGGGAGGTGCTGGGGGAGGGCTGGCATCAGGTCTACGGGGGCGCGCACGCCGAGGTCAACGCGATCGAGGCGTGCGGGATGGCAGACCTCGAAGGGGCGACGCTCTACGTCTCGCTCGAGCCGTGCTGCCACGAGGGCAAGACGCCGCCGTGCACCGACGCGATCATCCAGGCGGGGATCAAACGCGTCGTGGTCGCCTCGGACGACCCGACCGAGAAGGCGTCCGGGCGGGGGCTCGGGATCCTGCGCGACGAGGACGTCGAGGTCGTGGTCGCCGACGGCGAGGTTGCGACCGAGGCGCGGCTGCTGAACCAGGCCTTCCGCAAGCACGCGCGGGTCGGCCGCCCGTGGGTGCTGTTCAAGTCCGCGATGACGCTCGACGGCAAGGTGGCGACCCGCACGGGCGACTCGCAATGGATCAGCGGTACCGAGAGCCGCGACCTCGCCCACCGGTGGCGGGCCGCGGTCGACGCCGTCGTCGTCGGGATCGGCACGGCGCTCGCGGATGACCCACAGCTCACGGCCCGCCCCGACGGCACCCCGGCCGACCCCGAGGTTCAGCCGCGCCGCGTGGTGTTCGACTCGCTCGGGAGGCTGCCGGCGAGCTCCCAGCTCGTGACGGCAGCGGCCGAGGTGCCGCTGAGCGCGATCGTCTCGCGCGCCGCCGGGCGAGCCGAGGTGGACGCCCTCGAAGCAGCCGGCGTGCAGGTGCTGATCGCGACGGGCGAGAACGAGCCGGCGCGGGTGCGCTCGGGGCTCGACCAGCTCGGCGCGATGGGGGTCAGCTCGGTGCTGCTGGAGGGCGGACCGCATCTGGCCGGCGCGTTCCTCGACGCGGGCGAGATCGACGAACTGCGCCTGTTCCTCGCGCCGCTGCTGCTGGGCGGGAGCGCCGCGCGCGACCCGCTGGAGGGCGAAGGGGTGGAGCGGATCTCCGAGGCTGTGCGAGGGCTCACGATGAGCTGCGAGAGCATCGGTGAGGACCTGCTGATCTCCGCGCGCCTGCGAGAGTGGTAGCTGCGATGACTCCAATCAGGGGCCGAGGCTGACGTGTTCACGGGCCTGATCGCCGACCTCGGCAGCGTCGAGGCCGTCGAGCGCGACGACGCAGGAGCGACGCTCCGCATCCGCACGCAGCTGGCCGGGGAGCTGGCTCCGGGCGACTCGATCGCGGTCAACGGCGTCTGCCTGACGGCCGTCGAGGCAGCCGGCGGCGCGTTCCGCGCCGAGGCCATGCCTGAGACGCTCATGCGCTCCTCGCTCGGCTCGCTCGCCACCGGCGACGCGGTCAACCTCGAGCTGGCGATGCGTCTCGGCGACCGGCTGGGCGGGCACATCGTCCAAGGCCACGTCGACGGCACCGGGACGGTCGCGTCAACGGCTTCTGAGGGCATCTCGCGCGTCGTGGAGATCGACGTCGAGCCGGAGCTCGCGCGCTATCTCGTGGAGAAGGGATCGGTCGCGGTGGACGGCGTCAGCCTCACCGTCAGCGGCCTGCGCGAGGACGGCTTCGCCGTCTCGCTGATCCCCGAGACGCTCGAGCGCACGACGCTCGGGGGCAAGCAGGAAGGAGCGCAGGTGAACATCGAGGTCGACATGCTCGCCAAGCATGTCGAGCGACTGATCGGAGTACGGGCATGAGCACGGTGCAGGCGAAGAACGCCTTCTCGACGATCGAGGAAGCGATCGAGGACATCCGCCAGGGCAAGATGGTCGTGGTCTGCGACGACGAAGATCGCGAGAACGAGGGCGATCTCGTGATGGCGGCGCAGTTCGCGACGCCCGAGGCGATCAACTTCATGGCGAAGGAGGCGCGCGGGTGGATCTGCCTGGCGCTGACCCCCCAGCGCTGCGACGAGCTCGGCCTGGAGCTGATGACCGCCAAGAACGAGTCGTCGCTGCAGACTCCCTTCACGATCACGATCGAGGCACGCGACGGCGTGACGACCGGGGTGTCCGCGCACGACCGCGCGCACACGATGCAGGTCGCGATCGACCCCAAGACGCGCCCCGACGATCTCGTCCAGCCGGGCCACGTGAGCCCGCTCAAGGCCAAGCCCGGCGGTGTGCTGGAGCGCACGGGCCACACCGAGGCGAGCGTCGACCTGGCACGGCTCGCGGGGCTGATACCCGCAGGCGTGATCTGCGAGGTGATGAACGAGGACGGCTCGATGGCGCGCGTCGCGGACCTCGCCGAGTACACGGCGCGCCACGACCTGAAGATGGTCACGATCGCCGACCTGATCGCCTACCGGCGGCGCAACGACCGCCTCGTCGAGCGGGTCGTGGCGACGCGGCTGCCGACCACATTCGGCGACTTCGAAGCGATCGGCTACCGCTCGCTGGTCGACGACAAGCACCACGTCGCGCTCGTGAAGGGCGACATCGTCGGACGCCCCGACGTGCTCGTGCGAGTGCACTCGGAGTGCCTGACCGGCGACGTGTTCCACTCGCTGCGCTGTGACTGCGGCGAGCAGCTCGAATCGGCTCTTTCGATGATCGACCGCGAGGGAGAGGGCGTGCTGCTCTACCTCGCCCAGGAGGGGCGCGGCATCGGGCTCCTGAACAAGCTGCGCGCCTACAAGCTGCAGGAGGACGGCCTCGACACCGTCGAGGCGAACGAGCGGCTCGGGCTGCCCGCCGACCTGCGCGACTACGGCATCGGCGCCCAGATCCTCGCCGACCTCGGGCTCAGCTCGATCCGGATCCTGACGAACAACCCGAAGAAGATCAGGGGCCTCGAGGGCTACGGCCTGTCGGTGACGGCTCAGATTCCGATCGAGCACGCGCCCAACGAGCACAATGAGGGCTACCTGCGCACCAAGGCCCAGCGCATGGGCCACACGCTGCACCACCAGGGGCTGAACCTGGACGCGGAGCTCCTGCACGCCGAGCGCGAGCAGGACCGCGCCGAGCGCGAGGGCGGAGCGAGCGAGGGGCGCTCCGGTTGAGCGAGAGCTACGCGATCGCGGTCGCGCGCTTCTACGGGGACCTGGCTGAGCGCCTGATCGCGGGCGCCCGGGCCGCGTTCGCCGACCGCGGCGTCGAGGAGGTCGAGGTCTTCGACGTCCCGGGTGCCTACGAGCTCCCGCTCGCTGCCTCCTACGCCGCCGGCAGCGGGCGCTTCGCCGGGGTCGCGTGCCTCGGCGCGGTGATCCGCGGCGAGACCGACCACTACGACTACGTCTGCGCGGAGGCGGCCAGGGGGATCATGGACGTGACGCTGCGCACCGGGGTTCCCTGCGCCTTTGGCGTCCTCACCTGCGAGACCATGGATCAGGCGCTTGCGCGATCCGGGGGTGGAAAGCGCGATCAGGGCCGCCACGCAGCTGAGGCCGTGATGCACATGGCCGCGCTGCGGGCGCAGCTCGGCGGCGCCTGAAGCAGGCCGCGCCGATCGCCGGCGCATCGCTCGCGCGGGGCCCGGGAAGTCGCCACGCGAGTGCCAGGCCTGCGGGCGGAGATCATCTACACTGCGCCGTCATGGCCAAGGTCTGTCACAGCTGCGGGAAGGGCCCGTCCTTCGGGAACAGCCGCAGCCACTCGATGGTCGCCACCAAGCGGCGCTTCGATCCGAACCTGCAGAAGGTCCGCATCATGGTGGGCAAGACTCCGAAGCGCGCGTACGTCTGCACGCGCTGTCTCAAAGCCGGCAAGGTCACCAAGGCCCTGTAGGCGCGATCGGCGGCGCCGGCCGGCGTCCTCGGTCGCTCATGTGCGAAGCACACCGCGCTCCCTGCGTCCTTGGCCGGCTTGCCGCTCGCACCTACGAGCGCGATCGGCGGCGCCGGCCGGCGTCCTCGGTCGCTCATGTGCGAAGCACACCGCGCTCCCTGCGTCCTTGGCCCGCTACGAGCGCGACCGCCGGCGCCGGCCGTCCTGCGGGGCCGTGTGACATGACGGTACGGGCGGGGTAGATGCTGATGCGGCGCCGCGCAGGAGGCTGACTGGCGCCGGCGCATCCGTCCGTTCCCCCGCCTCCAGCCCCTGAAGCTGATAGACGTGTCGCGGTGACAGATACCAACCTGGTCCGGTTCCGGGCTGCCGTAGCCGGCGCGCTCGCCCATCTGGAATCGCGACGCCAGGAGGTCAACGACCTCAACGTCTTCCCGGTCGCCGACGGCGACACGGGGGACAACATGGCGCTCACGCTGCGCGCGGTGCTCGACGAGCTGGACCGCCTCGACGGCAGCGACGGGGGCCGGACGATCGACGAGATCGGCCGCGAGGAGATCGTGCAGTCGGTTGCGCGCGCCGCCCTGCTGGGCGCCCGCGGGAACTCCGGCGTGATCCTCTCCCAGCTGATCCGCGGCGCCGCCGAGGAGCTCGTCTCGCGGCCCGGCCAGCTGATCGACGCGACGCTGATCGGTGCCGCGCTGGCCAAAGCCGCCGACCGCGCTTACGGCTCGGTCCGGGAGCCCGCTGAGGGAACGATGCTGACCGTCGCGCGCGAGATGGCACACCGCATCGCCAGCGACGTGGCCCACACATCCGAGAACCCCCGGCTGGCGCCGGGGACCCAGGACCGCGAGCAGGACCGGACGATCGCGGTGGCGCTCGAGAGCGCGGTCGAGGCCGGGCAGGACTCGGTCAAGCGCAGCCCGGAGATGCTCGCCGCGCTGCGCGACGCGGGCGTCGTGGACGCCGGCGGCTACGGGCTCACGATCATCTTCGCGGGCGTCGTCGCCGCGCTGCGCGGCGAAGACCCGCCGCCCCTGGATCACCACGCGCCCGCCCGCATCACGCACCCGCAGCACAGCTCGGGCACCTATCGCTTCTGCACCAACTTCGCCGTCACGGGCGCGGGCCTCAGCCCCACGAGCTACGTCGAGGGCCTCGAAGCGCTCGGTGACTCGGTGCTGGTGGTCGGCGACGAGAGCACGCTCAAGGTCCACCTGCACACCGACGCGCCGGAGCTTGCGACGGCGCTGTTCGACGGCGTCGGCGAGGTCTCGCGGCTCGACGTGGCCGACATGCGCGCCCAGGTGGCCGATCGCGACGAGCGGATCGGCGCGCCCGTCGGCGCCCGCGCCGCGGCCGGCGCGAACGGGTCGGCTGCCGCTCCGGCCGGCGGAGCGGAGCCGGGCGCCGGCGCCGGCGACGCGAGGATCCGCTGCGGCGCGGTCGCCGTCATCAGCGGAGAGGGCCTGCGCGAGATGTTCGCCGAGCTCGGCGTGCGCACCATCGACGGCGGCCCGACGCTGAACCCGTCCACCTACGACCTGCTCGCGGCGATCCACGACGTGCCGGCCGAGGAGGTGGTCGTGCTCCCGAACAGCGCCAACGTCTTCATGGCCGCCGAGCACGCGGCGAAGCTCTCCGAGAAGCAGGTTCTCGTGGCGCCGACGACCAGCCAGCAGGCGGGTCTCGCCGCGGCTGTCGCGCTCGCGCCGGAGCGCTCGGTGGAGCAGAACGCCCAGGCGCTCACGGAGGCGCTGGCCCGCGTGCGCACGGGCGCCGTCGCGCCCGCGGCGCGCGATGACGCGCAGGGGCGGTTCGCGCGGGGCGAGGCGGTCGGGTTCGTCGCCGACGAGGTCGTCGCATGGGGCGCGCCGCTCGCGACCCTGCAGGAGGTCGTCGCCACGCTCGCCGCTGCGGGGGAGGGCGGCGAGGCGCCGGAGCTCATAACCGTGCTGGCCGGCGAGGCGACGCCGGTCGGGCTCGGCGAGCTGGAGCTCGATCTCGGCGGCGCCGTCGAGCTGGAGCTGCGCCACGGCGGCCAGCCCGCCTACTGGTGGCTCCTCGCCGCCGAGTGAGTCGCGCGCCTGCGCGGCGCCGCCGTGAAGGCTGGACGGGCGCTCGCGTTACGACCGCCTCGGGAAGGATGATGCGGCCTCGATGCCGGCGAGAGCACGACAAAGGCCGTCGCCGGCCCCCATGGTGAGAGCGCACGCCGGGATGGATGACGTCCTCCCGCCCGCGATCGCGTTCGCCTCGACGCACCCGCTCACGCGGGAGGAGCTGCTGGCCGCGCCGGTGCGCTGGCCGCGGCCCTCGCGCCTGGAGCGCCCGCTGCCGGCGCCCGGCAAGCGGGTCGCCGCGGGTCTGCACACGCTCGGGCTCGAGACCGTGGGCGAGCTGCTCGAGCACCTGCCGAGCGACAGCCGCGAGGCGCGGACCGTCGCGGCGCTGAGGTCCGGTGAGCAGGCGACCGTCGCCGTGCAGGTGCGCAGCATCGCCGCGCGGCCGGTGCGTCGCAGGCGCATGCGCCCCCTGGTCGAGGCCGTCGTGTTCGACTCGACCGGCTCGATGCGCGCGACGTTCTTCAACCAGCCCTGGCTCGTCGATCGCTACCCCTCGGGCACTCGTCTGCTGCTGCACGGGAAGCCGGACGGTCGCGGCCGCTTCAACGTCTCACACCACGCACCCGCGCAGACGGGCATCGGCGAGGCCCCCGGCGAGCAGCCCGCCGCGGGCGAGTCCGTGGCCCACTACCCGGCCGCCGAGGGGGTGACCTCGACCCAGATCCTCACGCTCGTCCAGGGCGAGCGCGCCGCGCTCGGCGACATCGTCGAGATCCTCGCGGCCAAAGCGCGCGCGGCGGAGGGCCTCCCGGACCGCGCGAGCGCGCTCGCCGCGATGCACTTCCCGCGCGATTCGCGCGACCCCGAGCTGGGCCGGCGCCGCCTCGCCTACGAGGAGCTGCTGCTGATGCAGCTGGTGTTCCTGCGCCGCCGCGCGCAGCGGCGCGCCCGCGCCGGCGCGAGCGCCCTCTCCGAGCCGCCGTCGCTGAGCGCGCGCTGGCGCGCGCAGGCGCTTCCCTTCGCGCTGACGGGCGACCAGGAGCGCGCGATCGCCCAGCTCGACGAGGACCTCGCGGACAGCCGGCCGATGCAGCGCCTGCTGATGGGGGAGGTGGGCAGCGGCAAGACGGTGGTCGCACTGCACGCGATGCTCCGCGCCGTCGAGCACGGCCACCAGGCGGCGCTGATGGCGCCGACCGAAACCCTTGCCGAGCAGCATTTCGCGACGCTGCAGACGCTGCTCGGCGGCGAGTCGGTGAGCGCGGCGCTCCTGACGGGCGCGACGCCGGCCCGGCGGCGCGCAGACATCCTCGCCAAGCTCGCCAGCGGCGAGCTCTCGGTGGTCGTCGGCACCCACGCGTTGATCGAGCCCGACGTCTCGTTTCGCTCGCTCGCGCTCGCGGTGATCGACGAGCAGCACCGTTTCGGGGTCCGCCAGCGCGAGCGGCTCGTCCACCGCGAGGGCGCCGAGACCGTGCACACGCTGCACATGACCGCGACGCCGATCCCGCGCACGCTCTCCCTCGCCCGCTACGGCGACGTCGACACCAGCACGCTGCACGAGCTGCCGAGCGGGCGCCGGCCGGTGCGGACGAGCATCGTCGGCGGTGAGGCTGAGCGCGCCGCCGCCTACGAGCAGCTGCGCGCCGAGCTCGCGAAGGGACGCCAGGCATTCGTCGTGTGCCCGCTGATCGAGGAGGACCCCGAGGCGGCCGGCGCCGACGTCCAGGCGGCGGCGGGCGGCGACGCGCGCGCGGTGCCGCGCGCGGCCACCGCCGAGCTCGAGCGTCTGCGCGCCGGGGAGCTGGCCGGCTACGAGCTGGCGCTGCTTCACGGCGCGATGCGCCCGCGCGAGAAGCAGGAGGCGATGGAGGCCTTCGCTGCGGGGCGCGTCCAGGTGCTGGTCTCGACGACCGTGATCGAGGTCGGGATCGACGTGCCGAACGCGACGGTGATGGTGATCGAGAACGCCGAGCGGTTCGGGATCTCCCAGCTGCACCAGCTGCGCGGGCGGGTCGGTCGCGGCGAGCATCGCTCCGCGTGCTTCCTGGTCGGCCCGCCGGGGGCGGCACGGCTGCGTGCGCTGGTGGCCCACTCCGACGGCTTCCGGCTCGCGGACATCGACCTCGAGCTGCGCAGCGAGGGCGAGCTCGTCGGCACGCGCCAGTCCGGGCAGCGTCAGTTCCGGGTCGCGCGCCTGCCCGAGGACGCCCAGCTGCTGGAGCGCGCGCGCGGCCGTGCGGAGACGATCGTCGCCTCCGACCCGCAGTTGCGCTCCCCCGAGCACGCGCTGCTCGCGGGCGAGCTCGAACGGCGCTACGGCGAGGACGCGGCGGCGCCGATCCCCGGCTGAGCGCCCGGCACCGCCGGGGTCCTTCAGACCGACGAGGCTCGCTGCGCATCCGGGCCGGCAGGCGTGCGAGCGCTAGCGTGCCGTCGCGATGCGGGTGATCGCTGGAACGCTCGGCGGCAGGCGGCTGAAGGCGCCGCCCGGGCGTGGCACGCGCCCGACCTCCGATCGCGTGCGAGAGGCGCTCTTCTCGATGCTCGGCGGGGTGGACGGAGAGCGCGTCCTCGACCTGTTCGCAGGGACCGGGGCCCTCGGCATCGAGGCGCTCTCCCGCGGGGCCGCGAGCGCGGTTTTCATCGAGCGCGACGCCCGCGCCGCCGCCGTCCTGCGGGAGAACCTCGAGGCGCTGGCGCTCGCCTCCGAGCGCGCCGAGCTGCGCCGCGGCGAGGCGCTCGCGGCCCTGCGGACGGCACGAGAACGGGGTGAGCTCTACGATCTCGTGCTGATCGACCCACCCTACGGCGATGCCGCAAGGCTGGCGGAGAAGCTGCCGGCGCTGCTGGCGCCCGTGCTGGCTCCCGGCGCCCGCGTGGTGGCCGAGAGCGACCGCCGGGCGCCGCTCGGCCTCGACCTTCCGATCGCGACCGAACGCCGCTACGGCGACACTTCCATCACAATCTCGAACCCATGGCCCGATCCGAGCGCTCAATAGCTGTCTGTCCGGGCAGCTATGACCCCGTGACGAACGGGCATCTGGACGTGATCCGGCGCACGGCCGGGCTCTACGACGAGGTCTGGGTCGCGGTGGTCAACCGCTCGGTGCGCAAGAGCAGCGCCGTCTTCGACATCGCCGACCGCGTCGGCTTCATCGAACGCGCCGTCGCCGACCTCGAGAACGTCAAAGTCGAGCCGTTCTCGACGCTCGTCGTGCAGTTCGCCCAAGAGAAGGGCGCCCGCGCGATCGTCAAGGGCCTTCGCGCGATCTCGGATTTCGAGTACGAGCTCGAGATGAACCAGCTCAACCGCAGGCAGAACCCGGACGTCGAGTCCGTCTACCTGATGGCGAGCCCGCAGTACAGTTTCCTCTCATCCAGCGGAGTGAAGGAGCTGGCGACCTTCGGCGGCAAGATCGACGATCTCGTCCCGCAGGAGGTCGCTCGCCGATTGCAGGAACAGGTAGGACGCTGACGAACTGACATGCGATACGCGGACCGGAACGCCCGCGGAGGTGCGGAACACAGATGGATGTCCTAGTTCTCATAGACAAGCTCGACGACCTGGTGCACAACGCCAAGCCGGTCCCGCTCACGGATCAGGTGCGCGTCGACAAGGAGGAGATCTACGACATCCTCGATCAGATGCGGGCGACGATCCCGGAGGAGATCAAGCAGGCCCGCTGGATCGTGAAGGAGCGCCAGGAGATGCTCGCCGAGGCCAAGAAGGAGGCCGAGCGCATCATCAAGGACGCACGCGACCGCCAGGAGCGCCTCGTCGGCGAGGAGGAGGTCACCAAGCAGGCCGAGCGTGCCGCCGAGGACATCGTCGAGGACGCCCGTGCGCGGGAGCGCGAGATCAGGCTCGGCGCCGAGGACTACGCGGACGAGATCCTCAACACGCTCGAGGTGAACCTCTCGAAGTTCATCGCGGCCGTCCAGCGCGGCCGCGAGCGCCTGCAGGGCAAGGACGAGCCGGCCGAGGTCGGCTAGCCCGCACGCCCTCCTCCGCCGCCCGCGGATTGCCCACCCCTCACACCCGGGTACTTTTCAGCGCGTGGATCTGACCGCGGCACGCAACCGCCTCACCGTCGCTCGCACGCTGCTCGACACCGGCATGCTCGCGCCGACACGCCCGGACCGGGCGCTGCGGTCGCTGGCGGCGCTGAGGCGCTGGGGCGCGACGCCCGCCGCGGCCTACATGGGCGCCGCCGCCCGCCACCCCGATCGCCTCGCTGTGATCGACGAGCGCGGCACGCTTACCTTCTCTGAGGTCCACAGCCGCACGAACGCGCTCGCCCGCGAGCTCGAGAAGGCCGGCATCCGAGAAGGCGACGGCGTCGCGGTGATGTGCCGCAACCATCGCGGCTTCATCGAGGCGACGGTCGCGTGCTCGAAGCTCGGCGCGAGCGCGCTGTACCTGAACACGATGTTCGCGGCTCCGCAGATCACCGACGTGCTCGCGCGCGAGCAGGCCAAGGCGGTGATCTACGACGAGGACTTCGCGAACCTCGTCGCGGAGGGCTCCGCCGAGCGCCTGCGCTTCGTGGCATGGACCCCCGGCGAGGACCGCCTGCAGCCGGCCGGCGCCGACACGCGCCTCGAGGACCTGATCGCCCGCGGCGATGACTCCGACCTGGCGCCGCCGGTCGAACGTGGCCGCGTGGTGATCCTCACCTCCGGCACGACGGGCACCCCGAAGGGCGCGGCTCGCAAGCAGCCAGACTCGCTCGAGCCGGCGGCGGCGCTGTTCTCGAAGATCCCGCTGCGCGCCCGCGAGGCGACGGTGGTCGCCGCGCCCATGTTCCACTCGTGGGGCTACGCGCACTTCACGCTGGCGTTGCCCCTTGCCTCGACGCTCGTCCTGCGCCGCCGCTTCGACCCTGAGGAGACGCTGCGCGCCGCTGCGCAGACACGCTCGACGACGCTGGCCCTCGTGCCGGTGATGCTGCAGCGCATCATGGAGCTGGACCCCGCCACGATCGCCCAGTACGACCTGAGCTGTCTGCGCGTGATCGCGCTCAGCGGCTCGGCGTTGCCCGGCGAACTGGCGACGCGCGCGATGGATGCGTTCGGGGACGTGCTCTACAACCTCTACGGCTCGACCGAGGTGGCGTGGGCGACGATCGCCACACCGGCAGACCTGCGGGCGGCGCCCGGCACCGCGGGGCGCCCGCCGATCGGCACCGTCGTCAAGCTGCTCGATCAGCAGGGCCGGGAGGTTCCGCGGGGCGAGTCCGGGCGGATCTTCGTCGGCAACGAGATGATGTTCGACGGCTACACCGGCGGCGGCGGCAAGGAGATCGTGGATGGGCTGATGAGCACCGGCGACGTCGGCCACCTCGACTCCGGCGGGCGGCTGTTCGTGGACGGCCGCGACGACGAAATGATCGTGAGCGGCGGCGAGAACGTGTTCCCGCGCGAGGTCGAGGACCTGCTCGCAGACCACGAGGGGATCGCCGAGGCGGCCGTGGTCGGCGTGCCCGACGATGAGTTCGGACAGCGGCTGAGGGCCTACGTCGTCCCGGCCAACGGCACGAGCCTGGACGAGGCCGCCGTCAAGGACTACGTCAAGGAGAACCTCGCGCGCTTCAAGGTCCCGCGCGACGTGGTGTTCCTGGAGGCGCTGCCCCGCAACGCCACTGGCAAGATCCTCAAGCGCGAGCTGGCCTAGGCCAGCGGCCGGACCGCGCGCCCGCCGTGCCGCGGAGCCCTCGCTAGCCTGAGACGCATGGCGCCGATCGCCTCTCACCTCGACCTCGCTGCGATGCGTCTCGCGCCCGGCGAGGGGCGGCGGATGGAGCTGGAGGTTCCGGCCGAGGGGCTCGAGCTCGGCGGCGAGCGCTACGAGCCGAGCCCGGCCCGGATTCCCGTGGCGCTCGAGGTCTCGCGCATGACCGGCGGCGGCTACGCGCTGCACCTGCGCTTCTCCGCGCGCGTGTCCGGGCCATGCATGCGCTGCCTGAAGGACGCCGCGCCCGAGGTGGAGGTGGACGCGCGCGAGGTCGACCGCCCGAGCGAAGGCGAGGAGCTGCAGAGCCCGTACGTGACCGACGAGCAGCTCGACGTCTCGGCGTGGGCGCACGACGCCTTCGCGCTGGCGGCGCCCGCGAAGATCCTCTGCCGCGAGGACTGCGCCGGGCTCTGTCCCGTGTGTGCAGCAGACCTGAACGAAGCGGGCCCGGAGCACCGCCACGAGAGCCCGCCGGACCCGCGCTGGGCGAAGTTGCGCGAGCTGAAGCTGGAATAGCGCTGCTACGCTTCTGGACCGCAATGGCCGTCCCGAAGAAAAAGCAGTCGCACAGCCGCACCGCCAAGCGCCGGGCTCAGCACAAGATCTCCGCTCCGGGGCTCAACGCGTGCCCGCAGTGCCACAGCCCCAGGCGCCCGCACCGGGTCTGCCCGGTCTGCGGCAGCTACGGCGGCCGTGAGGTCGTCGCGCCGGCCGGTGCTCACGAGCACGACCACGAGCACGACCACGAGTAACAGCCGGCCGGAGGAGCCGGTCGTCGCCGTCGACTGCAACGGCGCCGACCTGGGTCCCGCCGAGGTCGCCGCGGGCGCCGCGCTCGCCGCCGCGCACGGCGCGCACGTGCTCCTGTTCGGTCCCGCGGCCGAGCTGGGCGACCCGCCCGCCGGCGTCGAGATCGTCGACGCGCCCGTCTCGATCGCGAAGGCCGAGGACCCGGTCGCCGCCGCGCGTGCGCGCACCGACGCCTCGATCGTGCTCGCGACGAGGGCCGTGGGGGAAGGGCGCGCGCAGGCGCTGGTCTGCGCCGGCGGCACCGGCGCCGCCGTCGCCGCCGGCACTTTCAACATCAAACGGGACCGCGGCATCTACCGGCCGGCACTCGCGCTGCCGCTGCCCGTCCCGGGCAACCCCGTGACCCTGCTCGACGTGGGGGCGAGCGCGGAGGCACGCCGTGAGCACCTCGTCCAGTTCGCGTTCATGGGCGCCGCGCTGGCGAGCACCGTGCTCGGCATCGCCCGCCCACGCGTGGGGCTGCTCTCCAACGGCGAGGAGGAGGCGCGCGGCGGCGCCCTGGTGGTCGAGACCGGGAAGGAGCTGCGCGAGCGCGCTGCCGCACAGGTCTCCTCAGAGCCGCCCGGAGCGCCGGGCGGCTCATCGCTTCCGTTCGAGTTCGTGGGCAACGTCGAGGGCGGCGACCTCGTCAGCGGCGCCGCTGACGTGGTGGTCACCGACGGCCTCACCGGCAACATCGTGCTGAAGGTGCTCGAGGGCACCTCTCAGGTGTTGCTGCGCGCGATCCGCGACGCCGCGATGACCTCGGCGCGCGCCAAGGTCGGCGGCCTGCTGTTGAAAGGGGCGCTCGGAGGGCTGCGCGAGGAGATCGACCCGGAAGGCGTGGGCGGCGCGTACCTGCTCGGGCTGCGCCGCCTCGGCGTGGTCCCGCACGGGCGCTTCACCCGCGACGGCTTCGCCCAGGCGATCCTGCGCGCCCGGCTCGGAGCGCGCGAGGACATCGTCGGCAGGACGCACGCTGCGCTCGCCGCCGCCGGGGCGCTGCGGCGCTCTCCGGCGTCCGCGCCGGACGCTAGCCTGCGGCGATGAGCACTCTCAGCAGAGAGCAGGTCTTTGCGCTGATTCGCGACCATCTCGCCGACGAGCTGGACCTGGATCCCGGTGCGATCACCGAGCAGACGCGTTTCAAGGAGGACCTCGAGGCAGACTCGCTGGACCTCTACACGCTCGTTCAGGAGCTCGAGGACACCTACCGCGTGCAGATGTCCGACGAGCAGGCCGCGCAGATCCTCACGGTCGGCGCCGCGGTGGATTTCGTGCTCGCGAACGAGCCGAACCTGGAAGATGCCGAGCGCGCCTAGCGAGGGAGACGATGCTCCTGGCAGACCTTCTCGAGGAGCTGCCGGCGGACCTGGCGCGCCAGGTCTTCACGCATGCCTCCTGGAGCGAGCGGCGCGGGGACTCGTACTCCCGCCTGGCGTTCCTCGGCGACAGCGTCCTGGCGCTGGCGGTGACGGCCTACCTCTACCCGCGCCTGGAGGCGGACCGCTTCGGCGCGGGACGGCTGACGAAGATCCGGGCGCAGGCGGTCTCCGGCGTCTCCTGCCGCGCGGTCGCCGAGCGGCTGGCGCTGCCCGAACGCCTGCGCGCCGCCGCGCCGCCCGGGGTGCGCGAGAGCGCGGCCGCGCTTGTCGAGACCGAGCGCGTGCTCGCGTCGGTGATCGAGGCGGTGATCGGCGCCTGCTACCTGCACGCGGGCTACGAGCGCACGGCGGAAGCGGTCGTCGAGGCCTTCGCGCCGGAGATCGAGGACGCGCTGAGCAACCCCGTGGATTTCAAGTCTGCGCTCCAGGAGCTGCTGGCCAGGCGCGGCGCGGAGGTCGCCTACGAGGTGGTCGGCGAGGAGGGACCGCCACACGAGCGCGTCTACTCGGTGCTCGCCCAGGTCGACGGACGCGAGGTGGGCAGCGGACGCGGGCGCAGCAAGAAGCACGCCGAGCAGGAGGCTGCGCGCATGGCGGTCGAGCGCTTGTCGGCGGAGTGAGCGGATGAGGCTCAAGTCACTCACGCTCGACGGCTTCAAGTCGTTCCCTGACCGCACGCACCTGGACTTCGGGCCGGGCGTCAGCGTGGTCGTGGGCCCCAACGGCTCGGGCAAGTCGAACGTCACCGACGCCGTGCTGTGGGCGATGGGCGAGCAGTCGCCGCTCGCGGTCCGAGGCTCATCGATGCAGGACGTGATCTTCGGCGGCGGGAAGGGCGTGCAGGCGCGCACGTCCGCCGAGGTCGAGATCGTGCTCGACAACTCGGACGGCGAGGTCGATCTGCCGCTCAGCGAGATCTCGATCGCGCGCCGCCTGGATCGCAACGGCGAGGGCTCCTACCGCCTCAACGGCGCGCGCTGCCGGCTCGGTGACGTGATCGAGGTGCTGTCCGACACGGGTCTCGGCAAGGAGACGCACTCGGTCATCTCCCAGGGGCGCGTCGAGGCGATCGTGACCTCCAAGCCCCGGGAGCGGCGCCTGCTGATCGAGGAGGCGGCCGGTCTCGGCAAGCACCGCAAGCGCCGCCGCCGCGCGCAGCTCAAGCTCGAGCGCACACAGGAGAACCTCGACCGCGCGCTCGACATCGAGCGCGAGGCGCGCACGCGGCTGCGACCGCTCAAGCGCCAGGCCGAAGCAGCCGAGCTGCACGAGCGCCTCGAGCGCCAGCTGCTCGAAGCGCGATGGGAGCTGCTCCGCGACGCCCTGCGCGCGCGCCGCGCAGAGCTGGCCGAGGCTCAGGAGCGCGCGGTGAAGGCGCGCGCCGAGCGCGACGCCGTGGAGGCCTCGCTGCAGGCCGTGATCGCCGAGCGCGGCGAGGCCGAGCGGGCGCTCTCCGAGCGGGCCGAGCGCCACGACGCGCTGTCGGCCACGCTCTACGGTGCCCGCTCCGCGCGCGAGCGCCTGACGCTTCGCGGCGAGCAGGCGGCCGCCGCGGGCGAGCGCCTCGCGGGGCGGATCGAGCGCGACGCGGCCGAGCTCGCCGAGCTCGAGCGCCCCGATGACCCCGCCGCCGCGGGCGAGGAGGGGCTCGGCACCGGCATCGCCGCGCTCGAGTCCGAGCTCGAGCAGATCGAGGAGCGCCGCGAGCTCGAGCTGGGGGAGGAGCTCTCGGGCCTCGAGGCCGAGCTGGAGCGCCAGCGCGGCGCCGTCGAGGCTGCGCGGGCGGCGCTCGACGCTGCCCGCAGCGCCCGGGCCGCGGGGGATGAGAGCGCCGAGGTTGCGCGCCGCGAGCTCGCCGAGGCCGAGCGCGAGACGGATCGTGCGCGCCGCGAGGCGGCTCGCGTGGGAGCCGAGCTGGCCGCGGCGAACCAGTTCCTGCGCAGCCACTCCGGGGCGCAGGGCGTCGGCGCAGCCGGTCTTGCGCCCCGCGTTCTGAGCGCGGAGCTGCGCGTGCAGGACGGCTACGAGCTCGCCCTGGCCGCGGCGCTCGGGGGCCGCTTGGACGCGGCCGTCGTCGAGGACGTGCGAGGGGCGCAGGAGCTTCTGGACGGGGCCGGGCCCGAAGGGGCCACCGCCCTGCTGGCTGCGCCCGGGGACGGCGAGCAGGGTCGCGAGGCGCGACCGGCGCCGGCACCAGGGGCAAAACCGCTGCTGGAGCTGCTCACCGGGCCGCCCGCCGTGCTCGCGCTCGCGGCCCGGCTGCTGGCCGACGCGTGGGTCGTCGAGCGCCTCGAGGATCTCCCCGAGGATTTCCGCGGCATCGCCGCGACCCGCGGTGGGCGCGTGTGGTTCGGTTCGTGGGGCGAGGTCCGCCAGCTCGCGGCCGGCGGCAGCGAGCTGGTGCTGGCACGCAGCAACGAGCGCGAGCGCCTGATCGCCGAGGTCGAGACCGCGGCCGGTGCCGAGCAGGCGGCGCGCGCGGCCGTCGAGCGCGCGCTGGAGCGCGTCAGGGCCGCCGACGGCGTCCGGGCGGGCGCCGAGGAGGCGCTTCGCGCTGCCGAGCGCGAGTCCGGAGATGCCGCCGAGGCGCAGGAGCGCATCTCCCGCCTGCTGGAGCGCCGGCGCTCGGAGCCCGGCGACGGTCCGCTCGCGGTGCGCAAAGCCGAGCTCGAGGGCGAGCTGGCGGCCGAGCGCCGCCAGGCCGAGCAGCTGGCCCAGCAGCGCCTCGCGCAGCTCGCCCGTGCCGAGCGCCTGCGCGGCCAGCAGCGCGCCGACCGTGCGGCCGCGCCGATGGCCACACGGCTCTCGCAGGCGATCGCGGCAGCGCGCGAGGCCGTCGAGGCACGCATCGCGGTGCTCGAGGCCGAGCTCGCCGAGGATCGCGCGGCCGGCGAGGAGATGGCGGGGCGGCTGCGCGAGTGCGCCGCCCGCGAGGCTCAGATCCAGGCGTCGCTGCGCAGCGCGGGCGAGGCGGTCACCCAGTCCGAGGTCACCGCCCAGCGGCTGCGCGATCAGGCCGCGGAGGTCGAGGCCGACAGCGCCTCGGTCGCCGAGCGCCTGGGGCTGGACGGGCAGGAGGTGGCGGTGGATCCTCTCGACGCCGAGCGTACGGCCGAATTGGAGGGGCGCGTCGAGCGTCTGCGCCGCCGGCGCGAGCAGCTCGGGCCGGTCAATCCGCTGGCCCAGGACGAGTACGCCGAGGCGCTCGCGCATGTCGAGGAGCTGGAGGGGCAGCGCGAGGACCTGGAGACCGCCCTGCGCGAGCTGCGCACGCTGATCCGCGACACCGACCGCCAGATCGAGGAGACCTTCGAAGCGACCTTCCAGGCGGCGGCTCGCAACTTCGAGGAGCTGGTCGGCGACGTGTTCCCCGGCGGCAGCGGCCGCCTGCGGCTCGTCGAGGACGAGCAGGAGTCCCAGCGCGTGATCGGCGGCCAGCCGATCACAGGTCCCGACCGGTCCGAGCGCGACGAGGAGGCGATCGAGGCGGCCGCCGACGCGGAGGCGGAGGCCGAGGCGCAGGGCGAGCGCCTGCCGGGGGTCGAGATCGAGATCACCCCCGCGGGCAAGTCGACGAAGCGGCTCACGCTGCTCTCCGGCGGCGAGAAGTCGATGACCGCGCTCGCGTTCCTGTTCGCCGTGTTCCTCGCGCGGCCGTGCCCCTTCTACATCCTGGATGAGGTCGAGGCCGCGCTCGACGACCTCAACCTCGACCGCTTCCTCGCGCTGCTGCGCCGCTACGCGGGCCGCGCGCAGTTCATCGTCATCACCCACCAGAAGCGCACGATGGAGGCCGCGGACTGGCTGTTCGGCGTCTCGATGGGCGGCGACGGGGTATCGAAGGTGCTCTCGCGCCGGTTGCCGGCCGAGGACGTGGCCGAGCAGGCCGCGTGATCGTCGCCCGCGCCGCCTGAGCGGCCGCGGCGCCGCTGTATCATCGCGCGGCCGTGGCGCGCGAGTGGAGTGAGCTGTTCATCACCGGGGATGCCGCGGAGGCAGCCGCAGAGGCGCCTGCCGAGAAACGCCGCGGCCTGTTCCGGCGCCTGCGCGAGAGCATGAGCAAGACGCGTGAGGCGCTCGGCTCGGAGATCCAGTCCAGCCTGTTCGGCACGCTCGACGACGAAACGTGGGAACGCCTCGAGGAGGCGCTGATCATGGCCGACGTCGGCGCGGCGACGACGGCGGCCGTCGTCCAGACGCTCGAGGACGAGGCCGGCTCGGGCGCGCTGGAGGGCGGAGAGCAGCTCTCTGAGCGCCTGATCGAGCTGCTCTCGGAGACGGCGCAGGTGGGCGAGGCGCGCATCGACATCCGCCCCGAGCCGACCGTCATCATGGCCGTCGGCGTCAACGGCACCGGCAAGACCACGACGATCGGCAAGATCGCCTGGCACCTGCGCGAGGAGCTCGGCAAGTCGGTCCTGCTCGCCGCCGCCGACACGTTCCGCGCGGCGGCCGGGGAGCAACTCGAGGGCTGGGCGCAGCGCGCGGGCGTCGAGATCGTCGGCGGCGAGCCCGGGTCGGACCCGGGCGCGGTCGCGTTCGAGGCGATCGCTCAGGCGCGCGCCAAGGGCATCGACGTCGTGATCGTGGACACCGCCGGGCGGCTGCACACGCAGGACGACCTGATGGGGGAGCTCGCGAAGGTCACGCGCGTGATCGGGAGGCAGCTGGAGGGCGCCCCCCATGAGACGCTGCTGACGATCGACGCGACCACCGGCCAGAACGGGCTGCGCCAGGCGCGGCTGTTTGCAGAGACGGCCGGCGTCACAGGCGTGGTGCTGACGAAGCTCGACGGGACCGCGCGCGGCGGGATCGCGCTTGCGATCGCCCGCGAGCTGGGACTGCCCGTGAAGCTGATCGGGATCGGCGAGTCCGTCGAGGACCTGCGGCCCTTCGACGCGCCCGAATTCGCGCGTGCCTTGATCGCCGCGAGCTAACCTCCCTGCATCGTGTGGATTTTGTGGCTCATCGCGGCCGCGGCCTTCGGAGTGGGCGAGATGCACCAGGGCGGCTTCTACCTGCTGCCGTTCGCGGTCGGCGCCTCGCTCGCCGCCGTCCTCAGCCTGCTCGGCGTCGGACCGCTGTTGGCAGCGCTCGTGTTCGTCGCGGTCTCGGGGATCGTGGTGATGGCGCTGCGCCCCGTGGCGCACCGTCACCGCCGCCTGCCGCCCCCGATCAGGACGGGCGCGGCGGCGCTGGTCGGGCGCACCGCGATGGTGCTCGAGCGCATCGCCAACGACGAAGGCGTGGGCTGCGTGCGGATCGACGGCGGCGAGGTCTGGACGGCGCGCACGTTCGACGACGACGAAGTGATCGAGGCAGGGGAGAAGGTTCACGTTGTCGAAATCCGCGGGGCGACTGCACTGGTGATGCCCTGAGCCCGGAGGGGTAGGCTGTACCTGAGCAGTGAACCGATGAAAGGAACCGAGGGCTGATGGCAGCGCTGATCGTGGTCGCAGTGATCGTCCTGTTCGCCCTCGTCGTCGCGGCGCGCTCGATCCGCGTGATCCCGCAGGCGCGTGCCGGTGTCGTCGAGCGCCTCGGCCGCTACAGCCGCACGCTGGAGCCGGGGCTGACGATCATCACCCCCTTCATCGAGCGCGTGCGTCCGCTCGTGGACCTGCGCGAGCAGGTGGTCAACTTCTCGCCCCAGCCGGTGATCACCGAGGACAACGTCGTCGTGGGGATCGAAACGGTTCTCTACTTCACGATCACCGAACCGCGCTCGGCGACCTACGAGGTCGCGAACCCGCTGCAGGCGATCGAGCAGCTGACGGTGACGACCCTGCGCAATGTGATCGGTGGCCTGACGCTGGAGGACACCCTGACTGCGCGCGAGAACGTCAACGCCGAGCTGCGGACGGTGCTCGACGAGGCGACCGGCAAGTGGGGCATCCGCATCAACCGCGTCGAGATCAAGTCGGTGGACCCGCCGCCGGACATCAAGACCGCGATGGAGAAGCAGATGCGCGCCGAGCGCGACCGCCGCGCGGCGATCCTGACGGCCGAAGGCGAGAAGCAGGCGGCGATCCTGACCGCGGAAGGGGCGAAGCAGGCGGCTGTGCTGCGCGCGGAAGGAGAACGCGAAGCGCAGATCCTGACCGCCGAGGGCGAAGCGAAGGCGATCGACACCGTCTTCAGCGCAATCCACGAGGGGAAGCCCGACCCCGAACTGCTCCGCTACGAATACCTGAAGATGCTCCCCCAGCTCGCCGAAGGCGACTCGAACAAGGTGTTCGTGGTGCCCTCCGAGCTCTCGCAGGCCCTCGGCGGCATCGGCCAGGCCCTCAGCGAGGGCGTCCAGCGCGCCGAGAAGAAACCACCGGCACGCGGACCGCGCGCCGTCGAGCCGCCCCGCGCCGAGGAGTCCTAGAGGCCGGCGGCCCGCGCGGGCCGGCTCCCGGAAGGCAGGCCCGCGGACCCGCGCGCGGCGGGCTGCGAGAATCAGAGCCCGATGTTCGACTCCCTCTCGGAGAAACTGCAGGCCACCCTCGGCGAGGTCCGTCAGCGCGGCACGCTCTCAGAGCAGGACATCGACGCCGCGATGCGCGAGATCCGTCTCGCGCTGCTCGAGGCCGACGTCAACTTCAAGGTCGTGCGCCAGTTCACCTCGCAGCTGAAGGAGCGCTGCCTGGAGGAGGAGGTGGTCGGCAAGCTGAACCCCGGCCAGCAGGTCGTGAAGATCGTGGGCGAGGAGCTGACCGATTTGATGGGAGGCGCCTCGGCCGGGCTCGCGTTCTCGCCGCGACCGCCGACGGTGATCCTGATGGCCGGTCTCCAGGGCTCGGGCAAGACCACGGCCACCGCCAAGCTCGCGCGCCTGCTGCGCGAGGAGAACAGCTCCTCGGTGGCCGTCGCGGCCTGCGACGTCTACCGTCCCGCGGCGGTCGATCAGCTCGTCAAGGTCGGCGCCCAGGCCGGGGCGACGGTGTATGAGAAAGGCACCGACGCGGACCCTGTCGAGATCGCCAAGTGGGCCCTCGACCGAGCGCGTGAGGAGGGCAAGGACGTCCTGATCGTCGACACGAGCGGGCGCCTGCACGTCGACGCCGAGCTGATGGATGAGCTCGTGCGGATCCGCGACGCGGTCAAACCGACCGACGTGCTGCTGGTCGTGGACGCCATGACCGGCCAGGACGCGGTCAATGTCGCCGAGAGCTTCGCCGAGGCTGTGCAGTTCGACGGCGTCGTGATGTCGAAGCTCGACGGCGACGCCCGCGGCGGCGCCGCGCTGTCGGTCAAAGCGGTCACGGGCAAGCCGATCCTGTTCGCCTCCACCGGCGAGAAGCTCGACCAGTTCGAGCGCTTCCACCCCGACCGGATGGCGCAGCGGATCCTCGGCATGGGCGACGTGATGAGCCTGATCGAGAAGGCCGAGCGCGAGTTCGACGAGGACGAGGCGAAGGAGCTCGAGCGCAAGCTCCGCCGCAACGAGTTCGGGCTCGACGACTTCCTCGACCAGCTGAAGATGGTGCGCAAAATGGGGCCGCTTCAGAGCGTGCTCGGGATGATCCCCGGGCTCGCCGGCCACCAGCTCTCGAACATGAAGGTCGACGAACGCGAGCTGGACCGGATCCAGGCGATCGTGCTCGCGATGACGCCGGCCGAGCGCCGGCGCCCGGAGATCATCAACGGCTCACGGCGGTTGCGGATCGCCCGTGGCTCAGGCACCAACGTGCAACAGGTCAACCGCCTGATCAAGCAGTTCGGGCAGATGCGCAAGGTGATGAAGCAGGTCGGCCGCGGCAAGATGCCGGACTTCGGCGCGCTGATGCGAAGCGCGCGGTGAGAGCGCACACCGCTAAGCTCTCCCCCGAATAATTAAAAGAAGAACCGAGAGGAAAACGTGGCAGTGAGGCTGAGGCTCACGCGAGTGGGCGGCAAGAAGGATCCGATATGGCGCGTCGTCGTCGCCGACCAGCGCTCGCCGCGCGACGGCCGCGTGATCGAGACGATCGGCCACTACAACGCGCAGACCGACCCCTCGACGATCGTGATCGACGAGGAGCGCGCCCGCAGCTGGCTCGCCCGCGGCGCGCAGCCGTCCGGCACGGTTCGAAAGCTCCTGAAGATCCAGGGCATCGAGACCAGAACCGGCTGAGAGGGGCCCTGTCATGGCCACCGAGAACCCGAAGCGGCTCTTGGAGTACCTCGCCGAGGGTCTCGTGGACGATCCCGAGGCCGTCTCGGTCGAGCAGTTCGAGGAAGACGACGGCACCGTCGTGCTCGAGCTGGCCGTCGGCGCCGACGACTACGGGCGCGTGATCGGCCGCGGCGGGCGCACCGCCCAGGCCCTGCGCACCGTCGTCAAAGCCGCGGCGGCCGGCGAGGACCGGCACGTGCTCGTCGACATCGTCGATTGAGCGCGGGCGGGCAGGACGCGGGCCGGGGCGCCGCCGCAGGCGGGGCGGGGCTGCAGGCCGGACGCGTGGGGCGCCCGCACGGACTCGACGGGAGCTTCTACGTCACCCGTGCGAGGGCGCGGCTGCTGCGCCGCGGCGGCGCTGTCACGGTCGCCGGCAGCACGCGTGAGATCGTGCGCCGGGCCGGCACCGACGAGCGCCCGATCCTGCGGCTCGACGGCATCGAGGGCCGCGCGGCGGCCGAGGCCCTGCGGGGCCAGGAGCTGACCGTCCCGGCCGCGGCCGTACCCCCGCTCGCAGAGGGGGAGTGGTGGGCTCACGAACTGGAGGGCTGCACCGTCACGGACGGAGAGCGGGTGCTCGGAACCGTCGCGCGGCTGATCGAGATGCCCTCCTGCGAGCTGCTGGAGGTGTCGCGGGAGCAGGGCGAGCCGCTGCTCGTGCCGATGGTGCGCGACGCGATCCGCTCGGTGGAGCCCGAGCAGCGCCGGATCGAGGTCGACGCCGCGTTCCTCGGGCTGGAGGAGGGCTGATGGAGATCGACATCTTCACGCTGTTCCCGCAGTGGTTCGACTGGCTCTTCGAACAGCGCCACATCGCCAACGTGCTGGCCGCGGGATCGCGGATCGAGTGCGTCGACTTCCGCGCCCACACGCCGCTGTCGGGTGGGCAGGTGGACGACACGCCGTTCGGCGGCGGCGCGGGCATGGTGCTGCGGGTCGACGTGCTCGACAGCGCGCTTCGCGCCCGCTACGAGCGTCGACCCGGTGCAGCTGCGCTCGCGCCGGCGCGTGATCGCGCTCGCGCCCGGCGGGCGCCTGCTCGACGAGGCGCTGGTCTCCGAGCTGGCCGCCGAGCCGGCCCTGACGCTCCTGTGCGGGCGCTACGAGGGCTTCGACGAGCGCATCGTCGAGCACTTCGCGAGCGACGTGGTCTCGATCGGCCGCTACGTGCTGAGCGGCGGCGAGCCCGCGGCGATGGTGATCTGCGACGCGCTCGCGCGCAAGCTGCCCGGGGCCCTCGGCGATGAGCGCTCGGCCGCCGAGGAGTCCTTCAGCGACGCACTCGAAGGCAACCCCGAGTACCCGCACTACACCCGTCCGGCTTCCTACCGCGGCTGGGATGTCCCCGAGGTGCTGCTCTCGGGCCACCACGAGCGGATCGAGCGCTGGCGGCGCGAACGCAGCCGGGAGCGCGGCGCGGCCCAGGGCGACGGCTGATCTGCGCCGCCTTCACGGGGCGTTCGCTACCATGACGACCGCGCAGTCGGGCTTTCCCGCAGCGACCCAGCGCACCCCTCCCTTATGAGCAGCGTCATCCAAACGATCGAGCGCGCCCAACTGCGCCGTGTTCCGAGTTTCGCCCCCGGCGACCGCGTGAAGGTCCACTTCCAGGTCATCGAGGGCACCCGGCGCCGCGTCCAGGTCTTCGAGGGGGTCGTCATCAAGCGCCAGGGCCACGGCGCGCGCGAGACGTTCACGGTGCGCAAGCAGTCCTTCGGCGTCGGCGTGGAGCGCATGTTCCCGCTGCATTCGCCGAAGATCGAGCGCATCGAGCTGGCCGCCCGCGGCGACGTGAGGCGCGCCAAGCTCTACTACCTCCGCGACCGTGTCGGCAAGCGTGCCCGCGTGCGCGAGCGCCGCTACGCCGGCCCGGAGGAGGCCATCGAACCGGGGCTGCTGCACGAGCCCACGGGCGCGACGGACGCCGACGGGCTGACCGCCGACGAGGCCGTCGGCGAGGTCGTCGAGCAGCAGGCAGCAGAGCAGGGGGGAGACGCCGGCGAGGCGCCGGCAGCCGCGGAGGCCGAGGCACAGGAGCCGGCGGCCGCGGCCGAGGCCGAGCAGCCATCGGCCGCAGAGGCTTCGGAGGCGGAGGACTCATCGCAGGCGGCAGCGGACGCCGCCGACACCTCCCCCGATGCCGGTGACGGCGACGTGGGCACCGACCCGCCCGCGCCCGCCGGCGATCCACCGGCGTGAAGCTAGTCAAAAACCGCGAGAAATCCACGCTCAACTCGGTGATCGAGTTGGTCGTCATCATCGCGATCGCGCTCGGCCTGGCGCTCGCGATCCAGGCGGTGCTCGTCAAGCCCTACAGGATCCCGAGCGGCTCGATGGAGCCGACGCTGTCGGTCGGGCAGCGGGTGCTCGTCAACCGCATCGGCATGGACATCAAAGGCCCCCACGTGGGCGAGATCGTCGTCTTCCACCCGCCCGAAGGCGCCGAGCAGTCGCAGTGCGGCTCGCCCAAACACCCGATGACCGCGGCCTGCGACACACCGAACCCCAAGGAGGACACGGGGACCAACTTCATCAAGCGCGTGGTCGCCGGGCCGGGCGACGAACTGTACATCCGCGAAGGCCACGTGTACCGCAAGGCGAAGGGCAAGACGACCTTCGAAAAGGAGAACGACTCCTACATCAAACCGTGCGCGCAGGCGGTCGGCGTGGTGTGCAACCTGACGACGCCGATCGTCGTTCCGCCCGGCCACTGGTTCATGATGGGCGACAACCGTGGCGAATCCGACGACAGCCGCTTCTGGGGACCAGTTCCCACCGGATGGATCATCGGTGGCGCCTTCCTCACCTACTGGCCGCCCGACAAGATCGGCTTCCTCTAGCCGCACCAACGCCCGCTCGCGCAGGCGAGCGCGGCGTCGCACCAGCGGCAGGCGGCTGTTCGCGTTCGACCGCCGCCTCGGGTACCGGCTCGTCGCCGGTGCGGACGAGGCCGGCCGCGGCTGCCTCGCCGGCCCGCTCGTCGCGGCCGGGGTGCTGTTCGACTACGAGGCTCTGACGACGCGCGAGCTGCGCCTGCTGAGCGCGCTCAACGACTCCAAGCAGCACACGGCCGATGCGCGTGAGGCGCTCTACCCGCTCGTGATGCGGGCCGCCGCGCGGGTTGTCGTGGTCTCCCGCTGTGTGCGGGGCATCGACGACCGCGGCCTGCACCGGACCAACCTCGCCGCCCTGCGCGACGCGGCACGGGGCGTCACCGAGGGCGTCCACGGCGAGGTTCTGTGCCTGCTGGACGGGTTCTCGGTCCCGGACTTCGGCCGCGAGCAGCGCGCGATCGTGGACGGCGATGCGACCAGCGCCGCGATCGCCGCCGCCTCGATCGTGGCGAAGGTGACGCGCGACCGCTTCATGCGCCACGCCGACGGCGAGCATCCCGGCTGGAGCTTCGCCGAGCACATGGGCTACTCGACGCCCTCCCACCGCGAGGCGATCGAAAGCCGGGGCGTCTCGCCGCTTCACCGCATGTCGTTCCAGTCGCTGGCCTACCAGCAGCTCGCGCTCTAGACCGCGCGCGTCGCGCGCCGTTCACCACGCCCCCTCGAGGTGCTCCAGGGCGAGCAGGTGCCCGCGCGCGTCGAGCACGATCCCGATCGCGTCGAAGCGGACCTCCGGCGGCCGGGGCGCCGATCGCGGGCGGTTCAGAAGCCAGCTGAGCGCGAGCCGCCGCAGCCGCGCTCGTTGCGCGGGGCCGAGGCGCTCGAAGGGAGGCGCGGCGCGGCCGCGCCGCGTCGTCTTCACCTCCACGAACGCGAGCACCGCGTCGTCGCAGGCTACGAGGTCGATCTCGCCGTAGCGGCTGCGGACGTTGCGGTCGAGGATCCGGAAGCCGCGGCGGAGGAGGTGCGCCGCGGCCAGCTCCTCGCCGCGGCGCCCCGTTGCCGCCCGGTCAGGCGGAACGGGGCGTCGTGGCGGGGGAGGCATGCCTCCCCATACGACGGGTGGGCGCTATGCGGCCGCGGCGGCGCGGCGCACGGGGGATCGCCGCCGCGCGGGGCGCCGCGCAGGCATCGGCGTTCCACGCAGAAGCGGCCGTGCGAGGCGGTCGAGCTCGGCGCTCTCGGCGTCCCGGATCGCCCAGCTGAGGCGCTCGATCAGCTGACCGGCGGCGTGGTCGCTCGAGAGGTGCACGGTCGAGATGTGCTCGTCGAGGAGCACATCGGGGTCGCCCGAGGGCGGGAGGTTGGTGGTGATGATCACTCGGGGCATAGGGAACTCCTTGATCGGTCGGGGAAAGAGGGAGGCGCGCCGGCCGAGGGGGCAGCCGGCGCGCCTGTGAGGACCTCCGGGGAGCACGGCGCCCCGGGGGGAGAGGAGCCTGAGGACTCAGGCCTTCGCACATCGCCCGGCCGCATGGAGAGCCGGAGCGGCGTGAGCCGTGAGGACCACCGACTTCTCCAAGTGACGACCAGACATTGCGCACTAAATCTATCAGGTTTATATAGGACGTCAAGCGCCGGGCGCTCGAATAGGGTCCGCGGCGTGATCGAGGGGGAAACCGACGAGGCGGCCCAGCCGCCGGCCGAGGGCCCGCGCGCCCTCGACGGGGTGACGGCGTTCATGGGCCTGCGCTGGGAGGACCCGCAGACCGTCCACCTCCAGATCAGGCCTGAGCTCATCAACCGCGGCGGCCTGCTCTCGGGCGTGGCGACCTACGCGATGGTCGACTACTGCATGGGCTCGGCGCTGTGGGCGCAGACGAAATCGGAAGAGCGCATCGCGACGATCAGCATCTCGATCAACTACGTCCAGACGGCGACCGAGGGCGACGTCGTCTGCCGTTCGGTCGTGGACCGGCGCAACCGCCGCATCGCAGTGCTGCGGAGCGAGATCCACCACGAGGACGGGCGCCTGCTCGTGACCGCGATCGGCTCCTACTCGATCTTCCCGCCGCGGCCCTTCACCTCCTAGCGGCGCCGCGCCGCGCCGGGCGCGGCTCATACCATCACCCGCGATGGCAGACCGCACGCCAGTCGCGCTCACGATCGCCGGCTCGGACTCCGGCGGCGGCGCCGGCGTGCAGGCCGACCTGAAGGCGTTCGCCGCGCTCGGCGTGCACGGCGTCTGCGCGATCACCGCGATCACCGCGCAGAACACGCTCGGCGTCGATGCGGTCCACCAGGTGCCGCCGGCGATCCTGCGCGCGCAGGTAGCGGCGGTCGTCTCGGACATCGGCGTGGACGCGGTCAAGGTCGGGATGCTCGGCGATCGCGAGACGACGCTCGCGGTCGCGGCGGCGCTGGACGGGCTCGGCGAGGGCGTGCCGGTGGTCGTGGACCCGGTGATGGTCGCGGAGTCAGGAGCCCGGCTGCTCGCGCAGGACGCGTACGACGCGCTCGTGCGCGAGCTGCTGCCGCGCGCGAGCGTGCTGACGCCGAACGTGCCGGAGGCGCGGGCGCTGCTTGGCGAGGAGCCGCTGGCCGGGGCCGACGGGGCCGAGGCGGAGCGGCTGGCGCGGGCGGTGCTGGCGCTCGGCCCCGCGGCGGTCGTGCTGACGGGCGGGCACCGCGCCAGCGCGACCGACCTGCTCGTCGCAGGCGCAGGGGAGCCCGCGGTGGCGATCGCGGGCCCGCGCCACCCGGACGGCGCGGCGCACGGCTCGGGCTGTACGCACTCCGCCGCGCTCGCGGCTTCGCTGGCGCTCGGCGAGACGCTGGAGCAGGCGGCCCGCAGCGCGCGCGCCCTTGCCGGCGAAGCCGTCGCCCGCGGGCTGCGCGAGCTCGGTGCCGGCGCAGGCCCGGTGGACGCGATCGACCTCGCCGCGCGAAGGCGGAGCCGGCCTGCCGCGCAGGGTCGTTTGCCATAATCGGGCTGGTGAGGCTGTTGCGGATGAAGCCTGGTCACGGTGAGATCGTGCTCGCCGAGGGTGACGTGGACGTCCCCGAGCAGGAGCGCGAGCTGATCGAGGCGTTCCGCCGCGAGCTCGACGCGGGCATGTGGGCCGCCGTCCCGACCAGCGCACCCGGGGGGCGCCGCCAGGCGGAGCTCGTCAAGGACTTCGCCGAGGTCCCGCGCGACGCGGACCGGGTGATCTTCTTCCCGCGCGCGGCCGGCGGCCGCTGAGGAGCATGGGCCTCGCGCTGGGCACGGCGGCCGTGGTGCTCGTCGTGCTCGTCTGGGAGCTGGCGCGGCCGACTGCGATGGGCGCTCTCGCGCGGGCGCGCGAGGCGTGGGCCGAACGCGGCCGGGAGACCGGCGCCGGCTATGACCCCGGCCGCGAGCGCCGCGCCGAGCAGCGGGCGCGCGAGCTGCTGCGCTCGTGCGTGTCCGAGCGCGAGTGGGCGATGTACCGCGAGCTCGGGCTGATCTGCGTCGAGGGGCCCGTCCGCGGCGCCCCCGAACCGGCCGGCGGGAGCCCCTACGCCTACCTGATCTACCCCCACAAGCCGATCGTCGCGTTCGTGCCGGAGACCGGAGAGCTGCTGAGCGAGTACTGCGTCGCGTTCCCGGACGAGTCGCGCCCGTACGGCAGCCCACGGCTCCCCGACTCCGACGACGTGCTTGCGAAGTGGATGGCGCTCACCGCCGACGAGCGCCGCCTGATCTCCGAGGCCAACATGCACCTCCCGGGGCGCCAGGTCGATCCCGACCGGGTCCGCCGCGACCTGGCGCGGCTCGCGCGCTGGAGCCGGGAGCAGGCTGCTGGACGCTCCCGGGGGGATGCGCCCGATAACGTGGCCGCCGCGTGAGCACCAACGGCCACTTCGACCTCAAGCACCGCAGCCGCGCCCTGACCGAGGGGCCCGAGCGCGCCGCGGCGCGCGCCTACCTGCACGGCATCGGCTACTCCGCCGAGGACCTCGCCAAGCCGATCGTCGGCGTCGCCCACTCCTGGATCGAGACGATGCCCTGCAACTTCAACAACCGCGTGCTCGCGGCGAAGGTCAAGGAGGGCATCCGCGCGGCGGGCGGGACGCCGATGGAGCTCAACACGATCGCGATCTCCGACGGCATCACGATGGGCACGGCGGGCATGCGCGCCTCGCTGGTCTCGCGCGAGCTGATCGCCGACTCGATCGAGCTCGTCGCCTCAGCCCATCAGTTCGACGCGCTCGTGACGATCTCCGGTTGCGACAAGACCATCCCGGGCACTGTGATGGCGCTCGCGCGCCTGGATATACCCGGCCTGATGCTCTACGGCGGATCGATCCGCCCGGGGCACTGGGAAGGCCGGGAGGTGACGATCCAGCAGGTGTTCGAGGCGGTCGGGCAGTTCACCGCCGGGACGATCACCGAGGCGCAGCTGCACGAACTGGAGGAGGCCGCCTCGCCGGGAGCGGGAGCGTGCGGCGGCCAGTTCACCGCCAACACGATGGCCATGGCCTTCGAGGCGCTCGGCATCTCGCCCGCGGGCTCCGCCATGGTGCCGGCCGAGGACGGGCGCAAGCTCGAGGTCGCCAGGCAATGCGGGGAGCTCGTGATGGACGTGCTGCGCGCCGGCCGGCGTCCGAGCGACGTGATCACGAAGCCCGCGCTCGAGAACGCGATCGCGGCGGTCGCGACCAGCGGCGGCTCGACCAACGGCGTGCTGCACCTGCTCGCCGTGGCGCGCGAAATGGGTGTGCCGCTCACGATCGACGAGTTCGAGCAGGTCTCCGAGCGCACGCCGCTGCTGTGCGACCTTCAGCCCGGGGGCCAGTACGCCGCCACCGATCTCTACGAGGCAGGCGGCGTGCCGCTCGTGCTCGCACGCCTGAAGGAGGCCGGGCTTCTGAACGAGGACGCCGTGACCGTGACGGGCGCGACCATCGGCGAAGCCGCCGACGAGGCGCGCGAGACGGCCGGGCAGAAGGTCGTGATGCCGCTGTCGGCGCCGATCAAACCGACCGGCGGCTTCGCGATCCTGCGAGGGAACGTCGCGCCCGACGGATGTGTCGTGAAGCTCTCGGGCCACGAGCGCCGGAAACACACCGGCCCCGCGCGGGTGTTCGACGGCGAGGAGGCCGCGATGGCGGCCGTGCTGGCGAAAGAGATCGAGCGCGGCGACGTGGTCGTGATCCGGGGCGAGGGGCCGGCGGGCGGCCCCGGCATGCGCGAGATGCTCGCGGTGACGGCGGCGATCGTCGGCGAGGGCCTCGGCGAGGAGGTCGCGCTGATCACCGACGGGCGCTTCTCGGGCGCCACGCACGGCTTCATGGTCGCGCACGTCGCGCCCGAGGCGGTCCACGCGGGCCCGATCGCGGCACTGCGGACCGGCGACGAGCTGACGATCGACGTCGACGCCGGGCGGCTGGACGTCGCCCTCAGCGACGAGGAGATCGCCGAGCGGGTCCTCAGCTACGTTCGCCCGCCGCGTGCGGACGAACACGTGGACGTGGCGATCCAGAAGTACGCGAAGCTGGTCGGCAGCGCCTCCGAGGGCGCAATCGCTCGCTGAGCGCTCCGCCCGCGGCGACGGGCGGCCATGAGCGGAGCGCCGCTAGGCGCCCATGAACTCGCTCAGCAGCTCGTTGAACTCGCGCGGGCGCTCCAGCATCGCCATGTGGCCCGTGTCGGGGTAGACGACCTCGCGGGCGTCCGGGATCTCCTGGACGAAGCGGCGGGCGTCGCGCCAGGTGATCAGCCGGTCCTTGGTCCCCCACACGACGAGCGTCGGGCAGCGGATCAGGCCCAGCCGCGGGCGCAGGTCGAACTCGAGGATCGCCTCCAGCGCCGACATGAAGCCGTCGGTCCCGGCGCCGCGCAGCTGCTCGGCGGCGAGCGGCCCCGGGATGCGGTCGGGATGGGCGACGACGCCCGAGAGGACGAGCCGCCGCATGCGCGGCCGCGCGGCGAGCGAGTCCGAGTGCGACGCGGTCCACATCGCGCCCACCGCGAGCATCTGCTGGGCGCGCTTGACCGCCGGCATCGAGCGGGTCGCGAGCCGGTTGTTGTAGGTCGCGAGGCCCGCGGGCGAGACGAGCACGAGACGCTCGACGAGCGAAGGCTCCTGGGCGGCGAGCTCGGCGCTGATGAGCCCGCCCATCGAGTTGCCGACGAGCACCGCGCGCCCGATCCCCAGCGCTGCCAGCGCGTCGGCGAGGATGCGGGCGTAGCCGGGCATCGAGACTTCGCCCGCGTGTCCGGGCGAGTGACCGAAGCCGGGGAGGTCGAGAGCCACCACGCGGTGGGAGCCTGAGAAGGCGCAGAGCTGCTCCAGCCAGTTGGGCCAGGAGCCGGACAGCCCGTGCACGAACACCATCGACGGCTCGCCGGAGCCCAGCTCGATCGTGTTGATCGGGCGCCCGCCGACGTCCAGCCAACGCTGATGGCGGCTCCAGTCGACGGTCCACCAGCCGGTGCCGGCGGGCGTGCCCGCCGCGTCCGGGCGCTCGCGCGAGAAGGGGTGGACGACCATTTGTCTTGAATCTAGCCGAGGCGGGAATAATGGTCGGCGTGTGCACGGTTCTCCGGCCGGCTCCTCCCGCGGCGCCTCAGCCGGTGGGCAGGCGCCCGCCCGGGCACGGCGAATGGAAGCTCGGGATGGCAGACCGTGACGCCTCGCAGAGCCCCGATGACGCAGCCTTGCCGGAGCCATGGCGCGCGGCACTGGATCTGCTCGACCAGGACCTGACGCGGCGTGACGCCGCCGCACGCACGCGGCGCGCCTATCGCATCGACGGCACGGGCTTCGCCGCGTGGGCTGCGGAGCAGGGCCTCGCTCCCGCCGAGCTCACGCCACGCCACGTCCGCCGCTACGTCGCCGCGCTCAGCTCGCGCGGCGCGGCGCCGAGCACCTCGGCGCGCAAGCTCGCCGCGCTGCGGGCGCTGTTCGCCAGCCAGCGCGAGCACGGGTTGATCGCCCAGAACCCGGCCGACCTGGTCTCGACGCCGCGACGGGGTTCGCGCCTGCCGCGCGTGCTGAGCGCGGGCGAAGCGTCGCGGCTGCTGGACTCGATCCCCGGCTCCTCTCCGCTGGAGCTGCGCGACCGCGCGATGTTCGAGGTTGCCTACTCCTCCGGGCTGCGCGCTGAGGAGCTGGTGTCGCTGGGACTCCTCGACGTCGATCACGACGGCGAGGAGCTGCGGGTCGAGGGCAAGGGGCGCAAGACGCGCGTGGTGCCTGTGGGGGAGCCCGCGATGGCGGCTCTGCGCGACTACCTGGATCGCGCCCGTCCGGCGCTCGCGCCTGCGGCGGGGCCTGCCGAGAGCGAGGCGCCGCTGTTCCTCTCTCGCAGCGGGCGGAGGCTCTCGACCAGCGACGTGCGACGGCGGATGCGGCGCTGGACAGGCCGTGCCGGCACCGCCGGCGAGGCGACGCCGCACTCGCTGCGTCACAGCTTCGCCACGCACCTGCTCGACGGCGGTGCGGACCTGCGTGCGATCCAGGAGATGCTCGGGCACGCCAGTGTTTCCAGCACTCAGATTTACACTCGGGTAGAGTCCGCCAGGCTCAGAAGCGCCTATGCGCGCAGTCATCCTCGGGCCTAAACAGGGGGAGGAAAACCCTGGAGACGAACGTCAAACCGATCGAGCTGCGCGAACTGTGGCGGCGCTACAAGGAGGACGGCGACAAGCGCAGCCGGGAGCGGCTCGTGGTCGCTTACTCGCCGCTGGTCAAGTACGTCGCCGGGCGCACCGCTGCCGGGCTGCCGCCGCATGTCGAGGAGGCCGATCTGATCTCCTACGGCCTGGTGGGGCTGATCAGCGCGATCGAGCGCTTCGACCTCTCGCGCGACATCAAGTTCGAGACCTACGCGATCATGCGCATCAAGGGCGCGATCATCGACGAGCTGCGCTCGCTCGACTGGGTCCCGCGCAGCGTGCGCGCCCGCGCCCGGGAAGTCGAGCGCGCCAACGCGAAGCTCGAGCACCTGCTCCAGCGGGCTCCGACCGACCAGGAGATCGCCGATGAGATGGGGATCACGATCGAGGAGCTCAACGACTCGCTGCTGGCGATCTCGCACTCCTCGATAGTCGCGCTCGACGAGCTCTGGAGCGTGTCGGATTCCAGCGGCGACCAGGTCTCGCTGATGGACACGATCGAGGACCCGAACGCGCCCGATCCCTCGCGCGCGCTGGACGTCGGCGACCTCAAGGACCGCATCGCGGACTCGATCGCCAAGCTGCCCGAGCGCGAGAAGCTCGTGATCGCCCTCTACTACTACGAGAACCTGACGCTCAGGGAGATCGGCGAGGTGCTCGGCGTGACCGAGTCGCGCGTCTCCCAGATGCACACGAAGGCCGTCCTGCGCCTGCGCTCGCGGATGCAGGAGGAGTCCTTCGACGACTGAGCGGGATGGCGCCCCCACCCGCGCGGCCGCTTGCCGATCGCATCGAGCTCGCGGCCCCGTGGCTCGCTGCCCTCGGGGCGCGCGCGCTCGGCGCTCTGCCCGGCCCGATCCGGCGCCGCGCGCTGCAGGCGGCGTTCGACCGCGCCCGCGACGCCTTCAACAGAGGCGACATCGAGGCGGTGATGGCGCTGTTCGCACAGGACGTGGTCTATGTGCCGCCGCCCCCGCTGGGGGCCTCGGAGATCAGCGGCCTGGCGGCAGTGCTCGGGTTCTGGCACGGCGTTCTCGCGCGCTACCCCGACAGCAGCATCGAGAACCTGGCGATCCGGGAGGCGGCCCCGGGACGCTTCGTGCGGACGGCGCGGCTTCATCACGCGAGCGCGGATGGGGGCGAGCCCCTCGACTACGAGATCGTGCAGACGACGATCCTGCGGGGCGGCCGTGTCGTGCGCCAGGTCAACGAGCTCGCGCAGTGAGCTCCCGGCACCTGTTCGCCGGGATCCACGTGAGCGATCTGGACGCTTCGCGTGACTTCTACGGACGCCTGCTCGGCCGCCCGGCGGACCTCGTGCCGAACGAGCGCGAGCTCTGCTGGGAGCTGCACGACGGAGCGTGGATCGTTCTGATCGCCGACCGCGAGCGCGCGGGCGGCGCGCTGCACACGCTGATCGTGGGCGACCTGGACGGATTCCTCGAGGCGGCGCGCGAGCGTGGCGTCGAGCCGGGCCCGGCCGAGCCGGTCGGCGAGGGGATGCGCCAGAGCATCGTCACGGACCCCGACGGGAACCGGTTGAAAGTGGCGACGCCGGTGGAGAAGGGCTAGATGCACACCGCGTCGCACGGCCGGCTTCGGCGCGTCGATCCGCTCGCACCGCGGGGCCTGGCCTACCGCGCGCTCGCCGGCACGGCGAGCAGCCGGCCGGCGACGTGGCTCTCGCGCACCTCGCTCTGGGGCGCGGTCGTCTGGCGGCTCGATCGCGTCCTGCTGAGCCTGACCCGCGGGCGGATCGGCACGGGGATGCTGCTGGGAACCGCGCTGCTCGAGACACGCGGCGCGCGCACGGGCCTGCCCCGCCGCAACGCCGTCATCTACTTCCACGACGGCGACCTCGTCACGATCGTCGCCTCGAAGGCGGGCCATGCCGGGAACCCGGCCTGGCTGCACAACGTGCGGGCGAACCCCGAGGTCAGCCTCGGCGGTTGCCCGTTCCGCGCCCGGATCGTCGCCGACGAGGCTGACCGGGAGCGCCTGTGGCTCCTCGCCGACCGCGTCTTCGGAGGGTTCGCGACCTATCGGGAGCGCGCGGCGCGCGCCGGGCGCGAGATCCCGATCGTGCAGCTCGAAGCTCGCTGAGCAACCGGGCCACGGCTCGCAGGGGCGTAACCTCGGGGTGGCCGAGCAATCGACGCCAGGAGGCCCCGCCGTGGAGCTGAGGATCTTCGCCGAGCCGCAGGAAGGCGCAACCTACGACGCGCAGCTGAGGATGGCGCAGGCGGCCGAGCGGCACGGCTTCGGCGCCTTCTTCCGCTCAGACCACCTGCTGCGGATCAAACCGGGCGGGGGCGAGCCGGGGCCGACCGACTCCTGGGTGACGCTCGGAGCGCTCGCTCGCGAGACGGCCGGGATCCGGCTCGGCACGATGGTGACCTCGGCCACGTTCCGGCTCCCGGGCCCGCTCGCCGTCGCCGTCGCGCAGGTGGACGAGATGAGCGGCGGGCGCGTCGAGTTCGGCCTCGGCACCGGCTGGTTCGAGGCGGAGCACAGCGCCTACGGGATCCCGTTCCCGGCGTTCGGCGAGCGCTTCGACCGGCTCGAGGAGCAGCTGGAGATCCTGACCGGGCTGTGGAGCACGCCGCTCGGGGAGAGCTATGAGTTCCACGGCAGCCACTACGAGCTGGGGCCCGGGCCCGCGCTGCCCAAGCCCGTCCAGCGCCCCCATCCGCCGGTGATCGTCGGCGGGCTCGGCACCCGCCGCACGCCCGCGCTCGCCGCCCGCTTCGCCGCCGAGTACAACGTGCCGTTCGCCGACGCGGGGACGACGAGGGCGCGGATCGAGGGCGTGCGGGAGGCCTGCCGGGCAGCCGGGCGCGATCCCGGAGAGCTCGTCTGCTCGCACGCGATCACGGTCTGCTGCGGCGAGAGCGAGGCGGAGCTCGAGCGCCGGGCGGAGGCGATCGGCCGTGAGCTGGAGGACCTGCGCGGCAACGCCGCCGGCGGGACGCCGGAGGAGGTCACCTCGCGGCTGCTCGAATATGCGGACGCGGGCGCCGAACGCGCCTACCTGCAGGTGATCGACCTGGACGACCTCGACCACATCGCGCTGATCGCGGCGGAGGTCCTTCCGAGGCTGTCCGGGAGCTAGTCCGCGGCCCCCGCCGGCGCGCCACAGCGGAGCGCCAGAGCCTCCTGGCCGCGCGGCTAGACCTGGCCGAGCCTCGGCGGTATGGTGGCCAGACCCGAGGAAGGAGAGCCAAATGCACCCCGCAGCGGACCGTATTCGCAACGTCGCCCTCGTCGGACATCGAGGGTCGGGGAAGACCTCGCTTCACGAGGCTCTCCTGTTCGAGGCCGGGGCGATCAACCGCCTCGGTTCCGTCCCCGACCAGACGACGGTGTCCGACTCCGACCCGGACGAGCAGGCCCGTCAGATGTCGATCTCGGCCACGCTCAGCTCGCTGACGTGGCAGGACCGCAAGATCAACCTCCTCGACACGCCCGGCGATCCGAGCTTCATCGCCGACGCCCTCGGCGCGCTGCGTGTCTGCGAGTCGGCGGTCTTCGTGGTGAACGCCGTCATGGGCGTGGAGGTCACGACCAGCCGCCTGTGGGCCCGCGCTGCCGAGCTGGACATCGCGCGCATGCTGTTCGTGAACATGCTCGACCGCGAGCGCGCCGACTTCTTCCGCACGCTGGAGTCGTTGAAGCGCTCCTTCGGCCAGCACGTCGTGGCGACCGAGATCCCGATCGGCTCCGAGCACGAGATCGAGGGGGTCATCGACCTCGTCGACATGAAGGCCTTCCGCGCCCAGCCCACCCCGGAGCGCGGCGCCGCGGACGAGATCCCGATCCCCGAGGCCCAGGCTGAGATCGCGCAGGAATACCGCGAGAAGCTGATGGACGAGGTCTGCGAAGTGTCCGACGCGCTGATGGAGCGCTACCTGGACGGCGGCGAGATCTCCCACGAGGAGATCGTCGGAGCCCTGAAGGAGGGCACCAACCACGGCAAGATCTTCCCCGTCGTCTGCGGCGTCGCGACCTCGAACCTCGGCACGACGCGTCTGCTCGACGCGATCGTCGAGGACCTGCCCTCGCCGGTCAAGCACGGCTCGCTGCAGGTCGGCGAGGTCGAGCTGACCGCGAGCGAGGACGAGCCGCTGTTCGCCTACGTGTTCAAGACCCGCGCCGACCCGTTCGCGGGCCGCATCAACCTGCTGCGCGTCTACCAGGGCGTGCTGAAGGCCGACAGCCAGGCGCTGAACACCCGCGCGCACGCCAAGGAGCGCATCGGCCAGCTCCTCGTCTTCAAGGGCAAGGACGTCGAGCACGCCGACGAGTTCGGCCCGGGCGACATCGGCGCGGTCGCGAAGCTCAAGGAGACGCGGGCCGGCGATTGGCTCGCCGCCCGCGATGAGCCGATCGAGATGCCGCGTCTGAAGCTGCCGGCGCCCGTGATGGCCTTCGCCGTAGAGCCGAAGAGCCGTGGCGACGAGGAGAAGGTCGTCCTGTCGCTGCGCCGGCTGCAGGAGGAGGACCCGACCATCGACCTGCACCGCGACCAGCAGACCGGGGAGCAGATCGTGGCCGGGCTCTCGCAGGTGCACGTCGAAGTGATCGTCGACCGGCTCCGCGACCGCTTCGGCGTCGAGGTCACGCTGAAGCCGCCGCGTGTGCCCTACCGCGAGACGATCCGCGCCACCGCGCAGGGCCACGGGCGCCACAAGAAGCAGTCCGGCGGGCGCGGGCAGTTCGGCGACTGCCAGATCGAGATCCAGCCGCTGCACGACGCCGACGGGAACTACGCCTACGAGTTCGTGGACAACATCAAGGGCGGGGTGATCCCCAACTCGTTCATCCCGGCAGTCGAGAAAGGCGTCCGCGAAGCGATGGAAACGGGCGTCGTCGCGGGCTATCCGGTCCAGGGCGTCCGGGTGCGCCTCTACGACGGGCAGTACCACTCCGTCGACTCCTCGGAGATCGCGTTCAAGCTGGCGGGCATCCAGGCGATGAAGCAGGCGCTGCAGGAAGCCTCGCCGGTGCTGCTCGAGCCGATCATGATGGTCACGCTGTCGGTGCCGGAGGCGAGCGTCGGCGATGTGATCGGCGACCTGAACGGCCGCCGCGGGCGCCCGCAGGGGATGGAGCCCACGGGCGCGATGACGGAGATCAAGGCGGAGGTGCCGATGGCGGAGATGCTCACCTACGCCCCCGATCTGCGCTCGATCACGCAGGGCCAGGGCGACTACACGCTCGAGTTCCTGCGCTATGAGGAGGTCCCCGGGCACCTCGCGCAGCGCGTCGTGGCCGACGCCGGCGAGGAGCGCGAGGCGGCGCACGCCTGAACCCGTACGTGCTCTGAGAGGGCGCGCGGCCCGGGGTCGGACGCTTGCGCCGCGTGACCGGGCAGCGTCGGCCAGCTACCCTGACTGACGATGACGACCCGCACGATCGTGACGTCTCAGCCCGACGTCGCCTGCGACGTCTGCTCGCGCCGCTTGCTGCGGGGGGAGCAGCCCGACTACTTCATCGCCGACGGCCAGCGCCGCCTGGTGTGCGAGCTGTGCGCTCCGCGGGCCACCCACGAGGGCTGGCTGCGCGAGACCGAAGCCGCGGCAGACGTGACGCTGCCGCCGATGCGCCCGCGGCGCGGGCGCAGCCTGCTGGACCGTCTCCTCGGCGCCGCGCGCGGCCCGCAGGACGGCGAGCGCCCGGCGCGCCGCGAGCCCGCCGAGACCGGCGCTCCGGAGCAGGAGTACGACCTGTTCGCCGCGGAGCCGCCCGTGGAGGGCGCGCCCTCGCACGCCGCGGTCGTCGCGGAGAGCACGGCGCCGGCGCATCTCGTCCACGCCGTCGATGCGTTCAACGCGAGCGAGTACCCGCGTCGCGTGGCGGGCGTCGCGCGCTCGCTGGGAGAGCCCGTCGTGAGCGTGCGCTCGGCGGAGCACCTCGAGACCATCGTGCGGATCGTGGTGGCGTGGGAGCTGTGCTGGTACCGCTACGAGGTGGACACCGGCGAAGAGCCGGTCTTCGCCCAGGCGATCGGACAGGGGACCGAGCTCGAACAGCTCACCCGCGAGGAGCGTGAGGGCAACGCCCTGGCGGGCCCGGCGGGCACTGTCGTGCTCGCGCAATAGCTGCTGCGCCCCTTGTTTCCTGCGCGCCCGCCGGTAACATCCGCTGCGCGATGATCTACTGCGTGGTCCCGAAGGCCTTGGAGGACGAGCTCTACCCGAAGCTCGTCGAGCACTACAGCGACGACGACAAAGTCACCGTGATCGTCGAGCGCCGTGAGTTCGACCGGCGCGCCCGCAGCGGGCGCAGCAGCGCCTCGGCTCCGGGGGCAGAGCGCCGCGTGATCCGCGATCGCCGCCGCGCGCGCGTCGCGGGCGACCAGCTGCCGCTCGCCAAGGCCGTCTAGCCCGACGCCGCCGGCACTGCGGCCCGTCGTGAAGGTGATCGTGCACGTCGACGGCGGCGCCCGGGGCAACCCGGGTCCCGCGGCCGCCGCCTGCGTGATCTCTGCTCCGGACGGCGAGGTGCTGGCCGAGCACGCCGAGCTGCTCGGGCCGACAGACGAACAACGTCGCCGAGTACCGCGCGCTGCTGCTCGGACTCGCGAAGGCGCGCGAGCTGGGCGCCGACGAGGTCGAGGTGATCGGCGACTCCGAGCTGATCGCGAAGCAGGTCAACGGCGTCTACAAGGTCAAGCACGAGGCGATGAAGCCGCTCTACCTCGACTCGATGAAGGCGCTGCGCGGTTTCGAGAGCTGGTCGATCCGCACGGTGCCCCGCGCGCAGAACGCGCGCGCCGACGCGCTGGTCAACGAGGCGCTGGACAGCGCGTAGCGCCCCGCTGCCGGCAGCCTATTTCAGCGGCTGCGCGGATTTCGCGATCGCGATCATCTGCGCGTTGGAGAGTTCCTCGAGCAGGGTGTTGGTGACCCAGTAGAGGTCGTTGCCCGAGCGCCAGCCGATCACGTGGATGTGGCTGCCGTCGTCGACGAGTTTGTACGTGCGGCCGCTGAGCTTCTCGGTGCGCGCGTTTTTGAACAGCGGCGGGCTGAGCCAGTCGGTGCCCTCGAAGTTGTAGTAGCCGCCCTCCATGCTCTGGCGCCAGACGACGACGTAGGCGTGCTTCAGTTCGCCTTGCACGTTGCGAAGGAAGTACGGGCGCACCGTCTGCTGGGATGCCGCCCCGGTCTGCAGCCGGGGGTACAGCACGCGGATCGGCACGTGCAGCGCCGCCGACACGGCTTCGCTCTCGCCGGTCGTCGAATAGAGGCCGAGGGCGGCGGGGGAGGGGCCGGAGGAGCTGTGGTGATGGTGCGAGGAGGACGAATGAGCGTGGGAGGAGGACGAGGGAAGCTCGACCTTTTCGTGGCCGTGAAGGAAGTTTTCGAGCGTCTTCTTCTCGAGTTCCGGCGTCGAGGTCACGTAGGAGCCGCCGTTGAACGAGGCGTTCACGTTGCTCGAGAGGAAGTGGACCTGGCGCAGCGGCTTGGTCTGCGAGAAGGCGATCAGCTTCCCGAGTTCGATGACCTCGTGGTTGGAGTCGTTGAACGTCGAGTGGATCGCATGCCCCACGGACTTCGCGACCTTGTCGAGCTCTGAGATTTCGGGGTTGACCTGCTCGCGCAGGTCGCGCAGGAAGTCCTGCTGGCGCGCCACGCGCACGAAGTCCGAGTCGAAGTGGCGGAAGCGCACGTAGGAGAGCGCGTTGTTGTAGCAGAGCTTCTGATAGCCGGGCTGGAGGTTGATGGCGGAGAAGTCTTCGCCGAGAGCGCCGCCGCCGATGTAGCGGTGATCCACGTTCACGTAGGCGCAGCCGAGCGTGTCCACCACTTCGATGAAGCCTTTGAAGTTGACGTCGATGATCCCGTTCAGCTTCAGGCCGGGGAACACTTCGCGCTCGATCGTTTCGGCGGCGAGCGAGCTGCCGCCGTCCACGCCTTTGAGCCTGCTGCCGAGCGTGTACGCGGCGTTGATCTTTTCGTTCGGGTAGTACGCGCCTTCCGGCGTGCGGATGTTGACCATCAGATCGCGCGGGACCGAGAGCACCGAGGTCTGCCCCTGACTCGGGTCGAAGCGCACGAGCAGGAGCGTGTCGCTGTGCGGTTCGCCGCGTTCGGAGGCGTTCTTCGCCTTCGCGCGGCGGTCCGAGCCGAGCACCAGGAACGTCTCCGGCGCGCCTTCGTATTCCGGCGGTTTCACGACCCCGGCGGCGACCGGGATGTGGTTCTGCTTCGGAAAGACTTTTTCGGCGATGTCTTTGATCTTGTTGGTCGCGACGATCGCGGTCGTGCCGCCGGCCAGCAGCACGATCACCACAGCGGCGATCGTGAAGCGGAGCCACATCCCCCGCCAGAGCGAGGGCGGACGCTCGTCGTCCATGGGGTAGGAAGGCGCGCTCATGCGGATGGCGTCGGACGCCGCCCCCCGACGACGATCCGTCCCGGAACCTTAACAAGCGCCCCGGCGCGCAGCGCCGGGTGGGTGGATACGCTCGCAGGGGTGTTCAGCGCCCGAAACCGCGAGCTGCTGGGCCTGCTGCCGTCCGCCCTGCTGGTGACGGCCGGGTTCACAGCGATCTTCATCCAGGCCGAAAACAGCTCCCCGCGGGCCTCCACCAACCTCACCCTCAACCACGCGTCGAGCGTTTCGTTGAGCTACGGGCTGCTGTTCCTGGCGCTGTGCCTGGCGGGGCACCTCGTGATCCGCTTCGCGCTGCCGAACGCCGACCCGTACCTGTTCCCGCTCGTGGCGGTGCTCGCGAGCGTCGGCATCGTGATGATCTACCGCATCAACCCGACGCTCGCCCGCCAGCAGGCGCAGTGGATGATCGTCGGCCTGATCTTCTTCGCGGCGACGATCCTGTTGCTGCGGCGGGAGGGCGTGCGCGTGCTCGAGCGCTACCGCTACACGATCGCGGCGGTCGCGATCGTCGCGACCGTGCTGCCGCGCCTGCCGGGCATCGGCGAGCAGGTCAACGGCGCCTACCTCGACATCCACGTCGGCAGCGTCTCCTTCCAGCCGTCCGAGTTCGCGAAGGTCGCGATCGTGATCTTCCTCGCCAGCTACCTGAGCGACAACCGCCAGGTGCTCGTGACCGCGGGCAGGCGCGTGCTCGGGCTCACGATCCCGCCGATGAAGCAGTTCGGGCCGATGCTGATCATCTGGGGCGCCGCGATGGCGACACTGCTGATCACCCGCGAGCTCGGGCACCTCGCTGATGTTCTTCGGCGCCTTCCTGGCGCTGCTGTACGTCGCCACCGGGCGGTTCTCGTTCCCGCTGATCGGACTCGTGCTGTTCGCGCTCGGGGTCTGGTACGTGACGGGCCACGTCAGCCACGTGACCGCGCGCGTGGAAGCGTGGGAACACCCGTTCAACCCGGTGCTCTACAACAGGCCTGTCGGCGGCAGCTACCAGCTCGCGCAGTCGCTGTTCGCCCAGGCCGACGGGGGCTTCTTGGGGACGGGCTTCGACCGCTCGCTGCTGCAGTACCCGGTCGAACTCTCCAACCACACCGTCGTGCACCGCTTCATCCTGCCGGTGCCGGAAAGCGACATGATCTACGCGGTCATCGTCAACGAGCTCGGGCTGCTCGGCGGCGCGGCGCTGCTGCTCGTGTTCCTGCTGCTGGTCGCGCGCGGGCTGAAGATCGCGGTGATGGCCCGCGACTCGTTCTCGAAGCTGCTCGCCACCGGCCTGTCGTTCATCATCGCCCTGCAGGTGTTCGTGATCGTGGGCGGCGTCACGCGGGTGATCCCGCTGACGGGCGTGACGCTGCCGTTCGTCGCATACGGCGGCTCGTCGGTCGTCATGAACTTCGTGCTGGTCGCGCTGCTGCTGGTGATCTCCGACCGCGCGCGACGGCCGTCGCGGAATTAGGTGGGTCGGGCCGGCGCTCCGTGCCGGCCCTCCGTGCAGCGACGAGGTCTGCGCTCCGTGCCGGCCCTCTGCGGCGACGAGGTCTGCGCTCCGTGCCGGCCCTCCTTGCGGCGACGAGGTCTGCGCTCCGTGCCGGCCCTCCTTGCGGCGACGAGGTCTGCGCTCCCGTCCGCCCTCCGCAGCGACGCTTTCAGCCGCAGGGGCGTCGCCGGGGCCGTCGAACAGGACCGGTGCCGATGGCGAGCACGAACAGCACCAGTGGCCGTCCCCGTATCTCTGTGCGGCCCCACGCGCGCGGCGCGCTATCGCTGCGCGGGCGCGGCCGACGGGTCCTCGTCTCCGGCCGGTCTGCACGGCGGCCCGTGGCCTGCGCGGCTGCGGCGCGCGCTCGATCACGAGCACTTCGAGCTGCACTACCAGCCGATCGTCGCTCTGCGCAACGGTCGCGTCTCGCACTACGAGGCGCTGCTGCGACTCGCGGACGACCCAGGCGGCGGATTGCTGGCCCCGGGCGCGTTCCTGCCCGCGGCGGAGCGCTACGGCCTGATCCGGGAGATCGACCGCATGGTGCTCGCGCGGGTGGCGCGGATGCTGGGGCGCGATCCGGCGATGGCGGGCGTGACGATCGCGATCAACGTCTCCGCGCTGTCGGTCACGGACCCGGGCATGCTGCGTTTCATCGCCGGCACGCTCGCCCGTCACGACGTCGACGCGCAGCGGCTCGCGATCGAGATCACCGAGACGGCCGCGATCTCCGACATGGAGAGGGCGCGCGCGTTCTGCGCCGGCGTGCTCGACCTCGGCTGCGCGCTGGCTCTCGACGACTTCGGCGCCGGCTTCGGCTCGTTCCAGTACCTCAAGCAGCTTCCGTTCAGCCACCTGAAGATCGACGGCGGCTTCATCCGCGAGCTGCCCTCCTCGCGCACCGACCAGCTCGTCGTGCGGGCGCTCGCGCGGATCGTGCGCGGGATGGGGCGTGAGACGATCGCGGAGTTCGTCGGCGACGAGCGCACGGTCGCGATGCTGCGCGCCTACGACGTCGACTACGCCCAGGGCTTCCAGATCGGCATGCCTGCGCCGATGCTCGGCGCGGGCACCGAACGGGCCGCGTAGCGGCGCCCGGCTCGGCTCAGGAGGAGCCGCCGCGGCAGGCGTGGACCGCCGCGAGCAGCTCCGGAGGGACGGCGCCGCCTTGCTGCTCTGCGTGGATCTCGCCGGCGAGGGTCTCGAAGCGGGCCGGCGTGCGGTAGCGGGCGGTGGCAGCGACGTGGGCGAAGACGCATTCGCAGATCGCGGTCACCTGGGCCTGTTCGGTACTGCAGCCCGAGATGAAGCCGGCCCGCATCGCCTGGCCTTCGAGGCTGAGCCACGCGCTCGATTGCGCCGGGCCGGTCGCGGATGTGCTGTCGAACAGGCCGCTGCTCGCTGCAGATGCGACATACCCGCAGGCGCCCAGCACGGCGAGGACCGCGATCACCGCGTTGCGCCCCTGCCGCGGATGGCCGCCGAAGCCTCGCGTGAGGGCGCGATGCAGGACATAGGCCGCGACGAGGAGGACCGTCACCAGCCCCGTCAGCTCACCCGCCTGGTAGGACGTCGAGGTCGCGGCCGGCACCTACCGTGAATCGGAGCACCGGTCCGGCTTCTTGAATCGCGAAACAGATGCGGACGACGCGACCGGCGCGTCTGCGCAGCGTTCCTAGCTCGGCTGCGGGAACTGGCGGCGCATCGCCGCATCCCACGCGCGGTCGCTCAGCAGTTTGCGTGTGCCGAGCATCATCTTCGCCGAGGGTGTGACGGTCTTGCGCGTGGGCGCCCGCCGCGTGCTGATCGCGTGCTCGATCGTCGCGGCCACCCGCTCGGGCCCTCCGCCGAGGCGCCTCATCGGGCCTTCGTAGGCGCCTTTGGTGAGCGCGCCCACGGCGGCGTTGAAGGAGGCGTAGGGGCCCTCGTCCACGGTGCTCGAGACGTCGGCCACGGCGCTCGCGGCGGCCTCGCCGAACTCGGTCGTGATCAGGCCCGGCTCGATCACGATCACGTCGATCCCGAAGCCCGCGACCTCGAAGCGCAGCGCGTCTGAGAGCGCCTCGACGGCGTGCTTGGTGGCGTGGTACCAGCCGCCGCCCGGGAACGTGAGGCGGCCGCCCATGGAGCTGAGGTTGACGACCTTGCCCCAGCGCTGGGCGCGCATCTCCGGCAGCACGAGCTGGGTGAGCCGGGCGAGGCCGAAGACGTTGGTCTCGAACTGCTGACGCGCAGCCTTCAGCGGAACCGTCTCGACAGCGCCGCTCTGGCTGTAGCCGGCGTTGTTGATGAGCACGCCGACCGCGCCCTCGCTCCTGCTCGACGGTCGCGACGGCGGCGCGCATGGACTCCTCGTCGGTGACGTCGAGCGCCAGCGTGCGGGCGCCCGCGTCGGCGGAGATCGGCGATCGAATCCGGGCGCCGCGCGGTCGCGTAGACGGTCCAGCCGCCGCGCGCGAGCCGCAGAGCCGTCGCCCGGCCGATCCCGGAGGAGCAGCCGGTGATGAGCACCGCCTTCGACGGCTCGGCCATGGCGGCAGCATATGGGCTCAGGGGCGGCCTGGCGCGCCGGCCGGGCCCTCGTTCGTTTCGACTCGTCGCGGGCGCCGTAGAGATAGGCTCCCGGCATGACCACTATCTCCGCAGACGCCCTGCCAGACGCGCTGAGCGCCCCCGCGCGTGACTTCGTCTCCCGTTCGCACCGGCTGCTGATCGGCGGCGAGCACACGGAGGCCGCGGACGGCCGCACGTTCGCCACCGTCGACCCCGCGACCGGCAACGAGATCGCCGAGATCGCCCACGGCGGCGCCGAGGACGTCGACCGTGCCGTGAAGGCCGCGCGCGAGGCGTTCGCCTCGGGCCCTTGGGGCTCGATGCCCGCCGCCGGGCGCGAGCGGCTGATGCACGCCCTGGCCGACGCGCTCGAGGAGCGCGCCGAGGAGTTCGCGCAGATCGAGTCGCTCGACAACGGCAAGCCGGTCGGCCTCGCGCAGTACGTGGACGTCGCGGGCGCGGTCGGCCACATCCGCTACTTCGCGGGCTGGCCGACGAAGATCGAGGGCAGCGTGCTGCCGGTGGCCGCTCCGAACCTGCACGTCTACACACGCCGCGAACCCGTCGGCGTCGCGGGGCAGATCATCCCCTGGAACTTCCCGCTGCTGATGGCGGCCTGGAAGCTCGGGCCGGCGCTGGCAGCCGGCTGCACGATCGTGCTGAAGCCCGCTGAGCAGACGCCACTGAGCGCCCTGCGGCTCGGCGAGCTGGCGCTCGAGGTCGGCTTCCCGCCGGGCGTGCTCAACGTCCTCACCGGCGACGGCGAGACCGGCGCCGCGCTGGTCGACCACCCGGACGTCGACAAGATCGCGTTCACGGGCTCGACGGCGGTCGGGCGCGAGATCGGCTCGAAGGCGGGCCGCGCGCTCAAGCGGGTGACGCTCGAGCTCGGCGGCAAGTCGCCGAACATCATCCTTCCCGACGCCGACATCGAAGCGGCGGTCAAGGGCTCCTTCCAGGCGATCTACTTCAACTCGGGCCAGGCGTGCAACGCCGGCTCGCGCCTGTTCGTCCCGGCCGACCGCTACGACGAGGTGGTCTCGGCGCTGGCCGAGGCCGCAGCGGCCACGCAGCTCGGGCCCGGCCTCGACGGCGCCACCCAGCTCGGCCCGCTCGTCTCCGCCGAGCAGCAGGAACGCGTTCTCGGCTACATCGCGTCCGGCCGCGAGGAGGGAGCCGAGGTCGTCACGGGCGGCGACGCTGCGCTCACTGACAGCGGCGGGTACTACGTCGCGCCGACGCTGTTCAGCACGACCTCCGACGACCTGCGCATCTCCCGCGAGGAGATCTTCGGCCCGGTGCTCGTGGCCTCGCCCTATGACAGCCTCGAGGAGGTTGCCGAGCGCGCCAACGCGGGCGACTACGGGCTGGCGGCCGGCGTCTGGACGCGCGACGTCGGCAACGCTCACAAGATGGCCGCGATGCTGCGCGCCGGCATGGTCTACGTGAACACATGGGGCCTCGCCGACCCGTCGGCGCCGTTCGGGGGCTTCAAGGCCTCGGGGATCGGGCGCGAGCATGGCCACGACGGCCTCGACGCCTACCTGGAGAGCAAGACGGTCTGGACGGCGCTCTGAGCGGCGCCTGAGTGAGCGTCGCCGCCGCAAGCGCGCAGCTGCCGGCCGAGGAGCGCCGCGTCCGATGGGCGCCGGCGCTGGCGGGCCTGTGCGGGCTGCTCGCCCTCGTCGCGACCGTCGAGGTGGTGCTCGACGCCGCCGTCGAGCACTCCCCGCTGATCCCAAAACAGCCGGCGATCGCCGGCTGGCTTTCGGGGATCGGCGAGCGCCTCGGCTTCCGCGTCTTCCTGATCGCCCTGCTCGTCGCTGTCGCGGCCTACGCGGGGCTGCTCTGGCTGACCTCGAAGTTCGGCGAGGGCGCCCTGCCCAAACGCTTCGCGATCGCGCTCGTCGTCGCGCTGCACGCGGTCGTCTTCGTCGGCCCCGTGCTGCTCTCGACTGACGTCTTCAGCTACATCGCCTACGCCCGCATGGGCGTCGAACACGGGCTCAACCCGTATCTGCACGGGCCGGCCGCGATCTCGCACGACCCCGTCTTCCGCTACGTCGGCCACGACTGGCGCCAGACCCCCACGGCCTACGGCCCGCTCTACACGCTGCTGAGCTACCCGTTCGCCCCGCTCGGCCTCGAGGGGTCGCTGTGGGCGATGAAGGTCGAGGCGGTGCTGGCGAGCGCGGGGACGCTCTGGCTCGTCTGGCGCTGCGCGATCGCCCGCGGGTTCGAGCCGGTGGCGGCGCTGGTCGCGGTCGCGGTCAACCCGCTGTACGTGATCTACGGGCTCGGCGGGTTCCACAACGACCTCGTGATGATGCTCGCGATGATGGCGGCGGTCGCGCTGATGCTGACCCCGAGGCCGAGCCCGCGGCGCGAAGCCGGGGCGGCGGCGATCGTGGTCGCCGGCGCGCTCATCAAGGCGACCGTGGCCGTGCTGTTGCCGTTCATGCTGCTCGCCCGCCGCCGCGTGGCGCCGCTCCTGGGCGCGCTCGCGGCGATCGCGCTCGGCGCGATCGTGGCCTACGCCGCCTTCGGCTCCCACGGCGTCAACATCGTCGCGGCGCTCAACCGCGACGCGGCCTTCGTGTCCAGCGACAGCTTCGCGAACGAGATCGCGCACCTGTTCGGCAAGCCCGGCGTGTTCCCGGTCGATCACGACCTCCTGAAGGCAGCGCTGGTGCTGATCGTCCTGCACCTGCTGTGGCGCACCTGGCGCGGATACGACTGGGTCGCCGCCTCCGGGTGGAGTCTGCTGGCGATCTCCGTCACGAGCACATGGCTGCTCGCCTGGTACATCCTCTGGCCGCTCCCACTCGCCGTCGTCTCGCGTGACAGGCGGCTGCTGGCGGCGACGCTCGCGCTCCAGGGGCTGTACGTCGCCCATCAGCTCTCGCCGCTGCTGGTGCCGGTCAAATGAGCGCCCGCGCCGACACCGACGCCGCGCCGCGCGGGGACTGGGACTGGCTGCCGCCCAGCCTGCGCCCCCGCGAGCAGCGGGCGAGCGAGCAGCACGGGCGCCTCTGGCGGGTGGAGACGCTGGTGCTGCTGGCGGTCTTCGCACTGCTCGCGACGGCGACGATCAACGACCTCGTGAGACAGGCGCACATCAACCAGCGCTTCGTCGCCGACCTCGCGACCTGGCGCGCCTACACGCACCACGACTACAAGAACGTCGGCGTGGATCAGGAAACCTACGGCCCGGCGACTCACCGCGACGTGGTCTGCGGCAACACCGAAGGCGGCGCTCCGAACTCCAAGACCCAGATCTGCCTCGTCATGACCGGTCCCACGCGCGCCGGGCGGCGCACGGTGTCGGGCGGGTGGTACCTGCCTCCTTTCACGACCGACGACGTCAAGCCGGTGCGCTACGGCTGCTTCGGTTCGGTCACCATGGGGAGATGCCCGCGATGAGCGCAGCCGCGCGAAGCGCTGCCCGCAAGGCGCGAGGCCGTGGCCACGCGGCTGCCGCAGTGGTGGCCGCTGGCGGCCCTGACGGTGCTCGCCGCGGTGCTGCGCCTCTCGACGCTCGGTGCGCAGAGCCTCTGGTTCGACGAGGCCTTCACGCCGCTTCACGTGCTGCACCCAAGCCTCTTCACGACGCTGGAATGGGTGCCGAAAACCGAGAACAGCCCGCCGCTCTGGTACCTGATCGAGTGGTTCGACTACCGCCTTCTCGGCAGCGGCGCGTTCGCGCTGCGCCTGCCGTCCGCGATCGCCGGGATCGCGCTGGTGCCCGTCGCGTGGGCGATCGGCCGCGAGCTCGCCGACCGCGCCGCCGCGATCGCGTGCGCGGCGCTCGTCACCGTCGGCCCGCTGTTCGTCTGGTACTCGCAGGAGGCTCGCGCCTACGGGCTGTTCATGCTCACGAGCGGGCTCGCGACGCTGGCATTCGTGCGCGTGCTGCGCGAGCCGAGCGGCCGCCGCTTCGCCTGGTTCGCGGTGGCGGGCGCGCTGTGCCTGCTCACGCACTACTTCGCCGTCTTCATCCTCGCCGGGATGGGGATCTGGCTGCTGGCCGATCCGCGCACGCGCCGGCGCTCGCTGCCGGCGCTCGCGGTGCTCGCCCTCGTCGCGGTCGCCCTGCTGCCGCTGATCTCCGCGCAGGGTGCCCGCGGAACGCAGTGGATCGGCGAGTGGGCGCTTGAAAGAACGGATCGAGGACATCGCCGACTACTACCTGACCGGCTACTCCGGGGGGCGCCTGGGACACTCGATCGAGGCGCTCGTCGGCCTACCGCTGTTCGCGGTCACCGCGCTCGGCGCCTGGCGGATGTGGAGCGGGCGCCCGGCCGCGGGCAGCGCCGGCGGCGGCGCGACGGCCGCGGCGAGGACCCGCTGGCGCGCAGGCGCCAAGCCGTGTGGGCCATGCTCGCCGTCAGCGCGGCCGGAGTGCTGATCCCGCTGCTGATGGCGCTCGGCGGCGCCGACTACCTCGCCCCGCGCAACCTTGTCGGCGCGATGGTCCCGTTCAGCGCGCTCGTGGCCGTGCTCGCGACCTGGCCCGCCCAGCGCGACGCGATCGGCCCGACCCTGCTCGTGGTGGCGCTGCTGGCACTGCTCGCGGTCACGCTGACCGTGGAGCTGGACTCGAAGTACCAGCGAGGCGACTGGAAGGGCGTCGTCAAAGAGCTCCCGGCGGGTAACGAACGCGCGATGGTGGTAAACCAGCTCGGATCGGCGCCCTTGCGCTACTACACGCCCGGGCTGGAACCGCTCCACTCGACGGAGTCCGTGCGCGTGAAGGAAATCGTGCTGGCCGGCGAAGAACCGATCCGCGCCTCCGCCTCCACGCCGCCGGCGCCCGGCTTCAGGCTGGTGAAGAAGATCGACTTCACCGGTCTCGTGGCCCTGCGCTTCGTATCGCCCACCCCGCAGGTCATCACAGTGCGGACGTTGCGCGATCACAACATCACGCTGGTGCACGCGGACGTGCTCGCTCCCGGCAGCGTTCGGACGGCGCGCTAGGTTAGCTTTCCAGCATGCCCGAGTTGACCGTGGAGGCCCGTAGCGAGGCTCGGCTGGCGCTGGAGGCCGCGCGCGAGCACCTGCTCTCGCTCCAGCACGAGTCGGGCTGGTGGCGCGGCGAGCTGCAGACGAACGTCACGATGGACGCCGAGGACCTGCTCCTGCGGGAGTTCCTCGGCATCCGCACGGCCGCCGAGACCGAGCGCAGCACCGCGTGGATTCGCTCCCAGCAGCGCGCCGACGGCACCTGGGCGAACTTCTTCGAGGGCCCGGGCGATCTCTCGACGACGATCGAGGCCTACTGGGCGCTGAAGCTCGCCGGGGACGACCCCGGAGAGGAGCACATGCGGATCGCCGCCGAGTTCATCCGCGAGCAGGGCGGGATCCCGGCGGCGCGAGTGTTCACCCACCTGTGGCTGGCGCTGTTCGGGCTGTGGTCCTGGGAGGCGGTTCCGGCGCTGCCGGCCGAGATCGTGCTGCTGCCTTCGTGGTTCCCCTTCAACGTCTATGACTTCGCCTGCTGGGCGCGCCAGACGATTGTCGCGCTCTCGGTGGTCAAAGCCCACCGTCCCTGCCGCCCGCTGCCGTTCGACCTCGAGGAGCTCGAACCCGCCCGGGGCGCGGGCGCGGACGCGCCGGCGAACGCGCGGCGCAACCGCTGGCTGTCGCGGCTAGACCGCGCGCTGCGGCTCTACGAACGGGCGCCGATCGCGCCGCTGCGCCGGCTCGCGCTCGACCGTGCGGAGAGCTGGATCGTGCGCCGCCAGGAGGCGGACGGCTCCTGGGGCGGGATCCAGCCGCCGTGGGTCTACTCCCTGATCGCGCTCGACCTGTGCGGCTACCCGATCGACCATCCCGTGATGAAGCGCGGGTTGGAAGGGATCGAGACGTTCATGGTCGAGGACGAGGACGATGCCCACGGCGTCGGCGCGCCGAAGGGCCGCTCGAGAAGGCTGGAAGCCTGCCAGTCGCCGGTCTGGGACACGGCCCTCGCCGTCATCGCCCTGAGCGACGCGGGGCTGGCGGATGACCACCCGGCGCTCGACCTCGCCGGGCGCTGGCTGATGGGCGAGGAGGTGCGCGTACGCGGCGACTGGGCCGTCCAGCGCCCGCGCCTGGAGCCCGGCGGCTGGGCCTTCGAGTTCGCCAACGTGAACTACCCCGATGTCGACGACACCGCCGAGGTCGTGATGGCGCTCGAGCGGCTCGCGCCCAGCCTCGACGGGCTCGCGGGCGCCCGCGAGCGCGCCGTGGCGTGGACCGCGGGCATGCAGAGCTCCGACGGAGGCTGGGGAGCGTTCGACGCGGACAACACGCGCGCCCTCGTGCGTGAGCTGCCGTTCCTGGACTTCGGCGAGGTGATCGACGAGCCGAGCGCCGACGTGACCGCGCACACCGTCGAGATGCTCGGCCTGCTCGGGCGCGGCGAGGAGCCCGCGACCAAGGCCGGCGTGCGCTGGCTGCTCGAGCACCAGGAGGCGGACGGCTCCTGGTACGGGCGCTGGGGCATCAACCACGTCTACGGCACCGGCGCCGCCGTGCCCGGTCTGGTCGCGGCCGGTGTCTCACCGCAGAGCCCGGCGATCGCGCGCGCGGTGGGCTGGCTCGAGCGCCACCAGAACGAGGACGGCGGCTGGGGCGAGGACGCCCGCTCCTACGACGACCCCCGCTGGATCGGCCGCGGGCCGAGCACGGCCTCCCAGACCGCGTGGGCTCTCCTCGCCCTCCACGCCGCCGGCGCCGACCGCGAGGCGATGGCCAGGGGCGTAGCCTGGCTGGTGTCCACCCAGCGCCCCGACGGCGGCTGGGACGAGCCGCAGTACACGGGTACCGGGTTCCCCTGCGACTACTACATCAACTACCACCTCTACAGGATCAGCTTCCCGCTGATGGCCCTCGGCCGCTGCCTGGCGTCGAGCACTGCCGACGAGCCCGCGGCGGCGAGCGGGAGGATCCTCCGCAGGCTCACCCAGAGCCGGGGGTGACCCTGCACCCCATGGCGGGGCAGATCCCTTCCGGGGGGCTTCGCGGGCTGGCCGAGCGGCCGGGGGACGGCGGGGCGCCACCGCGGGGCGCCCCTTCGGCCGAGGCCGTGATGGCGCGCGCGGCGGGCGAGAACTTCCCGGTCGCGAGCCGTCTGCTCCCGCGCGCCCAGCGCGAGCATCTGCTGGCCGTGTACGGCTTCGCGCGCCTGGTCGATGAGCTCGGCGACTCGCCCGAGATCGCGCCCGCCGAGCGCCCCGCGGCGCTGGACTGGCTCGAGGGCGAACTCGACGCGGCGCTCGCCGGACGCGCAGAGCATCCGCTGATGGTGCGTCTCGGGGCGACGATGACAGCGTGCGGGCTGGCGCGCGAGCCGTTCGTGCGGCTGATCGAGGCCAACCGGCTCGACCAGCGCAAGAGCCGCTACGCGACCTGGGAGGAGCTGAACGCCTACTGCGCGCTCTCGGCCGACCCCGTCGGGGAGATCGTGCTCGGCGTCTTCGACCGCTCCGAGCCGGAGCTGATCGCCCTCTCCGACCGCATCTGCACCGCGCTGCAGCTCGCAGAGCACTGCCAGGACGTCGCCGAGGACCTCGGCCGCGGGCGCGTGTACCTGCCCCAGGAGGACCTCGCGCGGTTCGGCTGCGAGGAGCAGGAGCTGAGCCGCGAGCACGCACCACCGCCGCTGCGCGCGGTGCTGGCCTTCGAGGTCGAGCGGGGCCGCGGCCTGCTGCGCGAAGGCCTCCCCCTGCTCGCCGCGCTGCGCGGGCGCCCGCGCCTCGCGGTCGCCGCGTTCGCCGCGGGCGGGCGAGCGGCCTTCGACGCGATCGAGCGTGCCGGCTTCGACGTGCTCCCCGAGCCTCCGCGTGCCGGAACGGGCCACCGCCTGGCGGCGCTCGCGGCGACGCTGTCGTCCCCGGAGGCTCGGCGCAGGTGAGCACCGCGGTCGAGGAGGCCTACGCGAGCTGCGAGGCGATCACGCGCGAGCAGGCCGCGAACTTCTACTACGGCATCCGCCTGCTCTCGGGCGAGCGGCGCCGTGCGATGTGCGCTGTCTACGCGTTCGCGCGCCGCGTCGACGACATCGGCGACGGCAGCCTCGACGCGGACCGCAAGCTCGCGCTGCTCGACGAGCAGGAGCGGGCGCTCGCGGTCCTCTCCGGCGGTGCCGGTGCGCCCGGCGCGTCCCCGCCCGTCGACGATCCGGTGATGGTCGCGCTGGCCGACGCGCGCACGCGCTTCGCGCTGCCGCTCGACGCGCTCGCCGAACTGGTGGAGGGTGTGCGGATGGACGTGCTGGGGACGCGGTATCAGACCTTCGAGGAGCTGGTGCCCTACTGCCGGCGCGTGGCGGGGACGATCGGGCGGCTCTGCCTCGCGATCTTCGGCCTGCGGGACCCATCGCAGGCGACGCGGGCCGAGGGCCTCGCCGACGAGCTCGGCGTCGCGCTCCAGCTCACGAACATCCTGCGCGACGTGCGCGAGGACGCCGAAGGCGGGCGCATCTACCTTCCAGCCCGCGAGCTGGCCGCCCACGGCCTCCCCGGTGAGGACCCGTCCGCGCTCGCCGCGGCCGTCGTCGCCGCCGCCGATGCGAGACGAGGCCCGGCGCGAGGCGTTCGTCGCGCTCGTCCGCTTCCAGGCGGCGCGCGCCCGCGAGTGGTTCGATCGCGGCATGGAGCTGGCGCCGCTGCTGGACCGCCGCAGCGCCGCCTGCCTGCTCGCGATGGCGGGCATCTACCGGCGCCTGCTCGAGCGCATCGACGCCGATCCGGCGGCGATTCTGGCCGGGCGCGTGTCGCTCCCCGCGCGGGAGAAGGCGCTGGTCGCGGTTCGCGGGCTGATCGGGGTCGCGGCGTGAGGCGCGTCGTGGTCGTCGGCGGCGGGCTGGCCGGCATCACCGCGGCGCTCGACTGCGCACAGGCGGGGGCGGCCGTGACGCTGGTCGAGGTCCGCCGGCGCCTGGGCGGCGCCGCCTACTCCTTCGAGCGCGACGGGCTGCAGATGGACAACGGCCAGCACGTGTTCCTGCGCTGCTGCACGGCTTACCGGGGGCTGCTCGACCGGCTCGGCAGCAGCGGGCTCGTCACGCTTCAGGAGCGGCTCGAGATCCCGGTGCTCGCGCCCGGCCGCAAGGCCTATCTGCTGCGGCGCGGAGAGCTGCGGGCGCCCGCGCATCTCGCGGGCGCGCTGATCGCGCTATCCGCGCATGTCGCCCCTCGCCCGCCTCGGCGCGGCCCGCGCTGCGCTCGCGCTGGGACGCCTCGACCCCGAAGACCCGTCCCTCGACCGGGTCGCGTTCGGCGACTGGCTCGCCCGGCACGGCCAGAACCACAAGGCGGTCGCAGCGCTGTGGGACCTGATCGCGCTGCCGACGCTGAACCTGCCTGCCGCCGACGCCTCGCTGGCGCTGTCTGCGTTCGTGTTCCAGACGGGCCTGCTGGCGAGCGCCGACGCCGGCGACATCGGCTTCCACACCGGGACGCTGCAGGAGATCATCGGGAAGCCGGCTCGGCACGCGCTGGCCGACGCCGGCGTGGATGTGCGGCTGGGCTGGCGCGCCGAGCGTCTCGAGCGAGTCAGCGGGCGGCTATCGCCTCGACGGCCGCGGGGGCTCAGGCCCCGAGCAGATCGAGGCGCAGGCCGCGATCGTGGCGCTGCCGCACGACCGCGCGGGCGCGCTGCTCGAGCCGCTGCTCGGCCCGAACGCCGGCATGGCGGCGCCGCTGGAGAGCTCGCCGATCGTGAACCTGCACGTGGTCTACTCCGAGCGGGTGCTCGACCAGCCCTTCGCGGCAGGCGTCGGCACGCCGGTGCAGTACCTGTTCGATCGCAGCGCCGCCGCCGGCGCTCCCGCTCCTCGGCAGTACCTCGCGATCTCGCTGTCGGGGGCGAGCGCCGAGATGCAGGAGAGCGTGCCCCAGCTGCGCGAGCGTTACCTGAGCGCGATGGCGGAGCTGCTGCCGCGTGCGCGCACGGCCGCTGTCGAGCGCTTTCAGGTCACGCGCGAGCACTCGGCGACGTTCCGCGCCGCGCCCGGCTCCGCGGCGCTGCGCCCGGGCGCTCGCACCAAGGCGCCAGGGCTCGCGCTCGCCGGCGCGTGGACCGACACCGGCTGGCCTGCGACGCTCGAGGGCGCCGTGCTGAGCGGCGAGCGGGCCGCGAAGGTCGCGCTGGGCGAGCTGGGGCTCGGACCCGGACAGTTCCCGCCGGAGGCGGCCGAGGCGCGGGCAGGGGGCGAGGGGGCGGTCACGGTGGGCGGCACGTGAGCGAGCTCCTCGTCGCCGCGCCGATGCGGATCGAGGCCGCGCTGATCGCCTCGGCCTCGCGCAGCGCGCTCGTTCACAAGACCGGCATGGGCCCGCATCGCTCGCGCGCGGCGGCGCGCGAGCTCGATGCGCGCGCCGCGCGTGCGTTGCTGGTCGTCGGCTTCTGCGGCGGGCTCGACGTGCAGTCGGTCCCGGGCGAAGTGATCGTCGCCGAGGAGGTCTACGCGGCCCCCGACGAGAACCACCCGGAGGAGCCCCTGCGCTGCGACCTCGCGGGCGTCCTCGTCGACCGGCTGACCGGGCTCGGGCTGAAGGTCCGGCTCGGCCCCGTCGTGTGCGTCTCGAAGCTCGCGCTCGGCGAGCGGCGCGCCGAGCTTCACCGGGGCGGGGCGATCGCCGTCGACATGGAGTCCGTGTGGCTCGGCGCCGGGGCGGCGGGCCGGCCGTTCGGGGTCGTGAGGGTCGTGCTCGACAGCCCCAGCCACGAGCTGATGCGCCTGCAGGCGGTGGGCGGCGCCCTGCGGGCGGCCGCGGCGCTGCGCAAGGTCGCGGCCGCGCTTCAGGACTGGGGCCCCGGGGAATAAGGTAGGAGCGCGATGGGAGCACGTTTCAAACAGAGCACCCGCATGGGCATGTACCTGATGCGCCAGCGGCTTGCCAAACGGGAGAAGTTCCCGCTGATCGTGGAGCTCGAGCCGCTGTTCCAGTGCAACCTCGCCTGCTCGGGCTGCGGCAAGATCCAGCATCCCGAGCACGAGCTGCGCCGTCGCATGCCGGTCGAGCAGGCGGTCGGGGCGGTCGAGGAGTGCGGGGCGCCGATGGTCTCGATCGCTGGCGGCGAGCCGCTGATCCACCCCGAGATCCACGTCATCGCCGACGAGCTCATCAAACGCAAGCGCTTCGTCTACCTCTGCACGAACGCCCTGCTGCTCGAGCGCAAGCTGGACAACTTCAAGCCCAGCCCGTATTTCGCCTGGGCGGTGCACATCGACGGCCTGCGCGAGCGCCACGACGAATCGGTCGAGCGCGAGGGGGTCTTCGACAAGGCCGTCGCGGCGATCAAGACGGCAAAGGCGGCCGGCTTCCGGGTCACGACCAACACGACCTTCTTCACCAACGACTCGGCCAAGTCGATCCGCGAGGTGCTCGACTTCCTCAACGACGACCTCGAGGTCGACGAGATGATGATCTCGCCCGCCTACGCGTACGAGAAAGCGCCCGACCAGGACCACTTCCTCGGTGTCAGGCAGACCCGCGAGCTGTTCAGCGAGGCGTTCGCCGGCGGGCGCCGCAAGCGCTGGCGGCTGAACCACAGCCCCCTGTTCCTCGACTTCCTCGAGGGCAAGGCCGACTTCGACTGCACCGCCTGGGGGATCCCGAGCTACTCGCTGTTCGGCTGGCAGCGTCCCTGCTACCTGATGTCCGACGGCTACACGGAGACCTACAAAGAGCTGATCGAGACGACCGAATGGGAGAAGTACGGGCGCGGCCGCGACCCGCGCTGCGACAACTGCATGGCCCACTGCGGCTACGAGCCGACGGCTGTGCTCCAGACGACGCGCTCGCTCAAGCAGTCACTCCGCGCCCTCGCCGGCTGAGCCTTTGGTCAAGGGGTTCGGCCGGCGCTCCATGCCGGCCTCGTCGGCGATCGACTCCCGTTCCTCCTCCTCGGCCTCCTCGGCGCGCCGCCGCAGATCGCCCCAGGTGAGGCCCTCGCGCAGCAGCGCGGGGATGCCGAGGCCGAGCGCGGTGACGACCTCGACCGCCTGCAGGATGATCCCGTAGGCGAGCGCGACCCCCGCCCCGACGCCGTAGGCGGCGAGCACGACCAGACAAGCCGCCTGGAAGACGCCGACGTTCGAGGGCGTCGCGGGCAGGACCGCGCTGACGTTGACGGCGAGCAGGATCGCCGCGGCCGCTGAGACCCCGGCTTCGTGCTCGAGGTGCAGCGCGAGCAGCACCGAGTAGCAGGCGAGCCACTGCAGCGCCCAAGCGAGCAGCTGCGTCGCGAGGGCGGGCGCGCCGTGGCGGGGGCGGGCGAACACGACCAGGCCGCGCCGTGCGTCGCGCAGCAGCCGCTCGAACAGCAGCGCCGCCGCCTGCAGCCGTTTCGAGGGCGAAAGGCGCCCGAGCGAGAGCAGGCGCGGGCCGGCGATCACGAGCAGCGTGACCGCGAGCGGGATCGTCAGCGCGACGATCACGCCTGTGACATGACCGCCGAGGAGCGGGACCGCGCTCAGCGTCACCACGGCGAGGACGGCCAGCGCCACGAGGTTCATCAGCGTCTGTGAGAAGACCGTGCCCGCGACGACGGGGAGCACGACGCGCTGCGGCTCATCGATGCGGCGGCTAAGCACGACCACGCGCATCGGCTCTCCGAGACGGCCGGGGAAGACCGCCGAGGTCATGACGCCGATCATCGTCGCGCGCACGACGGCGAACCAGTTGATCGCGGTCTGCGGCAGCGCGGCTCGGAGCGTCTCGTACCACGACACCGAGCGCAGCACGAGCGAGAGCGCCATCAACACCACAGCGAGCACGATCCAAGCGGGGTTGGCGTTGATCAGCGCGTGCCCGACGTGGGAGAGGTTCAGCCGCGTGAGCGCGAAGGCGACCAGCCCGGCCATCAGCAGCGCGAGCAGCGCGATCCCGGCGCGACGGCGGCCCCGGCCCACCCTCGCGGGCGCCGGCTCTCGCGCGGACGGCGGCGGGGTCTCCCTCATCCGGCGGGGTCTATCAGTTCGTGCGGGCTCCATCGTCTCCAGACGACCGCATTGCACCGGCGGCGCGGTCTGGGCGATCACGCCCGAATGGGGCGGCGCGCCGCCGCTATGCTGCTCCCCCGCAGCGATGAGGCCCGCTCCATAACCGCGGTTCCGGCCGCTGATGGCTTCTACTCCCATCACCGAGATGAGTGAGGTCCATCCGTGGAACGCGAGCCGGATATCGATGCGATTGAGGAGGGTCAGCCTGCCGCCGTCGTGGCGGTGGACGTGCGCGAGCTGGGCGCCGTGTTCGCCGGCGGCTTGCTCGGGGCGCTCGCCCGCGGCGCGATCGAGCAGGGGTTGGCCCCGTCCCCGGGGGCCTGGCCGTGGCCGACGTTCGCCGTCAACCTCCTCGCCGCAGCGCTTCTGGGGTACACGGTCGTCTGGCTCGGCCGGCACCACCCCAGCACGATGTACGCGCGCGCGTTCGCCGCGACGGGCGTGTGCGGCGCGCTCAGCACCTTCTCCACCTTCGCGCTGGAGCTGATCCATCTCTACGAACACACGGGGCTCGGGCTTGCGTGCGGATACGCCGCCGCGAGCATCGCCGCCGGCGCCGCCGCGTTGCTGCTCGGGATGGGCGCGGCGCGAAGGTTCTCGGCGCGGAGAGTCGGCTCCTCGTGAGCTCGCTCGCGTTGTGGGCGGGTGTCGGCGCGATCGGCGGACTCGCGTCCGTGGCGCGCTTCGTGGTGCACGGCCTCTTTCCGCGCGACTCCGACGCGGGCTTCCCGCTCGGAACGCTCGCGGTGAACGTGAGCGGCTCGTTCGCCCTCGGGCTGCTGGCGGGCGCGGGCGTGGCGGGAGACGCCTACCTGCTGAGCGCGACCGCGGCGCTCGGCTCCTACACCACCTTCTCGACCTGGATCCTCGACAGCGAGCGGCTCGCCCGCCACCGGCTGCGCCGGCGCGTCGCGGCCAACCTGATCGGGACCCTCGTGCTCGGCGTCGCCGCCGTCGAGCTGGGGCGGCTGCTCGCGGGAGGCTGAGCCGCGAGGGGCATAGACTCGGGCCCGCGTGGCACCGACGCATGCGAGCTTCGAACCGGTTCGGCCCGGCGCGCGGGCGCCTCGGGCCTTCGCACGCGACCGGCCCGGCGCGGGGCGGCGACTGGCCGTAGCGGCCGCCGTGCTGGCAGCGCTGTGTGGGGCATGGCCGGGCACGGCCGCGGGACGCGGAGCCCCGCGCGGCGGGAGCGGAGGCGCGAAGCTGAAGCTCGGAACGCAGACGCTCGTGCGATGCTCGCAGCGGCCGCTCGCCTACTGCGGGACGCTCAAGGTGCCTCTGGACCGGAGCTCCGCCGCGAGCCCGGAGATCGGGATCGCCTTCCATTTCTATCCGGCGAGCGCGGGTCCGGCGCAGGGGACCGTCGTCCCTGTCGAGGGCGGCCCGGGCTATCCCTCGGGCGAATCCGTGCTCTACAGCTCGGGGGGAGCGCCGGCCGGATACGCGCCGATGTACGGGGCGCTGCTCGAACGCTGGAACCTGCTCGCGATCGACAACCGCGGCACCGGCGGATCGGCGGCGCTGCGCTGCCCCGCGCTGCAGACGTTCTCGGGAGCGACGGGCACGGCGGCGTTCCAGCGCGTCGTCGGCGAATGTGCCGCATCGCTCAACCAGCGCTGGCACTACCGCGGCGGCGCGCCCGTGCACGCCTCGGACCTGTTCAACACGGCCGCGGCGAGCAGGGACATGGCGGCGGTGCTGCAGGCGCTCTCCATCTCGAAGATCGACCTCTACGGGGACTCGTACGGCTCGTTCTTCGCCCAGGCGTTCGCCGCTCGCTTCCCGGGCATGGTCCGCAGCCTGACACTCGACTCGACCTACTCGCTCGTCGGCCTGGACCCCTGGTACCGCAGCACGGTCGCCGCGATGCCGGGGGACTTCGAGGCGGCCTGCGCGCGGTCGTCCGCGTGCGCCGAGGCCGAGCACGTTCCAGTCTGGACGCGGATCGGGCAGCTGGCGGCGAGCATGCGCTCGAAACCACTCAAAGGCACGGTTCCCGGCCCGGCGGGACGGCTCGAAAGGGTCACGATGGACACGGCCGGGCTCGTGGATCTCGTCAACGACGCAGCCGCCGACGGGCAGGTCTACCGCCAGCTGGACGCGGCCGCACGCGCGGCGCTCGAAGACGGCCAGGCCGCGCCGCTACTGAGGCTCTACGCACAGAGGCTCGCTGTCGACGAGGCCTACTTCGGGCTCCCCGTCACCGAATACTCCGTCCCTCTCTACTTCGCCGTCGGCTGCCTCGACTACCCGCAGCTGTTCGACATGGGGGCCGCGCCGCCGGTGCGCGCCGCCCAGCTGGCCGCCGCCGAGGCGTCGCTGCCCGCCGGGACGTTCGCCCCCTTCACGACCGCCGAGTGGGTGGCGCAGGACCAGAACACCGAGTCCTACACGGCCTGCCTGCGCTGGCCCTCGCCCGAACGCGCGGAGGCCCCGGCGCCCCCGCAGCGGCCGCTGCTGGGAAGCACGCTCCCGGTGCTCGTGCTCGGCGGCGAGCTCGACACGTGGACGCCCCCGGCAGATGTACCGGGAGAGCTGCCCGCGCTCGGCGGCGACGCGCGCTTCGTCGAGCTCGCGAACTCGACGCACGTCGTGGGGGAGGGCGACACCGAATGCGGCGGAGAGCTGGTGCGGGCGTTCGTGGAACAGCCCGCCGCGCTCGCCTCGCTCGACGCGTCGTGCGCATCGAGCGTGCCTCCGATCCACGCCGTGGGTGTGTTCCCTGCGAGCCTCGCGGCGCAGCCGCCGCTGACGCCTGACCCGGGCACGAGCGCGCCACCCGGCTCCCTGCGGATGGCCGCCGCGGCCATCGACACGGCCGGGGACGCGATCGCCCGCTGGGCAGCGACCGAAGACCGCAGGGACCGCGGGCTGCATGGGGGCACGGTCAAGGTCGCGGCCGATGGATCCTCGCTGACGCTGCGCGGCGACGAGCTGATCCCCGGCGTGCCCGTGAGCGGGACGGTGACCTTCCCGTCAGCCGGCGGGCAGTCGGTGAGCGCGCGTTTGACGATCCCGGGCAGCGTGGCGGGAGGGGCGACCCTCGCGGCGTCCTGGGCGACGTCGGGCACCGCTCCCGCGCACGCATCCGGCGAAGCGGCGGGAGCGAAGCTCGCCGGGACGCTGCCCGCGCCCTGAGGAGCTAGGCGCCGGGGAACCGCGCCGCCCATGTCTCGAGCGGCACGCGCAGGCCGTTGCACACGTAGGCGATCACGTGGTACCAGCCGGCGGTCACGATCAGCTCGATGATCTGCTGCTCGCTGAAGCGGGCGCTCAGCTCGTCCCAGAGCCCGTCGCTGATCGTGCTGGTCTCGTGGAGCTCCTCGGCGAGCCGCAGCACGGCCGACTGCTCGGCGTCCCAGAGCGCCTCGCGCGAGCCGCCCATCGCGGTCGCGTGCAGGCGAGCCTCGTCCAGGCCGGCAGCCGCGCCGAACGCGCTCGCGTGCACGCCCCACTCGTACTCGGCGCCCGCGAGCGCGCACGTGCGGTCGATCATCAGCTCGCGCAGCGCGAGCGGCACCGTCGCCCGCGAGCCGAGGATCCCGGCTCCCAGCGGGCGCATGCGGCTCGCCAGCTCTCCGTGCACGTTCAGCGTCCGGAACAGCGCGAGCGGCTCGATCTCGGCCCCGGGAGGCATCCAGCGCGCGAGCTGCTCGGCGACCTCGGGCGCATAGGGCGGCTCGAGGGGGGCGATTCGTGGGGCTGCGGCGGCGGTCATCTAGACTCTCCTCGTCGTGCTTCGATTTTCACAGCAGCGTCGTGGTGAAGCGTATCGCTTCGGTTTCAGAAGCGCATGCTCGTGTGCGCCGGGGCCGCGGGGGCGCAGGTGAGCGAGCGCCCACCCACGCCGGGGGCGGCCGTTCGCGGCTCGCGCAGCGGCCGCCCGGTGATGGCGCTGCTCGACCTGCTCGGCCGTCGCTGGGCGCTGCGGCTGCTGTGGGAGCTGCGCGAGGGGGCGCTCTCGTTCCGGGGCCTGCAGGAGCGCTGCGACGGGATGTCCTCGAGCGTGCTCAACCAGCGCCTGGCCGAGATGCGCGCAGCCGGGATCGTGGAGCGCTCCGAGAGCGGCTATCTGCTGAGCGACGAGGGCGAGCGCCTGCTCGCAGGGCTGGAGCCGCTCCAGGCGTGGGCGGAGCGGTGGGCGGCGCGCTCGAGGGGAGGCTCGGCGACGGCCCTGGAGGCCAACGGGGGCGAGGCGACAGCCGCCGCGCGCGCCCGCCGAAGCCGTCCGCCTAGGCCTCGAGCATCAAAGTGACGGGACCGTCGTTCACGAGCTCGACCTCCATGTGCGCCCCGAACACGCCCCGCTCGGCGCCGGCCAGACGGCAGAACAGCTCGTAGAGTGGCTCGGCCTCCGCCCCCGGGGCGGCGGCGACGAAGCTCGGGCGGTTGCCGCGGCGCGCGTCGCCGTAGAGCGTGAACTGGCTCACGCAGAGGATCTCGCGCTCGCCGAGCGGCTCGTTCATGTTGCCTTCCGCGTCTCCGAACACACGCAGGGCGCGCACCTTCGCCGCGAGCCGCTCCGCCTGCTCGGGACCGTCCTCGCGGCTGACGCCGAGCAGCACCAGGAGCCCGGGCCCGATGGCGCTCACCGGCGCCTCCCGGGGCGCCACGCGGACGCTCGCCCGGGAGACTCTCTGGACGAGCGCGCGCATCGCCGGCGAGTATGCCATACTTAAGTGGATGCTTAACCAACGCGACCCCGTCGAGCAGATGTTCCACGCGCTCGGCGACCCGACCAGGCGCCGGATCGTCGAACACCTGAGCCAGGGCCCGGCGAGCGTCAGCGAGCTGGCGCGTCCGCTCGCGATCTCGCTGCCCGGGGTCGTGCAGCACCTGCAGGTGCTGGAAGCGAGCGGTCTCGTCGCATCGAAGAAGGTCGGCCGCGTGCGCCGCTGCAGCATGCGCCCGGCGGCGATGCGCGAAGCCGAGGGCTGGATCTCCGAGCGCCGGGACGAGTGGGAGCGCCGCCTCGACAGGCTCGGCGCCTATCTCGCCGAGAACCCGGAGGCCGGCATGGAGCGCCGGCCGACCCCGGCTTCCGAGGCCGGCATGGAGCGCCGGCCGACCCCGCTCCGGAGGCCGGCATGGAGCGCCGGCCGACCCCGACCCCGGAGGCCGGCATGGAGCGCCGGCCGACCCCGACCCCGACTTCCCAGACAGAGAGGAGACGCAGATGAGCGAGCGATCCACCGAGCACGCGACGTTCGTGATCGAGAGGACCTACCCCGCGGAGCCTGCGCGGGTCTTCAGGGCCTTCGCCGACGTGGAGCAGAAGGCGAAGTGGTTCGGGCCGCCGGAGATGGGCTCCGATCGCATCGACCTCGACTTCCGTGTCGGCGGCACCGAGCGCTTCGAGGCCGACGGTCCCGATGGCGCACGCTACAGCTACCGCGCGCTCTACCAGGACATCGTCGAAGGCGAGCGGATCGTCTACACCTACGAGATGTACCGCGAGGAGGACCGCATCTCGGTGTCCGTGAGCACGGTCGAACTGCGCCCGGTGGAGGATGGCACGGCCCTCGCCTACACCGAGCAGGGCGTGTACCTCGACGGACACGACGGTCCCGGACCGCGCGAGCACGGGACGCGCGTCGGCCTCGAACGGATCGCGCAGGCGCTGGACGCATGACGGCGCCAGCCCGGGACCGGCGCTGGGCCTCGCTGTACGTGCTCTGCGCCGGCATGCTCATGATCGTGCTCGACGTGACCATCGTCAACGTCGCGCTGCCCTCGATCCAGGACGAGCTCCACTTCTCGAACGCCGCGCTGGCCTGGGTCGTGAACGCGTACCTGATCTCCTTCGGCGGGCTGCTCCTGCTCGCCGGCCGGTTCGGCGACCTCGTCGGCCGCCGGCGCGTGTTCCTGGTGGGGATCGGCGTCTTCACCCTCGCGTCGCTCGCGTGCGGGCTCGCGCAGAGCCAGGCTCTGCTCGTGGGGGCGCGGTTCGTGCAGGGCATCGGCGGCGCGATGACCTCCGCCGTGATCCTCGGCATGATCGTCACGATGTTCCCCGAGCCGCGCGAGCAGGCGCGGGCGATCGGCACCTACGCGTTCGTCGCCTCGGCCGGCGGTTCGGTGGGCCTGCTGCTCGGCGGCGTGATCACGCAGGCGATCGACTGGCACTGGATCTTCTTCGTGAACGTCCCGATCGGCATCATCACCGCGCTGCTCGCGCGCCGCCTGATCGACGCCGAGCGGGGGATCGGGCTCGAGCGCGGCGCGGACGCTCCCGGAGCCGTGCTGATCGTGGCCTCGCTGATGGTCGGCGTCTACGCGATCGTCGGCCCCGCCGCGGCGCACGGCTGGGGCGACGGCCGCACGCTCGCCCTGGGTGCGCTGAGCGTGGGCCTGCTGGCCGGGTTCCTCCTGCGGGAGTCGCGCGCGGCTCATCCGCTCGTGCCGCTGCGCATCTTCCGCTCGCGTCCGGTCGTGGCTGCGAACGGGATCCAGATCCTGTCGGTCGCCGGGATGTTCGGGCTGTTCTTCCTCGGCGCGCTCTACCTTCGGCGCGTTCTCGGCTACGACGCGCTCGAGATCGGGCTCTCCTTCCTGCCGGTCACCGTCGCGATGGGGACGCTCTCGATCCGCTACTCCGAGCGCATCGTCACCCGCTTCGGCGCGCGCAACGCACTGCTGGCCGGGATGCCGCTGATCGTGCTTGCGCTGGTGCTGTTCGCCCGCGCGGGAGTCCACGGCAGCTACGTCCGGGACGTGCTCCCCTCGATGGCGCTGCTGGGGATCGGCGCCGGCATCGCCTTCCCGGCGCTCATGAACGTCGCGATGTTCGGAGCGACCCAGGAGGACGCGGGCCTCGCGTCGGGGCTCGTCAACACCACCGCCCAGGTCGGCGGCGCGCTCGGGCTGGCCGTGCTCGCCACCCTTGCCGAGTCCCGTACGCGCTCGCTCAGCCACGGCGGCCACGAGACGGCGGCGGCGCTGACCGGGGGCTATCACCTCGCCTTCTGGATCGCAGCAGCGCTTGTCGGATGTGCGTTCGCTGTTGCGCTGCTGGCGCTGCCGGCCGGTGAGCGCGCCGGCGCGCCGGCCGCTGCCGCTGCCGAGCATGTGGGCCAGGCCCGGCCCGAGGGCGCTTCCGGGTCCTGACGTCTCGCGCCGCCGCGGCGGCGCGAGACGATCTACGGCCGGTCCGGTGCGCGGCCCCGGGACTGAAGCAGCAGGCCCCATCTGCCGAAAAGGTCGCATGCGCGTCCTCGGGCGTTCAAAGACCCTGATCGGACGCCTCAGCCTCACGCGGCAGGTGGCGCTGCTCAGCCTGCTCCCGATGATCGCCCTCGGGCTGATCCTCGCCCGCGTTCTTCAGGGCCAGGTCGTCGACCGCACGCTCACCGACGCCACGCGCTCGGCGCGCATCATCGCCCGCCTCGGGGTGCAGCCGACTCTTACTCCCGCGAGCCTGCGGGAGGGCCTCGACGCCGCGCAGGTCCGCGACCTCGATGCCCGCCTGAACGAGCCGTCGGTCGGGCAGGACCTGGCCCGGATCAAGGTCTGGAACGGGGCCCACGAGATCGTCTACTCCGAGGACCACTCCCTGATCGGCCGCTCGCCGGTGCCGAGCGACGACCTCGAGGCCGCGCTGGACGGCCACCCCGCCGGCGCGCAGCTCGTGGATCCGACCAAGGGCAGTGAGACAGCCAGCGAGGTCGGGCTCGGCGAGCTGATCGAGGTCTACGTGCCGCTGCGCTTCACCGCCGGCGGGCGCCCGGCGGGAGCGTTCGAGATCTACCTCAGCTACGGGCCGGTTGCCGCCGCCGTGCAGCGCGACAAGCGCATGATCGCGCTCCTGCTCGCGATCGGGCTGGGGCTGCTGTGGGCTGTGCTCTACCGGATCGTGGCGCGGGCCTCGCGGCGGCTTCGCCGTCAGGCCGCGGAGAACTACCGCCTCGCGCGGTACGACCCGCTGACCGGGCTCCCGAACAGGACCCTGTTCGTCGAAGAGGTGGAGCGCGCCGCGCGGCGTGGCGAGGGCGTGGCGGTGCTGATGCTCGACCTCGACCGCTTCAGCGCGATCAACAACACGCTTGGCGCCGACAGCGGCGACGAGGTGCTGCGCGAGGTTGCGCGCCGCCTGGACCGGCGCTTCGAGGGCGCCGTCGCGGCACGCCTCGGCGGCGACGAGTACGCGATTCTGTGCCCCGGCGACGCCACGAGCGTGCTCGCGCGCGAGCGTGCAGAAGACGCCCTGCGCGCGCTGGAGCCGCCCGTCGAGCTGAACGAGGTGGCCCTCGACGTGGAGGCCAGCGTCGGCGTGGCGGTCCTCGGCGAGCACGCCGACGACGCGGGCGTGCTGCTGCAGCGCGCCGACCTCGCGCTGGCCCACGCCCGCTCCCACGGCTCGAGGATCGAGGTCTACTCGCCGCGCATGGAGAGCTCAGACGCCGGACGGCTGAAGCTGCTCGGCCAGGTCCGCGGCGCGCTCGCGGCGGGCGAGTTCACGCTCCACTACCAGCCGAAGGTGGATCTCCAGACGAGGCGCATCACCGGCGTCGAGGCGCTCGTGCGCTGGCGTCATCCGGAGCTTGGGCTGCTCGCCCCCGACCGTTTCATCCCTCTGATCGAGCAGACCTCGCTGATCGGCCCGCTGACGATGAGCGTGCTCGACCAGGCGCTCTCCCAGGCGGTCGCGTGGCGGCGGCGCGGGATCGTCCTCGAGATCGCGATCAACCTCTCGGCCCGGAACCTGCTCGACGCCGAGCTGGCAGAGCGCGTGGAGGCCCTTCTGCGAGAGCGGGGCGTGCCGGCCGAGCAGCTGGTGGTCGAGGTCACCGAGAGCGCCGCGATGGCGGACCCCGACCGTGGCGTGCGCGTGCTCGAGGCGCTGCGCCGGATGGGCGCCGGGGTTGCGATCGACGACTTCGGCACCGGCAACGCGTCGATCGAGTACCTCGCCGAGCTGCCTGCGACCGAGCTGAAGATCGACCGCTCGTTCGTCACCGACATCCTTACGAGCGACCGCGACCGCGCGATCGTCCGCGCGACGATCGACCTCGCGCGGAACCTCGGCATGACCGTCGTCGCCGAGGGCATCGAGCGCGCGGACACGCTCGAGTACCTGGCGCAGCAGGGATGCGCCCTGGGCCAGGGCTTCTACTTCTCCCGCCCGCTGCCGGCGGAGGAGCTCACGCCGCACCTCGCGGCCGCCTTCGGGCTCGGCGGGGCCGAGCTGCGGGCCGGCAGCGGCGCCGTCTTCGGCCCCCGCTGAGCGGCCGCCGCCTGCTCAGCCCGCGGGCGCCGCGAGCGGCTCGGCCGGGTCCGCGTCCTGCGGGGAGAGGGCCTGCTCGTGCTCGACGACGCGGTGGGAGCCGTCGTCGAACACGAGCACGCCGCCCCAGGGCAGCCAGCCCGGTGCGTGCTGCGGCCCGCTGAGGACGGCGGCCTTGGCGTGGATCTCGGCGAGCGTCGCCGTCGGCGCGAGCGCGGTCGCCTGGACCACCCCGGTGAAAGCGGGCCTGCCGGTCGCGGGGTCGAGCAGGTGGTGCGCCGGGCGCCCGTCGGCTCCGAGCCAGCTGCGCCTGCCGATCCCGCTCGTGGCGACGCCGCCGGCGCGGATCGAGAGCCGGTGGAGCACCTCGCCGTCGAAGGGGCTCTCGACCCCGACAACGCGCGCGAGGTCGGCGGCGCCGCCGACCGCCAGGTCGCCGGCGCAGTCGATCGCGAAGCTGCGGTGCGCGCCGAGGGTCGCGGCCAGCTCGTCGGCGAACATGCCCTTCGCGAGCCCGCCGCTGTCGAGCGCGAGGCCAGGCGGGCGGCGCACGAGACCGGCGGCCTCGTTGCCCTCGAGCCGCTCCCAGCGCCGGGCGGGCGCCGAACCGGCGGGCGCGCGGAGCGGCGCCAGCGCCAGGGCCAGACCGAGCGGCAGCGTGGCGCGGAGCTCGCCGCCGTAGCCGGCCTGTGCCAGCTCTGCGGCGAGCGTGGCGTCGACGAGCCCGCCGGTCCGCTCGGCCGCCTCGCGGGCGGTCGCGGCGAGGCGCGCCATCAGCGGCGTCGCCGGGACCTGCTCGCGCTGATCGGCGTTCAACATCGACAGCTCGCTAGCGGCGGAGAAGCGGGTGAAGGCGCCGTGCCAGCGCAGGAGCGCCGCCCGGGCGCGCTCCGCAGCCTGCCCCGCCGTCTCCTCGGCGTCGCCTTCGACGTACACGGCGCAGCGCCCGCCGAAGCAATCGAAGCGAAGGACCGTCTCGCGACTCACGACTGGGAGGTCCTGAGTTCTGAGGACCCGCTCGATTCGGATTCGGATTCGGCTTCGCTCGCCGACGAGCTCGATTCGCCGGAGGATTCGCTCGACGAGGACGATTCGCCGGTCGAGGAGGATTCGCCGCTGCCGGTGCCCGTGCCGGATTCCGCGTTGCTGCTCGACGATCCGCTCGACGCGGCTGCGCGGCGCTGGGCGCTCGCGACCAGCCCGGGGTCGTGGCCGGAGGCGAGCTGGACGTAGACGACGAGGAACGCGGCGAGGAAGAGCGACGCGGTCGTGGCCGCGACCCATACGCGGATCCTCTTCGCCCGGCGCGCCATCGCCTCGCGCTTGGCCTGCGCGAGCTGGCGCGCGCCGAGCCGGCTGCTGTCCTTCGGTGCGGGTTCAGGGGGCGTCGGGCTCATGGTTGCTCCGTTGCGGGTCGAGGGGTGGGTGCGCCCGTCCGTGCGGTGGCGCCGGCCCTGCCGGCGGCGGTCCACCGGCGGGCCCAGATCGCTGCGAGTGCGAGCAGCGCGGGGAGGGTTGTGATCGCGACCATCACCAGGAACCAGGTCTGCCCCGAGTCCGTGCCCTCACCGAGCGAGTGCGCGAGACCGAGCACCCAGGCGAGCGCCGCGAGCCGGTGCAGGCGGCGCCAGCGCTGGACGCCGATCCGCGCGCGCATGTAGTAGGAGAGGCCGAGCAGGGCCAGCGCCCAGAAGGAGACGATCCCCGCCGCGGTCCAGAACGTGTGGTAGCCGCTGACGAACGGGACGGAGATGTCTGCCAGCGAGGGCCGCAGGAAGGCGTCGCCGAGCAGGGTGAGGCCGTGCACGGCGATCGCGGCCAGGGTGGCGAGCGACAGGGCCTCGTGGGCGACGCGCAGCTCCGCGCCCCGGCGTGCCCGCAGGCGCGTCCCCATCAGGAGGCCGACGCACACGCCGCCGCTCGAGAGGATCAGCGCCGCGATCCCGGCCGCGCGGCTGACGAGCCAGAAGAGGTGGGGGCCGGTTGCGGTGGCGAGGGCCGTGATCTGCACGTAGATCAGGAAAGCGCGCGTACCTCAGAGCCAGCTGAGCGTGCGATGAGGATCGGTTCAGGTAGCGGTGCGGGCGGGAAGCGTCACCACGAACGACGCGCCGCCGCCGGGGACGTCCTGAACTTCGATCGACCCGTGGTGCGCGTGCACAACGCCCTCGACGATCGCAAGGCCGAGGCCGGCGCCGGCGCGCCCGCGCTCGCGCCCGCCCTCGCGGCGCCAGAAGCGTTCGAAGAGACGCTCGCGCTCCGCGGCGGCGATACCGGAGCCGTGGTCGCGCACGTCCACGACGACGGTGGCCGCGCGCGTTGCCACCGATACCTCGATCGGGGTCCCGCTCGGAGTGTGCACGATCGCGTTGCCAAGGAGGTTGGCGAAGATCTGGCGCAGCTGCAGCGGGTCTCCGGAGACCATTGCGGCACCGTCCGCGCTGAGCGCGATCTCGCGCTCGGGTGCCCGCGCGCGGGCGTCCTGGACCGCGTCACGCGCGAGCGCAGCCACGTCAACCGGCTGCGGCTCGCGCTCCGGGTGCTCGTCGAGGCGCGCGAGCGCCAGCAGATCCTCCACCAGAACGCCCATGCGCCCGGACTCGTCCTCGATGCGCCGCATCGCGTTCGCCAGCTCGTCGGGCTCGCTCACCGCGCCGAGGCGGAACAGCTCGGCGTAGCCGCGGATCGAGGCGAGCGGGGTGCGCAGCTCGTGCGAGGCGTCGGCGAGGAAGCGGCGCAGGCGCTCTTCGCTCGCCGTGCGTGCCGCGAACGCCTGCTCGAGCCGGTCGAGCATCGCGTTGAGCGCGAGCCCCAGCCGTCCGACCTCCGTCTTCGGGGTCGCGGGGCTGACGCGCCGCGACAGGTCGCCCGCGGCGATCTGCCCCGCCGTGACCTCGATGCGGCTCAGCGGCCGGAGCCCCAGGCGCACGACGAAGAACGCCGTCGCTCCGAGGGCGATCAGCGCCACGGCGATCACGAGCGCCTCCACGAGCAGGAGCCTGTGCAGGGTCTGGTCGGTTTCGCTCAGCGGGACCGCCACCACCGTGATGCCGCTGTCCTCGGGGTCCTGGCGTGCGTAGACGCGGTAGTGAGGCCCGCCCGAGGACACGGAGTCGACGGTCGTGAACGTGTTGAGCGGGATGTTCGCCGGCAGCTTCGGTTCTGACACCGAGCTCTGCCCGTAGTTGAAGTTTTCGTGCCCGATCACGTGGCCGGCGGCGTCGCGGCGCTGCCCGTAGGTGCCGGGCGGGGGGTTGAAGCCGGGCGGCGCGCCGCCGCCGTGGAAGTCCCGTCCCGGGCCCTGCCCGCCGAACTGCTGCCCGGCCGGAACGCCGAAGCCCTTGCTGTCGAGCAGCCGCGACATGTAGGGCTCGGCGCCGCGAGCCTGCTGATCGAGTCGCGAGTAGAGGAACGACCGCTGCTCGGCGTAGGTCACGGCCGCGACAGCGATCATCCCGATCGCCGCCAGCACCAGCACGCTCGCCAGCACGCGGGCGCGCAGCGATGACATCAGTCGCGTGGCGTCCGCAGCCCGTAGCCGACGCCGCGCACGGTCCTGATCAGCGGGGGACCGTGCGCGTCGAGCTTCTTGCGCAGGTAGCTGATGTAGGTCTCCAGCACGCGCCCGTCGCCGCCGAAGTCGTAGTCCCAGACGTGATCGAGCAGTTGCGCGCGCGTCAGCACGCGGCGCGGGTTCAGCATCAGGTAGCGCAGCAGCCGGAACTCGGTCGCGGTCAGCTCGATCGTCTCGCCGCCGCGGCGCACCTCGTGGGACTCCTCGTCGAGCTCCAGGTCGGCGAACTGCAGGCGGCCGGATTCCTCGGCCGCCTGGCCGGTGCGGCGCAGGATCGTCCTGATCCTCGCCACCAGCTCCTCGAGGCTGAACGGCTTGGTCATGTAGTCGTCGCCGCCGCCCGTGAGCCCGCGAACCTTGTCCTCGGTGGAGTCGCGCGCGGTCAGGAAGATGATCGGCACGCCCGAGCGCTGGGAGCCGAGGCGTGCGGCGACCTCGAAGCCTTCGATGTCGGGGAGCATCACGTCGAGCACCATCAGGTCCGGGTGAAAGCGCGAGACGGCTGCGATCGCGTCGCGGCCGGTCGCCGCCGTCTCGACCTCGAAGCCCTGGAAGCGCAGCGCCATCGAGATCACCTCGACGATGCTCGGCTCGTCGTCCACGACCAGCACCCGGCTGGTCGTGCCCGCACCTGCCTCGACGCCCTCGTCTGCTGTCATCACGGCGCTCCCTCGTTCTGTTCGCATGATCGCCAGGATCGGCGGTCGCGCTTCAGGGCGGCTGTGTGAAAGCTGAGAGAACGCTGAGAGCCCACCGCCCGTGAGCCTGGGACCGAGTGGGTCATCTAGGAGACGAGGAAGCGCTCCAGGCCCTCGCGCACCCAATCCGGTACCTCCGTCTTGGCCCACGTCTCGGTCGAGACGCAGACATGGCGGGCCCGCATGGCGACCAGGACGTCCGCGCCGCGCATCACGTCGATCTCGGTCGTGATCGCGGTCCGGCCGAGGCTGCGGATCCGGACCGGCAGCGAGAGCACGTCGTCAAAGCGCGCCGGGGCGCGGAAATCCAGCTCGGAGTGCGCGACGACCGCGTCGATACCGCGGTCCACCATCTCCAGCCAGGGACCGACGGCCGCGCGCCAGAGCTCGGTGAAGGCGACGTCGAAGTAGAGGAGGTAGTTGGCGTTGAAGACGATCCCCTGCGGGTCGCACTCGCCGTAGCGGACGCGCAGCTCGTGCACGAACTCCTCGGCCACGGCTACGCCGTTCCGGCCGTGTGCTCGACGATCTCACCCATCAGCTCGCGCAGGTCGCGGTTGGCCTCGAACACCATCTGCTGCCGCTGCGCGCCGTTGCCGGCGCGCAGCAGGTCATCGATGCCGTCGAGCTGCTCCTCGCAGCCCAGCTCGGCGGCGTGGGGGCGAAGCCTCCTCAGCAGCTCCTCAGTCAGCTCGCGCGCGGGCCGGCGGCCGCCCTCGCGGTCCACCAGTTCGGCGTCGAGACCGTGGCGGGCGGCAAGCCAGCGGTTCTCGTCGATCAGCTCCCACGGCTCCTCGGCGGTCTCCGTCCCGGCCTGCGCCTGCTCGGTCAGCAGCTTCACGAGCGAGACGACGAGCGCCGCCAGCGCGACGGTGTGCTCGAGGCGCGTCTGGGAGTCCATCGCCCGGATCTCGATCGTGCCGAGGCGCGGGTGCGGGCGCACGTCGTACCAGAGGTAGGTGTAGTCCTCGATCACGCCCCCGTCGACCAGCGTCTGGACGCGTTGCTCGAAGTCGCGCCAGCCGGCGAAGCGGGGCGGAAGCCCGACGCGGGGGAAGGCGCGGAAGATCGGCACGCGACTGGACGCGAGCCCTGTCGGCTCGCCGCGCCAGAGCGGCGAGTTCGCGGACAGGGCGATCAGGAGCGGGACGTAGGGACGCAGGTGGTTGGCGACGAAGATCGTCTCCTCGGCGTCCGCCATCCCGACGTGGACGTGCATGCCGAACACGAGCTCCTGGCGCGCTACGAACCCGAGCGAGCGGATCAAGCCCCGATAGCGGTCGTCGCTCACCACCCGCTGGTCCTCCCAGCGCGCGAAGGGGTGCGTGCCGGAGGCCCCGATCCTCAGCCCCTGCTCGGCTGCGCGCTCCGCCACCAGGGAGCGCAGCATCGCGAGCTCGGCGTGGGCGGAGGCGACGTCGGCGCACGGCGATGTGGAGATCTCCAGCACGGACTCGAGCAGCTCGGGCTTGATCTCCCCGTGCGGGGGATCCTCGCCCAGGATCGAATCGATCGCGCTCGCAAGGTCGAGCGAGGACGCGTCGAGGATCATCAGCTCCTCCTCGATCCCCACCGTGTAGCGCGGCCCGTCGAAACGGTGCTCCATGCCCGCACCCTATCCGCGGTGATGGCGCCGCCCGCCCGCCCGCCGCCGCCCTAGCGCTGTACCCGGTTCCACTCCACCCAGCCGATGCCCGTCCGGCCGTCGGCGGCGCGCACACGGCACATCGCGCGCGGGAACAGGGAGATCCGGCCGTCGGGCGCCACCAGGCGCAGCGCTCCGAACGCCAGCGGCTGCACGTCCAGGTCGAGCCGCGGCGGCGCGGAGGCGATGCTGGCGGCTGCGATCAGGCCCCCGGGGCCCAGTTCGTGCTCGGCGGTGACCGTCTCGATCTCCTCGATCTCATCGCCGTGCTGCACGTAGCCGACTCCGTAGCCGGGCATCTCGGGAAGGCCGACCGCGTGGGTGTGCGTGCCGTCGTCGAGGTGCAGGGCGCTCCACATCCAGTCGATCGCCCACCAGTCGCGCGAGCCCCAGGAGTGATCGCGCTGTCCGGGGCCTGTGAACGCGATCTCCTCCTCGCCCACGCGCACCGTGCCGCTGACGCGGCACGGGATCTCGTAGCGCGTCGATGGGCGCCATGCGTAGGGGATGCCATCGGTCTCCCAGACGAGGTCGAGCTCGACCTCGACGGGCTCGCCGGATTCGGCGCGCAGCGGCGCGGCGGCGTCCTCGTGGGCCTCGGCCGTGCCGCGCACGCTCACGGCGAAGCGTTCGAGCGGCTGCTCGCAGCGCTGCGCGGCGCTGAACGAGGCGGTCTCGATCGCCTGCTCATCGTCCTCGGCGGCGGGAAGGGGCGAGGCGGCGTCCACGAGCATCACCGATGGGCGCCCCGGCCCGCAGATGCACGCGGTGTAGAGCGCGACGCCCTGGTTGGGAAGGCGACCGAGACGCACGTACACGCCGAGCGTGCCGTCGTCGGAGACCGCGTCGAAGTACCAGCTCTCGTTCCACAGCGCCTCGGGACCCGGCTCGTGGCGACCCTCGTCCTCGGGGGCCGGGCGCAGCGCCGGGGGGCGCCCCTCGCGTGCCGGAGGCAGCAGCTCGTCGGCCCCCAGGTCCAGCGCCTGCGCGGCGTTGCGCTCGAACCACGTCAGGAACATCTCGTCGCCGCGCTCGGTCCGTTCGACGATCATCGAGGCCGCGATCGTCATCACGAGCCCGTGGAAGCAGGAGCGCCTGTACTCCTCCCAGCAGCGCTCCCAGCTCAGGCCCCGCACGCCGCGCTCCAGCAGTTGCTCGTGGTAGCCGCGCAGCAGCCGCTCCTCGTGGCTGCGGCGCTCGGGCGTCGGCAGGCAGCCCCCGAGGAAGTAGGAGGCGTCCACGAGCGGCGGCCCCCAGCTGACCGTCTGCCAGTCGAGCACCGTCACCGTGTCCTGGCCGAAGAGGAGGTTGTCGAGGCGGTAGTCGCCGTGCACGAGCCCCAGCGGCGGGCGCCGGTCGGCCGCCCAGCCGTCGAGGCTTGCGACGAAGCGCCTGCACAGCGCGGCGTGCTCGTCGCTGACGCGCGCCCCGTAGCGCTCGAGGAACGCGGGCAGCAGTTGCGTCAGCAGGGCTTGGTCGAGCGGGTTGGGCAGGTTCAGGTACTCCGAGGCCCCGACCGCGTCGTGCCCCATCACCGGCGCCTGCAGGCTCGCCAGGGCGCTCAGCGCGCGCTCGGCGCGGCTCGCATCGCAGCCCTCGATCTGATCGCCCTGGACAGCGTCGCGCACGTCCTCGAGCACGAGCGTGAACCAGCCCTCGCCCTCGTCGTAGACGGCTTGGTGGCAGCGCGCCAGCGGACCGCCCACCCGGCCCGCGAGCTCATGGTAGAAAGCCACCTCGCGCCGGTAGGCGCCCATGCCGAAGCCGGTCGCGCGGCTGGCGGGGTCCTCCGAGGCGAGCTTCACGACCACGCTCTCCTCCTCGCCGGTGCCCTCCCGGAAGCGCACGCGGTGGCTCTGGCTCATCTGCCCCGTGCCGATCGCTTCGCGGCCGATGAGCTCCAGGGCGTCCCGGGAGAGGACCTCCTCGAGCCAGCTCGCGCTGATCTCCTCGGGTCCTCGGATCAGGGTCGCTGCCGGCATCTCGGGCGATTCTCTCCGCAACACGCGGCCCTCGTCAATCGCTCAGTCGACCGTGTAGAGGTCGGGCACCCGGCGTTCGAGCTCGCGCGGCGGGCGCTCGTACGGCCGGTGCTGGCGAGGCGGGAGCTTCACGGCCTCGGGCGCCGGCAGGCGCTCGTACGGGACCCGCGACAGCAGGTGGCTGATCAGGTTCAGCCGCGCCGTGCGCTTGTCGTCGGCCTCGACTACGAACCACGGGCTCGCATCCGTGTCGGTGCGCGCGAACATGCGGTCCTTCGCCTCGGCGTAGTCGACCCAGCGGGCGCGAGCCTGAAGGTCGACCTCGCTGAACTTCCAGCGCTTCCGAGCGTCCTCGAGCCGTTTCTCGAAGCGGCGCTCCTGCTCCTCGTCGCTGACAGAGAGCCAGTACTTGACCAGCGTGATGCCTTCGTTCTCGAGTGAGAGCTCGAACTGGGGGCAGAAGCGCAGGAACTCCTCGTACTCCTCTTCGCTACAGAAGCGCATCACGTGCTCGACGCCGGCGCGGTTGTACCAGCTGCGGTTGAACAGGACGATCTCGCCGGCCGCCGGAAGCTCGGCGGCGTAGCGGGCGAAGTACCAGCGCGTCTGCTCGCGCTCGGAGGGAGTCGGGAGGGCCGCCAGACGGCAGGTGCGAGGGTTCAGGAACTCGGTGATCCGCTTGATCACGCCGTCCTTGCCGGCGGTGTCGCGGCCCTCGAAGACCACGACGAGCTTGCGGGAGTGCGCGACGATCCACTCCTGCATGTAGACGAGCTCCGTCTGCAGACGCAGCATCTCCTTTTCGTAGCCCTTCCCGTTCAGATTCAGCGGCGCGCTCATCCGCGCGATCTTCGCACCGGCCGTCCCGAAGCGTCCGCACCCCCCCGCGTCGTAGCATGGCGGGCGGTGCCCGCCGAGCAGCCCGAGCAGCCTGACGCCAAGCGCAGCGACAGTCGCCCGCCGTTGCCGCGCGACAAACGCGGCTGGCAGGTCGCGCCCGCGCCGGACGGCCGCGGCATGCCGCCCCAGCCGACCGGGCGCCCGCCGCACCGCCGCCCGGGCTTCCTGTGGTTCGTGCTCGTGCTGATCGCGCTCAACTGGCTGTCGTTGTTCCTGTTCCAGCAGGGCGGGGAACGCCGCGTCACGATCCCCTTCAGCCCGGTGTTCCTCGAACAGGTCAAGGGGGGGAAGGTCAAGTCGATCTCCTCGCGGAGCGACGCAGTCGAAGGGACGTTCAGAGAACAGCTCACCTACCCGCCGAGCGACAAGAGCGCGAAGCCGACGAAGCTGTTCGCCACACAGGTGCCGAGCTTCTGGAACGGCAGCCAGCTATCAGCGCTGCTGCAGGAAAAGGGCGTCGAGATCAACGCCAAGTCGCCGAACCCGGGGCAGTCGCTGCTGACAGAGCTGCTGCTCGGGTTCGGGCCGACGCTGCTGATCGTCGGTCTGTTCGTGTTGCTGGCGAAACGCGCAGCGGGAGGCGGAGCGGCAGGCGCGCTCGGCAGCTTCGGGCGCTCGCGCGCGCGGCGCGTCGATCCGCAGACGATCCGTGTCACGTTCGACGATGTCGCAGGCATCGACGAGGCGAAGTCCGAACTCTCGGAGATCGTCGACTTCCTGCGAGATCCCGACCGCTACGGCCGTCTCGGCGGGCGTATGCCCCACGGCGTCCTGCTCTACGGGCCGCCGGGCACCGGCAAGACGCTGCTCGCGCGGGCCGTCGCAGGCGAGGCGCACGCGGCCTTCTTCTCGATCTCCGCGGCCGAGTTCATCGAGGCGATCGTCGGCGTCGGCGCCTCCCGCGTGCGGGATCTGTTCTCGCAGGCGAAGGAGGCAGCGCCGAGCATCGTCTTCATCGACGAGATCGACGCGATCGGGCGCTCGCGCCAGGGCTCGGCGGCGATCAGCGGCGCCAACGACGAGCGCGAGCAGACGCTCGACCAGATCCTGACGGAACTCGACGGGTTCGAATCCTCTCAGGCCGTGGTCGTGATCGCCGCAACCAACCGGGCCGACATCCTGGACTCCGCGCTGTTGAGGGCGGGGCGCTTCGATCGCCGTGTCGCGGTGCAGCCCCCCGACCGCGCCGGCCGGGCACAGATCCTGCGGGTCCACACCCGCTCGATGCCCCTCGCCGACGATGTGGACCTCGACGTGCTTGCCGCCACGACGCCCGGCATGGTCGGGGCCGATCTCGCCAACCTCGCCAACGAGGCCGCGCTGCTGGCCGCCAAACGCAACCACGACGCGGTCGAGATGCGCGACTTCACCGACTCGCTCGAGAAGCTGCTGCTCGGCTCACCGCGCGGGATCCTGCTCGAGCGCGCCGACCGCGAACGCACCGCCTACCACGAGTCGGGGCACGCCCTCGTCGGGATGCTCACCGAGGGCGCTGACCCGGTGCGCAAGGTCTCGATCATCCCGCGCGGGATGGCGCTCGGGGTGACGCTCTCGACACCCGACACGGACCGCGTCTCCTACTCGCTCGAGGAGCTCGAAGCGAAGATCGAGGTCTCGCTCGGCGGCCGCGTAGCCGAGGAGCTCGTCTACGGCACGATCACGACCGGCGCCGAGTCCGACATCGAGCAGCTCACGAAAATCGCCCGCCAGATGGTCGGCAAGTGGGGGATGAGCAAGGCGATCGGACCGGTGGCGGTGCTCTCCGAGGACGGCCAGGGTCCCCTCCTGCCGGGCGTCAGCGAGACCTCAGAGCACACGCAGGAGGTGATCGACTCCGAGACCCAGCGCATCGTCGCCGAGGCGCACGCGGAGGTCACGCGCCTGCTCGGCCAGCACCGCGACCAGCTGGAGTCGCTCGCGCGGGCGCTGCTGGAGGCCGAGACGCTCGACGCTCCCGAGGCCTACGCGGCCGCCGGGGTGCCGCTGCCGCCGCGGGTCGAAGACGAGCCCGCGCCGGAGCCCGCTCCGGCCTGAGGGGCACCGGCTGCCGTTTCCTGCTTCACCAGCTGCTCGACGCCGAAGGTTCCGACGACGAGGCTGAGCAGAGCCGCCGCGACGATCGCGGTCGCGGTCGCGTCGCTCAGCACATGCGTCGCGAGCCCGAGGGATGCGACCGCCGCCGGGGCACCGAGCTGAGCGCTCGCGGCGAGCCCGCCCACTGCTGGGGTGCGGAGGAGTCGCGTGGCCAACAGCCGAATCGCGACGTTCAGCCCCGTCAGGGCACCCGCGAGCGCGAGGTTCGACGGGTTGGAGAACAGCGCGCCCACGTCGAGCGTCGCGCCGAGCACGACGAAGTACAGGGGGACGAAGAAGCCTTCGGCAATGCCGCGGACCTGCGTCGACAGCCGTTTCGGACCGCCGAGGATCGCGACGATCACGCCGGCGCCGAAGCCGGCGATCAGGATGCTCGTGCCGCCCTTCTGGGCGAGCCAGGCCAGCCCGAAGAGAATCAGCAGCGAGAGCCTCAGATCGAGCGCCCAGCGGCGCTGCTTTGAACGGATGCGCAACGTGTGGATCCACTTCTCGCTTTCCACGGCGCGGGCCAGGAGCAGGAGCAGCACCGCCGCGCCCGCGACCAGGCCTGTTCCGATCAGCGCGTGCCACGTCCGGGACGGCTGCAGAACGATCGGGATCGCCAGGATCGTGAGCACGTCGGCGATCGTGACCTGCACCATCACGGGCAGGGCCAGGTGCCCGTCCACGCCCGCCTCCTGCAGCGCCGGCAGCAGCACCGCCGCCGAGCAGGACGCCAGCACGAGCGCGTACACGGCGGCGTGCGAGTCCCCCGCGATCCTCGTCACGAGCAGGCCGGCCGGTACCGCGAGGGTGGTGACGATCCCTGCGAGCAGCGCGCCGGTGCGCAGCGAGCCGAGGAGCCGGCGGTCCCGCAGGGGCAGGTGCATGCCGACGCTCAGCATCAGCATCGCGAACCCGACTTCGGCCAGGAAGACAACCGTCGGCGCCTTCGGGTCGATGGCGTCGAGCACGTGCGGGCCGAACAGCACGCCGCCGAGGATCTCGCCCGCGACGACCGGGACGAACCAGCGACTCGAGAACCCGAGCAGCGGTCCCGCCAGCCCTGCCAGCACCACCAACGTGAGCGTGCCGAAGCCGATCATCGCTGACATCATCGCGCGGGCGACGACGGCGCCGGCGAGCGCTCGCACCCGGCGGTCGTCCGGTATCGTCGCCGCAGGGGAACAGCTCAGCCACCGAGAGGGGAGCTTTCAGATGTACGACTACGTGATCGTGGGGGCAGGATCCGCGGGCTGCGTTCTGGCGGCGCGGCTGAGCGAGGACCCGGACGTGAAGGTGCTGCTGCTCGAGGCCGGCCCGCCCGACGTCAACGAGAACATCCACGTCCCGCTCGGCTACCTGCAGCTCGGCGCGACCGAGGTGGACTGGGACTATCACTCCGCGCCCGAACTGCACTGTGACCGCAGGCGCATCACGCTTCCGCGCGGACGCGTCCTGGGCGGCTCCTCCTCGATCAACGCGATGGTCTACATCCGAGGCAACCCGCTCGACTACGACGGCTGGGGCGTCGCCGGCTGGAGCTGGGCCGACCTGCTCCCGTACTTCATCAAGGCAGAGGACAACGAGCGTGGCGCGTCGGCGTTCCACGGGGCGGGCGGCCCGCTCCCTGTCAGCGAGGAGCGCTCGCAGAACCGCATCTCGCATGCGTTCGTCGAGGCCGGCGTGCAGGCCGGGCTGCCGCGCAACGATGACTTCAACGACGGCGAGCAGGACGGCGTCGGCATGTACCAGGTCACCCAGCGCGAGGGCATGAGGGCGTCCGACGGCCGTCGCGTACCTGCATCCGGCTTCGCGAGCGGCCGAACCTCGAGGTGAAGCCCTACATGCAGGCCCACCGGATCCTGTTCGAGGGCACGCGCGCGGTCGGCGTCGAAGCCTCGCAGCTCGGCAGCCCGCAGCAGTTCCGAGCCGAGCGCGAGGTGATCCTCGCGGCCGGCGCCTACAACTCGCCGCAGCTGTTGATGCTGTCGGGAGTCGGCGAGCCGGAGCACCTCGCGATGCGCGAAATCGAGGTCGTCCTCGACCAGCCGGCCGTGGGGGAGAACCTGGGCGACCACCCGGCGGCGCAGCTCGTGTACACGACGCCCGAGCCCGAGAGCCTGCTGCTCGCGCTCGAGCCCGCCACGCTCGAACGCTACGAAGCGGAGCGCACCGGGGCCTTCGCGTCGAACTTCGCGGAGGCGGGCGGCTTCGCTCGCGTCGGTGCCGGGGCGGAGGCCCCCGACATCCAGTTCCACGCGGTGCCGCTGCAGATCATCGACGAAGGCACGCGCGACCCGGAGGCCCACGGCGTCTGGATCTCGCCGTGCCTGCTGACCGAGCAGAGCCGCGGCACCGTGAGGCTCGCCTCCAAGGACCCGACGGCCAAGCCGATCATCCGCAACGACTTCTACTCGGCGGGCGATGACATGCAGCGCATGATCGCCGGGCTGCGCCTGGCGCTCGACGTCTGCGGCCAGGACGCGCTGCGCTCCTACTGCGCGGAGCCGTACAACGTCCCGGACGGCGACTCCGACGAGGATCTGCGCGCGCACATCGCCCGCACCACGTTCGCGATCTATCACCCCGTCGGCACGTGCCGTATGGGCGCCGACGCGGGTGCGGTGGTGGACCCCGAGCTGCGGGTGAACGGGATCGAGGGCCTGCGCGTCGTGGACGCGTCGGTGATGCCGGCGGTCCCGCGCGGCAACACGAACGCGCCGACGATCGCCGTCGCCGAGCGGGCGTCAGACCTGATCCGGCACGGCCGCGCGCTCGCCGAGCCGGCCTCCGCGAGCGCCGCGGGGGTCGCCGCAGCCCCGGCATGAGCCGAGCTGAGCGCGCCGGCGCAGCATAGGCTTACGCCTCGTGAGCGCGCTCGAGATGCTGCGTACGCGGGTCGCGGAGATCTCCGACCTGCGATCGCTTGACATGCTGGCCACCTGGGACCAGCTCGTGATGATGCCGCCGGACGGCGCCCCGCAGCGGGGCAACCAGCTCGGGACGCTCGCGCGGATCACGCACGATCGCGCGACCGCGGAGGAGATCGGGGCGTGGCTCCAGGAGCTCGAGGGCGCGGAGCTGGATGGGCTCGATGCCGATCTCGCGCGCATCGCCCGGCGGGATTGGGAGCGGGCGCGGCGGGTGCCGAGCGATCTGGCGGCGGAGCTGTCGGCGGCGCACGCCGAGGGACACGAGCGCTGGCGCGCGGCGCGGGCCGCCGACGATTTCGCGGCGTTCGTCCCCGCCCTGGAGCGCAATGTCGAGCTGGCCCGAACCTACGCGGCATGTGTGGCCGAGGACGGCGAGGGGCTCTATCAGGCGCTGATCTACGACTACGACTACGGCCTTCGGACCGATGAGCTCCAGCGGCTGTTCGGAGCGCTGGGCGAGCGGCTCGCACCGCTGGTGGAGGAGGCTGCGGGGCGGGTTCCCGCGACTCGTCCCGAGGTGCCCCGCGAGGCCCAGCAGCGGGCGGTCGAGTCGATCCTCCGTCGCGTCGGCGTGGAGCCGGACGCCTGGCGCCTCGACGTCTCCGCGCATCCCTTCTCGACGTCGATGGCGCGCTCGGACCAGCGCATCACCACGCGCTACGAGGACGGCGGAATCGAGTCTCTGCTCAGCTCGCTGCACGAGTTCGGGCACGCGCTGTACGAGCGCCAGATCGACCCTGGCCTGGAACGCACGAACCTCGGCGTCGGCACGTCGATGTCGATCCACGAGTCCCAGAGCAAGCTGTGGGAGAACCACGTCGCCCGCCATCCGGCCTTTGCGACGGTGCTCGCGGAGGAGCTCGCCGCGGGCGGCTACGAGATCGCTCCGCGGTCGCTGCACGAGGCGATCGTGGCCGTCGAGCCGTCCCTGATCCGGGTCTCCGCCGATCCGGTCACCTATCCGCTCCACATCGTGCTGCGCTTCGAGCTCGAGCTGGCTCTGATCGACGGCGATCTGTCGGTCGGCGACCTCCCGGCGGCATGGAACGACGGCATGCGGCGCCTCTTGGGCGTGGAGGTGCCGAGCGACGCGCAAGGCTGCCTGCAGGACGTGCACTGGAGCGAGGGGGCGTTCGGCTACTTCCCGAGCTACGCGATGGGCTGCCTGATCGCGGCCTCGCTGTGGGAGGCGCTCGAGCGCGATCTGGGCCCGCGAGCGGAGGCGCTCGAACGCGGAGAGGTCGAGGACATCAAGCAGTGGCTGCGCGAGCGGGTGCACCGGTACGGGCGCCGTCTCGACACCGTTCCGCTCGTCGAACAGGCGACGGGCCGGGGGCTGGAGATCGACCCGTTCCTTCGCTACGCGACACCGTTCGCGTCCGCTGGGCCTCGCCTGTAGGGTCCACGGCTCACCGCACGAGGGCGCGGCGCCGGGCCGGCATCCAGCGCCGGCTGTTCAACCGGGACGGCATGGGGGCGCCCGGCCGGGCCGTTCAAGACCAGAGGAGGGACGACAGCGATGCTCACGCTCACGGGACTCGACCAGGTGAAGGAGCACGTCGGACAGGAGCTCGGCGTGAGCGACTGGCACCTCGTGACGCAGGAGGCGATCGACGAGTTCGCGCGCGTCACGGGCGACGACCAGTGGATCCACATCGACGTCGAACGCGCGAAGGAGAGCCCGTTCGGCGGCACGATCGCCCACGGCTACTACACGCTCTCGCTGGCGCCGCGCTTCTCCTATGACATGTTCACGTTCGAGGGCTTCGCCTTCGGCGTCAACTACGGCCTCAACCGTGTCCGCTTTCCGGCCCCGATGCCGGTCGGCGGGAAGGTCCGGATGCGGGCGAAGCTGGCTGCGGTCGAGGAGATCCCCGGCGGCGCGCAGATCACGAGCGAGCTGACGTTCGAGCGCGAGGGGGGCGACAAGCCGGTCTGCGTGGCGGAGTCACTCGCGCGCGTCTACACCGGCTGACGGGCGACGGCGCTCCTGCGGGCATGACGCGGCGGCGGAGCCGCTGCGGGCGAGCGGCTCGCAGCGGCCGGACGTCTATTCGTAGGTGTAGCGATCGCCCGCGACCGCTGTGCTCTTGCCTTTGTTCGCCAGCGCGGTGATGTCCACCGTCCCGAGCGCTTTCGCCGGCGGGGCGACGACCGAGCAGCTGCTCGTGGTGGTGCACTGGACGGATTTCGATGCGCCTCTGCCGAACTTGAATTTCACCGTGTTGGTGCCCACCGGGAAGCCGACACCCGTGATCGTGACCGTGTTTCCGCCCGCGGCCGGGCCGTTCGGCGGTGAGACCGATTCGATCACCGGCGCGTAGCGGAACTGGTCCTTCTTGACGACGGGGCTGGGGCCGCCGACGGTCGTGACCCTGACGTCGGCGGGGCCCGCGACGCCGACGGGCGAGACGGCTGTGATGGTCGCGTTCCCGGTGACCGTGAAGCTGGCCGCCGGGACGCCCGCGAAGGTCACTTCGGTTGCGCCGGTGAAGCCGACGCCGGTGATCGTCAGAGTCGTCCCGCCGGTCGCAGGGCCGCCTTTGGCGGACAGCTTCGTGACCGTAGGCGGCGTGCGGTAGGTGTAGTGGTCGGCGCTGCCGACGCCGCTGGTGCCCGACGGCGTGGTGACCGTGACGTCCACGGTGCCGCTGCCGGCGGGGGTTTTGGCGGTGATCGAGCCCTGCGAGTTGACCGTGAACGAGCTTGCCGCCGCGGCGCCGAAGTGCACGGCGCTCGCCGCACCGAAGTTCGCGCCGGTGATGGTCACCGTCGCGCCGCCGCCCAGCGGGCCTTCGCGCGGGGAGACTTTCGAGACCACGGGGAGCGCTTCGCCGAAGGCGAGGATGTGCCCGCCGCCCGCGGAGACGCCGGTGACCTGTGCGAGGCCGTGCACCTGCACCGGCACGTCGCTCGGTTCGCCGGTGGCCCCGATGCCGAGGGCCCCGGATTCGTTTTCGCCCCACGTCATGACGGCCCCCGAGGAGAGCACCGCGGCGCTGATGGCCTGGCCGGCCGAGACCTCGGTGACGCCGGAGAGGCCCGGAACGGGAGACGCTTTGTCGTTGCGACCTTCGATCGCGCCGTTGCCGAGCTCGCCCTTCGTGTCGTCGCCCCAGGAGCACGACGGTGCCGTCGTTGAGCAGGGCGAGGGCGTGGTTCTGCCCCGCGGAGATCGCCTTCACGTTCGAGAGGCCGTCGACGGGCACCGGGTTGGCGCTGACGAGGCCTTCTTCTTCTTCGGGTTCTTCTTTCAGGACGGCTTCGTCGCCGAGCTGGAACCGGTCGTCGTCGCCCCACGCGACGACCGTGCCGTTCGCGAGCAGCGCCATGCTGAAGTGGGCGCCGGCCGCGATCGCAGTGACTTCGGTGAGTCCCTGGACTTCGACCGGCGTGGTGCTCGAGTTTTTGTTGCCGGTGCCCAGCTGGCCGTCTTCGTTCTGACCCCAGGCCATCACGGTGCCGTTGGAGAGCAGGGCGAGGCTGTGTTCTTCGCCCGCGGCGATCGCTTTCACGCCGGTCAGCCCCGTGACCGGGACCGGGACTTCGCTGTCAACCGATTTGCCGTTGCCGAGCTGGCCCGCTTCGTCGTCGCCCCAGGCGTCGACGGTGCCGTTGGAGAGCAGGGCGAGGCTGTGGTTGGTGCCGGCGGCGACTTCGGTGACGCCGCTGAGGTGTTCGATCAACGTCGGTGTGCGGACGCCGACCGCTTCTTCGTTGCCGAGCTGGCCGTGGGCGTTGAGGCCCCACGACTCGACGGTGCCGCCGGCGCGCAGCGCCAGGCCGAACTTGCCACCGGCGGCCACCTGCGTCACGAAGCCGAGTCCCGGCATCGCGCCCGGCACCGACAGGGTCGGTTCGCCGGAACCCGTTCCCGTCTCGCCGATTTTGTTCAGGCCCCAGCCGTAGGCGCCGTAGTCGGTGGCCGAGACCGTCAGCGAGACGGCTTCGGTGGCGGTCGAGCCGGCGGCGTTCGTGAACACGGCGCGGTACAGGCGCCCGCTTTCAGACAGTCTGCGCCCCAGAGATCGTCAGCGTGTCGCTGGTCGCGCCCGCGATCGGGGTGAAGGTGGTACCCCCGTTGCTCGACACTTCCCACTGGACCGTCGGTTCGGGGTGAGCCGTGGCTTCGGCTTCGAAGGTCGCTGTGCCGCCCGTCAGCACGATCTGCGGTTCGGGCTGTTCGGTGATCACCGGGATGGTCCGGACCGTCAGGGGCGCCGAGCTGCTCGTCACGGAGCCCGCGAGGTTCGTCCACGTCGCCCGGAAGCGGTAGCCGTCTTCCGCGACCGTCGCCGAGGGGATCACGTACGTTTCCGAGGTCGCGCCCGCGATCGGCTGGAAGGTTTTGCCGCCGTCGGTCGAGCGTTCCCACTGCACGGTCGGCGCCGGGTTGCCTTCGGCGGTCGAGTGGAATTCAGCCGGCTGTCCTTCGAGCACGGTTTTTTCGACGGGCGATATCTGCACGTGCGGGGCGTTGATGATGTGCAGCGTCGCGGCTTCGCTCGTTGCGCTGCCGTCGCTGTTGGTGAAAACGGCACGGAATTTCCAGCCGTCCATCGTTTTGCTGACGTTGTTGAGTTTCAGCGTGGTGCCGGTCGCGGATATGTTTTTGTACGTCGCGCCGCCGTCGGTGGACTGCTGCCACTGGACCGTCGGCGCGGGCGCACCGGAGGCGTTCGACGTGAAGATCGCTTCGTGGGCTTCCTGTACGAACGCGTCGACCGGCTGCTGGGTCACGACCGGTTTGGCGGTCACCGTGAGGGTGGCCGTTTTGCTCGTCGCGGTGCCGGCGTTGTTTTTGAAGACGGCGCGGAACTTCCAGCCTGTTTCGGCGAGTGTCACTTTCGCGATCGTGTAGTTCGCCGTGGTGGCGCCTTCGATCGGCTGGAAGGTGACGCCGCCGTCGGTCGAGCGTTCCCACTGGACCGTCGGCGCGGGCGAGCCCGACGCCGTCGAGGCGAAGCTGGCGGGAGTCCCTTCTTCGGCGGTCGTGCTCGAGGGCTGGAGCGTCACTTTGGGCGCCGTTTCGGCGAGTGGCCGGGCGCCTGCCGCGCCCGCGAGCTGCGCGGCCGCGCTGCCGGCTTGCGCGAGCGCGAGCAGCGCGATCGCGGCGAGCAGGAGCAGCACAGCCGGCACGCGCCGCCGCGCCGAACCACGGCCCTCGCCCGTTTCCGCGCGGGTGTTCCCCGGTCCTCTCGTGCCGATCCGTGCCACCTTGGCCCCCGTTTCTCCTCCGAGGCGCGCACGCCCCCGAAATCTCCGCCGCCCCCTCAGCGGCATCGCGGGGCGAATCATAGGGGGTCCGCGGCGCTCGCGCGAGGGTTGTTCACGCCTCCTCAACGCGCACGGTGCGCGGTTAGACTGCGAGCGATGAGCGGCCCGGACGACGATCTCTTCGGCCCGGAGCACGTCCGCGTCTACCGCGAGACGGGCGGCGAGCGCGGCTACGACTGGCGCGGGACGACGATCCTCTTGCTCACGACGCGCGGCCGGCGCTCGGGAGAGCCGCGCACGATGCCGCTGATCCACCGCACCGACGGCGACCGCTGGGTGGTCGTCGCCTCGAAGGGCGGCTGGCCCGAGGACCCGCAGTGGTTCCAGAACCTGCAGGCGGATCCGGATGCGACGATCGAGGTCCGCGACCAGGAGATCCCGGTTCGTGCGTCCGTCGCGGAGGGCGAGGAGCGCGAGCGCCTGTGGCGGCTGATGACTGAGGTGTGGCCCGCCTACGACGAATACCAGCAGAAGACCTCCCGGCAGATCCCGGTCGTCGTTCTGACGCGCCGGTAGCGCTCAGCTCCTCCGCCGTCCGTGCCGGGTGCAGCCGCGCGAGGTGCCCGATCGCGCTGCGCCGCGGCCCCGCGAGGCGCCGCCGGCTGTAGGCGCGATGACCGATCGCGCCGCGCGCCGGGCCGGCGAGGTCCGGTGGCGGCGACAGCGCCGCCGGGAGGCGGGGTGCGGGCGGCTCGACGCCGCGGGCGGCGCCGGCGCCGGCGACCCGTTCGGGTCGACGCTCCCGAGCGCGTCGAGCCCCGCCTCGGCGAACCACAGCTCCCCTCCCTGGCTCACGATTCCCTGTGGCGAGGACGGCGTCGGGGTGCCGATCGGGTACTCGCTGATCTGGCCTGTCGTGGTGATCCGTCCGATCGACTCGTCGCCGCCGTCGGTGAACCACAGCGCGCCGTCGGGACCGGCTGTGATGAAGCGCGGCGCCGGGGAGCCGTACTCGCCCTGAGCGACCCCTGAGGTGTTCGGGATCGCGAATTCCTGCAGGACGCCGGTCGTGGAGATGCGCCCGATGCGACCGAGGGCCTGCTCGGTGAACCACAGCGCCCCGTCGGGCCCGAGCACGATGGAGTAAGGCTCCGCGTTGCCGAAGCCGCCCGGCGCGGCGCCCGCGAGTGGGTGTTCGGCGACGGCGCCGCCGGCGCCGAGCTCGCCGATCGCACCCGTCACAGGCTCGGTGACCCACGCGCTGCCGTCGGAAGTGAGCGCGATCGACGTCGGCGCCCCGGCGCGGGGCAGCGGATACGAGGTCAGCCCCCCGTCCGGAGCGAGCCGTTCGATCGCGTCTGCCGTCATGTTCGCGATCCACAGCGAGCCGTCGGAGGCGACCGTGAACTGCTCCGGCCAGAAGCCGGGGCCGAGCGCGAGCGGGAACGCGAACCGCTGCTCAGGGGCTCCTCCGGCGGGCTCTCGCTCCAGAGCGACGGCCCCCGTGTTGCCCGTGAGCGCCAGCAGCCAGAGCTGCCCGTCGGGTCCGGAGCCGAGGGCGATCGCGCCGATCGGCTGAAGCGCTCCGGCGGCGAACGGCGCGGTCGCGACCGGCTCGAGGAAGGTCGTGCTCTGCTCGGTGCGGGTGATCGCGAGACCTCCGGCCGCGGCGGCGATCGCGACCGCGCCGGAGGCGCTTCCGGGGAGCGGGTGCTGGGCGATCGTCACGCCTCGTGAGGCGGGGGCGAGCGCCGCTGCGGCCGCCAGAAATGCGAGGGCGGCGGCCGCGACGGTGCGGGCGGGCCCGGAGCGCGCTCTGCGGTTCATGCCGGTCGAGTATTGCAGACAAAAGTCTGCAGGCCGGACGCGTCCCGACTGGCGGTCACGGGCCCGCGCCGCTCGGTGTCCTGGGGACCGGCACGGTGAGCTCCCGGCCGGCGCGCTCGAACCGGAGCGCTGTCGCGGCGGCCGCGGTGACGGCGTAGGAGCCTTCGCGCAAGGCGAGGACGATTCGCTGCCCGTCCGCGAGCTCGAGCCGCGGCTCGGCGGCCCCCGCCGGGAGGACGCCCTCCAGCGACGAGCGCCCCCGCGCGCCCGGGAGCCCCGTGATCGAGCTCATCAGGTAGCCGCGCGCCCCTGCCCGCACGCGGACGCACTCGATGGTCTCGGGCGCGTCGGCGGCGACACCCACGCCGCGGAGCAGGCAGACACGTTCGGGCGCCGGCACGATCCACGACGGCGGCATGCCGCGCGCCGGCGGCAGGCGCCGCGCGCCCGCGATCAGCAGCGCGCCTTCACCCAGCCGCCTGCGTTCGCGTGCGTCTGCGGACAGGAGCGCCCGCGCCTGGCCGGCAGGCCGATCGCCGCTCCGGGCCGGGCGTCTGAGGATCGGGAACGCCCGGAGGAGGGGGGAGGGCAGAACGGCCGGCCGGCCAGGCGCGGCGCGCCGCGCCGGCCGGGGGTGGACCGGGCGGGCGCCGCGCCGTCGATGCCGAGCGCTCGCCGTCGGCGTCGCAGCCTCGATCGGAGCGGCCGCCCGGCGGGCTTCGGCCCGCCGCGGCCGGCCGCCCTTCGGGGCGAGGCCGGACAGCGGCACAGCGCCGGTGTGCGAAGGCGCGCCGGCGCCGCCGCACCCGGGCATCGCAGCCGCGGCCACCAGCGAGCTCGCGATGGCCGCGACTGCACGCATGCGCTCAGGGTTCGCCCCAGTTCACCATCTGGTAGAGGGCGATCTGGTAGTAGGCGACGCAGGTGCCGATCATCCCGTAGCCCGGAGGAGCGCTCGGGAGCAGGTAGGACACGTAGCCCCATCCGGCGACCCATGGCTCGGTCTGGCTGCCGTTCCACACGGCCGCTCCGACACAGCGTTCGACGCCGTCCGGGTGCGGCTGCTTGTAGCGGTTCTCGGTTTCCTGCGGCAGCCATGCGGCCGCGTTGTCGGGATCCATCGAGCGCAGGTAGCTGATGCGCGTCTCGTAGTGCGGCTCGATGCACGCCGTCCCCCACGAGTACGTGCAGCCCCACCAATATTCGCCGCCGTAGAACTTCCGCGCCTGCGCCTGTGCGGCGATCGCGGCCACGGCAACGACAGCCGTCGCGAGCGTCAGCGCCGCCCGGCGCCGCCAGCGGTGCCTCCAGTGCTTGACCAGCACCCTCCACCTCCGATCTCGATCCGTCTGTTTGATACAGCCGAATGATTTGTATGACCGGGACCGAAGCTAGCCCGACGGCGACCGTGGGGGAAGGTGATCAGGGGGTGATCTGCGCCGCGTCGCCCTCGCGCCCGGGCACGGGGCAGCCGTGGAGCTCCCGGCTGGAGGCGACGCCGAGCTTGCGCCTGATGCGGCGAGCATGTGTGCGCACCGTCTCCAGCTCGATCACCAGCTCGGCGGCGATCTGGCCGTAGCCCTTACCCTCGGAGAGGCGCAGCAGGACGTCGTTCTCGCGCGGCGTGAGCGGCTCGCTCGGGCGGCGCGCGTCGGTCGCGGCAGTCGCCGCCGCGAGCGCCTCGAGCAGCGATCGCGCCGTGCCCGCGTCGAGGACCACGAGGACTCCGCCGCCTGTGGTGTGACCGGGTGTCGTCACGCGAGGAGGGTGACAGTTGTCTGCCGATGGTCTCCAGCCGTGTTCCTCACCCGGCTCGTAAGCTTGCGAAGCGGATGCCGGCGCGGGGCGAGCAGAGCACGGAAGGCCCGGCCGGGCCCCCGCTGGTGTGCATGTACCTGTTCCTGGACGCCGCCGGGGCCACACTGCCGCCGCATCCCTCGCCGCGCACCGCCTCGCCGCTGCGCTACCTCGAGTGCGCCCTGGTGCAGGCGGCGTCGCTGCGGCTCGCGGGCGCGAGCTGCGAGACCGTGCTGCTGACGAACATGCGCGGCGGCCCCGGCCGGGAGGGACGGCGGATGTGGGACGCGCTCGGCGAGCTGGGGGTTGAGGTGAGGGAGATCGCCGTGCGCATCGAGCCGGGCACGCCCGTTGGTGCCACACGCCTCCCGCGCGAGGCGATCCGGGCGGCTGCGGACGGGCTCGACAGCGCTCGCGAGCTGTGGATCCCGAACCTCGACTGCGTCTGGATCGATCCTGAGCGGGCGTTGCGCGCATGCCCGCGGGACGGGCGGGTCGGAGCGCTCGCGATCCCCTATCCGCCGGACTGGGCGGTCGGCGGACCGGCGGCGGTCGGAGTCACGCGGGAGGATCTCGGCCGGACCGCCGCCGGCATGGGCGCTCGGCTCGAGTCGGCGCCGCCGTGGATCGGCGCGGACCTGCTCGCCGGCTCGGCGCGGGCGCTGCTGGAGCTCCTCGCTGCCTGCGATGAGCTCGACACGGAGCTCGACGCGCGGGGAGCGACGGCGACCAACGAGCAGCTCCTCACGCTGTCGGCCGCGCTCGGGCGCGTCGATGTCGAGGACCTTTCTCGCCTCGCGCGGCGCATCCAGACGGGGGCGCGCCACGGCGCCGGCGCGCCGTCCGACGCCGCCGAGCTGGGGATCTGGCATCTACCGGCGGAGAAGGGACTCAGCCTGCGCCGCGCCGCACGGGGCCTCGCGCGCGGCCGCGTCCTGCCCCTGCGCGCGCGACCTCGCTTCGCCCGTGCGCGCGATGCGCCGTTTCAACGTCGGCCCGGCGCGCCGCGCCCACCAGCTGCGGGACGACACCTGGGTGGCGCTGGGCAGACTCGCCGGCTCCCGCCCGCGGCGCGCAGCCGTTACGCTGCCCGCGAGCGACCGAGGGGTCGAAGGGAGGATGGAATAGAGGTGCGCCGCGTCTCGCCTGTCGATGCCGCCTGGCTTGCGATCGAGTCGCGCGACACGCCGATGCACGTCGGCGGCCTGTTCGAGTTCACCCAGCCGCCGGACGCTCCGCCCGGCTACCTGCAGGACCTGTTCGCGCGGATGCGCGCGGCGCAGGCGGTGCCGCCGCCCTGGAACCTGAAGCTCCTGGAGGCGCCGCTGATCGGCTCGCGGCTGCCCGTCATGCAGGAGATCCACGACGTGGACCTGGATTACCACGTTCGGCACTCGGCGCTGCCACACCCCGGCGGACAGCGCGAGCTCGGCGTCCTCGTCTCGCGGCTGCACAGCAACGAGCTGGACCTCCACCGGCCGCTCTGGGAGGTCCACCTGATCGAGGGTCTGGAAGGCAACCGCTTCGCGATGTACAGCAAGATCCACCACTCGCTCGTGGACGGCATCAGTGGGATGCGGCTGATCATGCGCGCGCTCTCGCAGGATCCGGCGGAGCCCGGGCACGCCCTCGTTCTGGACCGTCCCCGAAGGCAGCAAGCCGGCCGGGTCCTCGCCGGAGGGGCACGGCGCTCTCGGCCTTCCGCTCGGGCTGCTTCGCGAAAGCGCCTCGGCCGCGGCGGGGCTCTCCCGCGCGGGTCTCGACCTCGCGCTGGCCGCGGTGGACGCGCGGCCGCTGCAGGCGCCCTACCGCGGTCCCGACTCGGTGCTCGGCGAGAGGATCACGGGCCAGCGGCGCTTCGCGACGCAGCAGTACGAGTTCGACCGCGTGAAGGCGATCGCACGGGCCGCGGACTGCACGCTCAACGACATCGTGCTCTACCTCTCAGGCACGGCCCTGCGCCACTACCTCGCCGAGCACGCGCGTCTCCCGGACCGTCCGTTGACGGCGGGGATCCCCGTCAACCTGCGCGAGGCCGACGACCAGTCGATGGGCACGTCGATCGCGTTCCTGATCGCCGAGCTCGGCACGAACGTCGCCGACCCACGGGAGCGGCTGCGGACGGTGGCGCGCTCCACCGCCGAGGCCAAGCGGCACCTCAGCAGGCTGCCGTCCGAGGCACGGACCTCCTACACGCTGCTCCTGAACGCCCCGTACATCGCCGGCCTCGTGCTCGGGCTGGGCGGTCGCGCTCCGGTTCCGTTCAGCCTCGGCATCTCGAATGTCCCCGGACCGACCGAGCCGCTCTACATGGGAGGGTCGCGGCTGGACTCGCTGTTCCCGCTGTCGCTGCTGACTCAGGGCAACGCGCTCAACATCACCTGCGTCAGCTACGCGGGGACGCTGAACTTCGGCTTCACGGGCGCCCGGGAGACGATGCCCCACCTGCAGCGGTTGGCGATCTACATGGGCCAGGCGCTCGACGAGATCGAGGGGCTGCTCGCGAAGCGCAGTGCGTCTCGTGGGGCGCCCAGCGACGCGGCTTCGTGATCCAGTGAGTCGTCCGGCATGCGGCGTCAGCGCCACCATGGCGCGCGCCGCAGCTCGGCGACGCGCGCGGCCGGCGCGATCAGCTCCTCGAGGTGCTCGGCGAGGTGGTCGAGGTGCTCGCACAGCCACACGCCATAGCGCGAGCCGTCCTCCTCGTGGACGACGGTGTCGGGGCCGAGCACCAGCGGCTGCAACGAGACCGGCGGGCGGCCGTGCGGGGGCCCGAGCACCTCGGCGAGGCGTTCGTACCACGCCGAGATCGCTGCGGCGCGCCGGTCCAGCGCCGTCCGCGCCGCCGCCACCGCCTCCGGGTCCGGCGGCAGCGTGGCGATCGCGAACGCCGTCAGCCGCAGGCGCAGGGACCCGCCCACCAGCCGCCAGAGCTGCTGCTTGGCGATCCGCTTCGAGCCCTGCTCGGCGAGGAACGCACGCAGACCGTCGTCGAGGCGTACGGCGGCAGTCGTCGCGGCGGATGAGAGCTCGGGTGGGCCGTCGCGCATCCCGCACGCCCAGTCGATGCCCTCGCGCAGGAACGAGGCGCCGAGGCTGAAGGTGTCCGCCAGGTCGTCGGAGACGACCCCGGCCACCCCGCGAGGCCAGACCGCCAGCCCGACCAGCAGGCTCACCGCGCAGCCGAGCGCCACGTCCTCGAGCCGGACGACCCCGACGTTCCAGCCCACGGGCACGAGCAGGTTGAAGAGCACGGCGACCGTCACCGTGAAGGCGGCCTGCCCGACCCAGAACGGAGCCGTCCCCGGCGCGTAGGCGGCGAGGAAGATCGCGACGGGGAGGACGGCCCAGAGCGCGGCCGAGTCTGCTCCGATCACGATCAGCAGCACGCCGCCGACGGCGAAGCCGATCACCGTGCCGGCGATCGCGCTGATCGCGCTCGCGCCGGTCGCAGAGGCGTTCGTTCGCAGCACCGACAGGGTGCCGAGCGCGACCCAGAAGCCGTGCTGGACGCTGCTCAGCTCGGCGACGAGGACGGCGCCGCCGAGCGCCAGCGCGGCACGCAGGCTGTTGACGAACCAGACGGAGCGCACGCTGGCGTGACGCAGCGCGGTGGCGGCCGGCCCCGCGCCGCGCCCGCCGCTCGCGAGCTCCAGCGCGTCCGCGAACTCGTGCCTGCGGCGCTCGAGCTCGCTCGGGGTCAGCACCCGCTCGGCCACGAGGGCGTCGGCCCCGGCGGCGAGCGTCGCGACGGCGAGCGCCTGGGCATGGAACGCGACCTGCGCCTGACGCCGGAAGCCGTCTGAGCCCTGGGGCCGGCTCTCGAGTTCCGCGAGCGCGGCCTCGCGAAGGTTCTCGAGGCGGAGCAGCCCCGGCTCTGTCGCGCTCGCCTTCGAACAGCGCGGCCACGCGGTCGAGGACCTCCGCGCACTCAGCGAGCAGCTGCTCCGCGCGCCCCGCTGCCTCGGGCTCCTCGCCCTGCTCGGCGACGGCGTCTTTGAGCAGCGAGACGCACCACTCGATCAGCTGCACGACGTTCGCCATCGCCTGATCCGGCGCCGCGAGGCCGAGCGGCCGAAAGGGAGTCGAGTCGAAGATGTCCATCAGTTCGTGCTTGGCCGCGACGGCCGGCTCCAGGGCCTCCTCGGTGTCCTTCCCGGAGGCCGCCGCGCGCAGGCCCCCGGCCAGGGCGCGGGCCGCGCTCGCCACCGCCCCTCGAAGTGGCTTCGCCGCCGTCGGGGAGGGGAACAGGAGCACCGCGGCGGTCCCGGTCACCGCCGCCAGCCACCAGCCCGCCAGCCGGTCGGGGATCATCGCGTTGGTCCCCGGGGAGGCCGCCGCGAGGACATAGGCGAGCATCGCCCCGATGGCACCCGACGCCGCGTTGGGGGACAGCAGGCCTGCGTAGAAGACGATGAAGGTGAGCGGGATGGTGACGAGCGTGGCGAGCGCGACCGAGCCGCTGACCAGGGTGCCGATCGTCAGCAGCACGCTTCCCGCCAGCGCGAGCCCGGCATACGCGCGCAGCCGGTCGAGCGTGCTCCCGCCGAAGGAGCTGAGCAGCAGCACGGCGAAGCTGCCGAAGGCAGCGTAGGTCGCCATCTGGAGGTTCCCCAGCACCTCGTCTGTGAAGGCGAACAGGCCTGTCGCCACGACGGTGGTGCGCGCCGCCCGCAGGGCCGCCTCGTGCGAGGGCGCCGGCACGAGGCGCCGCAGCGCTCCCCGGGAGCGCGTCGGGTTCGAGGCGACGGCGTCCGCTTGGCTGCTCAACTGAGCCGCCGAGTCTACATCGGTGTTTGAGCGCCGGCATGTTGTGGGTATCAACGCGGCTGGAGGCCTCCACGGAGGCGCTTCCTGTCCCTCCTTTGCCCCGGCAGCACCAATGGAGGAGGGCACGCTGGCTATGGCGGTCGCGACGCGCATCGATCCCCTCCTCGTGCGCGTCGCGTACGCCGCCGCTTCTGAGCGCGTAGATTCGCGTCGATGATCTCCGAAGGAGCCGGGCGGATGCCTGTGGAGGGCGCCCTCGCCGATACGGATGAGCATGAGGTCGGGCGCGTCTCGGTGCAGCGCCGGGTGTCCGGGGCGGCATTTCTGGCGCTCGCGATCGGCCTGACGATCACCGCGGCGCTCGCGATTGCTTCGGGCGCGCTGTACCGCCACAACGAGCGAAGGCTGCTGAACCTTCGCGTGCGGGAGCTGAGCCTGGTTCTGGCGGGCGCGACGCAGAGCGTCCAGACGCCACTGGCCTCGGCCGCGGCGCTGGCGGACGCGACGAACGGCGACCCGGCGCGCTTCCGAGCCCTGATGGCACCCTACGTCGGCACCGGGCGGCAGTTCGCGTCCCTGGCTCTCTGGCCGCTCGGGCCGGGAGCCGCGGCCCCGCGTGCGGTGCTGGGCACGACCTCGAGAGTGGCGAGCGCCGCTCAGGTGCGAGCCCTGGCCCGGCATCCCGGCGTGCTCAACATGGTCGGCAAACTCAGCGGGGCCCGTCCGGCGCTCGGCTTCGAGTACGCGCTCGGCGGCGGGCACCGCGCCTACGCCGTCGTCGCCGAAAGCCCGCTGCCGGCCAACCGCCGCTCGAAGCTCGAGAGCAACAGCGCGTTCTCGGACCTCGACTACGCCGTGTACCTCGGGCGCCACCGGCAGCCCGCGCAGCTGATTCTGACCAGCGTCAAGCACCCGCCGCTGAAAGGGCTGACCGCCTCAGACGCGGTGCCCTTCGGTTCGGGCGTGTTCACGATCGCGATCAGCCCGCGCGGTTCGCTCGGCGGCGGCTTCTTCCACAGCCTGCCGTGGCTGATCGCGATCGCCGGGGTGCTGATCTCACTCGCCGCCGCGCTGCTCACGGAGCGCCTCGCGCGCGGGCGTGCGCGCGCCGAGCTCCTGGCCGAGCAGCTCGACCGGCTCGCGGCCGAGAACCGCGAGCGCTACATCGAGCAGCGCAGCATCGCCCAGACGCTGCAGCAGGCCCTCCTCCCGGCCCAGCTCCCGCGGCTGCCGGGGCTCAGCGTCAGCGCGCGCTACGTCCCGGCGCAGGCCGGCGGCGATGTGGGCGGGGACTGGTACGACGTGGTCGCGGTGGACGAGCGGCGCGTGCTGCTCGTGATCGGCGACGTCTCGGGCCACGGCGTGGAGGCGGCGACCACGATGGCGCTGGTGCGTCATGCGACGCTCGCCTACGTCGCCGAGGAACATCGGCCCGCGAGCGTCCTCGAGAAGCTCTCGGATTTCGTGAGTGGCCAGGGCGGTGACTACTTCGCGACGGTGCTGTGCGCGCTGATCGACATCGAGGGGCACCAGATCACGGTGGCGAGCGCCGGGCACCTCGCGCCGCTGCTGCTGGCGGGCGGCGAAGGCGACTACGTGAGCATCCGCGCGGAGCCGCCGATCGGCTTCCCGCACACCACGCCGTTCCGCGAAGCGACGTTCCCGGTTCCGCCGCGGGCGACGCTGGTAGCTTTCACCGACGGGCTCGTCGAGCGACGTGGCGAGGTTCTGGATGAGGGGCTCGAGCGGCTGCGCGCGATGGCCATGCGCGAGCAGCTGACCGATGACGACCTGCTTGCGAAGCTCGCGCGCGACCTGACGTCAGACGATCACCGGGACGACACCGCTCTCGTGAGCATCCAATGGCAGAACTAGAGGACAGCGCAAGCACCGCCCCGCTCGGAGTCGAGACGCGCCCCGACGCGCCGGGCGGACCGGTGATCGAGGTCTCCGGCGACCTCGACATCTCGAGCGTCGAGCAGCTCCGCAGCGCGGTCTCCGAGATGGCGGCGGCACGCCCCGAGGAGCTGACCTTCGAGATGAGCGGGCTGCGCTTCATGGACAGCGCAGGGATTGCGGTCCTGCTCGGCGCGGCCGGGAAGGTCCCGAGCGTGCGCCTATCCAACCCGACGACGGCCGTGCGACGGGTGATCGAGCTGACCGGGCTGACCGAGATCCTGAAGGTGGAGCCGTGACGGCCGCACGGAGCTTCGAGTGCCGCCCCGAGGCGGTCACCGCCGCCCGCCGCTTCGTCCGCGAGACGCTGAGCGGCGAGGAGGCGCAGCTCGTGGACGCGGCCGAGCTGATGGCCTCGGAGCTGACGAGCAACTGCGTCAGGCACGCCGGCACGGCCTTCGACGTCAGCGTGCACGTGCGCGAGGACATCCGCGTCGAGGTGTGCGACGGCGGCGGCGGCGAGCCGCGGCCGCTCTCGCCCGGCCCCGAGGAACCGTCGGGGCGGGGCCTCATGATCGTGCAGGCGATGTCGCGGAGCTGGGGCGTCGAGCCCTCGGGCGAGGGCAAGAAGGTGTGGTTCACGCTGCCCCGCTCCGGCGACCGCGCTGCCGCGGGCGGCACGCTCGCCTGCGGGGCCGGCTAGCCTGAACGGAGAGCCGGCCGACCCGGCCTCTGACTAAGCCGGGGGCGCGGCGGCCGCGCTCGCGGCCCCGTCAACCTCGACTGTGATCCCCTCGCGCAGGCGCCTGGCCGAGTCGGGGTCGTGCGAGGGCAGGTAGACGGTCGGATGCTCTGCGCAGTGGCGCAGGATCTGCTCGAGCGTGGCGCGGTGCACGGCCGGGTCGGGGCCGACCGCGTCGGCTCTGCGCGCGTGCAGCTGCTCCAGGGTGTCGGTCACGTCGCCCGCCAGCATCACGTGGCGCCCGTCGTCGTCGACGCAGATGACCGAGACGTGCCCCGCGGTGTGGCCCGGCGTGGGCACGACGACGATCCGCCCGTCGTCTGACAGCGGCAGGCTGCGCTCGAACGCGCCGAACGGCTCGCCGTCGATGTCGAAAGGATGCGGCGCGAACCCGGGCGGGATCGGCTGGCGCAGGACGCGCCGCATCACCCGGGACATCGGCTCGGCGAGGAACGCCAGCTCGGCAGCGTGCACCCGCACCGGCGCGCGGACGTGCACGATGCCGTCGATGTGGTCGCCGTGGTGGTGGGTCAGCACCACCTGCTCGATGTCTCCGGCGTCGAGGCCGGCGGCGGCGAGCGCGGAGGGGAGCTCCTGTCCCGGCTCGACTTCCATGCGCGCAAAGGGGACGTTGCGTGCACTCGCCGTCTCGCCGGTGTCGACGAGCAGCAGCCTGCCTTCGTGCTCGATCGCCCATGCGTGGATCGGAAGCGGGTCGGAGAACGGTCCGGGAAGGAAGAGATCGAGCTGCCGGCGCGCGCCGCTGCTCGCGAACAGGAACGAGTGCTTGACGCGAACGGTGCCTGTGGTGAGTGCGTGGATGTGCATGGTGTGAACCTAGACCCCCGCCGCGTCCCGTTCCTTCCTCGCGCTTCGCCGGGGCCGCCGCGGAGCCGCCCGCGGGCGCTCCGCGAGCCACTCGAGCGTCGCCCGCAACCCCTCGGCGTAGCCCACGCGGGGCTCCCAGCCGAGGTGGGCTTCGGCCCGCGCGGCGCTGAAGCTCTGGTCGCGGCCGAGCACCTGAACCGCCTGGCGCGAGAGCAGCGGCGCCGTCTCGAGCCCGGCTTGCGCCCGGGCGAGCCGGTAGCCGTGCTCGAGCGCGAGCGCGATGGCTGCGGCCAGGGGGTAGGGCAGGCTCAGCCTCACGGGAGGCGCGCCGAGCCCTCGAGCGAGGTCCCCTGTGAACGCGGCCCAGGTGACAGGGACGCCGTCGGTTACGTTGAACGTCCTCGCGGTGCCGAGCGGCTCCTGGAGCGCCAGCACGATCGCGTCGATCAGGTTCTCGACGTAGCAGAGCCCGGCGAGCGCGCGACCGCGATCCACGAGCAGCATGTGGCCGCCTTCGATCGCCCGCGCGATCTCGCCGACCAGCTCCTGGGACCCCGGCCCGTAGACGGTCGCCGGGCGCAGGACCACCTTCTCCTGCACGCGCGCCGCGGTCACCTCGGCCTCCGCTTCGAGCTTGGTCTGGGAGTACCAGTTCGCGAACCCGGCCGGCGCGCGGTCCTCGTCCAGCGGTCCGCTGCCCGGATGCCCGTACACGTCGGTCGTGCTGATGTGAACGACGCGGCGCACGCCCGCCGCCGCGGCGGCCGCCATGACGTTGCGCGTGCCGGTCACGTTGGCGGCACGGATCTCGGCGACCGTCGCCCAGTCTGAGACCAGGGCGGCACAGTGCACGACGCGCTCACAGCCCGCGGCGGCGCGCTGAAGCGAGTCCTCATCGGCGAGCGTCCCCGTCACGAGCTCGACGTCCAGGCCAGCCAGCCCCGCGGTGTCGCTGGAGGGCCGCACCAGGCAGCGGACGGGCCGCCCTTCAGCGCTCAGCCGCCGCGCGAGCCGCGAGCCGATGAAGCCGCTCGCGCCCGTGAGGAGGGCGGGGCCCGCGCTCACCCGCCGGCCCTGAGGCCGCGGCGCCGCAAAGTCGTCGTGGCGATCTCGCGCACCGCACCCCAGTTCCGGCCTCCGGAGCCCTCGCATTCGTCGAGGACGGCGTCCAGGGCGGCGAGGAACGCGTCGATCTCCTGCTCGGAGACCGTCAGCGGCGGCAGCAGCTTGATGACGTCGTTCTTGCCGGCGGCCATCGTGATGATCCCGTGCTCTCGGTGCAGTGGGATCACGACGAGCTGGGGGAACAGGCCCTCGCTCGCCATGTGGATCAGCTTCCAGTTCAGCCGGGCGACGCGCCCTTCCGGCGCGCCCAGCTCGATGCCGACCATCAGCCCGCTCGAGCGGATCGCGTGCACGAGCTCGTGGCGGCGCTGCAGCTCCGCCAGCCCGCTCGCGAGCCGCTCGCCCATCCGTGCCGCGTGCTCGACGAGCCCATCCCGCTCGATCACGCGGAGCGTCGCGAGGCCCGCCGCCATCGACAGCCGGTTGCGCCCGAACGTCGACTGGTGCACGTAGGAGCGCTCGAGCGTCCCGACTGCGCGCTGGAAGATCGCGCGCGTCGTCGCCATCGCGGCGACGGGCATGAAACCTCCGCTCAGGGCCTTGCCGATCAGGACGAAGTCCGGTTCCAGCCCCCAGTGCTCGAGTGCGAACCAACGCCCGGTGCGGCCGAGCCCCGTCTGGATCTCGTCGACCACGAAGAGCGCGCCGTGACGCCGGCAGAGATCCTGGGCGCCGCGGAGATAGCCGTCGGGCGGGACCGTCACCTCGCGGCCCTGCACCGGCTCGACGATGAACGCGGCCACGTCGCCCCCGCGCAGCTCCTGCTCGAGCCTGTCGAGGTCACCGAACGGGACGCGCGCGCAGCCGGGCACGAGCGGGCCGAAGCCCTCCTTGAAGAACTCGTCGCCGACGAGCGACAGCGGGCCCATCGTCACGCCGTGGAAGGAGCTCTCACAGGAGAGCAGCCGCGCGCGCCCGGTGGCCGCGCGCGCGAACTTCATCGCCGAGTCGACCGCCTCGGCTCCCGTGCTGGCGAAGAACAGCGAGTCCAGCCCGGCCGGCAGCCGCTCCGCAAGCGCCTCGGCGAGCATCCCGGCGAGCGGCGAGTAGTGGATCTGCACGCCGTCAGCGAGGCCCGCCGCGAGCGTCGCCTCGATCACGGCGCGGACGTCCGGATGGTTGTGGCCCAGGCTCGCGAAGCCCTCTCCTGTGTGGAAGTCGAGGTGCCCGCGCCCATCGGCGTCGTAGAGGTAGGAGCCGCGGGCGGTCACGTACTCGCGGTCGAAGCCGAGGATCGCGAGCACGTCCACCAGCGAGGGATCAAGGTGGCGCGAGGCGAGCTCGAACGTCTCGCCCGAGCGCGCGAGGGCGTCGGAGACCACGTCCAGCGGGTCGCTGCCGAGCAGCTGGGGTTCGGCGTCGGTGGCCATAGCGGGGCGCCTCGGCGGGCGCAGGCCGGGAGGGTATTCGACCGAGCCTGGGCGTGTGGAAGGCTGCTAGCTCTCGCTGGCAGTTGTCAGGAGGTGCGGGGGCGGGCGGCGCAGCAGCATCGCGACCGTCGCGAGGCAGGCCGCCGCGGCGACCAGGAACGGGAGCTCTTCGCCGGTCGCACCTGCGAGCGCGCCTGCTCCGGCCGGCCCCGCCATCGCTCCGAGCGCCCAGGCGGCGTTCATCATCCCGAAGGCCATGCCCTGTGCCAGGCCGGTGCGGTCGGCGCCCTCCGCGATCAGGGCGAACGCCGGCGTGAACAGCGCGCCGAAGGCGGCCGAGGCCGCGACGATCATGATCCCGTACGGCAGCGGCGCGAGCTCGAGCGTGAGGATCAGCGAGACCACGCCGCCGCCGGCAAGCCCGTAGAGGACCGGGGTGCGGATGCCGCGACGGTCGGCGAGGCGTCCGATCAACGGCGAGGCCACACCCTCGATCGCCGCCGCGACCAGCCACACGGCGCCGATCGCGCTCGGGCCCCAGCCGGCGTGGCTCAGGTGCAGGGGCGCAAGCACCGAGAGGATCCCGGCGAGCAGCGAGCCGAGCGCGAGCAGGCCCAGCCCGGCGCGGAACAGCGGCTCGCGCCCGGCCCGCCGGAGCGCCCGCAGCGAGGGCTGTTCGGCGGGCCCGGAGGCAATCGTGAGGGTCATCGCGGCGAGTACCCCGGCGAGCGCCGAGACGCCGCTGAACACCGCCGCACGGCCCAGCTCGGCGGCGAGCGCGCCGACGACGGGCCCGAACAGCGCTCCGAAGACGGCCGCGCCGATCGCGGTGCCGATCACGGCGCCGCGGCGATCGCGCGGCGTGGCGGCGATCAGCCACGAGAAGGCTCCAGCCCATGTGAAGGCGCTCCCGATCCCCTGCAGCAGCCGCGTTGCGATGAGCTGGGCGAGGTCGTTGGAGAACGCGAAGCCGAGGCTCGCAACGGCCATCAACGCGAGGCCGGCCAGCACCGCCTTGCGCGGTCCCATCCGGGCCGCGGCCACGCCTCCCGGAAGGCCGCCGATCAGCGCTCCGGCGGCGTAGGCGGCGACCAGGATGCCCGCTGTCGCGGTGGACAGGTGCAGCTCCTGCTCGAAGTGGCCGAGCAACGGCGTCAGGGCAGCGAAGAGCATCGTGTCCACGAACACGAGAGCTGACACAAGACCGACGAGACGGCGCATGTTCTCAAGCTAACAGCGCCCGGCGGGCCTGCCCCCGGCGCTACAGGGTGGACGGCCCGCTGCCGATGGACATCCGAGATGTCAGTGCAGTCCGCAAAGCCGCGCAGCCGGGGGCCCGCCCGCGCGCGCTCCACGCGCCGGTCTCGCGAGGGCGAGGGCGAGGGCGTGGCCGCCGGGCAGGACGCCGCTGAGCTGCGCCGGGCGCGGCAGATCCGGCGTCTCGGCGAGGCCGTGCTCGCCCGTGCCGACGACGTCCTCGCGGAAACCGTCGTCCGCACGAAAGAGTCCGGCGAGCCCGTCGACGAGTCGGTGCAGGCGAGCTTCGAACGCATCTGCACGAACTCGACGACCGCGGTCGCACGCTGGATCGCCGGTGACCCGCTCGAGGTCACCAACGACTCCGCGCGGGAGACCTCGAAGATCTTCGGCGAGCTCGCCGCCCACCGTGCCGCCTCCCTCCAGGAGGTCACCCGGCGCATGTTCTGGTGGCGCAACGTGTTCGGCGACGTCATGCGCGAGGAGGCGGCGAAGCAGAAGACGCCGCAGGGCGTGCTTCGCGACGCGCTGGAGATGCTCCAGCTCAGCGTCGAGTTCAGCCTGCTGCGGATGTGCCAGGTCTTCGAGCGCGAGCGCAAGCGCACCGACGAGCAGCTCGCCTCGCGCGAAGAGGAGCTCGCGTTCATGGCGACCCACGACCCGCTCACCGACCTGCCGAACAGGACGCTGATCGTTGACCGCATCGGGCAGATGCTCGCCCGCGCAGCGCGCGAGCAGACGACCGTCGCGGCCCTGTTCGTGGACCTCGACAACTTCAAGTCGATCAACGACACGCTCGGCCACCAGGTCGGCGACGAGCTGCTCCAGGCCGTCGCGGCCCGGCTGCAGGGCGTCGTGCGCGAGGTGGACGCGCTGGGGCGGCTCGGGGGCGACGAGTTCGTCGTGCTGGTGGGTGATCTCGCCGCGGACGCGAGCCCGTCGCTGGTCGCGGAACGTCTCCTGGACGCGCTCAAGCACCCGTTCAAACTCGGCCCCGAGGGCGAGACGACGGTCACGATCGGCGCGAGCATCGGCATCGCCCTCGGCGACGGTGCGACCGCGGGCAGCCTCCTGAGGGACGCCGACATCGCGATGTACCGAGCCAAGTGGGACGGGCGCAACCGCTTCGCGATGTACGAGACCGGCATGCAGGACGTGGTGCAGGAGCGGATGGAGCTCGAGATGGATCTGCGCGAGGCGCTCGAGCGCAGCGAGTTCTTCCTGGCCTACCAGCCGACGCTCGATCTGGCCGACATGCGTCCGACGGGCGTCGAGGCGCTGATCCGCTGGCGGCACCCCGAGCGCGGCGTCGTGCAGCCGAACAGCTTCATCCCGATGCTCGAGGAGACCGGGCTGATAACGGAGGTCGGGCGCTGGGTGCTGTCCGAGAGCTGCCGGCAGGGGGCCGAGTGGCTGGCCGCCGGCCATGAGATCTCGATGGCCGTGAACGTCTCCGGGCGCCAGCTCGACAGCGACCAGCTGGTCGACGACATCCGCGAGGCGCTCGAGGACTCCGGCATGGCGCCCGAGAGGCTCACGATCGAGATCACCGAGACCACGCTGATGCGCGACGTCGAGCAGACCGCCCGCCGGCTGTCGGCGATCAAGGCCCTCGGCGTGCGGATCGCGATCGACGACTTCGGGACCGGGTACTCCTCGCTGGCCCATCTTCAGCGCTTCCCCGTCGACGCGCTCAAGATCGACCGCTCGTTCGTGTCCGGTCTCTCGCACAACAAAGAGGGCGAGACCTTGATCCAGACTCTGGTGCAGCTCGGCAAGGCGCTCTCGATCAAGACCTTCGCGGAGGGGATCGAGCAGCAGCAGGAGCTGACGCTGCTGCGCGAACAGGACTGTGACAACGGACAGGGCTTCCTGTTCGCCCGGCCGCTCGATCCCGGCGAAGCCGAGCTGTTCCTGCGCGACTACGGCAACGGCGCGTCCGGCTGACGGCGCTGCGCGCCCGCGCCCCGCGAAGCTGAGCTGTTCCTGCGCGGCTGCGCCGGCCGCCGCGCCCAGCTGACCCGCGCCGCGCCCCGCGACGCCGGGCTGCGGCGAGGTGCCGCTCCCGGAGCGGGCGGTCAAGGCTTGGACGAGCCGCCGAGCGGCGAGCGCTAGTCCAGCGGGCCGACGGCGTACCACTCGAGGCTCAGACCGGCCTCGGAGCGGCACGTCTCGTGAAGCAGGTGCAGGAGCTCCTCGCGCTCGAGTTCCTGCCGTTCAGGGCGGTCCCAGCCGCCGTCGTCGCTGCCCCATGCCACTCGGATCTCCCTGCCGACCTTGCGGAAGCGACCCTTGGTGCGCCGCTGGGTGAGCGACGCGAGCAGCTGATCCATGGCGTCGGCCGGGGCGTCCTGGCCGGCGTGGCGGGTGATCCGGAACCTCATCGCCGGTCCTATCGGCTGCTGCGGCCGCCGGGGTTGAGCGCTGGGCGGCGCTTATCCCGCCGCCGGCATCACTGGTCGAGCGCCCAGGGGGTCGGCCAGGCGGCCGTGGTGAGCGCGATCAAAAGCGATTCGAGCTCGGCGGGGTCCTGGCTGCGGATCTCTTCCAGCACCTGCGCCAGCCGGTGGCGCGGCATCACTGCACCCTCGAAGCGGTCGTCGGGCCCCATCTCGGAGCAGTCTGCCGCCTGGGGGCGGCGCGCGGCATCGCACCGATGCGGGGTTAGTTCGTGTTGACGAACGCCAGGCCGTCGCCGAGCGCCTTCGCGACCAGATGCGCCCGCGAGCGGGCGCCGGTCTTCTCCATCGCGTTGCGCGCGTGCGTGCGGACGGTGTTGTGGGTGATGTGCAGCATGTCCGCGATCTCGGGGCTCGTGTGGCCGAGCGCGATCAGGTAGAGGATCTCGCGCTCGCGGTCCGACAGCGGCGCGAGCACGTCGTCGCGATGGTGGCTGCGACGGAAGTGCGCGCCGGCGAGCGAGGTGCTCAGCGCCACGAACAAGACGAAGCGCTGGCCCGTGCAGACCTCGACGGTCGCGCCCCAGTGGACCTTGACCTTGCTGCCGTCGGCCGCGATCATCGTCGCGTCGCCGTCGAAGTGCTGTTGGGCCAGTTGCGAGCGCCATTCCGCCTCGGTGACCATCGGCCCGCCGTCGACGACCTCCCACACGGGCCTGCCGATCAGCTCGTTGCGGCGGTATCCCATCATGCGCAGGTAAGCGCCGTTGACGTCGCGGTGGCGGCGTTCGGCGTCGAGCAGCACCATCGCGTTGCGCGATTGTGAGAACGCTGAGGAGAACAGGCCTGACCAGCCGTCCGGCGACGCCATCTCGGCGTGATCCTAAGCGCGGAGGGTGAGCCCGCGATCACCTGATCGAGGTGAACCGGCGGCGCTGATCGCCGCCTGACCCGCCGAGGCCTCGCGTATCGTCGCCGGGGGAGATCGCGCGTTGCGCGAGGCGGGAGCGGAGCTTGGCGACAACGGAACCACAGCGGGCGGAGAAGAACGACGCCGGGGGACGGATGATCCGCGCACGCGGGGTGCTTCACCACGCGCGCGGGCTTCTCGGCCGCCGCGCGCTGCACCTGGTCGGCTTCCTGCTCTTCGTGTACCTGTTCCTGAAGCTGATCCCGGGGTTCGCCGACGCGCTCGAGAGCCTGCGCGGGGTCAGCGTGGCGTGGATCGCCGGCGCGCTCTTCGTCGAGACGCTCTCGCAGTGCGGCTACGTGGTGTCCTGGACAGGGATCCTCGACCCGGACGGGCTGCTGCGCGCCGAGGGGCGCGGACGCCACCTCGGCGCGCGCGTGGCCTGGTCGCAGCTGGGGGGCGGCATGCTGGTCCCCGGGGGGACGCTCGGCAGCATGGGTGTCGGCGCGTGGATGCTGCACCGCCTCGGCATGCCGATGAGCAAGGTCGGCGAACGGCAGTTCACGCTGATGTTCCTGAACACGGGCGTCGACGCGATCGCGATCGTCGTGTTCGGGACCCTGCTCGCGCTCGGCTTCTTCGGCGGCGGGCCGACCCTCGCCCTCACGCTGGGGCCCGCGCTCCTGGTCGCCGCCGGGCTCGCGCTGGTGCTCCTGATCGCAGGCGCTGCAGACAGGCTCGCCGGACGGATCCGTCCGCGGCGGCCGCGCATCGCCTCCGGCGTGACGACGCTCGCCCTGGCTGTCGAGAACACCCGCGACATGCTGCGCCACCGGGGCAGCGGGCGGATCGTGCTCGGAGCGATCGTCTACCTCGGCTTCGACATGCTGGTGCTGCAGGGCTCGTTCGTCGCGATCGACGCCCACCCGGTCCCGAGCTTCGCGGTCGTGGCGATGTGCTACCTGATCGGCGGCCTCGGCGGCTCGATCCCGCTCCCGGCCAACCTCGGCGCCGTGACGGGGATGGCGGCGATGCTGATCGTCTTCGGGGTCGACCACAACGACGCCGTCGCCGCGGTCGTCCTCTACCAGTCGATCGGGTACGTCGTCCCTCTCGCCGGCGGCGGCCTCGCGTACCTGTTCCTGCGCCGCGAGTTCTCCGACAAGGCGCTGCTCGCCGAGGTGGGCTGAGGTGGCCGGCTCCGAGCCGGCACGGGCTCGACACGGTGCCGGCCGCCCGTGCTCGCCGCCGTGGCCAGCTGGATCACCGTGACGGCGGTCGAGCGGCGAGGCGCAGCGGCGAAGGCAGCCGGCTCACGCGCGGGCGCGGAACGACCACAGGGCCTTTGACTCCTGCAGCGTCAGGAGCCGCCAGCGGCCGCGCTCTGGAGACCACACCGAGATGCGGGCGTCGAGCACGCTGCGCAGGCCTTCGAGCGCCTGCACGGCCTCGCGCGCGCCGACGTTCTCCGCGAGCGTGCGCGCTCCGAGCACGTCCACGACCTTGAAGAGCGCCGGTGCGCGGGGCTCGGGAGCGTCGGGGGCCCTGGCCGGGCCTCCGAGCTGGACGAGCGCGAGCTCGCGCTCGCGCGGCGGCTGCGCGCGCTTCTTCTCGATCGGCACCATCTCCGCGCCGGTGCCCTTCGTGTCGGTGTCGAGCACCCAGGTCTTGGCCATGCCTTCACGTTAGGGCGTCTCCGGCCGGGGCCCCGGCGGGTGCGGGGGCGCCCGCCTCGAACTCCTTCAGGCAGTGCTCGGAGCAGAAGTAGAGGGTCCGGCCGCCCGCGTTGCGGCGGAGGGCTTTGTCGCGGTCGACGCGCATCCCGCACACCGGATCGGTCTCGCCGCGGCTTCGGGTCAGCCGGAACAGGACCGCGAACACGGCCAGCCCCAAGAGGTTGAGGAACAGCTTGTAGTCGACGGCGATGTCGCCGAACACGCTCGCCCTTGACGGCCGCGGCCCTGTCGGGATCAGGCCGAGGGCGCTGAAGAGGGCGTCGATCGCAAGCGCCGCGAGCACCATCGTGACGAACATCAGCACGACGATCCGGACCGTGAACGGCCAGCCGTAGTACTTGCGGTAGGCGAGCACGATCGGCAGCACGATCAGGTCCGCGAACAGGAACGCGAGCACGCCCGCGAACCCGATGCCGCCGGACCAGAGCACGGCCGCCAGCGGGACGTTGCCGACGGAGCACACGAACGAGAGGACCGCGATCAGGGGCCCGACCAGCGCGTTCTCGATCGTCGCCAGGGTGCCGCCGGTCCCTGTCAGGAACAGCCCGTTGAAGAAGTCGTTGCCGAGCTGGGCGACGAAGCCGGCGATCAGGAAGCCCAGCGCGATCTCGCGCCAGAGCATCTGCCAGTCGCCGCGGAAGTTGTGCGCCACATCCGACCAGGCCGCAACCGAGGTGAGGCGCTCGCGCACGCTCATCTGCCCGCTCGCGGAGTGGTGCTGGTGGCCGCTGTCGGCGCGCTGCGCGTGCTCGCGCGCCTGCTCCTCCACTTGCCGCGAGAGGAACGCCCTCAGCAGCACGGTCATCATCACGATCATCACGATGCCGCCCAGGTACTCAGCGACCGTGAACTGCCAGCCGATCAGCACCCAGAGCACGAGCCCGAGCTCCCACACGAGGTTCGTCGAGGCGAACTGGAAGGCGAGCGCGGTGGCCGCCGAGGCACCCTTCTGGAACAGGCTCTTGGCGATCGCGATGGCGGCGTAGGAGCAGGAGCTCGACGCGGCGCCGAGGACGGTGGCGAGTCCGACGGGCCGCGCGCCGGTGCCGGACATGGAACGCTCGATCCGCTCCCGGGGCACCCACGCCTGCACGATCGCGCTGATGGCGAACCCGAGCACAAGCGCCCACCACACCTCCCAGGCCATCAGGAACGCGTCCTTCAGACCATGCCAGACGACTTCGAGGACATCGAGCATGTCTCGACCGTAGCGAGCGGGATGGGGGGTCGGCCGCTGCGCCTCTGGCGGCGTGCATGCCGCGCGCCGGGCGGGTAGGCTGACACCGTCAGATGGCGTTCGATCTGGTCATCGACGTCGAGAACAGCCCCGGCGCACTCGCCGAGGTGGCGGGCGCAGTCTCGGATGCCGGCGTCAACCTGGCGGCGGCGACGTGCATCGGCAACGGCGCCAACGCCGAGCTGCACATCCTCGTGCCGCATCCGGAGCCCGTGCGGCACGCGCTCGCCAACTCGCATCTGGCGATCAGCCGCGAGCGCGAGGTGGTGGTGCTCGAGGTCGAGGACCGTCCGGGAGTGCTCGCCGACCTCGCGCGCACCGTCGCGCTCGCAGGCGTGAACCTCGACCTCGTCTACATCGCCACCCGCGACAGGGTCGTGTTCGGCGCTCCCGACCTCGAGGCTCTGAGAGCGGCGCTGGGAGAGCGGGGGGCCTAGAGCGGCGTCGCCTTCACGGCGGTGCCGTAGGCGCAGATCTCGGTCCAGGTCCCGCCGAGCTCGGAGGTGTCGAAGCGGAACGCGACCACGGCGTCCGCGCCGCGCGAGCCGGCCTCCTCTTCAAGCCGTTCCTGCGCGTGGACGCGGCCTTCGGAGAGCATCTTGGTCATCCCCTTCAGCTCGCCGCCCACGATCGACTTGAAGCCGGCGCCGATCTGGGAGCCGACGTTGCGCGAGCGCACGGTGAGGCCGAACACCTCGCCCAGCACCTCGTCGATGCGATAGCCCGGCAGGTCGTTCATCGTGGTGATGATCACGGCGCGCTCCTTCCTCGCGGACGGTGCGCAGGAGTCTAGGGACCGCGCCGTCAGTCGGCCGGAACGGCCACCACGGGCACCGGAGAGCGCCTCAGCAGCTCGCTCGCCACGGTCCCGAACGCCGAGCGGAGCCGCGTGTGGCGTTCGCCTCCGACGAGGATCGCGCGGGCGCCGCAGCCGGTGGCAGCCTCGATCAACGCCGAGGCGGGATCGAGATCGGAGATCGCCGTCTCGAACGGCCGCGAGAGAAGCTCGTCGCCGGACTCGAGCAGCAGCTCGTCGAAGCATGCCCGGGCGGCACGGTGACGATCCTCTGACGCGAATGGTGGTTCCGGCGCGTGCAGCGGCCGCGACGCGTACACGAGCAGGAGCGTTGCTTCGGCGGCGAGGTTGCGAGCCGCCCAGTCGACGGCGGCGCGGGCGCTCGCGGTCCCGTCGTAGCCGACGACGAAGCATGGCGCGGCCGCCGCGTCGACGGAGCCCGCCGTGCGTGCGGCGCCCGGCGCGGTCCCGCTGCTCACGCCGCCAGCCCCTGCTCGCGGTCGAGCCTTTCGAGGTAGGGACTGAGGTAGCGGGCGTGGATCTTGTGCGTCACGCCGTCGATGGGCTCGTCGCTGAACTCGGACTCGAAGCCCTGCCCGCCTGTGATCCGGGCCTTCAGGAAGCGCGGCCCCGCGTCGGTGAGGAGCACTCCGTACAGCGTCGGGACGAACGGTCGCGGCTCGACGGCAGCGCCCGCCATCGCGGCGAGAGATTCCGCCGCCGCGTCGGCCTGCTGGGAGGCGATGCCGCCCTGCTTGACAGGGAACTCGACCGCGTCGCCCGCGGCGAACACATCGCGGGCACCCTGTACCCGGCCGAACACATCGACGCGCAGGAAGCCGTGTTCGCTCACGGGCAGCCCTTGCACCGCCGGTCCGTAGAGCTCGGGCAGTGCGACGACTCGTTTGGCCCGCAGCCGGCGGTCGCCGGGGTTGATGACCAGCTCGCCGGGGCGGGGTATCTCGACGTAGGCCGAGGGGATCGTCCTGATCTTCGCCGCCGTGAGAAGCGCGGACACCCCGTCGCTCACAGCGCTCCCGAAGATCCCCAGCGGATGGTCCTCGGAGGTGAGGATCGTGATCTGCGGAGTAGCTCCCTGGTCCTGTGCCCGGCCCGCGGTCATCAGCGCGAGCTCATACAGCGGCAGCGGCCATGCCATACGTGGTGGCGCGACGAACGCCAGGCTGTCGACGTAGGCCCCCTCGACGTCTTGGACCAAGCCGTGCAGCGCGTCGTCCATGTGGCGGTCGTCGATCGTGATCGCGTCCGCGTAGCGCGCGTATGGCCTCGCCCCGAGGGCCAGCACGAGGGCGTCGTAGGGGATCTCCCGCCCGGACGGCGTGCGCACCAGCCGCTGCGTCTCCTCGACCGAGGCCAGCTCGTCCTTGATGAGCTCGGCCCCCATCTCGTCGAGCATCGGCGCGAGGGGGTATCTCGCGGCGGCGGCGAACGAGAACGGCTCGCGCACCGACATCGGCCTGTAGACGAGCTCGTCGTTGGGAGCGAGCACCGATACCGACACGCGCTCGCCCGCCAGCTCGCGTAGTGCGAGCACGGTCTCCATCGCGGCGACGCCGCCGCCGACGACAAGGACGCTAAGTTTGGTGGTCCCCTGGCTCTGGCTCATGGCTGACACGCTAGGCGCCCCTGCGCCCCCCGCCAGCCGAGGAAGGCCGCGGGGTGAGCGGGGAGAACTACTGATCCCGGCGGCGACCCTCCACGTGACGGCGAAGGCTGACGCGCTCCCTTCACCGCGGCTGACGAGGAGGCGGTCGGTGGCGCTCGCGGACCTCGCAGACGCCCCGGCGCGCCTTCCGTCGATCTCGCGGGGCCGGCCGGATCACCTAGTGTGGGCGCGAACCACTCGGGCGAAGGAGACGATCGATGTTCAAGCGGGTCCTCGTCGGCGTCGAGAGCGAGCTCAGCGGCCGCGACGCGGTCGCGCTGGCCGCGGCCCTCGCCGATCACGACGGCACGATCACGTTGATGAACGTGTGCCCAGTCGTCCCGGCGCCAGCGTACGCGACGGTGCCCGACGTCCCTCTGTTCGATCGCGAGGGGGCCGAGCGCATGCTCGAGACGGTTCGCTCGAAGACGGGCGTCGACGCGGGTCTCGAGGTGGTTCAGGGCCCGTCACCGGGTGAGGTTCTGCACGTCCAGGCCGAGGCCCGCGGCTGCGATCTGATCGTCCTCGGCAGCAGCCGCCATGGCCTGATCGGCAGAGCCGTTCTGGGTGACGACACCCGCGCCGCTCTGAACGGCGCACCCTGCGCGGTCGCGATCGCCCCGATCGGGCTCGCCGAGGCGTCCGGCGCGATGCGGTCGGTCGGAGTCGCCTACGACGGGTCCCCTGAGAGCCGCGCGGCGTTGCAGGCGGCCAAGGAGCTGGCCGGCCGGCACAACGCCGGCGTCCGCGCGCTGCGCATCGTCACGCCGCCCACGCGCTGGTACACCGGCCTCGTCCCCCCATCGCTGCTCGACCTCAGCGGCGTCGTCGCGCGAGCCGAGGAGGAGATGCGGGCGTTGGCGGGCGTGGAAGGACACGCGGAGTACGGACTTCCCGGCGAGGACCTGGCGGCGTTCAGCAAGGAGGTGGACCTGCTCGTGTGCGGCTCGCGCGGGTACGGGCCGGTGCGCCGCCTGGTTCACGGCAGCACCTCGAACTACCTCCAGCGTCACGCCCGCAGCGCCCTGCTGGTGCTCCCGCGCGGCCACGAGAACCTCGCCGAGCCGGGTTCTGCGCAGGCTGGTGGCTGACGGCCTCGGCCGGGCGCGCCGGGTAGCGTTGCGCGGATGACAGACCCGAACGCCGGCGGGGAGGAGATTCGGATCGTGCTCGCCGACGATCACGCGGTGGTGCGCAGCGGGCTGCGCCTGCTGCTCGACGGCGAGCCCGGCTTCGAGGTCGTCGCCGAGGCGCGCGACGCCGAGACGGCGCGACGCTACGTGCACGGCCACCGGCCGGCGGTCCTCGTGCTCGACCTGAACATGCCGGGCGGCTCGAGCCTCGAGACGATCCCGGTGATCCGCGCTGAGTCGCCGGACACGCAGATCGTCGTGCTGACGATGCAGCAGGAGCCCGCGTTCGCGCGCGAGGCGCTGGCCGCCGGGGCGCTCGGTTACGTGCTCAAGGAGGCCGCGGACGAGGAGCTCGTCCAGGCCGTGCGCAACGCCGCCGCGGGCGAGCACTACCTCAACCCGCGCCTCGGCGCTCTCATCGCCTCGGAGCCGCCCCCGGGGCCTCCAGACGACCTCTCCGAGCGCGAGGCACAGGTGCTTCGGCTGATCGCCCTCGGGCACACCAACGCCGAGATCGCGGGACAGCTCTACCTCTCGGTGCGGACCGTCGAGACGCACCGCGCGCACATCCAGCAGAAGCTGCGGCTCTCCAGCCGCGCCGAGCTGGTGCGCTACGCACTGGACCGCGGCCTGCTCGACGACGAGCGCTGACAGGAGAGGGGCGCGGCCGCGCCGCCGTAGCGCTCGACGGCCCTCCGCCAGGCCTCGGCGCGGCGCCCGGATCGTGGGAAGAGCGACCCGGGCGCGCGTCCAACACCCCCCTCCGGGGAGCTCAGGTTGCTGTGATGTAGCCGCTCATGTAGCCGGCGTGCTGCATCGCCCAGCCGTTCGCGGTGTCGTCGCACGGGATCACGCAGAACCACGAGAACCGGCCCTTTTCTTTGACCACGAGCTCGTAGGTGTGCACGCCGGGTTTGACGATGATGTTCACGCCGATCTCGGGCGAGGTGATGCTGTGTTCGCCTTCGTCGGTGTTGTTGATCTTCAGGTCGAGCTTCTGCCCGACTTTCACGGCGAATTCGGTGTGGGTGAAGGTGTCGTGCATGATCCCGTCGGGGCCGCGCTTGCCCGCCGGGATCACCTTCAGGCTGACCGTCTGCGTCGGCAGGCTCCCCGCGCCGCCGGAGGGCGTCGAGGTCGTGGCGGGTGCTGCGACGCCGCTCGTGATCGTCACGGTGTTGCGATCCGCGCTCTTCGTGAGCGCGAGGATCGAGAGCAGCAGGGCCACGAGGACGCCCGCGCCGCCGAGCCAGGCCAGCACGATCTTGCCGTCCCGGTTCACCGCGTCGTCGAACTCCGCCTGGTCGTGCTCTTCAGTCTCTCTGGTGGGGTCCTCGGTCACCATCGCTAAAGCCTCCCGTCGCCTTTCGATTTCGATATCCAGTCAACCGCCTGCGGTGGGCTATGCCCTCCGCTCCGAGCCGCTGAGTCGATCGGTGATTTGCCGCAGCCCCGGGCCGTGCCCCGGCTCAGCGCGAGTGGCGGCCGGCGCGCGCTGCGCGCCACGCAGAGCTCCTGCTCACCCGACGCGCTCCGGCGCCGGCGCTCCGTCAGCCGCCGGCGGGGTGGGCTGCGTGCCAGCTCTCGAGCAGCGCGTCGTAGATCGACCCGTAGACCGACAGGAACTCGCCTTTGACGAGATCCGGGGTCAGCGGCCGCCCGCCCCAGCTCAGGAGATAGGGGGCACCGGGCGCGCCCGAGCGGTGCCCGAGCGGAGCGCCGGGCTCCCAATGATGGGCCGCGCGGTTGCGCAGGGAGTTCAGCTCGCGCAGGCGCTCGTAGAGGTGCGCGTCGATCGCGCCGAGCTGAGCGGCCAGCTCGAGCGCCGCCCGGCTGGAAAGACCTTTGACGTAGTCGACGGTCTCGTCCCTGCGCTGCGAGCGCCGCGAGAGCTCGTCGTAGATGTGCGCGCGCAGCAGCTCCTCGATCGCGAGGTGCAGGTCGAACACGATCAGGCGGATCACGTTCTCGCGGAACGAGTCCGCGCGTAGGTACTTCTCGCCGGGATCGCCGCTCGCGAAGAAATGGTGCTCGAGCAGCGCGAGCCCCTCGCTCACGCTCTCGGGCCGGGCGTCCCCGCTCATGGCCGCATTCTCGCCGAGCAGCGCAGGACCGCGCCGCGCCTCAGAAGCCGTGGAAGGGGCCGCGCTCTCCGGACTCCCACGCCTCGCGCAGGCCGGGAGCGGAGAGGTCCCAGTCCGGCCGGATCTGGCTGCTGAGCGTGCGCAGGTCCTGCCAGAGGTCATAGAAGGAGGGCCGCCCCCAGTACCAGTAGCCGTTGTAGATCCGGTGCACGACGAGGCCGGGCGCCAGCACCAGCGTGTGGGGGACCATCGGGTCGTTCTCGGTGTCGGTGTACTCCTGGATCTCGAGGTCCTTCTGAACGACCCGCTCGGGGTCGGATAAGAACGGCCACTGCGCGCCGACCGATGCACGGAACTCTTTGCTCTGGTGGTCGCCGTCGGTCGAGATCGTCGCGATCGCCGTGTACGCGACGGCGATCTCGGGGTAGTGGGCGGCCAGCTCAAGGTGCTGGCGGTGCTCCTTGGGGCAGTAGTTGCCGCGGGCGAGCGTGAGGATCATCGGGTCCTCGCCCTGGATCTCGCTGAGCCGGCGGCTGACTTTCTCGTGGTCGGGCAGCTCGAAGTCCGGGAAGGTGCTGCCGGGGGCGATGTCTGGACGCACTCTGGGCCTCCTTCGTGATTGTGGGCCGGCGAACCTTGCCGACCTGGGTCTCCTACCCACAGGTCTAGCGCGCGCAGGCGCCTTCGCCCGGATGATGCGATGCTGGGCGGCGCGGCCGGCGCTCCGTCCAGCCCGGAGGAGCCCGCGCCGGATCCCCGACGAGCCGAAGGAGATGACGATGGGCTTCGACCAGTACCACGAGCCGCCCGAGGAGCTCCCGGCGGCGACGCGAACCTTCGCGCGCCTGTGCGCGTCGCTGACCGAGGAGGCCGAGGCGATCGGCTGGTACGCCCAGCGGCTGGCGGTCGAGAGCGACCCCGAGGCGATCGCGGTGATGCGCGACGCGCAGGGGGAGGAGTTCAAGCACTTCAGCATGGACCTGGAGCTCTTGCTGCGCCGGACCCCGCCCTGGCGCGAGGTCGCGCAAGGGATCCTGTTCCAGCCCGGCGACGTCGTCGAGCACGCCGAGGAGGCCGAGGCCGAGGCCTTCGAGGGCGGCGGCGTAGGAGCCGGCGGCTCCTACGCCGACTCCTCGCTCGGGATCGGCAGCCTGCGGGGGGCGTCGCGATGAGCCATCTGCTGCGTGAGCGCGCACCGCTGAGCGACGCCGGCTGGCAGCTGATCGACGACGAGGCCCGTGAGCGCCTGGAGCCGGCGCTCGGGGCGCGCAAGCTCGTCGATTTCTCCGGCCCTCACGGCTGGGAGCACTCGGCCAGCAGACTGGGCCGGGTCAAGAAGCTGCGCGGCGGCCCCTCGAAAGCCGTCTCCGGGCTGCAGCGCGAGGTGCTGCCGCTCCTCGAGCTGCGGGCGGACTTCGCGCTCTCGCGCGATGAGCTGCGTGACGCCGACCGTGGCGCGCCCGACCCCGACCTCGGGCCGCTGGACGAGGCGGCGCGCGAGATCGCCGCCGCCGAGAACGTGTCGGTGTTCCACGGCTGGACGGGCGCGCTCGCCGGCATCGGCGAGCGCTCTCCCTACAAACGGGCGGCGCTCGGCAAATCGCCCGACGCCTACCCGCGCGCGGTCGCCGGCGCGGTCGAGAAACTGCTGTGCCAGGGCGTCGGCGGGCCGTACGGCCTCGCGCTCGGCCGCGAGCAGTACCGGCGCGTGGTCGAGACCGCGGAGGGGGGCGGCTACCCGCTGCTCGACCATCTCGGCAAGATCCTCGAGGGTCCGATCGTGTGGACCCCCGGCGTCGAGGGCGCGGTGGTGGTCAGCCTGCGGGGCGGCGACTTCCTGTTCGAGTGCGGGCAGGATCTGTCGGTCGGCTACGACTCGCACGACGCCGACGTCGTGCGGCTCTATCTGCAGGAGAGCTTCAGCTTCCGCGTGGCGACGCCGGAGGCCGCGGTGGCGCTGGCGCCCTAACGGCTTGGCGCGCCGAGCCAGCGCACGAGCTCGGCGTGCATGGCTTCGACCCCGACGATCGGCGCGGCCGGGTCGCCCCACGCGGCTGGAACGACGGCGAAGGGCTTCGTCTGCGGCCCGCCGAGGCCGCCGTGGGAGCCCATGAACTCCTCGAAGGGCGCGATCTCGCCGGACTCCGGGTCGTACACGCCGTTGACGAGGATGTCGGGGCAGTGGGGGAAGCTGTCGTGACGGCGCAGGTGTGCGGCCGCCGTGTCGTCGAAGCCCGCCAGCGGGTCCTCGCCCTCGACTGTGTCGTCGTCGAGGCGACGGCGCCCGCGCGCTCCGATCGCGAGCGGGCCGTGGACAGCTGAGCGGACCATCACGAAGGAGATCCCCGGGTGGGAGGCGAGCGCCTCGACGAGCCGCGGGTGGATCGCCGCGATCTGCTCGAGGGAGAGGCGCTCCTTGCTCGCGGTCAGGTAGACCAGCCCGAGGCACCCCGAGACGAGCACGACCGCCTCGCTGCCGTTCTCCTGCGCCGCAGAATCGGAGAGCGCCTGCCGCTGCGGGCCGAGCGCGACCGTTCCCTCGACGGCGCGGCTGCGCGTCGCCCGCGCGAGTGCGCGCCCGCCCACAGAGTCCTCCTGGCGGGCGTCAGAGAGCGCCGCTCCGAGGTCGCCCCAGGCCTCGTCGACGGCCGCCGGCGCGCGCACGTCACCGCTCTCCAGCGCCTCCCGCACGACCTCGTCGAGCGTCTTGCCGTAACGCTGGCGGAACGGCGCCCCCTGGGTCTGGCCGTGATCTGAGAGGACGACGAGGTGGTAGGGGCGGGGCGCCGCCTGCGCCGCTCGCTCCAGCCGCGCGAGCTGGCGGTCGTGCTGGCGCAGCACGGCGAGGGCGTCGGGGGCGAGGATGCCCGAGTGGTGCGCCACCTCGTCGTAGCCGACGAAGGTTGCGTAGCTGACCGGAACGCCCTCGACGATGTCGGCCGCGAGCATCGCGACATTCAGATCGCGCATCACGACCGTGATCGAGGCACGGATCAGGGAGTAGAGCCAGCTGCGATGGATGTGCGGGGCGCCTTCGCGGCGCTGGCGGCGCGCCGCCCAGCGCTCGTGAGCCACGTCGGCGAGCGACAGCCAGATCGTGCGCAGGAGCCCGTACGGGTCGGCGAAGTAGGCGAACAGGTCGGAGGCGTGCGAGCGGCTGCGGTCGCCAATCGCGCTCATCGTGATCGTGCAGCGGGGCGCGTCCCCGGAGAACATGTTGCCGCGGCTCGTGCCTCCGGCGGCGAGCAGGCCGTCGCCGTTGGAAAGGCGCTTCTCGATCTCCGCCGCGTCGCGGGGATGGTTCGAGACGAGCGTTCGCCCCGACTCCTTCTCGTGCCAGCGGAACGCGGGCATGTCCCAGTTGCTGCCGAGCAGCAGGCCGGCCTGGCTGGCGCCCGTCTGGCTCGAGAGGTCGCACTCCCAGCCGATCAGCTTGTGGCTTCCCGCGTCGATCCAGCGCGCGATCGTCGGCGCGTGCCCATCGCGCACGGCCGAGCGCAGCACCCGCTCGCCGAGGCCGTCGATCTCGAACAGGATCACCCCCGGAACGTCTGTGCGGTTCTCCGCCCGCTGGTGCCGCGCGCGTCGGCGGACGACCCGCAGGCTGCGGGCGTCGCCGTCGAAGTCGAGCAGCGAGATCAGCGTGGTGGAGACGAGTGCCAGCACGGCGGCGATCACGAGGTCCGTCCCGAACGACGGCGCGCTGCCGGTCGCCCACAGGAACGACAGCGCCACGACGCCCGCGCTCATCGCCAGCGACGCGAGGCCGAACGTGATCAGCGTCAGCGGCAGCGCCAGGCGGATCACCGCGGGCCAGATGAACGCGTTGACCAGCGAGATCGCGAGCACGATCAGCAGCGCTTCGCCGAACGAGATCCGGTGCACGCCGCCCAAGAGGACGGTCAGCCCGACGAGGACCAGCGCCTCGACGGCCAGCAGGACGAGCCAGCGGATCAGCAGGCTCGCGAGATGGCGGCCGCGGACGCTCACTCCGGCGCGATGGCGCGGCATGACGCCTGGCGCCGGTGCTTAGCTTGGGCTCGATGGTGGATGACAGGCGCTCCCGGCGGGACCGTATCGCCTTCCTGGGTCACGCGACGGTGCAGATCGAGCTGGACGGCGAGGCGCTGCTGACCGACCCGCTGCTGCGCGATCGCATCGCGCATCTGCGCCGGTACGCGCCTCCCCCGGCGGCGCCGCGTGCCTCGGCGGTGCTGCTGTCCCACGCGCACCAGGACCATCTCGACCTCCCGTCGCTGCGCTCGCTCGGCACCGAGACGCCGATGTTCGTGCCGCCGGGGGCGGGTGCGTGGCTCCGGAAGCGCGGCTTCTCGGCGGTGGCCGAGCTGCAGGCGGGCGAGGAGGCTTCTGTCGGCGCGGTCACGATCGCGGCGGTCCCCGCCGACCACGCCGGGCACCGGTATCCGCTCGGCCCGCGCTCGGACAGCGTCGGCTTCCTCGTCCGTGGCTCACGCGCGGTCTACTTCGCGGGCGACACCGGTGTGTTCGACGGGATGGCGGAGCTGGCCGGTGCGCTCGACGTCGCGCTGCTGCCGGTCGCGGGATGGGGCAGGACGCTCGGGCCCGGGCACATGGACCCGCTCGACGCCGCGCGCGCCACGCGCCTGCTGCGCCCGCGCGTCGCGATCCCGATCCACTGGGGGACGTTCCGCCCGATCGGCCGCAGCGAGCGCGGGCTGACGATCGGCGACGGGCCGGCGCACGAGTTCGCCGCGCACGTCGGCGAGCTGGAACCGGCGAGCGAGGTGAGGATCCTCGCGCCAGGGGAGGAGACGGAGCTGTGAGGGCTCAGCGCTTGTGCTGCCAGAGGGCGAGCTCGCCGCCCGCGGGGGACACGATGACGCTCCGCCAGCCCGCCGGGCCGTCGCGCGGCTCGAGCATCACGCTCGCCCCGAGCGACCGTGCGCGCCGCGTCGCGTCGGCGACGCTCCTCACCTCGATGTACGGCAGCCACAGCGGGCGGTCGGTGCCACACTCGACGACACCCCCGCTGCAGGCGGCGAGGTCCAGCGCCTGGTAGGAGGCGTCGGCCGCGCGCACGCGCTCGGTGCGCCAGCCGAGAAGGTCGCGGTAGAAGCCGGTGGCGGCGCCGAGGTCGGGGGTGTGCAGCTCCAGGTGGACGAGAGGACAGGCCACGAAGATGCTGATCCGCGGATTTCGAGAAATCCATCGCGCCCGCGATGGATTCGGTGCCCGGCTCGGGTCTAATGTTCAGATGCCCGCGACCCAGCTCCCCGACTCGGCCTCCTTCGAGGCTCTCGTGGCGCCGTACCGCGCCGAGCTGCACGCGCATTGCTATCGGATGCTCGGCTCGGTCCACGACGCCGAGGACGCGATGCAGGACGCGCTGCTGCGCGCCTGGCGGGGGATGCCGGCCTTCGAGGGCCGCAGCGCGATTCGCACCTGGCTCTACCGGATCGCGACCAACAGCTGCCTGCGGCTGATCGAGCGCCGCCCGCAGCGCGTGCTTCCGATCGACTACGGCCCGCCCGGCGATCCCCACGGCGAGCTCGCCGCACCGCTGGTTGAGTCGGTGTGGGTCGAGCCCTATCCGGACTCCGGCCTCGCGACGGGGCTCGCCTCGCCGGATGCCCGCTACGAGCAGCGCGAGAGCGTCGAGCTGGCTTTCGTCGCCGCGCTCCAGCACCTGCCGGCTCGCCAGCGGGCGGTGCTGATCCTGCGCGACGTGCTGGGGTTCTCCGGCGCCGAGACGGCCGATGCCCTCGAGACGACCCCGAAGGCCGTCTACAGCGCGCTGCAGCGGGCGCACCGGACGATCGACGAGCACCTCCCGGAGCGAGCGCAGCAGGAGACGCTGCGCTCGCTGGGAGACGAGCGCGTGCGCGAGGTCGTCGGCCGCTTCGTCGAGGCGTGGGACGCCGGGGACGTGGAAGCGGTCGTCTCGATGCTCGCGGAGGATGCGATCCTCGCGATGCCGCCGCGGCCGTCGTGGTTCCGCGGCATCGCGGATGCGCGCGCGTTCCTCGCGCGCGGGCCGCTCGCGGAAGGCAAACGACACATCTCGCGCCAAACGCATGCGAACGGGCAGGCGGCCGTGGCGACCAGCCACGCGATGCCCGACGGAACGCGGCTGGATGTCCTCCAGGTCCTGGAGCTCGACGACGGCGGGCGGATCGCGGCGATCACCGCCTTCATCGGCACGGAGACGGCGCCCTTCGACTGATTCGCGGCGCCGCGATGGATCGCGGCGCGGAGTGGGATCTCAACAGGTGAACTCGACACCGAAGGAGATCCATGCAGCCGAACGAGAACATAGGAAAGAGGGGCTGGGTCGTCGTCCTCACCGGCCTGGCGTCGATGATGGCGGCGCTCGACACGGTCGTCGTCGCCACCGCCCTCAGCACCGTGCGGGGCGCTCTGCACGCCTCAGTTGGAGAGCTCGAGTGGACCGTCAACGCCTACAACCTGAGCTTCGCGGTGCTGCTGATGAGCGCCGCCGCGCTCGGCGACCGCTTCGGGCGCCGCCGCATGTTCGTCGCCGGGCTGGCGCTGTTCTCGGCCGCGTCGGCCGCCTGCGCGCTCAGCTCGAGCGTGGGCATGCTGATCGCCGCGCGCGCCATCCAGGGCGCCGGGGCCGCGTTCATCCTGCCGCTCGCGCTCGCCCTGCTGACCTCCGCGTTCCCGCCCGAGAGGCGTGGCACCGCGATCGGCATGTTCAGCGCGGTCACGGGCATCGCCGTCGCGCTCGGTCCGATCGTGAGCGGCGCGATCGTGCAGGGGATCGAATGGCAGTGGATCTTCTGGGTCAACGTCCCGATCGGGCTGCTCGCGATCCCGTTCGTGCTCGCGAAGATCGGCGAGAGCCGCGGCAAGGAGGCGGCGCTCGACCTGCCCGGCGTCGTGCTCATGAGCGGCGCCGCGTTCGGCGTGGTGTGGGCGCTCGTGCGCGGCAACTCGGCGGGCTGGGGGAGCACTGAGGTGATCCTCTCGCTGCTCGGCGGCGTCGCGTTCGCGGTCGCGTTCGTGCGCTGGGAGCTGCGGGCGCGCGAGCCGATGCTGCCGATGGGCTTCTTCCGCTCGCGCACGTTCACCGCCGGGAACACCGCGATCTTCTTCGTGCTCGGCTCGCTGTTCAGCGACGTGTTCTTCTTCCCGCAGCTGCTCCAGACCGGCCTCCACTACGACCCGCTGCAGGCGGGGCTGCGCCTGATGGTGTGGACGTCCACGTTCATCGTCGTCGCCCCGATCGTCGGCGCTCTGGTGGACCGGATCGGCGAGCGCCCGCTGATGGTCTCCGGGCTCTTGATCCAATGCGCGGGCACGGCCTGGATCGCCCTGATCGCCCGCACCGGGCTGCCGTTCTCGCATCTGGTCGTGCCGCTGATCGTGGCGGGCGTCGGGATCTCGATGGCGCTCCCCTCGGCGCAGAACTCGGTGGTGGGCTCGGCGACGGTCGAGACGGCCGGCAAGCTCGCCGGCATCAACAGCACGATGCGCGAGCTGGGCGGCGTGTTCGGGATCGCGGTGGCGGTCGCCGTGTTCGCCGCGGCGGGGGGCTATGCGACCTCGCAGTCGTTCATCGACGGATTCGGGCCGGCCATCGCCGTCTCGTCAGGGCTTGCTTTGCTGGGGGCTCTGTGCGGGCTGGCGCTGCCGAGCCGGCGCCGGCGCGCGGAGATCGCGCCGGTCACATCGATCGCAAGGCCCGAGATCGAACTCGACCGGGCAGCCTGAAAGGAGACACAGATGACGAGGAAAATGGTTCGCTACGAGGTCCGGCCGGAGGCGGCGGACCGAAACGAGGAGTTGATTCGCGGCGTGTTCGAAGAGCTGCGAGGGCTCGACCTGGACGACTTCCGCTACGAGGTGTTCGTGCTGGCAGACGGCGTCAGCGTCGTGCATCTCCTCGAGCACCCCGACGGTGCGAACCCGCTGCCCGAGCTCGAGTCCTTCAAGCGCTACTCCGCCGGCGTGCGGGAGCGCCTGCAGGCCGAGCCGGTGTTCGACGAGCTGCGCGTGGTCGGCTCGACCGCGCGCTAGCCCGCCTCGGGGATCGCGGCGCGCTGGGCGATCAGCTCCGCCGCGTCCGGCAGCTCCGCGCGCGAGCGGTCGATGAGGACCGGCGCATCGGGTGTCCCGTCGAGGGCGCCGGGCGCCGCGTCCTCGGGCCATTCGAGCGTGTGCAGCAGCGCTTGGACGAAGGCGCCGGGGCGGTCGTTCTGCACGTAGTGGCCGGCGGCGGGGATCAGATAGAAGGCGTTGCGGCCCGGCTTGAACATCAGGTGCTCGTGCCAGACGTAGGTCGCGACGCGGACGGGGGCGACGGTGTCAAGCATCCCCCAGATCACGGTTGTGGGCAGCTCCCCCTCGGCCAGCCCGCGCAGCCACGCCTCCTCGTCCGCCGAGCGCTCGACGAGGTACTGGATCGTGTCGTTCAGGACGCCGACGCCGTCCTCGTGCGCGAAGGTCGTGGCGAGCGCCTGTACCTCGGGGTCCTCCGGCCCGCGCGGCGGAGAGAACGTGACCGCGCCCATGCCCGCCGCCAGGAGCTCGGGGCTGAGCTGCTCCAGCAGCTCGGGGTTGTGCAGCATCAGCCGCTGCGCGTCGGTCAGCTGCGAGAGCGGCAGGAAGATGTTGGCGTTCGATAGCACCAGGTGGTCGAGCTCGCTGTGCGCGCGGCCCTGGGCGACGTTGGCTGCGTGGACGAGCGCGACGCTGTCGCCGCGATCGTGGGCGGCCATCGTCACCGTGCCCGCGCCGAGGACCTCGGTCAGGTAGTGGTCCAGCAGCTCGGCGTCGCGGCGCAGGCTGTAGCCCCAGCCGCGAGGCTTGTCGGAGAAGCCGTAGCCCGGGAAGTCCAGCGCGCACACCCGGAAGCGCGAGGCGAGCAGGTGCGCCACCTCGAACCAGTCGACGCTGCAGGTCGGGAAGCCGTGCACGAGCGAGAGCACCGGCGCCTCGGGGTCGCCGAGCTCGACGTGGAAGACCTCGACGGCGGGGGCGTCCTCGCCGGGCGGACTCCACGTGAAGTGCGCGCCTTTGGAACGCCAGTCCTCGGCGCGGGGGCTCTCTTCGGTCACCGCGCGACCCTACCCTACGGGTGCTCGCCGTTTCGGCCAGGGCGCGATGTCACAGGAGAACGTCGACCTCATCCGCCGCATCTACACGCACTGGGACGTGGGCGAGTCGGCGGGCGGGCTGATCGATCCCGACCTGGAGTACGTCAACCCGCCCTACGCGGTCGAGTCCGGCGTCAAGCGAGGTCGCCGGACCCTGACCGCGATCCGCGATGTCTATCCGGACTTCCACTTCGAGGCGGTCGAGTACCGGGACGCGGGCGAGGAGGTGGTCGCGCTCGGGGTCGGGCGCGGGACGGCGGCGAGCGGCGTGCGCGTCGAGTGGCGACAGGGGCATGTCTGGACCATCCGGGACGGCCGCGCCGTGCGCTTCCGCTGGTTCAACGACCAGTCCGAAGCGGTCCGCGCGGCAGGGCTGGAGGCGTAGCGCAGGACGGCGGATCACCTGCCTGTCTCCGGCGGCGGGCGCCGCGCGATCTCGGCGGGCGCGATCCCGGAGCTGCGCAGGATGCCGTCCGCGTGCTCGGAGTCGGCTTCGGGGCTGCCCTCGCCGACGAGCTGCGCGTACCCTGACGGGATCGTGGAGCCGATCCGCCCGCAGCCGATCCTCGACCCGATCACCGAGGCCGCGATCTTCTTGGTCATGACCGTCGAGGAGGGTGGGGAGGGGGCTGTCACGGACGCTCTCACCGACGTCACCGCGCTGAAGCGCTCCGTCGGCTTCCGCATCCCGGAGGGCGAGCTGAGCTGCGTCGTGGGCATCGGCGCATCGTGCTGGGAGCGGCTCTACGGCGCGGCGCCGCGTCCGGTGGGCCTGCACCCTCTCCCGGTCCTGACCGGCGATCGCCACATCGCCGTCTCGACCCCGGGCGACCTCCTCTTCCACATCCGCGCGCACCGCTTCGATCTCTGCTTCGAGCTGGCGACGCGGCTCGTGGACAGGCTCGCCGGTTCTGCGCGTGTCGTCGACGAGGTGCACGGCTTTCGCAGCTTCGACGAGCGCGACCTGCTCGGCTTCGTGGACGGGACCGAGAACCCGGAACCGGGCGAGGCCGCGGAGGCCGTGCTGATCGGGGAGGAGGATCCCGTGTTCGCCGGCGGCAGCTACGTGATCGTGCAGAAGTACCTGCACGACCTCGGCAGCTGGAGCGCGATCTCGGTCGAGGAGCAGGAGCGGGCGATCGGGCGCACGAAGCTCGATGACCTCGAGCTCTCAGACGAGGAGAAGCCCGCCAACTCCCACGTCGCGCTCAACACGATCGTCGACGAGAACGGCACCGAGCACCAGATCTTCCGGCTGAACATGCCCTTCGGGCGCGTCGGCTCGCCCGAGCCGGAGAAGGGCACCTACTTCATCGGCTACGCGCGCAGACCCGAGGTCACAGAGCAGATGCTTCGCAACATGTTCATCGGGAACCCGCCCGGCAACCACGACCGCATCCTCGACTTCTCGACCGCGGTGACCGGCAGCCTGTTCTTCGTGCCGAGCGCGACGCTGCTCGACGATCCGGACACGCTGGGCGAGGAGCAGGCAGAGCCGGATGCTCGGTCGGCGCTTGCGGACGGGTCGCTCGGGATCGGCGGTCGTGGGGAGTAGGCGCGCCGGCGCGGGGCCGATCCCCTGACGCGAGCTTGGCCGTCCAAGAGCTCGGCCCGAGCGGCTGAGCCGGGCGCACGCGCGACGGGCACGCGCCGTAGAATCCCGCCGTGCCCCACGCCGAGATCAACGGCCAGCGGATCCGCTTCGAGGACAGCGGCGGCGACGGGCCGCCCGTGATCCTCGCCCACGGCTTTCTGATGGACAGGGAGATGTTCGCCCCGCAGGTCGAGGCGCTCCGGGACGAGTTCCGCGTCATCACCTGGGACGAGCGCGGCTTCGGCGAGACCGAGTTCGACGGCAAGCCGTTCACCTACTGGGACTCCGCGCGCGACTGCCTCGCTCTGCTCGACCACCTCGGCATCGAGCAGGCCGTCGTCGGCGGGATGTCCCAGGGCGGGTTCCTCTCGCTGCGGGCAACGCTGCTCGCGCCCGAGCGCGTGCGGGCGCTGGTCCTGATCGACACGCAGGCCGGCGTCGAGGATCCGGCGCGGCTGCCCGCCTACCGCCAGATGCAGGAGACATGGCTCGAGGCCGGCCCGGTCGATCAGCTCGCCGCGGCGATCGCGGACCTCATCATCGGCGAACCGGAGCTGAACGCCGTCTGGATCGAGAAGTGGCGCGCGCTGCCGCGCGCGGCGATGGACGAGCCTTGCAACTGCCTGTTCGCGCGCGACGACGTCACCGGGCGCCTGAGCGAGATCGGATGTCCGGCGATCGTCTTCCACGGGACCGCCGACAAGTCGATCGAGATCGAGCTGGCCGAGCAGCTCTGCGCCGGCCTGACCGGCTGCGGCGGCGTGGTGAGCATCGAGGGCGCGCCGCACGCCTCCAACCTGACGCACCCCGCGCAGGTGAACGGGCCGCTGCTCGAGTTCCTGCGCTCGCTCTAGCTCGGCGCGGGCACGTTCAGGTTGGGCAGCAGCAGGGCGGCGATGTCGTCGAAGCTCGGCTTCGGCTCGGGCAGGATCGGGCCGTCGGCGAGCGTGCGTTCGAGGATCCCGTCGCGCGAGGCCTCGACGCTGCGCGCCAGGGCTCCGAAGTCGACGCCGAGTAGGCGTCCGCCGCGCTTCACGGGGCGCCCGGCCACCAGGACCTCGCGCACGTTCGACGCGTTCGCCTGCTGCACGACCGCCCCGGCGGCGTCGACCGGGGAGAGCATGTTCAGCCGATCTTCGCCGGGGCCGACGACGATCACGTCCGCCTGCTTGCCCGGCGTGAGCGAGCCGATCCCGTCCTCCATGCCGAGCGCCCTCGCTCCGCCCATCGTCGCCCAGCCCAGAGCGTCCCTGGTCGTGAACGCGAGGTCGGTGGGGTCGGTGCGGCGAGCGTGGGCGCGGTCGTTGGCACGGGCGCGCGCGTCCTGCAGCCCCAGCCGCATCTGCGTGAACATGTCGCCCGAGTTCGAGGACACGACGTCGCAGCTCAGGCTGAGCACGAGTCCGGCGCCGAGCGCGCGCTCGATCGGCGGGTGGCCCATCCCCATCTGCAGCTCGGTCTCCGGCGAGACCGAGATCTTGCCGTCGGAGCGCGCGAGCAGCGTCCAGTCGCGCTCCGTGCACGCGTTGCAGTGGACGTGGACGATGTCCGGGCCGAGCAGCCCGCAGGCGGCGAACTGGTCGAGCCCGCTCGGCATGCCCCAGATGCAGGCTGTGTGGGTGGCGATCACGGCGCCGAGCTCCCGGCCGGTCTCGACCTCCTTGCAGGTGTCGCTGAAAGGGATCAGCCCCGGCTCGGTGAGCGAGATCCCCATGCTGAGCAGGCCGCCGGGGCGAGCGGCGAGGGCCTCGCTGACCCGTCTGGAGTCTGCGAGGCGCTGCGCATGGGAGGTGAAGTGGGGCTCGGCGCGCGGCGGCGCGAAGTACCCGTAGGCGAACACCGCGCGGATGCCGGCGTCCGCCAGGCCGTCGATCGCGCCGTCGGCGTGCTCGGGCGTGTTGTTGCAATGGGAGAAGTCGAGGATCGTCGTCACCCCGGCATCCAGAGCCTCGAGCGCGCCGGCGCGGTTGCCGACTTGGACGTCCTCGGCCGTGTAGCGCGGCGAGAGCGTCGAGCGCATGCCCAGGAAGTAGTCGAGCAGGCTCCAATCCGCGCAGATCCCGCGCAGCGCGGTCTGCCAGGTGTGGCGGTGCGTGTCGATGAAGCCCGGCATGACGACAGCGCCGCCGGCGTCGATGCGCTCGGCGTCCACGTCGCCGAGGTCCGTCTCCACCGCCACGATGCGGTCGTCCTCGATCAGGACGTCGCCGTGCTCCAGCTCCCCGATGCCGGGGTCCATCGAGAGCACGTGGCCCCCCGTGATCGCGGTGCGGCTCGACGGCACTGGCTCCCTCCCTTTCGCTCGGCGGGGTCGGATCGTAGCCGCGGGTGGCCTGCGGACGCCGGCACGGGGGCGAGCTTCGGCTCCGGCAACGTGACACTGCACCGGACGGCGGCGAAAGGCAGGAGACAGGAGCGCACCGAGTAGCGCCGCTCTGCCGCTTCCTCTCAGCGGTTGAGGATCGACGCGCTCCCGGATCGCTGCTGGGTCGATTCAGGGGCCGAACGCCGGGCGGCTGAACGGCCACGCGGTCGTGACCCAGGCGGGGACGAAGCCCTCGAGCTCGCGGGTTGGGGCCGTTGTCGGGGCCGCCGATCCGGGTGTGAAGATGCCGTGAAGCACATGAGATGATGCTTTCTGACCATTGAACGACTTTCGGCTGGTTGCTATAAGGAGGCACCCCGCCGAAGGCGGGGCAGCAGAGGGGCAACAACGGAGGTCGAGGAGGGATGGAACGCGACCGTGCGTGCGCACGGCGTTGGTTCGGCGCCGGACGCGCGAGATCGCACGCGTGCATGCTCCTGCTCGCGGGAGTCCTGATATCGGGCTCGGCGGCGGGGATCTCTCCCACGTCGGCTCCGGCTGCGGAAGGGATCCACAAGATCCAGCACGTCGTGATGATCATGCAGGAGAACCGGTCGTTCGACACGTACTTCGGGACCTATCCCGGGGCGGTCGGGATCCCGCACGGAGTGTGCGTACCGGACCGGTTGCACCCGGGGACGTGTGCGCGTCCCTACTACAACCCGCTCGGGAAAAACAAAGGCGGTGTCCACAGCGCGAGCGCGGCGCAGGGCGACCTGTCCGAAGAAGCGTACGTGCGCGAAGCGCAGCGCGGGTGCAACAAGACGATGCCCAGGTGCTTCCCGTGCACGGACACCCGCAAGAGCGAATGCATCGACGTGATGGGCTATCACGACGCGCGCCAGATACCGAACTACTGGTCCTACGCCGAACACTTCGTGCTGCAGGACCACATGTTCGCCTCGTCGGCCGGCAACTCGCTGCCGGAGCACATGTACATGGTCTCCGCATGGAGCGCGATCTGCAGGAAGGTGATGTGCTTCACCTCGCTCACGCCCAACAAACCAAGGACGGCCACGTACAGCTGGACGGACCTCACGTGGCTGATGCACAAATTCGGCGTGAGCTGGCGCTATTACATCTTCGAAGGTGAAGAGCCGGACTGCAACTCGGACGAAGAACTCGAATGCACGCCGGGCAAGCAGGGACCGCTGACAGCCGGGATCTGGAACCCGCTGCGCGACTTCACCGACGTGGCCGAAGACGGCCAGCTGTCGAACATCCAGTCGATCGAACACTTCTACGAAGACGTTCACCAGACGCCGTCGTGCGGCCTGTCCAACGTCAGCTGGGTGATCCCGAACTTCGTCGTCTCCGAACACCCGAACGACAACAAACCGGGCGGTTCCATCGCGCAGGGTCAGGCCTACGTCACGACCCTCATCAACTCGATCATGCGCAGCCCGTGCTGGGAATCGACGGCGATCCTCCTCTCCTGGGACGACTGGGGCGGGTTCTATGACGGCGTCCCGCCGCCGCACGTCGACGAAGGCGGCTTCGGGTTGCGCGTGCCCGGCCTCGTCATCAGCCCGTACGCGAAGACGGGCTTCATCGACCATCAGACGCTCTCGCACGACGCCTACCTCAAGTTCATCGAGGACGACTTCATGGGTGGCGAACGACTCAACCCGCTGACCGACGAACGACGGGACGACCGGCCTGACGTCAGAGAAGAAAAAGGCGGCGAACTGACCGAAGACTTCGAATTCGAACAGGAACCGCGCCCGCCCCTGCTGCTCAACCCGGATCCGCCGCCGGGGCCTGCTTCGCAGGCGCCCTGAGCGCGGACGCCTACGCGGTCCAGCCGGCGTCGATCTCGTCCGGGAAGGCCGTCATCCAGTAGTCGGGCAGGACGGTCCTCAGCTGCTTCCAGACGACGAGCGTCGGATCGTCCTCTCCGGCCACCGCCACCAGGACATCCGGCCCATGGGTGGCGAGACGCTCGCGACACACGCCGCACGGGCTCAGGACAACCATCCGGCCGCCCGGCTGACGATGCAGGCACACGGATGCGAGAACGCGCCTGCCCAGACGGAACGCCGCGCAGTACGGCTCGGTCTCGTGGCAGACCTCGACGGACGAGTTGATCGCGTCAGGCGCCGTGCCGGTGAGGATCGTGCCGTCGTCGAGCAGCATCGCCGCCGCGCCGTGGTGATCGTCGTCGTCGAAGCGGGTGTCGATCAGCGCCCGGCAGGCGTCAAGGAGCGCATCGAGATCAGCCTTGTCCACGGCGGCGATCCTATCGGGGTCTCAGAACGACGATGCCAGGGCGCCCACGAGGCCGGCCAGCCCGTCAGACCCCCGCGCGAGCGCCACCTGGCGGGCGGACCCGGGGTCGGCGGCGAGGTGCCGCGTCCCTTCGAGCTCGGCAACGCACCCCAGCTCCTGCGCGTGCGCTGCGCAGCGGTCGAGGACCGAATCGAGCAACTCGGCGACGGGCACACGGCACCCTTGTTTCGCATCGATCAGCTTCGCGCCGGCGCCGTCGCGCGCGGCCAGAAAGCGGTTCTCTGAGAGCACCTCGGGCAGCTCGCCCGCCGCCTCGCTGTCGGAGTCCGGGTCGGCCTCCATCCGCACGAGGCACTGCACGAGAGCCGTCAGCGCGGCGGCATCGGCGACGGTGCTCTGCGCGTCCATGATCCTGACCTCGACCGTCGCAAAGCGCGGCTGCAGACGCACATCCCACCACAGGTGAGTCGGGTCGGGGAACGCCTCGTGGTGCAGCAGCGTGTCGACGGTCGTGACGTAGTCCTCGTAGTCGAGGAAGACGCGCGGCGGTCCGACTCGGGGGAAGGCCCCGAACACGGACGTGCGTGCCGAGGCGAGCCCCGTTTCGCGCCCCTGCCAGAAAGGCGAGTTGGCTGAGAGAGCGAGCAGCAGCGGCAGGTGGCTGCGCATGCGGTTGGCGGCGAGCACGGCCTGCTCGGCGCTGGGGACCGCGACGTGGACGTGCAACGCGAACGTGGGCTCGCGCCGCGCGAGCTCGCGCATCGACGCGTAGAGGAAGCGGTAGCGCTCGCGCTCTGAGATCCTCGTCTCCCGCCAGGTCGCGAACGGGTGCAGACCGGCCACGGCGGCGCGAAGGCCGATCGCGTCGAGCTGGCCCCCGAGCGCGGCGCGCAGATGCTGGAGCTGTGCGATCGCGGCGGCGACGGTCTCGTGCGGATCGGTTCGCAGCTCGAGCGCCGATCCGTGCGTCTCGGTGCCCGTGTGGGTCGCGAGTGCGCCGCGCAGCCCCCTGACCACCGCGTCGGCTCTGTAGGCGAGCGACCACTCGGGCGGCACGAGCAGCATCACCTCCTCCTCGATACCGACGGTCCACGGGGGCGATGTCACCGCCCACTGCGACCACGGGCCCGCTCCGGCGAGCGGCCAGACCTCCGCGGGTGCCCGTGCGGGCGGCTCCCCGTGTGGCGCTGGAGGCGAATGTGGCGTCGTCGAAGCGTCGGCCTGATTGGAAAACGGCACGGTGAATCACCTCCGGTCGCAGGGCCCCCCGGCGCACCGGTGACTGATCCTGCTCCCGCGCCGGTTCGCCGCTGGGCATACAGGACGCGGATCTCACGGCTTCCTTCCCGAGCCTGAGAGATCACAAATGGCCGGGCGATGAGCCCGTACTCCGGGTCGTTTCGCGACGCCGGGTTGCGTACTGCGGAACGGCGAACCCGCCGGAGAGCCTCACGCCGCCCCAGCCGCGCCGTCGTGCACGCGGGTCGTGTAATCTACAACCAAATGGTTGTAGGTAACGGCGATAGCCGCGATGAGGAGAAGTCGCTCGACCTGCTGTTCGGGGCGCTGGCCGACCGGACGCGCCGGGACATCTTCCGCCGCGCCCATGAGGGCCGGCTCTCTGTCTCGGCGCTGGCCCGCGAGTACCCCATCAGCCTGGCGGCCGTGCAGAAGCACGTCGCCGTGCTCGAGCAGGCCGAGCTCGTGAGCAAGCGCCGGGTCGGGCGCGAATCGATCGTGCACGCCGAGGCCCACGCCCTGAAACACGCCCGTGCGGCGCTCGATCGGCTCGAGGCCGAGTGGCGTGGCCGGATCGAGCGAATGGACCGCACCCTCGACGAAGACAAAGGAGACCCTGATGCCAGTCACTGACGTGCGCACGGACCTCGTCGCCATGACGATGACGATCACCGCCGAGTTCGACGCCGGAGCCCAGCGAGTCTGGGAGATGTGGGCCGACGCGCGGCAGCTGGAGCGCTGGTGGGGGCCGCCGTCGTTCCCTGCGACCTTCGTCGAGCACGAGCTCTCCCCCGGCGGGCGCAGCGCCTACTTCATGACCGGGCCGGACGGGCAGAAGCACCACGGCTGGTGGCGGATCGAGGAGACCGATCCGCCCAACCGGCTGCGCTTCGTCGATGGCTTCGACGACGCGGGCAATCCGAACGAGGACATGCCGGGACCTTCGAGCGCGACGGTCACGATCACCGAGGCCGACGGCGTCACGACGATGTCGATCGAATCCGGGTTCGCCGACCGCGAGAGCATGGAACAGATGATCGAGATGGGAATGGAACAAGGCATCGTCGAAGCCGTCGGCCAGATCGATGCGCTCCTCGCCGGCGCGAGGGCGTGAGCCGGGGACGAAGCTCGGTCGGTGCCGGGGGATGGGGGAGCAGCGCCGGGCTCCACCTCGCCCGCCCGGCACTGCGCCGGCGTTGTGGCGATGTTTGACGCCCGCACGCCGTGGGTAGGGAGCCTCCGTCCGCGTCGTCCCGTTGCAGGTGGCGCAGACAGACACCGATTCGGGGGCAACGACGACAGGGGGCAGCGATGGCGGCGGCGAGCGCAGTAGGACCGGCGACGACCCATCCGGTGTGGCGAGGACTGAGCAGGGGGGTTCTGGCGGCTCTGCTGCTCGTCGGAGCGTGTGCGGTCGCGGCCGTCCCCGCGGCGCGTGCGGCCACGGCGCCCGCGCAGGACCCGTTCTACTCCTACGAAGGGAAGACGCGGCTGAAGAAGATCGCGCCCGGGACGGTGCTGAAGACACGGACGGTCCCCTTCCATCTCAGCGGCATCGAAGTGCCGGTGACAGCCGTCCAGCTGCTCTACCGCTCGACCTCGGCACTTGGCAAGCCGACCGTGAACGTGACCTCGGTGCTGCTGCCGCCGCTGAAACTCCCCACCCCGGCGGTTCTCTCCTACCAGTCGTTCTACGACAGCCTCAACACCGAAGACGACCCGTCGTATGAGATCTCGGGCGGCACCCTCGAAGGTCAGGACATCGCGAAAGCCGAGTCGGTGCTGATCACCCCGGCGCTGCTCGCGGGAGAGACGGTCGTGGTGCCCGACACCGAGGGCGAGGAAGCCGACTTCTCCGCGGGGCCGGTCTACGGCTACAACACGCTGGACTCGCTGCGGGCGGCGCTGAGCTCACCGGCGACCGGCCTCACGGGCGCTGCGAAGATCGGGCTGGCCGGCTACTCCGGCGGTGCGATCGCCACCGAGTGGGCTGCGCAGGAGGCACCCACCTACGCCCCGGACATCAACTCGCACATCGTCGGCGCGGCGATGGGCGGCGTGCTGGTCGACCCCGCGCACAACCTGAAGTACGTCGAAGGCAGCAGCAGCTGGGCCTCGATCATCCCGATGGCGCTCGACGGCCTCGCTCGCGCCTACCACCTGGACCTTGCCCCGTACCTCACGGACTACGGCAAGGAACTGCTCGAATCCGACCAGGACAAGTCGATCACGAACGAGACCTCGACCCCCGGCCTGATGTGGTCCGAAGTGGTCAAGCCCGAATACCCGACGCCGGAATCGATCCCGGTGTTCGTGCGGACGGCGAACAAGCTGATCGTCACGAGCGGCGGGACGCCGACGGTCCCGTTCCTGATCGGCCAGGGCAACGGTGGCGAAGAATTCGAAGGCACGCCAGGGAACAAGCCGGGGATCGGACCGGGCGACGGCGTGATGATCGCCGGCGACGTGCGCAGCCTGGCGCGTGAATGGTGCAGCCGGGGCGTGACGGTGAAGTTCACCGAATACCAGCACCTCGGGCACATCGAGGGCGCGGTGCCGTGGCTGCCCGAAATGGAGGCCTGGCTGACCGAACGATTCGCGGGTTCGGCGGCGCCCCAGAACTGCTCGGAAATCGCGCCGGGTAACTCGCTGGCCCCGATGAAGAAAGCGAGGAAATAGGGGGTCGCCGCCGGACCGGGCTGCCGGTTCCCGTGCTGTGTGCGGTCGCCGGCGTCAGCTGCGACCGCCGTCGTCTCCAATGGTGGCGCCTCGACCGGCGGGACCCCATTGGGCCGGGCACCCGTGCGATGTTCAAGTAGCCGGTCAGATGCGTCGAGTACGACTGAAGGCCCACCTGCGGCAACCGCTGCGAGGACCTCTAGCGGGAGCCGATGCCTTGCATCTAGCGCTGGCCCACAGGGAACGCCGCGGCGGCGGCGAGCACAACGAGCTGCTGGCGACGCAGGAGCGGCTGCGCGAAGCCCATGAGGCTGCTCGCCTGTCGAGTTGGGAGTGGCTGCCGGAGTCCGATCAGGTCGTCGTCTTCCAAGCGCTCCCCGAGGCGGGTGCCCTGTCCGGCTCGGCTCTGCCGCTCGAGAAGCTGCTCGGTGCGATGTCCGCGGAGGATCGCCGCATCGCGCGCCAGGACCTCGACGAGATGGCGGCCGGCCGGCGCGAGGAATCGACGCGACGCTGCTGCTATGAGATGCCCGACGGGAAGGCCTGGCTCGAGACGCGCTCGCGCGCGATGCGCGATCAGGCCGGCCGGTTGACGTCCGTGCGGGGAACGACCCAGGAGGTCACCGAGCAGCAGCTCGCCACGCAGGAACTGTCGGCAGCGCGGAACTATCTGCGAGCAGTGGCAGACGGGATGGGGGAGGGGCTCTGCGCGAGCGATTCGAAAGGCCTCATCGTCTACATGAACCGAGCGGCGCAGACGCTGCTCGGCTGGGCCGGCCACCATCCGGAGGGACGACACATGCACGGCCTCCTCCATGCCGGCTGCCAAGCGACGGCGAGCTCGCCGGGCCGGTGCGCGGTCCTGTGTGCAGCGAGAGACGGCATCACCTCGCGTGTCGAGGACGACCGTTTCTCTCGTCGCGACGGGTCCTCGCTCGCGGTCAGCTATACCGCGGCTCCGTTCCTGACAGATGACGGCATCGAGGGTTGGGCGGTGGTGTTCGCCGACACGACAGACCGCAAGGCCCGAGAGGCGAGCATGGAGCGCGACGTCGAGACGCTGTCCTGGATCCGCCGCATCAAGGCGGGGCTTTCGGAGGATCGCTTCGAGCTGTTCGCTCAGCCGATCGTCGACCTGCGCTCCGGCGAGGTCGTCCAGCGCGAGCTGCTGCTGCGGCTGCGCGAACCGGACGGCAGCATCATCGCGCCGGTCGCCTACCTGCCGATCGCAGAGCAGTACGGCCTCGTGGCTGAGATCGACCGATGGGTGATCGAACGCGCCTGCGAGATCTCCGCTGTGCTGGGCGCGGTGCACCTCAATGTCTCGGCGTGCTCGCTCGAGGACCCCGCGATCGTCGACTGGATCGAGCTGTGCCTGGAGAGGACGGGCGCCGACCCCGCCTCGATGGTCTTCGAGATCACCGAGACCGCACTGATCGCCGACGAGGTCCTCGCCGAAGCGTTTGCCGTACGTATTCACGGGCTGGGCTGCAAGCTCGCGCTCGACGACTTCGGCACCGGTTACGGCGGCTTCACCTATCTCAAGCAGCTGCCCGTGGACATGCTGAAGATCGACTCCGAGTTCGTTCGCGACCTGAGCTCCAGTGCAGCCAGCCGGCACGTGGTCGTAGCCGTGGTCGCTCTGGCGCGGGCGTTCGACCTCCAGACCGTCGCCGAGGGTGTTGAGGACAAGCGCACGCTGGACACGGTGCGCGAGCTCGGCGTCGACATGGCACAGGGCTTCCACATTGCCAGGCCGGCGCCGCTCGGGCGGCCCACAACCGACTCTGGGTCCGTGTCCGTGAAAACGACCGGCCTCCTCTCTCAAGTGAACGGATAGACGCCATGACCGACGTACGCGACAAGCGAGACGCACAAGCAGCAGCTCGAGCAGGAGCAGGCCATCGGGGACCTGGATCAGAGCATCAGCGACCGCGAACAGGCGATCGTCGACCAGGAGCAGCAGGCGATCGACGAGGAGCAGACCGATGTCGATCGGGCGCTGGCCGCGGCGGAGACCTCAGCCGGCGGCGATCTCGCCGAACGGCAGTCGCAGATCACGAACCGCCAGGCGCGCAGCGACGCGCGGCAGGCTCAGACCAGCCGGACGCAGAGCGGCGCCGACGACGTACAGGAGCTCCTGGACGGCCAGCAGCGGGACATCGATCAGCCGGTGGCCGGCGTGCGCTACACAGAGGAACAGCAGCAGGCCCACGCCACCGAGCGGGCCGCAGCCGCTGCCGTACGTGCGATCGCAGCCCGGCGCCGGGCAGAGGACGCACTGCTCCGGGCAACGGCAGCCGAACAACGGGCGCTCGCGCTCCAGGCACGCCACTCGAGCCGATCGCTCATCGTCTGAGTGGGTGGCTGATCGGACCGATCAGCCACCGGCATCAGCCCCGCGCGATTCTCACCGGCACGCCAGGACCGATGCGTTCGGCCAGCCAGTCGATGCTCGCCGACGACAGGCGGACGCATCCGTGGGATGACGCCGTGCCGAGCGTCCCGCCCAGGCCGTCGCGCCCGTGGAGCGCTATCTGACCGGGACCGCCGTCGAATTCCTGCAGCGCGTCCGAGCGCGCGCTGAGCGCGAGCGCGAAGGGCCCGCCCGGTTCGAGGCTGCCCAGCTTGACGGTCTCCTCGACGAAGAAGGAGCCGGTGGGGGTCGGCGTCGAGGGCTTGCCGACCACGGCATGGAAGAGCGCCGCGAGGCGTCCGCTGCGGTAGACGAAGACGAGACGGCGACCGAGGTTCACGACGAGACGCCAGCGAGTGGTGAGCTCCCGGGTGCCTTGCTGTGCGATCCAGCCGGTCGATCCGTTCGGCCGGCCGGGGAGCATCACGTGAAGCCAACGCACGCCGCGTGAGTCCCTCGAGAGGCCGAGCACGGGGAGCTCCGTTCGCTCGCCGGTGATCGGCCTGGTGTCCGGGACATCCGCGAGGCTCGGAGACCCGCGCTGCGGGCGTCGATGAGCGCGATGGTCGGTGAGGAGCAGAGCCAACCTTTGGCCCGTTGGGAGCTTGGCGACATGGGAAAGGCCGTGGGCCGAACCCGGTGCCGCCGCGAGCGTGCAGGTGAGCGCCAGTCCGAGGATCGCCGCGGCACGCCCGCGGGTCGCGGCGGCTGCCGCGACCGCGCGTGGATGCAGGGCCGCGGTGATCCCCCAGCTCGTCACCTGCACGCTCTCCGGCTCAGCCGGTGAACGGGGCTCGATGTCCCGGCCTCGGGGGCCGAGCCCTCGCGCGACGCAGCGCTTCCCTGTGGTGCCGGCGCGCTGAGCGCGGCCCGTCTCGCCTTGGCGCGCTTTTCAGCCGCGCGTCGAGCCGCGACGCTGGGCGTCGTTGCCGGCGCTCCGGTTTTGGAGCTCGCACCGGTCGTTTCCGCCTGTTTCGCCGCTTCCGAGAGTGCGAGCGTTTCGGTTGAGGTCGTGGTTTCGCCGCCTCCAGCCGCACACGTGGAGTTGGTGATCGTGTTCGTGTCCAGGTTGACCGCGCCCGTCTGCGCCAGCAGCCTGCCGTGGATCGTGGCGGCGGTGTCGGCGGTGATCGTGGCGCCGGCCATGACGGTGCCGACGAAGCGCGGTTCCCGTGCCCAGCGTCGCCGAGGAGCCGATCTGCCAGAAGACGTTGCAGGCCTGCGCACCGTTGACGAGCGAGACGCTCGTGTTGGAGCCCGTGGTCAGCGTGGAGCCGACCTGGAAGATGAAGACCGCGTTCGGGTCGCCCTGTGCGTCGAGCGTGACGCTCCCGGAGGACAGCAGCAGCGAGCTGCTGGCGGTGCGAACGCCGGCGGTGAACGTCTGGCCGGCGAGGTCCGTTCCGGCCGAGCCGTTCGTCGGACGAGACGGCGGCGTCGTTGTAGGCGGTCGTGAGGGCGTTCTTCGCTTCGATCGCGACGGCGTCGTCGACGTGCGTCTGGCCCGAGGACGTGCGGCGCGCCGGTCACCGACGAGCCGGGGCTGAGCCCCAGATCGCCGAACATCGTCGTCGGGCCGGTGTTCGTGACGGTCGAGCCGGCCAGCACCGAGAAGCTGGTGGCCGCTGCCGAGGCCAACGGTGGCTGGGCTCGCCAGTGCAGCGGAGGAGAAGATCAGCGCGCACGAGTAGCCCGAGCGAGGAACACTCCGCCGCCGAGCATGTGCGCGCTGCGCTGCCTGCGCGGGCGATGAACTGCGAGAGAGGTCGCTGGTGAGCGACCAGTGCTTCCGTGGGACGCCTCGGTTCATGGGCGTCTCCTGACTGCGGTGCGAGCACCGCGATAGGAGGGGAATGGCTCCCCGGTCACAGTCGACCTGATCGCCCCATCGACAGCGTCGCTGTACAGCTTGAGCCGGGCGGGGTTCAGCGGACGGACGGGCGCATCCGAGGGAGACCCTGCAGGCCGGCTCGCGCCGCCGTGCCGGCGGAGGACTCGAACCCGCGACACGCGAATCGCAATCGGCGCAAGCGGCATGGTTTGGCTGTCTGGAGCCAAACGAGATCCCTGCCGGCGGCGTTGTCCGGGTTCGTTTCGGTCTACTCGGGGACCGAGCCGGTGAGGGCATCGGAGCGGGCAGCGTCGGCGATATCGCTGACGAGCTCGACGAACGGCCCGAGCCGAAGGTCCTCAGAGTCAGCTCGCCAAGCGAGAGAGACAACAGCCGGCTCGGCGTCGGTTACGGCCACGTACGCGACACCGGCACGGCGGTAATGGCGCGCGACAGCAGACGGTACGAGACACACCCCCCGGCCGGCAGCCACCAGGGTGAGAATCTCGAGCACGCCTGTGCTCCGCGCGGCGACTCGGCCGGGAAGCCCGTGACGTCGCTGCTCGGCGAGCCACCTGGATGGCCGCGTGCCATGCTCGGGCGCCACCGGGTTGGTGATGAAGCTCTCGGACGCGAGCTCGGCAAACCGCAGCGAGTCCCGTCCGGCGAGAGGATGAGTGGTGGCGAGCGCGACGAGCCGCGGCTCGTGGGCGATCACCAGCACCTCCAGCTCGGACTGGCTCGGCAGCATCCGGGTGAACGCGATGTCCACGTGACCGTCTGTGACCTCGTCGAGTACCCCCAGTCTGAGCTCCCGCACCGAGACTGCCAGCTCGGGCAGTCTCTCCCCACACGCGCGCAGCACCGCCGGCAGGTGGTCGGCGCCGGCCGATCCGTAGAAGCCGACCACCAGCGACGGCCCCGCAGCGGCTCGCGTCGCCTGCACCGCGCTTTGTGCCTGGGCGAGCGTGCGGCGGCCCTCGTGAAGCAGCGTCTCGCCGGCGCGGGTCAAGTGGACGTTGCGGCTGTTGCGCTCGAGCAGCGTCACACCGAGCTGGCTCTCCAGACGCCGAATCTGCTGACTCAGCGAAGGCTGAGCGATGTGCAAGCGCTGGGCGGCTCGACCGAAATGGAGCTCCTCGGCCACCGCGACGAAGTACTCGACGAGACGCAGGTCGAGCCGATCCATAGGCTCAGGCTACCGATCGCGACGCAACAGGTCTTGGACAACAGGACCACGCTGTCCGATGCTTGCGCCGTTGGCAATCGAGGAGGAGGTGAGCATGGGAGTCAACGATGCCGAGATGGCGAGTCGGCCGACGTTGTCCAGCGGTGTTGCCCGGGCGATCCTTGACGCGGCGATCGCCGAGGCGCACGCTGCGGCAGTCGCGGTGACGGTCGCGGTCGTCGATGAGTCGGGCGTCCTCAAGGAGTTGCGTCGCATGGACGGCGCAGCGCTCGTGAGCGTGCAGACCGCGATCAACAAGGCTTACGCGGCGGCCGCGATCGGGATGCCGCCGGATGATTTCTACGCGGCCATCGAGTCCGACGGCGCGGCGGTAGCCGAGTTCGGGACGCGCCCGGGGCTCGCGCTGATCGCCGGAGGCCTGCCCGTCATCACCGACGGACGTGTGGCCGGTGCGCTCGGCGTCGCGGGGGCGATGACCGGCGCCGAGGATCGTCGTCTTGCCGAGATCGCGATCGCCGCGGTCCCAATCCGATGAAGCTGCTGGCACTGGTCCGGCCGCCTGAGGGCGTCGACGTTCGAGACGCCGTCACCTCGCGTGCGCGTGAGGAGCTGCGCGCCTTGTGGGAGTTCTACCGCGACGGCTTGGTCCGCGAGATGTACCTTCCCGGCGGGCCTGGAGCGGTGCTCGTAGTCGAGGCCGAGTCCAAGCTGGACGCGGCCGATCGTCTGCGGCAGCTGCCCCTGCTCGCCGAGTGCGTGATGGAGCTCGAGCTGATCGAGTTGGAGCCCTTCCATGTACTTGAGATGCTGTTCGCATGAGTGCTGTCGACGGGATTGCCAAGGAGAGTCGTGAGCTGACGGCGCGCGCCGACGCTCTGCGTGCGCGGTGCGAGACGCTCGCCGGCGAGGTCTCGGACGAGGCGACACGAGCGACGGTCTCACGCGTGGCGGACCGCCTCAGCGGGTCGGTCGTCCGACCGCTCAACGCTGCGCTTGGGACGGAAGCTGCGGTGCCCCTGGAGCGTCCGTCGACCACCGTTGAGGAGCTCGCGCACGCGTTGCACGAGCTGGCGAGCGACGCTACACGTCTACGGATGCGGGCGCCGAGCGCGCTGTCGCTGCAGGAGGCTGCCGCGGCGCTGCAGGATCTCGCCTGCCAGGCCGTAGCGGGCGATGAGCAGCGCCTGGAGGGCCGCCGGGCAGAGTTGGCGTCGCTCATGGAGGGACTTCCCCCGACGATCCAGTCAGCCCCGAACGGTCCCTACCTGCTCACCAACGCGACCGCGATGACGGATTGGCTCGGTGTCGCGTCGGAGCCCACCCCGCAGGCTGCGCTCTGCCGGTGCGGGGCGTCGAGCATCAAGCCTTGGTGCGACGGCTCGCACGCCCAGATCGGGTTCGAGGACGAGAAGTCCGACAGCCGCGTCGCCGACCGCCTGGATCACTACCGCGGGATCGGTGTGAGCATCAACGACAACCGAGGCATCTGTCAGCACTCCGGACTCTGCACCGATCGGGCTCCGAGCGTCTTCCGGACCGAAGCCGAGCCGTTCGTCGCGCCCGCCGGAGGGCGTGTCGACGAGATCATCCGCGCGGCGAGCGACTGCCCGTCGGGAGCGCTGAGCGCAGCGCTCGGCGACGGCGACCCTACGGGGCGCTCGGACACCGAGCGCCCCGCCGCCGTCGAAGTGTCGAAGGACGGTCCATACCGGATCCGCGGCTCGATCCAGCTGCTCGACCACGACGGTCGCCTCGAGCCGCGAAACCAAGGCGCCTCGCTCGAGCACTACGCGTTGTGCCGCTGTGGCCAATCGCAGAACAAGCCGTTCTGCAGCGGCATGCACTGGTACGCGAACTTCCGCGACCCCCCTCCGCCCGAGCAAGCGACGCTGTTTCAGTGGGCCGGCGGTTTCCCGGCGTTGCTGCGCCTGACCCGACGCTTCTACGAGGTCCATGTTCCGGAGGACCCGCTCCTATCGGGACTGTTCTCACAGATGTCGCCCGACCACCCGGAGCGTGTCGCCTCCTGGCTCGGCCAGGTGTTCGGCGGGCCACCCGCCTACAGCGAACGCTACGGGGAGTACGACCGGATGATCAGCCAGCACCTCGACAAGGCGCTTTCTCCTGAGCAGCGCTCACGCTGGGTGACGCTTCTGTCACAGAGCGCCGAGGAGGTCGGCCTCCCGGCCGACGCCGAGTTCCGCGCCGCGTTCACCGCCTACTTGGAGTGGGGGTCGCGTATCGCGTTGGAGAACTCTCAGCCCGGCGTGCACCCCCCGCCGCACATGCCGGTACCGCGCTGGTGGTGGGTATGCGACGCGTACCCGTGGTCACGGACGCATGCGACGGTCGCGGAGCCGCCGGAGGAACCGGAGCCGGTGCTGCCGGGAGCAGACGTGCCGGTGTCATTCGAAGCACACATCAGGCCGCTGTTCCGCGAGCGCGACCGAACCTCGATGCGCTTCGCGTTCGACCTGTGGTCCTACGACGACACCAGCGCCCATGCGGAGGAGATCCTCAGCCGGCTGAAGGCCGGGACGATGCCGTGCGACGGCGCGTGGGCCCCTGAGCGCATCGACGTACTCGAACGCTGGGTCAACACCGGCAAGCCGCGCTGATCCAGATCGCCGGCCATCGCTCAGGCGCGGACACGAACATCGCAGACAGCGTCGCCGCCCCGGCGGGACCGGGCGGCGACCGGCAACAGCGCTCAGACGTTCGCCTCGCGTCCGGCTTGCCTGAGCGAGCCCGGGCTCGCCGCCTACATCGACAGCAGCTCGAAGATCTCGACCGCGCAGCTCCCGTCGCTTCCCTCCAGGAAGGGGAGTCCGTCCGTGAGCGCCTTTGCCGCAGGGAGATCGGCGGCCTCGACGATGCTGTAGCCGATCAGTTCGCCCGCGGTTCCCTCGTTGCCGTCATCGTGGACGGACGTGCTCGACCCGAACGGGCTGCCGCCATCGATCAGCGACGACCCGACCTTCTCGATCCAAGCCCCGAACGCCGCCATCCGCTCGGCGCCCTGCTCGGGTGTGAGCTCGGGGGTCTGACCACGGTAGAGGTAGATGTACTTCGCCATGTCGATCGTCCTTTCGAGAGATTGCGCGCCCGGGCGCGGTTACATCCAAGTGACGAACGCGGATGCGGGCAACGGACAGGTCGCCCGAGATTCTTCGCAACCGGCCGTCTCATCCTCTGCAGGCACGACTGTGGCGGGTCGAAGGGCAAGCAGGCTGAGGCGACTGGCGACCGGCGCCCGGCTGCACCGTGCCCGCGCGAACGCCGTCGGGCGGCCTGCGACGTGGCCGCGCCCCGAGAGGCGCGGCTACGCATGCGACACGCTGCTTCCGCCGGCACCGCGTGGCGCATCGTCGCGTCCGCGGTTGCGGAGTGCCCTACGCCGTGGCCGCCTCGACGTGCTCGCGAGGAGTCCTGGCTTCACGCTCGCGCGAGGTCATCGCAACGGCGCTGAGAGCGGCCAGTACCGCGAACGCCGCGCACGCCCAGAGGGCGGGCCTGAAGCCGGCGGTGACGCTCGCGGGACTGCCGAGGCGGCCGTACGCGGAGAACACCGTGCTGCCGATCGCGATCGCGAAGACAGCACCGAAGCGCTGGGCCATGAAGTTGATGCCGGACGCTGTGCCCATCTCCTCCGGCGCGACGGCGCTGAGGACCGCGGTGGGGACGGTGGGCAGTGCCATCGAGATGCCGATCCCCGCAACGAGCAGCGCCACCGTCAGCTCGACCCAGCTCGTGCTCAGCGAGCCGCGGCTGGCGACCCAGATGAACCCGATCGCCTGCAGGGTGAGGCCGGTGACCATGATCGGACGACGACCGATGCGGTCCGAGAGCGCCCCCGCCAACGGGGAGATGAACATCGGAGTTGCGAAGAACGGCAGCAGCCGCAGTCCCGTCGCCAGCGGCGAGTAGCCACGTGCGAACTGGAACTCCTGTGTCACGAAGAACGCCGCCGCGAAGATGGCCCCCGACATGAGGAAGCTCGCGAGGTTCCCGACCGCGAACTCGCGGACCGCGAACAGACGCAACGGCACCATCGGCTCGCTCGCCCGCTTCTCCCAGGCGAGGAACGCACCGAGCAGAGCCGCGCCGGCAGCGAACGTCACGACGGTCTCGGCGCTCGACCATCCGACCTCGTTGGCTCGAGTGAGTGCCCACACGATCGCTACGACGCCCGAGGTGACCAGGGCGCCGCCGAGGAGGTCCAGCCGCTTCGTCGCTCCGAAGCTCTCGGGGAGCAGGCGTAGCGCGAGCGACGCGGAGACGACCCCGATCGGCACGTTCAGCCAGAAGATCCAGTGCCAGTCGATCGTTTCGGTGACGAGGCCGCCGACGATCGGGCCGAGGGCGACCGCGAGCCCGGCGAGGCCCCCGTAGACGCCGACGATCATCCCGCGCTTCTCCTCCGGGAACGCGGTGGTCAGGATCGTGAGGCTGAGCGGCAGCACGACCGCGCCGGCAAGTCCTTGAACGGTCCGTGCGACGATGAGCTCGCTCGCTCCGGGTGCGAGCGCGCAGGCGGCCGACGCGAGCGTGAACAGCACCACTCCCCCGTTGAAGATTCGTCGGCGGCCGAAGCGGTCGCCGAGCGCCGCCGCGGTGATGATCCCGGCGGCGAAGGCGATCCCGTAAGCGTTGAAGGTCCACTGCAGCGAGGGGAGCCCGACATGGAGGTCACGCTGCATGCTGGGAAGCGCTGTGATCAGCACCGAAGAGTCCAGAACGACCATGAAGTACGCGGTCGAGGTCAGGGCGACGACCCAGCCCAGCCGCTGCTTCGTCGTGGCAGCCGCGCGCCGCTTCGCGCGGGCTGTCGCTGTGGAGATGTCCGTCATCATCTGCTCCTTCGATCGCCCGGACCTGGATGCCGGGGCCTGATCTGATGACGAAGAGCGGGCGCCGGGGCGGACCCCGTTGAAAAAGAATTGTCCGAGTGTCCGTCTGAGGGACTGCGGTTCGTCTAGGAGAGGACCGCAATGCTCGAGAAGGGAGCCCAGATGAAGTACGCACTGCTCGCCTACAGCAGGGGAGACGCATCCGCAGCACGACGGAGCGATGAGATGCCTGCCGATATCGCCTCGATCCTCGACCGGCCCGACGTCACCGGCTGGGTTCGACTGCGACCTGCGGAGTCCGCGACGACGGTCACGCTGCAAGCGCGGAAGACACTCCTCACCGACGGCCCGTTCGTCGACAGCAAGGAGTTCCTCGGCGGCTTGATCCTCCTCGAGGCCGAGAACATCGACGGCGCACTCGCCCTCGCCGCCGAGCTCCAGGAGCTCGACACGACCGCGGCGATCGAGGTCCGGCCCGTGCTCGAGCAGGAGCGTGTGGGTGCTTGAGGACGTCTTCCGCGACCAATGGGGACGGGTCCTGGCCACTCTCGTCGGGCTGCTGGGCGACATCGAACTGGCCGAGGACGCCGCGCAGGAGGCGTTCGCCCTCGCCGCGGAGCACTGGCCGCGCCAGGGAGAACCCGAGAACCCCACCGGGTGGCTGATCACGACGGCGCGCAACCGCGCGATCGACCGCATTCGTCGCGACCGGACACTGGCCGCGAAGACCGAGCAGCTCGGTCGAGAGCTGGCCGACTCGACAGAGGACACGATGCCCGAGACCACATCCTTCCCCGACGAACGCCTGGAGCTCATCTTCACCTGCTGCCACCCCGCGCTGGCCCTGGAGGCGCAGGTGGCGCTCACGCTGCGGACACTCGGCGGCCTCACCACCGAGCAGGTCGCCGTTGCGTTCCTTGTCCCCTTCGAGACGATGAGCAAGCGGCTCAGTCGCGCCAAGCGCAAGATCCGCGAAGCCGGGATCCCGTTCGAGGTGCCGCCGGCGCACGCGCTACCCGACCGCCTCGACGCGGTGCTGGCGGTGATCTACCTCGTGTTCAATGAGGGCTGGGGCGCTGCCCGCGTGGATCTTGCCGGCGAGGCGATTCGCCTCGGGCGAGTGCTCGCGACACTCATGCCTGACGAGTCCGAGGTGCTCGCGCTCCAAGCGCTGATGCTCCTGAACGACGCGCGGCGCGACGCACGCTTTCGCGATCAGGAGCTCGTCCTGCTCGACGAGCAGGATCGCTCCCTCTGGAACGACGCGCAGATCGCCGAAGGCCGGGCACTGCTCGAGCGGGCAACCGCCCTACGCGGTAGCGGACCGTACGTGCTGCAGGCGGCGATCGCCGACCTGCACATCCGTGAGCCGCGCGACTGGGAGCAGATCGCCCTGCTCTACGGGGCACTGAGCCGCATCACCGAATCACCGGTGGTCGAGGTCAACCGTGCTGTCGCGATCGGCGAAACGGAGGGGCCTGAGGCCGCTCTGGCCGTCCTCGACGCGGTCGAGCTGGACGACTACCGCTACTTCCACTCGACCCGCGCGTCCATCTTGCAACGCGTCGGCCGCGAAGACGAGGCGCGGTGCGCCTACCAACGAGCGCTCGAGCTGACCGATGCCGGCCCCGAGCAACGGTTGCTCGCCCAGCGCCTGGCTGAGCTGGCCCCGCCGTCCGAGACCGACGCATCACGTTGACCGGAGCGATTCATCGCTGAAGGTATCCGCGCGCATTGATGGCCAGCAGGACGCCGAAGATCGCGGCGGCCGGCCATTCGCCTTTCACGAGGCTGATCGCCAACAGCACGAGAGCAAGCCCCGCCCCGACGAGCAACAACCAACGGCGACGCCGAAGCATCGCGCGAGCATAGTGCTCGGCCCTCTGGGTGTGATCCCAGAGCCCCTCCGCGGCGGCTTGGCCGTTCTCGAGCGCTCGGAGATGGGGAGGTGTCTCGGTGCCGGTCGTTTCGGGCCCGATGACCAGTTCGCCGCGGGCCCGCGGTGTCGTGTCCCGACCCCGCATCCCAGAGCCGGGCGAGCCGTGCCGGAGGAGGGACTCGAACCCCCGACATGCGGATTGTGATCGGCGCCGGGGAAGTCGGAACTCGCTCTGTAGAGCGAAATAGATCCGGTGATGTTGGGTTACACGGGTCATGTTTGCCGAGTTGGAGACCGCGGACGGAGCACCGGCCCGCCAGCCGGCCATGGGCTAGGCTCAGCGGTGTGTCGCTTACAGCTTTGACGTCCGCGGAGATCTCGCTGCCGGCGGGAGCCGATGGCGCGCGCGTGAGTGACCGGATCGCTGTCCTGGCTGACACCGTCGATGTCGTCGGGCTGACGGACAACCATGCAGGCCAGCCACGGATGTCGCCGCTCGCTGCCGTAGCGCTCGCGCGAGAGCAGGGCGTAGGGACGATCGTCCACGTCTCCTGCCGCGATCGCAACCGCCTCGCGCTGCAGTCGCAGGTCGTGGGCTCGGCGGCGCTTGGTGCCGAGGCGGTCCTCTGCATGCAGGGCGATCCGGTGCCCGGTATCGAGCGTGTGGGCGATATGACCGCGACGCAGCTGATCGCAAGCGCCGCGGCGTGGAGTGCCCCGCACCCGCTGGCGGTCGGAGCGGTCGTCAACCCATTTGCTGAGGACGTCGACCGGGAGCTGCGGCTGCTGCGGCGCAAGGTTGATGCCGGAGCGACGTTTGTTCAATCGCAGATGATCTTTGACCTCCGGCGTTTCGAAGTGTTCCTCTCGGCCGCCGAGGAGATCCTCGCGGGGGTGAGGTTCTACGCGAGCGTCGCACTGCTCCGCAGTGACCGCATGGCAGAGCGCGCCGGCGCGCTACCGGGGGTCGCGATTCCACAGACTGCCTTGGCGCAGATCCACAGCGGCGGTGGCATCGAACTGGCGCGCGAACTGGCTGGGGGCCTTGCCGGCATCGCGCGCGTGGATGCACTCCACGTGTTTCCTCTGGGCGCGGAAGCTGCGACCCGCGAGGTCGCCGCGGAGTTCCGCGTCGCGCGCGGTGTGAGTGCGCAACGGCCGACGGCGGCCCGTCAGTAGACCGGCCGCAGCGAGTCGACCAAGGAGAGGCCCCACCCGGCAGTTCGTCTCTCGGGTGGAGGACTCCGAGCTGCTTTGTGTGTCCGCGAGTTGGACCGAGTCGCGATAGCCAACGGATGTAGCGGCGTTCATGCGCCGGTAGCATCACGGCGTGCAGCTTCGACTGACCGTCTATAGCGAGACGTTCGCGATCTGCAGGCTCTCCCCGGATACCGAGGTCGGCTGCGACTGGCACCCCTTCGGATCTGTGACGCGGACGCCGACAGAGCTATCGGTCATCTGTCCTGACGGCTCGGCTCCAGCGAACGCCGACGTCGACTCGGGCTGGCGTTGTCTGCGTATCGAGGACCTGCACGGGCTCGACACCCCTGGCGTATTGCTGGCGGCGCTGGCTCCACTGGCATCGGCCGGTCTGAGCGTATTTGCCATCGCGAGCTACGAGACGGATCATCTGCTGGTTCGTGAGCAACGCTTGGCAGGCGCGTTGCAGTTGCTGCAGGACGCCGGCCACGCGATCGACGGTCTGTGATGAGCGGGCCGACCTGCGGGTGATCTCGAGCGGCTTCGGCAACGTCGGCGGGGCAGTCGTCGAGTTGGCTGGGAGCGGCGCCGCTACCTGGCGGCGTGCGGAGGACGCGGCGAACGGTTCTGGGCGGACCTGCGCGACAAGCGCACCTCGTCCCCCAGGTGAGTGCGGGCACGTCGGTCGAAAGAAGGTGCTGATGGACAGATTCCTTCCGATGTTCAACCGGGTGTTCGGCGTCAAACCCGGACGAGATGCGCCGAAGCTCGACCGCCTGCTCTGGTTCCGGCGCTACTACCTGCGCAATCTTGTCCTCGTCGTGCCCGTCGCCGTGCTGGTCCTTGCGTTCGCTCCGGCCTGGATACTCGTGCTGGTGATGGTGCCGTGGCTGCTCGGCTTCGCGCGGCTCAGTGCGGAACTCCGGCAGGAGCGCGGGCGCGGCCAGTCGTAGGTCGACGGGGTGCCACTTCCGTTGCGACCCTGGTGGAGCGGGGTCGGGCGCGCCGCGCCTGGGCAACAAAAGGCCCCCGTTTGCGGGCCTTTCGTGAGTGCCGGAGGAGGACTCGAACCCCCGACACGCGGATTGCGGTCAGAAGGCTATTTCGCGGGGGGCCGTGTCCTCCTGGCGCTCCTCCATCGGAAGTCCAGGGACTCCTACGGGCGCGAAGGCGGACGCAAGGCTCGAGGCTGGTTCCGTTCCTCCCAGCGTGCTGCAGATGCTGGGCCGTCTCGACGAACGGAGCCATCCATGGGCCGCATCACGGTAGGGCAAGAGAACTCGTCCGGGATCGACCTGTACTACGAGGATCAGGGCAGCGGCAGCCCAGTCGTATTGCTCGCGGGCTGGCCGTTCGACGCGCGCTCATGGGAGCCCCAGCTCCACCCGATGCTCGTCGCCGGGCACCGCGTCATCGCGTATGACCGGCGCGGGTTCGGCCGCTCCTCGCGTCCGATCGAGGGCTACAACTTCGACACGCTCGCAGGCGATCTGGACACGGTGCTCAGCGAGCTCGACCTCCATGACGTGACGCTTGTCGGCTTCTCGCTCGGCACCGGCGAGCTCGCACGCTACGTCGGGATCTACGGCACCGACCGGTTGAAGAGCTGCGTGTTCATAGAGACTCTCGCGCCGTCGTTCATCAAGTCCGAGGAGAACCCGGCGGGCGTCGACGCGGCGGGCGTCGCCGACGTTCAGAGCGCGATCCTCGAGGACCGGCCGGCCTGGTTGACCGGGATGCTCGGGAACTTCCTCAATCTCGATGAGTACCAGGGCAGCAAGGTCAGCGAGGACACCGTGCGCAGCCTCTGGAACGCCGGCGTCGACGCTTCCCCCTGGGGGACCTGGGGATGTGTTCCCACATGGCTCGAGGACTTCAGCGATGACATCAAGCGGATCGACATACCGACGTTGATCCTGCATGGGACAGCCGACCGCATCCTGTCGGTCGAGGGTCAGGGCCGACGTCTGCACGCAGCACTCCCGGACGCGCATTACGTGGAGATCGATGGCGGACCCCATGTCATGTGTGTCACCCATGCGGAGGAGGTGAACCGAGAGCTGCTCGCGTTCATCGGGGAGCCCGCCAGGAGCATGGCCTGACGGCTTTGCATCGCCTTCTCCCCGACTGTCCGCTCAGCGTGGTTGGGGCCGGGCGCGCTTGCAGTTCATCAAACTAGTCAAGGAGCGAATCGATGTCAGTTCAGTCTCAAATCGTGCTCGAGCCTTCGGCTCAGGGGATCGTCGATGCGACATCGACCCCGCCTTTTCTGTACGAACTCGAGCCGGCTGCGGCCCGCAAGGTGCTCGACGATCTGCAGGCCGGACCTGTCGAGAAGCTTCCTGTCGAGGAAGAGTGGATCACGGTCCCGGCGGCGGTCGGGGATGCACGCGTGCGCATCGTCAAGCCGGTCGACTGCTCAGGTCCGCTGCCCGTGATCGTCTACATGCACGGCGGTGGTTGGATCTTGGGTAACGCGGCCACACATGACCGTCTGGTGCGCGAGCTCGCGGTCGGGGCGAGAGCGGCCCTTCTCTTCGTCGAGTATCCAAACTCTCCAGAGGCCAAATACCCCGTCGCGATCGAGCAGGGGTACGCGACGGCGCAGTGGGCGATCCGTGACGGTGCCGCGAAGGGTCTCGATGCCAGCCGCATGGCCGTTGCCGGCGAGTCGGTCGGCGGCGACATGGCGGCTGCGCTGACGCTCATGGCGAGCGAGCGTGGTGACGTGAATTTCGTGCAGACGTCGATGTACTACCCCGTCACGGATGCGGCGATGGACACTGCCTCCTACGACGAGTTCGCGGAGGGCTACTACCTGACCCGAAAGGCGATGGAGTGGTTCTGGGACGCCTACACGACCGATCCCGTGGAGCGAGCCGAGATCACCGCATCGCCCAACCAGGCCACGATCGAGCAGCTGGAGGGGCTGCCGCCGACGCTTCTGCTCGTCGACGAGGTTGACCCCCTGAGGGACGAGGGCGAGGCCTACGCCGCGAAACTGCGCGCCGCGGGCGTCGCGGTCACGACCGTTCGGTACGACGGCGTGGTCCACGATTTCATGCTTCTCAATGCAATGAGCGAGTCGAGGGCGACGCGCGCTGCGATCCAGCAGGCAATCGACCATCTGCGGGCTGCACTCGGTACTGCCTAGGAACACGGTGTCGGCCGCGGCGAGGCGCGGTGCCCGCTCGCGCGAGTCATCGCGAGCACCCACAACACGAGGAGGAAGACGATGAGTAGCAGCACTACTCCGGGGGATGACCTCGCCGGAAGACTCAAGCGAACTGAGCTCCAGCGCGCGGACTCTTCGATCCCCGGACGAGAGATCATCCAAGTGCTCACCGAGATACCGGCGGGGGTCGAGTCCGGATGGCACATGCATCCGGGCGAGGAGGTCGGCTATATCCTCGCGGGCACCGTCGAGATGGAGATCGAAGGCCAAGAGACCCTCACGTTGAATGCGGGCGACCCGTTCCTGATGCCACCCCGCACACCGCACAACGCCACGGACCTCGGCCCCGACACCGGCCGGATGTTGTCCACCTACATCGTCGAGCCCGATGCGCCCCTGGCGACGTTCACGCGGTAGCTGCGAGTGGGCCTGTGCCGCATGTCCTGAGCGTTAACGTCGGCCGCCCCAGATCGGTCGAGACCGGGCGGCGGACCGTCAGCACCGCGATATGGAAGGAGCCCGTCCTCGGCCGGGTGCCCGTTCGCGGCGTCAACGTTCAGGGCGATGATCAGGCGGACCGTACCGTGCACGGCGGGCCGGACAAGGCGGTCTACGCGTACGCCATCGAGGAGACGCTGATCTGGCAGCGCGAGCTGGGTCGCGACCTCGGCACGGCGCCCTTCGGCGAGAACCTGACGACCGAGGGCATCGACGTGTCCGGCTCGCTGATCGGCGAGCGCTGGCGAATCGGAACGACTCTGCTGGAGGTCGTGCAACCGCGGCTGCCGTGCTTCAAGCTCGGCCTCCGGATCGGTGACCCGGCGTTCGTGCGGCGCTTCGCGCGCGCCTCTCGTCCAGGCGCGTACCTCCGCATCATCGAGGAGGGTGAGCTCGGCTGCGGTGACGAGATCGCGGTCGACGCGACCCGCCTGCCCGACCACGGGGTCACGATGCGGATGGTCTCGGACGCGATCCTGCTCGACGAGAGTCTGATCCCGCAGGTTCTCGAAGCACCCGAGCTGCTTCCGCCGCTACGCGAATGGATGACGGAGAGGATCTCCTGACAGCGCCCACGAGGGCCGTTGGCACGCCGCGCGAGCATCGTCGGATAGACGGATGCCGCCGCATGCCGGAGGAGGGACTCGAACCCCCGACACGCGGATTGTGATCGGTGGAGACAGGCATGTGTTTGGCCGTCTAGAGCCAAGTTGGGGTTGGTTCGGGTCGGCCGTCGAGGGTTGTTTTTCGCTGGTTGGGGACTAGGTTCGGGGCCAGCTCGGTCATCTCGGGTGGCGAATGGCGGGCACCGCCGTAATGTGTTCGCGGATGCAGCATTTGGCGCGGGCGCGCGAGGTGGGCCACCTCCGAAATGCAGGCGCTCGCTCTGATCGGACGCGACCCTCGCTCTGATCGGACGCGGCGAGGAGATCCGGCGGCTCGAGGCGATCGTTGACGGCCTCGGCAGCGGCGGTGAGACGGTTGTGATCAGCGGCCATGCCGGTATCGGCAAGTCGGCGCTGCCGGCGCACGTGAAGCGGCGAGCGAAGGAGGCCGGGTCGCAGATCATCTCCGCGGTCGGCGTCGAGTCGGAGGCGGAGCTCGCCTTCTCCGGGCTGCACCAGCTGATGGAGCCGATCCTCGGACTGACCGACCGGCTTCCCAAGCCTCGGCGCCTTGCCCTCGAGGCGGCGTTTGGCATCACCGACGCGCGCGTGCCGAACCGGTTCCATGTCGGGCTCGCCGCGCATCAGCTGATCACGGAAGCTGCGTCGTCGCGCCCTCTGATCATCGTGGTCGATGACGCACACTGGATCGACAAGTCCAGCTTGGACGTGCTGAGCTTCCTTTCGCGCCGGTTGGAGACAGAGCCGATTGCTCTGTTCGCGACTCTCCGCGAGGGCTACTCGATCTCGCTGGGTGAGGAGGTGCTGCCGAGGCTCCGCGTTGAGCGGCTCAGCGCTGACGCGGCGGCTCAGCTGCTCGACCGGCACGCACCGGAGCTGCACCCGATCAGGCGTGCCGGCCTGCTCGCCGAGGCGGCTGGGAACCCGCTGGCGAGCCGATTGCTCTGTTCGCGACCCTCCGCGAGGGCTACTCGATCTCGCTGGACGAGGAGGGGCTGCCGAGGCTCCGCGTTGAGCGGCTCAGCGCTGACGCGGCGGCTCAGCTGCTCGACCGGCACGCACCGGAGCTGCACCCGATCAGGCGTGCCGGCCTGCTCGCCGAGGCGGCTGGGAACCCGCTGGCGCTCGTTGAGCTCGGCGTCTCGTCTCGCGCGGCCGACCGCGAGGATCACGTCGAGTCGCCGCCCGCGGATCCCGAATCCGATCCAGCCTGGGGCTACTTGATGATGAGGATCTGGGGGTGCGTCGCGAGAAGCGTCTGGGTGAAGACGTAGTCAAAAGCGAAGATGCCGGTGATGGCGATGACGACGGCCTCGTTGACGGCGCGGCCGACGCCCTCGGCGCCGCCGGAGGCGGCCATGCCCTTGTAGCAGCAGACGATCGCGATGATGGCGCCGTAGATCGTGGTCTTCAGGACCGAGCCCCAGAGGTCGGTGGTGGAGGCGTTGGCGAACAGCGTGGCCCAGAAGGGGCCGAGCGGCTGGCCGTTGACGAGCTCGGCGATGATGCCGCCGAAGATCCCGAACAGCAGCGCGTAGATGTCGAACAGGCCCGTCACCAGCATCAGCGCCAAGAACCGCGGGACGACGAGGTTCTTGACGGGGTCGACACCGAGCACCTGCAGGGCGTCGAGCTCCTCGCGCACCTTGCGCGCGCCGAGGTCGGCCGTGATCGCGGTCCCGGCCACGCCGGCGACCACGATCGCCGTCACGCTGGGGCCGATCTCGCGCACGGCGCCGAGCACGAAGAAGCCGCCGAGGCGGTCCAGCGCGCCGAAGATGGTCAGGAAGTTGGCCGCCTGCAACCCCGGTGCGGCGTAGCAGATGCAGACCGTTGAGATCAGCAGCGGGAACCAGCACAGCCGCAGCGCGAACAGGAACTGCGAGACGAACTCCCCGCCGTACGGATACGGCGGCCTCAGGGCAGACCAAATGGTCTTGCCCGTGAGGATCATCATGTCCCCGAATTCCTCGATGAGCCCGCGCCCGGAGAGGTGTAGACGCTCGGCGACGGCCCTAACCACGACGACTCCCAGGCGGTCTCGGACTCGTCGAGGGCTGATCAACTACCTGTCGGCGGCGATATAACACCTCTGATGCATCCAACGGCATCGAGCGCCCGAGGGCAATGGGATCCGCACGACCGGTCCGCGTCGACAGATGGAAGGCCGGCGTGAAGCTGAGGGCCCCGTCTTACGTGGTCCTTGGGATGCTGCGCATCGGCCTCAAGTCGGGCTACGCGATAAAGCGCGGCGCTGACCGCTCGACGAAGCACTTCTGGCCGATCTCGCTCGCGCAGGTCTATCCCGAGCTGGCGAGGCTCGAGGAGACCGGGCTGATTACGGGTCGCGAGGACCCGCAACGGGGCACGCGCGAGGCGGGCCTACGAGATCACTGAGAAGGGTGACGAGGCGTTGCTCGACTGGCTGCGAGCACCGCGCGACGAGCCGCCACAGGTTCGCGATGAGCGGCTCGTGCGCCTGTTCTTCGCGGACGCGCTGCCGCGGGAGGATCAGATCGCCCTGGTGCGCCGCCTTCGTGAGAGCCATGAAGAGGAAGCGGCTTGGATCCTCGAGGAGATCGTGCCGATCGCGAGCGCTGCCGAGGAGACGGGCACGATCTTCCCGCACGCGCTGGCGCGTCTGAGTAGTGAGGTCTACAGCACGATCGCGCGATCGCTCGAAGAGCTTGAGGCGCGGCTCTCAGACGCGTCGAGCGGCTAAGCCACTACGCGTCTCGGGGTCGACGCCCCCGGTGGGCGAGTCGACTCGGGCGGCGGCACGCTACCGGCGCTTGGAGCAGTCCGGGTAGGGCCCGCCGTCGGGGCAAGGAAGGTCGCGCAGTAGTCCCGGCCCGGCTCCGGCGTTTAGCGGTGAGGTCGGCAGGCAGGGCCTGCCGACCATGTCGACCAACAACAAATGCTTGGTTCGCTCCGAGACAAGAGCGCTCGGGCCTTGACGGCCTGGAGATCCATGGTTTGCTGTGTTCGGTCGTGCGGGATCGTCGGACACGCCAGGAGTTCAGCGAGTGGATCGCTTTGGAGGCCTTTGTCGTCTTGGCGGTGACACCCCTTGTTCTTGCGGCGGCGCTTGGGCACGTCCACAACGCGCGCTCGGTCGTCGCTGTTCTGCTGGTGGCGACGGGGGTAATCGCCGTCGTTTTGCGACGGCGAGCAGCATGGCTTGTGCTGGTGCTGTTCTATGGCGCTGTCCTCCTCTCCTACGCGTGGGACTGGGCAAGCACGCTGCTGTTTGCCGTCAACGCGGCGATATTCGTACTCCTGGTTTCGCCGCCGATTCGTCGACATGTAGCGAAGCGCCAAACCCCCGCGCTCGACTAGCGGTACCCGCTTCCGGCTCGACGCGTGCGCCGGCGAGCAAGACACCGAACCTCGCCGGCAGGGCCGGTGGCGTCTAAGTCCGCAGCTTGAGGAGTCGCTTCCCGCCGGCCTCGCCGCGCTTACGAGCGGACGGCAGCACGGTGAGTCACCGCGCGCAGACCGGGCGCCATAGTCGGGGAGCGTGCGGCGTCGCCGAGCCCTGAAGCACGTTCCCGTCGGGGGCGCCGCTCCCCGCCGCGTAGCGGACTGCCTCACAAGCGACCCTACAAGCGTCACAGGGACCGCCCGCAGACGCACCACCTCGGCGCTGGCCGGCGCCTACCGCTGGCGCTGAACCTGTCGCTTGAGCGCGTCCTGGTAGAGCGGCTCGGGCGCCATGTCCAGGCCGTCCTCCGGCCACACGATCGTCCCGCCTTCGATCTGCGCGTTCGCGAACCGGGCAGGATCGCGGAGTGGCTCGAAGACGCCGGTCCACTCGCGGTCGGCGAAGCTGACATCGCCGACCGTCCCGTCCTCGAAGGTGAGACGGAGCTCGTGCTCGTCGATCACCTGAACGTCCGTGACGTGTACAAGCGGGGGGAATCTCGACCATGCCAGCGATGTTACGGCAGCGGGTCGATCGGGACGAGAGGCTCCTCGCGACGAGCGCGGCGCCAGTTCGCCATCAGCTCCTCTCGGTGCAGTTGCGCCCATCGGCGGGTCATCCGCAACGCTCTGGGACGCAGCTCCGCCGAGCAGCGTGCCGTCGAGGGCCAGCGAAGCGGACTGGTCGCCGTACTCAGCGTGGAAGTGCGGGACCGGATGGTCACGCTCGTTCCAATACATGCGAATCACGATCCCGAGAAGAAGCTGATCCGCGGCATCACGTGCCCTCCGCCGAGGCGTGATCGAGCGAGGGCGACGCGACCGCTGGACCTGTCGCCCGTCAGGCAGCCGGTACTTCGCGTACCAGACCGGGCCCCCGCGCGCCCGCACGGCGCCACACGTTCCCGGAGATCGGCTGAGGTGGGCGGTAGCTCATTGCCACCTACTCCGACTTCGTCCCGAGCCGGCGACAAAGTGGACAAAGTTCGGCTCGCCGGGCCGCGACGTATTGCCGCAAACCCGCATTCCAGAGCCAAACAGGGAGTGCCGGAGGAGGGACTCGAACCCCCGACACGCGGATTATGATCGGTGGGAATAGGGGCGGTTCTGTCTGTGTAGAGCAAGACCAGCTGAGGACAGGTCGGGTCGTCGAGGGTTGTTTTCGCGAGTTGGGGACCACGTAGGCCCTAATGCACTGAGATGCTGGCGGGTGAGGAGTTCCAAGTCGCTGCGCGGGCTGCCGTTCCGAACGCCGGCTGTCGCCTCATGCGAAGCTTCTAGCGGATGAGCGACGGGGACCCCGCCCGCGAGGAGCTACCCGCTGGGACATCGAGCGTCCCTCCGTAGATCGTCCGCAGCTACCGTTCGCAGTTGACACCCGGCGAGGATGTCGTCGACGTCTCGACCTTGAGTTCTTCGGTTACCGGCAGTCGATCTAACGGTCATGAGCCAGCGTGCCGACCGCCGGCGTCGGGATCGGTCAGAGTCACGACGACCGACCGCTCGCCCGAAAGGAGACGATCGTGAAGAGCTGGGACGTCGCGAGCTTGGACCTGAAGCCACGTTTGCCCGAGATCCTCTCCTCGACTCCCGAGGCACGCGCGATCGCGCTCACTCCTGAAGGCGGGGGAGGGCCTTCCCGAACACGAGGTGCACGAGCGCACTTGGGTCGTAGTGATCTCCGGCGAGGTCGAGATCAGCAGCGCTACCGGCGAGCGTGCCTCGGGCGGGAGCGGGTTGCTGGTTGAGATCGCCGCCACGCAGCGCCACGAGGTCGCGGCCCGCTCCGATGCACGGCTGCTGCTGCTCCTGACACCTTGGCCGGGCGCCGAGCATCCCGGAGCGATGACCCTGCTCGAGAAGCTCTACGCGCGCCGCCGCGCTGCGAAGAAACGCGCCTGAG
>CAVTXW010000011.1:0-270684 GCA_963738815.1 uncultured Solirubrobacteraceae bacterium
GATGGTGGAATCTCCACGTCGTAGCGCACGCCGTAGTTCAGCGTAACCTTCGGATTCACGCGCCACGAATCCTGCCAGAACGCTCCAATCGGGATGTTGTGAAATGAATCGCTCGGGCTGCCAATACCTTGTATGAAATCCTGCGGCAATCCCGCGCCATAAGCCTGAACCGACGAGAGCGCCGAAAAGTCGGGCAGAAGTCCAGGCGCGGGATTGACGAAGCCCAGACTGGCCCCCGAAATACTGCCGAAGTCATAAACTCCGCCGTAGTTCACGGTGAACACGGCCGTGATCGGCAGATAGTTCAAGTCGAATCCAAACTTCGTTTCGTGCCGCCCAATCGTCCACGAAAAATTGTCGGTGAACTGATAGCGCTGTTCCACGCGCTGGATATACGAGTACGGTTCGCGGCCGAAATACGCGAAGCCGGGAATATTCACCGCCGGATCCGACCCTCCCGGAATCGCAGTGTTGTAGAAATACGACAACCCGCGCCGCGCATATTGAAAGCGAAACTCGTTCACCTTGTTCGGGCCAATGCTCCAGGTGTCCTGCGCCACGCCGGCCACATCGCGGAACGTCTGTTGCGAGGTTCGCGAATACGCGTTCTGTCCAGACGGCGATCCTGTCCGCCCACTTCAATGCGGTCATAGTGCTCGGGCTGACGTTGACGCGGAAGGTGAGCCGGTTGTTATTGCTCACGTTGTGGTCGAGCCGCAGCGAATAAACGCTGGTTCCCTCAAACACTGGGAAGTTGCCAATCTGCGATGACAGCGTTTGATAGGACGCCGGCACAAAACACGGCGGTGCGGTGCAGGTCGTTGGAAAGCCGGAGATCCCCGGAATTCCGCCCGTCAAACCCACCGGCCACTCTCCGTTCACTGCCATCCCCGATGAAAGGCCGACCAGGCCCAGATACTGAAGTACTTCCCCCTGATAGGCTGGGACGGTTGCAAAGGTCTGCTGTACCCCGGGATCGCTGAGGAATGTAATCTGACCTGGAGTGAGCTGCAGGTTCACGTTTCCGGCCGAAACTCCGAAGAATGCCGACGCATCAAACGGCGTCAACCCGAAATTCCCTTGTCCAATCGAAGAGAATCCTGTCTCGTGCCGCCGCGTAACCTCATAGGAAAAGTAATAGAAAGTTTTGTCTTTCTTGATCGCCCCGCCAAACGCGACGCCCCCCTGCACCCGCGTATACGCTGGATTCGGAACCGTGCTGAAGGGATTCACGGCCTGAAAGTTACGGTTGCGCAAATATCCGAAGACATCGCCGTGAAAGTCATTCGTTCCCGAGCGCGTGATGATGTTCACCACGCCGCCTGACGCCCGCCCGTACTCCGCGGAATAGCTGTTGGTGATGATCTGGAATTCCTGCACCGCTTCCTGCGACACCGTCGAGCGCACGCCGTTGACCGAATTATCGGTGGCGTCGGCGCCGTCCACATTCACCAGGTTCGAGCGCGCCCGCTGCCCGCTCATGTTCAATCCAGAGGTCGGCGCCGCGCCAGTATTGGGCGCGTTGTCGCGGACCACCTGCGAATCGGTCAATGTGAAGTTGATGTAGTTGCGGCCGTTGATCGGCAGATTATCGATGCGCCGCTGCCCAATCGTATCGGTAGTCGAAGTGCGCGAGGTCTCCACTAACTCTGCCTGTGAACTCACTTCCACTACTTGTGTTCCGCCCGCGACCGACAACGCCACTGGCAACTCCACCAATCCACCAACGGTAATCGCGACTCCGGTGTTTTCAATCTTGCTGAATCCCGGAGCTTCCACCGTTACCGAGTACGTTCCAGGAGGCAGCAGTCGGGCGCTGTAGCCACCCTGCCCATCGCCGGTCGCCGCGCGCTCCAGGCCCTTCGCCACATCGCGCACCGTCACCGTCGCGTTGGTAACTAAACTGCCCTTGGGATCCTTCACGGTTACGTGCAGGTCGCCCGTAGCGACACCGCCCTGACCGAAAGCAATGGCGGAAAGCAGCAACACGAGGCAGCACAGACACACATCTCTCAACATGCGGATCATAGGGTTCTCCCTTAACCTCGCGAACGCGAGTGGACGGCGGACACGGTTCCCACGGCAGATTGCCGAAGTACTCACAGGGTGGTTGGACCGCTTTGATGCCCGCTGGTTTTTATAACAGAAAGGTCCTCGAAAACAAGTCACCAATCAGAGAGGGGTCGTTCCCGAGTTAACCCATCTGATTCAGGGGCAGACGTTTGTCGCGCGAGGAGCATTGCCCACCCGAGCACCGCGCCGACACCCCTCGCTCCCATGCCTGCACCTTGCGCCCGCGCGGGGCTTGTGTCAACTGCTGCAAGCCCGCTGCCATCGGAAGGTGCGCCGCCCGGCTCGGCGACGGCGCCGCCGGCGTGCGCGCCGCGCGACGGAGTTACGATGGCCTCGGCATGGATCTGGTCGGCCAGCGTGGGCCAGCAGACGTCGCCGCGCTGGGGACGCGGGTGGCCGCCAACGTGTCGAGTGCGGTGCGCGTCGCGCCCGAGGCGGTGCGCTCGATGCTGATCGCGCTGCTGGCCGGCGGCCACGTGCTGATCGAGGATTACCCCGGCGTCGGCAAGACGGCGCTCGCGCGGGCACTCGCCGCGTCGATCGACGCGGACTGCGCGCGTGTCCAGTGCACGGCGGACATGCTCGCCTCTGATCTCGTCGGCGCGAACATCTATGTCCAGCGCGACGCACGCTTCGAGTTCCGCCCGGGGCCGGTGTTCGCGAACATCGTGCTCGTCGACGAGATCAACAGGGCCTCGCCCAAGACCCAGTCCGGGCTCTTGGAGTGCATGCAGGAGCGCCGCGTGACCGTCGACGGTGTCACGCACGAGCTGGCGCGGCCGTTCGTCGTGATCGCGACGCAGAACCCGATCGAGTTCGACGGCACCTACTCGCTGCCACAGGCGCAGCTCGACCGCTTCATGGTCCGCCTGTCGCTCGGCTACCCCTCCTCGGAGGACGAGTCGGCGATGCTCGCCGACCACGCGTCGGGCGACCGCGTGCTGGAGCTCGGCCCTGTCAGCACCGTCGCCGAGGTGGTGGCCGTCCAGGACTCGCTGGCCGGCATCCACGCCAGCGAGGCGCTGCGCCGCTACGTCGTGGCGCTGGCCGACGCGACCCGGCGTGACCCTCGTACGCAGCTCGGCGCGAGCCCGCGTGCGGCGCTGATGCTCCTGCAGGCGGCGACCGTCGAGGCGGCGCTGGCGGGCCGCGAGCACGTGCTCCCCGACGACGTGCAGGCGCTCGCACACGCCGTGCTCGGCCATCGCCTGCTCCTCTCCCCCGGGCTCCCGGAGTCGGCCCGCCATGAGATCGTCGAGGACGGGCTGGCGTCCGTGCCGGCGCTGTGAGCCGCAGCCTGCAGCTCGCTCTGCTCGGCGCCGCGATGTGCCTCTTCGCCGGCGCGTTCGCCGTCTCGGCGCTCTACATACCCGGGGTCACCCTTCTGCTCGTGGCGATCGCGTCCGCGGCTCTCGTGTCCGCCGCCGCCCGGGGCGCTCGCGTCGAGCTCGAGCTCAGCGCGGAGCGCGCCGAGGAGGGCGAGCAGGTGACGGTGGCCGCCCACGTGAGCGGCGGCCTGGCGGGTGCGTGCCGCGGCTCGCTGCGTGTGCTCCCGGGTGCGGCTCCGGTCGCGCTCGAGTGGCGGCGGCGCTCGGGGGAGCAGAGCCTCCGCACGGTGCGCCGCGGGCGCGCCACGATCGGTCCTGCCACCGCGCGATGGGCCGACCCCTTCGGGCTCTGCGCCCGCGAGCGCGAGAGCGCCACGCGCGAGCTGCTCGTGCTGCCGCGGGTGCACAGGGTGCGCGCACGCGAGCTGGAGCGCATCGCCTCGCTGCCCGAACCGCCCTCCTCGCCCGCGGGCGGGATCGAGGTGGACGGGCTGCGCGAGCTGGTGCCGGGCTCACCTGCCTCACGGGTCCACTGGCTTTCGCTCGCACGCACCGGCGTGGCGATGGAACGGCGCCTGCGCGGAGGCGAGGACCGGCGCCCGTTCACGGTTGTGCTCGACGCCCGCTGGGCCGCGAACGACGGCGCGCTCGACATGGCGGTGCGCGCCGCGGCCTCGCTGTGCACCGGCCTCGCGGCCGCCGGCGGCTGCTCGGTCCTGCTGCCCGACCAGCCGCGCCTCGAGGACCTCGGTCCGGGGCTCGAGGCCTGGGCGCGGCTGCATGAGCTGCTCGCTCTGGTCGAGCACGGCTCGGCGCCGCGCTGGCAGCTGGTCCGCGACGCGCGGCGGGTCGTGCTGGTCGCGCCGGGGCCGGCCCAGGCGCCTGCCGGGATACCCGTGCGCTGCTCGGTCTCGCCGCTGCCCGTCGCCGGCGCTGAGACGCTGTTCAACATCGCCGGCTGCGCCGTGCAGGACGCGCTGGGCGCACGAGCGGGGCGAGCGGCGTGAGCAGCGTCCCGGCCGGAATGCGGGCCCGCGCCCGTGCTCCCGCCGGCGGCGAGCAGGCCGGCGTGGCGCTGCTCGCGTTCTTCGGCCTCGCTGCTTTCGCCGCCGTGCGCTACTCGGCGCTGATCGCCACGCCGCCGGCAGGACGGGCGGTCCTCGTCGCCGCGTGCGTGACAGCCGGCTGCGCCCTGCTCGTCGCCAGCGGCCGCATCGGGCGCGGCGGCCCGGCCGTGGCGCTGCTGCGCCTCGCGCTGGTCCTGGGCACCTTCGCGCTCTCGATGCTCGCCCTGCACATACCTGCGCACCTGCTGGCACCGGGCCAATGGCGCCATCTGGCGGACCGGCTCTCGACCGGGACGGGAGAGCTGAGCGGATGGCTCTGGCCCTACCGTGGCGGAGACCAGTGGGCGCAGGCGGCGGTGCTGCTCCCCGTCCCCGCCGTGCTCCTCGTGGCCGGTTGCGCGTGGTTCTGGCCCTCGCGCGCCCTGCTCGCGAGCCGCCGTGCGCTGGCGCTGGCGGGGCTGCTCGCGATCTTCGTGATCGGGACAGCGAACGCACCCGCCTCGGTTCCGGCCTTCGACGGTGTCGTGCTCGTGGCGCTGCTCGCCGCGACCGTGCTTGCGCCGCTGACGGCGGCGTCGGAGGCCGGGCGGGCTCTCCTCTGGCTGGCCGCGTGCGCCGCCGCCGCGCTGGCCGTGCAGGCCGCGCTTCGCTCGGACGGCCCCTGGATCCACTACCGCGAACCGGGCGCGGCCGCCGCGGCAGGCGCGGGGGTCACCTTCCAATGGACCCAGCTCTACGGCCCCGACCGTTCGCCCCGCACGCAGGCACCGATGCTGATCGTGACCGAGCCGCGGCCCGAGCTCGTGCGCATGACCTCGCTCGACCGCTTCGACGGGCTTCGCTTCCTGCGCAGCGCCGAACCTCCGGGCTCGCCCCGCTTCGACCTGCCCGCCGCCGAGGCGAGCCGCTGGAGCGAGCGGGCGATCATCGAAGTCAGGGGTCTGCGCTCTTCGATCCTGGCCAGCGGGGGCGGGGAGCCGACTCGCATCAACTCGCTGGACAACCTCAAGCCGATGCCTGCCGAGCAGGGAGACGGGACGGCCCTGACGCCCGGGGTCGCAGTCAGCGGCGCCACCTACGAAGTCGCGTCGTATGACCCGCACCCCGCTGCTCAGACGGCGCGCCGCGCGCCGCGCGCCTACCCGCGCGCCTACCTGCCCTACGCCCAGTTCTACCTGCCGGCCGCAGGCGCGAGCGCGCTCGTCACCCCCAACCTCGGCGCGGAGACGCGCCAGGCACCGGCCGGCGCGCGCCTGATCGGGCCGAGCACGCCCGGGAGTGCACCGGGGTCTGACCCGAGGACGGCGTCGCTGATCGAAGCCTCGCCGTACGGGCCGATGTTCGCACTGGCGCGCGGCCTGTCCCGCGGTGCCGCCTCGGACTACGACGTCGCGCAGCGCATCGATCGCTACCTGCAGGGCACCTACGGGTATGACCGCACGGTCCCGCTGGCCCGTTACCCCCTGGAGGCGTTCCTGTTCAGCCAGCGCCGCGGCTACTGCCAGCAGTTCTCGGGCGCGATGGCTCTGATGCTGCGCATGGACGGGATCCCGGCCCGGGTCGGCGTCGGCTTCCTCCCCTCCGCCCGCGGGCCGCGCGCCGGGACGTGGGAGATCCGCGCCTCCGACGCCCACGCGTGGGCGGAAGTCTTCTTCACCGGCATCGGCTGGGTCTCCTTCGACCCCACGCCGCCGACCGCGGCCGGCGCGTCCCTGGAAGAAACCACGGCGCTGTCGCGTACGGCGGTGTTCGGCGGCGCCTCCGTCAAACACGCGCACCGCGACCTGACCGGCCGCGCCGCCGGGCGCGTGCGGCGGCCGGGCGGGGGCGGCTTGCCCTGGCCCGTCCTCCTGCTCCTGATCGGCGGCGCCGTCCTGGTCGCAGCAGGCGGGTCCGCCTATGGACTTGCACGTGCCCGACGGCGACGCAGGAGCGCGGGCGACGAGGACCCGGCGATCGCGGAGCTGCGGCGGGCGCTCGAGGAGCTCGGGCGTGCCGAGCCCGGCCTGACGCTCGCTCAGCTCGAGGGCCGTCTCACACGTGAGGGCCACGCCCGCGCCGCGCGCTACGTCAACGGGCTCGCCCGCCGGCGCTTCGGCGGCGACCAGGCGGGCGCCGGGACGCCGCCGGGACGCGGGCACCTGCGCCGCGCGCTCGCCCGGCGGGGGATCGCCGGGCGAGCGCGAGCGCTCTTCGCCCTGCCTCCAGAGTGGACCGGGTCCGGGCCGCGCCGACGGTGAGCATCAGAGGCGGTCGTACCCCCACAGCGTCGTGAGGTCGCGTCCGATGTACTCGCCGAAGGCCGCAACCTCGTCTGTGTAGCGACGCCTGAGCTCGCGCATCAGCTGCTCGTCGGGCGGCGGAGGGTCGCCGAAGACCACGCGCCGCCGAATCAGCCCGGCCGCGCCGCGCCGCGCCCGCCGCGGGGTCAGCGCCTTGAGGAGCGAGCGGCCGGCACGGCTGAGGAGGCCGGTGCCCGTCGCGCCCGCGTAGATCATCTCGTCGACCCGCTGCGAGCGCATCGTGCGAACCGTCGCGTTGGCGTTGACCGCGGCGAACGGGACCGTCTCCTCCACCTCCAGGAAGCGGAGGATCTGGCGGACCGTGCCCTCGTTGTCGGCGCGGAAGTCCTCGTAGATCAGCACCAGGATCTGCTCGGGGGCGAAATGCTGGCGGTAGCGGCGCAGCTGCTCGACGTAGCGCAGGTGCTCGGAGTACAAGAGCATCGCCGGATACGGACATGAGTCCGGCACGCAGCGCCCCTCCCGCCGTTCCGGCTCGGCCGCCAGCGCGTCGCGCAGATCGGCGCGGTCCTCGAAATGGATCCTCAGATACTGCAGGTGTTTCGAGCGCAGGAAGGCGGCCGGCTCGCGGAACAGAGCGATGATCTTCGCGTCCGGCCGGCGCTCGGCGATGCGCCCCGCCGCGACCCGCGACCACAGATACGACGCCGAGGCCTCGCCCGTCAGCTCGCCCGGCTCGGCGCCGTGGAACAGGGCGCCGTACTGCTCGGGCGTCGCGGGCAGCCGGCCCCCGCGCGGGTTGGGGAAACGCGCCTTGCGGTCGGTGGCGAAGAAATGCGGCTCCTTCAGCGCCGGCATGAAGATCTGCCGGTGCTCGCGGAGGATCGCGTGGAGCGTCGTGGTGCCGCACTTTTTGTGTCCGACGATGAAGAAGTCGGGCACCGTGACGGCGCCCGGCGCGCGCAGCATCGTCACCCGCTCCTCCTGCGAGCTCACTCCCCAGCCTCCTCGGTCGTCGACCGCGGAGGCGTTGCGGCCTCCGCGTGTTCGGTAGTTACCCTACCATCCGGACCGCCGGCGATTCCAGCAGGAGCGGGGGTAAGCTTGCGCGCGACCTGGCGATGCGGCATGACAGCGAACAGCCGTTTGGAGAAGCGCTGCAGGCGCTGATGGCCGAGCGCGGCCTCACCTACCGGGCGCTCTCGCGGCGCACGCGCGAGGCAGACGGCAAGGGCCTGACGCACGCCCACCTCAACATGCTGGGCAACGGCCGCGAGCGCCCCTCGGAACGCGCGATGCTGCTGATCGCCGAGGTGCTCGAGGTCGAGCCGGAGCACTTCGCCGAGTACCGGCTGGGGGCGGCGATGAAGGAACTGGATCCGAACGTGGTCGGGCTCGAGCAGGCGCTCGAGAACCTCAGCGACCGTCTCGCCTCGCGTAAAGGGAGCACACGGCGATCAGGACCCCGGCAGCCCCGAGGACGACCTCGTCCCAATCCGTAGCCAGCGGATCGAACGGGCTGATCGCGACCAGGAAGAGCAGCGCCCAGGCCACCCACGCGGTCTGCACCCCACGCCGGCTGACCTCGGGGTAGCGCCTGAGCGTGTCGGAAAGCCTCGCCGTGAAGTAGCCGAGCTCGTTGCGTTCTCCGAGCAGGCGCGCGCAGGAGATCAGCGCGGCGAGCGCGATCGCGAACGCCAGGTAGCCGAAGGGGCGCAGCAGGAAGCGGACTGCCGCTCCGATGGCCCGGAGCAGCGTCGCGACGCCGGCGGCGCCCCGCATCACGGGCTCCTCGCCCGGGTATGAGCTCACGTCGCTAATACCGTAATAACCCGATACGGGCTAAAAGGTTTGGGGGGGACCGTGTCCGACGCCGGCGCCGGGAGCCGACGGGTTCGGCTTCGCGCAGCGCACGAGCCGGCCGGGACAGCTCGCCTGCGGGCACCCGGCGCATCCGGATGGGAACAACCGGCCCTGCCGTGGCGTCCTTGTCGGTACGGAGCAAGACCACCGAAAGGACGAGAGCAATGCACGACATCAGCCCGGTCCGTGTCCTGATCGTGGCGCACCAGACAGCCGACAGCCCGCAGCTCGTCGACGCGGTCTCGCGGCGCGTGGCCGAAGGGCCGTGCACGTTCATGCTGCTCGTGCCGACGCGGCCGCGAGGCCTGCACCGTGTGGTGGACCCCGAGGACCACGGCGTCCCGGCTGCCAAGGCGCGCCTCGCCGCAGCGCTGCCGGGACTCTCGGACGCCGCCGGCCGGGAGGTCATCGGCATCGTCGGCTCACACGAGCCGCTCGCGGCGATCCAGGACGCGCTCAACCTCATCGGCTTCGACGAGGTGATGGTCTCGATGCTGCCGGCACGCCTCTCGCGCTGGCTGCACCTCGACCTGCCCCGGAAGGTCCGCGGACTCGGTGTCCAGGTCACACAGGTGATGGCACCGGAGCACGATCTGACCGACGTTCCGGCTGCCTGATCTCCGGCCGCGCGAACGCTCTGGAAGCTCGCCGGCGCCGCCTTCCACGGCCCTGAAGTCGGGGCGCGAGCAGCGACCGGGGCCGGCCTTCTCGGCGGTCGGGGTTCCCAAGCGGGGCCAAGTTGTGTTTAATGGTCGGCGAGGTGGGGGCATGGATGAGGGATCCGGAGGGTGAGAGAGCGCAAGGCGGCGCGCGCGATGATGTGCGCCGTCGTCGCACTCTGAGGAGCGCGATCGTCGCGTTCGTCCTGCCGCTCGTTCTCCTCGCCGCGGCTGCCAGCGCTTCCGCTTTCAGCGCGCACGGGCAGCGTCGAACAGGTCTACATCACCGGCCTCGAACCGGGCGCGCAGGTGTCACTGCTGGGCGGGAGCGGGGAAACGCTCGCCACGCAGAAAGCCGACCAGCTCGGTGGCCTGCTGTTCCGCCACGTGGCCGCCGGCAAGCACTACCGGGTCAAGCTGATCTCGACATGCCGAAGAAGCCGGCCCGCTCGTGGTTCACGCCGAGAACGCGAAGGCGTGGAACAAGAGCATCTACAAACAGACGATCCCGAGCAGCGGCTACGGCTACCTCACGACACGCGACGGGACCAAGCTCGCGATCGACGTGCACCCGCCCGGCCTGCCGAAAGGCGCCGCGGTGAAACTGCAGGTCGAGCGCAAAGGTGCGGGCCAGGCTCGCGGCCATCAAGCACGGCACACACCCCGGCCATGTCCCGACGCTGATCGAATACGCGGGCTACGGATACGCGAACCCGAACGGCCCCGAAAGCGGCATCGCCGAGGTCGCCAACCTGATGGGCTTCGCCGTCGTCGACGTGAACATGCGCGGCAGCGGCTGCTCCGGCGGCGCCTTCAACTACTTCGAGCCGCTGCAGAACATCGACGCCTACGACGTGATCGAGACAGTCGCGCACCAGCCTTGGGTGCTGCACCACAAAGTCGGGATGCTCGGCGTCTCCTACGGCGGCATCAGCCAGCTCTTCGCCGCCCAGCTCAAACCGCCGGCGCTCGCGGCGATCGCGCCGCTGTCGGTGATCGACGCCACGGCGACGACGCTGTACCCGGGCGGGATCCTCAACACCGGCTTCGCGGTGCCTTGGTCCGAAGGGCGGCAGTTCCAGGCCGAGGCGGCCGGCCCGACCAGCGGCGAGCACTGGGCCTACGAACAGATCCAGAAAGGCGACACGACCTGCGCCGCCAACCAGGACCTGCACGAAGAAGCCGCCAACCTGCGCCAGGAAACCGAAGAAAACGAAAAGTACAACGCGCCCGTCGCCGACCCGCTCGACCCCGTGTCCTTCGTCCACAACATCGACGTTCCGACCTTCCTGGCCTGCCAGTTCGAGGACGAGCAGACAGGCGGCCACTGCGCTGACCTCGTCCAGCACTTCACGGGCACGAGCAAGAAGTGGTTCACCTTCACCAACGGCGCGCACATCGACTCGCTCGACCCGTACACGTTCACGAGGCTCTACGACTTCCTGCAGCTGTACGTCGCACGACAAGCGCCCAAGAAAGAACGAGGGCTGATCGAATTCGCGGCGCCCACCGTCTACGAAGCGGCGCTCGGGCTCCCGAAAGGCGACGAAGTCAAACTGCCGCCGGACCCGGTCGCCGAAAAGCCGCACTACAAAGAAGCGCTCGCCGCTTTCGAAGCGCTGCCCGAGGTCCGAGTGCTGTTCGACAACGGCTCCGGCGAATCGCCGACCCACGTCACCGTGGCGGGCAACCCGTACCCGGGCTTCGAAAAGACCTTCTCCTCGCTGCCGGTGCCGGGCACGACGGCTCGCGCCTGGTACCTGGCGCCGGGCGGCGAACTCGGCGAAGAACCCGCGGCGAGCCCCGGGTCCGACACCTATACCTCCGACGCGAGCGCCGGTCCGCTGGCGGATTACTCGAACAACACGGGTCCCGGCGGGCTGTGGGGCGTCGCCTCCGGGTGGGAATGGAACTGGGCGCCGCCCACGGCCGGCGACGCCGCGTCCTACGTCTCGGCGCCGCTCAGCGGCGACACGGCGGTGGTCGGCGCGGGTTCGGTCAACCTCTGGGTGAAGTCCTCGACGCCTGACGTCGACCTCCAGGCGGTCGTCAGCGAGGTCCGCCCGGACGGCAAAGAGACGTTCGTGCAGGACGGCTGGATCAGGGCCAGCGGGCGCAAGCTCGCCACCACGTCGGAAAACCTCTTCAAGCAGGAACCGACGACACTCGAACCGATCCCGACCGAGCGCGCCTCCGACGCCGAACCGATGCCCGCAGGCGAATACGTGCCGGTCACGATCCCGCTCTACTACGAGGGCCACGCCTACCGCGCGGGCTCGCGCATCAGGGTCACGATCTCGGCGCCGAACGGCAACCAGCCGATCTGGTCGTTCTCGAAAACGCAGCCGCCAGGCGGCACCTCACAGGTGTCGATCGGCTTCGGGCCCGGAATGCCCTCGAACATCACGCTTCCGGTCATACCCGGTGTGAGCGTTCCGACGGCTCTGCCGCCGTGCCCGAGCCTGCGCAACGAGCCCTGCCGGGAATACCAGGCTTACTCGAACAACGGGTCCTGAGCGGCTCGCTCTGATCCCGCTCGGCCTGCCCTCCCGGCACGCCGGGGGCCGGGAGCGCCCGAAACGCCCGTACGGGGCTTGTGAAGGCCGGGCATCGCCCCGCTCGGGGATACTCGGTGGGCGATGTCGCAGGAGAACGTGGAGGTGGTGAAGCGGCTGTACGACGCCTGGCAACGCGAGGGTTTCGAGGTCGTGCCCGCATTGATGGACCCGAACATCGAGTACGTCAACCCCGCATACGCCGTCGAGCCGGGGACGCGCCGGGGTTACGAGGGATTCGCGATCGCGGCCCAGAACATTCGCAACGTCTACCCCACCCGTCGGTTCGAGCCGCTCGAGTTCTGGGATGCACAGGACCGGGTGGCGGTGCGCACGAGGGTGATCGCAAGCGGCGTCGGCAGCAGCGCCGAGATCGATGTTGAGCGTGGCTATGTGTTCGACGTTCGCGAGGGAAAGGTCGTTCGCTTCGCGTGGTTCAACGAGCCGCTCGAAGCGCTCGAAGCCGTCGGGCTGACGGAGTAGGCGCCACGCTGCTCGTCACACTAGACTCCCGCCACGGGGAGCCCTTGATGGGACGCTACGGCCACAATCGCCGGCTGTGCAGGTTGATCGGAAGCTTCGTCGCGATCGCGGTCGCGATCGGACTCCTCACCACGGCCTCGGCGATCGCAGGCAGCCCCTGCGTCAGGTGCAGTGCCACCTACACCGGCACCTGGGACCTGACGTACAAGCTCGGACGCACCGTGCCTGAAATCGGCACGACGACGTTCCAGACCCACCTCACGTGGACCTCGACCCTGACTTGGAACGCGGCGGCCGGAAACAACGAATGGCGCGTCGTCGCGGCGGAAGGCACCTACCAGGTCGCGGGCAGCGGCCCCGGCGGCCAGGACTGCTCGGCGACCCTCTCGCCCGGGCCCGGAGCCGTCAGCGCCGAATCCTTCTGGGGGAGCACGTTCAACGAAACCAACAGCGCGGGCGTCCCGGTCCAGTACCTGATCGAGGTGCAGCCGCCGACGCAGTGGGGTCAGCCGAGTGCCGCGCTCAATCCCCTGCAGTCGAGCTCCTCCCAGGGAGCCTGCGGCAGCCAGAGCAGCACCAGCGTCGGCCTGTCCGGGCCCTTCCATGCCCAGCTGCACGGTGCGGAATGCCACTTCAACCCCGCAAACGGGCAAGACGAGATCAAGTCACCGACCCACACCACGATCACGGTCGTGGACTCCTGTACCGGAAGCGGCGCGGAAGGTAATGAAACGAGTTACAACGCTGCCCTCCAGGCGAAGCTGATCTTCGCAGGAGACGTTTCCGGCAGCGGGCCCCACCCGACCGGGCCGGGGCCATCGCCGGAAGCGAAGGAAGAAGCGTTGAAGGACATGCGCGAGGCGGCGATCCCGAACGCGAAGCGCTACTGCATCCCCTACGCAGCGGGCCTGTCGCTGTTCGGCGCCGGCGTCTTGACCATCGGCGGCGGCATCGGGCCCGGGATGATCGCGATGACGGGGGCGATGACCGCCTCGGCGCTGCTGCCGTTCTGCAACGCGACGCTGACGCGACTCGGGAAGGACTACCGCACCTACAAGGACCCCCCACAGTGGGACATCCACGTGCTCGCCCGCCCACGCCAGGCGAGGGCTGCCTCGCTGCCGTCGTGCGGCCGCTGGCACGGGAACGTCGCCCGCGTGTGCAAGCGCCTTCGGGCCGCCTACGCACAACTCGACGGCGCCGCCGCGCGGGTTGCGGCAGTGAGCGCGGCGATCGAGGAAACGGTCAGCCGCGGCACTGCAGCCCGCAAGCAGGGCGACGAGGCCGCAGCCGGGGCCCAGGCTGCGGATCTGTCGACGCTCGCGAGGGAAAAGGGGGTTGCGATCGCCGCCGAAGCCGCTGCAGGTCGTGCAGTAGAGGCGGCGCTGAAGGGGGCCAGGGCGCAGTTCCGGCTCACAAAGCGCCAGTCCGGCAAGGTCATCGCAGGGGCCGAGCGCCAGCTCGCCAAACAGGGGATCAGCGCCGCTGAGCTGCGGGCCGTCGACCCCTCCGGGCTGCAGCCTGCGGCGGCGAACCTGCTGGCCGGCCTCGGCCGGCTCTGAGTGAGCCGGCGAAGATGTCGGGCGAGATCGAGGAGGCGGTCGAGCGGGCGATCGCGACGATCAACGCGCGAGACATCGATGCCTACCTCGCATGCCTCACCGACGACGTGGAGTTGTTGATACCGGTGGTCGGGTCGCAGTATGTGGCGGCCGACGGGATCAGGCGTTTCTTCACCGACATCGAGGACGCGGGCCCGGACTTCCGGATCGAGGTGCAGAGCGTGCAAGAAATCAGCGACAACATCGCGCTCGCCTTTCTACGGGTCGGATCGACCGGCCGCGTGAGCGGGATCGTGACCACCGCTGAAACCGCGAACGTCTACGAGTTCAGCGACGGCAAGATCAGTCGCATCCGCATCTTCTTCGACCGCGCCGAGGCCCTCACAGCCGTGGGGCTCGCGGAGTAGGCGCGGGCTGCGGATCCTCGTCCTGGGACGTCCGGCGGGTTGGGGAGGCCACGATCGCCGAGGCCCCGCAGGCGCGTCAGACGCTCGCTTCGCTGGGCAGGTTCGCGGGCCCCGCCGGCCGAGATCCGCAACGGCGTCACTCGGACGTCCCGCAGAGCGGGATACTCGGTGGGCGATGTCGCAGGAGAACGTGGAGATCATCCGTGCGATCTACGACGGCTGGTTGCGCGGCGACCCGGGCTTCGAGAGATTCGATCCCGAGATCACCATGTTCGAGTCCGAGACCCTTCCGGGCTCTGTATCGGCAGTGGGGATCGCTGCCGTCCGCCGCTACATCGAGAGCTTCACCAAGTACTGGGCTGAGATTCGATTCGAGCCACAGGAGTACATCGACGCCGGCGAGCACGTTGTAGTCGTTGCCCGTCTCGAAGGCCGTGGCAAGGCGAGCGGAGTCGCGGTGGAGCGGACCTGGGCCTACGTGTGGACCGTGCGAGGATCGAAGGCTCTGCGGATGGACGGGTACGAGAGCCGCAGCGAGGCCCTCAACGCCGTTGGCCTTGGGGAATAGGCGACCAGAGTGACGCTCACGCTGGGCTGATCCGCGACCGCCGGCGCTGCAACGGGGCTCTTCGCCCGCGGCGAACCGGCGGACTCACCGAGCTTTGGCGAGGTAGCTGTGGCCGGCGTAAACCGTCAGGTGGCGGTGCGTCACGAGGTTGGTCACGAACACGCGGTGCAGCACGACCCGGATCAGGGTCCCTTGACACAGGTCCTCGATGACCCAGCGGGTCCCGAGCGCGGCGCCGGTCGCGTAGTTGCCCTTGGTGGAGTACTTGCCGTGGCCTTCGGCCCAGAGCTTGCGGGCGGCTTTGCTCTTCGCCGCGAAGGCCGCGCTCTTGTGGGCGCGGTGCCGCGATCGGTGGCAGCCGGCGAAGTCGCCTCCCAGGAGGGTTGCGAGAACCGTGCCGTCGCGAGCCTGGGTCAGCTTGAACTCACCTTCGTAGAAGCTCTGGGTCTGTGTGCCGCCCCCGACGCTGGCCGTCGTGATGGACACCTTGCCCGCCGTCGCATCCACGATCGTCCCGAAGGGAACCTGGATCGAGGTGCCGACGAGAACGAACTGCGTCGCGCCCGGTGTCTTGATGCGGACCCTGCCGGAGACCGGCAGCAGGTTGCCGGTCACCCCCAATGTCGGGGTGGATCCGAGCGCGGACGTCGTGATGCTCGCGAGCACACCCACCGCCGGGATCACGGCTTTGCCGGCGACGACCGGCGTGGTCTCCGGCCCGACGAAGGTGAAGTCCGGGCCGCCGCTCGAGCTGCCGTACAGGTCGCTCACGACCACGGGCTCGCTGCCGGCGGCGTGGGCCGGGGTGACGGCCCGAAGCTCGGTTTCGGAGACGACTTCGACCGAGCTCGCTTCGCCCCCGATCTCGACGGTCGCGCCCGGGAGGAAGCCTTCGCCCGTGATCGTGACCTCGGTGCCGCCGGAAACGGGCCCGGTCGCCGGGCTGATCTCGGTGATCGACGGCGGCGGAAGCGGTGTGCCGGCGAAGGCCCACGCGTTGCCGGCGTTGGCCTCGTCGTGGGGTGCGCCGACGAGCGCAACGGACTCGTTGGCGGCGAGGGCCAGCTTCCAGCCGAAGGAGGCGGCGGCGCCGGCTTCCGGCGGCACCAGCTTGTCCCCGAGCTGAGACCAGGCACCGGACTCGCGCTGGAACGTCCACACCGCTCCGAGCGGGTTGTCGTCGCGCGGCCCGCCGATCAGAGCGAGGTCTCCGTTGGCCGAGAGCGCTGCGCTGTAGCCGAACCACCCGCGCCGGCTCTCATCGCTCGGCGTGAGCTTCGAGCCCTGCTGGGACCAACCGGACGCGTCCTTTGTGAAGACCCATGCGGCGCCGGCGTCTTCCGCGTCGCCGCGGGCGCCCACGAGGGCCGTACGCCCGTCGGCGGACAGCGCAGCGCTGGAGCCGAAGCGCCCCGCCCCGCTCTCCCCGGCCGGGCCGAGCTGCGTGCCGATGCGGGGCCAGCCCGTGGCGCTTCGCGTGTAGGCCCAAGCGGCTCCAGCGTGGCCTTCAGCCCCGGGGCTGCCGATGAGCGCGGCGCTGCCGTCGGCGGACAGCGCGATGGAGCGGCCGAAGAAGGCCGTCCCGCTCTCCAGCAGCCCAACGAGCTCCGCGCCGTCATGGGCGAAGCCCGATTCGGTGCGGCGGAACGCCCAGACGCCCCCTCGCTGGCCGTTGTCACGCGGCGCGCCGACGAGGGCGCTCTTGCCGTCCGCGGACAGCGCGACGCTGACGCCGAAGCGGCCCGCGCCCTGCTCTTCGTCGCCGGCGGTCAGCTGTTCGCGCAGCGTCCAGGTCGCGCCCGAGCGGGTGAAGACCCACGCGGCACCGCGTTCGCCGAGCTGCCGCGGCGAGCCGACCAGCGCCGTGTTCCCGTCCGCCGAGATGGCGACGGAGGCGCCGATACCGCATTCGCCGGCTTCTTCCAGGCAGAGGCCAGGTTCTTCACCGGGCGCTTCCGGCACGGTGAGCTTGGCGCCCTGCTGCGTCCAGGCGGACCCGCTGCGGGTGAACACCCATACGGCGCCGACGAGCCCGCCGTCCGCCGGCGCGCCCACGAGCGCGGTCGTGCCGTCGGCCGAGACCGCGACGGAGCCGCCGAACCGCCCTTCTCCTTCCTCGCCTGTCGCGGGCAGCCGGCCGTTCGGTTCGAGGACCGAATCGCCTGTGAGGAGTTCGCCGCCCGATGCCGCGGCTTGGCCGCACAGAAGCACGAGAACGATGCCCGCCAGCGACACGGCCGAGATGAACAGCCGGCACGAGAGAGGAACGCCGCGGCGCGGCTCACGCGAAGCCGCTCCCGCCCGGGCGCATCCGGCCCGCAATCGTCTTGTGAAAACCATGTCCCCTCCAGGACCGGCGCTCGCCCCCTCTGCCAGCGCGCATATGAGCCTTCCTGCCCAGCAGGCAGTCCATCAGCCTCACGGAAGGGTAGACAGTTCGTTATCGACATGTGTCCCAGGATTCCGCCCGAAGGACTGGACAGCGGGCGGCGGCGGGCGGACGCGCGACGCGCGAGCATCCTTGGTGCCGGGCCGGTGCCCCTGGCTTGGCATAGACTCGCCGACCTTGATCTTGGGGGGGACGATCCGTAAATGCCCAGCGGCGCGGATGCCACGCGACGGAGCGCCGAGGTGAGCTGGTCCGCGCTCTTCGGCGCGTTCCTGCTCTCGCACCTCGCCGGCGACTTCCTCCTGCAGACCGACTGGCAGGCGAGCGAGAAGGCGCACGGGCTGTTCGGCGGAACCCGCGAGAACCGCCGCGCGCTGATCCGGCACGGCCTGAGCTACACGGCCGCCTTCGTTCCCGCGCTCGTGTGGATCGGCGTCGAATCCAGCGCCGGCGCCGCGATCGGTGCCGCGGCGCTGGTGCTGATCCCTCATCTCATCGTCGACGACGGGCTGCTCGTCGGCTGGTGGATCCGTCACGTCAAGCGCGTGACCGGCCCGCCGAGCACGGTCGTGCGCCTGGGCGTCGACCAGAGCGCCCACGTGCTCGCGCTGGCGGCCGTAGCCCTGCTCGTAACCAGCTGATGGCGACCGAGGCGGGCACGCAGCAGCAGGCGGCGCCCCTGCGCGCGCGCCGGGTCTCGACGCCGCGGGCCGTGCTCCTGGTGGCGGTTCTCGGGAGCTCGCTTGCTGCCGCCGACGCGAGCAGCGTCAACATCGCGATCCCGAACATCGCCCAGGACTTCCCCGGCGCGCCGCTGTCGAGCGTCTCATGGGTGCTGAACGCATACAACATCGTCTTCGCGGCCTTTCTGATCGGCGGCGGGCAGCTCGCCGACCTGCTCGGACGGCGCCGTGTCTTCTCGGTCGGCCTGTTCGTCTTTGCAGCCGCCTCCGCGCTCTGTGCGATCTCCACGTCCCTGACGATGCTCGTCGCGGCGCGGGTGCTCGAGGCCGCGGGGGGCGCGATGCTCGTTCCGAGCGCGCTGGCGATCGTCCTCGAGGCCCACCAGGCTCACGACCGCGTACACGCGGTCGCGCTCGGCTCCGCCGTCGCCGCGCTCGCGGCCGGGCTCGGGCCTCCGGTCGGAGGCGCGCTGATCACGGTCTCGAGCTGGCGGCTCGTGTTCGTCGTGAACGTCGGGCTGAGCGTGGTCGTTCTCCTACTGGCAAGGCGGGTGCTCGTCGAGAGCCGGGCGCCGGGGCGCCGGCGTCTGCCGGACCTCCTCGGGGGAGTGGTGCTCGCATGTGCGATCGCCTCGCTGGTCCTGGCGATCCTCAAGGGAGCCGAATGGGGCTGGGGCAACGCCCGGGTGCTGGGGGCGCTCCTCGCGGCGGCCGCTCTGGCCGCATGGTTCGCGCTTCGCACAACGCGCGCGCGCACGCCCATCGTGGACCCCGCCCTCCTGCGCATTCGCGACTTCAGGCTCTCGAACGCCGCAGCGCTCGTCCTGGCGGGCGGCTTCTTCGCCTACGCCCTGTGCAACGTCCTGTTCCTCACCGAGGTCTGGAACTACTCGATCCTCGACGCCGGCCTTGCCCTGACCCCCGAGCCGTTCATCGCCATGGCGCTCGCCTCCCCGACCATCCATCTCGTGCGGCGGATCGGCCATCGACCGGTGATGGTCGCCGGCGCGCTGGTCTGGGCCGCAGGAGTGGCGTACTTCGCGCTGGCGCTCGGCTCCTCACCCGACTTCCTCGGCGGCTGGCTGCCGGGGATGATCATCCTCGGCGTAGGGTCGGGCCTCACGTTCCCCACGCTCAGCGGGGTGGCCGTCGGCTCCGTGCCGGGACCGCGCTTCGCGATCGCAACCTCACTGAACTCGGTCGCGACCCAGGTCGGCGCCGCGCTCGGAGTCGCCGTGCTGATCGCCATCGTCGGGGAGTCCCATCTCCGCACGGTTTTCGAGCAGGGCTGGCTGTTCTCGGCCGGCTGCTTCGTGATCGGTGCCGGCACCTGTCTCGCGCTGCACGCCTCCGAGGAGGACGAGCTCGCACAAACGACCGCCGCCGCTCCTGCGCCACCAGACAGCGAGGAGCGCGAATGGGCCCGGGTCTCGCGCCTGCCGAGCCTGGCTGAGGCCACGGGCGAGCAGGCGGCGGTGTCGGCCCAGAGCGACGCCGAGTTCCTTCGCAACGTCCACATCTTCGCCTCGCTGCCACAGCCCTTGCTCGAGCGGGTCGCCGCCCTCGCCACCGACGTCAGCCTGCGCCGCGGCGAGTGGCTGTTCCGCCAGGGCGACCCCCCAGAGGGCGTGTACGTGGTCCGGGTCGGACACCTCGAGGTCTACTCGGAAGGCTCTGAGATGCAGGCGATCAACACCCTCACCCGGGGCGCGGTCCTGGGGGAGCTGGCCCTGCTCAGCGGCTCCGCCCGGAGCGCGTCGATCCGAGCTCTCCGCGACACCGAGATCCTCAAGATCGACAAGGCGCATTTCGACGCCCTGATTCGAGCCGAGCCGGAGCTCGCGCTGGCTCTCACACGCGCGCTGTCCCACCAGCTGCAGTTGCAGGCCAGCCGTGTGGTCCGCGTCGAGAAGCGCCCGCGGCCGGTGACGATCGCGCTCCACGCGAGCGGCGCTCAGGTCCCGCTCACGGAGCTCGCCGACGAGCTCAGTCGAGCGATGTGTCTGCGCGGAAACGTCGCCGTCGTACATGCGGGCACATCCTCGACGGCCGCGGCGGACGAGAGCTCACGCGCCGAGACCGCAGCCCGCTTCGGCCCCCTCATCGAGCAGTGCGAGCGCGACCACGACCAGGTGCTGATGCTCTGCGGCGAGAACCCGGAGCCGACCCCGTGGGATGAGTTCTGCCTGTCGCGAGCCGATCGTATTCTCGCGGTGGTCGCCGGCCCGATCCCCGAGCCGGGCAGCCCGGAACGGGACGCGGCGGTCGCCCGTCTCAGCGGCGCCGATCTCGTCGGGTACGGCATCCGCACAGGCTCGGGCGAGCTCGCGGGCTGGGTTGACGCGCTGCGGCCGCCGGCGACGTTCGCGGTCGGCGCAGGCGACACCCAGCGCGCAGACGTGCGACGCCTCGCCCGGCGCCTGAGCGGCCACTCGCTCGGCGTCGTGCTCGCCGGCGCCGGCGCGCGGGCATTCGCCCATCTCGGAGTGCTCGAGGTCCTACTCGACGCCGGTGCCCCCGTCGACCGCGTCGCCGGGGTCAGCATGGGGGCGTTCGTCGGCGGCCTGCTCGCCCAGGGGTACGACAGCGCATCGATCGACGCGTGCTGTTACGAGGAGTGGGTGCGGCGCAACCCGCTGAACGACTACACCGTCCCGCGGGCGTCGCTGATCAAGGGACACAAGCTGCAGGCGATGCTCGAGCGCGTCTTCGGCGACGCGCGCATCGAGGAGCTCGCCCGTTCGTTCTACTGCGCCAGCTCGGACCTTGGCACGGGGCGCCTCGTCGTCGATCGTCACGGCGCTCTCGCCAGGGCCGTCGCCGCGAGCATCACGCTGCCCCTGATCGCGCCTCCCGCCCGTCGCGAGGATGCGCTGCTGGTGGACGGCTCGCTGCTCGACAACCTCCCGGTCCGCCCGATGAGCGAGGCCGGGGAGGGCCCCGTCCTGGCGATCGACATCGCGGACGCCGAGGAGCCCGCAGACGCGGGCGCGGCCGAGGCCGCGCGTCAGAGGAGACGACACCGCCTGCCGCCGCTGACGGAGACTATGGCTCGCCTCGCGCTTCTGAGCAGCGCCAACACCGACGAGTCGACGAGCCGGTATGCGGACATGACAGTCAAGGTTCCACTCGCCGGCGTCGGGCTGCTCGAGTTCCACCAGATCGACGCGGCCCGCGACGCCGGGCGGCGCGCCGCCCAGGCGGCGCTCGAGAGCGCTCCGGAGTGGCTGCTCGGGACGGCGTCCGTCGCCGGCCGGGAGTCGAGCAGCCGCACGGTCATCAGGGTGTGAGGCGTGCGCCGGGGGCCGAGACGAACGCGCATGCTGATCCTCGTCGCGGTGCTGGCCGCGGGGGCGGGCGTGACGGCGTACGCCACCCACGTGCTGCGGCGCAGCGAGCTGCAGACGATCGACGCGCGGTTCTCGATCCGCGGCAACCGCAAGCCGCCGAAGAACATCGTCTTCGTCGGCGATCGACAACGCGACGCTGGATGAACTCGCCCGCAGCGGGCACCGGTTCCCCTACCCGCGCCGGTTCGACGCCCAGGTGATCGACCGGCTGCGCCAGGCGGGTGCGCGCACGATCGCGATCGACCTCGAGTTCACCGAACGGACCGACGGAACACGACGACCTTGCGCTCGTCGAAGCGATCGAACGGGCACGCGGGAAAGTCGTGCTGGCGGCCGATCAGGTCGAACGCGGCGGGAAGGCCCGCGTGCTGTTCGGCGCGACCCCATCGATCCTCAGGGAAATCGGGGCACGCGCCGGGGACGTGCGCCTGCGCCCACAGGTCGAGGTCGACACCGACGGCGTCACCCGGAAGATCGGATACGCGTACAACGGCTTGCACAGCTTCCCGGTCGTCACCGCCGAAGTGACGAGCGGTCATCCGATCCCTGCGGGCAAGTTCGAAGACGGAACGCTCCCGATCGACTACGCCGGCCCGCCCGAAACGATCAAATCGCTCTCCTACTCCAAGGTGCTGGCGGGGCATTTCGACCCGCAGGCAGTGAGGGGCAAGACCGTGATCGTCGGTGTCTCGGCGCCGATCCTCGGCGACATCCACGCCACCCCCACGACGAACGGCGGGCAGATGCCGGGCGCCGAAATCTGGGCCAACGGGGTCGACACGCTGCTGCGAGGCGCGCCGCTCGAGGTTCGCCCCGGCCTGGCTCGACGTGCTGCTGATCTGCCTGCTCGGCGCGATCGTGCCGCTCGGGCAGCCTGCGGCTGCGGGGCTGGCGCTCGCTGCTCGACGCCCTGGCGCTGGCGATCGTGTTCACGATCGCCACGCAGCTCGCGTTCAACAGCGGCCTGATCCTCTGCGTTCGTCTATCCGCTGCTCGCGCTCGCGCTGGGGACACTCGGCACGCTCGCCGTGCTGTACATGAACGAAGCGCTCGAACGGCAGCGCGTGCGCGACGTGTTCTCCCGGTTCGTGCCGGCCGGCGTGGTCGACGAGGTGCTCGGCGAGCACGAACGAGAACCTGCGACTCGGCGGCGTCGAGCGCGACTGCACCGTGCTGTTCTCCGACCTGCGCGGCTTCACGAGCTTCTCGGAGACACAGCCCGCCGCGCAGGTGATCGAGGTCGTCAACTACTACCTCAACGAGATGACCGAGGCGATCCTCGGGCGCGGGCGGCACGCTGATCGCCTACATGGGCGACGGGATCATGGCCGTGTTCGGCGCCCCGCTCGAGCAGCCCGACCACGCCGACCGGGCGCTGCGCGCGGCCCGCGAGATGATCGGCCCCCGCCTCGAGCGCTTCAACGCCTGGCTCGGACGAGCAGGGCTTCGAGCACGCGTTCGTGATGGGCGTGGGGCTCAACAGCGGGCCGGTGATGGCCGGGAACGTCGGCTCGGAGGAGCGCGTCGAGTACACGGCGCATCGGCGACACCACCAACACCGCCTCGCGGCTGGAGGGGATGACCAAGGGCAGCGGCACGATGCTCTTCGTCGCGGACTCGACCCGCGAACGGATGCGCGATGAGGGAGCTGACCTCGTGCTCGTGGGCGAGCTCGAGGTGCGCGGGCGCGAGGAGAACGTCAGGGTGTGGACGCTTCCGCCCGCGCGGGCGGGTGAGGCCGAGGGCGAGGAGGGCGGGACGGCGGAGGGCGCCCAGCGTCAGCCCGCCGGCTGAGCTGCCCGACCGCAGGAGGGGACGAGCCCGGGCTCGGTTGCGTCAGCCGGTGCGCTGACGAGACCGCTCGCGCAGCTCGACGCGCCTGATCTTCCCGGTCAGCGTCTTCGGCAGATCGGAGACGAACTCGATCTCGCGCGGATATGCGTAGGCGGAGAGACGCTCTCTGACGAAGACCTTGATCTCCTCGGCGAGCGCCTCGGAGGGCTCGGCGCCCGCAGCCGGGACGACGAACGCCTTCACGACGTTGCCGCGGCGCTCGTCCGGCGCGGCCACGGCGGCCGCCTCGGCGACGGCGGGGTGCTCGAGACACACCGACTCGACTTCGAACGGGCCGATCCGGTAGCCGGCCGCGATGATCACATCGTCTGCCCGGCCCTCGTACCAGACGTAGCCGTCCTCGTCCATGCGCGCGGCGTCCTTGGTGTGAAACCAGTCGCCGCCGAACGTCTCGGCTGTCGCGTCGGCCAGGCGCCAGTAGCCGAGCGGGTAGTGCGGGTTCGAGCGCGCCCGCAGGCAGATCTCGCCGCGCTCACCCGCGGGCAGCACGCGTTCGTCCTCGTCGAGGATCGCCACCTCCCAGCCGGGCATGGGCCTGCCCATCGAGCCCTCCCGCACCTCCATCCAGGTGAAGTTGCCGCAGAGCGGGTAGGACTCGGTGAGTCCGTAGTAGTCGAGGACGGTCACGCCGAACTGGTCGCGGAACCACCGGATCGCCTCGGGGTTCAGCGGCTCGCCCGCCGAGCAGACGACGCGGAAGCGCTGCGGGTAGCGCGTGCCGGCATCCTCGATCCCCATCATCGAGCGGATCGCCGTGGGCGTCGCGAAGACGTTGCGCGCGCCATGGCGCGAGAGGAAGTCGAGCTGGCGGTGCGGGTCGAAGCCGCCCCGGCGCTGGAGGACGAGCTGCACGGCTCCCAGGCGCCAGGGCCCGAGCAGCGGGCAGATCCCCGCCGCCCAGGCCCACTCGCCCATGCCGTGGAAGCGTTCGCCCTCGAGCACTTCGTGGCAATGCTCGAACTCATTGTGGGCGAGCAGGTAGCGGTGGGCGTGAACGATCCCCTTTGCGAGGCCTGTGGTTCCTGAGGTGTAGTAGAGCTGGGCCGGATCGTCCGCCGCGGTGTCAGCGGTCGTGAACGCGTCGCTCTCGCGCACGAGATCGGCGGGATCGAGGACCAGCACCCGCGGTACCGAGGCGCCCTCGAAGCGGGGCGCGTTCTCGGCGTCGGTCACCAGCAGGCGCGGCTCCGAGTCCTTCAGCCGGTGCGCGATCCCCTCGTCGCCGTAGAGCACCGACATCGAGAGCAGGATCGCTCCGAGCTTCCAGGCTGCGAAGAAGACAGCGGCGGTCTCGGGAGTCGGCGGGAGCACGACCGCGACCCGGTCGCCGCGCTGGACGCCGAGCGTCGCGAGCAGGTTCGCGGCACGGTTGGCGAGCGACTGCAGCTCGCCCCAGTGCACCTCGCGCACCGCCCCGTCCGGGTTCTCGTGCACCATCGCAAGCGCGTCGGGCGATCGCGCGTCGCAGACGTCGGCGGCGATGTTGTAACGGGCCGGGACGTCCCAGACGTGGTCCTCGCGCACGCGCCGGTAACGCTCCGATCCCGTCTCCTCCACGGGCCCAAGCCTACGCTTCGGAAACGGGCTCCGCTGAATCCGGCGGCCCGGGCTTCCAGGAGTGCGGCCGAGCCGTCCCGGGGGGCGGCTAGCGGCTCGTGCCGGCGACCTGGTGGGCCAGGCTGACGAGCAGCGGCCAGTGGGTCTCGGGGTGTTCGCTGAGGAAGCCTTTGAAGTTCCAGGTGCTCAGCGCGCCGACGCGCACGGGCGTGAGCGCTCGGACCGTTGCCGTCCTGCGCGCGTCGGGCGCCAGCAGAGCGATCTCGCCGAAATGATCTCCGGGACCGAGCCGCCTCACCTCATCGCCGTCGACGAGCACCGAGAGCTCTCCCTCGAGGACGACGAAGAACGCGACGGCTGACTCCCCCGCCGTGACGAGGTCCTCGCCCTCGGGCGCGCTTCGTACCGTCATCCCCGAGGCCAGCCCCTTCAGGGCCCGCTCCTTGAGCGGCGCGAGGAAATACACCTGCCTGAGATCGTCCACCTCCACCCCCATGCGCGGAAAACTACTAGGAGCAACCGCGGCCTGCACGCGGATCCACCTCGCAGCTGCCCTGCTCGCCGAGCCTCCGTGTTCGCGGGCTGTAGGGTGAACGTCGTCGGCGCACCGCCTTTCGCGGTATCGCCGGCCCATCCGTACGGAATCGCGAAAGGGGGAGATCATGGATCGCGATCGACTGAAGACCATTCCGCTGTTCTCGTCGCTGTCCGAGAAGGCACTCGACACGCTCAGCGTGTTCTCGAGCGAGACGTCGGTCTCCGCCGGCAAGCGACTCGTCCACGAAGGCGACTATTCCTACGACCTGATCGTGATCGAGAGTGGCACCGCCGACGTGATCAAAGGAGGCGCGGTGATCGGCTCGCTCGGCCCGGGCGACGTGTTCGGGGAGATCGGCATGCTCTCCGGAGGCAAGCGCACGGCCGACGTCGTGGCCACCTCCCCCATGCACCTGATCACGCTCAGCAAATGGGATCTGAAGCGCATCTCCAGCGAGATCGGCGATCAACTGCGGGCGCTCGTCGCCGAACGCGAACAGGCCCCGTAGCGGCGCGGGCCTCTCGTGGGGGCGCGATCGGTGCGCCCTCTCAGCGCGAACACCGACGAGGCAGCGCAGCGCTACGCCGATATGACGCTCGCAGGGGACGCGCCCCCATGGCTCACATCCGGCACACCGCAGCGTGTCGCCCCCTCCCTACGCCCCCTCGTGCAGTTCGGCGGCGGCGGAAGGCCGGGCGGAGCAACCGCCGCCTTCCGCCGCTAGAGACCAGCGGGCGCTCAGCCCGTGATGTCGCCGGAGTTGCCGCCCTTGTCTGCGGAGGCGTTCTTCCAGACGCCGTGGCGCTTCGCCTTGTAGTGGAGGTCGTATGACGTCACTTCGTACGTCGCACCGGCGCCGAAGAAAGCGGCGACGAATTCCGACGTGTAGCAAGGGAGCGCGCAGGTCGCGCCCGAGTTGTAGGTTCCGCCGCTCACGACGAGCGAGAACGAGCCCTGCATCGTGCCGGTGACGGCGCCGCTCAGCGTCCCTCCGGGGTTCGTGCCACAGGCGCCTGGGCTCGGCCCCGCGAGCGTCGTAAACGTGCCGTTCTTGAACTGCTCGACGACGTTGTACGCGCCGTTCTTGGGCTTCGTCCTGACGGTGTACAGCCGATCGAACGTGTCGTTCGCCCAGGTGTTGCCACACGTACCTTCGTCGGGTGAGTTGCTTGCATACGGCCCGAAATGCTGAGCTGTCGAGCCCCAAGCGTTCGCCGCGATGGCGAGCGCGACCGTCATGGCCGCTATAGCGGCGATAGCAATACGACGCATGTGTCCCCTCCTTGGTTTCCTTGCCAGGCCGATCGGCCTGTCCCTCTCCAGAGCAGGGCATTGTACGCGACTCGCCGGCCTCTTGAGCCCCGCTCCATCCGGGCCCGGCAAACAAAGAACGCCCGCGTTAGCAGGGTTCTTGTGAGGTGCGCGATACTGGGCTCGAACTCGCCAAGCGAGCTCCTCTCAGCTGTATCGGCCTGTGTTCGCTGCGGTGAGGTTCTCTGAGGCTGGCATTCGCTCAAGGTGTTCCGACGAATGTTCCGACGCCTTTCGGCGAGGAGCCCTCAGGGAACGATCATGAGGGCTTCGCCCTTCTCGTCGAGGGTGGCTTCCTGGCCCACGGGCAGCGTGCCCGTCGGTTCGGTGCGGCCGGCTTCCGTGACTTCGGCGCGAAGGAAGTGTTCGCCGTCCGCGCCACTGGTCCCGTGGGTCGGGATGTTGACGAGCGGCGTGTATTTGACCGGCCCGTGTCTCCCTTCCCATGTCTGTTCGCCCAAGCCCGGCCCGACGACGAAGTGGTCCTGGGCTTCCTTGCTGATCACGCCGACGTCGCCCGTGCGTTCGGCGATCACCGAACCCAGAAGGTTCTGCGTCGCGACTTCGCGGCAGGTGAACGTCGCCAGCGGCGCGGTCGGGCCGGCTTCGGCTTCGAGCAGCGACCCAACACCGCTTCCCCCTTCGATGTCGATCATTTCGCCCGCAAGGCTGTTGGTGACGATCACACCTCTTTTGAGGCCGCTCTCGCACGGCGCTGCGAGCACCTTGCAGCCTTTGAATTCGAGTACGGCTTCTTTGATCAGGTTCGGCAAGGCGAGCTGGCCTCTGCCCTTGACCGAGGTGCACTTGAATTCGACGTGGCCGCCACCGGGGCAGGAGCCTTCGCAGACGATGATCATGTGCATCGTGGTCGGCCCACCCCGCACTTTGAACCCTTTGCCCTTGCCGACGCTCGGGGCGAGTTCGTAAGCGCCTTCGCTGGTCGGGCTTTCAACCGCGCACAGCTTGTCCGTGTATTTGCCCGTGTTCTTGGGTTCGGTCTTGACGCAGCCCTTGAATTCCGGCGCAGCGGAAGCACCGGAAGCCACGATCCCCGCAAGCGCGAGCACGCCGACGACGGCAAGCCCCAGCGTTCTCTTGCGTCTCGTCAGCGACGGCTTCCTCATCTCCCCACCCTCTTCCAAAGACTGGTATCCCCGCTGCGTACTCTTGCATACGTGCGTCCCAACTGGGCGAGGGGACATCCGCGCCGGTCCGAAACGCGAAAGACCCCGGAAAACCGGGGCCCTTCGGCACTCGCCTGTCAGTGGGCGACACTGGTTCGGAGGGTGCGAAAGTAACCGCTGCCGCCATCTCTTCGCCTCGCTGGGGAGGGGTCGTGTGACGGACGACGGATGCCTCGAGTGCCCGCGCCACGCAGCGCTCTACGACACCTCCACCGGGAAGATGACCCGCGGCCCGCAGGGCGCGTTCAAGCCGCTGGCGGGGGCCGTCAAGGCCACGGCCGGCTCCCGCTCGCTGAAGACCTTCCCGGTCGAGATACGCGACGGCGCGATCTGGCTGCTCGGCTGAGCGCCCGCCGGCAGAAGGACCCGCCCCGCGCTCGCCGGCGCTAGCGGGGCAGGTGGAACAGGCAGCGCGCTGGCGGTGTTGGCGGGCTGTGCGGCGCTGTAGGTCGCCGGCAAGACAGTGATCGACGGAGGCGTCGGCTGTTCAAGGTCGCCGCAGCCGGTGGTCTCGGTAGGTGGCTCAGTCGAAGGGCAGGCTGCCGTGCAGCGTCCCCGTTGCGATGGCTATCAGATGTGCGTCATCGATCGATCCTTCTCCGCCGGCGCTCTTGCAGAACAGGCTGACGATCTCTGACGGGGCGATCGTGAGCACGCCGGTCAACGTGAGGTTCGTCTCGAGTTTGGCCGACGAGGTCACAGCGGCGCTGTCGAGCTCGCCGCGGGTGGGGCCCACCGTTTCGGAGAGGATGCATGTCATCGTCTCCTGGCCGACGGGCGGGAAGAACATCACGTTGGCCTCGACGAAATAGCTGCCTGCGGGCAGGTCGAGGTTGGCCTGGTTCTGGTAGCCGGACGTCAGCGCCCCGGTCGCTTTGCCGGTCGCGTAGATGTCGCTCGGCCCCGGCGCGCCGTCAGCCCCGGCGCCGCCCGCGGCTCCGGATGCTCCAGCCGGGCCGCTCGCGCCGGCCGGGCCCGGTGCGCCCGGCGGCCCGACCTTGCTGAAGGTCAGCTGCCGCTCACTGCGCGTGCAGCGGCTCGCCACGCGCAGCGCGCCGCCGTGCTTCGCGTAGCAGGCGTGGATTGCGTCGCTCGAGCCCGTAGCGGCCCAGGCGACGCCGGCGCCGGCGAGAACGACTGCGCACGCCGCCAGTGCAGCCCTCGGATAGGTGAAGTGCTGCTTGAACATTGTCATCGGAGCAGTCTCTCAGCGCGCGAGGATGGACCCGGTGCAACGCCGCCCTGCCTTTCGTCGACTTTCCGCGTGCACTCGGCGAGCATCGCCACCCGGAACGTTGCTGAAGGGAGCGGCCCAGGCTCGTTCGGGGAGCTCGCGGACGATGCAGCATCCCTCCCCTCCGCGCCCACTTCGACTGGAACCCCGCCAGCGGCGCCCCCGGCCAGGACCTGGTCACAGCGTTTACGCCGTCGAAATGCGTGAACAAAGCCGCGAGTCCGATATGCCACAAAGGCGCCGTGGAAGTAACTGCCAACCTTCTGCCTTGGCCATCGCATCTCTTCACAGGCCCACCGCCGGGCAACGTGATTCGCGACGAAATCCAGAAGATGCGCTTGCAACTCAGGTGCGTGCCGGGGGCGATCACGGATGAATTCGAAGGCAGCCTCACGCCCGAAGTAGGGGTCGGGACACTGAACTTCGGCGGTCCGGAAGGCGGCCAGCTCCAAGATGCGGGGTTGAACCCGTTGACGATCACGGGCACTGACAAACTCAAAGCCCCGCCCGGGAAAATTACGGCCCAAGACCCGTGACACGGCGCCGGCTCACACACTGACGAGGCGTTCACCGATGTGACCCTCGGCCCGCTCACGCGCGCCGGGGGCACAGCGTAATCACAGTATCCGAGAAGCCGGGTCGGATCAGACGCCGATGCCGGCGGGTGAGGGAACGCCGGTGGCGAGGCCTCCTCATCGCATCGGTCCAAAGAGCCAGGTGCGTCTCTCGAGCCCGTCTCGTCGACTTGGGAGCCAGTTTCGCCGATTGTGAGTGGGAGGCTGGCGAACCGCTCGACCCCGGACACCGCATCGCCTCGAACAGGCGTGTGTGAGACGATCGGTGGATGAGCACTCCCGAGCAGTCCCCAATCCGCCTCGTCGCCGTCGATGATCTCGATGACTCACATGTCACCGTCGTGGAGGAGACGCCCCACGGGGCCCTTGCGGTGGGAGTGAGCGCGGGAACGCCGTTCGCAGTGTCAAACCGCTGCCGCCATCTCTTCGCCTCGCTGGGGAGGGGTCGTGTGACGGACGACGGATGCCTCGAGTGCCCGCGCCACGCAGCGCTCTACGACACCTCCACCGGGAAGATGACCCGCGGCCCGCAGGGCGCGTTCAAGCCGCTGGCGGGGGCCGTCAAGGCCACGGCCGGCTCCCGCTCGCTGAAGACCTTCCCGGTCGAGATACGCGACGGCGCGATCTGGCTGCTCGGCTGAGCGCCCGCCGGCAGAAGGACCCGCCCCGCGCTCGCCGGCGCTAGCGGGGCAGGTGGAACAGGCCGCTGGGGCCGATCGTGAAATGGTCGGCCGGGAAGTCCGCCCGCGATAGCGCGGCGACGACCTTCGCGGCGGCATTGGAGAAGTCGCGCCGCGGCAGGCCGCCGAGGAGCTTCAACGACATCCAGCGGGCCGCCAGCAGCCGCCCGCGCGCTCCGAGCGTCACGCGAAGGATGCCGCTGTCGTCGAGCAGCCCGCCTCCGGCCAGCGTGTGGTAGCCGACGAAGTTGCCCAGCGAGTAGGCGATCAGATGCCCGCCGTCGCGCTCGATCCCCCGGATCACGTGCGGCCCGGAGCCGAGCACGATCGAGGCCCCGGCATCGATCACGGCGTGGGCGAACGCGCGGGCGTCTCCCCGATCCTCGCCGAGGTAGTACTCGCTGCCGCCGGGGGTGTGCGCGCGGTCCGCGCCCTCGGCGCCAGCGTGGATGATCACGACGACAACGGATGCCTTCTGCTTCGCGCTCCGCACCAGCCTTCGGGCCGCCGGGATGTCGAGCAGATCGCCGTCGTAGGCGTAGGGCGCGAAGCCGAGGACGGCGACCCGCAGTCTCCTCACCCGGAGGATCGTGATCTGCCCGGGCAGCCCGGTGGAGGCGACACCGGCGCGGCGCAGCGCAGCGATCGTCTGGCGCCTGCCGGAGGGCCCGTAGTCCATCGAGTGGTTGTTCGCCTGGTTGACGAGATCGAAGCCGAGACTTCGCAACTCCCCGGCGACCGAGGTGGGAGCCTGGAAGGCGAAGCAAACGCTGCTGTTGGCGCCGCCGCACTTTGAGACGCCGCCTCGAGAGAGGGTGCCCTCAAGGTTGCCGAGGGTCAGGTCCGCTCCTCGGAGCGTGCTGCGCAGCGGGGCGAGCGCACGGGAGAGGCCGCCGGGCGGGAGACCGAGCTGCGAGCTGAGCGCGATGTCGCCGACCCACTCGAGGGTGACCGGCTCCGCGGGCCGGGCCGGCGCGGGGGGCGAGGGAGGTCCGCTGGCCTGTGCGCTCGCCGGCGCCAGCGCACAGGCCAGCGCTAGCAGGAGAGCCGCGAGAAGGAAGGGAGCCGCGGGCGAGCCCGCGTGAACGAGAGCCACCCCGGCACCCTGGCGAGCGTGGGCTTGGGCGCGAGATCGCCCGCCGGCGGCCGAGGGCCGGCGTCTCAGCGGGCGAGCGACCATTCGATCTTGCCGAGCCCCGGGAACCCGAGCGCGGCGGCCGCCGCGCCGGTCAGATCCCACTCGCGACCGGCGATGTAAGGTCCGCGATCGATCACTGGGACGGTCAGGACGCGGCCGCCGTAGCCGAAGGTGATGAGCGTGCCGCAGGGTGCCGTCTTGTGCGCAACCCCGAGCTGGCCGCGGCCCAGCACCCCGCCGCATGCGATCCCCAGCCCGTAGTCGGTGAAGACCGACGCCACGCTCACCTGGACCCCTGACTTGGGCTCGAGCGACCACGGCAGCAAGCCCGCCAGGTTGGCCGCGGCCGCGCTCAGCCTGAGCTGGTCTTCGTGCCGCTGGATGGCCGACATCTTGGCCAGCTCGCTGCGAACCTCGGCGTCCGACGGGGCGCCGGGCGCGGGGCGGAACGCCGCCGGGACCGGGTGCGCGGGCGCGACCGCCACATGTGGCGAGCCCGCCGGGCCGGCCGACGTCGTGGCGGAGCCCGCCGTAGACGTGCCGTTCGACGGCGCCTTCGCGCCGGCGCCCGCGGACCGCGACGCTGCGGGTCGGTCGGGCGCGGCGCTCCGAGTACCCGGGAGACCGGCGGCCGGGGCCGACTTGCCGCAGCCGGTCAGCGGAGCGATGCAGGCCAGCGCGAGAACGGTCGCGACTCCGGCGCGGCAACGGCGTCGCGATTCGCCCATGCGAGGGATTATGGGACGAGGCGACCCGGTGATGGGCGATACTGGTCGCACAGGCGCGAAACCTGGCTTGCTAGAGCCAGATCACGGCATGGCTGCGACCCAACGCGTTCGCAGCCGCGCTCCCCTGGCCAGACACCTGGGACCGAAGGGTGTCGGCGGGCTTCGCTCCAGCCTGCCGAGAGGTAGGCTGGCCGCGCATTCACGCGCGCGAACGTCTACGAAGGGGAAACACCGATGCGCAGATACCTGATCGTCGCCGCCGTACTCGCCGTCGGCTCGGCGTACGCCATCCCCACAGCCACAGCGAGCGCCGCCTCGCTCAAGGACTGCGGCAAGCTCACCGTCGCGAGCGGCTTCGGAGGCGGGCTCCCACACGGCGTGCCGGCCGGCTCCAAACCGCGGCTCGACGGGTTCAGGGTCAGCGGCAAGGTCAAATGCTCCATCGTGGTGCACGTTCTGAATGCATTCGAGGCGCATGCGAGCGATGCCGAACACCTCAGCGACCCGCCCGCACCGGGCTGGTCGCCTTGCAACTTCATCGTCGGCTCCGGCTACGTGTGCAGGAGCGGGGACAACGTGATCCTCGCAGGAGTCGTGTGGCTGAAGGGCGGGCACGAGGTGGGCCCGAAACCGCACGCGCCGGCGCCCAGTAAGGATCGCCCGTCGTCGATCTCGGTCGCGTGCAACTTCGTCATCGCCACGGCTACCGACTCCTGTACCGCAACCGTGCAAGACGCAGGCTCCGCGGGGCGCTCGACGCCGAGCGGCTTCGTGAGCTGGAGAAGCGCCGGCGGCGGCAGCTTCACGAGCGGCAACTCCTGCACCCTGGCGCCCAGCAAGGTCAACGGGGTGCCGACTGTTGGCACGGCGAGCTGCGAAGTGCAGTTCAAGCCGCCTGCGACGACTTCCTCGACGGTCACGGCCACCTACATCGGCGGCCCGGAGCATCTCGGCAGCCAAGCCAAGTCGAATGCCCTCGTCCCGGGTAACGTCGGCTGATCTCAGGCGGGCAACAGCCATGTATCGCCAGCGACGGCGGCTTTCCAGCCGGGCAGAACCGGCGCCGTCGAAGCCGATGCTGAGCGCGGCTGAGTAGCCTCATCGAGGCGACCGGGAGGGCGGCTGACACCGTCGGCTCCGCGGGACTCGTGTGTGGCGCTTCCTGGCTCGCTTTCCCCTGCGCTGCCGCATAGTCAGCGGATGTGCCGAAGCGGCAGAGCGATGGTTACCGTCGCGCGGTCATGGGCGATACTGGTTCGACGGGTGCGAAACTTGGCGTGGTAGGGCCAATCGCCCGATTCGCTGCAAACGCCGGCGTACGCAGACTGCCGGGACGGTCCGGCGTGACCTTGTGCCAGCCGAGGCTCGCGAGGAACTCGCGCGCCGTCGTGATCGGCGGGCGCACATCGCTGAGCTCTGTGAGGTGCGTATCTCCGCACACCATGCAGTCGGCGTCGGCTGCCCGCGCGAGTGCGACGAGCTCGTCGTCGCCTGGGTCGGGCGTCGCGCGGCGGTTCCTCGGGGTCGGCGGCCGCGATGCCTTTGGCCGGCGGCCCACCTTTCGAGATCTGCGCCGGACTGCCGGTCAGAAACGTTGACATCGGCATCGAAGACCACCGGGCTCACTCAGCCGCGTAGGGCGTGCTGCTCGCGGACCGCGATCTTCATCGCCTCATCTCCCCCCTGCGAATCGAGTCAGTAGATGCCCGCCGTCCCGGCGCGGACCCTCGCGGATGTCCCGCCAGGTCTCACCGAGCAGACTCGCCATCGACGGGCTTGACCGTGCAGTTCGCGCCGTCCCTTGCAAGATCCCACGATAGGAGATGAGATGAGTGACGGGCCGGTCTTCATCTACGCAGCGACCTACACGAGCTACGACGACTGTCTCGCCGACTACGAGCTTCTGCTCGAAGCCCACGCGGGGAGGCTCGTGGGTACCTACGACGTCGCCCTGATCAGGAAGGACAACGAAGGGAACATCCACGTTGAGAAGCACGATAAGCCTACGCAGCATGGCGCCTTGGGTGGCATCGCGGTCGGGGCGCTCATCGGTGTCCTGTTCGCACCGTTGGTGCTGGGCGCGGCAGCGGTCGGCGGCCTCGCTGGCGCGATCGGAGGGCACCTGAAAGAGAGCATGTCCCGCGATGACTCTGAGGAGCTCGGCGAACTGCTCGGCAATGGACAGAGCGCGCTAGTTGTGATCGGGGAGTCGCGCGTGGAAGAACAGCTCGATCAGGCGCTCACGCGGGCAGTAGAGTCGATCGAGAAGGAAATCGCCGCCGACGCAAAGGCGCTCGAGCGCGAACTCGAAAAGGCCCAACTCCCCTACGATGCGCCGTTCCACACGGACAGTCCCGAGTACGCCCCAACCCATCGGAACGTTTACCACGACAACACCCTGTGCGAGTACGGCAAGGAGATCAAGCCGGGACATCGCATCGCCGGCACCGGCGGTCGTGCTCGGTGCGCCCGCTGTAACAGTCTGGCAAGCCAGGATCGCTAGCGCCACCCTCAGATGTGTGACCGCCGGGAGCAGCGCGACCTGCCAGGAGGACCTGCGGGCCGCTTGGTGCAGGGCCGATCCGCTCGACGATGCTTCTTCAGGTCTTCGGCGCCTTTGGACATGCCCGACCAACAGCGCAACGTGGTCGTCGCCGGCCTCCGACTGGGAGGTTCATCGTGATCGGGCCGTGGATCTGCTCCGAGCCGCAGTTTCGACCGCCGGTTCCGAGCACGCCCAGCCGGCGTGTCGCCCAAGTCTTGGGCTTGGCGATCTCGTAGCTACCGATCGCTCATGGCCGCTGGTGACGGAGCGTGAAGTCGTCTCCATCGCGGCCTCAGGAGCGCCGGCTGACGGTCAGCGTATCGCGCGGGGGCGGGCCCGCCCCGTACCGCCAGCGTCTTCGCTGCCTCGACCATCGTGAGGTGAGTGAAGGCCTGCGGAAAGTTTCCGATCAGCCGTTGGTGCGCGACGTCGTACTCCTCCGAGAACAGCCCAGGTCGTTGCTCAGCGCCAGCAATCGCTCGAACAGCTCCCGCGCCTCGTCATCCCGTCCGTTCATCGCGAGCGCGGTGACGAGCCAGAACGAGCAGGCCAGGAACTGCGCCTCGGTTCCGGGAAGACCATCGTCGGTCGCCGCGGTTGAGTAGCGCGAGATGAATCCGTCGTGGCCCAACTCGGCGCGCACCGCGTCGATCGTCCCGGTGACTCGTGGATCGATGCCCGGCAGGAAACCCACGATCGGAATCGTGAGGACGGCCGCATCGAGCTCCTCGGAACCGTAGTACTGGGTGAACGTGCCCCGCTTGCGATCGAACCCTTGCTCGCACACCTGCCGATGAATCCGGGCGCGGATTCGCTTCCAGCGCTCCAGCGGCGCCTCGAGCTCGAAGCGCTCAGCCAGCCGGATCGCGCAGTCGAACGCGAGCCAGGCCATGACCTTCGACTGAACGAAGTGGCGGCGCGGACCGCGGACCTCCCAGATCCCGTCGTCGGGCTCCTCCCAGGCTGCTCGAGGTACTCGACGACCGCACGGACGCGAGGCCAGCTGTCCGCGTTGGAGCTGGCCGGTGACCATGCTCGTCACGTACGCGACGCCGGCGACCTCGCCGTAGACGTCGAGCTGGAACTGCTCGGCGGCGGCGTTGCCGATCCTCACCGGTCGCGATCCCTCGTAGCCGGGAAGCCAGTCGAGCTCCTGCTCGGCCAGGTGGCGCTGGCCTTCGATCCCGTACATGATCTGCAGCTTCGAAGCGTCGCCGGCACCCGCTCGAAGCGCCCAGCGGCCGAAGGCGAGTGCCTCTTCGACGTACCCACCCACGAGCAGGGCGTCGAGGGTCAGGACCGAGTCGCGCACCCAGCAGTAGCGGTAGTCCCAGTTGCGCACGCCGCCGAGCTCCTCCGGCAGCGACGTCGTCGGTGCGGCGACGATCGCGCCGGTCTCCTCGTCGGTGAGCGCCTTCAGAGTGATCAGCGAGCGCAGCACCTCCTCGCGCCACTCGCCGCTGTAGGTGCATTGCGAGGACCACTCGCGCCACCACGCCTCCGTGCGGGCGAGTGCCGAGTCGGGGTCCTCGACCGGCGGCTGTTCGCTGTAGGACGGGTACCACATGAGCGAAAGGCGCTCTCGCATTCCCTCTCTGATGGTGAACTCGGCCACCGTGGTCGAGTTCTCGTCGTGCAGCTCGATGGTCGTGGAGAGATGCAGGGCGTTGGGACCTCCGAGCGCGACGATGCCGTCCCCCGTCGACTCCACCCACGGGATCAGGGATCCGTAGTCCAACCGCGCGACGAACTGCATGCGCATCGGCACCTCACCGTGCAGCCCTTCCACTATTCGCACGAGCTGTGGCGCGCCACCCCGGCGCAACGGCATGAAGTCGATCAGCCTGACGGCGCCGCTGTCGGTGTGGAAGTCGGTTTCGAGGATCAGCGTGCCGTCGCGGTAGCGGCGCGAGACCGGCTGACGGGCTCGGATGGGCAGATCAACCAGCGGCCGTGCTCCTCGGTGCCGAGCAGTGCCGCAAAGCAGGCGGGCGAGTCGGTGCGCGGGAGGCACAGCCAGTCGACCGATCCTGTTCCGTCCCACCAGCGCAGTCGTCCGAAGGTCCCCGATCAAGGCATAGTCCTCGATCTTCACACGCTGCTCCTTCTGTCGTTCGGCTGACGCGGTCCGCCGAGATAGCGCTGCAGTTGCAGACGCTACCGCGAATCGTCCATCTCGCAAAGGCAGTATCGATGTCGCGGAGGAGCCGGCCAGCTCGCATTCGCGCTCGTCGCCTCGGCGGTGGTCGGCATGCCGGCGCTGACGACGGTCGCCGCCTACCTGGCGGGCGCGCACTTCGCTGGACGCGGCGGCTCTCCGAGCCGGTCGGACGCCCGCGCTCTCACGCCGCCCTGGCCGCGTCCATCCGGCTCGGCGTGGGTACCCCGCACATCTCGAGCGAACCCGCGATCGTCGGCTGCAGGGCCGGCCGTCGCGGTTGGCTGCGCCGGCCTGATGTTCAGCCTTGGCGCCGCCTTCGGCAAGGTCCGACCGGTCCAGCGCTCCGCAAGAGACCACCGCTCCACCAGAGATCCCGCCGAGCGCTGGCACGCGGAGCGCTCGCCCACCCTTCGAACCGGCTCACGACAGGTCATCCCGATCAGATCATCCGAACCGAGGGAAGCTGGGTGCGTGCTCATACGCCAGACTTGCGAGGCGATGATCGCCACTCACGTGACAATCACGGCCGCGGGCAGCACCGCACCGGTCGCTGCCATGGCGTCAGCGAGCCTCGTCAGCGCCAAGGTCGGTGTCCTGACGCACGCGACGGTGACTCCCGCGAAACGGCACGACAAGAGAGGCAGGGTCTAGATGCAGAGCGCCGAGATCGGCCTGGCGCGCGTCGGACGCGCGATCACATACTTCGTATACGCCTTCGTGATCATCGCGCTCGTGATCCTCGTTCTGGGCTTCTTCCTGCTGCTGTTCGGCGCGAACCCGCATGCTTCGTTTGCGGCGTGGGTCTACCGCGGCCTCGATCGCGTGATGGCGCCGTTCCGGGGCATCTTCGAACCCGTCAAGATCAACGGCAAGTCAGTGCTCGACACGTCGGTGCTGTTCGCGATGATCGTGTACGCGATCGTCGGCCTTGCGCTGAGCGGCCTGATCAGCTGGCTGACGAACGCCATCGCCCGACTTCGCGCGCAGCAGTGGGCAGAGGCTCACCCCAACGGATAGACGCCGCTCCGGCGCCGGCGACACCCGCCGGCATATAGCCGTCGCGCTCCAGAGTGTTCAACCCTGGGTGCGCCCGTCGAGGTGCCGCCGCGAACGGCGCTTTCCGTCCTCGTCGCCCATGGGCCAGGATGAAACCGGAATGGAGCACCGGTCTGCCCTTGGAGCGGCGCGGCCAGGCCCGCCGGCGGCCCTCGCTGTTCGAGCAAGGGGCTGTTCGAGCCGGACATCGCACGCGCGAATCCCCCTTAGACTCCAGGCGTGAAGATTGGGACTCCAAGAAGGCAGCGCGCCATCACCGGGCGCCGAAGCCGACGCGCGATTCGATCGCGATGTGAGGAGACCGATGAAACTGAGCGTCCTCGGCGCCGCTGGCGCCACCGGCATTCCGCTGGTCGAGCAGGCGCTCGCCGCGGGACATCGCGTCACGGCACTCGTTCGGTCCGGGCAGACACTGACCATCAACGACCCCAACCTCCATGTTGTCGAAGGCGACGCAACCGACCGCGCAGCGGTCTCCGAGGCCATGAGCGGAGGCGACGCTGTCATCAGCGTCCTCGGCGCGAAGGACCGGTGATGGCCGAGGCGACGCGCGCCATTGTGGACGCGGCCGAACAGAAGTGGCCCAAGCGGGTCGTCATGTTGTCGTCCTTCGCTGTGGCGCGCGACCGGCTCACTCCCGTCGCCAAGTTCGTAACCGGCATGGCAATGGGTAGTCAGATCAAGGACAAGACCGTCGGTGAGAAAGTCCTGCGCGCCAGCAGCCTCGACTGGACGATTGTCTACGCCACCAAGCTGACCAACGGGCCCAAGTCCGAGGCTACTGTCGTCCCCGAGAGCGAAAAGGTCGGGATGTCGCAGAAAATCTCACGCGCGGGCGTAGCCTCGTTCCTCCTGCAAGCCGCCACGGAGGACCTCTACAGCCGTCGCGGCATCGTCATCACCGGATGACACGGCGGTTAGGCAGATCGCGGACGGCGCCTCCCAGGACAGTCCGAGGTCAAGCACGGATCCGCCCGGCCGCGGGTGGTCCGCGACGATCTGCAGGGCGTTCGGAGAATCGAGGACGTTCGACCGAGCACGCGCGATCGCGACGCGGAACGATCCCACTGCCGCAGCTCCCCGTGCCACCCGCAATGCGAAGTAGCTGCTGTCGTCAACGCGACCGGTCGCGGCCGCGAAGCGCCGTCTACTCGCCCCCGGTATCGTCCTTGAGCGCTTCGGCAACGACTGCGTAGGGAAGCAGTCCCGCCGGCGGCGACAATCTGGCGTAAAGGGGGGGAAGGCATGAGGAGGACACGTGCCGCGGCGCTTTATCTCGTCGCTCTGTTCGTGACCGTGGGGTTCAACGCCGCGTCTGCGGCCGGCGCTCCACCGGAATTCCAGGCCGAAAACACCCGGACGGGCAAGCTCGAACCCGTCGGGAAGCCGGTCAAGTTCCAAGACGAAGGTGAAGGCACCTCGATCCGGTCTGAATCGGGGTTCGCGCTGACGTGCGCCTCCTCTTCGGGCACGGGCAAGCTGACGGGGCCCAAAACGCTCACCGAGAAGACTACGTACACGGGCTGCGAAACCCACGGTGCTGGGGGATCGACGACCTGCCAATCCGGAAGGACTCCCGGCGAAGTCAGATCCCGGAAGCTCGACGGCATGCTCGTCTCTGCGCAGAACGGTGAATTTCTCGTGCCCGCGATCGAGCTCGAACCGGCTTCGGGAACAGCCTTGCTCAAATTCAAGTGCGGCGCGAGCAAGGTCGTCGTCGCCGGCTCGGTGCTCGGGGAAATACTTCCGCTCGAAGAAGCGACGATGCGATTCGCGGTGACCTTCGCAACGGCGCCGGAACCGATCCCGGGTTGCGGCACGCAGCAGATCCAGCTCATCGAAGGCATCGGCTCCTGCCGCCACCTCGATCTGGAATCGGAAGGCAAGACCGAACCCGCAGGGGCACAAGCCGCGAAGGAGTACGTCGGTCACGTGACATTGATCTGCAACTGCTCGAAAGAAGAAATCAAAAAAACAAAATGAGGCCTGCCGAGACGGGCGGTAGTGGCCGCCCTGCGGCCAACGTCGTCCCAGCACCGGTCACGACCGTCACCGGCCTTACAAGGGCGGAGGTCAGCACCTCGTAACACCAAGCAGCGCGGGGTCTCGGCACCTCATCACGCCGCCGGGACCCCGCCATCGGACACCCGAAATGGAGTAGGATCGTTTCCACGGGGGCCCGGCTGATACATGCGGCCCTGAGGGCTGCCGGAGCGCAGCTAGAAACCTGTTGCGACGGCGCGGACCGTGGGGATGAGGTGTGGGTGATGACGGGCTTCTTGGCGCGACTCCGCATGACACTCTCCGGTCGCCGAGGGCGGGCTGCGCTCTTGGTGGCCTCTGTTGCGCTCTTGTCGGTGATCGGGGCCAGCTCGGCTTCGGGGAGTCAATACCGTGCGCTCGAATGGGGCCTGCTTCGAGGTCCCACGCCCACCCAGGTGGGAGAAGTGTTCGGCGTGAAGGCTGTGGCAGCCGACGCAAGCACCGACCGGGAGGTCGAACCGGTGGAATCCCTCGTCGGCCTGATGCTGCTCGACGGCGGCACCGTGATGACGTGGACCGAGCGTGACCTGGTTCCCACGGAAGCCAGCGGGCTACTGGGGGTTACCGCGATCGCGGCTGGTTCCTACGACCTCGCACTGCTGAGCGACGGTACGGTCATGGAGCTGACGAGCGACTCTGCACCGATGCCCGTTAGCGGTATCTCCAACGCGAGCGCCGTCGCCAGTAGCGACACCAACGGCGCAGCGCTGCTGGGCGACGGCACTGTCAGGACCTGGGGCACCGACGAGCTCGGAGCGCTGGGCGACGGCGGTGGCGAAGGTACTGAAGCTCCCGTCGAGGTCTGCGCAGTGGGCACGGAAGGCCCCTGCCCGGACGGCCCCTACCTCGGCGGGGTCAGGGCGATCGCCCTCGGTGAAGATTCGGGGCTGGCGCTATTGAGCGACGGCACCGTTGTCAGATGGGGCGACAGCAGCTCCACCCCGGTGCCGGTCGGCGGACTGAGCGGCGTCCAGGCAATCTCTACCGCCGGCACTCGCTTCGACGCACTCATGAACGATGGCACCGTCAAGGAATGGAGCACCTCCCTGTCCGGCGAAGCCTCGATGCCTGCAACGGTCGGCGGCCTGAGCAACGTCAGCGCCATTTCCACTGGCCTCAGCTTCAGCATGGCCCTGATCGGTAATGGAACGGTGATGAGCTGGGGCGACAACCGGGTTGGAGAGCTGGGTGACGGCAAGCGCTCGCACAAGCCCAGCACCGTCCCTGTGATGGCCAAGGGCGTAACGGGAGCCGTGGGGATAAACGCCGGCGCCTACACCGCGCTGGCCTTCGGCACGCCCACTCCGCCGACCATCAAGAAGATTTCACCGAAGCGCGGGCCCACCGCGGGTGGTACCACCGTGACGATCACGGGTGCCAATCTGAGCGGCGCTGAAGTCGAGTTTGGCTCGACCCCCGCCGAAGTCGCGTCTGACTCGTCGACCTCGATAACCGTGGTATCTCCACCGGCCGGCGCCGGGAAAGCCGACGTGATCGTGACCACACGAGCGGGCTCGAGCCCGATCTCCTCGAAATACCGGTTCACGTTCAAGGCCTGACGCAGGGATGTTCTGCGGTGTCTCGGCCGCGATCCCGAGACACCGCAGACGGGAATCTGAGTCGACCCCTGGAGCGCCTGGTCGGGCGCGAGCTCACCGGCGCTCTGCGTCATCCTCGGGTTTGCCTGCTGCCTTGAAGAGCCGGTCGAGCGCACCGGCCACCGCGTCGGCGAGGGGAACGCTCCGCGTTGAGCGCTTGCTCTTCGGCGTCACCATCTCCCCGAGCACGAAGTTCTGCCGCACGCGCACCCGCGCGGCCGTCCAGTCGACGTCGCGCTAGCGCAGAGCGACCAGCTCGCCCTGTCTCAGCCCCGTCATCGCTGCAGTGAGGTAGAGCACGCGGTCGATGCTCTCGTACTCGCCTGGCTGGGCCGCTGCCACGGCGCCTCCACCTCCTCGACCGTGAGGAAACGAATCTCGCCGTCGCTCGGAGCGGGCGGGAGTTTGACGTGACGGGCGACGTTCTCGGTGAGGCGCCCCTCGCGGATCGCGAAGTTGAGCAGCGCCGAGAGCGTCCCGACGTAATTGCGGATCGACTTCGGCCCGACCAGCTTGCCGTAGCGGCGGTCGCCCTTCTCGCGCTCCCCCGGCCGCTTGCCGCTCTTCATCGAGCGCATGAGGTCTTCGACGTCGGGCTTCGTGATCCGGCGGACGTCCTTATCGCCGAAGAACGGAGCGAGCCCGATGCGGAGGATGCTCTCGACCCCAACGAGGGTCGCCTGCTTGCGGGCTTCGCTTCGGAGGTCGGCGAGGTAAAGGGCGCCGAGGTCAGCGATCGTCAGCCCTCCCGTCTCCACGGTCACCGTCGGCTTCGCCTCGGCCATGAGGCGCCGAAGCTCGCGCTCGGCCTGCGCCTTCGTCAGCCCCTCAGAGGAGCCGCGTGGGCGCTTGACGCCGATGCGCTTGTTCTGCTGCTGGCCGCCGCTGCGCCAGCGTCCGTAGTAGGTCTCCCGGCCTTGCGCGTCGGCTCGGGTGTAGAGGCATCCGGTCCCGTAGGACGGCTAGCGTTCGCCTCGCTCATGGAGTCGCATCTCCTTGGGCCATGCCCCCGGCTGTTAGCGCAGCGCGGGGGCGCTCGTTTGGTGCGGAAATGTTCCGAGGTTGTTCCGACGGGCCGGTCGTAGACGACACGAAAGGGATCGAAATTGCAGGGCCTTTCGCGGAATGGGCGATACTGGGCTCGAACCAGTGACCTCCGCCTTGTCGAGGCGGCGCTCTCCCAGCTGAGCTAATCGCCCTGGGAAGGAGCCAAGGGTATCAACGCCCGCGTGGCCGGTAGGCCCGGATCGGCGGCCCGGCGTACGTCTTGCCGCTCGGGCTCGTCCACCGTACGCGCCACGCGGCGCCCGCGACCGGCGAGCTGAGCGACCAGTACCCGAGCGCGTTCGTGTGGACTTCGGCGAGGACCCCGAAGCGGCTCGAGCCGGGGCGGCGGACTTCCACCTTCGCCGTGGTCGCTTCGCCGGCCGGCCGCACCAGCCCCCAGAGCTCGTAGCGCGACCCGATGCGCGTCACCGTCATCGGCACCGGGAACGCCGCGAGCAGCGGCTTGCCTCGCCCGCTGTAGTACTCGAGCCCGGTCTGGAAGCCGACGCTGCGCCGGTGCATCGCGTCGTCTTTGAGCAGGTACTGCGAGAAGGACGCAACGCGCGGGTTGCGGTAGGCGATCTGCTCGGCCATCGCGTCGTACTCGGCCTGCTGGGAGACCGGAACGCCCTGGAAGGGGTTCGGCTTGCTCATGACGCCGAACTCGGTGATGTAGAGCGGCAGGCGGCTCGGCAGCGCGCCCGCGCGCGCGGCCGCGTCCAGCGCCCGCGTCATCCGCGAGAGCGAGCCGATCGTGACTGTTTCGGGGTTGCTCGGCACGAGATACGGGCTCGCGCCGCTGCGGTACGGATGAAGTCCCCAGCCGCTCGCCTGCAGGCGAGCGCACGAGCCCACGCGGTGGTAGGAGGGGCTCAGGCAGAGCGTGGTGCGCAGGAACGCGAGCGGCGCCATGTTGTGGCGTGGACCCAGCACCGGCGCGCGCGGGCGCGTTTCGCCTTCTGGGGCCGTTTCGCCGATCAGGACCTTGGGGCTGGCGATCCCCGCGGCCTGCAGCCCCGCGTAGCCGGCCTGGTAGAGCGCCCGGTAGATCGCGGGCGAGGCGGGGCTGCCGTTGCGGTTGAACTGCGGTTCCAGGAATTCGTGGTGGTTGGGCTCGTTCCAGATCGAGAACAGCTGCACCTCGGCCCCGTAGTGGCGCCCGACGGCGGTCATGAAGCGACCGAATTCCGCGGCGTTCGGCCTGTAGAGCAGCGAGCGCGGGCGCGGACTCGCCTCTGCCCAGCGCGGGACCGGCGAGGTGACGGTCAGGAGCACCTGCCAGCCGCGGCGTTGGGCCTCTTCGATCAGCGGGTCGTACAGCGACCAGTTGTAGGCGGCGGGGTTCGTCGCGTCGAACGCCGGCCGGTGGGTGCTGTTGGCGCCCGGCGCGACGGCGTGCCAGCTCAGCTCGACGCGCAGCGAGTGCACCCCGAGCCGCTGGAGCGTCGTGAGCGTCGCCGGCCGGGTGCGCGGGTTCAGGAGCAGCGCCGGTGACTCGAAGAACGTCGTCTGGCTCTGCGAGGCGCCCGCCGGGGCGACAGGCAGGAACGCCGCGAGCACGGCCGCGACGCATCACGAGCTGAAGCTTGCGTCGGGGCACATCATCCTCCGGGTGAGGGGGCCGGGGTCTGCGGCGCCGCGCGGTTGGACTCGGGCGCCGGGTACGGCTATAGACACGCTGGCGGGCGAGGGGTTGCGGTCCGATGCGCTCTCTCACGGCAGGCCCGCACCGCCCCCACTGCCCGGAAAGGGAGAAGGCCCCGCCCCGTTACCGGGACGGGGCCTCCTGTGCCCCCTCTGCGGAAGTCGCCGGTGCGCTAGTTGGCGCTGACGGCGAAGACCGGCTGGTAGTTGGTGCCTTCTGCCTCAGACGCGCAAGTGCCGCCCTCGCCGCCGAGGGAGCCGGTGGTGCCCGTGCAGTACATCCCGCTCCACGTCGAGTTGACGAACCATTCTTCGACCGGCTGGGCCCCGAGCGACAGGGTCCCTTCGGACGGTTCGCTGGTCGCGACGTTCAGCGACTGCGCCGGCCCGCTGGAGTGCGGGTAGGACACGGTGATCACCGAGCGCCTCGGCATTTTCTTGAGGCGGTTCGAGTTTGATCGAGATCGGGAACGCGAACCCGTGGTAGCAGTTCCCGTCTGCGGCGTCGAACCACCGTTCTTTGTCGCCTCCGCACTGTGCGGGTGTCGACGACGGCCGGAACGACATCTTCTCGTTGTGGGTCGCCACGGCGATCGGGCCTTCTTCGAGTTCGCCGACGTTGTAGACCTTGACCGTCACCGGCACTTTGAAGCCCTTGGTCTTCAGGGTCGTGCAGCCTTCCGACACGCTGCCCGTTTCACACGCCCAGCTGCTCATCACGATCGTGAGCGTCGGCTTCGAGCGTGCTTTGCCGGCCAGTTCGATCTCGCCGCCGAATTCGGTCGACGACGTCGCCGCCAGGCCGATCGAGGCGAAGTTGCCCGGCAGCGGGCTCGGGACGTTGTTGTAGACGACTTCCGCGCCGGCGGTCCCTGCGCCGATCGCTGCCATTGCCGCAACGGCCACCAGCGCAACGGCAGCGCTGATCACCCTCCGGGGCCTTGCATGCATATCTGACTCCATTCCGTGTCGTGGCGACCGGGCTCCGCCCGGCCATCGACCCCCTCCAGGGTCATGAATGTGAGGATCGCCACGCTTCGCGATCCGCGCAGGACGGCCAGATCCCCTCTCGCGATCACAGCCCCTCCGCGCCGCGGACCGTAACAATGTGCAGCCAACCTGTCAATGTCGGCGTCAGCAAGCGGACACCCTGCGCGCAGCCGCCGCAGACCGTCAGACGAGACCGGCGGAGTCCCTGCACGGGGCGCGCGGACGGTCGGGACGCGCGCGCCGCCAGATACCCTTATGGCCCCAAGGCGACGTGGCGGAGTGGCTACGCAGCGGCCTGCAAAGCCGTCTACACCGGTTCGATTCCGGTCGTCGCCTCTCGAACCCCGCCGTGTACGATGCCCCACGGATGTCGGGGGGACCGCTCGTCTCGAGCAGCGGACATCGGTGGATCAGAGCGCTGCTCGCCGCCACCGCGACCGCGTGCGCGTTCCTCGCAGCGGCACCCGCCGCCGGAGCGCTCGAAACGACGCTCGGCAGCAAACTCGAAGACGCCTACGAAACGACGTTCGGGGGCGCGGCGATAACCGCCTACCAGGAAGCCGCCCCGTCGGAGACCCTCCTCGCCCCCGGTCCGGGCACGATCACCTCCTGGAGCGTGCGCTCGGGTGACAGCGGCGCCGAATACGAGCTGCGCATCCTCCGGCCGGCCGCCGGCGGCGAACTGACGGCCGTCGGCACGAGCACCGCCCACAGCGTCCCCAACAGCAACAACGAAGTCCGGGGCCCGTTCGCGGTCAGCCTGTCCGTGAAAGCCGGCGACCTGATCGCGCTGCACGTGATCAAAGGGCAGGGGGCGCCGATCAACAACGTCGCCGCGCCCGCGGCGGACGAACTCAACTACCTCGAAGACCCGTTCGCGAACGGCATCACGAAGAAACCGGTGCTGGAACCGCTGCACGGCGGCAGCCAGGAGCTGCTGGTCTCGGCCGACTTCAAAGCCGGCGGCCCGGTAAACACCGCGCTTCCACAAATCGCCGGCGAACCGCAGGTCGGCTCGCCGCTCACGGCTACCGAAGGGAGCTGGGAAGGCGCGAGCACCTTCGCCTACCAGTGGCTCCGCTGCCTTGGCGCATCCTGCGAACCGATCGCCGGCGCCACGAGCTCCACCTACACGCCGACCTCCACGGACGAAGGCAAACAGATCGCCGTCGTCGTGACGGCCACGGGCGAAGGCGGCAAAACCAGCGCGCAGTCGGCCGCTACGGACGGCGTCAAGCCGGGCGCGGCGCCGCCGCCCGCGAACACGGCGCTCCCCCAGGTCTCAGGCGAAGCACGCGAGACCGAAACGCTCACCGGCACGATCGGCAGCTGGGCCGGCGGGCCGACCTCCTTCGCCGAGCAGTGGATGCGTTGCGCGACGGCCTCCGGCACGAACTGCTCCCCGATCCCGGGGGCGAGCTCACTGACCTACGTACCGGTGCGCGCCGACGTCGGCTCGACGCTTCGGCTGCGGGTGACGGCGACCAACGGCGTCGGTCCCACGAGCGCCGAATCTGCGCCGACAAAAATAGTCCAGCCGCTCGTGATCAAGGCGATCCTCACGGCTAGCCCCGCCGTCTACTTCTGCACGGGCAACCCGGTCGAGTTCAACGGCAGCGCCTCGAAGACACCGAACCCGCCGATCGTGAGCTACCGGTTCACCTACATCGAGTTCCCGATCCAAGCCGGGTTGCTGATCCTCGGCGGTCCCGGAGCGCTCGAAGAATTCCTCTCCAAACTGCCCGTGAAAGAACTCGCCTCTGGACCCAACCCGATCCTGACGCAGACGTTCACGTGGAACAAGATCGCGACCGAAGAAGAGACCAACGGGCCCTACGTGGGTCAGCCCTGGCGCGACCCCGTCCAGGTGACGATGACCGTGACAGATCTCGCAGGCGGCAAATCCAGCGCGAGCGTGACGCTCATCCCCGCCCAGACCTCGGCGATCGAACCGCGGACCAAATGCCCCAAAACCACCCTCGTCAGGTTCCTGCCCTCGGTCATCGCCGGCCACATCAACGTCCTGCTCAGCGGCAGCTCCGTCGCGACCACGATGACCTGCAAGAGCGCCGTGCCGTGCGCGGGGTCCGTCTCGGTCCTCGCCGCGCGCGGGCCGCTGGCCGTGCGGGCGTCGGGCGCGAAGGCCAAGCGCAAGCCGACCATCCTCGCCCGGCCCACCTTCTTCAGCATCCGGCAGCGTCACAAGGCGACGATCCGCGCGCCCCTGACGCGGACCGGACACGCCCTGCTCAAACGCGGGCATCCCGTTCACGCGATCGTCCAGCTCACGAGCGTCACGCCCGCGGGCGCCAGGAGCACCCGCTCGATCCACGTCACGCTGACCCGCCGCTAGCGGCCCTGCGCAGGGCTAGGCCGGGTCGGCCTCGCTTGCGGCCTCTACCTTCAGCCGCGCACGCCGGTGCGAGGGCCACTCGGTCCCGCGCTTGACGTTCTCGAACGGCGGCGCGCCGGCGGGCGGCTTCTCGATCACCGTCACCAGCGGATAGCGGTGCACCGAGGCGACCTGCTCCTGGAAGGCGCTGCGGGGAAGCTCATCGCGGCTGTGCCCGACGGCGCTCAGCGGATGCGTGAGCCCGTCCACGAAGGCGTGGAACGGCTGCCAGCCGCCGTTGATGTCCTCGCAGATGTAGACGCCGCCCGGCCGGATCGCGGGCAGCAGGCACTCGAGCGTGACCATCTGCTGCTCGGGGGTGTGCCCGCCGTCGTCGAGCACCACGTCGATCTCCGGTTCGCTCGCGAGGAACGTCCGCCAGAAGGCCGGGTCGGACTGATCGCCGATGAAGATCTCCACGCCCGGACCGGCCAGCTCCCGGCAGGTCTCGTCGATGTCGATGCCGTAGATGTGAGCTTCGCCGCCGAAGTACTCGCGCCACATTCCCAGGGAACCGCCGCCGAAGACCCCCACTTCGACCATCTTCACGGGTCGGCCGCGGAAGCGCTCCAGGTGCCGGTGGTAGATCTCGAAGTAGTGGCGCCACTTCCAGAGGCCGGGCCCCTCGGAATGGCTTTCGAAGTACGTCTCGAGCGGGTTCGCCGCGGGCGCTTCGGCGGGCTCCCGCGCACCCTTCGGGGCTGCGATGGACTCTGCGTAGCGGTGGCCGCGCGAGAAGTAGCGGGCGGACACCGGCAGCCGTGCTGAGCGGCCGGCCAGCCCGCCGGGGCCGCTCGCGGAGTGCCCGTCCCGGCCCTCCACGAACTGGTGGCGCAGCGGCGCGGTCTTTCGTCGCCAGGACGGCATGGGCGGGGAGTCTACGTAGCTCGCCACCGGCGCTCCCGCACCCTGGTGCCGCCGACGCACGCGCGCCGGCGGCACCAGACCTTCGGTCTCCGGCGAGAGGGGCCCGCCGGAGTCCACGTCGATGGCTCAGTTGGTGGCGATCCCCTCCCCTCCGACGGCCCCCGGCACCACCAGCGCGCCGATCGGCGAGAGCCCGCCGCCGGACGTGACGGCGAACTCGTCGACGGTCCCTTCCTTGCCGCCCTGCACGTACAGGTTCGAGCCGGCGGACGCGCCGTCGACGGTGCCCGGGTGCGTAGGGGTGTCGCCGAGCAGCGTCAGCGCCCCGAGCGCGTCACGGAACCCGCTGAGACTCGCGCTGCCGGCGTTCGAGGTGTAGAAGAAGCCGGCGGCCGGGGTCACCCAGCACGTCGCGGCCTGTTCGGTCGCGACCGAGGACAGCTGGGTGAGGCTGCCGTCGCCGTTGATCTGGAAGCTCGCGAGGGCGCCTGCGGCCTCGGCGAGGAGCAGGTGCCCCTGCTGGTCGAAGCTGACCGCGAACGGCACGGTCGGGTCCGGGGTGACGACAGGCGTGGCGGAGATCCCGCCGAACGGGAAGACCTTGAACACCTCGACCGACTGGCCGGCGGCCTTCGTCGTCACGACGAGTTTTGAGCCGTCCGGCGTGAAAGCGACCTGGCCGGGCGTGTGCGTGAACTGTTCGGGTTCGCCTGGGTTCCCGGTGGCGAGGCCGAGCGTGCGGTGAAGCCACGGCAACGGGAACAGCCGCCCGCCGAGCACCGCGTAGCCCTGGACCGAGCCGCCGCCTTCCGCGTTCAGCACGAAGACCTCGCCGCGGCGCGCCGTCACGCTTACGGGGAAGCTGCCGCCCGAGCTCACGACCTGGCGCAGCGCGAGGCGATCGCCGAAGACAGAGAACACCGAGACGGTGTTGCTCCCGGCGTTCACCGCCAGCAGCAGGTTGTCCGCCCGGTCGTAGGTCAGGGACCCCTGCGAAGCTGTGTGGTCGACGACCGAGCCGGTCAGCTGGCCGCCGCGCCCGCCGGTGGCGTACGTTTCCGCGGACGCCAGCGTGCCGTCGCCCTTGCGGTCGTATACGGCGATCTGATTGGCGGCGAGCCCGTCGGTCTGGACGAAGACGGCGCTGCCGGCCCCAGGCGGGAAGAACGGTCCGTGCGAGTCCGCCAGGGCGGGCGCTGCCGTTGCGCCGGTCGCCGTGGCGGCAAGCGTCGCGAGCAGTCCCGCGGTGCGCCGGATGCTTCTGGTCATCGTGTCTCCTTCGGTCGGGGGGACGTCGGTCCCCCCTACGTCCCGGCGTCGGCCTGCGCGTTACAGCGTCAGCCCGAGCCGCGGAGATCGCGGAACGCCTCCATCAGCGTCTCGCGGGTGTGCGGGTCGGCGGGAACGACCACCGAACCCATCGTCGCGAGCATCGCCCGCATGTCCTCGAGATAGCCGGTGCAGCCGTCGCACTCGGCGAGATGCGCCTCGAAGCGCGCCCGCTCGCGGCGCGGCATGCGGTCCTCGAGGTAGTCGGTGACGAGCTCTACGAACTCGCGGCAGACGAGCGGCTGCCTGCGGCGGGGCAGAAGCCTCACGTGCCCGCCTCCGCCGTGAGGGCCGCACGACATCGTGACCGGCCACGGTGCAACAGCACCCGCTGGTTGACCTCGCTTATCTCGAGCATCTCACATACCTCTGTAGATGTGAGACCGACCACGTCCCGAAGCGTTACAACAACCCGCTGCTGCTCGGGGAGAGCGTCGATCGCCGCAATCAGCTCACCGCGCAGCTCGGCGTTCAGCAGCCGGCCCTCGGGATCGGATTCGAGTCTAGCCGGGGCGCTCCGCCAGCGGCCGTCCTCGCCGAAGGCGCTCGGCTCGACAGCGGGCCGCTGGTCATCTTCGAGCGCGGAGAAGTTGATCTGGCGCGAGTCGCGGACGCCTCGCGTGCGCGCCCGGTTTACGAGGATCCGGAACAGCCAGGTGCCGAGCGCCGAGCGGCCCTCGAACCCCCCGATGCCCCTGACCAGGGCGAGCCAGGTTTCCTGGACGACTTCCTCCACCGCCGTCGGCGTTCGCACGAACGACGCGGCGACGCGCCGCAGCGGGCCGTCGTAGCGGTCGAGCACCGCCACGAAGGCGTTCTCGTCGCCGGCCCGCAGGCGCCGTACCAGGTCTTCCTCGTCGTGCACGCGCAAGAAGCTAGCCAGCCGGGGCCCCGCGCGCCTCACCGCGCGACTCTCGCCCCTCGCCGCAGGCGCCCTCCCCGTCGCCCGCCGGGCACACGCTCAGTAGTAGTCCTGCACGCTCATCGACCAGCCCGCCGAGTCCCGTCCCCCGGAGACCTTCAGCTCGTACACGCCCGGCCCGCTCGTGAAGACGTGGCTCTGTTCTTCGCCCTCGCCGAGTTCGAAGCTGCCCGCGCCGGCGCCGCCGCTGAGCGCCCGTGCCTGCGCGCTCGGCCCTTCGCACACGAGGATCAGCAAGCACGTTCCCTTGAAGCTCATGTCGTAGACCACCCGCCAGCGCTGGCCGAGGATCCGGAACGGGACCGACTTGCCGTCATCGGTCCCCGCGAAGCTCGTCAGCGTGCGCCATTCCGGCGTCTCGGCCAGGAACAGGCCGATCGTCGACCCGCGCGGGGCGCTGGCGGGCGTGGCGGGTGACTGCCTGACGACCGTGCCGGGCATCGTGCCGGGGGCCGCCACACGCGAAACCGAGTAGCGCAGTCCCGCGTCGGCGACGGCGCTCTCGGCGGTCGAGGCGGCCTTGCCGACGACGTTCGGGACCCGCACGGGCGGCGGGCCGGAGCTCATCACGACGTGCACGTCCGAGCCCTCCTCGACGCGGGCTCCCGGCTCGGGGCTCTGCGCGATCGCGATCCCGGCCGCCGTTTCGGAGTGACGCTCGGAGAACACGGGCCGCACGTGCAGCCGCCTCGCGCGCGCCTGCACGCCCCCGCGCGGCAACCGCCGCAGCTCCGGAACGGTCGTCCGCGCAGCCCCCGCCGTGCTCAGCAGCACGATGGCGAGCGCGACGGCGGCGCCGATCAGCACCGCCAGGGCGACCAGCGCGCGCCGGCGCCGCGGCCCGCCGCTGCGCCGCGGCTTGCGCGGCGTCACGGGGGGCGGCGCGCCGCCGAGCACCCGGGTGCGCTGCGCCCCCCGGTCCAGCGCCCGCGTCGCCAGCGCCGCGCGGTCGAGCGCGTGCGTGGCAGCGCCGTCGCGTTCTGCCGCCGCGGGTGTGGGCACCGGAGCGGCGCCCCCCGCGCTGTCGTTCCTCTCCCCCGCCGCCTGCTTCAGCGCGCGCTCCATCTCGCCGCCGTCGGCGTAGCGCTCGCGCGGCTCCTTGGCGATCGCCTTCTCGACGACCGCGCGGATCGCCGGCGGCACACTTGCCGGCAGCGGCGGCGGCGGGTCCTGTAGATGGCGCAGGCCCAGCTCGACGACCGAACCGTGGGTGAACGGCGGCCTGCCGGCGAGCATCTCGTACAGCACGACGCCCGCGCTGTAGACGTCGGTGGCCGGAGTCGTTCCGCAGCCCGCGCGCCTGCTCGGGGGACATGTACAGGGGCGTCCCCGCGACGGTGGCCGTGGGCGCCTGCGAGGTCCCCTCGGCAAGGCGCGCGACCCCGAAGTCGCCGACCCTGCACCCTGCCGTCCTCGCCGAGCAGCACGTTCGCCGGCTTGACGTCGCAGTGAAGGACGCCCTCGCGGTGCGCCCCCGCGAGGGCGGCGCAGAGCTGCTCCGCGACGGCGCGCGCCTCCTCCGGCGCCAGTGGCCCGCGGCGCAGGCGGTCGGCGAGGCTCTCGCCCTCGACCAGCTCGGTGACGTAGTAGGGGCCCTCCTCGGCCTCGCCGAAATCGTAGATCCGCACCACGCCGGGATCGCTGACGCGGGCGAGCAGCCGCGCCTCGCGCTGGAAGCGCTCGACCCAGGCGTCGTCCTCGGCCCACCAGGGCTTGATCACCTTGACCGCGACGACGCGGCCGAGGCGCAGGTCACGGCCGCGGTACACGCGCCCGAACGAGCCCTCCCCGAGCACCTCCAAGAGCTCGTAGCGGCCGTCGAGCGCGGATCCGGCCAGGTCCGGAGCGCGAGGCATCGGAAACCAGTATTCCGCGCCCGCGAGCCGGAGGTCGCGGGTGGGCGCCCCGGGGGGTGGCTCGGCGCCGCCGCGGACACCCACGCCGGCCGCGTTCGGCGCGCGGCCGGCGAGAGAGCTTCCGCTAGGAGGCCGGGCCTCCCGGCACGGGATAGACCGGCGGCCTGGACGTGTTGCCACGGCACCACGGGTTCCGCGGGACGCCCAGGCACGGGTCGGGCATCGTCGTCTCCGCAGGCAGCGGCGCCATCACCACCGTGGTCCGCTTCGGGTAGTTGGCGACCGCGGTCGAGGGGCATTCCACGAAGAAGCCCGTCGCGCACGCAACCTGCGCGCCGAGCGGGCTCGCGAGCGGTTCGCCGGCGTCCGGGATCCCGCAGAGGCTGTGCGGCGGGCTCTGGATCGCAAGCGGCGCGCTAGTGAATTCACCGCCCGTGTCGACGTTTTCGTGCCAGCAGTTGCCCGGGTTCTCCGGGTTCGAGAGTTCTGCCCCGTCGACGTTGTCGACGTTGCCGAAGAAACCGTTGTGGGTGAACGTGTTCTTCGAGACCTCGTTGCCCCAGTCGTCGTAGTAGCAGACCGTGTGCCCTTCGGTTTCCACCGGTATCCCGCCCTGGCAGTGCGCGACGGGCGGCGGGGTTTCGGTGGCGGGGTAGGGCGCGAGCAGGACCCCCCATGAACCGTTGTCGTGGATCGAGTTTTCGGTGATCGTGTCGTCGCGGCCACCCGCGATCACGACCCCGGACCCGACCGGCGCGGCTTCCGCGCTGCCCGTCGTCGGCACATTCGGATCGTTGTTGTCGTGGACGTTGTTTTTGGTGAACACCCAGCAGGAACTCGTGCCCGTCGGACCGGTTTCGCCCGCAGGACAGGCGCCGTCCTGCGGCGAGGGCGCGTCGTCGTTGTTCTGGCTGTTGGTGACGAACCCGGACTGGTTGCCGTCGAATTCGGAGTTCTCGACCAGCAGGCGCCCGCCCGAGTTCGTCCCCGAGTAGCCGAGATCGCTGTTCTCGGCTACCGCATGGTCGAGCGTGGTGTTGCAGTTCGGGCACGCGCCGATGTAGAACGCCGAGTCGGCCTGGTTGTTGGCGTAGACCTGCGTGAACATGCCCGGGCCTTCGCTGTCGGAGGCGAAGATGCCGTAGGAGGCGAACGGCGCTTCGGTCCCGGCCCAGAACGTCGAGGTGGCGGACAGGAACGCGCCGCGGAAGCTGCCGGGGACCGGTTTGCCGCTGCCGTCGCCGTTGTTGAACCAGATCTGGTTGCCGCGACCGCCCGCACCCGTCAGGAAGTTGCATGCGGTGAGGTTCTCGACGCTGTCCCCGGCGGCCTTGAACACGACGAGGCCGTTGCGCCCGAGCGGATGCCCTTCGGCGTCGGTCGGACCCAAGTCCTGCGCTTCGAGGCCGGCGGAGCACTGCGGCGAGCCGGGCTTGGTGCCGTCGAGCACCACCCCGCCCCGGCTCATGCCGCGGATGTGCAGGCCCGGCTTGGTGACGAGTACCGCCGCCCCGGCGCCGTCGCCGCCTTCGCCTTCGGGTTCCCGCGTTTCGGCTTCTTTGTAGTCGCCGGGTCCGATCAGGATCCAGTCGCCGGGTTTGGCCGCGTCGACCGCCGCCTGGATCGTCTTGTACTTGCCCCTCTTGCCTTCGAAGCGCCCGACCCTCAGCACCTTCGGTCGCGCCGCGAGCGCGCCGCCGGCGCCGCACGCCGCCGTGCTCGCGAGCACCAGGCACACAAGGCCCACTGTCGTCAGAAGGGGCCGGCCGGCTGCCCGGGGGATCCACCGCGTCATCTGTTCGTCTCCCTGCTCGCGCGGCCACCCCCTCGTTGGACCGCGCCCTCGGATGCCTTGGCCGGCCACCGCCGACGAATCCAGCAGTACCCGCCTGCCAGAGCCCGCAAACGCGGCGCGAGCCCGGCGCCGGAGGCTTCCATCGTTCCGGCTTATGCCAGGGAGCGAAAACGTATTTGACCCGGCGGGGCGCGATCGCAGAGACTTGCGACAGACCCGCCGGCGAGCCTCTTGCGGAGGCCTCCGGCGCGATCTGTGACGGGCGCGCGCGGCGCGTCCTCGAACGACAGGAGGGGAAGCATGCAGACGCAGCGTCTGAGGAGGCTTGCGCTCGCATTCGTCGCGATGCTCGCGTTCGCCGTCGTGGCGGCGGGCAGCGCCGGCGCGATGACAGAGGTCGCCTACAACAACCTCAACACGGTCCCGGCGACCGTCAACGGCAAACCGAACGAAGACACCTACTCCCAGGACTACGAAGCGTTCATGGGGAGCGGCATGTTCGGCGGCCAGATCGAAACCGCGATCACGAACAGCCGCGTGGTGAAATCGCTGACCACGCAGCTCGACGTCTTCGCCTGCGAACACGGCGAATACCAGCTCGAAAACTGCTACACGGTGCACCCGACCAAGAAGTTCAGCCAGCAATGGACGGCGAGCATCTACGAAGTCGGCGCGGGCAACGAACCGGGCGCGCTCGTCGCCACCGCGAAAACCACCGCCAAGCTCCACTACCGCCCGACCACGAACGTCAGCTGCCCCGCCACCGGCGAAGGCAAGGGCTTCGGTGCCAACTGCGACGTCGGCGGCTACCTGCAGACGGTGACCTTCAAAGGGTTCACCCAGAGCAAACCGCTGCCGGTGAAGGCGATCGTGCTGCTCACGAACGGCTGCGAAGCCTGCGGCGGCAAAATCGTGAACGTCGGTCTCCAGACCGCCTACAAGGAATTCACGGGCGGCGAATTCATCGCCGAACCTCCGGCTGCCGGCGGCGTGCCGGCCGTGGGAGCCGACCCGCTGCCGGAAAGCATCTACTACAACAGCAAATTCGAAGCGACCGGCTGGGCCCAGTTCCAGCCCGTCTTCAAGCTCGAAGTCCGCTAGCGGCAGCGGCACGGCGGGGGCCTCGCCAGGCGCGGGGCCCCCGTTCGGCCTTCTCAGACCGCTCGCGTCTCTAGCGCGCGGCCACAGCGGCCGGCTGTGAGAGCAGGCTCTGCGCGCAGTCCACGATCGTCTCTCTGACCGGACGCGGCTCCCAGCCCGTCCGGCTCCGCGCGTTCTCGATCGAGAACCGCGATTCGTGGCCGAGCTCGCTGGCGACCGACCTGACGCCGGGATCCAGCAGCGCCATCCCCCGCACGACGAAGTTCGGGATCTTGCGAGTCGGCACCTTGCGAGCTTCCTCGCCGAGCTCCTCCCGCAGGATCTCCGCCACGTCGGAGAACCAGAGGAAGTCACTCGCGGCGATCAGGCGCTGTCCCCCCGCCGCCGGCGCGGTCATCGCGAGAACGTGGAGCGCGGCGACGTCGCGCACGTCGATGAACGAGAAGCCCATGCGCGGCAGGCCGGGCATGCCCCCTTCGAGCAGACGTGCGATCGCCTGCAGGGAGTAGGAGCGATCGGTTCCGAGCAACGGGCCCACGATCGCGCCCGGCTGGATCGTCACGAGCCGCTCGGTGGCTCCCCGTTCGCGCACCAGCTCCCACGCGGCGCGCTCGGCGAGCGTCTTGGATTTGGCATACGGCGTCATCTGCGGGTCGCCCGGATCGCTCCAGTCCTCCTCGTCCATCTCGCGCCGTCCTTCGAGGGCGCCGTCGCGCGAGTTGCGCACCGCCGCGACCGACGAGGTCATCACGATCCGCTCCGCGCCGGCGTCGAGGCTCTCGCGCAGCACGCGCAGGGCGCCGTCGCGGGCCGGGACGATCAGCTCGTCCGGGTCCTTGGGCTGCGCCTCGGGGAACGGCGAGGCGACGTGCAGCACGTACCGGCACCCGGCAACCGCCTGCGCCCACCCCTCGTCGCGGAGGAGGTCGGCCTGGACGACCTCGAGCCGCCCGCCGGGGTCGAGCTGGGAGGCGATGTCCGCTCGCACCTCGTCCTCGCGCGCCAGGTCGCGCACCGTCGTCCGGACCCGGTAGCCCTGCCGGAGCGCTTCCACGACCGACCAGCCGCCGAGAAAGCCCGACCCGCCCGTCACGAGCACCGTCTCCCCACCGTCCATCAGCGCCTCCTTCGTCACCTACGCCGGCCGCTGTTGCGGCCTTCGGGACAGCACGCTACCGGCGCCGGCGCTCAGGCGGCTTCGACAGCCCGCAGGGCCTGGCGCAGCGAGGCTTCCGTCTGCGGTCCGCGCAGGGTGCGGCGGATGTGCCCGCCTGAGTCGATCACGAACGTCGTCGGGAGGTTCGTCAGTTCGTAGTCGTTCCCCACGACTCCGTTGCCGTCGCGGACGGTCGGGAACGTCCAGCCGTAGCGGCGGATGAACGCGGTCGCTCCCGAACGCGCGTCGCTCCAGTCCACGCCGACGATCCTGCCCTGGCCTTCGGGGGTCTTCGAGAACCGCTCGAGCGCCGGTGCCTCCTGGATGCAGGGGTCGCACCAGCTCGCCCAGAACACGACCAGCGAGGGGTGGCCGTGTGCCGAGCGGAGCAGGGCCGGGAGCGTCACGGCGGCGCCCGAGAGGTGTTCGGCCGGGAGTTCGTGCGCGGGCTTGCCTTTGACGCTGCTGCCGCTCGATTTGAAGCCGAAGATCGCGAGCGCCGCGATCGCCGCGCAGCCCAGTGCGACGATCAGCGCCAGCCGCACCCCCCTGCTCACCGCCCGTCTCCTAGCCGGCGGCCAGCAGCGGCACGTCGTGCGCGATCTCCGACGGCTTGAAGTTCGCCGAGTAGATCGTCAGCCGCTTGCCGGAGCCGGTGATGCCGTAGACGAGCCCGGAGTGCTCGACCAGGTCGGGGTTGCCTGCGTCGCGTTCGGCGCCGACCCCCCACGCCTTCCAGACCGCGGCGAGTTCTTTCTTGTTGCCGATCAGGTACTGCATTTTGCCCGTCTGATCGTGCAGAGCGAGGAAGTGCGCGACGGTCTTCGGCGTGTCCCCCTTCGGGTCGACCGAGACGGCGATGATCTGCGCTTTCGATGCTTCCTTGCCCATCAGCGCCTGCGCGTTGTGAAGGTTGCCGATCATCAGCGGGCACACGTCGGGGCAGTGGGTGTAGACGAACGTCACGAGCACGGCTTTGCCGCGGTAGCTGTCGATGTTGACCGGCTGGCCGAGGTAGTTCTTCAGCGCCAGCGGCGGGGCCGGCCGCACCGGTTCGAGCACGCCGGCCGACTCGTACTTGCTCGTGCTGGCAGCGCTCGCGCCGGTCGTGCTCCCCTGCGTGCCGCTCTTGCTCGACGAGCCGCAACCGCTCGCCAGGGCAGCCGCGAGAGCGAGGACGGCGATTACGGCAAGCACCTTCAGACGGGAGCTGGGCCGTGGCCGGGGGGAAGCCATCGACGGCGAAAATACCACCCGCGCGCGTGTCGCGCGCCGCTCGGGGCGACCCGTCGCGACCCGTCCGTGGGCGCCCACACGCCGGCCCCGTAGAACGAGAGCGTTCGGCTGTTCCGTCGCGTTCGCCCGCAAGGTGCGGATTTCCGGGCGTCGTCGGCAACCGATCGTGCACTCCTGCCCCTGTAACGCAAATTGCACGGAAATGTGTTAGCTTGCCGCCCGTTCGTGCCGAGTCCTCTTCCCCACGGGGCGGAGGATCGGGGGACCCAATGCAGCCGAGGCTGCGGGGGCGAATCGCCACAAGTGTGGCGTAGCGTAGATGTTTACGCGAGCCCGACAGCTAACCCCGTAGGCGCAAATCGGAGATGGAGAAAGGACGCCTCGCATGTCGGGATGCCCGCGTGATCTTGCAGATCTCGAGCCCTGGACGAATTCACTTGAACGCTCTCTCGCCCGCCGCGAACGCGGCGGGCACCGCCGCGCGGTCAAGAGCGGCCGCCCCGGCGCCGTCGCGACCGCCGGACCGGCGATCGCGACTCTGCTCGCCCCGCGCGACGCGCGGCTGCGCGACCTCGCCGACGATGAACCGTGGCAGCTCTCGCTCGGGCGCTCGCGCGCGCGGCGCCGTGCCGCCGAGCTGCAGTTCGTGCCGACGAGCTCGCGGGCCAAGCGCGTCTCGCTCGGCGCGCTCGCGGCGCTGACCGTGGGGCCGGCGGCCGGCATCGCCGCGGGCGGCGGGAGCGCGGTGGCGGCGACGGGCAGCGAACCGACCACCACGACCGAAAACGTGGTCGTGCTCACCGAAGGCGCCGAAGGCCGCCAGGTGCAGCTCCTCCAGCAGGCGCTCGGCGGGGTCGGCGTGGACGGCGTCTATGGCCCGGAAACGGAAGCCGCTGTGGCGGCCTTCCAGGAACGCAACGGGCTCGCGGTCGACGGCGTCGTCGGCCCGCAGACCTGGAACGCGCTGCGCGGCGGCGGCGGCATGACCGCCTCCATCGCCAGCGTCTCCCCCGGCGAAGGCGGCAGCACGCACGACGCCGTCCAGGAAAGCGAAGGCTCCTCGACCGGCGAATCGAAGGGGGGCGCGGTCCAGCGGCTGCAGAGCGCGCTGAAGCTCGCGGTGGACGGCAACTTCGGCCCTGAAACCGAGGCCGCCGTGCGGCGCCTGCAGGAGCGCCACGGCCTCACCGTCGACGGCGTCGTCGGACCGGAAACATGGAGCGTGCTCGGGATCCACGGGCAGGAAGAACTCACCCCTCCCCCCTCCGCGATGCCGCAGCACACCCATCACCACCACTCCGCGACGGCCGCCTCGGTGGACTCGGAAGCTGGCGGCGGCGAAGTCAGCGGCAACGCCGTCGAACGCCTGCAGAAAGCGCTCAAGATCACCCCCGACGGTGAATTCGGACCCGCGACCGAGGCCGCGGTGCGGCGCCTGCAGGCACGCCACGGCCTCAGCGTCGACGGCGTCGTCGGTGCTGAAACCTGGGCCGTGCTGGGGATCCAGAGCGAGGGCGAACTGAAGCCCTCCGACGCGGTGCTGCACTCCTCTGAAGGCGGAGGCGAAAGCGGCTCGTCCAGCAGCACGTCCGGTGGATCCTCGATAGTTGACCAGGTGATCGCCGCAGGCGATGAAATCGCGACCCGTCCCTACGTCTGGGGCGGCGGCCACGGCTCGTTCACGTCCGAAGGCTACGACTGCTCGGGTTCCGTCTCCTACGCCCTGCACGGCGGCGGTCTGCTGAGCTCGCCCGAGGACTCGACGGGGCTCGAGTCCTACGGCGATCCCGGCCCGGGCCAATTCATTACGATCTACGCCAACTCCGAACACGCGTTCATGGTGGTCGACGGCAAACGCTTCGACACCGTGGCGCTGGCGGAAACCGGCACCCGCTGGTCGGGCAGCATGACCGGCACGGCGGGCTTCGTGGCCCGCCACCCAGCCGGCCTCTAGAGCTTGCCATGGATGGCCGCACGGCCCGGGCCGCTCCCTCCGGCCCGGGCCGGCCACCCCTGAGCAGGCCGCCGGCGGGTCCCGTCGCACACGCCTGAGAGCCTCAGCCGTCCGCCGCCGGCGCCGAGCGCCGGCGGTCTCCGATGGTCGCCCAGGCTCACACGTTCACGCTCGAGGGCCCGAACGCCCGCCACGTCGTGGTCGAGCTCGACGTGCGCTCCGGGCTGCCCGCCTTCACGATCGTCGGTCTCGCAGACGCCGCCGTGCGGGAGGCCCGGGAGCGGATCCAGACGGCCGTCAGAAACAGCGGCTTCGAGTGGCCGCGCCGTCGCATCACCGCGAATCTCGCTCCCGGAGATCTGCGCAAGGCCGGTCCCGGGCTCGACCTCGCGCTCGCGTGCGCGATCCTCGCCGCGACCGGCCAGGTGCCGGCCGAGCGGCTCGCCCGGATCGGCATGTTCGGCGAGCTCGGGCTCGACGGCAGCGTCCGGCCCGCGAACGGGACGCTCGCCGTCGCCGACGAGGCGCGCCGCTGCGGGCTCGGAGCCCTCGCGCTCGCAGCCCCTGCGGGCCACGCCGCCGCGCTCGTGGACGGGGTCGACGTGGCGCCGCTGCGTTCGCTGGAGAGCGCCGCGCGGTTGCTGCGGGGCGGCCCGGCGGACCCGCTCCCGCCCCGCTTCGAGGACGGTGTCCAGGCCCCGCAGGCGCGAGAGCCGGAGCTTGCCGACGTCCGCGGCGCCAGCGAGGCCGTCCGCGCGCTGCTGATCGCCGCCGCGGGTGGCCACAGCCTGCTGCTCAGCGGACCGCCCGGCGCCGGCAAGACGATGCTCGCGCGCCGTCTGCCCGGGATCCTGCCGCCCCTGGACAGCGAGGAGGCGGTCGAGGTTGCGCGGATCCACGGGCACGGGACGCTCGCGCCGCGCTCCCTCCCGCGCCGCCCGCCGTTCCGCGCCCCTCACCACGCGACGACGGCCGCGGGGCTGCTCGGTGGAGGAGGCAACGGCTGGGTCGGCGAGCTCGCCCTGGCGCACCGCGGGGTGCTGCTCCTCGACGAGGTGACGGAGTTCTCGCGTCCCGCGCTGGAGGCGCTGCGCCAGCCGCTGGAGGAGGGCCGCATCAGCATCGCGCGCGCCCGCCGCCGCCACGAGGTGCCCGCCAGCTTCCTGCTGGTGTGCACGATCAACCCGTGCGGCTGCGACGGCGGCGCCGGCTGCCGGTGCCCGCCTGAGGAGCTCGCGTTTCGCGCACGCCGCCTCAGCGTCCCGCTGATCGACCGCATCGACCTTCGTGTCGCGGTCGAGCCCGCGAGGCGCGCGCTGGGACTCGAAGCGGCCGCGATCACGAGCGCGCAGGCCCGCGCCGCTGTCGCCGCCGCCCGCGAGCGCCGGCGCGCCCGGCTCGCGCGCGCCGGGACGGCGCTCGATGACGGTCATGCGCTGGCGCCGGGAGTCCACCTCGACACCCGGGGCGAACGGGTCCTACGCGAAGCGCGGGCGCGGGGGGAGCTGACGGCCCGCGGCGAGCACCGGACGCTGAGCGTCGCCCGCACGATCGCCGACCTCGCCGGGCGCGCGCGTGTGAGGGAGAGCGATCTCGTGGCCGCCCTCGCGCTCCGGGGCGCCGCCCCGGGGGCGCGAGCGAGGCCGGATGCCGGGCGTTGAGAGCTGCGCCGAGACATCGCCTCAGCACCGACTCAAAGCGAGATCGCGTTTCGCGCCGTGTTCGAGGCGCCGGGGCCAGGACTCAAGTGCGGTTCGGCTTTGGCCGACGCTTCGTGGGAGATGAAGGATCAGCTCAGCGTCGTGCGGGGGATGTGAGACCCGTGCCCGCGTTCGAAGACAACGAGAGAGCGCAGGTCGAGCAGGAGGTCCGGCTGATCGGATCCACGCTGCGCGAGCACGCGCCGCGGGTGCTGGAGCTGGTTCACCAGCGCTCGGCCGAGGCCGGCAGCGCGCTCGACCCGCAGGTCGAGGAGCGCCTCGCGCGGATCTGCACGATCGCGACCGTGACGGTCGCGGACTGGATGTCCGGCGGGCGCCCCGAGGATGGGATGGACGCTGCGCAAGAAGCCTTCGAGCTGTTCGGGCAGCTGGCCGCGCACCGCGCCGCGCCGCTTCACGAGGTGACCAAGCGCTGCCTGCGCTGGCGCGACAGCGTCAACGACGTGCTGCGCGAGGCCGCGGCGCGCCACGCCGCCTCCGATCATGCCCGCCGCCGCGCGCTCGCGATGGCCCAGGCGACGCTGGACGTCACGCTCGTGCGGATGTGCGAGGTCTTCGAGGAGGAGCGGATCCGCGTCGAGGAGGAGCTCGACAGCCGCGGCGAGCAGCTCGCGTTCCTCTCGACGCACGACCAGCTCACCGGCCTCCCGAACCGCACGCTGATCGTCGACCGCACCGAGCAGATGCTGAGCCGCGCGCGGCGCAACGGCGGCCCCGTCGCCGCGCTGCACGTGAACCTCGACAACTTCACCGTTCTCAACGACACGCTCGGCCACAGCGCCGGCAACGAGCTGCTGCAAGGGGTGGCGGCGCGTTTGGACGGGCTCGTCCGCGACACCGACGCGCTCGGCCGTCTCGGCGGCGACGACTTCGTCGTCGTCGCGGAAGAGGCCTCGCTCGACGCCGGCGCCGAGCTGATCGCCGAGCGCCTTCTCGAAGCCCTGAGGACGCCGTTTCCGATCGGCAACGCGGAGCTTGCGGTGACCGCGAGCATCGGCGTCGCGACGGGCACGCGCGCCAGCGCCGAAGAGCTGCTCGGCGATGCGGAGATCGCGGCACACCGCGCCAAGGTCGAAGGCAAGGACCGCTGCGTGATGTTCGAGTCCGGGATGCAGGACGTCGTCCAGCGCCAGGCCGCGCTGGAGCAGGACCTGCGGGGCGCGATCGAGCGCCAGGAGTTCTTCCTCGTCTACCAGCCCACGTTCGACCTGCGCGGCATGACCCCCACGGGCGTCGAGGCCCTGATCCGCTGGCGCAGTCCCAGCCGCGGGCTCGTGCAGCCGAACGACTTCATCCCGCAGCTCGAGCAGAGCGGGCTGATCGTCCCCGTCGGGCGGTGGGTGCTCGAACAGGCATGCGCGCAGGGCGCGCGCTGGCGCGCGGACGGCCACGCCGTCGGCGTCGCGGTCAACGTCTCGGCTCGCCAGCTCGACGGCGACGAGTTCGTGGGCGTGGTCGAGCGCGCGCTCGAGGCGAGCGGCATCGACCCCCAGGCCCTGACGCTCGAGATCACCGAGACGGCGCTGATGCGCAACGCCCAGGAGACCGCCGAGCGCCTGCGGGTCATCAAGGAGCTCGGGGTGCGGATCGCGATCGACGACTTCGGCACCGGCTACTCCTCGCTCTCCCACCTGCAGCGCTTCCCCGTCGACTCTCTGAAGATCGACCGCTCCTTCCTCTCGCAGCTCGCCGAGAACCCCGAAGGCGAGACCCTGCTGCGCACGCTCGTGCAGCTCGGCAAGGCGCTCTCGATCGAGACCCTCGCCGAGGGCATCGAGCACAGCCAGGAGCTGGCGCTTCTGCAGGAGGAGGACTGCGACAGCGGCCAGGGCTACCTGTTCGCGCGCCCGCTCGAGGCGGATGCGGCTGAGCGGTTCCTGCGCGACTGGCCCCGCCGGCAGCACGGCGCGCCCAAGCGGAGCGGCGCCAGACGCGGTGCCGCGAAGCGGCCTGCCGCGCAGCGACCGACGGGCACACCCGCGCCCTGACGCGGGGCCACTTCGACCTGTCGCGAGAGCGCCGACGCGGGCCGGGACGGCGGTGCCCTCACAAGCGGAGCCCTCCCCGAGCACACCGACGCCCCGGCAGCGGCCCTGTAACAACGCCGCCGGGGCGCAGTGAGAGCGGATGAAGGGATTCGAACCCTCGACCTTCGCCATGGCAAGGCGACGCTCTAGCCAGCTGAGCTACATCCGCGCGAAGCAGGCATTCTAGCCCCCGCCCGGGCCGCGCGCAAAGAACGGGCGCTCGCCACCGCGGCCCGCCCCGCCCGCGTGCGGCTCCCGCCGAGGTTCCCCTAGCCCTTGAACGTCGAGCGCCCGAAGTCGCCGAACGGCTCGTCGCGCTCGCGCACCGCCTCGCGGAAGCCCTCCGCCGCCGCTTTCTGCTGGAAGGCATAGCCCTCGGCGGTGTGGCGGGTGATGCCGTCGAAGACCGTGCCGAGCACCTGGGTGCAGTGCAGGCCCTGCGCGTAGAGGGTCTGGTTGACGAGCAGCTTCATCAGCATCAGCTGGTTGACCGGCACCTTCGCGATCCGCTCCACCAGGATCTCCGTGCGCTCGCGCAGCTCGCTCGCGGGCGGCGCCTCGATCGCGAGGCCCCACTCGACGGCCTCGGTGCCCGAGAGCGAGTCGCCGGTGAACAGCAGCCGCTTGGCGCGCTGCGCTCCGACGCGGTGCGCCCACAGCGAGGTGGTGGGCGAGCCCCAGACGCGCGCTGGCGGATAGCCGATCTTGGCCTCGTCCTCGATCACGAGCAGGTCCGAGCAGAGCGCCATGTCGGTCCCGCCCGCGACGCAGAAGCCGTGCACCATGCAGACGACCGGCTTGCCGGCGTGGAAGAGGCTCATGAAGCCGCGGACGTTGCGGCTCATCATCGCGTAGTCGACCATCGGGTCCCAGGTGCCGCGCGGGTCGTGGTTGGCGGCCATCACGCCGGGGCCAGCGGCGAGCCGTCGGGCGCGTCGCGCTTGCGATCCCGGCAGGCGCCCATCCCCTCCGCGCTCTCGACCAGGTCATAGCCGCCGCAGAACCCCGGCCCGTTGCCGGAGAGCAGCATCACGTGCACCGCCGGGTCCAGGTCGGCGCGCTCGACGCACGCGGCCAGCTCCTCGACCAGCGCGCGCGTGATCCCGTTTCCCCGCTCGGGCCGGTCGAGCGTGATCCGCGCGACACGGTCGCGCACCTCGTAGGCAACTCCGGGACGCCCGCTCATCGCGCGGACTCTACATCCGCGATACTGCCGACCGATGCCGAGCGACCACACGCTCTCGCGCTTCTCGATGTCGCTGCCCGCCTGGGCGGTCCGCACCACCGGCAAGCTCAACGTCCCGGTCTACAGGCTCAGCCGCGGGCGCCTGAGGAACAAGGTCGGCCGCGCGCCCGTGCTGCTGCTCACGACCACGGGCCGCCGCTCGGGCCAGCCGCGCACGGCCCCGGTCGTCTTCCATGAGGACGGCGAGAACGTCGTCGTGATCGGCTCGAACGCCGGCAACAACGAGCCCGGCTGGTCGTTCAACCTGAAGGCCAACCCCGACGCCGAGATCGAGATCGGCGCCAGGCGCAGCCCGGTGCGCGCCCGCGTGACCGAGGGCGAGGAACGCGAGCGGCTCTGGCAGTCGATGAACGCGCAGTACGAAGGCTTCGAGGAGTACGACAGGCGCGCGAACCGGGACATCCCGGTGTTCGTGCTCGAGCCTCGCTAGCGGATCGCACCCGAGCGCTCGAGCACCGCCGCGACCGGCCGGCAGCGGCGCCGAAGCGACCTCCGGTCGGGCCGCCGCAGGCCGCGTGCGCAGGCCTTGAAGCACCCGCTAGCCTGAGTGCATGAGACTGTTTGGCAGTGACAAGACAACCTTGATCGATCCCTCCGCCGCGCTGCCGGGCCGCGAGAGCGAGATCGCCGTCCCCGACCGCCACTTCGTGCTCGGCACGCCGCTGAAGCCGCCGTTCCCCGAGGGTGTGCGGACGGCGATCTTCGGCATGGGCTGCTTCTGGGGCGCCGAGAAGATCTTCTGGGAGGCGGAGGGCGTCTACACGACCGCGGTCGGCTACGCGGGCGGCACCACTCCGAACCCCACCTACGAGGAGGTCTGCAGCGCGCGCACCGGCCATGCCGAGGTCGTGCTCGTCGCCTACGACACCTCGAAGACCAGCTACGAGCAGATGCTGAAGCTCTTCTGGGAGAACCACGACCCGACGCAGGGCATGCGCCAGGGCGCCGACGTCGGCACCGGGTACCGCTCGCTGATCCTGTGGGACGGCGCCGACCAGAAGGCGGCGGCCGAAGCGTCGCTCGCCATGTACCAGGACAAGCTCTCTGCGGAGGGCTACGGCACGATCACGACCGAACTCGCGCCGACCGACGACGCGGCGGGCCTTCTACTACGCCGAGGACTACCACCAGCAGTACCTCGCGAAGAACCCCGGCGGGTACTGCCCGAACCACTCGACGGGCGTGTCCTGCCCGATCGGGTTGGGGGTGCCTTCGTCGGCTGAGAGCACCGCCTGAGCGGGCCTCAGCGTCGCGCGGTCCCAGGCGGCTCTCAGGCAACGAGGTGGGGCCGGACCGCCGTTAGGTTCTTGCCTGCTCATGGAGCTTCACCTCCGTGGGTCACGGGGTCGGCCGTTCGCGCGGCGCGGCCCCACTTGTCGTCTGCGGCGAGTCTGTGCCTCTCGCGGTCGCGCCGGTGTGCGACACTTCCGCGGAACGGAATCTTGGAGGAGGGGGACTCGGTGAAGCGACTCGGGGCACTCATCGCCGCGCTCGTGGTGCTCGCGGGCTGCCAGGCGGCGGGCGCGAGGAAGGGTCGTGCGGAACCTGTTGCGAGGGAACTCGTCAAGAGCGGGCGCGCGACCACCGCGAAGGACTGGTCCCCGAAAGGCAAACCCGGCGCCGAAGACACGCTCTACGTGCCCGCCGGGAGAACGCTCGAAGTCACGAAAGCGCTTACGGCCAGGAACATCACGGTCGACGGGACGATCGCCAGGTCGCAGAGCCCGATCACCGTCACCGGCAACTTCGTCCTGCACGCGCCGGTCTCCTGGGAAGGCGTGCTCAACAGCGAAGGCCTCGACCACCTGGTCACGTCCGGCAACCGGATCGCTGACATCGAGAACAACGGGATCATCGAACTCTCTGAACCGCTGCACGTCGGCACGTTCCAATGGCACGGCTCGCTCGACACGAACGGCAACGCGCTGACCGTCGACGGCCGCCTCTACCGGCTCGAAGGCTCCTACACGAACTACTCGACCAGCACCGTCGTCTCCGGCGAATACCGGGCGTACCCGCTGAAAGTGACACGGGAATCGAAAGACACCCTCGTCGAAGCGATGCACGCGACAGTCGTCGTGACCGGGCTGCCTCGCGGCGCGTTCGAGGGCGCCCGCGCCTGCTACGGCTCGCTTACTCTCGAAGCGGGCGAAACGATGAGCACGCTGCTCGGCTACGAAATCGAGGGGCGCTGGGCTGACAACACGCCGACGCTCACGATCGAACGAGGCTCGACGGTCACGATCGAGGGCGACACGGTCCCCGGCGAAGTCGTGATAGGGCCGGCCGCACAGGTCATCCAGTCGAGCGAACCGGGCAAGCCTTACATGCTCAACCTGCCGTACCCGCTCCAAGCCGCGACAGAAGCGACCGTCTCGGACATGCACGTCACGGGCAGCACCCTCACCCTGCACGGCGCGCACGATGGCGGCGGCAACGCGGGCATCGTGTTCGACTAGTCCGTCCGGAGCGAGCATGTAGCGGCTACACAAGGCGCCGTCGGTCGCGGCGCGGACCCGCGACAGCCGCCGAGCTTAGGCGCGGTCAGCGACCGCGGGCAGCTATCTCAGGACACGCCCACACAAGCCGTTCGCGTTCGCTGCCGCGTTCGTGCGTCACCATGTCGCCACTCCAGAGTTCCGCCTGTGCGCCCTATGCGCCGAGCGTCGGGAAGGTCCAGCTGCCGTCGAGGATCTCCCGCCTGGGCCGGTACATGCGCACCGTGTAGTTCCAGCCCTCGGCGATCGGCAGACAGTTCACGCGCCCGGCGCCGCAGCCGCCGAAGTTGACGATCACGCTGCCGTCCGGCTCGCGCTCGGCGGTGACGCTGTTGACGCTGTACGCATCGAGCTCGTTCTGCTCGAAGAACCCGTCGGCGTTGTAGACGGAGATCGACCAGAAGCCGTCCACCGGCACGTCCCCCACGTGCAGGCTGTACTCGCCGACCGGGAGGCGAGGATCGACCGCCGCGTATCGCGCCTCGCTCTCCGGCAGCCCTCCCCACCCTGCCGCCGTCGCAATCAGGTGACGGACCGGGTCGACCTCAGCGGCAGTGCCGAAGGCACGGTCGAAGCGAGTCAGCCCACGTCCCAGCTCCAGCAACGCGTTCCGCGTCGCGTCGAGGCTGGCCGCGTCGTACTCGGGGAACGCGGGCGCTCGCGCCGCGCCCGCCTCGATGCCCAGCGAGTCCTGCAGCTTCGAGACCGCCTCGAGATCGCCGGGGTCGCGCGGGTCGACGAGGATCCGAGCGCCGAGCAGCACGTACTCCGTGCCGAGCTGCTCGGCGTCGAGCCTGTGCTCGCCGGGGTCGTGGAGCACGGCGTTGACGTAATGCTCCTCGTTGACCGCCATCGCCGACAGGTAGCGCTCGCCAGGGTCCGGGAGCGTGACCGTTGCGCCCTCGGACACGTCCACCACCGCGAAGCTGTAGAGCGTGTCGCGGTTCATCCGGATCACCGTCTGCCTGTCGATCGGCGTGGGGATGCGGTTGTGCCCCCAGCGGTTGAGGCCGCCGGCCTCAGCGAGGATCGCCATGAACATGCGGTGCGTCTCCGCGCGGGCGAAGTTCTCGACGTTGACTTGAACCGGCGCCATGTCAACGATCAAAGCCGAGCGCCCGATCGCAGGGCTCACCCGCTCCGGGTGATCTGCGCCGCCGCCTCCACCCTCACGGGTCGCGGTCGGACGCCGCCCGCGCCTCGTCATGGCTGAGGAACGTGGCGACGCGAGCGATCAGCCCCTCGCGGAACTCGGCCAGGAAGGCGAGCGGCATCTCGACCAGCGCGCCGCTGCCGACACCGCGGCCGGCGGCGCGGCCCAGCATGAGCACGGCACCGCCCGGCAGCTCGCGTAGCTCGTCGGTCTCCACGAGGAGGCTCTCCCAGGTGTCACCGCTCTCGGCGAAGTAGCGGTCGATGCCGGCGCGTCCCTCGTAGCGCCCGCCCTCCACCGCGCCGGGCAGCGAGGGCATCCAGACGAAGTCCGCGGTCACGAGCGCGGCGAAGCCGTCGGCGTCCCGCGCGTTGAACGCATCGAGACCACGCCGGACTGCGTCCAGGTTCGCTTCAGACACTGCCCCGGCGCACCTCAGCCGACCGTCAGCTGCCAGGTCGTCTGGGCCGACTGACCGCTGGCGAAGTGTTCGACCTGGACGATCGTGTGCGGCCCGGGCGGCAGCGGTCGCAGCATCAGGGCCTCGGAGTGGACCGCGCCCAAGCCGCGCCGGCGTCCCGTCGTCCTCAGCAGGTTGCCGCGGGCCGGGATCACGAAGCGGAAGACGGGTGTCGCGACCGGGAAGGCGGAGGGGCTCAGCGCAACGCCGTCGACGCTCACCTCGACGCCCTTGAGCGCGAACGACGCCGCACAGCGGGGCAGCTTGGCGCGCGGCGCGTTGTACGGCGCCGGCTCGATCGTCGAGCACTCGAAGCCGGGCCCTTCGAGGAACAGGTAGCGGCCGCCTGGTATGGCGCAGTTGACGGTGACCGGGGTCGGGCCTTCGTAGGCGTCCTGCAGGAACCAGACCTTGCCGCCCTGGCCCTGGCTGAGACAGTGGAGCATCTGCTGCGGGGCCTGCGTCCGCAGCTGTCCGTGGGCCAGCAGCCATTGCCAGTCGGCGGTGAGCCACTGCGCGTAGGTCTTCCCGGCCACGCGCTGGGCCGGCGGTACCACGCCGACGCCGGTCACACCGGCTGCGCCCGGCGCAAGCATCGCGACCACGGCCGCGACTACCACCAGAACTGAAATCAGGCCCCTCATCCTGCCCTCCATGGCCGACACGACATCCGGCACCCTACCTAGCCGCGGGGGTTGCACGCGCCGGGACCGCGTCCGAGATGTGACAACGGGCCTGCATCCGCCAACAGCAACGGCCCCGCCACGAGGACGGGGCCGTCGACTGTCCACCGTTCGCTGCCCTGCGCGCCCGCCCGAGGGCGGGACGCGCAGACCAACGCTTTTGCCCGGGCGCGCCCCCTAGGCTCCGGCTCCAGCCGGCTGGACGGCACCGCCGCCCGGCTGCCAACCCGGCGCGTGTGGCCCGCCGAGCGTCGGCACGTCTGAGGGGTAGACCTCGTTGCCGTGGATCGCGTGATCGCCGATCTCCAGCTCCTCGTCGGATAGACGGAGGGGCAGGAAGATCCCGACCAGCTTCAGCAGGAGGAACGTCATGGCCCCGCTGAAGAGGATCACCCACAGCGCGGTCTCCGCCTGCCACCGCAGCAGCGTCCAGCTGCCGCCGTGGAGCAGGCTTTCCTTGCCCGGGAGGTTCGCCGCGCCACCGATGCCGATGTACTCGACCAGCTTCGGGTTCGCGAAGACACCGACCATCAGCCCGCCGACAAGCCCGGCGATCCCGTGCGTATAGACCACCCCCAAGGTGTCGTCCACGCTTCGGAACACCGGCGCCCTGCTCAGGAAGCGGATCGCCATCCACACGATCGTCGAGGCGATGATCCCGATCCACAGCGCGCCCCAGCCGGTGACGAAACCGGCACATGGCGTGATCGCCACGAGCCCGGTGATCATGCCGTTGACCGAGCCGATCAGGGACGGCTTGTCGCGGAAGATGTAGTCCCACGCGATCCACACCATCACCGCGACGGCGGTGCACAGGTTCGTGTTGATCACGGCCGCCGACGCGTTCGCGCCCGCGTAGTAGGAGTCACCACCGTTGAAGCCGTTCCAGCCGAGCCACAGAAGACCCGCCCCCGCCATCACCATCAGCAGGTTGTTCGGCGCGTCGATCTCGCGGTCTCGTTGCAGCCGTGGTCCGATCACCGCCGCGGCTACGAAGCCGGATATGCCGGCCGCCAGGTGGATCACGTACCCACCCGAGTAGTCGAGCGCCCCGTGGGCCGCGAAGAACCCGCCGCCCCAGATCAGGAACGCGTTGACCGTGTACACGAACGTGATCCACAGAAGCACGAACGGGATCCACGCCTTGAAGCTCACGCGCCCGAGGATCGAGCCGAGCATCAGGATCGGGGTGATCGCCGCGAAGACGAACTGGAAGTAGACCAGCGAGCCCATCGGGAAGTGGAACGGCGGTCCTTCCGTGATCGACGGAATGACCGCCTGACCCTCCTCGGCGCCCGCGGACAAGACGGTTCCCGACTTGCCCCAGAAGGTGTCGAAGAACCCTTTTCCGTGGCCTATCGGGGATCCGAAGCCCATCTTGAATCCCCATCCCATCCATGCGATCAGCACGAGCGAGAAGGCGACGAATGTGAGCATCATGCTGTTGACCGACCAGCGCTTCTGCATGACACCGCCATACAGAACCGCCAGTCCGGGCAGCGACATCAGCCCCACGAACGTGGCGGCAGTCATCTGCCACGCGTTGTCACCGGCGTTGAGCCAGTGTGGGTATGCAAGCCAGGAACCCATATGCCTCCGTTCCTACGTTTGTGGACAGGCGCCGAGAGCCGCGGGGCAGCCGGGCACCGATGGACAGTGGCGCCAATGCAATCGGGACCGTGCCGGGCCCGCTAGGGCCACTGTGCCCAAGAGTTCGCGAGCGGCTTTCGACAACTGTCGATACGGGCCGAAAAGAGCCCGTATCTACGGGGATCTGCGGGCTATCCGGGGTCGCGGAAGGCGAAGCCCGCGTGCGCGCAGGCCGCCCTCATCTCTTCCCTGAGACCTCTGTAGGCCCCGGAGGCGCAGATCCGGCGCGCGTGTTCGCCGCATCCCTTGACCTCTGCGGCGCCCAGCGTGCTCGGGAACTCGAGGTCGATGCAGTCCGCGCGTGCGGGAGCGCCGCTCGAGAGCGCGAACACGACCAGCGCGACCGCGGCGGCGGCGACGATCGCCCCGACGATCCCGATCACGGTCTTCTCGCGCCGGCCCCAGCGCAGCGGCTCGGAGAGCCGCCGCGCCTGTTCCTGCATCACCATGCAGGAGAGGCTAGATCATCAGCTGGCCGCGGGCGCGTCCTGCTCGGACGGGGCGCCCTCGGTGCCGGCCGTCTCCGGCTGGAACTGGAGCGCCGCCGAGTTGATGCAGTAGCGCTGCCCGTTCGGGCCGGGGCCGTCGTCGAACACATGTCCGAGGTGCCCGCCGCAGGTGCGGCACAGAACCTCGGTGCGGCGCATGAAGAGGCCGTTGTCTGGACGCAGCTCGACGGCCTCGGCGACGGCGGGCTCGGTGAAGCTGGGCCAGCCGGTGCCCGAGTCGAACTTGGTGTCGCCGCTGAACAGCACGGCGCCGCAGCCGGCGCACGTGTAGTCGCCGGAGTCCTTGTTGTAGGTGTACTGGCCGGTGAAGGGGGCCTCGGTTCCGGCACGCCGCAGCACGTCGTACTGCTCGGGCGTGAGCTCCTCGCGCCACTCCTCGTCAGTCTTGTTCACTCGCTTCTCGTCAGTAGCCATACATACGTTCTAGCACCGCCTTCAAGCCCCGGAAACGGCCTCGCCGGCCGTGGTATTGTGATCTTTACGTTCACGTCAGGTTCTATATTTTCAGGGACTGAGGATTAGCGCGTTGGAGACGATCTCGAAGCGGTCAGGATGGAGGCGGATCGGCGTCAGCGCCGACCACGAGCACTACCGCTGGTGGGCACTGTCGTGCACGAGCCTCGGCATGCTGCTCGCGGCGACCAACTCGGGCACGCTCATCATCGCCCTCCCCGACCTCGAGCGCTCGCTGCACGCGAGCCTTCTGGCGCTGGTCTGGGTCATCCTCGCCTACCTGATCGCCGCCACGGTGCTCGTGCTGATGGCCGGGCGCCTCAGCGATCTGTTCGGCCGCAAGCGCGCCTACGTCGGCGGCTTCGTGCTGTTCGCGCTCGCCTCGCTGGGAGCCGGTTTCTCCTCCGGCGCGACCGAGCTGATCGTCTGGCGCGTGCTGCAGGGGATCGGCTCGGCGTTCCTGTTCGCGAACGCCGCGGCCCTCGTCACCGACGCCTTCCCCAAGCGCGAACTCGGCCTGGCGATGGGCGCGAACACGATGGTCGCCGCGGTCGGGCTCGTGCTCGGGCCCGTGCTGGGCGGAGCGCTCGTCTCGATCTCCTGGCACTGGGTGTTCTGGTTCAACGTGCCGCTCGCGCTCGCGGGCGCGGCCTGGGGCGGGCTCGTCCTGCACGAGCTCGCGAAACCGGACACGGTGCGCGGCTATGACGTCCTCGGCACGACGACCTTCATCGTCGGACTCACAGGCCTCGTGCTCGCCGTCTCCAAGGGCGGCCTCTCCGGCTGGAACAACACGGTCGTGATCGTCGGGCTGACCCTCGCCGTGGTGCTGCTGCCGGCGTGGGTCGCGATCGAGAAACACTCGCGCGCCCCGATGCTCGACCTCACGATCTTCAAGAACCGCCTGTTCGCCGCCGCGAGCGCCGCCGCCTTCATCAACGGGCTGGCCCGCTTCGCGCTGATGTTCGTGTTCGTCTTCTACTACCAGGGGGCGCAGGGCGATGACCCGGTTCTGGCCGGCGTCAAGCTGATCCCGCTGGCGCTCGGGATGCTGATCGCCTCCCCCCTCGCCGGCATCCACGCCGACCGCCACGGCTCGCGCTCGCTCGCCGCCATCGGGATGGTCGTGAGCGCCACCGGGCTCGCGCTGATGACGACCCTCGAGGCCGGCAGCCCCTACTGGCAGAGCGCGACCTGGCTGGCCCTGGTCGGGATCGGCTCGGGCATGTTCAACAGCCCCAACACCGCCGCGATGATGGGCACCGTGCCCCCGCACCGCCGCGGCATCGCCGCCGGTGCCCGCACGCTGCTGCAGAACACCGGTGCGGTGCTCTCGATCGCGTTCGTGATGGCGATCGTCACCTCCGGGATCCCCAAAGCGACCCTGTTCGCGATCTTCTCCGGCCTCGCCACCGGCCTCTCCCCCGCGCGCCTGGACCCCTTCATCCACAACATGCACGTGGCGCTGTGGGCGCTCGCGATCGTCTCCCTGATCGGCGCCGGCGTGTGCCTGCTGCGCCCGTCGCACGCTGAGACGCTCGACGAGGAGGAGGAGCCCGCCGCGGCGATCCTCGCCGAGGAGGAAGCGCTGGCTGCGGAGACGGTGGCGGTGTGATGACCCCGCCCCGCAAGAAGGATCAGGACTCACTGCGGATCGGCGATGTCGCGCGACTCGTGGGCACCACCCCGCGCACGATCCGCTACTACGAAGAACTGGATCTGATCCCCGCCACGGGTGGGCGGCCCACCGGCGGGCACCGCCTCTACACGGAGGCCGAGGTCGCGCGGCTCCAGGAGGTCATGCGCCTGAAAGAGCTGCTCGGGCTCACGCTCGAGGAGCTCAAAGAGCTGCTCGCGGTCGAGGAGGCACGCGCGGAGGTGCGTGCCGAGCTGCGGCGCGAGAACGTCGCGCCCTCGCGCCGGCGCGAGCTGCTGGTCGAGGCCGGCGGTCACATCGACCGCCAGCTCCAGCTGGTACGTCACCGCGCGGCCGAGCTGGCGAAGCTCCAGGAGGAGCTGAGCGACACGCGCAAGCGCGTGCGCCGCAAGATCCGCGAGCTCGACGCACAGCGGGAGGGCTCCTTCCCCCCGGCCGAGACCGTCAACGGCACACCGTGAGCGATGCCTCGGGCGCGATGCCGGCGGCCGCGACCCGCAGCTACCCCAAGGCGATCCTCTAGCGGTTAGGCTCGCCTCAGGACGGCACGGAGCGCCGCCGGCCCCACCGCCATGACCGACGAGGCGCACCCACAACCGAGCCCCGAGGGCGTCCCGGGCGCCGTCACCGACACGTCCGGGATCCTCGGCCACGACCTCGTCTACCCCGGCCACGGCGCCGAAGATGTCAACGCCTACCTCGCGCGCCCCGTCGAGGAAGGCGCGCGCGCCGGCATCATCGTGATCCACGAGGCGGGCGGCCTCGGCGCGCATATCCGCGACGTCGTCAACCGCTTCGCGAACATCGGCTACGTCGCGCTCGGCGTGGACCTCTACACGCGCGAAGGCGGCCCGCCCACGCCCGGCGACATGGAGGCGCTGTTCGCGCGACTGTTCGCGATGCCCGACGAGCGCGTGCTCGGCGACCTCGACGGCGCCGCCGAGGTGCTGCGCGCCCGCGAGGACTCGACCGGCAAGGTGGGCTGCATCGGCTTCTGCATGGGCGGGCGCTACACGCTGCTGTTCGCGACCGCCCGCAGGCCGCTCGACGCGGCCGTTGACTGCTGGGGCGGCTTCATCGACAAAGCCACGACCGAGGAGCGCTCGACGCCGCTCAGACCCACCCCTCCGCTCGAGCTCGCGCCGCAGCTCGCCTGCCCGCTCTACGCCGCGATCGGCGCCGAAGACCAGAACCCCTCGCCCGAGCTCGCCGAGCCGCTGCGTGCGGCCGCGGCCGAGAGCGGCCACGAGGTGGAGGTCGAGGTCTACGAGGGCGCGGGACACGCGTTCTTCGCCGACTACCGGCCCTCATACCGCCCGGAGCCCGCCGCGCGGCTCTGGCAGCAGGTGGTTCCGTTCCTGGACCGTCACCTGCGCCCGTCCTAGACGCCTCCTCCTCCGGCAAGCCGGCGCAGATATCCCGAAGCGGCCGCAGGGGCGTTCATATAGTGGGGCCCACCGACCCGCGCCGCCGAGACGCGCGGCGCGACCGAGGAGGTAGACGTGGAGCGCAAGTGGTGGACGCTGATCGCCGTCTCTGTGGCGATCTTCATGCTGCTCCTCGACATCACCGTGGTGAACGTCGCGCTGCCGGACATCCAGCGCTCGTTGCATTCGAGCTTCAGCGATCTGCAGTGGGTCGTCAACGCCTACTCGCTGACGCTTGCGGCCTTCCTGTTGACCTCGGGCTCGCTGGCTGACCTGTTCGGACGCCGCCGCGTGTTCGTGATGGGGCTCGTCGTGTTCACGGCTGCCTCCGCGGCGTGCGGGCTGTCGAGCTCTCCGCTGGCGCTGAACCTGTTCCGGGCGGTCCAGGGCACCGGCGGCGCGATGATGTTCGCCACCTCGCTCGCGCTGATCGCCTCGGCGTTCCACGGTCCCGAGCGGGGCCTCGCATTCGGCGTCTACGGCGGCGTGATCGGCGCCGCCGTCGCCGTCGGTCCGGTGATCGGCGGTGTCATCACCCAGGGGATCGGCTGGGAATGGATCTTCTTCGTCAACGTGCCGATCGGCATCGGCGCCGTCTTCCTGACGATGAGCCAGGTGCAGGAGTCGCGCGATCCGAACGCGCGCGGCATCGACTGGATCGGGCTCGTCACGTTCTCCGGCGCCCTGTTCATGCTCGTCTTCGCGCTCATCAAGGGCAACGACAAGGGCTGGGGATCGACCGAGATCGTCTCGCTGCTGCTCGGCTCGGTCGTCCTACTCGTGATCTTCCTGATCGCCGAGCTGCGGCAGGAGCGCCCGATGCTCGACCTCTCGTTGTTCAAGAAGCCGGCGTTCACGGGCGCAAGCATCGTCGCACTCGCCATCTCCTCGTCGATGTTCTCGATGTTCCTGTATCTCACGCTCTACGTGCAGGACGTCTTGGGCTACGACCCGCTTCAGGCCGGGCTGCGGTTCCTGCCGATCACCCTCGTGTCGTTCGTCGTGGCGCCGTTCTCCGGAAAAATCTCGGTGCGGGTGCCCGTCAGGCTGCTGATCGGCTCGGGGCTCCTGCTCGTCAGCGGCGGCCTTCTGAGCATGACGGCGGTCGACGCGAGCTCGGGCTGGACCACGCTCATCCCCGGGTTCGTGCTCGCAGGCGCCGGCATCGGGATGATCAACCCCCCGCTGGCCTCGACCGCCGTCGGCGTCGTGCACCACTCGCGCAGCGGCATGGCCTCGGGCATCAACAACACCTTCCGGCAGGTCGGCATCGCGACCGGTGTGGCGGGCCTCGGCGCGGTCTTCCAGCACCAGATCGCGGCCAAGACCACGGCCGCGCTCGGCTCGGGGCCGATCGCACACCGTCTGGTCTCGGCGCCGAACTTCTCGCAGGCGCTCGTCTCCGGGGCCGTGAGACCAATCGCGGAAAAGCTTCCCGCCCCGGCCCACGCCGCGCTGCTGCACAGCTACCGCGTCGGTTTCACCGGAGCTCTGACCTCGATCCTCCTGATCGCCTCCGGCATCGCTTTCCTCGGCGCCATCTGCGCGTATGCGCTGATCCGCAGCCGCGACTTCGTCAGCTCGGACGAGCCGGGTTCACCGGCCGCGCCGGAAGCGGAGCCCGTCCCCGCCTGACGGCGATCGTCTAGGGCGAGCCCTCACCGCCCGCGTCCTGGAAGCCGGGGCACTCCAGCACCGGGACGCGGGGGTAGCGCGGATACCCTGGATCTTCACGGGAGCGGCGGCACAGCGAGAAGCTGGAGCCGCGCGTGTTGCGGACGATCTGCTGATGGGTGCAGCGGTCGCAGAGCCCCGCGCCGATGCCCGCGGAGGGCTCGGAGGACGGCGGATCGGGCATCCATCCAGGTTAAGGGCGCGAACACCGACTCCGTGCGATAATCGTTGACTGCACAACTATGACCACCTTCTATCGACTGCTCGGCTTCCTGCGTCCCTACCGGCGCGGCGTCGCCGTCTCCGCAGCGCTCGCGTGCTTCGCGATGGTCATGACGGTGCTGATCCCCTACCTGACGGGCCTCGCCGTCGAAGCGATCCAGCGCGGCGCGAATCACGCTCACCACCACGAGCTGATCCTGCGCTCGCACGACCGCCACGAACTCGTGCGGATCGCCGTCGTGATCGTCGTGGCGGTGCTGGTGCGATGGGGACTCACCTACCTGCGGAGGATGATCGCCGGGCGCGTGTCGCTGGGGATCGAGTTCGACCTGCGCGAGCTGATCTACAGCCACCTGCAGCGCCTCGAGCTCGGCTTCTTCGACCGCCAGCAGACGGGCCAGCTGATGTCGCGCGCGACCGTGGACCTGCAGGCGGTTCGCTTCTTCCTCGGGTACGGGCTCGTGTTCATCCTCCAAGCCGGCCTGACGATCATCCTCGCCGGCATCGCGATGCTCGCGATCGAACCGAAGCTCGCGGTCATCGCTCTCATACCGGTGCCGTTCGTGATCGTGATCTCCCAGCGCTACGGGCGCAGCGCCCGCCCGGCGGTCCAGGAGGTCCAGCAGCGGATCGGGGAGCTGACGGCGGACGCGGAGGAGAACATCTCCGGCGTCCGCGTCGTCAAGTCCTTCGCGCGCGAGTCCCACCAGCTCGAGCGCTTCCAGCGCAGCGTCACCCGCGTGTTCGACCAGTCGATGGTCGCGACGAGGCTCGAGGCGAAGTACAACCCGGTGCTCGGCTTCCTGCCCCAGCTCGGGCTCGCGGCCGTGCTGCTGATCGGTGGCGAAGCCGTGATCCACTCACACCTCAGCCTCGGGCAGTTCACGCAGTTCTACCTCTACCTGAACATGCTGATCGGCCCGATGCGCTCGCTCGGCGTGATACTCGGCCTCGCCCAGCGCGCCACCGCCTCGGGAGCACGCATCTTCCAGGTGCTGGACCGCGACCCGCGCATCGTCGAGCGAGCTGACGCTCGGCCGCTGCCGCCCGGCAACGGCCACGTGCAGCTGCGCGGCGTGACGCTCCGCTACGACGAAAGCGACGACTTCGGCGCGACCTACGTGCACACCGGCGGCCACGAAGCGGCGATCGAACTCGAAGGGACGGGCAACGGCTCGGGGCCATCCGCACCCGGAGCGGCGCTGTGTGACGTGGACCTCGACGTGCCCGCCGGGACGACCGTCGCGCTGGTCGGCGGCACCGGCTCGGGCAAGTCGAGCCTCGTGTCGCTGATCTCACGCCTCTACGAAGCGAGCGAAGGCGAGGTGCTGCTGGACGGCACCGACGTGCGCGACCTGCAGCTGCCGCCCCTGCGCCAGGCGGTCGCGATCGTCAGCGACGATCCGTTCCTGTTCTCGGCGACGGTGGCGGAGAACATCGCCTATGGACGAGCCGACGCCTCTCGCGAGGAGATCGAAGCGGCGGCGCGCCGCGCCCAGGCCGACGGCTTCATCGCCGCGCTGCCCCAGGGCTACGAGACGCGCGTCGGCGAGCGCGGCCTCTCGCTCTCCGGCGGCCAGCGCCAGCGCATCGCGATCGCACGCGCCCTCATCACCGACCCCCGCGTGCTCGTGCTCGACGACGCCACCAGCTCGGTCGACGCCTCGACCGAGCGAGAGATCAAGCACGCCCTCGACGAGGCGATGGCCGGGCGCACCACCTTCGTGATCGCGCACCGGCTTTCGACGATCTCGCTCGCCGATGAGATCGTCGTGCTCGACCACGGCCGCGTGATCGCGCACGGCGACCACGACGAACTGCTCGAGGCCTCCGAGCTCTACCGCGAGATCGTCGAGAAGGGCCTCCCCGACCAGGTCTTCATGACGCGCAAGCCGCTGGAGCCGGAGGTGAGCGGCCTGTGAGCCCGATGGTGGGACGCGGACCGGGCCCGCAGTGGGACGGCGCTCGCGCCGCCCGCGGCACGCGCGCGCGCAGCCTGCGCGGGCTGCTGCGCCTCGTGCGCCCCTACCGCCGGCAGGCCTTCGCGATGATCGTCGCGCTCCTGATCGGCACCGCGGCCACGCTCGCGCCGCCGCTGCTCGCCAAAGCCGCGATCGACCAGGGGATCGAAAAGGGCGACTCCAAAACGCTGTTCGTGGTCGTGATCGCGTTCCTGATCTCGGCCCTGCTCGTATGGCTGATGACCTACCTGCAGACCTACCTCGTCGGCTGGGTCGGCCAGCGCGCGCTCGCCGACCTGCGGCTGCAGATCTTCGAGCACCTGCAGTCGCTTCCGATCGGCTTCTACGAGAGCCGCCCGGCGGGCGTGCTGATCTCGCGCATGACCAACGACGTCGAGGCGCTCGACAGCCTCGTGACCGATTCGGTCGTGACGCTGTTCCAGTCGGGTCTGACCCTGATCGGCACGATCGGCATCCTGCTCTACCTCGACCCCAAGCTCGCGCTGCTCACGTTCCTCGTGCTGCCGCTGCTCCTGATCGGCTCGCTGTGGTTCCGGATCGTCTCCGCCGGCGCGTTCCGCCGCACCCGCGAGACGATCGGCGCGATCACCGGCGACCTTCAGGAGAGCCTCTCGGGGGTCAGGATCGTGCGCAGCTTCGCCCAGGAGCGGGCCCACCGAGACCGCTTCACCGCCCTCAACGGCGACAACCAGGACGCGAACATGGTGACGGTCAAGCTCAACGCCGCGTACTTCCCGAGCGTGGAAATGCTCTCGGGGCTCGCGGTCGCGGCGATCGTCGTCTACGGCGGCCTGCAGGCGATCGAAGGTCACGTCACGGTCGGCACGGTGGTCGCTTTCGTCGCCGCGCTCTCGAACCTCTTCGAACCGATCCAGCAGCTCTCCCAGCTCTACGCCACCTACCAGTCCGGCATGGCGGCGCTCGAGAAGATCTTCCAGCTCCTGGACGTCCGCCCCACCCTCACCGACCGCAGCGATGCGATCGAGCTCGGGCGCATCCGGGGTGAGGTCACCTTCGACGACGTCTCCTTCGCCTATGCACGCCGCCGCGGCGACAGCGACGACGCCCCGCCCATCCTCGCGCTGGAGCACGTCAGCCTCGACATCCCGCCCGGCCAGACCGTGGCGCTGGTGGGCGCCACCGGCGCCGGCAAGTCGACGATGGCCAAGCTGGTGGCGCGCTTCTACGACCCGAGCGCCGGGCGCGTGCTGGTCGACGGCCACGACCTGCGCGACGTCTCGAGCGGCTCGCTGCGCTCGCAGATGGGGATCGTGCCCCAGGAGGCCTTCCTGTTCTCCGGGACGGTCGCAGAGAACATCGCCTTCGGGCGCCCCGGCGCGAGCGCCGCGCAGATCCGCGAGGCCGCGGCCACGGTCGGCGCCGAGGAGTTCATCTCCGAGCTACCACGCGGCTACGACACCGAAGTCGGCGAGCGCGGCGCGCAGCTCTCGGCCGGCCAGCGCCAGCTGATCGCTTTCGCCCGCGCGCTGATCGCCGACCCGCGGATCCTCGTGCTGGACGAGGCGACCTCGAACGTCGACCTGCATTCCGAGGCGAAGATCGAGAAGGGACTGCGACGGCTGCTCGCCGGGCGCACCGCGATCGTGATCGCGCACCGCCTGTCGACGATCCGCCAGGCGGGACGCATCGTCGTCCTCGAGCACGGTCAGATCGCCGAGCAGGGCACGCACGACGAGCTGATCGCGGCCGAAGGGCGCTACTACGAGCTCTACCGCGACTGGGCCACGCAGGCCGCGGCGTAGCGGCCGCTACGCGCCGAGCGCCTCGGCGAGCGCCGGCTCGCCGTGGGCGACGAAGTCGAGCAGCACCTCGAGGAAGCACTCCGGCTCGTCGAGCATCGGGAAGTGCCCCGAACGCTCGAGCACCGCGAGCCGGCTCGTCCTCATGCGCGCGTGCGCGGCACGGCCGTGGGCGACCGGGATGATCGAGTCCCGCTCCCCCCAGATCAGCAGCAGCGGCATCCGCTCGGCGAGGTAGAGGCGGTTGGTGGCGTCGATGCGCTGCCCCGCCGGGTCCACGACCGCGCGCAGCGTGTGCAGGAAGGCCGCGCGGCTCGCGCCGTCGGAGAGCGTGCTGTGCCCGCGTGCCATCTGATCGAGATCGGTGCCGAGGCGCAGTCCGACACGGCCGAGAGCGCCGCCCAGACGCGCGCCCACGCCGAGCAGGCGCGAGGATGCAAGCAGCGGCAGCACCAGCTCAGAACCGGGCAGCGAGGCCGCGCGCAGCAGCACGCTCACGTCGCGGCCGAGCCCACCGCTGTCCACCAGCACGAGCCGTTCGCACATCTCCGGGAACTGGTAGGAGAACTGCATCGCGATGCCGCCGCCGAGCGAGTGGCCGACGAGCGTCACGCGCTCATGCCCGAGCGCCAGCAGGAGGTCGCGCACGCAGCAGGCGTGCGCCCCCAGCGAGTAGTCGCCCTTCGGCTTGTCAGAGCTGCCGTGGCCGGGCAGGTCCGGCGCGATCACCGTGTGCTCGCGCGCCAGGCCGGGCATCACCCGCTCCCAGACGCTCGAGTCGGAGGTGATGCCGTGGATCAGGACGATCGGCGGCCCATCGCCCGCCACCCGGTAGGCGACGCGGTCGCCGTGCAGCACGGCGGACCGCCGCTGGGGCCTGCGCCTGATCACCGTCTCCCCCCGCCTGCTCGAGAACTCATGCCCCATATATGTACCCGCCCCGGCGGCGGCCATGCAGGCCCTTGCGCCGCGTCCGCGTTTCCGTGTAGGTTCGAGCGTACGGCATCGATTCGGGAGGGACGATGTTCTGGAAGGCAAACCGGTCCGCGTTCCGGACCGGCCTCGGGAGACATGGTATCTCGCGTGCGCAGGCCCGCCGCGACCGGGAATGGCGGCGGTTCGTTCGCGACCTGACCGAACCGGCGCGACAGCTCTCGCCCGCCGAGGACGAGCGCATGCGGGCCTTCCTCGAGCGCCATTCCGCCGAGCAGCGACCGCGCAGGTCCGAGCCGCCCGCCGAGCGCGCCGCCTAGGCGCGCCGGGCAGGCGGGCTCAGCCTCCGGCGCAGATCCCGCAGGGCAGGCTTTCCTTGACGTCCTCGAGCGCGGTGAACGCCAGCTTCTTGGCGCCCGCGTGTGTCTCGACGCCATAGCCTCCGCCTTCGGTCCCGTCCCTGTAGCCGTAGAACGTGACGCCGTTGACGTAGCCGGTGCTCCGCGCCCACAGGGCGAACTGGAAGATCGCCCAGGCCTGTTCGACTTCGGTGTACTGGAGCGAGTCGCCGGTCGGGCCCTTGGTCGGGAACCCGACCTCAGTGATGTAGATCGGCTTCTTCGACGCGGCGTGCGCCACTTCGACCAGCCGCCGGTTGCCGAGGATCGCGCTCGGGCGCGATCCTGTGCCGCCGTACGGGTGGCTCGTGATGCCGTCGACGTCGGCGAGCGCCGTCGCGTTCTTCGACCACGCTTCACCCCATGCGTTCGAGGAGTCGTGGCCGCCGTCCCAGGACGCGAGCTCGAGCGGCCGCGCGGCGCCGAAGTTGGCGACCAGCGCTTCATGGACTTCGACCAGCAGGCGCCCGTAGCTTTCGCGGTTGGCCTGCGATTCCGAGCTCGGACCCCAGAACCAGCTTCCGCCAGGCTCGTTGAGCACCTCAATCGCGTAGACGTGCGGGTTGGACCTCACGAAGCTGACGACTTTTTCGACGTACGCCCCGTGGTTGAGACCGCTCACGCCTTCTTTCGAGTACGGCCCGGACATGTCGGCGATCACTTTCAGGCCGACCGATTCCCAGGGCGTCAGCTTGGGCGGCGTGTCGAGCCTCACGACCGTGCCCAGGTGCTTGATGTCTCCCGGTTCGCTGGAGCCCCAGTACCCGGCGTTCACGCCGACGAAGAAGTTGCCGTGCGGTTCTTCCAGCGGGGGTTCTTCGGGCAGCCCTTCTTCTTCGAGGGGCGGTTCTTCGAGCGGGGGTTCTTCAGGCGGTTTTTCTTTTTTCGGCCGTTCTTTTTTCGGTTCTTCTTTGGGCGGTTCTTCCTGCGGCGGTTCTTCGCCCGGTTTTCCTGTTTTACGACCGGGGAAGGTGATCGTGACGCTGTTCGACCATTCGGTGCCGGGGGACGTACGGACGCGATAGCTGACCGTTTCGCCCGGCCGCGCTTCCGGCGTGTAGGAGGTTCCGTCCACGCGCACGCTGCCGTAGCGGGATTCGCCCTGTTCCTGGACCCGGTAGATGCCGGACGAGCCGGCAGCGGACCATTTCAAAGTCTTGCCGGACACCGAAAGATTCGGCACCAGCACAAGTGCTGTGAGCAGCGCGGCGATCATGCCGGACTAGACCTCCCGGCGCATGGCCCGACCGATGTCGGCCACTGCGCCCCTCGCTGGAGAGCTATGACGTTCCGTCGTACCTCAGAAGTGGGCAGATAAGCACATCGCTACCCAAACCTTCGCTAATTCGTCGTTACGAACCCAAGAAACGTACGCAATTTGCGGGCACAAATTGTCGGGTTTCAGACCGTGCCGGGCCTCGGGGCTTGTTATGCGGCGCCTCGCGCGCGCTCAGTCCGCGCCCGAAAGGACCTCCTGCGCCTCGGCCGCGGCGGCGACCGCGGCCGGGTCGTGGACCCGCTCTGCGTCCTCGACGGCGCGGGACGCCGCTTCCCGCGCCGCCTCGGCGTCGCCCTCGCGCAGCCAGGCCGCGGCCAGCCGCGCGTTCGCCTGCACGGACTGCGGCAGGAGCCCTGCGCGCTCGCAGACGCGGAGCGCCTCGAGCAGCGTGGCACGCGCCGCCGCGTCCTCGCCGCCGCGCTCCTGGGTGGCCGCGAGGCCCATCAGAGCCGAGGCCGCGACCTCGGACCAGCCCGCCTGCTCGGCCAGCTCGGCCGCGGACTCGAACAGGCCGCGGGCGGCATCCAGGTCGCCTTCGTGCATCCGCACGCGCCCGCGCAGCACGTTCGGCAGGCAGAGCTTGCCGACGAGGCCCTCGCGTTCTGCGAGCTCGGCGCTGGCCTCGGCGCCGCGCCGCGCGTCCTCCCACTCGCCGCGTTCGAAGGCGAGCTGCCCGAGCGCCGCCCGCAGCTCGATCTGCGCCGGCACGTCGCCGATGCGCTCGGCCAGCGCGAGCGCCTCGCCGTAGCGGGCACGGGCGGCCTCGTGGTCGCCCTCGGTGTGCTCGAGGTTGTGCCCGAGTGCCTGCAGCGCCAGCACCGTCTCCGAGGCGTCGGACTCGCGCGCCAGCGCGACTGCACGCTCGAGGTTCTCGCGAGCCTTCGCGGCGTCGCCGATGCGCCCGAAGACGCGGCCGAAGATCCCGTGTGCGCGGCTGGCGGCGCGTGCCTCGCCGAGCGCCTCCGCGAGCCGCAGGGCCTTCTCGGCCGCGTAGATCGCCAGCATGTTGTCGCCGACCTGCACGTACAGCCAGGCGGCGTCCTCGTAGAGCCGCACCAGCGTCAGCGACGGCTCGCGGTCCTTGATCAGGTTGATGCCCTGCTGGTGGTGCTCGATGGCGCGCTTGCGCTCGCCCTTGTGCGCGAACGCCGCGCCGATCTTGCGATGGAGCTCGGCAACGTGGACGGGGTCGTCCTGGCGGCCCTGGTACTCCAGACAGCTCTCCCACGCGGCGATCGCCGGCTCCACGCGGCCGAGGCGCAGGGCGATGTCCCCGGTCTTCTCGGCGATGCGCTGCGCCGCCGCCTCGTCCTCGCCGGCCAGAGCCGCGGCAGCGGCGTAGTGGCCGAGCGCCTCGTGGTTCGAGTACAGCGAGGCCGCAGCGTCGCCCGCCGCCTCGCCGTAACGCAGCGCGCAGTCGCGCAGCCGCTCCTGCTCGGCGGCGGGGAGGTGCGCCTCCTCGGCGTAGGCCGCCGAGCGCGCGTAGTGCTCGGCGACGACCGCGCTCGCGCCCCGGCCGGGACCCTCGAGGATGAACGCGGCCACCTCGGCGTGGCGCCTCGCGCGCGCCGCCTTGGGGAGCATCTCGTAGGCCACATCCCGGATCAGCACGTGCTTGAACGCCAGCCGGCGAGAGCCGCCTTCCTCGGCCACCTCGCCCGGGACGAGGATGCCGCGTTCGAGCAGCGCTGCGAGGGTGGTGTCGAGCTGTGCGCGCGGCATCCCCGCCAGCGGCTCGAGCGCCGCCTCGGAGAAGCTGCGGCCGAGCACGGCCGCGTCCGCGACCAGCTGGCGCTCGCCCGGCTCGAGCGAGTCCAGGCGGGCGGCAAGCAGCCCCTGGACGGTGTCGGGAAGCTCGGCGGCCGCATCCCCGTCCTCCACGATGCGCTGCACCATCGCCTCGGCGAACAGCGGGTTGCCGCCGGAGCGCTCGGCCAGCTCAGCCGGGCGCTCGGCCTGCGCGCCCGCGGCGGCGAGCAGCGACTCGACGAGACGGCGGGACTCCTCGACGGGCAGCGGTTCGAGGAACGCCGTCTCGACGGTCCGTCGCACGACGCTCCAGTCCGGGCGCCGTTCGAGCAGGTCGTCGCGCGCCAGGCACAGCTGCATCACCGGAGCGCGCAGCCAGCGCGAGAGGTATTCGATCAGGTCCAGCGAGCCCTCGTCCGCCCAGTGGATGTCCTCCCAGGCGAGCACCACCGGCTGCTCGCCCGCGAGCGCCTCCACAGCGGCGCGCACGGAGCCGAAGAAGCCCTCGCGCGCGCTCTGCTGATCCTCGGCGGCCGCCGCCGCATCGTCCGCGCCGGCGCCGAAGAGCCGTGCCAGGGGCGCGACCCGCCGCTCGGCCTGATCGCCGCCTTCGCGCTCGGCGAGCAGCGGCGCCAGCCTGCCGATGAGCTTCGCCCGCGAGGTCGCGGCGTCGTCCTCCAGGGAGATCGAGCAGGCACCCCGCAGCATCTCGATCAGCGGCCCGTATGAGCCGCTCTGCCCGAACGCGCTGCAGCGCCCGCTGAGCAGCAGCGGCAGCGTCTCGCGCGCCGCCAGCCTGAGCTGGAACTCCACCAGCAGCCGCGACTTCCCGACCCCCGCCTGGCCGATCAGGGTGAGCAGATGGGCGCTGCCCTCGCGGGTCACGCGGTCGATCGCGGCCTCGAGCCGAGCGATCTCCTCCTCACGGCCGATCAGCGGCGTCGCGCGGCTCTTGCCCTGCGTGGCGTGCGCGTCGGCGCCCAGCTCGACCGCCTCCCAGGCGGGCACCGGGTCGGACTTGCCCTTCAGCACGAGCGGCTCGAGCGCGCGGTAGACGATCTCCCCGGCGCTGAGGCGACGCGTGCGCTCGCCCACGAGGACGCCGCCGACGGGCGCCGCCGCCTGCAGCCGCGCCGCGACGTTGACGGCGTCGCCGACGACGGTGTAGGCGCCGCCGATCCGCCCGGCGAGAACCTCGCCCGTGTTTACCCCCACCCTCAGCTCCGGCTCCATTCCGAACCGGGTCCCGAGCTCCTCGCGCAGCTCGCCCATCGCCGCCTGCATGCCGAGGGCGGCGCGTACCGCGCGCGCCGGATCATCCTCGTGTGCCTGCGGCGCGCCGAACACGGCCATCACGTTGTCGCCGATGAACTTGTCCACGCGCCCGCCGTACTGCTCCACCTCGGCGGCGAGGCGGGTGAGGCAGCGCTCGACCAGCGTCTTGACGGTCTCGTGGTCGAGACGCTCGGAGATCGAGGTGTAGCCAGAGAGATCCGCGAACAGGACCGTGACCGTGCGGCGCTGCTCGGCTTCGGCCGGAGCGCCGTCGCCGGGCGCGGCCGGCGGCTCCGGTCCCGGAGCGTGGGAGCCATCCGCAAGCGCGGCGCCGCAGTTGCCGCAGAAGTTGGCGCCGGCGGGTGCCGGGGCGCCGCACGAGGGGCAGACGCGCGCGAGCGGCGCGCCGCAGGACATGCAGAACGAGGCGCCCGCCGGGTTCGCCGTGCCGCAGGTTTCGCAGCTGATCTGGTCCCCCATCTGCGGAGATTGTGCCGCGAAGTCGCCCGGCAGCCCTAGCGCGCGGGCAGCCCGGCTGCCGCGAGCGCGACCGCACGGTCGTTGTAGTAGTCCACGCGCACGATCAGCTGATCGCGCACGTCATAGACGATCGCGTCCTCGCGTTCCACGCGACCAGGCCGCTCTGCGGATCCCCCATGCTCGCCAGTATCGCCGAGCGGCCGGCCGCGGCCGCGGGGATACTCGTGTCTGTGTCGGCCGACCTCGACCTCGTGCACTCGATCTACGCGCAGTGGGAACGCGGGGACTGGAGCCGCTCCGACTGGGCCGATGCCCAGATCGAGTTCGCGATCGCCGACGGCCCCGACCAGCGCACGATCCGTGGTGTCGAGGCGATGGCGCAAGCCTGGGGAGAGTTCCTCACGGCCTGGAGCGACTACGCGATCACCGGTGAGGAGTTCCGCGAGCTCGGCGGGGGCAGCGTGCTGGTGCTGCTGCACGCGGTCGGCCGGGGCAAAACCAGCGGGATCGGCATCACCGACTCCGATCGCGGCGCCAACATCTTCACGATCCGCGGCGGCGCAGTGACGCGGCTGGCGATCTACTTCGATCACCGCAACGCCCTCAGCGAGCTCGGGCTCGGCGGATGACCGGTCCGGAGGAGAACCTTCGCGTCGTCAGGGCTGCGATCGAGGCCTACCTGCGTGGCGACGAGGCGACGATGCTGGCGCTCGCCTCGCCCGACGTTCTCGCGACGCAGTTCCCGGACCAGCTCGACGTCACCGACCACCGTGGCCGCGCGGAGCTTCAGCGGATGATGACCGAATGGGTGGGTTCGTGGGAGGACTGGACGATCGAGCTGGTGTCGTTCGACGCAGCGGACGAGCGCGTGTTCGTGAACGCCGTCCAGCGCGGACGAGGGAGAGAGAGCGGCGCGCCGATGGAGAGCGAGGTCACGTTCGTCTTCACGGTTCGCGACGGGCTCATCGCCCGCTGGCAGATGTTCCACACCGAGCGGGAAGCGCGCGAGGCGGAGGGAGGCGGCCGCTAGCGCAGAGCGCTCGACCGGCGGGTCGACGTCGTAGTAGACGGCGCGCTCGAGCGCCGGCTACTCCCGTTCCTCGGCGAGCCGTTCGGCGGCTGCGCGTGCCTCGTCGACCTCGGAGGTCGTGAGGCGAGTGATCGAGCCTCCTGCAAAGAGGTAGACCCATCCCTCGCGTTGCCGAATGTGGCCGTCGCTACCAACCAGACGCCCGTCCTGGATCACGACCGCAAACACAACTCCACCGCCGAGGTGACTGACCTCCTCGAGCTCGTAGTCCAACTCCTCGTAGGCGTTGAACCATTCGTCAAGGAAGTCACGGATCGCCGCTCGACCCTCGACGAGGTCGGCCCGGCCGTCCAAGACCCCATCCTCGGCGACGCTGCTTATCACCCCGTCGAGATCACCGCGATTCAGAGCCTCGAACTGCTTGCGCACGAGCTCAACCGGATCGGACGATGTGGGCGCCTCGGACATCGCCTGCCGAGTATCTCGGAGCGGGCCGATGAGTGACTTGCCGAACCTGGGCTCCGACCTGTACGCCTTCGCCGCGGCGTGCGGCTCCCAGCTGACCGAGTGGCAGGCCGGATCGCTGAAGCTCTCACGTCGCGCTCGCCGCCGCTCTCCGGCTCAACATCGCGACTGACACTCATCGTGTCACTCACCGCCTCTCGAACTGCGAAGCGCCCCGCGATGACGGGGCGCCAGGAAGCTCCGGGACAGGGACTCGAACTGTGGGAGCCGCTCGAGGCGATCGGCGCCCTAGAGCCGAATCCCGCTTGCCGCTGCGGGGGATCTCCGCCTCGCCCCGAGTCGCGACGAAGTCACGCGGCGACGCCGACGCGAGGGAGCCTGGAGGCTTCGGCGTGCCGAACGGCGAGCCGGAGCGAATCGTCTCGCTCAGCGAGGCCGTCGAGCAGATGGCCGTCTCAGTGCGCGCCGCCGACTAGCGATGCGCAGTTGTCTTGACGCGCCGAAGTCACGGCAAACTCCTAAGATCGGCCTGCCGACGTGCTGGTTCTGGCGAACTCGCCTACGTGCTTCTGTGCTCAAGGCACGCCCCGAGGGCCGCTGGCGGATTGAAGTGGAGCCATCAGACGTCGCCCACTATCTGCCGGCGCTCCACCGGTGCTGCGCCGGTACCTCGGACGTGCGCGACGTACTTCTACGAAAGCACGGCTGCGAGGATCGACGCCGTTCGAGACAGGGTCAACGAGATCGATGAGATCGACCTCGGCTGGCTGTTGCGCGTCATGAGATCCCGCGAGTTCCGGAGGCTCGGGAGTGCTCGCGCGAGCGGCGGTGCGTCGCCGCGGAGTCCTTCGCGGTGGCTCCGGAAGGGAAGGGGGTCGATCCATACCGGAAACGGGCCAAGACACTCGGGCGCTCTACGAGCGGGACAACATGTGGGCGGTCAGGGAGATCGTCGACCGGCGAAGGCGAGGTACGAACCTGGTCCCGACCGTCGGCAAGCGCAAGGCTCAAACTCAGGGGCTCACCCGATCAATTGACAGACGGAGATCCCGAGCTTGAGGTCGAGCGGTTCACCCCCGACGGCGAGTCGAGCGGCATTTTCGAGCGCGCGTTGGACGCACCCACGCGGGCCGACGTAGACCTCCCGGCTCGCTAGCCGGTCAACCCGCTGCTGCCTCCCGTTCGAGGTAGCGATTCGCCGCCATTGCGACCTCGTCGAGCCCGCCAGGCATCAGGTGACCGTACGTGTCGAAGGTCATCGCGATCGTCGCGTGCCCCATGACGACGGAGAGCGCCTTCGCGTTGACGCCCGCCGCGATCATCAGCGACGCGCAGGTGTGCCGCGCCTCGTGCAGCGTGGTCGGCGCCAACAGCGTGACCGCAGCCGAGTCGGCCGCGTCGTTCGCCCGCCGCGCGTTCTCCGACTCCCATGCGGCCAGCGTGTCTCTGCGAAGCGTTTCCGGGTTGAACGGCGTGGTCGCCGTGCGCCCGTACACGAGCGCGTCCCCCGTGCGGCATGTGCGCTTGCGGTGAGCGTCCAGCTCGGCAGCGAGCGGATCAACGATCGGCACTCGGCGTCGCGCCGCCGCGCTCTTGCCCTCCTGCTCGCCCTCGATCGCGTCCCACCCACGCCGCACTTCGATCACCCGGCCAGCGAGGTCCACGTCGGTCCAGCGAAGCGCGCGCAGCTCGCCGCGGCGCAGGCCCGCGTAGAAAGCCGTCGCCCACAGCGCGCGGTACTCGCCGGGCGCGGCCGCCAGCAGCACGGCTGCCTCACCGGGGGAGGCGATCCGCTCGCGTCTGCCGTTCGGGCGCCGAAGCTCCAGGCCCTTGGTCGGGTCGTGCATGACCTCCCCCTGGGGTGGCGGGGGCACGTCGAGCCGCGAGCGGGTTGCTCACCCGGCCGCACGAGCGTATGTTGCTCGGCGATGGGCTGGCTCGAACTTCCTGCGCGACTTCGGAAAGGCGATCGACGCCTCGACGCCGAACGGGATCAAGGCGTCCGAACTGAACCGTCGCTCGCTCGAATTGATCGCCGAAGCGCGCGATGAGAGCGCCGACCTGACCGACGAAGAACGCGACCATCGCCGCGAGGAGGCTCGACGGCTCATGGACGAAGCCCGCAGCTTGGGACCTGCCATCGAGCAACCTTGGGACGATCTTGCCGCTCGGTATCCCGGCAGGGTCACCAAGTAGCAGCGGTCGGCCTCCCTGCCCTGCCGACGGCTGACGGCACGGGCCCAGCGCGGGCCGCGCGATTCCCGCTACGAGCGGGATTGCAAGCTGGTTGTGGATCAGGTGGACGAGGAGCGTGATCTAAGGGGAGGTACGAGCGGTTAGCGGAGCGCTCGACCGGCAGCGTCAGCCGGGTCGCAGTCTTGCGACTGGCACCGCTACTGGCACAAATGGCCTCTCAAACGCGCAACGCCCCACAAAGACGGGGCGCCAGGAAGCTCCGGGACAGGGACTCGAACCCCAAATTCGACATCCAGAGTGTCGCGTGTTGCCAATTACACCATCCCGGAAGGTGCGTCCAAAGGATAGTCGAGGCGCCCGTCGCGCCCCCGCCGGGGCGCCCTACAGCGAGGCCGGATGCGCGTTGGGCGCGAAGTAGGCGGTGATCGCCTCCTCGAGGCCCGGGTCGAGCACGAGCAGGACCTCGTCGCCCTCCTCGATCGTCGTATCGGGCTTCGGCACGAAACCGGTGCCGCCGCGCAGCACCGAGATGATGAGACTGCCCTCCGGCAAGCTGATCTCCGAGACGCGCTGGCCGATGGTCGGGGCGTCGGATGCCACCTCGAGCTCGATGATCTCCAGGCGCTCCTCTTCGAGCGCGAGGAGGTGCACGAGGCCGTAGCGCGGCACCTCGTGCTCGATCAGCCGCAGGATCAGGTCCGTCGCGGAGACCGCGGGCATGATCCCCAGCAGGCGGAAGTGGTCGTGGTTGCGCGGGTTGTTGACGCGCGCGATCACGCGGTCGCAGAGGTACTTCTCCTTGGCGACCTGGCAGACGAGGATGTTGTCCTCGTCGTCGCCCGTGACGGCGATCACGAGGTCGGCGCGCTGGATCCCGGCGCGCTCGAGCACCCACAGCTCGGTGGCGTCGCCGTACTGGACCGCGTGCTCGAACTCCTCCTCGTTGGCGAGGTAGGTGGGGCGCGAGTTCTCGATCACCGTGACCTCGTGGTCCTTGGCGAGGAGCTCGCGGGCGAGGTTGCGCCCGACCTTGCCGGCGCCGGCGATGATCGCGTACATCTACCCCTCCTCCCCCATCAAGGTCGCTTCGAACATCTGGATCGCCTGCTTGGTCGGGGAGATCGTCTGCATCCCCTGTTCCCCGTACCAATCGGCGCGCGCGGGGTCCATCACGCGCACGATCGTCTTGTCGACGCCGAAGCGCTTCTGCGCGATCTGAGCGATCACAAGATTGGTGTTGTCACCCGAGGTCGCGGCGATGAAGGCGTCCGCGCGCTCGATGCCGGCTTCGATCAGCGCGTCGGTCTCGAGTGCCGTGCCGACCGTGAACTGGCCGCCCGAGTCCTCCCAGCTCTGGGTCTGTCCGGCGTCGAGGCGCTCGTGAGAGAGCGGGTCCTGGTCGAGCACGGAGACCTCGTTGCCGGCGGCGAGCGCCGACTTCGCGACGGCCGACCCGACCCGGCCGGCGCCCACGATCAGGACGAACATCTGGTCGCCGGGATCTCCATAGGCGGGAGATTAGACGATGGGCGCGCCGCTCCGGTGCGCCCGCCGGGCGACCTCCACGGCCGAGTCCTTCGCGGCGGGGGCGGTCACGATCACGCGGCAGTTGGCCTTGCGCACCACGTACTTGGTGATGTCCCCGACGTAGCCCTCAAGGCCGCTGCGACCGCCCAGGCGAGCGCCGCCGCGGATCGTCGAAGGTTCCTCGGCGCCGAGGACGATCGCCTCGACGCCCCGCCTGCGCGCCTCGTCGACGATCGCATACCCGGCACGCCGCGTGCGGACCGTCGCCGTCGCGACCTGCACGCCCGTGTACTCCTCGCCGACCGCCTTCGCGCGCGCGAGCACCTGACGGGCGTGCTGAAGCTGCGCTTCCGGCAGGCTCGCGTCGAGCGGCAGCGACATCGGCATCACGAAGATCCAGATCGCCTCGATCGTCGCGGTGTCGATCGCTGCCTCGTCGGTCTGTTCGCCCGCCACCAGCAGCGCTGCGGTCTGCACGATGTCGTCGTCGAGGTCGGTGCCGAACAGCGGCACCAGCACCGAGCCGTAATCTCGTTCGCGCGAGGGCTCGGCCCGCAGCACCTGCGGCGAGACGGTCACGCGCTTGAGCAGCGGCGCTTCGTCGGCGCGCCGGTAGACGACGTACAGCGCGAGCCCGAACAGCATCCAGCCGAGCCCGACGTAGCGAGCAGGCTCGTGCACCACCATCACCGCCACCCATCCCGCAGCGGACGCGAGCGCCCCCACCACTGCCGGCACCGGCACGGACGCGCCGCGGATCTGCACCGACACAGGGATCCGATAGGGGCGGTCGCGTTCGGGCTCGGTGAAGCGCAGCTTGATGATCGAGAGGTGGGCGAGGGTGAAGGCGAGCGTGGCGCCGAAGGCGTAGATGCCGATCAGGAAGCTGAGGTCCTCGGACGCGACCAGCCCGGCGGCGATCAGACCGGCGATGATGATGAGCACGTACGGGGTCGAGCGCACCGGGTGCAATCGCCCGAGCGAGCTGGGTATCTGCCTGTTCGTGGACAGCGAGTAGGCGAGCCGCGAGAGCCCGAGCATCGCCGAGTTGGCAGCCGCCAGCAGCGTCACCGTGGCCATGCCCGCCACCAGGTAGCGCAGCGTCTGCTCCAGCCAGTGCGGGTGGACGGCCGAGACGACGCCGATCATCGGCGCGTTGACGTAGCGCCCGCCGAGCGCGGTGTGCGAGCCGTGGACGGGCAGCGCCGTGATCGCCACGAGGGCGATGCCGACGTACAGGAACGCGACGGTGCCGGTGGTGCTCCACACGAGCCGCTTCAGCCCGACGCGGCTGATCCGCACCTCGCCCGAGAGCCCCGAGGCCGACTCGAGGCTCGTGAACGCGACCACGGTCACGGTCAGCGCGAAGATCAGGTTCGACCACGTCGGGGCGCTGCCGAGGTGGATCGGATCGAGCCAGACCTTCGGGTCGAAGAAGAGGATCAGCCCGAGCACGACGATGAAGGCCTGAAGCGCGATGTCCCCCGCAAGCAGGATCCCGACGCGCCGCGCGCGCCGCGTGCCGAAGCCACGGATGTTGCTGAGCACGACGACCGCGATGAAGACCAGCGCGAGCCCGAGCGCCGCGCCGCTGTCGCCGAGGTGACCCCAGAAGACCCGCAGGTACTGCGTGGCGGAGTACGCCGTGATCGCGATCAGGATCACGTAGTCGAGCAGGATCGCCCAGCCCGCGGCGAAGCTAGCGAGCTCATTGAACGCGTAGCGGGCGAACACCGTCGCGCCGCCCCGCTCCTGGTGCAGGGAGGCCCCCTCGACGTAGGTCATCGCGGTTACCGCGAACATCCCGGCCGAGATCAGAAACACGAGCGGGGTGAGCCCGAGCGCGTGGCCGGCGATCACCCCGAGCGAGAAGTAGATCGCGCTGGCCAGCGAGGAGTAGACGATCGTGAACAGGATCGGCGAGCCGATGCTGCGCCTCGCGATCACGCGCGAGCGGGCGGCCAGCTCCGTGGTCCGCCGCTCGTGCTCGGGGTGCGATCCCTCGGCAGCCGCGGGCGGCTGAGGCGCCGCCCCGTCGGGCGAGCTGCCGTCGGTGCTCATGTCCCTCTGCCCCTGCGCACCTCGACGTAGAGCCGCCCGGCCCCCGCGGCGACGAACAGGATCGAGATCAGCAGCCGCCCGGACAGCGCGCTCGCGTTCTCGGCGAGCGACTGCACGAACAGCACGACGCCGATCGCGAGCATCGCGAGCGACAGCACGAAGGTCCCGCCGCGGTGCACTCCACGCCCGTTCATCTCACCGTGAGCTTAGGGCCGCACGCGGCCTCCCGGACAGGAGAGGCGCGCGCGAGCCGAACCCGATCAGGTGATCAGCGGGATGATCAGGATCGCCACGATGTTCGCGACCTTGATCATCGGGTTGATCGCCGGGCCGGCGGTGTCCTTGAACGGGTCGCCGACCGTGTCGCCGGTCACCGAGGCGGCGTGGGCATCGGAGCCCTTGCCGCCGAAGGCGCCGTCCTCGATCAGCTTCTTCGCGTTGTCCCAGGCGCCGCCGCCGGCGGTCATCATCACGGCGAAGAAGAAGCCGACCACGATCACCCCGATCAGCAGGCCGCCCAGCGCCTGCTCGTCGATCAGCCCGACGATCAGCGTCAGGCCGATCGGCAGCAGCGAGGGCAGGATCATCTCGCGCTGGGCCGTGCGCGTGACGATGTCCACGCAGCGGGCGTAGTCGGGCTCTTCGGTTTCGTCCATGATCCCGGGGTGCTCGCGGAACTGGCGGCGCACCTCCTCGACCACGGCGCCGCCGGCGCGCCCGACGGCCTCGATCGACAGCGAGGCGAACAGGCAGACCATCAGGCCGCCCAGGATCAGCCCGATCAGGACCGGGGGTTCGTTGATGCCGAACGAGATCGCGTGGCCGATGTTCGCTTCGATTTCTTTCTGGAAGCCTGCGAACAGCACCACCGCCGCAAGCACCGCCGAGCCGATCGCGTAACCCTTGGTGACCGCCTTGGTCGTGTTGCCGACCGCGTCGAGACGGTCGGTGACTTTGCGCACGTCCTCGGGCAGGTCAGCCATCTCGGCGATCCCGCCGGCGTTGTCGGTGATCGGCCCGAACGCGTCCAGTGCGACGATCAGCCCGGTGAGGGACAGCAGCCCCATCACGGCGACGCCGATGCCGTAGATGCCGGTGACGCCGCCACCTGCCAACTTCCACGCACCGAGCACGCCCAAGACGATCACAAGCGCCGGCAGCGCGGTCGCCTGCAGGCCCGAGGAGAAGCCCTGGATGATGTTCGTCGCGTGGCCTGTGACCGACGCTTTGGCGGTCTTCTTGACCGGGCTGAAACGAGTCGAGGTGTAATATTCCGTCAGTCCGAACAGCAGCGCCGTGACCGCGATTCCGATCAGCGAGCACAGGTAGAACTTGCCCCAGGACGGCGTGGTGACGGTGCTTCCGACGTGGCTGAAGGTCAGGCCGCGCATCAGCCAGTAGGTGATCGGCGCGAAGGCCGCGGCGGCGATCACACCGGAGACCAGGAGCCCCTGCAGCAGCGCGCGCTCGACGTTGTCGGTTTTGGTCCGGACCGCGAACGTGCCGATGATCGAGGCGATGATCGCGGCGCCGCCGATCACGAGCGGGTAGAGCGCGACTTTGGTCGCCTCGTGGAAGGTCAGGACCCCGAGCAGGATCACGGCGACAGCGGTGACCGCGTAGGTCTCGAAGAGGTCGGCGGCCATGCCGGCGCAGTCGCCCACGTTGTCGCCGACGTTGTCGGCGATCGTCGCGGGGTTGCGGGGGTCGTCCTCGGGGATCCCCGCCTCGACCTTCCCGACCAGGTCGGCGCCGACATCGGCAGCCTTCGTGAAGATGCCGCCGCCCAGACGAGCGAAGACCGAGATCAGCGAGCCGCCGAAGCCGAGCCCGATGAGCGCGTCGACCGCGGTCTTGGGGCTGTCGTTGAAGACCGCCGTCAGCAGGCCGTAGTAGCCGGCGACACCGAGCAGCGCCAGCCCGACGACGAGCATGCCCGTGATCGCGCCGCCCCGGAAGGCGACGTTGAGGGCCGGCTGGACGCCGCCTCGCGCCGCCTCAGCGACACGCGCGTTCGAGCGCACCGAGACGTTCATCCCGATGTAGCCCGTCGAGCCTGAGAGGACGCCGCCGATCAAGAAGCCGCACGCGACCGCGATGTTCTGCACGAAGATCAGGGCCACGAACAGCACCACCCCGACGACGGCGATCGTCGCGTACTGGCGGTTGAGGTATGCCTGGGCGCCTTCCTGGACCGCCCGAGAGATGCCCTGCATCCGCTCGTTGCCCGGCGAGAGCGCAAGTAGGGAGCGCGTGGTCACGAGGCCGTAGACCACCGCGCACGCGGCGCAGACGAGGGCGACGACGACCCCATGGTTCGTCAGAAAGCTGCTCAACAGAAATCCTCCGCGGTCTGATTAGAAGTGCCGCGCGAGGACCGTCGCGCGCACGTATGTAGGCCGGTTCACTCGGGGCGAGCGTGCACCGGCGCCAAACGCGCGGGCAGTCTATCGTGCGCCGCGGTTGCTTGCCTGCTGGCGCCCCTCGACGCAAGCCCGATTGCCGGAACCCGATCGGGGCCGAAGGCCGCGCTCAGCGGCCCGGCACCCACAGTCTCCCGCTCGACTCGGCCGGGCCGGGCCCCTGCTGCTGCTCCCCGCCGCCGGCGCCGGGGTCCGGCGGGGTGCCGGGGCCGCCGGGGCCGCCCGGGCCGCCGTCGCCGGGGCCCTCATCGCCCGGACCGCTGTCGCCGGACCCGCCCGAGCCCTCCTCGCCGGGACCGGATCGGACCTCGGCGGCGTACGCCATCTGCAGCCGTGAGAGCGCGTCGCGCAGCGGCGCCAGCTGCTCGGCGGGAACGCGGCGCTCGAGAACCCCGAGCAGCGCCATCGCCGCGTCGATCGAGTCGCGAACCTGCTCGAGGTCGCGCTCGCCGCCCGGCGGCGCGGCAGTGTCCTCGGCGCCGGGCGGAGGGCCGATCCGCCGCGCGCCGATGTTCAGGAGCGAGACCGCTGCCTGAGCGATCATGTCGGTGGCCGTGATGCGCGCGAGTTCGGCCTCGTAGGCAGCGCGGAGCTCCTCTTCGCTCGGCGCGCCCGGCGGCGGCGCCCCAGGACCGCTCATACCGGCACCTCCCCCGCGTAGGTCCGCGCCGTCTCCGCGACGGACGCCGCGAACACCTCCTCGCGGCTCGCGCCCGCCTCGATCATCGCGCGCTGGCGCTGGGCCCCGTTGCGCTCCGGGAACGACGGCTCGGCGCCGAGCTCGGCGCGCACCGGCTCGGTCCAGTCGAGCAGGCGGTCGATCGCCGCCCGGGTCGGGTACTCGCGTGCGGCGGGCAGGTCGATCATGCAGCCGTCCATGCCGTACCGGATCGCGCGCCACATGTTCTCCTCGACCAGCCGCGGCGCCGGGTGCTCGAAGGGCACGCCCTCATCGACGTCGCGCATCGCCTGGGCGATGCAGGCGACCATCAGCGAGGCCAGCGCCTCCGACTCCTGCGCGGTCGCCTGCGCGTCGCAGATCCGGACCTCGACGGTGCCGAAGCTGAAGTGGGGCCGGACCGACCACCAGACCTGGGTGAACTCGACGATCGAGCGCGTCTGGATCAGGAACTCGATGTAGCTGCGATACGCGTCCCAGCCGCCGAACGGGTCGGGGATGCCGCAACGCGGGAAGCTCTTGGTGAAGCTCTGCGTGCGCGCCGAGTGCAGCCCGCTGTCGCGCCCGTCGAGGTAGGGCGAGTTCGCGGAGATCGCGAGCAGCAGCGGCAGCACCGGCCGCAGCCGGTCGCAGACCTTCACAGCGCGGTCGATCCCGTTGACGCCGACGTGCACGTGCAGGCTGAAGGTGTTGTTGCGCCAGGCCACGTACTTCAGGCCCTCCTCCACGCGGTGATAGTGCTCGGTGTCGATGATCGGCTGATGCCGGTAGTCGGCCCAGGGATGCGTTCCGGTCGAGCCCAGCGCGGCCGCGTGGCGGGCGATCAGCGCGAACATGTGCGCGCGCCGCTCGCGCTGGCGGGCGATCGCGTCGCCGAGATTCGCCCCGGGACCGGAGATGACCTCGATCTCAGAGGAGATCAGCTCGCCCGTGACAGCGTCGCGCAGACCGGGGTCGGCGTCGGCGAAGGCACGCAGCTCCTCATAGCGCGGCGTGAGTTCGAGCGTCTCAGGGTCGAGAATCGAGAACTCCTCCTCGATGCCGACGGTGAAGTCCTCCGCGGCGGCGAAGCGCTCCTCGGCCTGGTCCAGATCCTCGCTGTTCATCGTGTCGTCTCGTTGAAGGCCGGCGCGCTCGGGCCGGCCGATCAGGTCAGGTAGAAGTACAGCGCGTAAAGCAGATCGACCGCGGGGCTCGACGTGTGGACCGTCACCTCGGGGGGCACGTCGAGCAGCGACTCGGAGTAGTTGAAGATGATCTTCACGCCCGCGTCGACGAGCTCGTTCGCGAGGCCCTGGGCGGCGTGGTTGGGCACGGCGAGGACTCCCACCACGATGTCCTCGTCCTCGACGACCTGGCGCAGCTCGTCGATGCCCCGGATCTTCTGCGTGCCGACCGCAGTGCCCACCTTCGCGGGGTCGTTGTCGAAGATCGCGACGACCCGGAAGCCGTGGTCGGCGAAGATTTCCGACCCCGCGATCGCACGACCGAGATGTCCCGCCCCGATCAGCGCGATGTTGTGCTGGCCGGCGGTGCGCAGGATCTTGCGGATCTGCGAGACCAGCGCCTCGACGTTGTACCCGACGCCCCGCTTGCCGAACTTGCCGAAGCCCGACAGATCGCGGCGGATCTGCGTCGAGTTGACGTGGGTGTAGTCCGAGAGCTCCTGTGAGGAGATCGTCTCCTTGCCCATCTTCTTGGCCTGCGTCAGCACCTGCAGGTAGCGCGAGAGACGCGCCGCCACGCCGAGTGACAGCCGTTCGCTCGATCCCGCAGCGCCGTCGCGCGGCGAGGAAACCGCCCCCGTCGGTTCGCCGTAGCTCATCGCCGTGACTCTAGACGCTCGCGCACGAGCGCCTCCTCCACGAAGTACTCGGAGAGCTCCTCGCCGTCCAGCGCGATGACCGGAATGCGCTCGAAGTAGGCGCGGTGGAGCTGGTCGTCCTCGGTGATGTCGAGCTCGCTCAGCTCGAAGCCGAACTCACTCTGCAGGCGGCGCAGCACCGCAACCGCCTCATCGCAGAGGTGGCAGTCGGGCTTGGAGTAGACGGTGATGAGGGGGGCGGGCGGCATCCGGGCGCGGTTCCGATTATCCGCCGTTTCACAGCGGTCCGTTGCGGGCGCGGATATGTTCGGCTCGTGACGAGGAGGTGGATGATCGGGTCAGCGATCGCGGTGCTGACCGCGCTGGTGGCCGCCGTGGGGGCGTCGGGGGAGCCGCTGGTCTCGTTCAAAGCGAAGGCCACGCCGATCGCCGGCTTCGCCGGCACGGGCAACTTCTTCGGTGCGGGAGAGGCGATCGAAGCCGAATACACGATCTCCGGCAACGAATACGGCGGGTTCCCGCCCCCGCTGATCGGCGTGAACCTGTACCTGCCGGCCGGAGTGACGCTGCACAGCTCCGGCTTCCCGGTCTGCCCGCCATTCGAACTCGAACCGTCCGGTAAGGGCCCGAAGGCGTGCGCGCGGGACAAGGCCGGCCCGACCGGCGCCGTGCAGGGCTGGGTCGCGTTCGGCAAGGGAGTCGCCCCTGAGACGTCGACGATCGAACCGTTCTACGCGCCCGGCGGCGGCCTGGAGTTCTTCACGTTCGGCCACGAACCTGTGCTGCTCGAAATCCTCTCCAAGGGGCACTTCGTCGACTCGAGCGGGCTCTACAGCAAGAAGCTCGAAGCCGTCGTGCCGCTGGCCGAAACCCTGCCGGGCGCAAACGACGTCTCGTTCAGATCGATCAAGTACCAGTTCGGATCCGCGATCCAGAAGGGCGGCGAAACGGTCTATTTCGCTCGCGCGCCGCTCGCGTGTCCCAAGAGGTACCTGCCGTACAAGGCCGAACTGACCTTCGCGGGCTTAGCGGGTCTTTCGGAGCAGACTGTCACGGCGGAATACAAGGCGCCCTGCCCGCGTCGCGGCGAAGAAGAACCAGAACCCCAGCCTCTCCCCGGCACCGAAGGCGTGGTCACCGCCCCCTCCAACAAGACCTGCGTCAGCAAGCGCGACTTCCGCATCCACATCGTCCACATCCCGCACCTCGTCTACCAGCTCGTCACGGTCGAAGTGAACGGCAAGCCGGTGAAGGTGCTCCGCGGCAAGCGGCAGTCGGCCCAGATCGACCTGCGCGGGGTCCCGAAGGGGACCTATGTGGCACGGATCGGCGTCGTCACCACCAGCGGCCGCCTGATCACGGGCACGCGCACCTACCACACGTGCGCAGCGCACGCGATCCATCCGAAACGCCCGCCGCGTCTCTAGCGCGCCGCTTCGCCCGTCGCGTAGGCATCGAGCCCGAGGTAGTGCGGGTAGGCCAGGATCCTCCCGTAGCGCGCGGCGCTCGCGATCATCGCCGCGTTGTCCGTGCAGAGGAGCGTGTCGGGCACGTGGACATCCGCGCCCAGCTCGCCGAGCCGGCGCCTCAGCTCGCGGTTCGCGGCCACCCCGCCGCCGACGGCCAGGCGGTCCATGCCGGTGCGCTCCAGCGCGCGCCGGGCGCGGACGAGGAGGCTCTCCACGATCGCGGCCTCGTAGGAGGCCGCGAGGTCCGCGGCTCGCGCAGCCGTCTCCTCCGCGCCCAGCTCACGAGTGGTGTAGAGCAGCGCGGTCTTCAGCCCCGCGAACGAGAAGTCGAGTCCCTGCGCGAACGCCTTGCGGGGCCCGCCGCGAGCGACCTCGCCCGGCGAGCCGGGGAACGCGAACGCCGCCGGATCGCCATCCTGCGCGAGCTTCGACAGCGCTGGGCCGCCGGGGTATCCGAGCCCGAGCATGCGGGCGCCCTTGTCGAACGCCTCGCCCGCGGCGTCGTCGAGCGTCCGGCCGAGAACCTCGAACCCGTCGCGCTCGGTCACGAGAGCCAGCAGCGTGTGGCCGCCGCTCGCGATCAACCCGATGAACGGCGGCTCGAACGGCGGGGAGCCGTTGGCGAGGAAGTTGGCGGCCACGTGGCCCTGCAGGTGGTCGACCGGCGCGAAGGGAAGCTCCCTGGCGGCGGCGAGCGCCTTCCCGGTCGAGAGCCCCACCAGCAGCGCACCGACAAGGCCGGGCCCCTGCGTGGCCGCCACGAGGTCGAGATCGTCGAGCGTCGCGCCGGCATCCGCAAGCGCCTCGGAGACGATCGCGTTGACGAGCGCGAGGTGGTGGCGCGAGGCGATCTCCGGCACCACGCCGCCGAAACGCTCGTGGTCGGTCTGTGAGGAGATCACGTTCGACAACGCCCGCCCGCCGTCGTCGAGAACGGCGGCACAGGTGTCGTCGCAGCTCGTCTCCAGCGCGAGGATCGTCAATCGATCTCCACCCGCCCGGGGTTCGGGACGTCGTCGAGCGTGCCCGCGAGCGTGGCGGGAGTGCGCCACATCACGAGCGCGTCCTCGCCGTTGTCCTGGTAGTAGCGGCGGCGCATGCCCGCGGCCCGGAAGCCTTCGCGCTCGTAGAGGTGTATCGCGACGCCGTTCGAGCGACGCACCTCGAGCGTGAACCGCGCCTCGGAGTCGTTGACGCGGTCATACAGCTCGTGCAGCAGCGCGGTCGCGAGGCCCTGGCGCTGGTAGTCGAGGTCCACCGCGATGTTCATGATGTGCCAGACGGTGTCGTAACGCGAGCAGATCATGTACGCGACCAGGCGCTCACCGTCGAACGCGGCCAGGCAGACCCCCGACTGCTTGGAGAGCTCGAGCACGAACATCGCCAGCGACCACGGCGTCGGGAACACGCGCCGCTCGACCGCGATCACCTGCGGCAGGTCCGGATAGGAGAGCGGGCGGATCTGGATCGGCGGGGGCCGGTCCGCCGAGGGCGGGTAGGTCGAGCGCTCGCTCACTGCGCGGCCCCGGCCTGCAGCGTGAGCTCGGCGTCCGGCCGGCGCAGGTAGTCCGGCACCACGAGCTGGTAGTCCTCGACCGGCTCGGACTCGGCTCCGAGCGCGCAGATCGCGCTCGCCCGCAGCAGGTGCTCAGGCGCCTCGTCCGGCGGCACCGCCAGTCCGGCCGCCTCCAGCTCGGCCCGGTAGCGCCTCGCTCCGTCGCCGACGGCCACGACGGCGTCGGCGGCCAGCTCTGCGATCTGAGCGGGGGCGAGCACGGCTGCGGGGACGAGCTGGGGCCCCTCTGGAGACGCGAACGGCGCTGCGAACACCTCGCCGCGGCGCGCATCGATCACGGCGAGGAGCGTGCCCCCGCTCGGCCCCGTCCGCGCGAGCGCAGCGAGGCTCGGGACCGGCACGAGGGCCGCGGACAGCGACTGGGCGAGACCCCGCGCCGTCGCCACCCCCACCCGCAGGCCGGTGAACGCGCCGGGCCCGGAGCCGACCGCGATGCGGTCGAGCTCGCGGGCAGCGACGCCGGCGCCGTCGAGCAGCTCCGCGGCCATCCCGAGCAACCTGGTCGCGTGGCCGGGGTGGGCTCCGGCGGGCGGGTCGTCTCGGGCTTCGCGCACGGACCCGTCGGCCAGGCGCAACGCGACAGCGGTCGCGCTGGTCGCCGTGTCGAAGCCGAGGACGATCAACGGGGGGTCCCCGCGCGCTCGGAGACCAGCTGTTCCTCGACCTCCACGACCCGGAGGTCGCCGCCGCCGTGCGCGAGGGTCACGGCGAGACGCGGAGCGCCGAGCTCGGGCTCGGCGTCCGGCGGCCACTCGACGAACGCGATCCGGCCGGGCCCGACGTAGTCGGCGAGCATCCCCGGCTCCTCCTCCCCGAGGCCCGCCAGACGGTAGAGGTCGAGGTGGGACACCGTGACGCCGGTGCCCCTGTAGCGGTGGCCGATCGAGAAGGTGGGGCTTGTAACCGGGTCGGCGACGCCGAGGGCCCGCGCGGCGCCGCGGACGAGCGTCGTCTTGCCCGCACCGAGCTCGCCGCGTACGAGCACGAGGTCGCCGTCGGCGAGCGTTGCGGCAAGCTGCGCGCCGAGCGCTTCGGTCTCGGCGGGACCGCTCGTCCGGAGGCTGCGCGTGGCCATCCCTCGACTCTAGAGGCTGCGTCCCGGGCAAAAAAGAGACCGGCCCGCGGGAGAATGGTGCGCGGGCCGGTCGTTACTCCTGGAGGGATGGAGACAGGACCTTCATCGGCAACATCCGCTGGCGACTTTAGGCCCTGGACCTACTTCTTCGACAGGGCCCGAAAATGCCCTTCCCTACGGGGCTTTTTCGCCCTTGAGGAGCCTGGACGCATCCTGGACACATTCTGGACACCGGCTAGAACAGGCCGAGCTGATCGGCGTCCGGCGGGCCCTCGCCGGCAGGCGCCGGGACCGAGGCGGCTGCCGGCGGCTCGGGCTCTGGCACCGGCTCCGCCGCGGGCTGCTCGGGCGGGCCCATCGAGAGCAGCTCGGGCAGGCGCGCGAAGTCCTCGCGGAGCGTCTCGAGCATGCGCGGCGTGTAGAGCGCCGCCGCCGGGTGGTAGATCGGGTACAGCCGCACCGCCCTGGAGCCGAGCTCGATCACCTCCGGGCGGCCGTGCAGGCGCGTGATCCCCGTCGGGTCGGCGCGCAGGAGCTTCGTCGAGAAGTTGCCGAGGCTGCAGATGACCGACGGTTCGATCAGCTCGACCTGGCGCAGCAGGTAGGAGCGGCAGTTCTCGATCTCGACCGGCTGGGGGTCGCGATTTCCCGGGGGCCGGCACTTCAAGGTGTTCGCAATAAACACCCCCGCTCTCTCAAGTCCAATCCCTTCGAGCAGCTGATCCAGCAGTTTCCCCGCCCGCCCCACGAACGGCAGCCCCTGCTCGTCCTCGCTCGCCCCGGGCGCCTCGCCGATGAACATCAGGTCGGCGTCGGCGTTGCCGGACCCGAACACGACGTTCTTGCGCGTCGCGGCCAGCTCGGGGCAGCGCGTGCAGGATCGGGCCTGCGCGAGCACCGCCTTCAGCGCCTCACGGCGCTCGGCGGCGGCCTGCGGCTGCGGCGTCGAGCCCATCGGCGCATGCTAGTTCCTGGCTTCCAGGCGGCGCAATCGCCGCCGGTGGGAGATGATCTGAGGATGGCGACGACCGATCAGATGGCGGTGAGGGCACCCTTCGCGGGGGTGGTGGTGGCCCTGAGCGGCGAGCCGGGGCAGCGGATCGCCGCGGGCGCGCCCGTCGCCGTGCTGGAGGCGATGAAGATGGAGCACGAGGTCCTGGCCGAGACAGGGGGCGTGGTCGCGGAGCTGGCGGTCGCGATCGGAGACGCCGTCGAGGAGGGCCAGCTTCTGCTCCGTCTCGAGCCGGGTGCGGCCGACGGCGCCGCCGCCGCAGGCCCCGGCTCCGCTGAGCCGGCCGCGCCCGCGGGCGGAGAGCGCGACGATCTGCGCGCGGTGCGCGAGCGGCACGAGGTCGGCCTCGACGTGGCGCGGCCGGAGGCCGTCGCGCGCCGCCACGAGCACGGGCGCCGCACGGCGCGCGAGAACCTCGATGACCTGGTGGACGAGGGCAGCTTCGTCGAGTACGGCCCGCTGCTGTTCGCGGCCCAGGAGCAGCGGCGCAGCCGCGAGGAGCTGATCGCCCGTACACCGGCGGACGGCCTCGTCGGCGGGGTGGGCGCGATCGACGGGCAGCCGTGCGTCGCGATGTCCTACGACTACACGGTGCTGGCGGGCACGCAGGGCCACCGCAACCACGCCAAGAAGGACCGGCTGTTCGAGGTCGCCGAGCGGCGGCGACTGCCGGTCGTGCTGTTCGCCGAGGGCGGCGGTGGGCGCCCGGGCGACGTCGACATGCCGATCGTGGCGGGCCTCGACTGCCGCGCCTTCGCGCTGTTCGCCGAGCTGAGCGGGCTCGTCCCGCTCGTCGGCGTCGCCTCCGGCTACTGCTTTGCGGGCAACGCCGCGCTGCTCGGCTGCTGCGACGTCGTGATCGCAACCGAGGACGCGAGCATCGGCATGGGAGGGCCGGCGATGATCGAGGGCGGCGGGCTCGGCGTCTTCCATCCCGCCGAGGTCGGCCCGATCGATGTCCAGCACGCCAACGGCGTCGTGGACCTCCGCGCCGCCGACGACGCCGAGGCGGTCGCGCTCGCCCGCCGCTACCTGTCCTACTTCACGGGTCGCCCCGCGGCCCCGGGTCCGGTCGGCGCCCAGGAGCTCCTGCGCGAGCTGATCCCGGAGCAGCGCAAGCGCGTCTACGAGGTCAGGCGGGTGATCGACGCCCTGTTCGACGAGGGCTCGGTGCTCGAGCTCCGCGACGGCTGGGGCGCCGGCATGGTGACGGCGCTCGCCCGTGTCGACGGCAGACCGCTCGGCGTCGTCGCGAACGACCCGACCCACCTGGGCGGCGCGATCGACGCCGACGCGGCCGACAAGGCGGCGCGCTTCCTGCAGCTCTGCGACGCGTTCGAGCTGCCCGTCCTGTTCCTCTGCGACACGCCCGGGTTCATGGTCGGACCGGAGGCCGAGCGCACGGCGACCGTGCGGCACTTCGCGCGGATGTTCCTGGCGGGAGCCAACGTGTCGGTGCCGACCGGCACGATCGTTCTGCGCAAGGGCTACGGCCTCGGCGCCCAGGCGATGGCCGGGGGCGGCTTCAAGGCCCCGCTGTTCACCGTGGCGTGGCCGACCGGCGAGTTCGGCGCCATGGGGCTCGAGGGCGCGGTGCGGCTGGGCATGCGCCGCGAGCTCGAGGCGATCGAGGACGAGCAGGAGCGCGAGCGGGCCTTCGAGGCGACCGTCGCCGCCGCCTACGAGCGCGGGCGCGGCATCAACATGGCCGCCTACGGCGAGATCGACGACGTGATCGATCCCGCCGACTCGCGACGCTGGATCGCGACCCTGTTCGATCCCGAGCCTCGAGACTGGCGCTCGCGCGACGGCAAGAAGCGTCCGAACGTGGACGCCTGGTAGCCATGCTGAGACCCGTCGCCGGAGCCGCGAACGAACCCCAGGCCGAGCTGATCGTCCAGCAGCTCGCGCAGGCGGGCATCTCGGCGGTGTCTCATCTCTCCAGCGGAAACCCCGAGTTCGGCGCCTCCGGTGGCCGCACGATCTACGTCGAGGAGGACGATGTCGAGCGAGCGCGAGCCGCACTCGCCAGCGCGGGCCCCGAGTTCAGCGACGAGGAGCTGGCTGAGCTGAGCGAGCGGGCCGCCCGCGAAGCGCGCGAGCGCGGCCAGAGCTGAGCACTCAGGCGCGCAGGGCTTCGCTCCCGGCGGCGCGGCCGAGCAGGCCTACGGCTCGGGAGGAGGATCGTCGCGCCCGTGGTGCTGTTCCATCGCGGTGCCCTTGCGCTGGAGCCAGCGCCCGAGGCCGATCGAAAGCACGGCGACGACGATCACAGACAGGACGAGGATCAGGGCGACCATGGTCTGTGACCATGATCACATACGCGACCCGTTTACGCCCTTGCGTCACGGGAACCCGTCTGTATCATCGAGTTCAGGCCGTCACCGGCGATTCCCGGGATGGACCTGAGAGGAACCCTGATCTTCATTTCGCGCCGGACTCCGTTAGGAGCTGGACCGAGCATGATCCGCAAGCCAACGACCCCTGCCCGCCGATGAGGCTGGTGCGCACAGTCACCGAGCTGCGCGAGGCGCTCGCCCCCGCGCGCCGCGCGGCGCTGCGGATCGGGCTCGTGCCGACGATGGGTGCGCTGCACGAGGGCCACCTGTCCCTGATCGAGCGGGCGCGCGAGGACTGCGACATCGTCGTCGTCTCGCTGTTCGTCAATCCGGCCCAGTTCAACGAGCGCGGCGACCTCGACCGCTACCCGCGCGACGAGCAGCGCGACGCGGAGCTGGCGGCTTCCCGCGGCGCCGATGTGCTGTTCGCGCCGCCGGTCGAGGAGGTCTACCCGGACGGCTTCGCGACGGCGGTCGAGGTGCTCGGCGTGACCGAGCGTCTCGAGGGCCAGGCGCGCGGTCCCGGGCACTTCCGTGGCGTCACCACGGTCGTGACGAAGCTTCTGTGCATGGCGCTCCCCGACGTCGCCTACTTCGGCCAGAAGGACGCACAGCAGGTGGTCGTGATCCGGCACCTGGTCGCCGACCTGAACCTCCCGGTCGCGATCGAGGCGCTGCCCACGGTCCGCGAGCCCGGGGGCCTGGCGATGTCGAGCCGCAACGCGCTGCTCTCGCCGTCCGAGCGCGAGCGGGCGCTCGCGCTCTCGGCCGGGCTCCGGGAGGCCGAGCGGCTCGTCACGGCCGGCGAGACCGCGGCTCCGGCTCTGCTCGCCGCCGTCCGCTCCGAGCTCGAGCGCGCCGAGGTCGAGCCCGAGTACGTGGCGCTCGTCGACGGCGAGACGCTCGAGCCGCTCGCACGCGTGCAGGACCGGGCGCTGCTCGCTGTCGCCGCGCGCGTCGGCGGGGTGCGCCTGATCGACAACGTCATCGTCGGCGCGACCGCGCCGGCAGAACATCGAACCCCGACCGGAAAGGCGAGCGAGACGTGCAGCGCGTGATGCTCAAGTCCAAGATCCACCGTGCGACGGTGACCGACAGCGATCTGCACTACGTCGGCTCGATCACGATCGACCCCGACCTCTTGGAGGCCGCCGACATCCTCGAGCACGAGCAGGTTCACGTCGTGGACGTCGACAACGGCGCACGCTTCGAGACCTACACGATCCCGGGCCGCCGCGGCTCGGGCGAGATCTGCGTCAACGGCGCCGCGGCCCGGCTCGTCCACCACGGCGACACGGTCATCGTCATCTCCTACGCCTCCTACGACGAGGCCGACCTCGAGCGCTACGAGCCGAAGGTCGTCCACGTCGAGGCCAGGACCAACCGCATCATCACCATCGACGACGAGGTGGCGACGCTGCTCACGTAGCGCGTCAACCGCAGTCAGAGAGGAGCCCCGCCATGTCCAGCCATCCCGACGTCCACACGCCCGGCGACCACGTGCCGCCCGCCGAACGGCTGCCGATGACACTGCCGCTGCTGCACGAGAAGAAGAGGCTCGGCGACCCGATCGTGATGGTCACCGCCTACGACTACCCGAGCGCGCGCGCCGCCGAGTTCGCGGGTGTGGACATCGTGCTGGTCGGCGACTCCGCGGCCACCACCGTGCTCGGCTTCAGCGCCACGACGCCGGTCGAGCTCACGGACATGCTCGTGCTCGCACGCGCGGTGCGGCGCGGGCTGCGCACGCCGCTGCTGATCGGGGACCTGCCCTTCGGCTCCTACGAGGTCTCCGACGAACAGGCCGTCACGACCGCGATGCGGATGGTCAAGGAGGCCGGTTGCGACTGCGTCAAGCTCGAGGGCGGCGGGGAGACCTCGGTCAGCCGCGCACGCGCGATCGTGTCCGCCGGGATCCCGGTGATGGGCCACGTGGGCCTCACGCCGCAGACATCGACCGCCCTCGGCGGCTGGAAGGCGCAGGGGCGCACCGCGAGCGCGGCGGCCCGGATCGGGCACGAGGCGCTGGCGCTGCAGGACGCGGGCTGCTTCTCGATCGTCTTCGAGGCGATCCCGAGCGCCGTCGCCGAGGAGCTGATGCCGCTGATCGAGGTCCCTGTGATCGGCATCGGAGCGGGACCCGCCACCGACGGCCAGGTGCTTGTCTTCCACGACCTGCTCGGGATCCGCGACGGCCTCGGCCCGCGCTTCGTCAAGCGCTACGCGAACCTCCAGCAGGAGATGAACGACGGCGTCGCCGCCTACGCGGAGGACGTGCGCACGCGCCGCTACCCGGGCCCCGAGCACACCTACAAGATCGACGCAGGCGAGCTCGACGACCTGCGCTCGGCGCTCAGCGGACGACGCTGAAGGAGATCGTCAGCACTTTCGAGCTCCGGCCGGAGCTGTCGCTGGCCCGGGCGCGCAAGCGGTAGCTGCCGGGAACGAGGCTGCGGCCTCGCGAGCGCCCCGTGAAGTGGAGGTGGGCCGCCCCGGCGGCGCCGGCATGGACGAAGGTGAGCCGGGACACAGTTCGCCTGCCGGATGTTTGACCGCGCGTTCAGCGGGTATCGACGTACGCGGCGCGTGGACCCCCGGCGCAGGAGCTGTACGCAAGCGGGTCGACCTGAGCGCCTGTGTCGTCCACTGAGACAAAGGAACCCGCCGATGAACCATCGCCGCTCGTCCGTCGTCCTGCTCGCTCTGCTGAGCGCGCTTCTGATCGCGCTGTCCACCGGGGCAGCACAGGCCGGCGCCTGGGCGCCCGCCGGGAGCGCGACGATCCACCCGGGGGTGATGACGTTCACGAACGCCTCGTCGTTCCTCGAAGGAGCCTCGCAGTGCACCGCCAACTTCGTCTACACGGACACCGCGGGCAACGTCTACCTCGGCCAGGCCGCGCATTGCTCCTCGACCGGCGAAGACACCGAAACGAACGGCTGCTCGACCAAATCGCTTCCGATCGGCACCAAGATCTACTCCGGCGACATCGTCAACGGCGGCCTCCAGAAGGGCACCCTGGTCGGGACGCTCGCCTACAACTCCTGGCTCTCGATGCAGAAAGAAGGCGAGAAGGACCCGGCGACGTGCGCGTACAACGACCTCGCCCTGATCAAGGTCGCCGCCAACCAGGTGGCCAACGTGAACCCCACCGTCCCGTTCTGGGGCGGCCCGGACGGGCTTGCCTCAACCGTGGCGGCGACGGGCGCCCAGGTCTACACCTACGGCAACTCCATCCTGCGGCTGGGCATCAGCGTGCTCAGCCCGAAGACCGGCCTCAGCCTCGGCGAAACCGAAGAATCGAACGGCTGGAGCCAGCAGGTCTACACCGTCTCCCCCGGCATCCCGGGTGACTCGGGCAGCGGCTACATGGACTCGAGCGGCGACGCGCTCGGCGTGCTCTCGACCGTCGAGTTCGCGCCCACTCCCGGCAGCAACGGCGTCGGGAACCTCGCCAAAGAGCTCGCGTATGCCAACCAGGTGACGGGCGCCGGTTACCAGGTGGCACCCGGAACGACGCCGTTCAACGGCGTCCCGGTTCCGCCGGCCGAATAGGGCTGTCCACTCCGTCGGGGCCCGGGCACGGCAGCCCCGGCCCCGGCGGAGCTAGGTCCCGAAGGGCTCGCCGAACCGCTCGGCGAAGGCGAACTCGCCGACCGGTTTGCGCGCCAGCTGCCGCGGCCAGTCACCGGCGCGGTGGCCGACCCCGATGTGGGCCGCGAGCGCGACCTCCGGCGGGATCCCGAGCAGCTCCTGCACCTCGGCCTCGGCGGGCACCAGCAGGGTCGTCATCGAGGCGCCGAGGCCCTCGTTGCGAAGCGCGAGCAGCAGGTTCTGCGCGAAGGGGTAGATCGACGCGCCGCCGACGATGCTCGTCCGGGGCAGCGACCCGTCGGTGACGGCGAGGTCGGACAGCTGGACGCCCAGCACGAGGTGCACCGGCACCTCGTCCATGTGCTCGGCGTACTCGTTGGCGCGCTGCACCATGCGCGTGCGTTTCGGCTCGAAGGCGTCGGGCTCGGCGAGCATCTGCGCGCCGCCGGTCAACTCGAGATAGGCGCGCCAGTGCGGGAGATAGAGGTCACGCAGCGCGCGGCGCGTCTCCGGCGCCGTGACCACGATCACGCGCCAGCCCTGGCGGTTGCCGCCGCTGGGCGCGAAGCGGGCCGCGTCGAGCGCGCGCTCGATCGCCACCGGGTCCACCGGCTCGCTCGTGAAGCGCCGGCTCGTCGGCGCGCAGCGCATCGCGTCGTAGAGCTCCATCGCGCTCACGCTACCGGCTCACCGGGCGCGCCCGGGCCGTTGAGCGCACGGCCGTACTCGATCGTGCGCAGCACGCGAGCCGGTGCGCCGGCGGCGATCGAGTAGGGCGGGACGTCCTTCGTCACGACGCTGTTGGCGCCGATCACGCAACGCTCGCCGATGGTGACGCCGCTGGTCACGACGACGCCGACGCCCAGCCAGCAGTTGTTCCCGATGCGTGTGGGGCCCTTGCTCTCGAACCCCTGCCAGGTGATCGGCAGCTCGCGGTCGTCGAAGCGATGATTGGCGTCCGAGACGAAGCAGCCGTTCGCGAGCATGCAGTGGTCGCCGATCTCGACCAGCTCCTGCGAGGCGACCATCACGTTGCGGTTCAGGAAGGTGCCGGCTCCGATCCGCACGCGCGCGGTGGCGGGCGCCGTGATCCAGACGCCCGGCTCGAACAGCGCCCCCTCCCCCACCTCCAGGCGCCCCTCGCGCAGCGCTTCGAGCACGTTCCCCTCCAGCGGCCAGCGCGCGAAGGCGCCTCGGCGCATCAGCTGGCGGTGGATCGCGAGCCGGTTCCACGGCAGCGAGTTGCGCTCATACCAGCGCCACTTCTGGAGCCACAGGCGCGCGCGGGAGGTGAGCTCGGTCACAGCGGGAGCTTCGCAGCTGTTGGGACGGCGGGCTCGACACTCCGGCTGCCGTGATGGGCTACGCTCGAGGCCGATGCGCGTTCTCGCCTTGGGGGGCTCGATGCTCGTGCTTGCGTTGTCGGCCGCGCAGGCGGCCGCTGCGAGCACGGTCGAAACGGACTGCGCGAACCTCGCCACAACCCTGACCGCCGCCACCCCGGGCGAGACGATCGTGCTCTCGGGCCTGTGCTCGACCCCGAACGCCAACTTCGTGCTCCCCGAAACGGCGGGCCTCACGATCGAAGGGGCGTCAACGGGCGTCAACGGGTTCGACGGCACGGGCGCGGGGGGAGGGGCGCTCGCATCGCCCTCCGAAGGCGTCGACGGGCTGACGCTGCGCAACCTGACCTTCGAGAACTACGAAGCCGCGGGGGGCGCCTTCATCAAAGCCGCCAAAGCCGCGACGCATCCGTTCGCGTTCCTCCACGACACCTTCCTCCACAACACGACCACCGATCACGGCGGCGGACTGGCGGTGATCGTCGTAGAGCCCGGGACCTGCGCGTTCACGGGCGCCGGGCCGCCCGTCACGCTCGCTGAATCGTCGTTCAGGGAAAACACTGCGACGTTCCAGGCGGGCGGCGGCGCCTACATCGACCTCGAGTGCAAAGCCGGGTCGATCTCGGCCTCCGTGACGGGCAACGTGTTCACCGGCAACCGCGTCGCCAGCAACGACGAAGCGCTCGAGGGGGGCGGCTCTGTTCGTCGGGCTCGGTCATGCGATCAGCGACGCTGTTCCGTTCCCACTCGCCCAGCAGGACAACCTGTTCGAAGGGAACGTGATCGAAAACACGGCGGCCGAAGGGCTCCGTGTCGAGGGCGGCGGCGAGTTCACCGACGGCGGCGCCGTGACGAGCCTCGACGACCGCTTCATCGGCAACCGGATCGACGGCGCCAAGTCCTCGACGAAGGCCAGCGAGGGCGGCGGCTTCGCGTCGCTCGACCCAGGCGAATGCACGCTCACCCCCGGTGCGACGTCCAGCGCGACCAACCTCGTGGCCGCGGGGAACACGATCGGCGCTCCGAGCGGCACGGGGCTGGGTGGCGAGGGCGGCGGCGTGTACGTCGGGTGCAAACCGGGCGGCGGCGGCTACCACCTGACGCTCGTCAACGCGACCATCTCGGGTAACACCGCGACGGGCGCCGGCGCTGCGGCCGGTCTCGACGGCGAGACCAACGACACAGCGGTGCTCGAGAACACGATCGTCGCCGGCAACTCCGGATCGAGCGACCTCGGGGGCTTCGGGGTGACCGACGGCGAAAACGTCACCGCCACGTTCAGCGACCTGTGCGCGGTCGGCAGCACCAGCGCGCCCTTCGCCGGGGTGGGCAACATCTGCGCGGCACCGGCGCTCGCCAACGCTCCCGGCGGAGACGCCCACGAGACAGCGGCCAGCCCGACGATCGACGCCGGCTCCAACGCCCTCATCGGCTCGGTGACGACCGACGCCTTCGGGAACGTCCGCATCCTCGCTGGACGCACCGGCGACGCCCCGACCGTCGACATCGGCGCGGGCGAGTCCCCCGCCGCGCCCGAACTCGTGGCGTTCTTCAGCCCGGTGCCGCCCCCCCTTGCGCTGCCGCCGATCGGCACGGCGCACGCGTCCCGCCTACGTGCCTTCCCGGGCGGCGTGACGGTGACGATCACTTGCACCGGTCAGCCCGGGCAGACGTGCGCGGGCGCCGTGACGCTGAAGACAGTCGAGACGCTGCGGGGCAAGCGCCCGGTGGCGGTCGCAGGCAGCAAGCCGAGACGTCACAAGCTGACCGTGACGGTCGGCAGCGCGAGCTACGGCTCGCTGAAAGCCGGCGGCTCGGTCGCCTTGCGAGTGAAGCTGAACGCCAGGGGACGGGCGCTCCTGCGCCACTTCCACCGGCTGCCGGTGAGAGCCGCCGTGACCCAGCGCACCGCTGCCGGGTCCACCACGATCTTGACGGCGGGCCTGAAGGTCCCCTCACCCCACGCTCCGCGCCGCCACTAGCGGGCGCGGAGCCTAAGCCGCGGCTGCGAGCTTCGCGCGCCGCTTTCGGGGCGCGGGCGCCGCCGCGGCAGGGGCCGCCCCAAGGAGCTCGGCCAGGAAGCTGCCGGTGTGCGAGCCGGGCTCGGCAGCCACCTCCTCGGGGGTCCCCGACGCGACGACGAGGCCGCCCTCCTCTCCCCCCTCCGGACCCATGTCGATGATCCGGTCGGCGCTCTTGATGACGTCCAGGTTGTGCTCGATCACGACGACGCTGTTGCCCGCAGTCGACCAGGCGCTGGAGCACCTCCAGCAGGCGCTGCACGTCGGCGAAGTGCAGCCCCGTCGTCGGCTCGTCGAGGATGTAGAGCGTGCGGCCCGTCGCGATCTTCGACAGCTCCGTCGCGAGCTTCACGCGCTGGGCCTCGCCGCCCGAGAGCGTCGTGGCCGGCTGGCCGAGGCGCACGTAGCCGAGACCGACGGCGTGCAGGGTCTCCAGGCGCCGGCGGATCTTGGGGATGTGCTGGAAGAACTCGAGCGCCTCCTCGACCGGCATGTCGAGCACGTCGGCGATGTTCTTGCCCTTGAAACGGATCTCGAGCGTCTCGCGGTTGTAGCGCTTGCCGTGGCACTGTTCGCAGGGCACGTAGACGTCGGGCAGGAAGTGCATCTCGATCTTGATCTGCCCGTCGCCGCGGCAGACCTCGCAGCGCCCGCCCTTGACGTTGAAGCTGAACCGCCCCGGCTTGTAGCCGCGCGCCCGCGCCTCCTGCGTCTTCGAGAACAGGTCGCGGATCACGTCGAACAGGCCGGTGTAGGTCGCGGGGTTGGATCGCGGCGTGCGCCCGATCGGCGACTGGTCGACCTGGATGATCTTGTCGAGCTGGTCGAGCCCATGGATCGCTCGGTGCGCGCCCGGCCGCTTGCGCGCGCGGTGCAGCCGGTTCGCGACAGCCTTGAAGAGCACGTCGTTGACGAGCGTCGACTTGCCCGACCCCGAGACGCCGGTGACGCACGTGAGCACGCCGAGCGGCACGTGCACGTCGATGTCGCGCAGGTTGTGCTGGGTGGCGCCGAGGATCTCGATGTACCCACTCGGCGTGAGCCGTTTCGCGGGCACGTCGATGCGCCGCGCGCCGGAGAGGAACTGGCCCGTCAGCGAAGCCTTGACGCGCTGCACCTCAGCCGCCGTCCCCTGGGCGACGATCCGTCCCCCGTGCTCACCGGCGCCGGGACCGAGGTCCACGAGGTGGTCGGCCGCGCGCATCGTCTGCTCGTCGTGCTCGACGACGATCACCGTGTTGCCGAGGTCGCGCAGGCGCTCGAGCGTCGCGATCAGCTTCGAGTTGTCGCGCTGGTGCAGGCCGATCGACGGCTCGTCGAGGATGTAGAGCACGCCCACCAGCGAGCTGCCGATCTGCGTCGCCAGGCGGATCCTCTGCGCCTCGCCGCCCGACAGCGTCGCGGCGGCCCGGCTCATCGAGAGGTAGCCGATGCCGACGTTCTCCAGGAACTGCAGGCGCTCGGAGATCTCACGCAGGATCAGCCGCGCCACGTGGCGGTCGGTCTCCGAGAGCTCGACGTTCTCCAGCCACTCGAGCGCGCGCCGCGCCGACAGGGCCGTGAAATCCTCGATCCGCGTCCCGGCCACCAGCACCGCCCGCGACTCCGGTCGCAGCCGCGCGCCGTCGCAGACCGGGCAGGGCCGCAGCGACATGAACTCCTCGATCTTCTCGCGCGAGAACTCGGAGTCCGTCTCGCGGTAACGGCGCTCGAGGTTGCCGACGATGCCCTCGAAGCGCGTCGCGTAGGAGCGGCGCCGCCCGTAGCGGTTGCGGTAGGTGATCTCGATAGCCTCGCCGCCGGTGCCCTGCAGGAAAACGTCGCGGGCCTCGCGGTCGAGCTCCTCCCAGGGCGTGTCGAGGTCGACGCCGTATTGCTCGGCGATCGCCTCGGTCAGCTGCTCGTAGTAGTTGGAGCTGCTTCCCGCCCACGGCGCCAGCGCGCCGTCGTTGATCGACAGCGAGGGATCCGGCACCACCAGCTCGGGGTCGATCTCCATCATCGAGCCGAGCCCCGTGCAGCGGTCGCAGGCGCCGTGCGGTGAGTTGAAGGAGAAGATGCGCGGCTCCAGCTCGACCAGCGACGGACCGTGCTCCGGGCACGCGAAGCGCTCGGAGAAGGTGAAGATCGTGCCCTCCTCCGGCTCCATCTCAGGCGTGATCGAGATCGCCGCGGCGCGCGCGCCCTTGGCCCCGGTCGAGTGCGCCCCCCGCCCAGGGGCGTCGTCCCCCTCGCGTGGAGAACCATCGGCGGAGGCCGAACGGCCGGAGCCCTTCCCCACTATCTCGATCTCCACCAGGCCGTCCGCGAGACCCACCGCCGTCTCGATCGAGTCCGCCAGGCGCTTGCGCACGTCGTGGCGCATCACGAGCCGGTCCACCACGACCGCGACGTCGTGCTTGTAGCGCTTGTCGAGCACGATCGACTCCTCCAGCATGCGGATGCGCCCGTCGATCTTCACGCGCGCGAACCCGTCCGCGCGCAGCTCGTCGAGCAGCTTGCCGTACTCCCCCTTGCGGCCCCTGACCACAGGCGCCAGCACCATGAAGCGGGTGCTGTCGGCCAGCTCCATCACCTGGTCGATGATCTGCTCCGCCGACTGGCCCACGATCGGCCGCCCGCAGATGGGGCAGTGCGGCTTGCCGACGCGCGCCCACAGCAGGCGCAGGTAGTCGTAGATCTCGGTCACCGTCCCGACCGTCGAGCGCGGGTTGCGCGAGGTCGTCTTCTGGTCGATCGAGATCGCCGGCGACAGTCCCTCGATCGAGTCCACGTCCGGCTTGTCCATCTGCCCCAGGAACTGGCGCGCGTAGGCCGACAGCGACTCGACGTAGCGGCGCTGCCCCTCGGCGTAGACGGTGTCGAACGCGAGGCTCGACTTGCCCGAGCCGGACAGCCCCGTGATGACCACCAGCGCGTCGCGCGGCAGCTCCAGCGAGATGTCCTTCAGGTTGTGCTCGCGCGCCCCAGAGACGACGATCTTGTTGCCCGTTGCCATCGAGGGGCCATTCTATGACGGCGAACAGATGTTCGGGTGGGCGGGGCCCGCTCGCCCGCGACGACTCGTCAGATACGGCACGTACGATGTCCGGATGCTGGAACCCGCGGTCTGGACTGTCGGCCACTCGAACCACGACTTCACGACGTTCGCTCGGTTGTTGGGCGGGCAGAGCATCGCCTACGTCGTCGATGTCCGCTCATATCCGTACTCGCGGATCGCGCCGCACTTCGACCGCGAGGCGCTGGCTTCCCGGCTGGCCGCGCGCGGCTGCGGCTACGTGTTTCTCGGTGCTGAGCTCGGCGGTCGCCCCACTCGGGATGAGGACTACGACGTAGCCGGCCACGCGCTCTACGGCCCGATGGCCGAACGGCCCGGTTTTCAGGCGGGCTTGGAGCGCTTGCTCCAAGGGGCCGCCGAACACCGCATCGCGCTCATGTGCAGCGAGGCCGATCCCACGCATTGCCATCGGCGTCTGCTCGTCGGCCGAGTCCTGACCACTCGCGGCGTGGCGCTGCATCACATACTTGCGAACGGCGGCGTTCGCTCTGAGCGTACTGTCGTACTGCCCGGAGAGGACGGCCCGCAACGCTCTCTGCTCCCCGAAGAGGTGCCGTGGAGATCTACACAATCGGTTTCACGAAGAGCACGGCTGAGCGCTTCTTCGGCAGGCTAGCCGCAGCTCGGATCGAGCGGCTTCTCGACGTTCGCCTGAACAACATCTCGCAGCTGGCGGGGTTCGCAAAGGCGTCCGACCTGCCGTTCTTCCTTGAGCGGCTCGTGGGTGCGAGCTACACGCACGAGCCACGGCTCGCTCCCACCCAGGAGATGCTCGACGCCTACAGGAAGCGCAAAGCGCCGTGGGAGGCCTACGAAGAGGCCTTCCTGACATTGATGGCCCAACGCCGAATAGAGGATATATTCCTACCATCGGAATTCAACCGGCGGACCGCGCTGCTCTGTAGCGAGGCGACCGCGGACCGCTGCCACAGGCGCCTCGTATGCGACTACCTCGCGGACCGTTGGCGGGACGTGGAGGTGGTTCATCTGTGACCACAAAGTGCAGATCGTCATCAACCACCTCACGCGTATGGATACTCCGCGGATCTGCATCGCAGGTCTCGATCCGACGGACCGCCGCCACGTTCGCCCCACGACGCCTGCGTGGGACCCCATCACGCGTGACCTGTTGCGGTCGAACGGCGGGGCGCTTTCCATGGGCGCCGAAGTGGACCTCGGCCCCGTCCGGGCGGAAGGTTCGCCGCCGGAGCTCGAGGATCACCGGTTCGCCACGGCCGCGCTCAAGCACGTTCGAGACCTGAGTGCCGGGGAGTTCCTCGCTCTGTTGAACGACGCCTCCGAGGCCAGCATCGCCAGCGCCTTTGGCCCAGAGCTGTCTCGGGTCGGCTGGAAGTACGCGATCGGCGTCGGCGAGGGCCATGCCTCGCTGGCCGTGGTTCGTTCCCGTTCGAGACCCGCCCTTGAAATCACCGAGAAGTTCGGTGGACCGCGCCTACAGATGAAATGGTCGGACCCGGATCCGCCGACGTACCTCCCTGTCACCGACCTCCGCTTCTACGAGCGAGATCACTCGACGATCCGCAGGGATCTGGTCGACGAAGTCGCCACGAGGCTCAGGCGCGGCGTCGGCTGCACGTTGATGCTGGGCGTCGCTCGTCCCTGGAGGGCGCGGGGCGACACGCAAGAGCGCCACTGGCTCCAGCTCAACGGGCTCGTCCTCGACGACTCCCCCGTCGGCGAGACGCCCTGACTGCTCAGCCTTCGATCGCCGCGTAGACCTCGTCGATCAGCTTCAGCCGGTCGGGCAGCTCGAAGTTCTCGGCGAGGTAGCGATCGGTGTCGCTGCGGGACTCCCCGTTCAGCGCCATGTTCAGCGCGATCAGGCGCGCGCCGTCGACATCTGCTCCGGCCGCGCCGGCTTCAGCCTGGATCTGCGGCTCCTGGGTCGCCGGCGCGTCTGCGGGGGCCGTCAGCGCGGAGTCGAGCGCGGCCTCGAACGCCCCGAGCGACTCCTGCGGCGATTCGGCCAGGGGCTCGGCCGCGGGGGCCGGCGGCTCGGCGAGCGCGGGCTCGACCTGCGGCGCCGGATCCTCCTCGGCTGCGCCGTCCCTGCCCGAAGCGGCGCCGTAGAGCTCGGCCATCCCGCCCTCGACCGCGGTCAGGTCGGCCGCGAGGCGTCCGGCCCCGGCGCGCAGGCTGCCGATCAGGGCGTTGACCTCGGCGTCCATCGAGCCGACGCGCTCGAGCAGCGTCGCGGTGACCTGGGCGACGGCCCCGACGTGCAGGCGCGCCTTCTCGATCGCCTCCTCGCGCGTGCGCTCGGCGTCTTTGGCGGCCGCGTCACGAGCCTGGCGCGCGCTCTCCTGCGCGCCCCGCTCGATCTCGGCGGCCGCCGACTCTGCAGCCTCGATGATGCTCTGGACCTGCGTTCCGGCCGTCGAGGCCATCGACAGGTCGGGCTTGCCGGTCGTCGCGGCGCGCTGCAGCTCTTCGTACTCAGCGGCCAGCGCCCGCAGGTGGGCGTCGACGGCGGCCGGATCGTAACCGCGGCGTCCGACCGGGAAGTCGCGGCGTTCGATTGACTGGCGGTCCAGCGGCACGGGCCGATCCTACGGCATGTCCCCGGCGGAAGTCTCAGATCCCGCCTCCGCGGGGAGGGGAGCCTCTTCGGCTCTGATCTGCTGCATGTCGCGGCGCAGCTCGCGCAGCTCGTCGCGGAGCTGGGCGGCGTACTCGAAGCGCAGGTCGTCCGCCGCCGCGAGCATCTCCTCCTCGAGCTCGACGATCATCTTCTCGAGCTCGTGCTGCGGCAGCTCCTCCGAGGTCCCGCGCTTGGCGGTGCGCCTTTTTCTTCCCCGCGGCACCTTGGACTCGGCCTGCAGGAACTCGGCGATGTCGGAGATCCCCTTGACGATCGTCGCGGCCGTGATCCCGTGCTCCTCGTTGTAGGCGAGCTGGATCTCGCGACGGCGATCGGTCTCCTCGATCGCCGCGCGCATCGCCTTCGTCTGTTTGTCGGCGTACATGAGCACCGTGCCGTCGACGTTGCGAGCGGCGCGGCCGATGGTCTGGATCAGCGAGGTCTCGCCGCGCAGGAAGCCCTCCTTGTCGGCGTCGAGGATCGCCACCAGCGAGACCTCGGGCAGGTCGAGCCCCTCGCGCAGCAGGTTCACGCCGACGAGCACGTCGTACTCGCCGAGGCGCAGGTCGCGGATGATCTGGATCCGTTCGAGCGTGTCGATCTCCGAGTGCAGGTAGCGCGTCTTGAAGCCCATCTCCAGCAGGTACTGGGACAGGTCCTCGCTCATCTTCTTGGTCAGAGTCGTGACGAGCACGCGCTCGTCCTTCTGCGACCCGCGCGCGGACCTCGTTCATCAGGTCGTCGATCTGGTTCTTGGTCTCGCGCACCTCGACGGTCGGGTCGACGATCCCGGTCGGGCGCACGATCTGCTCGACGACGCGCGTCGAGCGCACACGCTCGTACTCGCCCGGCGTGGCCGAGACGAACATCAGCTGCGGGGTGATCGACAGGTACTCCTCGAAGGTCTGCGGGCGGTTGTCGAGCGCGCTCGGGAGCCGGAAGCCGTAGTCGACGAGCGTCTGCTTGCGCGAGCGGTCGCCCTCGTGCATGCCGCCGATCTGGGGCACGGTCTGATGCGACTCGTCGATGAAGCAGACGAAGTCCTTCGGGAAGTAGTCGATCAGGCAGTACGGGCGCGAACCCGGGGCGCGGCCGTCGAGGATCCGCGAGTAGTTCTCGATCCCCGAGCAGAAGCCGACCTCGCGCAGCATCTCCATGTCGTACTGCGTGCGCTGGCGCAGGCGGTGGGACTCCAGCTGCTTGCCTTCGGACTCGAGCTCGGCGCAGCGCGCGTTCAGTTCCGCGCCGATCGCCTCCACGGCGGCCTCGATCGTCCCTTCCTTGACGTTGTAGTGCGTCGCGGGCCAGATCGCGACGTGCTCGAGATCGTCGGCGAGCAGCTCGCCGGTCAGCGGGTCGAAGTGCTGCAGCCGTTCGACTTCGTCGCCGAACATCCGCGCGCGGAACGCCGTCTCCGCGTAAGCGGGGAACACCTCGAGCGTCTCCCCCCGCACGCGGAACGTGCCGCGCGAGAGCACGCTGTCGTTGCGCGTGTACTGGATCGAGACGAGCTTTCGCAGCAGCGCATCGCGGTCGATCTCCTCGCCGCGCTTGAGGATCTGCATGTTCATCTCGTACGTCTGTGGCGAGCCCAGGCCGTAGATGCAGGAGACCGACGCCACCACGATCACGTCGCGGCGGGCGAACACCGCGGCCGTCGCCGCGTGGCGCAGGCGGTCGACCTCCTGGTTGATCGCCGAGTCCTTCTCGATGTAGAGGTCGCGGCTCGGGACGTACGCCTCGGGCTGGTAGTAGTCGTAGTAGCTGACGAAGTACTCGACCGCGTTGTCCGGGAAGAAGGTCCGGAACTCGTTGCAGAGCTGCGCGGCCAGCGTCTTGTTGTGCGCGATCACGAGCGTCGGGCGCTGCACGGCCTCGATCACGCCGGCCATCGTCATCGTCTTGCCGGTGCCGGTGGCCCCGAGCAGCGTCTGGAAGCGCTCGCCGGAGACGATCCCTTCGGCCATCGACTCGATCGCCCGCGGCTGGTCGGCGGTCGGCGTGAACACGTTGTCGAGCTTGAAGGCGGGCACCGGACTACGGTAGCGGCGGTTGCGGCCAGGGGCCGTCCGCAATTCGCGCGCCGAACCACCGGGCCTGCCCGCCTGCGGCTTCGTTGCCCGCGTTGCCGCTCACACGTACGCCTCGCCCATGGAGGGAGGTGCGGCCGCGTACAGGCCGGCCTCGGCGGAGCGCCGCGGACGCTAGGAGATCCCCAGCTCCCGGGGATAGGTCTGGCGGTATTCCTGCTGCGCCGCCAGCACGCGCTGCACGTATTCGCGCGTCTCGCTGAACGGGATCGCGCCGATCGTCAGCGATTCCCCGGATTCGCGCGCCCGGGTGACCCAGCGATCGACGTTCGTGAGCCCGCCGTTGTACGCCGCTATCGCCAGCATCTCGTCGCCGTGGTAGTGGTCGAGCAGGTAGCGCAGGTAGTAGCTGCCGTAGGCGACGTTGATCTGCGGCGTCGCGAGGTCGGCGGCCGTGAAGCGCCTGCCGCCCGACAGTTTGGCCAGGTAGTAGGCCGTTTCGGGGAGGATCTGCATCAGGCCCTCCGCCCCGGCCGGGGATTGGCGCGGTTCGAATTTGCTCTCCGCGTAGATGACGCCCGCGATCAGCGCCGGGTCCAGGTGCTTGTCCGTCGCCTGTTCGCGGATGATGGAGGCGTCGGTCAGCGGCAGCCCGTTACGGTGCACGCCGCCGTTCAGCAGCGGGTAGACGATCACGGCCACGAGCAGGGCAGCGGCCAGGGCGAGCATCCAGCCCGTACCGCGCCGCTGACGCGTCACGTGCGCGCCGGTGGCGACGTGGCTCATGCTCTTAGATTGCCAAGGACGTCCGACAGTTGCGCTCGCAGCTCCTCGATTGTGCCGTCGTTGCGGACAACGTAGGTCGCCCGGGACGCCTTCTCCTCCTGGCTGAGCTGGCGGGCGTCGCGCTCGCCGACGTGCTCGTGGCCGCGCGCCGCGGCGCGCTCGGAGCGCACGTCCTCGGCGGCCAGGACGGCGATCGTCGCGTCGTACGCGTCCTGCAGGCCGGCCTCGAAGAGCAGCGGGACCTCGACGACCGCGGCGGGGGGCGGCGGCACGCGCGCGCGCGCAGCCTGCAGCCACTCCCCCACCCTGGCCCCCACCAGCGGCCACAGCAGCTGCTCGAGCCAGCGGCGCTCGTCCTCGTCCGCGAACACGCGCCGCGCGACCGCCGGGCGGTCGACAACGCCGCCGGGCGCGACCTCGGCGCCCCACCTTGCGACGACCGCATCGCGCAGGTCCGGCGAGCCGTAGAGCTCGTGGACGACGGCGTCGCTCGAGATCGTCTCGGCGCCCAGCTCGCCCAGCTGCAGCAGCGCCGTCGACTTGCCCGCACCCAGCCCGCCTGTCAGCCCGACGAAGGGAACCGGCTGCGGCAACTTCTCTGTTCGGAGCCCGCCGGGCTCCGCGCTAGCCCTGCTCGGGTCCGCCGGCGGCTTCGGCCTCGGCGATCGCCGCGTCGGGCAGCGGGACGGCGTCGCCGGCCACGTTCTCCCCGATGGGCTCGGCGTCCTCGGCCGGCGCCTCGGCAACGGGCTCCGGGGCGGCCTCTGCGGCCGGCGCCTCAGCGTCGGGCACGGCCTCGGCGGGTGCGGCCTCTGCGGCCTCGGCCTCGGGCGCAGCCTCAACTGCGGGCGCAGCCTCGGCCTCTGCAACGGGTGCAGCCTCGGCCTCGGGCGCAGCCTCGGCTCGGGCGTCGGCCTCGCGCAGCCGTCGGGCGCAGCCTCGGTCTCGGGCGCAGCCTCGGCCGAGGGCGCGGCCTCGAGCTCGGGCGCAGCCTCGGCGGCCGGAGCAGCCTCGTCGGCAGGCTCCTCGGTCCCGGCCGGGCGGGAGACCGGAAGGATCTGGTCCTCGACCCGCTTGGCGGACAGCGACAGGCGCCGGCGCTCGGAGTCGATCTCGAGGATCTTCACCCGGATCTCATCACCGGGGTGGACGATCTCGCGCGGGCTCTCGACGTGATGCGGCGCCAGCTCGGAGATGTGGACGAGGCCCTCGACCCCGTCGAGGATCTCGACGAACGCGCCGAACGTGACGACCTTCGTGACCTTGCCCGCCAGCTCGTCGCCGACGGTGTAGGTGTCGACGATCCGCTGCCAGGGGTCCTCCTGGGTCTGCTTGAGGCCCAGCGAGATGCGCTGGCGGTCGCGGTCGATGTCCAGCACCTTGACCTTGACGGTGTCGCCGATCGAGAGGATCTCGCTCGGGTGGTTGACGTGCGACCAGGAGAGCTCGGAGATGTGGATCAGGCCGTCGATGCCGTCGAGGTCCACGAACGCGCCGAAGTCGACGATGTTCGAGATCTGGCCTTCGACGACGAGCCCCGGCTGCAGGCGGTCGAGGATCTGCTGGCGGACCTCCTTGCGCTCCTCCTCGAGCACGGCGCGCCGCGACAGCACCACGTTGTTGCGCGAGCGGTTCAGCTCGATGACCTTGGTCTCGATCTTGGTGCCCATGTACTCGTCGAGGTTCGGCACGCGGCGGATGTCGACGAGCGAGGCGGGCAGGAAGCCGCGGACCCCGAGGTCGATGATGAGCCCGCCCTTGACGACCTCGATGACGGTGCCCTCGACCGGCTCGCCGGACTCCGCTGCGGCTTCGATGCGGCGCCAGGCCTTCTCGAAGCGCGCGCGCTTCTTGGACATGATCAGGCGCCCGTCCTGATCCTCCTTCGTGAGGACGATCGCGTCGACCTCCTCGCCGAGGTGGACCTCGTCGGCCGGGTCGACCGCCTTGCGGATCGACAGCTCGTTGGCCGGGATGACGCCCTCGGACTTGTAGCCGATGTCGACGAGCACCTCGTCCTTGTCGATCCGGACGACGTGTCCGGTGACGACCTCGCCCTCCTCGATCTCGCGGAAGGTCGCGTCGTAGTTGGGGACGATCTGCCCGTCGATCTCCAGCAGGAGCCCGTTGGAGCCGTCAACGACCCGCGCCTGCGGGTTGTCCATCACAGTTTGCACCGGGCGAAGCGTAGCGCAGCCTTATCATTGCCGGGCCTATGCCTGTGAGAGCGACGAAGCGGGGCGCCGAGCGGACGGCCCTCCAACGAGACTGCGATGTGCTCGTGTGCGGCGCGAGCTTCGCGGGGCTCGCCGTCGCGGCCGAGCTGGCCGGCGCCGGCGCGAGCGTGCTGGTGCTCGACCGCTACGAGATCGGCGAGCGCCAGACGTCCGCGTGCGGGATCCCGACGCAATGGCTGCGCGCGATGGATCTGACCGCATCCGAGCGTCAGAGCTTCGACGAGCTCGTCGTTCACACGCCCTGGCGGACGGCCCGCTGGCAGCTGCCGTGGTCGTTCTCGACCTTCGACTACCGCGAGCTCTGCGCGCTGCTCTGGGACCGCAGCGGCGATGCCGAGTTCGAGACGGCGACCGTGACGGGCCGCCGCGGAGACACCGTCGTTCACGGACCGTGGCGAGCTGCGCGCCCCGCTGATCGTCGACGCGCTCGGCTGGCGGCGCGTGCTCTCGAACGCGACACCGATCCAGCCCCCCGACGCGAAACTGTCCAGAGGCCTCGAGGTCCACCCGGCGGGCTCCGGCCGCGACATGGAGCTGTGGATCGACGCGAAGTACGTTCGCGCCGGCTACTCGTGGAGCTTCCCGGCCCGCGACGAGCTGCGCGTCGGCGTGGGCTCGTTCTGGCCCTCTCATCACGTCAAGGAGCCGACGGTCCGCCTCGCAGGCGACCTCGGACTGCCACCCGAGGGCTACCAGGGCAACTGGATCCCCCACCAGCTGCGCCGCGCGGCCGAGGACGGCGTCTTCTTCGCCGGGGACTCCGCCGGTCACTGCCTGCCCCTGACCGCCGAGGGCATCCGCACCGCGCTCTACTTCGGCCTGGCCTGCGGGCGCGAGCTGCGCGCTGTCGTGAGCGGGCACCGCTCCCGTGAGCAGGCGCTGCTCGGCTACGGCGCCTTCTCAGACGCGCACGAGCGCAAGTTCCGCTGGCTGCTGAACGCGCAGCGCGCGATCGGCCAGATCACCCCGAGCCGCGCCATCACCCACATGGTGCGCGCGTTCGAGTCGCGCCGCCTGACGCGCTGGGCCTTCGACCAGTACCTCGCGATCGCGCCGCCCTCATACGTCGCCGCCGGCCCCGGCCCGAGCCGGGCGGCGCGCCTCGCCGAGCGGGCGATCGCCTCCCCCGTCGCGGGCGCCCGGGCCTAGCGCGCGGGGGCCGGGCCTCACTCCACGCCGAGCGCGTCGAGCGCGCGCGCCAGCCGCCGGACCCCCTCCTCGATGGCGGGCTCGGGAAGGTTGGCGTAGCCGAGGATCAGCCCGTCGTCGCAGGGCCGCGGGGTCATGTAGGCGTAGCCGAGCGGGTAGATCCCAACCGATTCGCGGGCAGCCGCTCGCGCGAGCGCGATGCCGTCCACGGGCGCGGGCAGGCGCACGGTCGCGTGCAGGCCGGCGGCCAGGCCTGTGACCGAAGCGCCCGGCAGATGGCGTGCGACGGCGGCGACCAGCGCGTCACGGCGCGCGCGATAGCGCCGCCGCGCCCCGCGCAGATGGCGGTCGTAGGCGCCGCTCTCGAAAAGCCGTGCGAGCGCGAGCTGGTCGAGCGTTGGCGAGCCGTGGTCGGCGAGCAGCTTGCGCTGGGCGATGGCCTCGCGCAGCCGTGCGGGGAGCACCATCCATCCCAGCCGCAACGCGGGCGAGAGCGTCTTGCTCGCCGTGCCGGTGTAGAGGACGCGCTCCGGGGCCAGGCCCTGCATCGCCCCGAGCGGAGCGCGGTCGTAGCGGAACTCGGCGTCGTAGTCGTCCTCGATCACGATCGCCCCGGTCTCCCCGGCCCAGGCGAGCAGCGCGGCTCGGCGCGAGGGCGAGAGCGCGACGCCCGTGGGCGACTGGTGCGCCGGGGTCAGGATCACCGCGTGTGGGGAGATCGCGCGCAGCTGCTCGACGCGCGCTCCGTCGGCGTCGACCTCCAGCGGGACGAGGCGCGCACCGGCCGAGGCGAGGATCGCGTGGTGGGCGGGAAGCCCGGGGTCCTCGACCGCGATCGTCCTGCCCGCCAGCTCGGCGCCGATCAGCGCGAGCGCCTGCGCCGCGCCGGAGCAGACGACGATCGACTCCGGGTCGGCCGCCACCCCCCGCACGCGGCGGAGGTGCCCGGCGAGGGCACGGCGCAGCGCGGAGGCGCCACGCGGATCGGGGTAGCCGAGCGCACGGTCCGGGGCGTCGCGGAGCGTCTCGCGCAGCGCGCGCAGCCACAGCCGCCGGGGGAACGTGGCCAGGTCCGGGTAGCCCGGGAAGAAGTCGAAGCGCAGCGGCGGCGTCGCGCGCTCCACGGCCGGCGGCTCGTGCGGGGCGGCGCCGTCGGCGACGAACGTGCCGGCGCCCCGCCGGGCGACGAGGTACCCCTCGGCGAGCAGCTGGGCGTATGCGTCGACGACCAGGCGCCGCGAGATCCCGAGATCGGCGGCCAGGGCGCGGGTCGCCGGAAGGCGGACGTGCGCCGCGAGGCGCCCGCTGCGGACGGCCTCGCGCAGGCCGTCCTCGAGCTGGGCGCGCAGCGGCGTTCCGTTCTGCCGCTCGAGCTCGAGCAGCAGCTCCTCGCCGCGCGCGGCGGCCGGAGCGGGTGCGGCGGCTGGAGCATTGGTACCCATTTACGGCCTCGAATTGGTCCTTTACGATGGACCAGCCAGAACATATCGTCACCGCCATGCCAGAGCAAGCCCACGGCCGCCCGTCGGAGCCGGGCGACGGCGGGGACGAGCCCGCCCCCGTCCGTCGAGGCCGCCATGCGACACCGGAGGACCCGGTCCTGTTCCAGGCCGGGCTGATCGTGCTCGCGGCTTACAACCTCCTCCTCGCGGTGTTCATGACGATCACGCCGCACACCTTCTTCACCGCAATCGGGCCCTTCGAAGAGCTCAACCGGCACTACATCCGCGACTTCGCGACCTACAGCGCCGCGATGGGCGTCGGTGCCCTCGTCGCGATCAGCCGTCGCTCCTGGCGCGTCCCCGTGCTCGCGATCTCGACGGTGCAGTTCGGCCTGCACACGGTCAACCACCTCGTCGACGCGAGCTCCGCTCACCCTCGCTGGACGGGCTGGTTCGACTTCGTCTCGCTGCTCGCGAGCACCGCGCTGCTCGCCTGGATGTGGCGCTTCGCCGCCCGCGATGAGAACAGAGCGGCGCCGGGTCCCGGCGTGGCGGCGCCGAGGGCTCCCAACCCGCTCGCACGAACTTCGGTCTCCTCCTCCCCCCGAGCCGAAAGGAGCACGACATGACCGTCGTCGAAGGCGTCCCGACACGCCGTCATCCTCTGATCCGCCTCACCTACGCGCTCGCGCGCTGGGAAGTGCGCCGCATGACCGGCAAGTCGCTGCTGACCCCCGACATCCCCGTGCGCGCGCACCGCTTCCGCCAGCTCGTCGGGTATGCCCAGCTCGAGAAGAGCGTCGCGCAAGCGTCCGCTCGTCCCCGAGCATCTGCGGGCGCTGGCGGTACTGAAGTCCGCGGTCATGCAGGGCTGTGAGATGTGCCAGGACATCGGCTCCTTCGAGGCCCGCGCCAAGGGCGTCGATGAGGCCCAGCTGCTCGATCTGCACCGTTACCGCGACAGCGAGCACTTCGACGAGACCGAGCGCCTCGTGCTCGACCTCGCGGTCGCGATGACGCGGACCCCCGTCGCGGTCGCACCGGAACTGCTGGAGGAGCTGCGGGGTCGTCTGGGCGGCGACGCCGAGCTGGTCGAGCTCGTGCACCTGATCGCCGTCGAGAACCTGCGCTCGCGCTTCAACGGCGCGTTCGGGCTCGGCGCCGCGGGCTTCAGCGAGGGCATGGCATGTGCGCGTCTCGAGACGGGGAGCGACCCCGCCGGCGCCGGGGTCGCCGCGAACGGAGGCCCCGCATCGAGCCCGGGCGCGCCCGCCGTCGCCGACGGGCTCGCCGATGGGCTCGCCGTCGCCTCGTGAGGGTGTTCCTGGCCGGCGCGACCGGCGTCATCGGCCGCCGTCTCGTGCCCGCCCTCCTCGCGTCGGGCCACGAGGTGACGGCGATGTGCCGCAGCGCCGAGCGCGCCGAGCAGGCCCGCGCCGCCGGCGCGGAGGCCGCGATCGCGGATGCGCTCGACGCGAGCGCCGTCGCGGAGGCCGTCGCGCAGGCGCGCCCGGACGCGGTCGTCAACCAGCTGACGGCGCTGCCGAAACGGATCGACCCGCGCCACATCGAGCGGGACTTCGAGCGCAACGACCGCCTGCGCAGCGAGGGCTCGCGGATCCTCGCCGGCGCCGCCCGCGGCGCGGGCGTGCCGCGGCTGATCGCCCAGAGCATCGCGTTCATGTACGAGCCCGGCCCGAACGGGGCGATCCACTCCGAGGAGGACCCGCTCGTGCTCGACCCACCCGCGTCGTTCGCGCGTACCGCGAACGCCGTCAAGACGCTCGAGCAGACCACGCTCGACGCCGGCGGGACGGTGCTCCGCTACGGCTACTTCTACGGACCCGGCAGCGCGATCGCGCCCGACGGCTCGATCGTCGCCGACCTCCGGCGCCGGCGCATGCCGGTGGTCGGCTCCGGCGCCGGCGTGTGGTCCTTCGTGCACGTCGACGACGCGGCCGCCGCGACGGTCCTCGCGCTCGGCGCGCCCCCGGGCGTCTACAACGTCGTCGACGACGACCCGGCGCCGGTCGCCGAGTGGCTGCCGGCGCTCGCCCAGGCCGCGGGCGCGCCGCGGCCGATGCGGGTACCCGCGTTCCTCGCCCGCCTGGCCGCCGGCGAGTACGGGGTCGCCGTGATGACGGGCGCGCAGGGCGCCTCGAACGAGCGCGCCAGGAGCGAGCTGGCGTGGGAGCCCGGCCGGCGCAGCTGGCGCGAGGGCTTCGCCGCCGCCCTCAGCTGAGCGGCGCCGCGGCGCGCTACGCGCTCAGCGGGCCGCCCTCACTTGCGCACGACCAGCGCGACGCCCGCGACCAGCAGCACGATCCCGAGCACGCGGTGGACGGTGATGGGCGCCTTCGCCACGCCGAGCAGGCCAAGCCGGTCGATCACGACCGACATCGTGAGCTGCCCCGTGATGACCACCGCCGTCAGCCCGCTGGCGCCGAGCGTCTTCACGGCTTCCAGCGCGACGAACACGTAGATGGCGCCGAGCAGACCGCCGACAAGCGCCCACCAAGGGACCTTGCCGACGTGCCCGAGCGAGCTGAGGCCGCCGCGCAGGATGAAGCTGATCGCCACCAGCGCCGCCGTGCCGACGAGGAACGAGAACGTCGCCGCCTGCACGCCGCCCACCGTCTTGCCGAGGCGGGAGTTGATCGGCGCCTGCATGCCGACCAGCGCGCCGGCGCCCGCGCCGAGCAAGATCGCGAGGCTGCGCGTCACTTCGCCTCGAGCCAGTTCTGCCCGGAGCCGATGTCCACGGCGAGTGGCGGCTCGTTCGGCTCCCAGACGCCGACCATCTCGCGCTCGACGAGCGCGCTCGCGTCCTTGGCCTCCTCGGGCGGGCCTTCGAAGAGCAGCTCGTCGTGGATCGTCAGCAGCAGCTTCGTCTCGAGGCCCGACTCGGCCAGGGCCGCGTGGGTGCGGACCATCGCCAGCTTGATGATGTCGGCGGCGGTGCCCTGGACGACCGTGTTGACCGCGAGGCGCTCGCCGAGCGTGCGCACCTGGTAGTTGCGGGCGCGCAGCTCGGGGATCTGGCGGCGCCGGCCCCACAGCGTCTTGACGTAGCCCTCCTCCTTGGCCCGCTCGATCGTCGCCGCCATGAACTCGGCGACGTGCGGGAAGCGCTCGAGGTAGGCGTCGATGAACTCCTTGGCCTCCTCGCGCGGGATGTTCAGGCGGTCCGCGAGCCCGTAGTCGGAGAGGCCGTAGACGATGCCGTAGTTGATCATCTTCGCCTTCGAGCGCATGCCCGGGTCGATCTCATCCGCGGTCACGCCGAACACGCGCGAGGCGGTCGCCGTGTGCACGTCCTCGCCGCGCTTGAAGATCTCCATCAGCGCGTCCTCCTGCGCCGCCTGCGCGAGCACGCGCAGCTCGATCTGCGAGTAGTCGGCGGAGATCAGGATCCGGCCGGGCTCAGCCTCGAAGCAGCCACGGATCTCGCGGCCGAGAGGCGTGCGGATCGGGACGTTCTGCATGTTCGGGTTGGTGCTCGACAGGCGGCCCGTGGTGGCGACCGCCTGCAGGAAGGTGGTGTGGATCCGCGACTCGGCGTCGGCCTGCTCGGGCAACACGTCGAGGTAGGTCTTGATGAGGGTCGAGAGCTCGCGCCAGCGCTCGATCTTGGGCACGATCTCGTGCTCGGCGCGGATCGCCTGCAGCACGCGCGCGTCGGTCGAGTAGCCGGTCTTGCCGCGGCGCTTTCGCGACAGGCCGAGGCGCTCGAAGAGGATCTCGCCGAGCTGCTGCGGGGAGCCGATGGTGAACTCCTCGCCGGCGAGCTCGAAGATCTCGCGTTCCAGGCCGCCGATCTCCTCGCGCACGCGCTCGGTGATGCCGGCGAGACGCTCGAGGTTCAGCCGCACGCCGAGCAGCTCCAGCTCGCGCAGCACCGGCACGAGCGGCAGCTCGATCTCCGCCATGACGGCCTCGAGGCCGCGCTCTGCGATCTGCTCGCGCTGCCAGTCGGCGAGCGCGCCCATCATCACCGCGCGCGCCGCGAGCTCGTCTTCGAGGTCGCTGCCGAGCCCCCGTTCCTCGCACAGTTCCTCGAGCGGGTACCCGCGGCGAGCCGGGTCCAGCAGATAGGCGCCGAGGAGGGTGTCGTGGGCAAGCCCTCCCGGAACGGTGCGCAGCGCCTTCGCGTCGTGCGCGACGACCGGCCGGCCGTCGGCGGCTGCGACAACTTCCTCGGGCCCGTCGCAGTCGCCCGCGACCGCCTCGCCGGCGGCGACCGCCGCGAAGCGCCACGGCGCGCCCTCGGCGAACAGCTCACCCTCGGGCGCCTCGACCTCCTCGACCACGAGGCAGATCTCGGCATCGGCGGAGCCGAGCGCGCCGATGTCGGCGGGCGCCCCCGCCCGCAGCGACGCCGTCAGCGTCACCTCGGTGGCGCTGGCCGGCGCGGCGGCGTCGGGGTCGCCCAGCGCCTCCTCCAGACGCCGCAGCGGGTCGCGCAGCTCGTACTCGCGGAAGAACTCGCGCAGCCGCGAGCGCTCCGGTTCGCGCCCGGCCTCGAGCGCCACGTCGAGGTCCACGTCGAGGTCGCGCCGCACGGTCGCGAGCTCTCGCGAGAGGCGCGCGTCCTCGGCGTGCTCGACCAGGTTCTGTTTGCGCTTGGCGCCTTTCACCTGCTCGACGTTCGCGAGCACCTCATCGAGCGTCCCGAACGACTGCAGCAGCTCGCTCGCGGTCTTGTCCCCGATGCCGGGGATGCCCGGGATGTTGTCCGAGGTGTCGCCCTTCAGGCCGTAGAAGTCCGGGATCAGCTCGGGCCCGATGCCGTAGCGGTCGATCACCGCGCGCCGGTCGTAGATCTTCGTCTCGGTGATCCCGCGCGAGGTCGCCATCACCTTGACGAGCCCGTCCTCGTCGATCAGCTGGAAGACGTCGCGGTCGCCGGTGACGATCATCACCGGGACGGGAGGCTCGGCGCGCATCGCGCGCTCGGCGAGCGAAGCGATCACGTCGTCGGCCTCATAGCCCTCGATCGTGACGTTCGTGTAGCCGAAGGCCTCGACGAGGGGCGCCATCGCGGGCCACTGCTGCTTGAGCAGGTCCGGTCGCGAGCGCCGCGAGGCCTTGTAGTCGGCGAACAGCTCGTTGCGCCCGGAGGTGCCGGCGTCCCACGCCACGACCGTCGGCTGCACGCCGTACTCGGTGACGATCTTCACCAGCATCGAGGCGAAGCCGAAGATCGCGTTCGTCGGCACCCCGGTCGAGGTCGCGATCGACTCGGGCAGGGCGAAGAAGGCGCGGTAGACGAGGCTCGGGCCGTCGATCAGGAACAGCCTGCGGTCGGCCGCGCCGGCCGATGTCGCCCCGCGCTCGCGCTCTTTGCCTGCGGCCGCCATCGCTTCCCACTCTACGTCTCCGCCCGGAGCGCGGCGGGCCGGCGGTGCCGAGGCCGGCACGGAGCGCCGGCCGATCCATCGCATCGTGCGGGCGGATCTTTGAGAAGATCCCGTGCCGCCAGCCAAGGAGGGAGCCGCAGTGAGCGCCACACCGAGCGCGCAGTACCGCCTGACCATCCGCGTGAAGCTCGACGACAGCCCGGGCGTGCTCGGCCGTGCCACGACCGCGATCGGGGAGGCGGGCGGCGTCGTGGGCGCCGTCGACGTGGTCGAGAGCGACGCCGCGGGGGCGTTGCGCGACATCGTGGTGGACGCCGCCGACAGCGAGCACTGGGATCGCATCCTGGCCGCGATCGAAGCGGTCGCCGGCGCCGAGGTGATCGACAAGACCGACCGCACCTTCCTGCTCCATGTCGGCGGCAAGATCGAACAGTCCAACAAGCACCCGCTGAAGACCCGCGACGACCTGTCGATGGTCTACACGCCGGGCGTGGCGCGCGTGTGTCTGGCGATCGCCGAGGACGAGGACAAGGCCTTCCAGTACACGATCAAGCGCAACACGGTGGCCGTGGTCTCCGACGGGACGGCGGTGCTCGGCCTCGGCAACATCGGGCCGAAGGCCGCGATGCCCGTGATGGAGGGCAAGTGCTGTCTGTTCAAGGAGTTCGCCGGCGTCGACGCGTTCCCGATCTGCCTCGACACGACCGACACCGAGGAGATCGTCCAAACGGTCAAGCTGATGGCGCCCGGGTTCGGCGGGATCAACCTGGAGGACATCTCCGCGCCGCGCTGCTTCGAGATCGAGCAGCGGCTGATCTCCGAGCTCGAGATCCCCGTCTTCCACGACGACCAGCACGGCACAGCGGTCGTCGTGATGGCCGCGGTGCTGAACGCCGTCAAGCTCACGGGGCGCAACGTCGAGGACCTGAGCGTGCTCATCATCGGCCTCGGCGCCGCCGGGATCGCCGTCACGCGGATCCTGCGCGCGGCCGGCGTGACGCGGATCGTCGGCGCCGACTCCCGGGGCGGGCTGCACGTCCAGCGCGAGGACTACCTGGACGGCTCGATGAACCCGGTGAAGCGCTGGTTCGCCGAGGTCACGAACCCGGACTGCCTGTCCGGCGCCCCCGCCGAGCTGATCGACGGCGTCGACCTGCTGATCGGGCTCTCGGGCGCGAGGGTGATGCCCGCTGAGGCGCTCGCGCGCATGAACCGCGACGCGATGGTCTTCGCGATGGCCAACCCGACGCCCGAGGTTCATCCCGAGGAGGCGGCGCCGCACGTGCGGATCATGGCCACCGGGCGCTCGGACTTCCCCAACCAGATCAACAACGTGCTCGCCTTCCCCGGGATCTTCCGGGCGGCCCTGGACGTGCGCGCGCGGGCCATCACCGAGGAGATGAAGATGGCGGCCGCGCGCGGGATCGCCTCGATCGTCCCTGAGGACGAGCTGCGCGAGGACTACATCATCCCGTCGGTCTTCAACCGCGACGTCGCGCCGGCGGTCGCGGCCGCTGTGGCCGAGCAGGCGCGCGCCGCGGGCACGGCCGAAGCCGGCCTCCAGGTCGGCTACGCGCAGGGCGACGCCGTCACGCCCGCCGCCGGGGCGGCCGACGGCCGCGGCTGAGGAGGGATCCGCGATTCCCGCGATCACGGTCTCGGGCGCGAGCGGCATGATCGGCCGCCGCCTGGTCGGCGAGCTGCAGCGCCAAGGCTGGGAGGTCACGATCCTCAGCCGCGAACCCGTGCGCGCGCAGCACTCCCTCGGCGAGGTCGAGACCTACCGCTGGGACCCGGTCGAGGAAGCGGCCCCGGCGCAGGCCCTTGCCGGCCGCGACGCGGTCGCCCACCTCGCCGGCGAGCCGGTGTCCCAGCGCTGGACGCCCGCCGTCAGGCGCGCGATCCGCGACAGCCGCGTGATCGGCACCGAGAACCTCCTCGCGGGTCTGCGCGAGGCCGAGCCGCGGCCTCGGGTGCTGGTGTCATCCTCGGCCAGCGGCTACTACGGCGCCCGCGGCTCGGAGCCGATCGACGAGGAGGCAGCCCCCGGGCGCGATTTCCTGGCCGAGGTCTGCGTCGCCTGGGAGGCGCGGGCCCGGGACGCCGAGCAGCTGGGGATCAGGGTCGTACGAATCCGCACCGGGGTCGTGCTCGACCGCACCGGCGGGGCGCTCGCGAAGATGCTGCTGCCCTTCCAGCTCGGGATCGGCGGGCCGGTCGCCGGAGGGCGCCAGTACATGCCCTGGATCCACGCCGAGGACGTCGTCGGGATGTTCACGGCAGCGCTCGGCGACGAGCGCTGGGAGGGGCCGGTCAACGCCTCCGCGCCCGTGCCGGTCACCAACCGCGACTTCTCGCGCGCCCTCGGGCGCGCGCTTCACCGCCCGGCGGTGCTGCCGGTGCCGGGCATCGCGCTCAGCGCGATCTACGGCGAGATGGCCCAGATCGTGACGAGCGGCGTGCGCGCGGTGCCGGCCAAGCCGCTGATGCTCTCGTTCCCGTACCGCCACCCCGAGCTCGACGAGGCGCTGCGCTCGGCGCTGGGGCGCTAGGGCGCAGGCGCCCGGGCCCGGCGCTCGACCGCCCCAGCAGGCGCCTCGCCAGTGAAAGCGAGATCGGCCGGCGCTCGGTGCCGGCCTCAAGCCGCGGCGGCGTTCACCCCGTCCCGGCAAGCGCTTCGGCCGGCGATCCGGCTCCGTTCGCACGCGCTCCCGGCCGGCTGTCGGTCTCGATGATGACCCGGCACGGCCGCACCTTCAGCAGGTATGCGGCGGTCGGCCCGATCCCGTGCTCGCCGCGCGGGGCGTGGATCGTCGACCAGTAGATGACGTCGGAGCCGACACGTTCGGCTTCCTCGACGAGCGCCGAGCCGGGGTTGCGGGTGCGGATCAGGCCGGTGCGGATCTTGATGCCCGAGCGCCGCGCCTGGATGCGGGCGCTCTCGAGCACCGAGCGCCCGTGCAGCTCCTCCTCCTCGAGCCCCGACTCCAAGGACAGCTGGCTGGGAACGGGCAGCACGTAGACCGCGTAGACGATGCCGTCTTCGCCGATCAGCTTCGCAGCGGCATGCAGCGCGGAGGCTGAGACGTCGTCGCCGAAGATCGGCACGAGCGCGGTGCGGTACTCGAGCTCCTCGAAGTCGGGTGGGCGCTCCGGGCGCTCGATCTTGTAGGAGCGCCACGGGCTGAGACCCTGACGGCGGCGGTACAGGAAGTAGCCGATCATCCCGAAGAACATCCACGGCAGGCCGATGGTGCGGGCCTCGCCGTGCAGCACCACGACCGAGCACCACGCGGCGAACGTCCCGATCCCGCCGAGCACGGCGGTGAGCGGGATCGATGACCCGCGGATCCGCACGTTCCACGGCATCCGGTACGGTCGCGGCCGGTCGGGCTCCTTCACGCGCAGCGCGACGACCGACACGTGGGCGGCCGTGAACGACAGCATCGCCCCGAACGCGTACAGGTTGCCCAGGAAGGTGGTTTCGCCGGGCAGGATCAGCAGCGCGGCTAGCGCCGAGAAGAAGATGATCGTGAACCACGGCGTCCGGTAGCGCGGGTGCAGCTGGGAGAAGATCGCGGGCAGCTGGCGGTGCTCGGCCAGCGACCACGACAGCCTCGACATGCCGATCAGCCCGGCGTTGGTGGCGATGAACAGGATCGTCGCGGCGAGGACGCCGACGTAGTCGCGCGCGATCGTGAGCGTCGCCCCGTGCAGGCCGAGCTTGTCGATGATCCCGAGGACCGGGTCGTTTTCGTAGTGGCCGCCCAGCGCGGTCGCGTAGCCGGCGTGATGGAAGGTTTCTTTGAGCTCGGGCGAGTAGCCGGCGGCGTGGTGGATGACCGGCAGCGCCGAGAGCGCCACGACCGAGATGCCCGCATAGACGCCGAGCACGGCGAACAGCACGAGGTTGACCGCCTTGGGCACGTCGTGGCCCGGGTCCTTGGCCTCCTCGGCCATGTTCGAGACGGTCTCGATGCCCGTGTAGGCGACCATCGCGACCGAGAGCGCGAAGATCACCTGCGTCCAGGTGGGCGCCACGCCGAGGTGGACCTGGTCGATCAGGAGCTTGGGGTCCAGGACGAGCGCGACGCCCAGGATCACGAGCAGGATCTGCGTGCACAGGTCGGTGATCGCGAGGACGAGGTTGAGTTTGGCCGACTCGCCGAGACCGCGGATGTTGAGCGCGGCGAGCAGCGCGATCGTGACGAGGCCGCCGATGATGTCGCCGGGGTTGTGGGTCAGCGCCGGGAAGAACGCGCCGAGGTAGTGCGGCACGAAGAACGCCGAGATCGCGATCGTGATGATGTAGTCGAGGCTCAGCGCCCAGCCCGCGAAGAACGAGACGACGTCGTTGAACGCGTGGCGGGCGAACGATGAGGATCCGCCCGCTTCCGGGAACATCGCAGCGCCCTCGGCGTAGGTCTTGGCCGTCAGCACGAACAGGCCGCCGGCGAACATGAAGACGAGCGGCGTCAGCCCGAGAGCGTGGGCGGCGACGAGCCCCAAGGCGTAGTAGATCGAGGAGCCGACGTTGCCGTAGGCGGTTGCGAACAGACCCGGAACGCCGACGGATCGACGCAGCCCGTGCTCTGAGAGGCGCGCCATGGCCCTGACGCTACATGCTGGCGAGGCATCCGGCCCCGCCGTCGGCAGCGCCCAAAGCGAGCCGCAGTCCGTGTTGGGTCAGCCGAGCCACCGCCCGGCAGCGTACCGGCGCCGACCCCGGCCGGCGCCTGCCGAGCGGGCGCCGAACAGTCCGTCCGGCCGGTGTGCATGCAACATCCCATGCACCGCAGTCGCCGGGGCAGGAACCAGCCGTATGATCCCGACGAGAGGCCGTTTTTTCGGTCTCCGGAACGACTCGGACGCCATGGAAACCGCGCGACGCGAAAACTACGACTCCGGCGAGGACTTCGTCCTCGAATACGGCGAGCTCCGCTTCACGTTCAACGAGGCCGACTTCTCGCAGCGCTGCGAGCAGGCCGCCCTGAAGCTCGGCTTCGTCGGCGGGCGACTCGGCACCGAGGAGCTTGAAGACCTGGTGAACCTCGCGGTCAACGGGGAGATCATCGACCCGGCCTCGGCCCTCGGAGAACACGTCAACGACTGCTGGCCCGAGCTGGTCGGCCCGGCCGAGCGCTCGCTCGTACATTGGCTGCGCCGCCTCGTGTTCCGCGGCGCCTGGCTGGATCAGCGCGTGAAGGAGGGCGAGCTCAGCGTCGCCTTCGACGAGGAGACGGGAGCGTTCGCCTACGTGCAGCCGAACTCATCCGGCCCCGGCGAGCCGATCGAGCTGGCACCCGAGCCCTCGTGGAACCGGGTCGCCTACCGCCGCTCCGACGCCGCGGCTTAGGGCACCGGCGCCCCACCGGGCTTGAAGGCCTCGCAGGCCGGCGCGTGAGCGTCTGAGTCCAGCAGTCCACCGCCTGGCACTGAATCTGGCCTGCGAGCGGTGCGGTGGCACCGCTCGCAATGTACTCGTGGCGGCCTGCGCGCTACCGCGCTTACGAGAGCGCGGCGGCGCGCGCCTTGCGTATCGCCTCCGCCCCGTCCTCACCCACGAGCAGCTCCGCGCGCAGCGTCCCGCCCGCGCCGAGGTCGAGCATCGGCTCCCCCCCGGAGGCGGCAACGGCCGCGTCGAGGGCGATCACGCTCGTCTCACCGCCCACCGGGGCGGTCGCGGTCGCGATCACGGTGACCGAGCCTGCCTCGCGCAGGTTGCGCGCCGCCGACAGCGCGCGGCGCGCGGCATGTGGGTGCAGGCCGTCGAGCCCGTCGACGAGGACGACCGCGTCGCCGCCGCGCGAGGCGATGCGCCGCGCCGCGTCGAGCGCGCGCTCCAGCGCCTGCGCCTGGGTGTCGGCGGAGGCCGCGAACGTGAGCGCCGCGGCGAGAGGAGCCGCCTCATCGCCCTCCGCGGCCTGGATGTCGGCGATCTCCTCGGGGCGGGCGCCGAGCAGCACGAGGCTCAGCTCGAGGCCCTCGGTCCCCTTCAACGCCTCGTACAGCCGCCGCAGCGTGTCGGACTTGCCCGCGCCGCGCGGCCCCACGATCGTCGCGCGCGAGCCGCGCCCGAGCGGCGTCAGCCACTCGATCGCCTCCAGCGTCTTGTCCTTGGAGCCCAGCGCCAGGCGCTCTGCGGGCCAGGCGACCGGCAGGTCCTCGTAGCGCGCACCGTCAGAGACCGAGTCGGCGGAGGCGCCGTTGATCGTGTCGATCCTGACCAGCGAGGGGTATCGCTCCGAGCGGCGCGGCGTGCGGACCGGCCCCGCGACGCGGTCGCCGGAGACCAGCTCGCAGCGGCGCACCTGCGCCGCCGAGATGTAGACGTCCTCGTCGGAGGGCTCGGGCGGGTCGACGCGCAGGAAGGCGGAGCCGTTGCCGAGCACCTCGACGACGCCCTCCGCGACCCGTGCGGACTCCTCCTCCTCGGCCTCCTCGCGCCCGCCTCGGCGCGTACCCTCGCCGCGTGAGCGCCCGCCACGGCGCGAGCGCGAGCGTGGCGCCGGAGCGCTCTCCTCCTCCTCTTCCTTGGCCGGCTCGGCCTCCTCCTCGGCTGCGGCCTGCTGGCGCCCGCCACGGCGCGCGCGTGAGCGCGGCGCCGGAGCGCTCTCCTCCTCCTCCTCGGCCGGCTCGGCCTCCGTGTCGGCCTCGGCGGCCGTCTCCTCGCCCTCCTCCTCCGAGCGCGAGCGGCGCAGGCGCGGCGTACGGCGACGGCGCGCGCGGGGGCGCTCGCCGTCGCCGGCCTCGGCGTCGGTGTCGGCGTCGCCGCCGCCCCCGGACTCACCGAGGATGGCATCGATGAGGTCCGCCTTGCGAAGCCTGCGGAAGCCGTCGAGGCCGATCTGATCGGCGATCGCGTGGAGGTCGGCGAGCGGGCTTGCTTCCAGCTCGGAACGGTCTAGCACTGCCATCTTGGGTCCTTCTTTCTGTGATGGGCGGTTGGCGTCCCGCGGCGTTGGACAGCGGCGGGCACCCTTTGACGGCCACCCTAGCGGCTGTGGCGGATCTCCTCGGAGAGCCGGAGCTCCTCGTCGATCGCGTGTTCGCCCATCAGGGCTGCGCGTACAGCCAGGTAGTCGCCGGCGGCGTCGATGTCGTGCAGCCTGAAGATGTGGGCGCCCTCGTGGAGGCCGTGGGCGAGGGCGGCGAGCGTGCCCGCCAGCCGCTCGTGCGGCGCGCGCCCCGTCAGCGCGCCGATGAAGTCCTTGCGCGAGATCGCCATCAGCAGCGGCCTGCCGAGCTCGTGCAGGCGCCCGGCGCAGGACAGCAGCCGGATCGTCTGCGCGGGGGTCTTGGCGAAGTCGGGACCGGGATCGACGATCAGCTGCTCGCGCTCCATCCCCGCCGCGAGCGCCGTCTCGATCCGCTCGTGCAGGAACGCGAGCACCTCCGCGACGATGTCCTCGTAGAGATCCGGGTCCTGGCGCCGTTCGCGCGGGGCGGCGGCGGTGTGCATCAGCACGAGCGCCGCGCCTGTCTGCGCACACACCGTCGCAAGCCCGGGGTCGCGAAGGCCGCTCACGTCGTTGACGATCCGCGCCCCCGCCTCGATCGCGGCGCGGGCGACCGCCGGCTTGTAGGTGTCCACCGAGACGAGCGCCCCGAGGTCGCCCGCGAGGCGCTCGACCAGCGGCACGACCCGCGCGATCTCCTCCTCGGCCGCGACCGGCGGCGAGCCCGTCGAGGCCGACTCGCCCCCGACGTCGAGCAGATCGGCGCCGTCAGCGAGAAGCCGCTCGCCCAGCGCGACCTGAGCGTCGAGCCCCTGGTGCAGCCCGCGGTCGCTGAACGAATCGGGCGATGCGTTGACGATCCCCATCAGCAGCGGGCGCGCGCCGAGCTCGAGCTCCATGCCGCGCGCGAGCAGGCGCCGCCGGGGGGCGTTCAACGGGCGGGCTCCGGGGGGCGGGCGGGCTCCCGGAGGATGCCCTCGGCGGCGGACTCGGCCGCGAACGCGTCGAGCTCGGTCGCCAGCCGGCGCTCGTCCCAGCCGAGCTCGCGCGCGAGCACCTCCCCCACGCGCCGGACCGCCTCGCCCTCGGCCCCCAGCTCGCGCGCGGCGAGCAGCCCGAGGCGGGTGCGGCGCAGCAGCGCGTCGCCGATGCTGCGGGCCTGCTCGTGGCGCGCCGCGAGCGCGACCTCGGCCAGCAGGTCCGGGCAGTCGGGCACGATCGGCTGGGTCAGCTCGCCGCGCTCGGCGGCGATCTCGAGCACCTGGAACGCGGCGTGGCCGTAGCGGGAGGCGAGCGCCTGGTAGGCGTCCTCGGCGACCCCCTCCAGCCGCGGCAGCTCATCGGGCGAGATCGCCTGGCCGAGCGGGATTTCGTGCGTGCGGCAGGCCGCTTCGCGAGCTTCGCGCTCGACGAGCCGGTCGACCGTCATCTTCGCCATCCGACGCCAGGTCGTGAGCTTGCCGCCGGTGATCGTGATCATGCCCGAGGAGGTCTCGTACAGCTCGGCCTTGCGCGAGATGTCCACCGACTTCTTCGGGTCGCCGGTGGAGATCAGCGGGCGCACGCCCGCGAAGGCGCCGGTCAGATTGTCCGGGCCGAAGTCGGAGCCGAAGAAGCCGTTGACGGCGTCGAGCAGGTAGGCGATGTCCTCCTGGGAGGGCTCGACATGCTCGAGCGGGCCCTCGTAGTCGTTGTCGGTCGTGCCGATCAGCGCGTGGCCGAGCCAGGGCAGCGCGAAGATCGAGCGCCCGCTGCCGGCCGGGACGATCGCGCCGCCGACGAGCGGCAGCTCGGAGTGCTTGATCGTGATGTGGGTGCCGCGGCTGGGCCGGATCGAGGGCAGCTCGGCCTCGACGTGCAGCTCCTGTGGGCGCAGCTGGTCGGCCCACACACCGGTCGCGTTGACGACGTTCGGCGCCCGCACCTCGAACTCGGTGCCGGACTCCAGGTCGCGCACCTGCACCCCGCTCGCGCGCCCGTCCTGCTCGAGCAGCCCGGTCACGTCGAGCCGGTTCGCGCACACGGCGCCGAAGCGCTCCGCCTCGCCGAGGACCGTCAGCACGAGCCGCGAGTCATCGGTCTGGCAGTCGTAGAACAGGTAGCCGGAGGTCGGCTCGCGGGCGGCGAGCGCGGGCAGCAGCTCGACCACCTCCTCGCCCGAGATCACGCGGTGGCGCGCCGGGCTCCAGGACTCGTCGGCCTCGGGCGCCTCGGGCGCCTCGCCGACCTCGGCACGCTCGGCGGCGTTGCGCGCCTCGCCCTTGCGGCGCGCGCGGCGGCCGCGCAGGCGCCCGCGCTCCACCGCCATCACGTCGTAGAGGTTCAGGCCGACGCCGACGAGCCGGTCGGGCTTGGCCCCTTCGAAGGCCGGCACCACCAGCGGCAGCGGTTTGACGAGGTGCGGCGCGAGCGCGACCATCAGCTGGCGCTCGAGCAGCGCCTCGCGGACGAGCCCGAGGTCGAAGTTCTGCAGGTAGCGCAGCCCGCCGTGGACGAGCTTCGACGAGCGGCTCGAGGTCCCCGACGGCGAAATCGGCGCGCTCGACCAGCGCGACGCTGTAGCCGCGGGAGGCCGCGTCGAGGGCCACGCCGGCGCCCGTGATGCCGCCGCCGACGACGATGACGTCGAACTCATCGCTCTGCAGAGCCGCCAGGGCCTGGTCGCGGGCGATCACGCCAGGCAGTCTGGCAGAGGGCACGGGCCGGACGTCAGCGCTCGATGCCCGCAAATCGTGTAGGCACCCTGCATCCACCCCACGAGCCAGGAGGCCCCGGATGTTCGAGCACGTTGCTTTCGGCGTAGCCGACTACGAGCGCAGCAAGAGGTTCTATCTGGGGGCGCTCGAGCCCCTGGGGATCGGGCTGCGCTTCGAGCGCGAGGGGGTGCTGGCGGCGTTCGGCGTGGAGGGCGGCCCGCTGTTCATCGTGCGCGGCGACCGTGAGGCGCCCGGGGCGCAGCTGCACGTGGCCTTCACCGCCTCCGAGCGCGCGGCGGTGGACGCGTTCCACGCGGCCGGGCTGACGGCCGGCGGCAGGGACAACGGCGGCCCGGGCGTGCGCGACTACTCGCCCAACTACTACGGCGCATTCGTGCTCGACCCCGACGGCAACAACATCGAGGCGGTCTGCCACAAGGCGCCGTGAGCCAGGGCTGTTCGGGACGGCGCATGCGCCGTCCCGCGGAGGGCCGCATGCGGCCCTCCGTAGGAGCCGCACATGTGCGGCTCCTTGGGGTCGGCACATGTGCCGACCCCTGAGCCGGCGCATGCGCCGGCTCCAGGCGGCGCAGCCGCCCGTGCCTCAGATGTTCGCCAGCTCGGCGGTGATGTCCGCGACGGCCGACTTCGCGTCGCCGAACAGCATCGAGGTCTCGGGCTCGTAGTAGAGCTCGTTTTCGATGCCCGCGAAGCCCGGGTTCATCGAGCGCTTGATGACGATCACCGAGCTGCTCTCGCTGACTTCGAGGATCGGCATGCCGTAGATCGGCGAGGAGGGCGTGTTCTTGGCGGCCGGGTTGGTCACGTCGTTGGCGCCGATCACCAGCGAGACGTCGGTGCGCTGGAACTCCGGGTTCGCGTCGTCCATCTCCTTGAGCTGGTCGTAGGGCACGTCCGCCTCGGCGAGCAGCACGTTCATGTGCCCCGGCATGCGCCCCGCGACCGGGTGGATCGCGTAGCTGACCTCGACGCCGCGTTTCTCGAGCTCCTTTGTCAGCTCGCGGACAGCGTGCTGGGCCTGTGCCACCGCCATGCCATAGCCAGGGACGATCACGACGCGGCTCGCGTAGGCGAGCTGGATCGCGGCGTCGAGCGCGCCGATCGATTTGACCGTGCCCGCGTGCTCGCCGGCCCCTTCGGCGCCCTCGATCGCGCCGCCGCCGCCGAAGCCGCCCGCGACGATCGCCGGGATCGAGCGGTTCATCGCCACCGCCATCAGGTTCGTCAGGATCGTGCCCGACGCGCCGACGATCATGCCCGCGACGATCAGCGCCGGGTTGTTGAGCGCGATCCCGGTGGCGGCCGCCGAGAGGCCGGTGAACGCGTTGAGCAGCGAGATCACGACCGGCATGTCGGCGCCGCCGATCGGCAGCACCAGGAAGTTGCCGAGCAGCGCCGCGCACACGAGCATGCCGATGAACAGCGCTTCGGAGTGCGCGCCGGCGCACAGGTCCACGCCGGCCGCCAGCGCCAGCACGAGCAGCACCAGGTTGACGACCTGCTGGCCCGCGCCCAGCGTGATCGGGCGGCCGGGCAGGATTTCCTGGAGCTTGCCGAAGGCGATGTTCGAGCCCCAGAAGGAGATCGAGCCGACGATCGCCGCGAACACGGAGAAGACCGCGATGTACGTCGCGACCGCGCCGCCGCTGATCGTCAGCGTGCCGAAGTGACCGATGACGTGGATCGTGTGCGAGCCGTAGGTCGAGCCGTGGCGGCGGAACTCCGCCCAGGCGATCAGGAACACCGCCCCGCCGCCGACGCCGTTGAACAGGGCGACCATCTGCGGCATCGCCGTCATCTTCACGTTGCGCGCCGCGGGCACGCCGACCGCCGTGCCGAGCGCGATTCCGAGGACGATCAGCCCCCACTCCCCCTCGCTCGGGTTCAGCAGCGTCGCGACCACGGCGATCGCCATGCCAACGGCCGCGATGCGGTTGCCGCGCACTGCCGTCGTCGGGCCCGCCAGGCCGCGCAGGCCCTGGATGAACAGGGCGAACGCGATGATGTAGAGGACGTAGATGAAGCTTTCGCTCTGGATCCAGGAGGTCGCGAGCGGCGTCATCACGAGCCCCCGTCCTCGCCGCCCGCCGGCCCCTCGTCCTTGGGCTTCGGCTTGGCCTTGAACATCTCCAGCATGCGGTCGGTCACGAGGAAGCCGCCGATGATGTTGATCGTGCCGAAGATGATCGCGATCACCAGGATCACCTTGTTGAAGGTGTCGTTGCCGGACAGACCGATCACCAGCAGGCCGCCCAGCAGCACGATGCCGTGGATCGCGTTGGTCCCCGACATCAGAGGCGTGTGCAGCGTGTTCGGCACCTTCGAGATCACGACGAAGCCGATGAAGCCCGCGAGCACGAGGATCGCGAGGTTGGTCGTCAGCACGCTCGCCAGCATCAGGCGGCGGCCTCCACGGCGGCTCTGGCGCCGTCGTTGACGATCTCGCCGTCCTTCACGACGCACGCCCCCTTCACGATCTCGTCCTCCCAGTCGAGCGCCAGCGCGCCGTCCTCGCCGACGAACAGCTCCAGCAGCGCCTGGACGTTGCGGGCGAACAGCTGCGAGGAGTGCTCGGCCATGCTCGCCGGCAGGTTCAGCGGCGAGACGATCTTCACCTCGTGCCGGACGACGGTCTGGCCCGGCTCGGTCAGCTCGGCGTTGCCGCCCGCCTCGCCGGCGAGATCGACGATCACCGAGCCCGGCTTCATGCCTTCGATCGCCTCGGCGGTGACGAGCTTCGGGGCGGGGCGGCCAGGGACGAGCGCCGTCGTGATGACCACATCGAAGCCCTTGATCGCGTCGGTCAGCGCCTGCTGCTGGGACGCGCGCTCCTCCTCGGTCAGCTCGCGGGCGTAGCCGCCCTCGCCGCTGGCCTCGAGGCCGAGGTCGAGCCACATGGCGCCAAGCGATTCGACCTGCTCGGCGACCTCCGGCCGCACGTCGTAGCCGGTCGTGCGCGCGCCCAGCCGCTTGGCGGTCGCGAGCGCCTGCAGCCCCGCGACGCCGACGCCCAGCACCAGCACCTTGGCGGGCGGGATCGTGCCGGCCGCGGTCATCAGCATCGGGAAGAAGCGGCCGATCTCCTCGGAGGCGAGCAGCACGGCCTTGTAGCCGGCGACGTTGCTCTGCGAGGACAGGGCGTCCATCGCCTGGGCGCGCGAGATGCGCGGGATCGCCTCCATCGCGAACGCCGTCGCGCCGGCCTCGGCGAGCGCCTTGGTCGTCTGCGGCGCCGTCAGCGGGGCCAGGAAGCCGATCAGGATCGAGCCCTGGCCCAGGCCGCGGATGGCTTCCGGGTCGGGCGGGGCGATCGTGACCACGATGTCGCTGCGCCAGACCTCGCCGGCGTCGGGCGAGATCTTCGCGCCGGCCTCGGTGAACTGCTCGTCGCTGAGCAGCGCGCCCTCGCCGGCGCCGCTCTGGACGAGCACGTCGAGGCCCTTGGCCTGCAGCTTGCCGACCACCTCGGGCACGAGCGCGACCCTGTGCTCGCCCGCGGCGGTCTCCTTCGGGACTCCGATCCGCATCAGGAAGGCGGGAAAGCTATCCGATCCGGCCGAGGCGCGGCGGCCGGTCCCGGCCGGCATGGAGCACCGGCCGGGCCTCCGAATCACATTCGCTCTCCCCGGGGGAGGCGCGATCTACAATTCCGGCAGCGGACACCGCGTTCCATGACAGTCAACCTCACCCGCATCTACACGAAGCTCGGCGACGGCGGCGAGACCCACCTCGGCGACATGAGCCGGGTCTCCAAGCTGCACCCCCGCGTCGAGGCCTACGGCACGATCGACGAGCTCAACGCCCAGGTCGGCCTCGCGCTGCTGGCCGAGGCGATGCCGCCCCGCTTCGCCGAGTGGCTCTCGCGGGTCCAGAACGACCTCCTCGACGTGGGCGCCGACCTCTCGGTGCCCGTGTCCGAGGACGAGGCGCGCGAGCGCCTGCGCGTCACGCCCGACTACACCGCCTGGCTCGAGCAGGCGTGCGACGAGGTCAACGAGAAGCTTCCGCCCCTGCGCTCCTTCGTGATCCCCGGCGGGACGCCGGCGGCGGCACATCTGCACGTCTGCCGTACCGTCTGCCGCCGCGCAGAGCGCCGTACGATCGCCGTCGAAGACGCCAACCCGGAGGCCGTCCGCTACCTGAACCGGCTCTCGGACCTGCTGTTCATCCTCAGCCGCGCCGCCAACGAGACCGGCGCGGAGCAGCTCTGGGACCCCGGCGCGCACGGCGCCGGCGGCAAGGCCTAGTCCGCGGGCCGCGGCGGGAACGCGCGCTCGGAGGCGCGCAACGCCGCGACCGCGAGCGCCATCCACAGCGAGGCCAGCAGGATGCCGCCGATCACGTCGCTCGGCATGTGCCACGCGAGCACGAGCAGCGCGACGCTCACCGCCAGCACGTAGGCGCCCGCCAGCACGGCGACGAACGGCCGCAGGCCTCGCGGCGCGACCAGGACTGCGCACAGCGCCAGCGCCGTCGCGGCAGTCGCATGCCCGCTCGGCCAAGAGGCGGCGTTGATCGACACGTAGGCGTAGCTGTCGTGGCTGTGGGCGAGCAGCGGCTTCAGCTGCTCTGCGCTGAACGGCGCCAGCGTCAGCACGGCGGCGACCGCGAGCGCCGTGCGCGGCCGTTCTCCGGCGAGTGCGATCGCCACGAGCGCGATCCCCCACAGGATGAACAGCGACGGGTCGAGCAGGTGGAGCAGGAACCGCAGCGGCGGTTCGACGCGCGCGCTGTTCAGGGTCGTGAATTCGTACAGCGCGACGGCGTCTTTGAAGTGGATCGAGGGCACCAGCGAGGCCAGCAGCCACACAGCGGCGAGCGCGAGCGCGAGCACGCCCGCGACGGCGAGCGCCCGCGCGGGGCTGCCTGAGTAGGCCTCGCTACGCGCGGAGAGGCGGCGGGGACGGTCGATCACGGCCTGCTGTGACACCCGACCAGCGTAGAGATGCGGCTTAAGCGGCCCTGAAACGCGCCTAGACCGGGGCGATCGGCAGCGGGCGCCCGGCGAAGGCCGTCAGCGCCTGTGCGGTCACCCACACGGGCGTCTGCGCGCCGATGCGCGAGTAGCGCACGCTCCCATCCGGCGCCACGAGCGTCGCGAGATACGCGAGCGGGCTGCGGCTGCCGCTCCGCGTCACCTTCGCGGCGCTCACCCCGGCGGCGGCGAAGGCCTGGACCGCCCAGGCCGTGGACTGGGCGTTGGAGGGGCCGCCGCGCTGCTGCGGGAAGCCGCCGTCGAGGTTCTGGGCGCGGCGCAGGAACGCGGCGCCGCGCGCCAGCGCCCTGTGCGTAGCGCGCCCCGGCGCCGTGGAGCGCCTGCAGCGCCGCCGCGGTGTCGTCGATGTCGCCGCCGGCGCCGCGCGCCCCGTAGCCGAAGCTGCCGTCGCCTTCCTGCTGGCGCGCGAGCCAGCTCGCGGCGGCGGCGATCCGGGGCGAGCGCGGCCCGTAGGCGGCCGCGCGCAGCGAGAGGATCGCGAAGGCGGTCAGGTTGGAGAGGTGCGAGAAGGAGCCGTCGGAGGCCCGGTAGGAGAGCAGGCGCGCCACGGGATCCCCTCCGGGAAGGGACCGCACAGACACGCCGCACGCGTGCAGAGCGAGGATCGTGCGCTCGAGATCGCCGGCGCCGTGCAGGCTCGCCGCTTCGCCGCGCAGCGCGTCGAGCACCGAGTGGCCGTCGCGGGTCAGCTGCGCGGGACTGCGCCCGGCCGCCGCGAGCCCCATCGCCGCCCACGCCGTGTAGAGCTCGCTGCTCGGCTGTCCCGGTGAGGCGCCGAAGCCGCCATCCGCGTTCTGAGCCGCCTTCAGGTAGCCGAGCTCCGCGGCGATCGCGACGCGGGCATCGCGAGCCGGTGCCGGCTCGGACTTCGAGGCGTTCGCGCAGGCCGTCAGGCCGAGCGCCAGGGACGAGACGCACAGCACGAGCAGCATCGAGGCGGGCGGGGTTTCGCATGACTGCGGGCAGGCGGCGCGGCGGCGCCTGCTGGGACCAGCGCACCTCGAGCCGGCCGCGAACCCTCGTGAGGATCCTGCGCAGCCCGGGCCCGAACGCGAACCCGAACGCGAACGAGGCGCCGACGTGGGTGAGGTCGAAGGCGAGCGCCGCCCCGAGCACGACGCCGAAGGCGGCGAGGCTGTGCTCGCCGCTGCCGATCCACGTGTAGAGGTTCATGACGAGGTTGAACATCTCCGCGCCGACGGCGCACGCGAGGCCCAGCGCGATGGCTTCGCCGCGTCGTCCTCGCGGCAGCGAGAGCGGCCGCGCGAGCATGGCGCCGAGGACGCCGACGAGGCCCCAGCCGAGCATCTGCCAGGGCGTCCACGGGCCCTCTCCGAGCAGGATGTTGGAGGCCAGCGCCGCGATCGCTCCGACCGCGAACCCGGGTCCCGCGCCGAACGCGAGCCCGCTGACGAGCACGATCGCCGTGATCGGCTTCACGTCCGGGACGGCCGCGAATGCGTCGCGCCCGAGCGCGCCCAGGGCGGCGAGCGTCGCGACGACGGCGATCAGCTTCGCCGGCGGGCGGCTGCGCTCATACCACCAGAGCGCGCCGCCGAGGGCACCGAGCACGATCGCGAATGAGGCGAGCTGCCAGCTCATCGGCGGGCGGGCACCTCCTCGGAGGCCGGCACGGAGCGCCGGCCGATCCCCTCGAGTTCCGCCGGCGCCTCGCGCGCGGCGCGCAGAAACGCGGCGCCCTGCTCGGGCAGCAGCGCCCCACCCGCGCCGTCCAGGATGCGCGCGGTCTCGGTCGCGAAGTACCAGCCGCCCGCGAGGATCTCCTCGACCGGCCCGTCGGCGATCACACGGCCGCCGGCCATGAGCACGGCGCGGCGGGCGAAGGTGGCGGCGAACTCGGCGTCGTGGGTGGCGACGAGCACCGCTGTGCCCGCGGACGCGCGCTCGCCGAGCCACTCCGCGAGCTCGGCCTTGGCGGCGCGATCCATCCCCCGCGTCGGCTCGTCGAGCGCGAGCACCGCGGCGGGGGTGGCGCCGCCGAGGACGATCGCCAGCGCCAGGCGCTGACGCTCGCCTCCGGAGAGGTCGCGCGGGTGGCGATCGGCGAGCGCCTGCAGTCCCATGAGCTCGAGCGCCTTGGGCGAAGCCTCCTCGGCGACGCGCTCGTGCAGCAGGTAGTCGTTCGGGTTCTGCAGCAGCAGCGCCACGCGCCCGGATGGTCGGACCGTGCCCCGTGTCGGCGCCAGCAGCCCGCCGGCGTGGCGAAGGAGCGTGGACTTCCCGGCGCCGTTGCGGCCCATCAGGACTACGGCTTCGCCCGCCTGCAGCGCGAGATCGACGCCGCGCAGCACCGCAGGCCCGTCTCGCAGCTCGTGCCAGACGCCGCGCAGCTCGAGCGCGGGCTGTGCTTCGCGGCGCCGGGACCGGCGCACCCGGCGCGCGGGCGCCTGAACGGCGGTGTCCGGCCCGTCCCCGGGTGCCGGCGGCGCCGGCAGCAGGCCGCGGCGGCGCAGCGTCGCGCGCGCCTGCTTGACGCCGGCGGGCGGCGGAGCGAGCCCCGCGCCCTCGATCAGGCGCGCGGCGGGGGTCTGCAGCGAGCGCTCCTCGCGTCCCGCCCATTCGAGGAAGCCGCGGGGATCGCCGTCGAACGCCACCCCGCCGTCGTCCATCGCGACGACGCGGTCGGCCGCGCCGAGGCAGCGCTCGAGGCGATGCTCGATCAGCAGCACCGCGGTGTCGGACTCCTGGTTGAGCCGCCGCAGCTGCCAGATCAGCTCGTCGCCCGCGACCGGGTCGAGCTGCGAGGTGGGCTCGTCGAGGAGCACGAGCCGGGGGCGCGAGACGAGCGCCGCGCCAAGGGCGACCCGCTGCAGCTCGCCGCCTGAGAGCTCGGCCGTCGGGCGGTCGAGCAGCTCGCCGATCCCGAGCGCGAGCGCCGCCTCCTCGACGGCGCGGGCGACGGCCCCCGCTCCGCGCCCCAGGTTCTCGACTGCGAGCGCCAGCTCGGCTCGGACCGTGTTCATCACGACCTGCGTCTCGGGGTCCTGCAGGAGCGTGCCGGCCACCGCCCCGATCTCGGCCGGCGTGGCCTCGCGCGTGTCGAGGCCGGCGACGGTCACGCGGCCCGAGAACGAGCCACCGTGGAAATGCGGCACGAGGGCCGCGGCGGCCCTCAGCAGCGTCGACTTGCCCGACCCCGAGCGGCCGGCCAGGACGCAGAACTCGCCGGGCGCGACCGTCAGGCTGACCTCGCGCAGCGACGGCCGTTCCGCGCCGGGGTAGGTGTAGCCGACGTTCTCGAAGCGCAACGCCGTCACGGTTGGATGCCTCGCCGGTCGGCGAACGGCGCGAGGGCGACGGCGAGCAGCGCCAGCGCCGCGGCAAGCGTCGCCGGCCCGCTCGCCATCGAGACGGTCGGGTAGGCGGTGAAGCCCGCCGCGCCGCTCGCGCGGGCCGCGGCGACGATCGCGAGCAGGCCGGCCGCGGCGCACGCGAAGGCGATGTCGTGGCGCGAGCGGGCGGTGCGGGCGCCGCGCCCCCCGGCTCTGCCCCCGACGCCGTAGCCGCGCATCTCGAGCACCGCCGCCACGTCGAGCGCCCGGTCGAGCGCTCCCTGGACGGTCGCGCGCAGCACGGCGATCCGGGCGCGCGTGCCGCCCGCGCCGCCGTCGGGGCGGCAGCGCTGTGCCTCGGCGAGGCGCCGAGCGTCTGCGCCGAGCACTCCGACCATCCGCGTCGCGAGCGCCGCCGTCAGCGCCGAGTGGGGCGAGACACGACGCAGCGCCAGCAGCAGTTCGTCAGGGTCGGCGGCACAGACGACGAGCAGGCAGGCCAGCGCGACCACCAGCAGCCGCAGCCCGAAGACGAGGCCGTAGACGACCGCCTCGAGCGTCAGGTCGACCTGCCCGAGCACCCCCCATTCGCCCAGGCGGGCGAACACGGTCAGCCCGCCGCGGTTGACCAGCACGTTGATGAGCACCGTGGCGATGAGCAGCGGCAGCACGCTCGCGCGGGCTGCCGCCAGGAGCTGGCCCCCGACGCCCGCGGCGGCCGCGGCAGCCAGCACCGCCCCGAGCAGCGCGGCCAGCAGGATCGGGTTTTCGAGCAGCAGCGCCGAGAGGGCGAGCGCTCCCCCGTAACCCGCGACGACGGTGGCGCGGGCGGCGTGGAGCGGGCTCGCGCGGCGGCGGTAGGCGATCCGCCCGGCTGCGTCGAGGGCGCTCACGGCACGGCCCCGCTCGCCACCGGCAGCGGCTGCGGACCGGCGGCGGTGACCGCCAGGGCGAAGCGGTTGCGAAGCTCGGCTTCGCCGAGCGAGCTCGCGGCCTCCGAGACGCCCGCGGGGTCCGTCCCGGTGACCGCCCAGAGCGGCACGTGTTCTTCGGCGGCGGTCGCGGCCACGAGGCCGGCACCGGCGCCCAGCGTGCGAGCGGGGCGCCCGTCCTGGTCGAGCAGGGTGAGGCTCGTCCCCGCCGCGTTCGGCCGCGCGTAGACGCCGCTCGCGCGCGGTCCGCGTTCGAGCGTCTGCAGCCGTCGTTCGGCGCGCAGTTCACGCCATGGGCCCACGAGCACGCGCAGCAGTTGCGGCCCGCCCCCCGCGCCGAGCGCGCCGGTCGCCGCCGGCACGCCCGCCTGTTGCAGGCGCGTGGCGACCGTGCGACACGCCGTGCCCGCTTCGCGGGAGCATTCGACTCGAACCGGCACCCGCTTGCCGCCGATGCCGTCGAGGAAGGGCTCGGGGTAGGAGCCGACCACCGCCGGGATGTCCTCGGTGGCGCTCCAGTCGTGCAGGTCCCACCAGATCCGATCGCCCGCGTGCACGTTGGTGGCCGCACCCCCCTTCTGCGCCTCGACGCCGTTGACGTAGTAGAACCAGTCGTAGGGCCTGCCTGCCGCTTCGCCTCCTTCGACGCCGCCGATGCCCTGCACGAAGCCGCCGCCGTAGCGCGTGTGGACGCTGTAGTTCCGCAGCAGCAGGCTCATGACCGTGTCCTGGCCGCTGATCTTCGGGTGCTGGGCGACGTGCAGCGCGCGCGCGCCGAAGTCACGGGTCACAGCCAGCCTCACGTCCCCGGGGGTGCTGCCGGCGCCGAGTCCGCAGCCCCCGAGCGCCAGCACGAGGCCGAGACCGAGCAGCAGGGCGGGCAGGCTCCTCACCGCACCGTCACCGACTGCGGGAACGCGGGAACCGAGCCCGGGCGCGACGCCGACAGCGCGTAGGTCCCGGGCCTCGACGGCGCCCGCAGGGTCACGACCCCCGAGCCGCCCGTCGTGGCCGCCGCCCCGCCCAGCGTCACGCGCGCGCCCGACATCGCCGCCCCCCGCCCGTAGTTGTCCTCACCGCTCACCCGCACGCGCAGGGCGGCTCCCCTCGCCACCGTGGCGGCGGCGGAGAGCACGAGGTTGCGCTGGCAGCCGCCGGCGACGGCCTGGCACCAGAACCACAGGACCTGTGAACCCGGCGCGAGCAGGCGGCCGTCGCCCTGCGCCCCGATGGGGTCGCCCGCGCCCGTGGTGCCGGACAAGTTGTTGACCTTGTACTCCCAGCCGTTCTGCCCGTGATTGGTCTCGCCGTCGAGCGAGTAGACGAACAGCTGGCCCGAGGCGCCCGGCGAGGCCGTGCAGCGGCCGTAGTCGCGGACCGCAAACGCGGGCCCGCCCGTGCGATTCAGCTGCGCCAGGGCCGCGAGCGGGGTACCCCCCGCGACCCCGCACGTGCGCCCCGCGACCCGCACGCTCACGGCCGCCGGGGCGACCGAGCGCGGCGGTGAGAGCACGACGTTGCCGGCGCCGACGACCATGACGCGCACGGTCGCCGCCGCCGTTCCCGCCCGGCCACTGGCCGGACCGGGCGCCAGCGCCGCGAGCGCCAGCGCGAGACCGCACGCTCGGGCCGCTCGCCGTCGCCTCTCAGCCGACATCGAAGACGACGCGCGAGGTCCCGCGCGCGAGCGCGATCGTGTTCCCCGCCGCGTCGGTGCCCGTCACGTCGAGCACGTAGCGGCCCGGCGCGAGCGCGGAGGGAAGCAGGTAGGAGAAGCTGCCCGAGGATGCGACCTTGAACGGCTTCGCGGTGCCGCAACGGGCACGTGCGAAGCGCTCGCGCACGCCGTCGTAGGCCCAGCAGCGGCCCTTGCTCACCCGGCGCAGCGCCAAGCTGACCCTCGTCACCGCTGTGTGGGCGCTCACCTGGCCGCCGAGCAGCCGCGGCGCAGCGCTGCGCTTGTAGTGGCGGCCGTTCGCGACGCTCGAGAGGTGCGCGACGAGCGCGTACGGTCCTTTGTACGGCGGCGTCGCGCCCGCCTGGAAACCGGCAACGCCGCCGGTGGTCGTCGCCGCGGAGGTGCAGCCGCCGTCGCCGGCCGCGCGAACGCAAACCGCGAGGGCGTCGGAGCGGACCGAGTCCGCGCGGGTGGCCTTCAGGAACGTCGTCCCGGGCCGGCTGAGAACGACGGTCGCGTCGCCGCCCGCGCCCGAGGACGGGGCGCCGGGCAGGTCGCTCGTCACGCCCGCGACCGTTTCGCCGATCGCCGCTTCGGAGAGCGCGGCACCGCTCGTCCCGTCGCTGACATGAACCGTGAACGGGACGCCGGCTTCAACGCTTGCCGGGCCGCTCAGGCGCAGCATGTGAGCGAGGTTGAAGAAGTTGTAGGCCCACAGAACTTCGCTGCCGGATTCGGGTGCGACCTCGCAGCCGCCGACTTCGGAGGACACGAAGTTGACCGCCAGACCCCATGAATCGAACGGGGGCGCGCTTTCGTTTGCGTCCTCGCCGACGCGGCTGACGAAGAAGTCGCCTGCCCCCGGGTGCACTTCCGAGCCGAACCATTCTGCGTCGAACGGCAGGCCCTGCGCGAGCGCGACGTCGCGCAGCGCCGTCGTCGGGTTGCCGAGTTCCGGCCCGGGATTGCCACTGTTGTGGGTCACGTCGCAGGGATGGGCGCCCCCGCTCGAGGCCGTTTCGAAGGTCTCGGGACCAGGCGTCACCGGGCCTTCGTAGAGCGTCTTGGCCGAACCCTCGACGCGCATCTCGAACGTGCTCGCCGAGGCCGATGCGGCGCCGAACGCCGCCGCCAGGAGGAACGCCGCGGTCGCGATCGCCGCGACCAGCGACGTGCAGGACAAAGTGCGCGGCGACGCCGCGTCCGGGTTGTGAGGCTTGTGCATGAGCCGACCCCTTTCCACGAGGGCTTCTTGGGCTTCGGCCGGAGGCAGGTCTCCTGGCTCCCGGGCTACCCTCCCGCACCTTCCCGGGCCGCTTGATGCGGCCCAGTGGCTCGCGCCCGATGGCGCTTGCGAGATGGCGTCCCCGGTCACAGTGGCGGGTCCGCGCCGGAATCGCACCGGCTTCCCTTGACCACCGACCTCGAACGGCGCAAGTCTAACCGACGCCCGCCGCCGGGCTTCACAGGAAATTCAAACCCGCGGCGCCCAGCGGCGTAGTGTCAGCGGCCCGGAACCGCGAGACAGGAGGCCTCGATCCTTGCTCTGATCGCATCGGGCGCTCGTGTGCGTGTGCGCCTTGCGGCCATCGCGCTGGGAGCGCTCGTGGCCGCGGCGCTCGCCTGCGCCGCATCCGCGAGGGCCGAAACGGCCCCCGTGGTGACGACGGGCGCCGCTTCGGAAGTGAGCCTCACCTCGGCCACGCTCGCGGGCTCGGTCGAAAGCTCCTCTCCACTGCAGGGCTGCTGGTTCGAATGGGGCATCGCGCCGCATTTCGAAGCGACCGCGCCGTGCAGGGTTCAAAGCGGCGGCGAAGCGCCCCTCCAGGTCACCGCCGAAGCAAGCGGCCTGCAGATGGGGACCACCTACACATGGCGCCTGGCGGCCGCGGACGCCGCTGGGGCCGCCCACGGCCTGACCGGCGCGTTCACGACCCTCGGCTACCCGCTCGCGGAAACGCCGGCCGCGTCCGGTCCCCTCGCCTCCGGCCCGCAGCTGCCGCCCATGCCCGTGGAAGGCCCCGCGGCGCACGGCCGCTTCGAAGACGGGATCTACGTCGCCTACTGCGCTGCGAGCGGCGCGCTCGCCGCGAGGCACGCGCCGCGAGCGACCTCGGCGATGGCCGACCACACCGGCTGGCCGGCAGTGCAGTGCCTGAAGATGGACAAGGCCGGCTACGGGCTGGCGCACACGCTGGTCGGCCTGACCGGTGTTCACAACTTCCTGCTCGGCGGCTACGGCAACGACACGATCTGGGGCGGGGACGGCGGCGATGTGATCTGGGGCGACTACCAGCCCTCCGGCCAGCACACCAGCGAGCGCGATTGGATCCACGCCGGCAACGGCACCGACTGGATCTACTCGAGCCACGGCCACGATCAGATCTGGACCGGCGCGGGCGACGACCACGTCGCGCTCGTCTACGGCCGCGGCACCGTCCACTGCAACGGGCCGGGTCTGAAGACGCTCGTCATGCGCCTGCTGCCGCGCAAACGCCACTGGCGACTGCGCGGCTGCCGCCACATCCACATCGTGCCCTACCGGGCGTGAGTCTCAGGAGCGGCTCGGCTCGACGGCGCGCTTCAGCCGTCCGAGCCTCCGGTCCCATGCCCGGCCTGCGTCGTTCAGCCAGGCCGCCGCGGGGGAGATCGCTTCGCCGCGCAGGGCGTAGCGGACCTCGCGGCCGGCACCCGGGAGCCGCTCCAGCAGGCCCGCCTGCTCGAGCGTGGCGACGTGCTTGGCGACCGCCTGCCTGGAGATCGGCAGCTGGGCGCTCAGCGCGGGGACGCTGATCGAGCCCTCGCTCAGGAGCGTCTGCACGACGCCGCGGCGCGTGGGGTCGGCGAGCGCGCCGAAGACCCCGTCGAGCGCGTCCGATTCGCGGCGCGCCGCCCGCGCGCTCAAGCGGCCACCAGGGCGAAGCGCGCCGCCATCGCCGCGAGCGGGAAGCGGGGCACGGTCTCGGTCACCTTCACGCGCGTGAACGCGACGCCACGCTCGCCCGCAGGCAGCGCGACGATCTCGAAGTCGACGCGGGTGAACGGCTCCTCCTCCGAGGCCCACCACCAGGTCAGCCGGCTCGGGGGATCGATCGACTCGACGTGGATCTGGCGGTCGGGCTCCTCGAGCCAGCGTTCGCGGCCCTCCTCGGTCACGAGCGCCTCGAAGACCTCCTCGGGCGAGGCCTCGACGTCGATCTCACGCCGCACGCCGCCGGCCTGCCCGGCCTCCTCCGCCGGCATCTCCTCGAAAAGCGTCATCGCCTGCTCCTTGACAACCATTTGGTTGCTATCGTAGGTTCGACAACCGTCTAGTTGTCGAAAGGATAGCCCACCATGACGCTGATCCCGATGGTCGTCGAGCAGAGCCCGCGCGGCGAGCGCTCGTTCGACATCTACTCACGACTGCTGAACGAGCGCATCGTCTTCATCGGAACACCGGTGGACGACCAGGTCGCGAACCTCGTCGTCGCCCAGCTCCTGCACCTCGAGAGCGAGGACGACCAGAAGGACGTCTCCCTCTACATCAACTCCCCCGGCGGGGTCGTCTACGCGGGTCTGGCGATCTACGACACGATGCAGTTCGTCAAGCCCGACGTGCAGACGATCTGCTTCGGCGTGGCGATGAGCATGGGCTCGCTACTGCTCGCCGGCGGCGCGCCGGGCAAGCGCATGGCGCTCCCGAACAGCCGCATCCTCATCCACCAGCCCTCGGGCGGCTTCCAGGGCCAGGCCTCGGACATCGAGATCCACGCGCGCGAGACGCTGGAGCTGCGCCGCCACGTGGATGAGATCTACTCGCGTCACACCGGGCAGAGCGTGGAGCGGGTCCACGACGACATGGACCGCGACCGGTATTTCACCGCCGAGCAGGCGCGGGAGTACGGGCTCGTGGACAGGGTCATCTCCTCGCACGAGCTGAACCGGATGCGGACCGGGTTCGGGGCGCGGGAGGAGGCGGCGGCCTAGAGGCCGAGGACGAGGGTCAGCGCCTCGTCGAGCGCGCGCAGCTCGGGGGTGTCGAGACGGCCGGCGGAGCGGCCGAGGCGACGGGGGTCCACGGCGACGGTCTGCTCGACGAGGATCCGCGTTCCCGTTCCCGCGATCGTCACCGGCGGACGAAAACTCGTCGCGCCTGGCACTGGTTGAGGTCGGCGCGACGAGCACCGTGCTGAGCCCCAAGAACTCGTCCGCCTGGACGACCACGCAATAGCGTGATCCTTTGAGCTCATGCCCGCGCGCAGAGGGCGGCGGTCTGAAGTGGAAGATCTCGCCGCGCGTCACGAATCGTCCGGGAGGGGCGCAGCGAGCTCTTCCATCAGCTCGCGGACGGCGCGCATCTCAGCCCGATCCGCCGGATCCGCCGCGACTCGAGCGACCTCGGCACGCAGCGCTGACTTGCTGCGACGCCGGGCCGCGCTCTCGTGGAGCGCGGTGCGCACCGCCTCGGAGTCCGTCATCCCGGTGCTCCTCAGAACGCCCAGCGCGTCCTCGGCCGCGTCGTCCAGCCGCACGTGTAGGGAACGGGCCATCCGCAAGAACGTAGCACGATTCGTTCTACGCGGCTGGCGCAGGACCCGCATGCCACCTCCTACGACAGCTCCTCCGGTCAGGGCCAAGACCAGGTGAGAGGAATTTCACGGCCTCCCAGCTCCGGCGGGTAACGGGAGACGGACCTCCGTCTCACAGACCTCTCAGCCAAAGGCAAGGGCGTCTTGAGGCCGAACCGCCGAAGCTGCATCACGAAACGGAAAGCAACGAAAGGAAGCCCATCGATGTCTCTCCCAATCGCGATCGCCTTCAACATCGTTCTGTGCGTTCTGCTTCTGGCCGCGCTCGGCTGGACGATGAGCCGCCCGCGCAGGCTCAGGCCGCACGTCTCCGCGTCCGCACGCCGCCTCTCGCTCGTCGAGCAGGAGCTCCGCGCCGACGAGGAGCAGGACCGCCGCGCCGCCTAGGCAGCCCGCCGCGTCCCGTCAGACCCAGCCGAGGATCGGGCCGAGCACCAGGCCCGCGAGCAGGTCGATCGCTCCGAGCGTCGCGACGACGGCGATCTGTCTTCGGCGGTCGTCCATGTCGTAGACCCAGAAGCAGACGACGTAGAAGGTCAGGTAACCGAGCACGACGATCACCGGGAAGCTGGCGACGTTCCACCACCAGTAATGCCAGTGGAAGACGCCGTCGGCATGGAGCAGCAGCTCAACGCCGACTGAGACGAGCGAGAGCAGGACGGCAAGCGCCCAGCGGTTCGGGACGCCCAGGATCCGCATACGGCGATCCGGGGGTAGGAGCTTGGTGAAGATCACCCCGTTGATCGCGAAGAAGAGCGAGATCTCCACCGTCAGCCCGATCAGGATCACGTAGCTGCTGTGACCGGTGACGGTCCAGAGCGGCGCGTCGCCGTTGACGTGCAACACGAGCGCGTTGATGAGCTCGTTGGCCCAGTCCATGAACCAGAAGGCCAGCCCGGCGAGGATCGCGCTCCAGTTGCGCCGCTCGACCTCGACGGCGTAGACGTAGACGACCAGGGCGAGCAGGGTGACGGTCGACCAGTCGAACTGACCGGTGCGGCGCAGCATGTGCTCCGCTTCACGGGTGAACGTCGTCACTGCGACCATCTGCCCCCCTCCCTGCGCGCTGCGTCTCGGTCAGGCGCCCACGGCCGACAGGTCGCTGCCGGTGTCGCCGAGCGCGCGGCGGTCTTCCTCGCCGAGCCGCATGCCATCGACGAGCAGGCGCCTCGCGTGGTCGAGATCGTCCGAGCGCCCGACGGTGAGCGCCGCCTTCACGACGCCTTCTTCGAGATAGAAGTTCGTGAAGCTGCCGTCGTCGTGGGAGCCGCGGCAGACCTCCTCGTCCCAGCCGTAGGCCGGCCCGACGTACTCCAGGCCGCCCCAGTCGCCGAGGTCCGAGTAGAAGTAGGGCACGACCTCGTGCGGGACGTCCTTGCCGAGCATGTTGAGGGCGGCCGTCTTGCCCTGGTTGAAGGCGACGTCCCAGTGCTCGATCCGCACCGGCTGCCCGCCGTGGACCGGCGAGTCGTACTCGCAGATGTCGCCCGCCGCGAAGATGCCCTCGACCGAGGACTCCAGGCGCGAGCTGCAGCGCACGCCGCCCTTCTCACCGATCTCCAACCCCGCCTTACGGGCGAGCGCCACGTCCGGGATCACCCCGGCGCCGACGACCACCGCGTCCGCGTCGAGCGAGAGGCCGCCGCGCGTGATGACCCGCTGGACGCGACCGTCGCCCTCGAAGCGCTCCAGCTCGTCCTGGCCGTGGATCTCGACGCCGTGTTCGGTGAGCAGCCCTTCGAAGAAGCGCCCGGCGTCCTTCCCGAACCCGCGCTCCAGGACGACCTCCTCCTGCATCACGATCGCGCACTTCTTGCCGAGCATCGTCAGCGAAGCCGCGACCTCGCAGCCGATGTAGGAGCCGCCGATCAGGACGACCTTCTCGGCGTCGGCGACGCCCTCGCGGATCGCGTCGGAGTTGCCGAGCGTGCGCAGGTAGTGGATCTGCTCCAGCTCGCAGCCCTCGACGTTCAGCCGCCGCACGTTGGCTCCGGTGGCGACGAGCGCCTTGCCGAAAGCGATCTCCTCCTTGCTGGACAGCTTGACCGTCCGCTCCTGCGCGTCGAGCGCCGTGACGCTCGTGCGCGTCAGCAGCTCGATGTCCTGCTCGCCCCAGAACTCGTCGGGGCGGAAGAAGGTTTCGGAGCGCTCTTTTTCGCCGCGCAGGTAGCTCTTCGAGCAGTCCGGCCGGTTGTACGGCGGGTCCGGCTCGCGGCCGATCAGAAGGATCGAGCCCTCGGCGCCTTCCTCGCGCAGCCAGCGCGAGCAGTTGCCGGCGGCCAGGCCGCCGCCTATGAGCAGGTAGTCGACCTCGCGGTCGGGCATCGGTTGGACCCTACCCGGATCGGGGCATTCCGCTGCTCGCGAACCGGGGGCTAGAGGCCCGGCGGGTGCCTGACCGACCAGCGCGCCCACGTCGGGATGCGATCGAGGATCCGCCACCGCGGTCCGTCCTGACCGCGGTTCGGCCCGACGTCAGTGCCGTCGTGGCTGGTGTCGAGTCGCAACCCCGCGATCACCACGAACACGTGCGGCGTCGGAACGTTCGTGGCGTAGATGGTCACCCACCGTCCCGGCCCCGACAGACCCCAGCCTCGGTAGTCCTGAGCGAGGGGATTGTCCGTGATGATTTCCCCGATCGGGCGCACGCCTGACCGGAACACCTGACACGCTGGTCGATCTCGCAGTTGAGCCAGCGCAGGATGTCCCCCTCCAGCGGAGCCAGGACCGCCTCGCCATTTCGCTCGAACGCGAGCGCACGAGGCGAATGGAGGTTCTCCACCGAGGGCTCGCCCAACCCACGGCAGAAACAACGGCGGGTGAGCCACTGGAGCTCGACTCCGCGCGCGGCCCGAACCGGCAGGAAGTCAGCGAGGCGCCGCTCGACACGATCGGCCCTCACCCGCAGCCGCTCGAGCTCGCGCGCCGGGAGCGTCCGCCGTTCGAGCGTCGAGGCCGCTCGCCGGAGACGAGCCCTCAGATCGGCGGCCGGATGGGATGCCGCAGCGGAGAGGTAGCTCGCCAGGTCGAGTTCCGGCTCGTTGAGGCTGACCAGCAGGTAGAGCGACGGCACCACGGACCCTCGCACGCGCAGCTCGTCCTGCTGGGCCTCGACGTAGCGGCGGCACTCGGGACCGCGAGCGGCGCCGGCACCCAGGTCTGCGCCGTAGGCGCCAGGATCCCAGCGGCCAGCCACGCGCAGGATCTGGACGTCGGCCTCCGCCGCCTCGATCGCCCCCACGAGGGCCAGCATCCGGGCGCGCTTCTGATCGCGGTCGAGCCAGGCGTAGGAGTCCAGTGAAACCGCGAACGCGGCCCAGGGATCGCCCAGGCCGTCCGCGAACGCGCAGTTCCCGTAGACGAACGTGAGTGGCGGCCTCACCGCGTCTCGGCGTGGCAATCCGGCGAGATGAGGAGGCTCATCCCGGCGCCGACGCCGACGACCCGCGCTCGCGCCAGCCGGCGCGCGCCCGCTTTGGCGGTCAGCTGCAGATCCGGACCCGCTCCCCTCCCGAGCGCGCCGGCGCGGCGGCCTTCCGCTCGGTGGGCTACGAGCACGAGGACCGCGCCCGGCCCGCTGTACGAGAAGCGTCTGACCTCGGGATCGGCGCCGTCGGGCAGCAGCAGGAGATCGTCCGGACTCCACTTGCGACCCACCGGCGAACGCGCTCCGAGTGCGATCGTTCGGCGGTGCGAGGACAGAAAGAGGACGATCGAGCGCGCGGCCAGATGAAACGCGCGTCCGTCGACGCGGACGACCGTGAGGGCGGCAGCCAACGCGGCCGGGGCGAGGACGTCCCGCACCAGCCACGGGAGCAAGAGGAGCGGAGCGCCCACCAGGGGCAGCCGCGACGCGAAGATCGCACATCCGACCGCGCACAGGAGGTAGATCACCCCGCGCAACGGCACACCGGACGGGTTGAGCCGCATGCGGTCGACGCTGTAGATGCGCCGCTCGAGGTCGAACACGCGGCGGTATGAGCGGATCTGCGTCACGGCGCGCCGAAGAGCGACGCGACCGTGTCCTTCAAGAGCGCAACCCCGGTCGGTGTTGCCAGCAGGATCGCGACGATGCCCACGGCGAAGACCCCAGCCGCCTCCTTGAAGTCACGGCGGAAGGCGAGCACGGTTGCGGCTACTGCCAGCGCAAGTCCGATCAGGCTCATGGCGACCGACCGGCCGGTGCTTCCGGCCTTTGCTGCGGCAGCTTCGAGCGAGCTTCCTCCGTTTTCAGGCGCGTTGGCTCTGGCCGCACCGCTCCCCGTGGCCGCTTTGACGGCACCACGCGCCGACGGCGGCGCGATCAGCAGACAGGCCGACAGCAGCAGCGCGCACGCGCATCGAAGTAGGACGAGCCTACGCATCGGGATCGGTCTGGATCGCGGAGATCTCCCAACGTCCCTGGGTCCGCGTCACGTCGAGTTCGTAGGTCATCGTGTAGCGGGCACCCCGTTCGTCGACCGCCTGCACGGTCGCGGTGACCGACCCTCCTCCCGGCGCCCATCCCTCGCGGCTCACCGCGACCAGTTCGAGCGGCAGGGTCGGCGCAGACACCGGCGCTCCAGGAGTGAGGTCCGCGGCAAGATCGTTGCCGGCGCCGGCCAGGTAGTTCGTAAGGGCCCGTTTGACGACCAGCGCGAGTCCAGGGTCTTCGACTGGCCGCAGGGAAGGCGGGGCCACGGCAGGCTGGCTCGAAGGCGGTCCGACGAGCGCCGGATATCCCGTCAGGGTCAAAGCCCCGGTCTGCGTCCGCGTCACCCCAACCGTCAGGTAGAGGAGCCCCGCCGGGCGCGTCTGAGCCGCGACCGTGTAGACCCTTTGCCCCGGAGCGGGCTCCCGGCTTTGCACCACTTCGACCCATTCGACCCGTTGGGCGCCCCGGGAAGGCGGGAGGAAGCCGGCCTCCGGCTCGAGCGAGGAGCCCGCGAACGGTTCGAGCTGCTGCTGGTCTCCAAGGGGGGCGCCCGCGTCCCATGTCAGGTACCGGCGCGCGAATAGCGCGGCGTAGCCTTCGGCCGGCCGGTCAACGGCCGGCCCCGCCGTGGCCGCCGGCGGCGCGGCTGCCGGACGGGGCGGCGCGATCGCGAATCGTGCGCTGGCGAGCGCTCCGAAGCCTGCGAGCGCTATCGCGGCATAGCGCGGCAGTTCGCGCACAAGCTTCAGGCGCCAACGAGGATATGTGCGGATCTCGATGCCGCCCGAGACGGGGCTCACTGCTCGAAACCGAACTCGGCGGGCGGCGGTTTCGCGGCTGGGTTCTCCGCAGGCCCTGCGGCGGCGATGCGCGGCTCTCGGTGGAGGGATCCGCGACGCGGGACTGCGGACACCCGGGAAGGGCGAGCTCTCCGGTGACGTGCGCCGCGCCCGCGCACGGGGAACTTTGCAGCGGGTGCCTCACTCGGGGTTCGGCCGGTGTCGAGCACCCGGCCGCGGGCCACCGGGCCGAGCGGCCGCTGATCGGAGGGGCTCTGGATCAGCGAGTGGGCCACGAGCACTACGGCCACGGCCACGCCGGCGCCGAGCGCGGAGGCAGCGTGCGCCCGACGGCGATGCGGGAGCGAAGGCGGGTGAGGAAGGTCGTCGCCTCGACCGGCCCCTCCAAGATCCAGGTCGCCCGCGCCGGCGTCGAGGAGCGCGTCCTTCTCCGCGCCGGACTCGAGCGAGGGCCAGCCGGCGCGACCGCGGTCGAACTCGGGCCAGCCGGGGGCCGGACCTGACAGCAGCTCGTCGTCGAGCGGACGGCGGGCAGAGCTCATTTCACGCCTTCGAGCTCGCGGGCGGCCGGCGCACGAAGCGGGCAGAACTCCGAGCGCCGGCCGCGGTCCCTCGATGGGGCGCGCCTGGCCTCGCCGTGCATGAGTCCGGCGGCCGGCGGCCCCGGGAACGGGCCGATGGGTGGGGGAGTCATTTTCATCGGCTCGTTCCTGGCGCCTGTTCCGACTCGGCGCCTTCGAGCGGGACAGCGTCCTCATCGGCCATCAGCGACCGCAGCCGGCCCCGCGCACGCTGGGCGACCTTGCGGTACTTCTCCCGCGTCCACCCCTCTCTCGCGCACACCTCCTCGCAGGTGGCGTCCGCGAGCTGGGATTCCAGGAGCAGCTGTTGATCCGGGGTCAGGGTCGAGAGGTGCCCGCGCATCCGCACGAGCTCCTCGCGCGCGATCGCGACCCGCAGCGGATCGGCGCGCTCGTCGGCGATCTCGACCTCGTCATCGCTCCCGCCGAAGGGGACCGCGCCCTCGAGCGCAGCCGCGATCGGGCTGCGTCCGGACACGGCCCGGCGCCGGTCCTGCACGCGCGCGAGGAACCGTTGCTCCAGCGCGTTCGCGATGTGCCCGCGGCTGGCGAAAGGCCGCCCCCGCCGGGCGAGCACGACGAGCTCCAAGCTCGCCTGCCCGTAGGCGTCCTCCAGGTCCTCGCGCCGCAGCCGGTGGCGGTGCACGCGCAACAGCACCTCGCGCTTCGCAGCCGCCACGGCGGCCACCGTCTCGGCCGGGTCGCGCGAGAGCGGGCTGGCGGGACCGCGCTCGGCGCCCTGCGCCTGTCCTGCGGATCGGGTAGACACATCTGGATGTCGCGTACAGAGGCGATCAGACCCCCCTCCCAATTCGTCCGCGCGGGCCGATGAGCCTCACCGACCGCCTCCAGGACTTCGACCACCGCCAACAGAACGCCAGGGGCGTGCGGTTCTTCGCTGCCGTCATCAAGAAGTTCCAGGACGACCAGGCCGGCCAGCTCGCGGCGCTGATCTCCTACTACGGCTTCGTCTCGCTGTTCCCGCTGCTGCTCGTGTTCGTGACCGTCCTCGGGTTCGTCCTCGAAGGCGACCCGGACCTGCAGAAGGAAATCCTCGACGGCACGCTCGGCCAGTTCCCGCTCCTCAGCGACTCGCTCAAGCTCCACTCGCTGAGCGGCAGCCCGATCGCGCTCGCGATCGGGATCGTCGGCGCGCTGCTCGCGGGTCTCGGGATCATGAGCGCGACCCAGCATGCGATGGACCGGATCTGGGCCGTCCCCTTCAAGGAGCGCCACAACTTCCTGACCTCGAAACTTCGGGGCCTGGCGATGTTCGCGGTGCTCGGGACGCTCGCCGTCACCTCGACGTTCGCGGCGGGTTTCGTCGGCGCCGCCAGCCACGGCGCTGCGGCCGTTGTCGGCGGCGTCGTGGTCGCCTTCGCGTTCAACCTGCTCCTGTTCGGGATCGCTTTCAAGCTGCTGACCTCCGCGGAACCGAGCTGGCGCGAGCTGACGCCAGGCGTCATCACCGCCACCGTCTTCTGGCAACTGCTCCAGCACCTCGGCGGCTTCTACCTCGACCACACGCTGAAACGGACCGGCCCGCTGTACGGCATCTTCGCGGTGGTACTCGGGCTGCTGGCATGGCTCTACCTCGGCGCCCAGCTGACGATCTTCGCCGCGGAGATCAACGTCGTCAAAGCGCGCAGGCTGTGGCCACGCAGCTTCTTCTCCTCACCGCTGCTGGACGCCGACCGGCGCGCGCTCACCGATACCGCTGAGATCGAGGAACGGGTGGAGCAGGAGAACGTCGAGGTCAGCTTCGACGACGAGCCGCAGCACCGTTGAGCCTCGCCCACGGCCGCAAGAACCGGACATCTGTCGCGGTTGACGGCGCGGGTGCCACGACGACGGCTGAGAACTTGCGTGACCTCATGAGAGCCGGAAGATCACCCCGCCGGCCACTCCACCCCCGCCGTCTCCCCATCCCCATCCTCCGGCCGCGGGCCGCCGATCGCGATGAACTCGAGCCCGTCGGGTCCGGCCTCGAGCGCCCGCACCACCTCGGGCGCGACCCGCACGACGTCCCACTGCTTGATCTCGCGTAGCCTCGCCGTCGAGCAGGATCCGCCCCGAGCCGCCGATCACCAGGTAGGCCTCCTCCTGCTGGCCGTGCTTGTGGCCCGTGCTGTTCTGGAACCCCGGCTCGTAGCGCCAGTGGCTGATCCCGAGGTCGCGGGACTCGAGGGCGCCACGCGCGAAGCGGCCTTCGATCTGCGGTGCGCGGTCGCCGACGCTGTCGGGCAGCTCCAGCAGGTTCACGACGGTGTAGCTCGGCATCACTGCCTCCTCTGTGCGGTGCGGGAAGTGGTCCCAGCCATTATGCGAACGACCTACCCCCGCCTCGTGGCCGCCTGTTTTTTGGCTCTGGAATGCGCCTTTCCGCCATCGCCCCAAAGTACTTGACTACGCAACCATCAGCGCTATACTACCTATACTTTCGTAACCCTCATATGGAGCGAGAACCCTTATGACCCCCTCTTCAAACGAGATTTCAGCCCCGCCCCAGCCCTCGGGCGAGCGGCTCCGGCTGATCCCCCTCGATGACACCGTCGTGTTCCCCAACATGGGGATCACGCTGACGATCGACGTCGGAGACGACGAGCGCGTCGTGCTCGTCCCGCGTCACGAGAACGAGTTCCTCGAGGTCGGCACGATCGCCGAGGTCTCGGAGAAGATCCGGCTTCCGGGCGGCGGGCGCGCAGTGGCCCTGTCCGGCGAGCACCGCGCGCTGATCGGGGCGGCCGAGACCGGCCCGGGCGGCGAGCTGCGCGTCGAGGTTGACGAGCGTCCCGACGAAGTCCCCGTGGACGGCCGCACCCGCGATCTGGAGCGCGAGTACCGCGCCACCGTCGAGGAGATCCTCGAGCTGCGCGGAGACGACGGCCGCATTGCCGCGTTCCTGCGCGCGATCGTCGAGCCGGGCGCGCTGGCCGATTCGGCCGGCTACTCCCCCACCCTCAGCTACGAGCAGAAGGTCGAGCTGCTGCGCACGCTCAACGTGACCGAGCGCCTCGAACTGGCCGTCAGGCTGCAGCGCGAGAGCCTGGCCGAGCTGCAGGTCCGCAAGCGCATCCGCGAGGACGTGCAGGAGGGCGCTGAGAAGCAGCAGCGCGAGTACTTCCTGCGCAAGCAGATGGACTCGATCCGCAAGGAGCTGGGCGAGGACGACGCGTCGGTCGCCGATGAGTACCGCACCAAGATCGAGGACGCCGGGATGCCCGAGGATGTCAAGGAGCAGGCCCTGAAGGAGCTTGCCCGCCTCGAGCGCATGGGCGACCAGACGGGTGAGTCCAGCATGATCCGGACCTACCTGGACTGGCTGATCGCCGTGCCGTGGAACAAGCGCTCCGAGGAGCGGCTGGACCCGGTCGAGGCACGTGAAGTGCTGGACGCCGACCACGCCGGCCTGGAGGACGTCAAGGACCGTGTGACCGAGTACCTGGCCGTGCGCAAGCTGCGCCAGGAGCGCGGGATCGAGGCCGACCCCAAGTCGGGAGCGATCCTGACGCTGATCGGGCCCCCGGGCACCGGCAAGACCTCGATCGGCGAGTCGATCGCCAAGGCGACCGGGCGCGAGTTCGTGCGCATGTCGCTCGGCGGCGTCCGTGACGAGGCCGAGATCCGCGGCCACCGGCGCACCTACATCGGCGCGCTGCCGGGCCGGCTGGTCCGAGCGCTCCGTGACGCCGGGACGATGAACCCGGTGATCCTCCTCGACGAGGTCGACAAGGTCGGCGCCGACTGGCGCGGCGACCCGTCGGCGGCCCTGCTCGAGGTGCTCGACCCGGCTCAGAACCACTCGTTCCGCGACCACTACCTCGACGTCGAGCTCGACCTGAGCCAGGTGATGTTCCTGGCGACGGCGAACGTGGCCGACACCATCCCCGGTCCGTTGCTGGACCGCATGGAGGTGATCAGCTTCGACGGCTACACGACCGAGGAGAAGCTCGCGATCGCCAAGGGCTACCTGTGGCCGCGCCAGCGCGACCGCAACGGCCTGCGCGAGGACGAGGTCGAGGTCTCAGACGAGATCCTGAAGACGGTCATCACCGAGTACACCCGCGAGGCAGGCGTCCGCAACCTGGAGCGCAACCTCGGCACGATCCTGCGCAAGACCGCGACGAAGATCGCATCCGCGCAGGCGAGCGCCGGCGCCCCTGAGCAGAACGGCTCGGCACCGGGCGGCAAGGAGATCGAGATCCCCGTGAAGATCGACCTGGAGGCCGTGCGCGACGCGCTCGGGCGCCAGAAGGTCTTCCAGGAGTCGGCCGCCAGGACCGCCACGCCGGGCGTCGCGACCGGGCTCGCCGTGACCGGCGCCGGAGGCGACGTGCTGTTCATCGAGTCGACCGCCATGAACGGCGGCTCCTCGAACGGGAGCCTGGTGCTGACCGGCCAGCTGGGTGACGTGATGAAGGAGTCCGGACGGATCGCGCTCTCATACGTGCGCGGTCACGCCGAGGACCTCGGCATCGACGAGCACGCGTTCGACGGCAGGGAGTTCCACGTCCACATCCCCGCCGGGGCGATCCCGAAGGACGGCCCGAGTGCGGGCGTGACGATGGTCACCTCGCTGGCCTCGCTGCTGTCAGGGCGCCCGGTGAAGCACACCGTCGGCATGACCGGTGAGGTCACGCTGCAGGGGCGGGTGCTGCCGATCGGAGGCCTGAAGCAGAAGGTGCTCGCCGCGCATGCGGCAGGGCTGACCGACGTGATCCTCCCGGAGCGCAACCGGGGCGACCTCGACGACATCCCCGAGCAGGTCCGCGAGCAGATGACGTTCCACCCGGTGATGACGGTGCAGGAGGTGCTGGACCGCGCTCTGGAGCCGGCACGCGATGTCGCGCCCCTCTCGTAGATGTGAGCCGGTGCCGCTCGAGATCAGGGAGACAGCCTCCCTGCTCGAGCGGCGCTGGCAGCTCTCGATCCTCTACGCCGCGCTCAGCGGCGCGCTGCGGTTCAACGAGTTCGCCGAGGCCGTGGCGGGCATCTCCCCGCGGATGCTCTCCGAGCGGCTGCGCGACCTCGAGGCCGCCGGCCTCGTGCAGCGCACGGTGATCCCGTCGAGCCCGCCGACGGTGGAGTACCGGCTGACCGAGCGCGGGCGCAGGCTCGGCCCGCTGATCGAAGCGATGCGCGAGTACGCGCGCACGGGCTAGGCCCCCGGGGACATCTGAGGACGCTGGGTCGCAAGGCCCAGCGTCTCTTTTTTTAATTCTGGGGGTTCAGCGTCGCGGCTGCGTGGGCGTAGCGGGACCTAACCGGGCTGGGCCGCCGCCCCCTCGGGCACGTTCGGGCTGCCGACGAGTTGCCCGCCGCCGCATTCGCCGGCCTTGACGTCGCTGGCGGCGCGGCGCGGGTTGCGGATCCAGGCGAAGCCGACAACGCCGCCGATCGCCACCAGCACGGCGGCGATCATCATCCCGTCGTGGAAGGCGTGCAGCGAAGCGGCTTCGGCGGCTGCTGTGATCGCGTGCGCCTGCCGGGGCGGCACGCCGCGGACGGATGGCGTGCCGAGCGCCAGGCGCTTTGCTTCCGCGACGGCCGCGCGCCCGGAGGCCGTCAGCGGCGTCGAGCCGAGGTGGGAGGTGAACGTCGAGACGAACGACGCCGCGATCGCCGCGCCGACGGACGCCGTGCCCAGAAGACCTGCGACCCGCGCGACCGCGTTGTTGACGCCGGAGGCGATCCCGGCCTGTTTTTCCATGCCGGCGAGCACCGCGGCGGTCAACGGTGCGACGGTCATCGACAGGCCCAGAGAGAACACGCACAGCGGCAGGAAGACTTCGGGCAGATAGGCGGGCGTCGTGCCGGTCGTCTGGAACAGCAGCAGCCCGGCGGCGGCGACCAGCGGGCCCGCGCCCATGAAGAAGCGTGGCCCGTAACGGTCTGCGAGCGCTCCGAAGCGCCGCGAGAGCAGGAACATCACGATCGTCACCGGCAGCGTGGCCAGGCCGCTCTGCAGTGGCGTGTAGCCGCCGATCTGCTGCAGGAACAGGACGAGGAAGAAGAACACGATCGCAAGGCCGGCGTACATCGCGAACGTCTCGATGTTGCCCGCCGAGAAGTTGCGCCGCCGGAACAACTGCAGCGGGAGCATCGGGTCGCTGGCCCGCCACTCGTAGAGCAGGAAGCAGATGAACACAGCGACGCCGCCGACGAGCGGCACGATCACCCCGGGAGATGACCACCCCAGCCGTGGCTGCTCGATCAGCGCGAAGACGGGGCCGGCGAGGCCGAGCGCGCACAGCACCGCGCCGGGTATGTCGACCCGCCGCGCGGCGCGGGCGGGATCCTGATCGCGGGCCGCGCTCGGCGGGATCACGGCGAGGATCAGCCACAGGCACCCGAGCACCAGCGGCACGTTGATGAGGAAGATCCAGCGCCAGGAACCGATCGACAGCAGCTCTCCCCCGCGAGCGGGCCGAGCGCCGTCGAGATCGACCCCCAAGCGGTCCAGCTCCCGATCGCGGCACCGCGCTCCTCGCTCGAGAACGTGTTCACGATCACCGCCAGGGAGCTCGGGACGAGCAGCGCGCCCGCCACGCCCTGCAGCGCCCGCGCGCCGATCAGGAAGCCGATGCTCGGTGAGACCGCGCACAGCACCGAGGCCACGCCGAAGCCGCCGACGCCGATCGCGAACACACGCCGCTCGCCGTAGAGGTCGCCCAGCGATCCCCCGACCAGGATCAGCGAGCTGAGCGTCAGCAGATAGCTGTTGACGATCCACTGCTGTCCGGCGAGGCCGCCGCCCAGCCCGCGCTGGATCGTCGGCAGCGCGACGTTGACGACGGTGCCGTCGAGCAGCGCGATACCCGACCCCAGGATCGTGGCCACGAGGGTCAGCCGCTTGACCGAAGCCGGGCTGCGGACGCTCATGCCGCTACCGTACCCGCCGCCGCGCAGCCCTCCCCGCTCGGGCGCGTGCTCGCGCGTCTAGGCGGCGATGGCGGTCTCGGCCGCCGGGGCGATCGCAGTGCCGCTGCAGACGCGGTTGCGGCCCTGGTGCTTTGCCTCGTAGAGCGCGGCGTCGGCCTCGTCGCAGACGCTCCGGTAGTCGAAGGCCGCTTCGCCTGCCGAGGCCGAGACGCCGAAGCTCATGGTCACGCGCAGCCCGCCGCCGACCGTGTCCGCCTCGACGCCGCGGCGCAGGCGCTCGGCCATCGCGGCCGTCTGCTCGAGGTTCGCGCCGGGGAGCAGGACGAGGAACTCCTCGCCTCCGATGCGGTAGGCGAGGTCGAACGCGCGCAGCTGCTTGCGCAGCAGGTAGGCCACGTCCTGCAGGACGGCATCGCCGGTGGCGTGGCCGTGGCTGTCGTTGACCTCCTTGAAGTGGTCGAGGTCGCCGACGATCAGGCCCACCGGCTGGCCCGTGCGCCGCGACTGGTGGGCGAGCTCGAAGGTGCGGTCCTTCAGCGAGTTGCGGTTGAGCATCCCGGTCAGCGGGTCGATCACGGCTTCGCTGCGGTGCGTGATGTCCGAGCTCATCAGGGCCGTGGAGAGGATCGCGACCGCCGTCACGAGGGCGAGCGGCATGATCAGCAGCGGCGGGTGGTCGATGATCGCGGCCGCGTCCGTCGCGAAGCCGACGCCGACCATCATCACGACCGTCACCGAGAGACCGAGGATCACGCCGCGGGTCGGGAAGCGTGCGCTGAGCGTCACGATCGGGATCGCGAACCACGCCATCGCCGGCGAGTGCGGCCCGCCGGTCAGCACGGTCGCCAGGGTGATCATCAGTTGCGAGCCGGCCCAGGCGGTGAACAGCAGGTACTCGGGGCGGCGCACGCGCTCGATCACTTTGTCGGCGACGGCGAACAGGACGCCGGCGACCGCGAGCAGCAGGATCGTCCACCAGCCGAGCCACGGCCCGCATAGCGCGAGCGCGACGGCCATCACGACGAACGACTTGCGCCGCACGGGCGCGATCATGCGGTCCATGTCGAGCATCCGCTCGCGGTCCATCACGTCGCCGATCAGCCAGGAGACGGGCGCGCTCTCGCTCGCGGCCTGGCCGCGACGGGCAGCCTCGCCCAAGGCCTCAGCGGCCGTCGGCCGCAGCACTGCTCCCGCTTCGGTGAAGGCGTGGGCGAACGAGTCACTCATACGGGGGAGAACATCGGCCCGCCCCTAGCACGAGCGGGAACACTCGCCGCTCGAATAGACAAATTGGCAGTCTGCCCAGATCGGGCCGGCTAGCGCAGCGCGCGACGCAGGCGGTCATAGACCTGCCGGCTCACGCGCCTGACCGGGCGCGGCTCGGGCAGGGTGCGCGAGTCGATCCTGTGGTTGAAGCGCTCGGCGAGCGTCTCGTATTTGTCGCTGTGGCCGTGGATCACGCGCACGCGGTCCACGACCGTGGTCTGGATCCCGAGCCGCAGGTTGTACTCGGGCGGAAGCGTCGCAACGCGCATCCCGTGCTGCCAGGCGCAGCGCCTGAACGCCGGCTGGTCCCCGATCGGCGAGCGGCTCGGATGCTCGCCGCCGTAGCGACCCCTCAGCACGTCCTTCTCCAGCCAGGCGCGGTAGGTCTCTTCCCAGCCGGCCAGGAACGCGCTCACCCGCTCGTCCGAGCGCCAAGCCACGAAGCCGCAGTTGAACTCGGGGAACGCCTCGGGGACCTCCGGGTCGTCGAGGCCGCGGTAGGCCGGCGCATGCGCGAGCGCGAGGTCGTAGCGCTCGAGCAGCTCGAAGACGTCCACGATCGGCTCGACCACGAACGTGTCGGTGTCGAGGTAGATCGTGCGCTCGAACGGCGAGCGGCGCATGTTCGCGATGCGATCGACGAACGGCGCGCTGGAGACCTGCTCGAAGGAGACGACGTCGACGCCGGGCGGCGGATCGTGCACCTCGCCGGCGGAGAAGATCACGTGCGGCACGTCGTTGTGGCGCAGCGAGGAGCGCGCGGCGCTGACCGCCTCGGCGATGTAGCGCTCCCCGAAGGCGGAGTACATGATGCCCCGCGGGGCCGCGCCTGCTTGCTCTCTGGAGGGCTCGGCCATCGCGGGCCGCAGGCTATCTCAGCCGAGTACGAGCTCGGCGGCGGTGCGCAGCGTCGCCGCGTCGCCGGAGATCAGGAGCGTCGTCACGATCGACTCGCGCCACGCACCGAGGTCCTCACGGATCTTCTCCTTGGGCCCGATCAGCGACATGTCTTCGATCAGCTTGCGCGGCACCTTCGCGCCGGCCTCGTCCTTCTTGCCTTCGAGGTACAGCGCGGCGATCTCGTCGACCTCTTTCTCATACCCCATGCGGATCGCGACGTTGGCGTGGAAGTTCGTCCCTTTCGCGCCCATGCCGCCGAAGTACAGGGCGTAGAAGGGGCGCAGCGCGTCGGCCGCCGCGTCGAGGTCGTCGGAGACGATCAGCGGCACCGTCGCGTTGACCTCGAAGTCCTCGAAGGAGCGACGTGCGCCGGGCTTCTCGAAGCCTTCGCGCAGGTAGCCCGCGTAGTGCTCCTGCTCGGAAGGCGCGAACAGCATCGACAGCCAGCCGTCGCAGAGCTCGGCGCAGAGCGCGATGTTCTTCGGGCCCTCGGCCCCGAGGTAGATCGGGATGTCCTCGCGCAGCGGGTGGATCGAGGCCTTCAGCGGCTTGGCCAGGCCGGTGCCGCCGGGAAGCGGCAGCTTGTAGTGCTCGCCGTCGGCGGTCACGGGGCCCTTGCGGGCCCAGATGTCGCGCAGGATCCCGATGTACTCGCGCGTGCGCGCGAGGGGCTTGGCGAACGGCATCCCGTACCAGCCCTCCACGACCTGGGGGCCAGAGACGCCGAGCCCGAGGATGAAGCGACCGCCCGACAGGTGATCCATCGTCATCGCGGCCATCGCGGTCGCTGCCGGCTGGCGCGCGGACATCTGCACGATCGCCGTGCCGAGCCTGATGCGCTCCGTCTTCGCGCCCCACCAGGCCAGGGGCGTGAGGCAGTCGGACCCGTAGGCCTCCGCGGTCCAGATCGAGTCGAACCCGAGCCGCTCGGCCTCGGCGATCGACTCCTCCACGCCGGGCGGCGGGCCGCCGGCCCAGTAGCCCGTGTTGAGACCGAGTTTCAGCGTGCCACTCGCCATCGGGCCGGGACTATAGTTGTCAAGCCCGAGCGGAGGAGGAGAGATGGCGGTAACAGTTGGGGTCCTGGGCGACACGCGTCGCGCCACCTTGCACGCGCTGTGCGACACGTTCGCGCCGTCGCTCGAGATCACAGACGGCGAGGACGCCCAGCGGGCGTTCTACGCACGCGCTGCATCGGACCTCGGCGTCGCGGCCCAGATCGAGGCGCTGCTCGCACAGACGGCGCTGCCGGAGGAGATCGAGGCGACCGGCCAGCTGCTCGACGCGCTCGCCGCGCAGGGCTTCGACGCCGGCGACCTCGGCGCGCGTACAGCGCTGCTCCATGCGATGGCCGACGCCTCGCCCGAGGTCAAGTTCGGACTGCGCCAGCTGCGCGCGCTCACGTTCCTGTTCTTCTACGGCCTCGCAAGCCCCGCCGAGCCCAACCCCAACTGGGACGCGATCGGCTACCCGGGGCCGCGGACACCGGCCCCCTCGCCCGAGCAGGCGCCGAAGACGATCCCGCTGCTGCCCGTCAACGGCGAGACGACCGAGCTCGACGCCGACGTGTGCGTGATCGGGTCGGGCGCCGGCGGCGGCGTGATCGCGGCCGAGCTCGCCCGCGCCGGACGCTCGGTCGTGGTGCTCGAGATGGGCGGATACCGCAACGAGTCCGACTTCCACCAACTCGAGCTGGCGGGGATGTTCGAGCTGTACCTCGGCGGTGGGCTCGCGGCCTCCGAGGGCGGCGAGATCGCGGTGCTCGCCGGCTCCACGCTCGGCGGCGGCACAGTCGTCAACTACATGAACTGCATCCGCACCCCGCAGGCGATCCGCGAGGAGTGGGCCGGGCACGGCATCGCCGGTATCGACGAGCCCTCCTACGAGGAGCACATCGACGCGGTCTGGAAGCGGCTCGGCGTCAACGACACCGCCACCTCGCAGAACCGCACCCACAAACGGCTGATCGCCGCGTGTGAGGAGCTCGGCTACCCCCACCGCCCGCTCACTCGCAACGCGGACACCGCCTGCGAGGACCCGAGCACCTGCGGCTACTGCTACGCGGGCTGCCAGACCGGCTGCAAGCAGTCGACGATGAAGACCTTCCTCCAGGACGCCGCGGACGACGGCGCCCATTTCGTGGTCGGCGCGCGCGCCGAGCGGATCCTGACCCACCACGGCCGTGCGCGCGCCGTCGTCGCCACCGTCACGCGCGAGGACGGCTCGACGGGGGAGCTGACCGTCAACGCCTCGACCGTCGTCGTCGCCGCGGGCGCGATCGAGTCGCCGGCGCTGCTGCTGCGCTCGGGGATCGGCGGTCCCGCCGCCGGACGCCACCTGCGCCTGCACCCGGCGGCGCTCGTCGGAGGCGTCTACGAGACGCCGATCGAGGGCTGGGTCGGGCAGATCCAGTCGGCGCTCTCCGACCAGTTCAAGGACCTCGAGGGCGACTGGGGCTTCTTGATCGAGGCGACGACCGTGGCGCCGGCGATCGTCGCGATGTCGCTGCCGTTCGAGGACGGCGCGGAGCACAAGCGCACGATGTCCAAGCTGGCGAACATCGCCCCGTTCATCTCGGTCGCGCGCGACCACGGCGAGGGACAGGTTGCGATCGACGAGCACGGCCGCGCCGTGACGCGGTGGTCCTTCGCAGACGACGTGGACGCGAGGCTGTTCCGCCGCGCGATCGCCGAGCTCGCGCGCCTGCAGCGTGCCGCCGGGGCCACCGAGATCATCACCTTCTTCCAGCGTCCGATGATCTGCTGGCGCGAGGGTGAGGATTTCGACGCCTTCCTCGCGCAGATCGAGGAGGCCTCGATGGCCCCGAACGACATCGCTGCCTTCACGGCGCACCAGATGGGCTCCTGCCGCATGGGTTCGGACCCGTCGGAGTCGGTCGCGGACGGCCGCGGCCAGCTCCACGACACCGAGGGAGTGTGGATCGGCGACGCCTCGGCGTTCCCGACGGCGCCCGGCGTGAACCCGATGATCTCCATCATGTCGCTCGCGCACCGGACGGCCGCGAACATCCTCGCCGGCTAGGCGGCCCCGGCCCCGCGGCTGATCAGCGCGACGGGGACGGCGAGCCCGGCGCCGCGGCCGAGCGTGACGATCCGCCGGCCCGGCTGGACCGCGTCGCGCGGCTCGCCGGCGCCGTCGATCGCCGCGGCGGCTGCGTCCACGTCGTCGGCGAGCAGCGCGAGGCCCCAGAGCCTCGCCGGGCCATCGGGGCCGCCGCTCTCGGCCAGAGCGCGGCCGGGCACCTGGACGACCTCGAGGATCTCGCGCCCCAGGCGGAAGAACGCCTGGCGGGGGGCGCCCGCAGGCGTCGGCTCCTCACGGATCCGGCGCAGGTCGAGGCCGGCGGCCTGCAGCACCGCGACGGTGCGATCGAGGTCGGGAGAGAACGCGACCACGTGGTCGATCGCGACGACGCCGTTGGGATGCGGCAGCGCGGGCGCTCGCACGGGTGCGTCGGAGCGGGTGGTCGCCAGGCCGTCGAGATCCGTCGTGGCGAGGTCGCGCAGCGACCAGCGACGGACGCCCTCCCCCTCGCGCGCGCCGGTCAACCGCACGTCGACGCCGGCGAGCCGGCACACCTCGCCGTCGAGCTCGAACCCGAGCGCAGACCAGCGCTGCGGCTCGTCCGCGATCTCGATCTCGTCGATGCTCGCCATCCTCAGCCCTCCTCGCGGCCTCCGCTAGAACAGATGGGTGAACGCTACAGCGGACCTGAGCAGGGCCAGGCGCCTGGGGATCCTCGCGATCTGCTGCACGAGCCTGCTGATCGTCGCGATGGACAACACGATCGTGAACGTCGCGCTGCCCTCGATCCGCCGCGACCTGCACGCCTCCCTCTCCGGTCTGCAGTGGACGGTCGACGCCTACACGATCGTGATCGCCAGCCTGCTGATGCTGGCCGGCTCGACCGGCGACCGGCTGGGCCGCAAGCGCACGTTCCAGACGGGGCTGTGCGTGTTCGCCGGCGCATCGCTCGCGTGCAGCCTCGCGCCGACCCTCGGCTGGCTGATCGCCGCGCGCGCGGTGCAGGGCGTCGGCGGTTCGATGTTGAACCCGGTCGCGATGTCGATCATCACCAACGTCTTCACCGACCCGCGCGAGCGCGGCCGTGCGATCGGCGCGTGGGGCGCCACGGTCGGCATCAGCCTGGCGCTCGGGCCGATCGTGGGCGGGGCGCTGACCGAGGCGGTCGACTGGCGGGCGATCTTCTGGATCAACGTCCCGATCGCGCTCGTCGCGGTCGTGCTGACCGCGCTCTACGTACCGGAGTCGCGCGCCGCGCGCCCGCGCCGGCTCGACCCCGTCGGGCAGCTGCTCGTGATCGTCGCGCTCGCCACCGTGACCTACGGGATCATCGACGCGCCGGAGGCGGGCTGGCTCTCGGCGCAGACGATCGCCCTCTTCGTCGTCTCGGCCTCCTCGCTCGCCTCACTCGTCGCCTACGAGCTGCGCCGCCGCGAGCCGCTGATCGAGCCGCGCTTCTTCCGCAGCCCGCCCTTCGCGGGCGCCACGATGATCGCCGTCTGCGCGTTCGCGGGCTTCGCCGGGTTCCTGCTCATCAACACGCTCTACCTGCAGGAGGTACGCGGCTACACGCCGCTCGAGGCGGGCCTCTGCACGCTGCCGATGGCGGTCCTCGCGGGCCTGCTCGCACCGATCTCGGGGCGCATCGTCGGCAGCCGCGGAGCGCGGCCGGCGCTCCTGTTCGGCGGCGTGTGCATGACGATCGCGCCGCTGCTCCTCACGGGCCTCTCGGCCACCACCCCGCTCGGCCTGCTGCTCGTCGTCTACGCGATCTACGGGATGGGCTTCGGCGCGATCAACCCGCCGATCACCTACACCGCCGTCTCCGGCATGCCGAACAGCCAGGCGGGGGTCGCGGCGGCCGTCGCTTCGACGAGCCGCCAGGTCGGGCAGACCCTCGGGGTGGCGGTGATCGGCTCGATCGTCGGGACGGCCGTGGCCGGCGTCGCGGGCAACGGCCTGGCGAGCGCGAGTCACGCGGCCTGGTGGGTGATCGGAGCGTGCGGCGCCGCCGTGCTCGCTCTCGGCGCGGCCTCGACCGGCGCCAGGGCCCAGCGGGCCGCGCGGCGCGCCGCCGCGGCGCTCGCGGCCGAGGCTCAGCCCGCCTAGGGCGCTAGAACTGATGAGCATGAACGACACCCCCACCCCACCCTCGCTGCCGATGATCCTGCTGCGCTACGTGCTGCCCGCCGTCGTCGTCATCGGCGGGCTCGTCGTGATGGCGCTCGGCAGCGAAGCCGAGCTCGAGGGCGGCGCGGGCATCGTCAGCGCGGGGATCGCGATCTTCTTCTTGAACTGGCTGTTCCGCGCCGGTGCCGCCGGGGAGCGCGAGCGCGAGCGCGAGGACGAGGCACGCGAGTACTTCGACCGGCACGGTCGCTGGCCGGACTGAGCGGTTACGACAGCTGCCCCGCGTGGAGGGCGGTCGTTTCTCCATCCGTCGAAGGAAACGGCGGGGGTCGGGGTGGAGAATCGGGCGGTGAACCAGCGGCACCCCGGCTCCCTCGCGAGCTACCGGCCCCACGCGCCGTTCCTGGACGAGCTGTTCGAGACGGACGGCAGCCCGCGCGGCAGCGCCGCGCCCCTGATCGCCGAGCTGGAGAGGCTCGGGCCGGACGGACTCGCTGACGCCGGCCGGCGCCGTGACGCGCTGTTCATGCAGCAGGGCATCACCTTCGAGACCGGAGCTGGGTCCGACGCTCCCGGCCCCGGCCCTCACGAACGGCCGTTTCCGCTCGACCTCGTGCCGCGCGTCCTCAGCGGCGAGGAATGGCGCTCGATCAAGCGCGGTCTCGCACAGCGGATCCGCGCGCTGAACCATTTCGTCGACGACGTCTACCACGCACGCGAGATCGTCCGCGAGGGGCTCGTGCCCTGGCGCCTGGTCGCCTCGTGCTCGCATTTCGCACGCGCGGTCCACGGCATCCGCCCGCCGGGCGGCGTCTACACCCACGTCGCCGGTTGCGACCTCGTGCGCCACAGCGACGGCAGCTGGAAGGTGATCGAGGACAACGTCCGCATCCCTTCGGGCATCTCCTACGTGCTCGAGAACCGCGCGGCGATGGCCCGGCTCGTGCCCGGCCTCTTCGCCTCATACCGCGTGCGGCCGGTCGAGCAGTACCCGCAGTTGCTGTTGAGCGCGCTGCGCGCAGTCGCGCCGTCCGCCGAGAGCGAGGCGACGGTCGTCGTCTGGACCCCCGGCCCGGCCAACCCCGCCTACTTCGAGCATGCGTTCCTCGCCAGGCAGATGGGCGTCGAGCTGGTCGAGGCCTCCGACCTCGTCGTGCGCGACGACGTGCTCTACATGCGCACGACCCGCGGCCTCGAGCGGGCGCACGCCGTCTACCGGCGCCTGGACGACGACTTCGTGGACCCGCTCGAGTTCCGTTCGGACTCGCTGCTCGGCGTGCCCGGCCTCGTGCGCGCCTACCGGGCCGGCAGCGTCGCGATCGCGAACGCCTTCGGGACCGGCGTGGCCGACGACAAGGCGATCTACCGCTTCGTGCCCGACATGGTGCGCTTCTACCTCGGCGAGGAGCCGATCCTCGAGAACGTGCGCACGTACCTGCTCTCCGAGCCCGAGGAGCTCGCTCACGTCTCCTCGCGACTGCACGAGCTCGTCGTCAAGCCGACCGGCGAGTCGGGCGGGCGGGGCGTGATGATCGGCCCGCACGCCTCCGAGCAGGAGATCGCGCGCATGCGGAGCGTGATCGCCGCCGACCCGGACCGCTGGATCGCCCAGGAGGTCGTGCGCCTGTCCACGGTGCCGACGGTCGGAGAGGACGGGACGCTCGCGCCGCGACACGTCGACCTGCGACCGTTCGCCGTCTTCGGCGAGCGCATCGACATCGTCCCGGGCGGTCTCACGCGGGTCGCGCTGGAGGAGGGGTCGCTGATCGTCAACTCCTCCCGCGGCGGCGGCTCGAAGGACACGTGGGTGCTGGAGGACTCCGACGAGAGCGAGCGAGCGAGCGCGAACGGGATCCCGGTCGCCGACACCCAGCCGCCCGCCCTGCCCGACCTCAGCTACGGCACCTGGAGCAGCCAGCAGCAGCAACAACAACAACAACAACAGAACCGCTCAGCGGCTTCCTGATGCTCGCCCGGATCGCTCATGAGCTGTACTGGCTCGGACGCAACCTCGCGCGCGCCGAGTTCACCGCCCGCGCCGTCGAGGCCGTGTCCCAGTCCGAGCTGCAGGCCTCGAGCGAGGGGCTGCCGGGCGTGAGCTTCGGCTCGGGACGGCTGCTCGCGATGCTGGGCGACGCCGCGGAAACCGCCTCCGGGCGCGGCGCGCTCGACCTGCTCGCCCTGGACCCGGCACGCCCCGACTCGATGCTCGCATCGATCGAGCGGGCGCGCGAGGGCGCGCGCACGGTGCGCGACGTGATCAGCGCCGAGATGTGGGAGGCGATCAACACCACCAGCCTGAACCTGCGCGGCGGCGCGCAGCCCGGGTGGGCGGCGCCGACCAGCACGACCGTCGCCTCGCAGTACGTCAAGGAGCGCATCGCCCTGATCTGGGGCGTGGCGGGGCGCTCGATGCTCCGCGACGAGGCGAAGTCGTTCCTCGACGCGGGGGGTCTGATCGAGACGGCCGACATGGTGCTGAGGATGCTGCGTGTCGCGCTGCCGCGAACGCCCGCGGACGACGCCACCCCCGGCGCCGAGCGCTCCGACGTCTACGCCCTGATCCTGCTGCAGGCAGTCGGCGGCTTCCACGCCTACCTGCGCGCCGTCACGGCTCCTCCCAACGCACGCCCGGTCGCCCGCTTCCTGCTGTTCGAGCGCGCCTACCCCGACAGCGTCGCCGCGTGCGTGGACTCGTTGCACGAGGTGTTCATGGTCGCCGACGCGGGACCGCGCAACTCAAAGCCGGTGCTGCGGGTGAGCCGGCTCGCCGCGGACCTCGACTTCCAGCGCCGGGCGCTGCCCGACGCCGCCGAGCTGACCGGGATCTGCGAACAGACCCAACAGGAGCTCTCGCGCATCGACCAGGACGTGGCCGAGCGATACTTCGCGGGCGCCGCCACGGCCGATCGAGCCTAGGAACCCACCGTGCATTTCGAGATCCGCTACCTGACGGAGTACCGCTACGACGGGCCCGTCACCGACAACCTCAACTCCCTGCGCGTGCGCCCGGCGACGAACTCGACGCAGCGCTGCGACGAGTTCCACGCGCGCATCGAGCCGGAAGCGCGGATCAGCCGCCACCTCGACTACTTCGGCACCGAGGTGATCGAGTTCGGCATCCCGGCCAGCCACGAACACCTCACGATCGACGTGCGCGCACGCGTGGTGACCTCGGACCCGCCCGAGCCGCCGGAGGGCAACTGGGAGAGCCTTCCCAGCACGGCCTATCTCGACGCGGCGGGAGAGTTCATCCTCCCCTGGCAGGATCAGCCTCCCCTGGCGGGGCTCGCGGAGCTCGAGCGCGAGCTCGGCGCCGAGACGCCGCTGAGCGCGCTCGAGGCGCTGTGTGAGCTGGTGCCTGACCGCTTCGAGTACCGGCCGGGGGTGACCTACGTCGGATCGACGGTGTCCGACCTGCTGGACGCCGGCGCCGGTGTCTGCCAGGACTTCGTGCACCTCTCGCTGCTGCTGCTGCGCCGCCGGGGCATCGCCGCGCGCTACGTCTCCGGCTATCTGTGGGCGGCGCCCGAGGACGATGGCGCCGACTCGCTCGAGGTCGACACCCACGCCTGGTTGGAGGCACTGCTCCCCGACGCCGGCGCCAAGGGCGAGCCGGTGTGGGTGGGCGCCGACCCCACCAACCGCAGGCTGACCGGCGAGACGCACGTGAAGATCGGACACGGCCGCTTCTACTCGGACGTGCCTCCCGTCAAGGGCCTCTACATGGGCGGCGCCGCCTCGACGCTCGAGGCGGCGGTGAAGATGTCGCGGCTCGATCCGCAGGCCGGCGCGCGGGCCTGAGCCCGCCTCAGCCGTGGTAGCCGGCGACGACGCTGCTGAACGCGAACGGCGCCTGGGCGATGCCGCTGCATTCGCCTTCAGGCGCCGGACAGGGCCGGTCCCGGTTGACCGACCAGAACGTCAGCCGCGCGAGATGGTGCGCCCGCGCGAACGCCGCGATCGTTTCGAAGTCTTCGAGGGTCACGACCTCGGAGGCTTCGTCGGTGTGGCCGTTCATCGAGGACACGCCGGAGATCTGGTACGCCGCGGCGGTTGAGATCCCATCCGCGGAGGACAGCGCGCCTGCGAGGCCTTCAAGCGCCCGGATCGAGGCGTGGCCCATGTCGGTCGCGGGCGCCCCGAAGTCAAACGGCATCACGGTCCAGGCGCTCGGGCGGAATGAGATCGCGGCGGCTTCGGCGATCATCGCCAGACCGGTGCGGCCGGGACCGGCTTCTTCGGTTCCCATCGTGATCGAGATCTCGAGCCCCGGGTTCGCGCTCTGCAGCCCGGCGAGCGCCTGCACCACCCGCCCGCGCGCCTTGCGGTTGGTGAACTCCCCGTGCTCGATGTCGATGTCGATCGCGCGCAGCGTGTAGGCGTCGATCACCTTCTGGTACGCCGCCTGCAGCGCGGCGGGTGTCTTGCAGGCGCTGCCGAGCTTGCGCCCGCTCCAGCCGCCGAAGGAGACGTCCACTTCCCCGCCCGCCGCGCGAATCGCTTCGATCGCGGCGGCGTCGGTCCCGCCGAGCAGCGGGCGGTGACCGTCCCACGCCGGATTGCAGCCCTTGGCCGCGAGCACGAACGCGAGCGTGATGTCCTGGACGCCGCTGCGGGCCATCACTTCGACGGGGGGCTGCGGATCGCCCCAGCCGAGGTACTCGTAGGGCGCCGCGAGCTCGACCGGCTGGGCGGCTCCGGCGCCCGGCGCCGCGATTGCAGGCAACGCGAGCGCGAGGAGCACGAGGGCAGCGATCGCGCGAGGATTCACGGCGATGAGGATATTCGTCTTGCAGCGGCGCGCGCGGCTAATGGTGGCCCTGACCGGGAACGATCATGTACGCATGCCGCTTCGCGCAGCACTCAGGATCGTGCCCGCTCTCGCCGCCGCCGTCGCGGCCGCCGTGCTCGCCGCCGGCTGCGGCTCGGGCAGCGCGGGCGCCGTGCTCGACCCCGTCGCGAGCGCGGCCCAGACGACCAACGACGCACAGGGCGCGCGCCTGGCCATGCACATCGAGGTGGCGGGGTCCGGCCTGCCCCAGCAGATCACGATGGACGCCGGCGGTCACATCAAGTTCAAGAGCCAGGAAGGCGAGCTCGCGATGCAGCTGAACGGGATCCCCGGGGCCGGCGCCGCCGGACTCGGCGAAGGCGCCACGATCTCCGAGCGGTTCGTCGGCGGCAAGATCTTCGTCAGCACGCCGGCCTTCGCCGGGAAGCTGCCGGCGGGCGCGAGCTGGGTCGAGCTCGACCTCGCCGCCGCGGAGAAGAAGCTCGGCATCGATCCGCAGGCTTTGAGCAGCGGTGAGTCCAACCCGGCCCAGTTCCTCGAATACCTGCGTGCCAGCGGAGGGAACGTGCTCATGACCGGCACCGAGCGCGTGCGTGGCGTCGAGACGACCCGCTACAGCGGCACGATCGACCTGCACAAGATCCCGGGCGCGGACTCCACGGCCGCCCAGAAGGCCATCGACACGATCGTCGCCGCCACGGGCACGAGCACGATCCCGGTGCAGGCGTGGGTGGACGCCGACAAGCTGATCCGCCGCTTCTCGCTGGCGATCCCCCTTTCGGTCGGCGGCCAGCGGATCGAAACCAAGGTCAACGTCGAATTCTTCGACTTCGGCCCTCAGCCCGCCGTGCAGGCCCCCGCCGCCTCCGAAACGTACGCTCTGCCCGCGAGCAGTCTCGGCGGGCTCGGCGCCTGAGCAGGCGGGCGAAGCCTCCCAGGAGCCCCGCGATCGCGCCTGTGGCTCTAGGCTTCATCCGGGTGAGGGCGACCGCTCAGGCTCTGCCGGCGGGGAAGCGACGGCCCGAGAGACGATTGGGACGACGGTGAAGGCCGAGAGGCGAATCGCGGGAGGCGCAAGGCCGGGCGGAGAAACGCGGCTTGCGGTCGCGAGCGCAGCCGGCCTCTATGTGATCGGCGGCTCGCTGATCGCGACCTCCTTCCTGCTGCCGGAAGTCAGCTCGCCGGCGGGTGCAGCTGCGGTCGCGGGCGACGCGATGCTCACGGCCCTGGCGCTGCTCTGGTTCCTCTCGCGCGGGCGTTCGAGCCTCGGGCTCGCCTGGGCAGCCGACCTCTGGGGGATCACGATCATCGTCGTGCTGTGCGCCTCCACCGGCGGCGCTGAGAGCCCGTTCGCGCTGCTCTACTTCTTCGCGATCGGGCACGCGGCGGCCTTCCAGCCGTGGCGGCGGTTCGCGATCACCTCCGTGATCGGGCTGCTTGCCTTCCTGGCCCCGCTCACATACGAAACCGTCGACGCGAACTTCGCCGCGATCGCGTGCGTGGGAGCGGTGCTCGCGCTTCTCACGACCGTCGCGGTCCACCTCGCGCTGGAACGGATGCGCGCCGACCGCAGGCGTCTGGAGCTGCTGATCGCTGCCACGGCGAAGCTCGACACCTCGCTCGAACCGCAGCAGACGCTGCGCCGGATCGCCGCGATGGCGCTTCCGGAGCTCGCCGAGCTGTGCGTGATCGATCTCGTCGACGAGGACGGGGCGATCACCACCACCGTCGCCGCGGGCGTGGATCCGGAAGCTGCCGCGCGCGTCGAACGGATGCGCCCGGACGAGCGCCCGCAGCGGCTAGCCGGGCTGCCCGTCGCCCGGGCGCTGCGCGAGCGCACCTCGCACGTCGTCGCCGACGTCGACGGCAGCACGGCGGCGGCCTCCGGCGAGACGATCACGACCGCCAGCGTCCTGCCGGGCGGGGACACGCCCTCGCGCTCGGCCACCGTCGTGCCGATGGTCGCCCGCGGCCGCCTGCTGGGCGTGATGTCCTTCGTGCACGCCGGCGCGCCCCAGCGCGGCCAGCTGCGCGTGCTCGAGGACCTCACCGGCCGCGCCGCGCTCGCGTACGACAACGCCCGCCTCTACGCCGAGCGCGCACACGTTGCGCAGACGCTGCGCCGCAGCCTGATGCCCGCGGCGCTGCCCACCGTGCCGGGCCTCGACCTCGAGTGCTTCTTCCGCCCGATGGGCGCGGGCAGCGAAGTGGGCGGGGACTTCTACGACGTGTTCGCCGACCGCGACGGCTGCTGGCTCGTGGTCGGCGATGTCTGCGGCAAGGGCGCCGAGGCAGCCGTCATGACGGCGTTCCTGCGCCACACCACGGTCGCCTACGCCCGCGAGGGCGAGCGCCCGGCGAAGGTGCTGGAGCGGGTCAACCAGGCGATGCTGGAGCAAGATTTCGGCGGGCGCTTCGCGACCGCGATCCTGGCCCGGCTCGAGTTCGCCCCGGAAGGGGTGGCCGTGACCGTGGCGGCCGGCGGGCACCCGCCCGCGCTCGTTTCACGCCGGGGCGGCGGCACGGAGGAGCTCGGCACGGGCGGGACGCTGCTGGGGATCTTCCCCGACGCCCGGATCGGCGAGGACTCGGCGGTGCTGCGTATCGGCGATTCGCTCGCGCTCTACACCGACGGCCTTGCCGAGGCCCACGCGCCGGCGCGGATGCTGAGCGCGGAGGAGATGATCGCCGCCCTCGCCGAGTCTGCGCCCGAGAGCGCCCAGGACACGATCGCCGCGCTGCTGGGCCTGGTCGACCTGACGCAGGGAGCGCGGGACGACATCGCGATCCTCGCCGTGCGCGTCGCCGCGGCACAGTCGCGCGGGGTGCGGGCGGCCTGACCCTGAACCGGCCGGCAGACCGCGCCGCCGCCGCATCCGCACCTACGAAGGGGCGAGGCACGAAGCGGCGGCGACGGCTGCGGTCGGGCGCAGCACCGGCGGTGCGGGACCTCGAAGGAGAGGACCTGCGAAGGAGATGACTCCGCGCCCCCGGTTTCCTTCCCGCGTGCCGGCTCAGGCCGGTGCGGCCCGGTCCAGATGCCGTCGCAGCCCGGCGTAGCTCTGTCCCGGCGGCATCGCCTGCTCGTAGGTCGCCGCGAGCGCTCCGCCGGCCGCGGCCGCGACGCGCGTGCGGAAGGCGGCGGCGAACTGCTCCTCGTCGAGCGAGGCGGCATCGGCCTCGGCCTCGTCGAGGTACTCGCGCAGCCGCCGCAGGTGCTCCTCGGCGTCGCGATGGACCCCGAAATGGGTGATCGCCAGCGCCTCGGGGCGCCAGCCCGCGACGATGTCGATCGAGGAGCGCCAGGCCGCGAGGTCGATGTCCGGAGGCGGGGTCGGCGCGAGCGTGGGGCCGTCCTCGATCCGCACTCCGGCGACATCGCCCGTGAAGGCCCATCCGCTCGGCTCGTGGAGGTAGGCGACGTGGTGGGAGGCGTGGCCGGGCGTGTACGCGACGCTCAGCCCCTCGGGTAGCCGCTCGCCCCCGCTCAGCACCCTGATCCGGTCCTCCGGCACCGGCAGCACCTCTCCCCACAGCCGGTCCATCCGCTCGCCGTAGAGCCGCCCCGCGCTCGCGAGCAGCCTGCCGGGGTCGGCGAGGTGCGGCGCACCGCGCTCGTGTACCCACACCTCGAGCTGCGCGAAGCGGGCGCACAGGGAGCCGGCGGCGCCGGCATGATCGAGATGGATGTGCGTGAGCGCGAGCGCGCGCGGCGGTTCGGAGCCGAGCGCGCCGAGCAGCGCGGGCAGGCAGGAGGCCGGCCCCGGATCGACGATCACGTCACCGACGCGCCAGGCTCCGATCGTCTCGGGGCGGCCGAGGTGCATCAGGTCGGTGAGCTGCGGCTCGGCGGGCATCGCCCAAGCCTACGTCCAGCGCGATACTGGCCGCATGCCAGCGCTCCAGCGTGTCGTCTCCGGCGGCCAGAGCGGCGCCGACCGCGCGGCGCTCGACGCTGCGCTGGCCGCCGGCATGCCCTACGGCGGCTGGTGCCCGCGCGGTGGCTGGGCGGAGGACCTCCCCCGGCCCCCCGGGCTGCTCGCGCTCTACCCCGGCCTGCGCGCGACGCCGGGGCCCGACCCGGCAGAGCGCACGCGCTGGAACGTCCGCGACAGCGACGCCACGCTCATCCTCCTGCGCGGCGCACCTGTCGAGCCGGCATCCGGCACCGCCGTGACGCTCGCCGCGGCCGAGCAGCTCGGACGCCTCCTCGCCGTCGTCGACCTCGAGGCGCCGGACGCCCACGAGCAGGTGCTGCGACTGCTCTCCGAGCTGCCGCCGGGCGCGACGCTCAACGTCGCCGGGCCGCGCGAGAGCGGAGCGCCCGGGATCTACCTGCGCGCCCGTGCGCTGCTCGACGCCGTGCTGATGTCCGCAAGCCCGGGCGTGCGATGACGCCCGAGCGAGCAGACGCCGAGCGCGCGGTGCGAGCGCGCGCGACCGGCACCGTGCAGGGCGTCGGCTTCCGCGAGGGCACGCGCAGGCGGGCGCTCGCGGCCGGCGTCCGCGGCTGGGTGCGAAACGAAGCGGACGGCGCCGTGGCGGTCCACGCCGAGGGGCCGGCCGGCGCGGTGCAGGAACTGCTCGACTACCTCGCAACCGGCCCGCGCGGCGCCTCGGTGCGCGAGCTCGAGGTCGATGAGGTCCGCGCCGAGGGCCACGAGCAGTTCGCGATCCGCGGCGTCGCCGCCGGGGTCTTCGTCGTGCAGGAGCACAGCGCGAGCACGCACCACTTCGACCTGCGCCTGGAGGTCGACGGCAAGATGCGCTCCTGGGCGGTCCCGAAGGGCCCGTCCCTGGACCCCGCGGTCAAGCGGCTGGCCGTGCAGGTCGAGGACCACGAGCTCTCCCACAACGACTTCGAAGGACGCTCCGGCGAGCAGGGCGGCGTGATCGTCTGGGACCGCGGCCCGTACGAGCAGGGCGGGCGCGTGCCGTGGCCCGAGGCGCTGGAGCGCGGTCATGCGGTGTTCGTGCTGCGCGGTGAGAAGCTGCGCGGCGGCTTCGCGCTTCAGCGCACGGGTCGCGGCGCCAAGCCGCAGTGGCTGCTCGTCAAGCGACGCGACGAGCAGGCGCGCCCCGGCTCCGACATCGTCTTGGAGGCGCCGCGCTCGGTCATCAGCGGCCACACCCTCGAGGAGGTCCTGACGCAGGAGCGCTGATCGGTTTCCAACCTGTGATGAAAGGTTGACTGATCCGAATCATCCTGCGATGCTGGCGCCACGCCGCCCACTCCGCTGGTTGGACTGGACGAGGATCTGCGCAGGGCCGCCCGGCGGCCGGCTGGGACGCCGCAGAGGGATCCAGAGAGACCAACAACTCAAGGGGGCTGCATGAGACGTCTAGCCGTGGCGGCGCTTTGCGCTGCCGTGACAACCCTCGTCTGCGCGGGAGGCGCGTGGGCGACCACGGGCGTGCTCGGATGGGGCAACAACGAATCCGGACAACTCGGCAACGGCAACAAACAGAGCGGCTCGACCGTCTGGAGCACCGGGGAGACCACCGAACTCAACGGCAGCCTGCAGGTCGCGAGCGGCGGCAACTTCACGCTCGACCTGCTCCCCGGCCACACGGTCACCGCGTGGGGATCGGGCGGCTTCGGCCAGCTCGGCAACGGGCGCACGGGCAGCCACACCCTTCCGTTCCCGATCCCGAGCAGCGAACTGAGCGAAGTCGCAGCGGTCTCCGCCGGCCAGAGCTTCGGTCTGGCACTGCTGAAAAACGGCACGGTCCGGGCCTGGGGGAGCAACGTCCGGGGCCAGATCGGGATCGGCTTCCCGACCGGGCCGAGCAAATGCGGCACCACCTTCGAAGGCGAAACGCCGGAAGAGGAACAGGAACACGCGTGCGCGCTCGTACCGATCGAAGTGCCGGGGCTGAAAGAAGTCACTGCCGTCGCCGCGGGCGGCAACTTCGCGCTCGCGCTGCTGAAAAACGGCACCGTGAAAGCGTGGGGCGACAACGAATTCGGCAAGCTCGGCACGGGGACCGGCACCGGCCCCGAAAAATGTGGCGCGTTCTTCCCGCATCAGTGCAGCCGAGCGCCGCTGACCGTCGAAGGTCTCGAACACGTGGTCGCGATCGCCGCTGGTGAAACGGAGGCCTACGCGCTGCTCGAAAGCGGCGAAGTCGTCGCGTGGGGCAAGAACACGGCCGGCCAGCTCGGGACGGGCAGCACCACTGGTCCCGAAAAATGCCCGGAATCGTTCGAACTCGGCAAAGAAGGAAAAGCGTGCAGCACGAAACCCGTCGCCGTGACCGAACTGAGCGGCGTCAAAGCGATCGCCGCCGGCGGTGAATTCGGGCTCGCGCTGCTGAGCAGCGGCAAGGTCCGGGCGTGGGGCAGCAACGCAAGCGGCCAGCTCGGCGACAACACGACCACCAACCGCAGCAAACCAGTCGCGACCCTCCAGTCCGTCGAACCGGAAGCGGAACTGTCGGGCGTCCAGGCGATCTCGGCCGGAGCCAAACACGGCCTGGCGCTCACCGAAGGCGAAGTGCTGCGCGTCTGGGGCAACACGAGCGACGGCGCGCTCGGGCCGGGGATCCTGAACAACAAGATCGCGTCGACCGCGGCAACCGGCTCGATCACGTCGATCTCGGCGGGCGAACGCCAGACGCTCGTGATCGGCGCGCCCGGTCCCTACATCGAAAGCGTCAGCCCGAATCACGGGGAAGCGAACAAACACACCAAAGTCATCATCAAAGGCGCCGGCTTCACGGGCGCCAAAGTCGTGAAGTTCGCCGGCACGGAAGTGCCGTTCACGGTTCTGAACGAAACGGAAATCGAAACGGAAACCCCGAGCTCCGGACCCGGCGTCAAGCAGGCGCAGGTCCAGACCGGACGCGCCACGACGGCTTCGACCTCGCTCGGCAACTTCCGCTACGAACCGATCGGAACGATCGAACTGGGCCAGTGCACCAAAGCGGTGACGGGCAAAGGCCACTTCAAAACCGGCAACTGCACCGAAGAAGTCAAAGAAGGCAACTGGAACTGGACTCCCGGCTTCGCCAAAGGCGGCTTCACGGGCGGGATCGCGGCGGAAACGACGCTGCTGCTCGAAACAACCGGGGGCGCTGTCATGACGTGCGGTGGCGAGACGGTCGCAGGATCGTGGCTGGCCCCGAAGGCCGCCCAGGAAGTGGTTCTCAAGCTCACGAGCTGCAACATGATCTTCGGCGAATGCAGCTCGGCCGGCGCCGCGGCGGGTGAAATCGTGACCAACCCGCTGGAAGGGGCGCTCGGGTTCACCGAACACGCGACCAACAAAGTCGGACTCGCCCTCGAGCCGGAAGGCGAAGAAACGCCGCCGGTATTCGAAGCGAAATGCGGCGAAATCCCGATCAAGGTGACCGGGTCGGTGATCGGTCTGATCACGTCCGTCAACAAAATGAACGCCTCGTTCACGCTGAAACTCAAACAGCACGCGGGCAAACAGGCGATCGAAGCGTTCGAAGAAGAAGGCGCCGTCGCGCAGACGCTGAGAATGTCGATCAACGGCGGCTCGTCCGTTCAGGCGGGGCTGGCGCTCGAATCGAGCCTGAAAGGCGAAGAAACGCTCGAGATCAACACGGTCGTCTAGATCGCGGCCGGCCCCCAAGGCGGGCGTGCTCGGATGCACGCCCGCCCCGGGCGCGGCGCAGAGGGGCGGCGATTCACCTCGGGGTCGCCGCCCCGCGTCGCCTCAACGCTCGGCGAACGACCCGACGGCCTGCGCGAGCACGGGCTCCACTGAAGGCCAGTCCGAGCGCAGCGCCGTGGCGATGAGGACGCTCTCTGAGCGCCGCCCGCGCACGATGCAGGCGATCTCCCGGTACGGGTTGGCGCCCACGCGCGAGCCGTAGTCGTCGATCAGGCACGAGCCCCGGGCGCCGCGGAATGACATCCCTTCGCGCGCGGCGAGCTCGCGCACGTCGCGGTCGCCCTCCTCGCGGTTGCGCCCGAGCCGGAACGCGGCCCAGCCGCGCAGCCCCTCGGCGCCCTGGCGAGGCGTCACGTTCAGGTAGCCCAGATAGCGCCCGCCGGCGTCGCGCAGCGCGAAGCTCACCGTGCCCGTGTCGCCCTCGACGCTCGCCCAGCCGGGCGGGCGCCGCAGCGTCGCTGCGCCCGACGGGATCGTCGCCGCCGGCCAGCCCCGGGGCGCGCCACGAGGCCCGAGCTGCGCGAGCAGCTCGCGCGGCTGCGGGACGGCGGCGGGCGCAACGGCGCGGTGAGCAGCCGAGCCGCCGTCGGCGAGGGCCACGGCGGTCGTGGTCGCGGCGGCCAGGAGCGCCAGCGCAAGCGCGCCCCTGGCCGTCCCGCGGCGTCTAGACGTTGCCGTCGCCATCGCTGGGGCCGCCGTTGTTGTCGCCGTCTTGGTCGCCCCCGTTGTTCTGGGGGATGCCACCGGCCTGGCTCGCCGACGCGGGTGTCGACTGCGGCTTCGAGCTCCCGCTGGAGCTGTAGCTCATGCCGCCGCAGCCGGCGGCGAGCAGCGCCGCCACCAGGAGCGCGGCGAGCACGGCGCCGCCGCGCGGCGCGGCTTTCAGCTTCAGGACGCGCATCGTCACACGTTCCCGTCGCCGTCGCTGGGCCCGCCGTTGTTGTCACCGTCGTGATCGCCACCGTTGTGCTGAGGGATCGCGGTCGCGGCGTGGTGACGGCGGTGGTGGTGATGGGTCTCGGCGAGAGCGGGCGCGGCCGCGCTCAGGCCGAGGACGGCAGCGGCGATCAGCGCCGCCGCCTTCTCAGGGGTCGGTTTCACGTTGCCTTCCTTCGGGTCGGGGGGGCCGCCTGTCGGGCGGCGCTCGCACGGGGAGAGTGCGTGTACCCCCAGAGACGGGCCCCGGCGCCCGTTTCTTTCTAATCCGGGGCTAAGTTCTCGCGCAGCAGGCGCCGGGCCGCGGAGGCGAACCCCCGCGACCCGGCGCGTTTTCCGCGCCCGCCGCCCTGTGCGCGTCGGCTAGGCGGGCGCGCCAGCCTGGAAGGCCGGGCCCTCGGCCTCGTGCCGGACCGAGTGCATGATCCAGCCGAGCGCGAAGATCGCGACCCCGTTCAAGATGAACGCGATTCCGGTCAGCAGCGCCAGCGTGGCGAAGCCGATCGGCGGCGTCGCGACGATCACGACCCCGGCGGCGATCTCCACCAACGCGACCACGATGCCCCATGCGCGCCGGTCGCTGTCGAACGCTTCGACGAATCGCACCACGCCGATCGCGATCAGCCAGATCCCGATCAGCAGCGCCACGAACAGCACGCCTCCGATCGGGTGGCGGATCAGCAGCACTCCCACCACCGCGCTGAGCGCGCCGATCACCGCCGCGAGGCCCCGGTTGGGGGTCTGGCGGCTGAACGAGATCGCCACGTCGAAGATGCCGCTGGCGAGGATGAAGATGCCTGCGACCACGGCCAGGAACGACAGGCTGTCTTCCGGTTTGAGCAGCACGACCACGCCGGCTGCGATACCGAGAAGCCCGATCATCACCAGCAACCACCAGGCCGACGTTGCAGCACGTATCTCGTCTCTAGTGAGATCCGGCTCGTTCATCGCTGCCTCCATGTCTGTATGGGTCGCGCGACGACGCAGCGCCGCGCTGTTCCGTGTCGGACCCGCGGTGTCCCGGCGCCCTGCCGTCCCCTGCGAAGGGTCCGGCTCAGGCGGTCCGGTTCATCCGCAAGCTTGTGTCAATTGTTGCACACTACTCGCCCATCCTCAAGCTCGGTTCGGCTGTGCCGAACGCATTCCTGCACCCGGTGGGAAGGTGCCAGCGACGGGACCGTCCAGCCGCTCTCTGCTGTCAAACGGAGTGATGCCCGCGCTTACCCGCGGCTCGACTGGCGCTCTCCCCGGGCGACTACCCACGAGGTCTACCGATCAGCGGCGGCGGGTGCAATGGGACCGCGTGCCACGGCGCGCCCCCGGCCGCTCAGGTGCTCGCGCCGGCGCGCTCGGCGAGCGCCTCACGCGCCCGCGGGTCCTCCTCGAGCGAGCGTATGAAGAGCGACAGCGCGTTGCCGAGCAGCGACGCCGGGACCGCGTCCTCGTCCAGCAACGAGACCAGGCCCATGCCCATCGTGAGCGCCACGAAGACGTTCGCCACCTGGCGCTCGGCGTCCGGGTCGGCCTCGATGCCGGAGTCGGCCGCGCCCGCGCGCGCGAACCCGGCGAGCATCTCGCGCAGGTCCTCGACGCCCGCGGCGAGCATCCCTCGCAGCCGCTCGTCGCGCTGGGCGCGAACCCACAGCTCGACGAACAGCCGGAAGCGGTCCGGCTCCTCGCGCAGGATCTCCATCCACCTGTCGCTGCCCGCCAGCGGCCGCTCGCTGCCGGCGCGGCCGAGGTCGAACAGCTCGCGCTGCTCGGCCAGCTGCGCCGCACGCTGCTGCTCTGAGAGCGCGAGCAGCAGGTTCTCCTTGCTGCCGAAGTGGCTGTACACGGCGCCCTTGGTGAACCCGGCCTCGGCCGCGACCTCGTCGAGCGTCGCGCCGTCGAACCCGCGCCGGGCGTACACCCGGGCCGCCGCTGCGAGCAGGCGAGCGCGCGTCTGCGCCTTGCGCTCGCCCCGGTCGAACTCACCGCGCGGCACGGCGGCCCCTGACACTCATATACTCACAAGTAGATATACTCGCAAGTATACCGGCCATCCGCACTGGAGGAAGAGCCATGAACGACACCCTCCCGCCCGGACCGCGCATGCCCGCGATCCTGCAGACGCTCGCCAACTGGAAGCGCCCGACGCCCTTCCTCACACGCGCGCGGCGGCGCTACGGCAACGCCTTCACGATGCGGCTGCTCGGGGCTCCGGTGTTCGTGGTCATCTCCGATCCCGAGCACATCAAGCAGATCTTCCAGGCGCCGCCTGACGTCCTTCACCCCGGCGAGGGCGCGAGCATCCTCGAGCCGGTGGTCGGGCCCAACTCCGTGATCCTCCTGGACGAGGCCCCGCACCTCGAGCAGCGCAAGCTGCTGCTGCCCGCGTTCCACGGCGAGCGGATGCAGCGTCTCGCCGGGCTGATGGGCGAGCTGACCGAAAGCCAGATCGACTCGTGGCCCCGGGATCAGGTGATCGCGCTGCACCCACGCCTCCAGCGCCTGACGCTCGAGGTGATCCTGCACGCCGTCTTCGGGCTCGACCGCGGGACACGGCTCGACGCGCTGCGCGGGCTCCTGACCGAGCTGCTGTCGTTCGCCGACAGCCCGCTGTCGCTGCTCCCGCCCCTACCCCCCGCGGTCGTCCGGTCGGTCGCGTCGCTGCGCCGGCGCCACGAGGTCGGCGCGCTCGTCGACGCCGAGATCTACGCGCTGATCGAGGAGCGCCGCCGCGAGGAAGACGACGACGCCGAGGACGTGCTCGGGATGCTGCTCGCCGCGCGCCACGAGGACGGCTCGGAGATGTCCGCCCAGGAGCTGCGCGACGAGCTGGTCACGGCCCTGGTGGCCGGGCACGAGACGACGGCCTCGCAGCTCGCATGGGCGTTCGCACGGCTCACCAGGGAGCCGGCGGCGCTCGGACGCCTCGTCGCGGAGATCGACGCCGGCGAAAGCGAGGACTACCTGGCCGCGACCATCAACGAGGTCATGCGCATGCATCCCGTGCTCCCCAACGCCGAGCCGCGGCTCGTCTGCAAGACGATCGAGATCGGCGGCGTGCGCTACCCGCCGGGCGTGGTGCTGATGGCCAACGCCTATCTCGTCCACCACGACCCGGCCATCTACCCCCAGCCTGAGGTGTTCCGGCCTGAGCGCTTCCTCGAGCAGCCGGCCGGCACCTACACGCTGCTTCCGTTCGGCGGCGGGCGCAGGCGCTGCATCGGGGCGAGCTTCGCGCTGCTGGAGATGAGAATCGTCCTGCGCGCGGTGCTCTCGCGCTGCGTCGTGGAGCCGGGATCGAGCGAGCCCGAACGCACCCGCCGTCGCGGCATCACGCTGAGCCCGGCGCGCGGCGCGCTCGTGCAGCTGCACGACCGGCCGGCGCAGGCCGCCGGCGGCGAGCGCCAGGAGCGCGAGCTCGCCGTCGGCTAGCCCGCGCGCCGTTGCAGCGAGCGGATCGTCGCCGGGGTGAGCTCCTCCAGCGACGGCAGCACCACCTCCGCGAGCGCGAGCGCATCGCCCGCCGGCGGGAACTCGCGATTCGGCACCGCAACCGGGTGCATCCCGGCCGCCGCGGCCGATCGCAGGCCGTTCTCTGAGTCCTCGATCGCCACCGCCCGCCGCGCCGCCACGCCAAGGGCCTCGAGCGCCGCGAGGTAGACGTCGGGCGCGGGCTTCCCGCGGGAGACCTCTTCGCTGGACACGGTCACGTCGAAGTCACCGTCGAGTCCGGCGAGCCGCAGCACCTCGTCGATCACGACGCGGTTCGACGAGGAGGCGAGGCCGAGCGGCCACGATGCGCCCAGCGCACGCACGGCCTCCACCGCCCCGGGCAGCAGCGGCAAGGAGGAGCGGTACTCCTCCAGCACCTGCTCGACCACCCGCCGGTCGATCTCCGCGGGCGTGAGCGCCACCCCCAGCCGGTCCCGCACGTAGCGCGACCATTCGGGCGCGCTCATGCCGAGCATCGCGCGCGTCGCCTCCGGCCGCCAGGAGCCTCCCGCTGCGGCGACGACCTCGCGGCGGGCCTCATCCCACGCGCCCTCGGACTCGACTAGCAACCCGTCCAGGTCGAAGACGACCGCCCACCGGTCTCGCTCAGCCGCCACCGCGCCGCATCGTATTCGGCCCCGGGGCGAGGACCAGGGCACTCACGGGCGCGAGGCCCGCCGCGTCGCTCCGATGCTCACCCGATCGGAACCGGTGGACTGATGAGCGACAACGAGAGCACGAGCTTCGACGCGATCGTGTTCGGGGGCGGAGCCCCGGGCGAGCACTGCGCGGGGGCGATCGCCGAAGGCGGGCTGCGCGTCGCAGTCGTCGAGCGCGAACGCTTCGGCGGCGAGTGCTCCTTCTGGGCGTGCATCCCCTCGAAGACGCTGCTGCGCCCGGGCGAGGCTGTCGCCGGGGCGCGGGCCGCAGGCGCGCGGGCGGAGGTCGACGTCAAGGCCGCGCTCGCGTGGCGCGACTACATCGTCAACGAATACTCCGACTCCGGCGAAGTCCGGTGGCTGAGCGACCGCGGGATCACGGCCGTGCGAGGCGTCGGGAAGCTCGCGGGTCCCGGCGCGATCGACGTCGACGGCGTCCGCTACACGGCGCCGAACATCGTCGTCGCGACGGGCTCGGACCCCTTCGTCCCGCCGCTCCCGGGCCTCCGCGAGCTCGACGGGGTCTGGGGCACACGCGACGCGACGGGGATGAAGGAGGTCCCGCGGCATCTGCTCGTGCTCGGCGGCGGCGCCGCCGGCGTCGAGCTGGCGCAGGTCGTGAAGCGCTTCGGCGGCGAGGCCACGATCGTCGAGATGTCCGACCGCGTGCTCTCTCGCGAGGCGGCGCCGCTCGGCGAGGCGCTCGGCGAGGCGCTGAGGAGAGACGGCATCGAGCTCGCGCTCTCCGTCACGGCCACCTCCGCGAGACGTGAGGGCGAGAGCTTCGTGCTCGAGCTCGACGACGGGCGGACGCTCGAGGGCGACCGCCTGCTCGTCGCCACCGGCCGGCGCCCGCGGGTGGAGGGGATCGGGCTCGAGACCGTCGGTGTCGAGGCGAACCCGCGCGGAATCAAGGTCGACGGGCACCTTCGCGCCGGGGAGGGCCTGTGGGCGATCGGCGACGTCACCGGGATCTTCGAGCTGACGCATGTCGGCGAGTACCAGGGCGAGGTCGTCGCATCGAACATCCACGGCGAGGCGCGCGAGGCCCACTACGAGGCGGTGCCGCGCGTCACCTACACCGACCCGCAGGCGGCCGCCGTCGGCGTGGGCGAGGCGGCCTTCGCGGGAACGGCGGCGCTCTCGGGCGTCTCGAGGACGGCCACCTACACCCATCAGTACGCCGAGTCGAACGGCTTCATGACACTTCTCAGCGACGGCGAGCGCCTCACGGGCGCCTACGCCCTCGGCCCCGAGGCCGGCGAGTGGCTCCAGCAGGCCACGCTCGCGATCCGGGCGCGCGTGCCGCTGGACGTGCTGCGGGACGTGATCCAGCCGTTCCCGAGCTTCTCGGACATCTACGAAGCGGCGCTGAAGGACCTCGGGCGCGCAGTTGCCGGCTCACCGCCGGGGGTCGCGGCGGTCTCGGGATGAGCGCGAGCGCCGCCGAAGGTGCCGAGACGAGGCCCGTGGCCGCGGCGCTTCGCGACCGTCTCGCCGGGCAGACGGTCCTCGTGATCGGCGGCAGCGCCGGCATCGGCTTCGAGACCGCGCGCCTGGCCCGCACCGAGGGCGCGGAGGTGATCCTCACGGCACGCAACCCGGACCCGCTCGAGCGCGCCGGACGCTCGCTCGAAGCCGGCCGGACGGCCGCCTTCGACGCCGGCGACCCGGCAGCCCTGGCGGCGTTCTTCGAGAGCCTCGAGGGCGTGGTGGATCACGTCATGCTGACGGCAGGGCGCCCGCAGTACGGGACGCTGCAGGAGATCGGCGCGGAGAAGGCCAGGGACGCACTCTCAGAGCACACGGTGCTCGCCCTGGAGGTGGCAGCTCACGCCGCCGCCAAGGTACGGCCCGCCGGGACGCTGCTGCTGATGAGCGGCACGGGCGGCCGGCGCGCCGGGCGGGGTCTCGCGATCGCCTCCGCCGTGACCGCGGCGACGCCCGCGCTCGCGCGCAGCCTGGCGGTGGAGATCGCTCCCGTACGCGTGAACGTGATCGCGCCCGGTTTCGTCGACACGCCCCTGTCGGCCTCGATCCTCGGAGGCGATCTCGAGAGCAGGCGTGAGGAACTGCGCGCGACGCTCCCGATCGGGCGGGTGGTGGGCCCGGAGGACGTCGCCGCGCTGGCGGTTCACATCATGCTCAACGAGGCGCTGACGGGGGCGACCTTCGACATCGATGGAGGTCAGCAGCTGCTCGCCTGAGAGCGGACACGGGTAATCCTCACCGCTGCGCCAAGGTTAGGGATCTTCTACGATCCGGGGGCGGTGACCGGGCACCCTCCATCCGATGGAGGCACATCCTGCTTGCGGGGGCGCAGCGAGGAGTTGACGCTCCTACGGGAAACGGTCGAGGCTGCCCGCAGCGGCGAGAGCAGGACGCTGCTTCTCCACGGCGAGGCGGGGGTCGGCAAGAGCGCGCTGCTCGAGCACCTGGTCGCCTCCAGAGGCGACATGCAGATCGTGAGGGTGAGCGGCGTCGAGTCGGAGATGGAGCTCCCGTTCGCCGGCCTGCACCAGCTGTGCGCGCCGATGCTCGATCGCCTCGGGCGGCTCCCGGCGCCTCACCGCGAAGCGCTCGAGGTCGTGTTCGGCTTCAGCGCCGCAGCGGCGCCGAACCCCTTTCTCGTGGGCCTCGCCGCCCTCGGCCTGATCTCCGAGACTGCCGAGGATCGACCGCTGCTCTGCGTGATCGACGACTCCCAGTGGCTGGACCACGCGTCGGCGAGGACGCTCGCGTTCGTCGCACGGCGGCTGCTCGCGGAGCGCGTGGCGCTCGTGTTCGCGGCGCGCGAGCCGGGCGAGGAGCTGGGGTCGCTGCCGGTGCTCGAGGTGGGCGGCCTCGATGAGGCCGATGCGCGGGCGCTGCTCTCCTCGGCGCTGCGCTTTCCGCTCGATGACACCGTCCGCGACCGCATCGTCGCCGAGACGCACGGCAACCCGCTCGCGTTGATCGAGCTGCCGCGCGGACTGACGGCGACGCAGCTCGCCGGCGGCTTCGGGCTCGTTGGCCCGGCGGCGGTCTCCGGGCGCGTCCAGGAGAGCTTCGAGGGCCGCCTGCGGGCGCTGCCACCCGACACGCGCTCGCTTCTGGTGATCGCCGCCGCTGAGCCCGTCGGCGACCCGCTGCTCCTGTGGCGCGCCGCGGACCGGCTCGGGATCGGGATGACAGCCGCGGCTGCCGCCGAGGCCGATGGACTGCTGGCTGTCGGCGGCCTGGTCGCGTTCCGCCACCCGCTCGTGCGCTCGGCGGTCTACCGCTCGGCGCCCGCCGAGGAGCGCCGCTCGGCGCACCTGGCGCTCGCCGAGGCGACCGACGCGAGGGCCGACCCCGACCGTCGCGCCTGGCACCTCGCCGCCGCCGCCGACGGCCCGGACGAAGACGTGGCCATCGAGCTCGAGCGCTCTGCCGGGCGCGCCCAGTCGCGCGGAGGACTCGCGGCGGCGGCAGCGTTCATGGAGCGCTCGGTCGCCCTCTCGCGGGACCCGCAACAGCGGGCCGAGCGAGCGATCGCGGCGGCGCACGCGAGCCTGGGCGCGGGCGCGTTCGACACCGCCGTGGGTGCCCTCGCGGCGGCCGAGGCCGGCCCGCTCGACGAGCTGCAGCGCGCCCAGGTCGAGCTGCTCCGCGCCGAGGCCACGTTCGCAGAGGGTCGCGGCAACGACGCCGCGCCGCTGCTGCTCAAGGCCGCACGCGCGCTCGAGCCGCTCGACCCGCGACTCGCGCGCGAGACCTACCTGGACGCTTGGGGGGCGGCGCTGTTCGCGGGGGAGCTCGGGCGCGGCGGAGGCCTGCGGGGCGTTTCGCTCGAGGCGCGCACGTCCACCCCGCCCGAGGGTCCGGCGCGCGCCGCCGACCTGCTCCTCGACGGTCTCGCCGGCCTCTTCACCGAAGGGCGTGAGGAGGCGACGCCTGCGATCCAGCGCGCCGTGAGCGCCTTCGCCGACCGGGACGCGCCCGCGGATGAGGTACTGCGCTGGGGCTGGCTCGGGACGGCTGCGGCGGCGGCGGTCTGGGACCACGAGGGCTGCGTCTCGATCGCCTCCCGCGCTGTCGAGCTCGCGCGCGAGCGGGGCGCGCTGGCGGACCTCACGGTTGCTGTCAACGTGCTCGCGCAGGCGGTCGCGCTGGCCGGTGAGACCGAGCAGGCGGCACTGCTGTGCGCTGAGGCCGACACCGCGAGAGAAGCGACCGGGGCCCGGGTGGCGCCGTACGGCGCGCTGGTGCTGACGGCACTGACCGGCAGCGAGGAGCCGCGCATGATCGAGACCACGATCCTGGAGGCGACGGCGGCCGGTCAGGGAACCGCGGTGCAGTACGCGCACTGGGCCCGCGCCGCGGTGCTCAACGGGTGCGGCCGCTACGCGGAGGCGCTGCCCAGCGCCCGGGCCGCCGCCGACGACACGCCCGAGCTGTTCGTCTCAGCCTGGGCGCTCGAGGAGCTGGTCGAAGCCGCCGCCCGCAGCGCCGAGGCCGACCTTGCACGCGAAGCCGCCGAACGGCTGTCCGAGCATGTCGGCCCGAGCGACACCGACTGGGGCCGCGGTGTCGAGGCGCGATCGCTCGCGCTCCTGGCCGCGGGCGAACGAGCGGAGGAGCTGTTCCGGCGCGCGCTCGAGGCGCTCGGCCGCACCCGTCTGCGCCCGGAGCTCGCCCGCACGCACCTCCTCTACGGCGAGTGGCTGCGCCGCGAGAGCCGCCGCGTGGAAGCGCGCGCGCAGCTGCGCACGGCACACGAGATGCTGAGCTCGATCGGCATGCGCGGGTTCGCCGAGCGCGCCCAGATCGAGCTGCTGGCCACCGGCGAGAAGGTGCGGCGCCGCTCCGCCGAGACACGCGACGAGCTGACCGCACAGGAGCGTCAGATCGCGCTGCTGGCGGGCGAAGGGCTGTCCAACCCGGAGATCGGCAACCGCCTCTTCCTCAGCCCGCGGACGGTCGAGTGGCACCTGCGCAAGGTGTTCGTGAAGCTCGGGATCGGCTCGCGCAGGGAGCTGGCCCGGATGGTGCCCGGGCGCGAGGCCGAGAGTCCCCTGTCGGCCTGATCGGCCCGTGCGCCGACCAGGGGGCACACGGGCGCGACCGCGACGGCTCGAACGTGAGGCTTCAGGGCGAAAGCGACCGAACGGAGGAGCCGATGAGCAGCACCGACGTGGAGGCGGGAGCCGCGGCGGCAGGGACGCAACCCACAGCCACCCCGATGAGGCTGGAGGCGATCACGCTTCCGGTGGCGGACGTCGATCGCGCGAAGGCGTTCTACATCGGGCTCGAGTGGCGCCTGGACGCCGATATCTCCAACGGCGAGGCGTTCCGCCTCGTCCAGATCACGCCTCCGCTCTCGGAAGCCTCGATCAACTTCGGCAGGGGCATCTCCACTGCCGAGCCGGGCTCGCTCCAGGGCCTGCTGCTCGCAGTCGAGGACGTCGAAGCCACGCGCGCGGCTCTGATCGCCCGCGGCGCCGAGGTCAGCGACGTCTTCCACGGCCCCGGGGCGGGCTTTCTGCACCCCGCCCCGCCGACGCGGGAAGCGGGCCGCGACCCCGAAGGCCGCTCCTACGTCTCCTGGGCGACCTTCACCGATCCGGACGGCAACGGCTGGCTGCTCCAGGAGATCAAAGAGCGGCGGCCGGGCCGCACGTGGGAGTGATGAGCATGGAGATCCCCGAGCTCGCCGCCCTGCTCCAAGAGACGGCCGAACACCACGACCGGTACGAGAAAACGCACGCCGCGCACAACTGGTGGGACTGGTACGCGGCCTACATGCACGCACGGGAGGCAGGGTCCGCCCCGGAGCAGGCCGCGCCCTCGGCGGACGCCTACATGGACGAGACGTTCCATGTAGCGGCCCTCTGAGGCGGCCGGCGCTCAGCCTTGAGCGGGAGCGGGGGCGGGGGCGGCATCGCGCGAGGCGATCGCGTCCCGCTCGGCGAAGAACTCCGCGCCCTCGATCTCCAGCCGGGGCGTGACCCGTTCGAGCCAGCCCGGCATGTACCAGTTCCAGCGCCCGACGAGGATCATCAGCGCCGGCACGAGCAGACACCGCACGACGGTCGCGTCGAGGAGCACCGCGACGGCGAGACCGACGCCGAACTGCTTGACCGTCGGGTTGCCGTTGAGCAGGAAGCTCCCGAAAACGAAGACCATGATCAGGGCCGCCGCCGTTATCACGCGCGCGCTCGTCACGAGACCGGAGACGACCGAGGTGCGGTTGTCCTGTCCCTCCTGGACATGCTCCTCGATCTGACTGACGAGGAACACCTCGTAGTCCATGGAGAGCCCGAACAGGATCGCGAACATGAACAGCGGCACATAGGAAACGATCGGTACGGCTTCGCTCAACCCGATCGCGCCGCTCGCCCATCCGTATTGAAAGATCGCGGTCAGCACGCCATAGGCGGCGCCGATCGAGAGCACGTTCATCAGCGCCGCCTGCGGCGGCACCACCACGGTCCGGAAAGCGATCATCAGCAGGATCAGGCTGAGGACGATCACGACGGCGATCTGGAGCGGCAGCTTCGCTGAGATCTTCGACGCGAGGTCGACGTTGCCGGCGGTGCTGCCCCCCACGTACGCACGCAGGTCGGTTCCGCTTTCGGCCTTCGGGATCGTCGTGCCGCGCAGCGATTCCACGAGGCTCGCCGTCGCGTTCTCCGACGGCCCCTGCTTGGCGATCGCGTTGAAGAAGGCAACAGTTCCGGCCTTGTCGATCTGGATCGGGGTCACCGCAGCGACGTCGGGATTGGCAGCGACGTCGCTCTGCAGAGTGCGAAGGCGCGGATCTTCGGTCCGGGGATCGGACTGCCCGGCTGCGGACGCGCTCTGACCCGAACCGCCGGAGCCGCTCTGGCCCGAGGTTCCCCCGCCGCCGCTCGCGGGTGCGGAGCCGGTGGAGTGGCCCGTGCCTTCCGAGCCCGAAGGTGCCTGAGCTGGCGTCCCGAGCGAGACGGCGATCAGCAGGGGACCGTTCACCCCGGCGCCGAAGTTCTCGGAGAGCAGGTCGTACGCTCGCCGCGCCGTCGTCGAGGTCGAGAGGGCACCGGTGTCCTGCTGCCCGAGATTCAACGAGAGCAGCGGGATCGTGAGCGGGATCAGGATCGCGAGTGCGAGCAGCCCGCTGAGCGCTGGCCGTTTCGAGATCTCGTGGGCGACTTTCGCCCACACGCCCTTCTTCGCGGCCTCTTCGGAGTAGGGCCGCCGCACCCGCAGCGCGTCGACGTGGCTGCCAACGGCGCCGAGCAGGGCCGGGAGCAGCGTGATGGCTCCCAGCATCGCGACGACCACCGCAATCGCTGCCATCAGGCCCATCGTCGTCACGAGCGGGATGTTCGCCACAGCGAGCGAGATCAGCGCGATCGTCACCGTCGAGCCCGCGAACACCACGGCGCCGCCGGAGGTCGCCACCGCACGCGCGATCGCCTCGTCGCGATCGACGCCTTCCGAGATCCAACGGAAGTAGCGCGTGACTATGAACAGCGAGTAGTCGATCCCGACGCCGAGCCCGATCATCGTGGCGAGCGTCGGCGCCACGGTCGGAACGCTGACGGCATGCCCCAGGATGCGGATGATCGCTAGCGTGGAGAGCAGGGCGCAGATCGCCGTCAGGATCGGCAGCAGCATCGCCACGACGGTGCCGAACGTAAACGCGAGGATCACGCACGCCGCGATGATCCCGACCAGCTCGCTCGACTCGGTCTTCGGCTTCGAGACCTTTTCCCCCAACTGCCCCCCGGTCTCCACTACGAGCCCCGCCGCCTGCGCGGGCTTGGCGGCCGTGTCGATGATCTTCTGTGCTTCTTCCTCCGTGAGTTCGCCCGGACTGACGTCGAGCGTGACCGACAGGTAGCCCGTCGCCTTGTCCTTGCTCAGCGCCGTCGCGCCCTGCGGCGTCAGCGGACTGACGACGGCCGCGACGTGAGGGGCCTTCGCCAGATCCGCCGCGGCCTCGTCGACCGCTTCGGAGAGAGGCTTTTCGGTGAGCTTCCCCTTCGTCGCGTGCAACACGATCGGGCTCGCGCCGTTTGCCTGGTCCGCGAAGGAATGGCTCAGGGTCGCTTTTGCCGTCTGGCTCCCGGTTCCGGGGAGGGAGAGGTTGTTGTTCGTCCGTTCGCCCATGCCCTTCGACACGGTCACGAGCGCTGCGGTCACGAGCAGCCACAAAGCGAGCACGATCCAGCGGCGTCGCACACAGCCGTGGGCGAGTGCGTACAGAGCGCCAGTCAAGTGCTGCTCACCTCTTCCCCCTTCGACGGCTCGAACTGAGCACAGAATAGATGAGGGCCCAGCGGTGGTGGCAGCCGTACACGACGACGCCTGCGCGGCGTTGAACCCCGCCGCCGCCAGGGCGCGCCCCGCCATGGCCCGCCACTGAGCCCCGCCCGCGGCGCGGCCCGGCGCTACGCTCTGGCCGTGAAGGGCGATCGGGTCGAGATCGTGGTGTCTGCCGACGACGGCTCTCGCACCTACGAGATCACAGCCTCGCGCGCCGGGCGGCGCGTGGAGATCGTCAACGCACGGGGGATCGTCGAGGTCACCGAGGTGACGCGCACCGGTCAGCCGGTGCGGACGGCGCGGTTCATGGCGAGCCGTGTGATCGCGCTCGTCGAGCACCCTGCAGGCGAGGACGGCGAGCCGCCGGAGCCGCCTTCGCCCTCGCAGCACTGAGCGGCCGTCCGAGCTGCGCCCGGCGGAGGATCTGTTCGCATTCGGTGTACTCGCGCGCGTCTTCGGGCACGTGGCGCGAGGCGTAGAGCAGAGCGTCGCCACTCAACGCCCGCGAGAGGCGATGGCCGCTCACGCACTCGTGGAGCGCGCGCCGCGCTTCACGGCGCACCCGCGCGGGCGAGAGCTGCTGCGGGCCTTCCGGCGCGTGCCCGCCCGAGGCCCTGGCGCGCAGGGCGGCCGGAGCGGCGGCGGACCCTTCGCGATGTGTCAGCGCGATCGCGGGCACGGGGCCGGCGCCGCCGTGCGCGACGATCGCCACGCCCGTCGCGACCGTCGCCGCGACCACCGTCTGCCACGTCACGGCCGCAAGCCCCTTGGTGCCGATCTTCGCCGCCAACAACGCGCGGGCGTGCGCACCGGCGCGCCGCACCAGCGCGAGCGCGGCGAACGGCACGGCCACCAGCGGCGAGGGCTGGGCCGCCTCGAGCGTCCGGCGCGCTCGATGAAGCAGCGTCTTGACGGCCGGCACCGAGGTGCCCATCGAGCCCGCGATCTCGATCTGGCTGCGGCCCTCGAAGGCAGAGGCCACGAGGGCATCGCGCTGGCGTGGCGGCAGCGCCACGATCGCGCCCATCAGCCAGTCCATCCACTCCCGCACTTCCACCTCGCGCGTCGGCTCGTCGCGGGGTCCGGCGCGGGCAGCCTCGGGCAGCGGAACCACATCGCGCCGTGAGCGCAGCGCGTTCAAGGCGCAGTTGCGGACGATCGCGTACAGCCAGGCACGCACGTTCTCCGGCCGGCTGCCCGAGCAGATCGACCGGTAGGCACGCAGCAGCGCCTCCTGTACGACTTCCTCGGCAAGCCCGTCCCCGCCGCCGACGATCCGCAGGGCGAAGCAGCGCAGCTCGTCGCGATAGGGCCCGGCGAGGAGCGCGAAGGCGCGGTCTTCGCCACGCGCCACCGCATCGAGCAGATCCTCCGGTTCAGCGCTCATACCCGTGAGACACAGCCCCTCGAGAAAGGTCGCACCGATCCTCGCACGCCGGCGCTGCGAACGCGCGCGCGTTCTCGTCGGCCTGCAGCGACTCCCGCTCACGAACCGGCCGCGAGCGGCCGATGCTGTCAGTAACGATGCGCGCGATGCGCGTCGGAAAACGGATGCTCGTCAACACCAGGGAAAAGCCGGCCGGCACCGCTCGCGCAGAGATACGTCATCCGCGCAGCCGAATGCACCCCGCCAAGATCCGCGCGGGCGTGCGGCGACGCTGGTTCGAGCACGAGATGGAACGGACGCCGCTGCGGAAGATGGACGACCTCGAGACCCTCGGCGACCCGAACTACGGCGGCTGGGTCGTGCCCGGCGGGCTGATCCGGCCGGACTGGGTCTGCTACTCGGTCGGCGCCGGCGGCGACATCAGCTTCGACATGCAGCTGATCGAGCGCTGGGGCGTGCGCGTCCGCTCGATCGACCCGGTGCCCGACTACGTGAGGCGAGCGCTCGAGGATGCAGGCGGCGACGAGCGGCTCACCGCCCACCAGTTCGCGATCGCCACGAGCGACGGGCCGGTGCGCATGCAGCTCACCCACGACCCTCACAGCGAATCGGTCTCCCCGGTCGGCCTGTATGACTCCAAGAGCTATGTCGAGTTCGACGGCCGTACGCTGCCGTCGCTGATGGCGGAGCTGGGCGACGCGCGCGCCGAGCTGCTCAAGCTCGACATCGAGGGCGGCGAGTACGACGTGATCCCCGCGCTCGACCTTCGCGCGCTCGGCGTGGAGGTCTTCGCGACGCAGCTTCACCACGTTGCGAGCGTCGCGCGGGCACGCGCCCTCGTTGCCACGCTCGCCGCTCAGGGCTACGAGCCGGTTGCCTGCCATCCCGCGGTGAAGCTGACGTTCGTGCGGCGCGAGCTGCTCTGACCCCTCGTCGCAGACCCCGATTCAAGTAGCGTCATCGTCGTGGACGGAGCGGTGCTGGTGCAGACCTCCCGGGGCGCGCTGCGCGGCGCGACGCGACCGACCGGGACGCTGTTCGGCGCGATCCCCTACGCGGCGCCGCCCGTCGGGGAGCTGCGCTACCGGGCGCCCGCGCCCGCGGCGCGCTGGGAGGGGGTGCGCGAGGCCGCCGCGCTCGGCAGGCCGTTGCCACAGCCGGAGCGCCGGCTGCCGGGACTCGCCAGCGAGGGGCTGCTCGGCTCGCGCGAAGAGCGCGAGCCCGAGCTGACGCTGAACGTCTGGACGCCGGATCCGGCGACGAGCGGGCTGCCCGTGCTCGTATGGCTCCACGGCGGGGCGTTCATCGCGGGCTCGCCCCATCTCTACGACGGCGCGGCGTGGATGCGCGACGGCGTCGTGCTGGTGACGGTCGGCTACCGTCTCGGCGTCGAGGGCTTCGTGCACTTCGCGGGCGGCGACACGAACGTGGCCCTGCGCGACCAACTCGCCGCGCTGGAATGGGTGCAGGAGGAGATCGCCGCGTTCGGCGGGGATCCCGGCCGCGTCTGCCTCGCCGGCCAGTCGGCGGGCGCGATGTCACTCGGCTGGCTCCTCGGCAGCGAGCGCTCCCGGGGGCTCTTCCAGCGTGCGATCAGCATGAGCGGCGGAGTCGAGGTCACCTACTCGCCGGAGCAGGCGGCACGGGTCGCGACGACGGTCGCCGAACGAGCGGGCGCCGAGCCCACTGCCGCGGCGATGAGAGCCGTCCCGATCCCGAGCGTTCTCGACGTCCAGGAGGCGATCGCGCCCGGCGAGATCGAGCTCGACACCGAAGAGGACCGGGACCCGACCGGCGGCATGCTCTGGGTCGCGCCGGTCCGCGACGGGGATGTGGTCGCAGAGGACCCGCTCGCGTCGATCGGCGACGGCGCGAGGGTCGACCTGCTGGCCGGCGACACGAGCGAGGAGGGGCTCCTGTACCTGGCGGGCGTGCCGGGGTTCGACGATTTCCCGGGCGAGGCCCTGGACGCATTCGCGGCGCGGCTCTCGCCCGAGCCGGATGCTCTGCTCGCGCGCCTGCGGGCCGAGGAACCCGACGCCTCGCCGGGGAAGCTCGCCGCCCAGGCGATCTCGGAGATGGCGTTCCACGGGCCGACCAGGGCGCTGCGCGAGCGTCACGCCGAGCTCCGCGACCGGCGCACCTACGGTTACCGCTTCGCCTGGCGCTCCTCGGCGCTGGGCGGGAGGCTCGGCGCGGCGCACGCGATCGACGTCCCGTTCGTGTTCGACGCCGTGGAGGACCCCCGCTACACAGGCGCCGACGATCGGGTGCTCGGCACCTCAGGCGGTCCGCAGGATCTCGCCGACCGCATGCACGGGGCGTGGGTGCGGTTCGTCGAGAGCGGCGACCCCGGCTGGCCGGAGCACCCGGCTGCCGAGGTGTTCGCAGCCGAGATGAGCGCCACGGCGCAGAGGTGAGCGTCTCGGCCACAGCCGGGCTGACGCTCGGCTTGGCGCAGCGCGCGTGCTCGCCCGAAGCCCTCCCCGAAGACATCCGCGAGCGCGCACGGCTTTCGCTGCTGGACTGGTTCGCGGTCACCCTCGGCGGCTGCCGCGAGGATGCGCCGGCGGCGCTGCGGGGGGTCCTGGCAGCGGCGGACGCGAACGGCACACGCACCGCGAGCGCGGTCGGCCACGAGGTGCGGCTGAGCGCGCTCGATGCCGCGCTGCTGAACGGGACCGCCTCCCACGTCCTGGACTTCGACGACGTCAACCTCGCCTTCCTCGGCCATGCGTCGGTGGCGGTGCTGGCGGCGGTGCTGGCGCTCGCCGAGGAGCGCGACCTCGCCGTCGCCGAGGCGGTGGAGGCCTATGTCGCCGGGTATGAGACCGCGTGCCGCCTCGCCCTCGCGCTCGGCCCCGAGCCCTACCTGCGCGGCTTTCATGCGACTGGCACGGGCGGCACCTTCGCGGCCGCCGCCGGCTGCGCGCGCCTGCTCGGGCTCGACGCGGACACGACCGCTCAGGCGCTCGGCATCGCTGCCAGCCAGGCCGCGGGGCTGAAGTGCAACTTCGGCACGATGACGAAGTCGCTGCACGCCGGGAACGCGTGCCGGAGCGGGCTCCTGGCGGCTCTGCTGGCAGCTCGGGGCTTCACCGCGGACCCGGGCGCCGTCGAGGCCGAGCAGGGCTTCGCCGCGGTGGCCGGCGGAGGGCGCGAGGCAGGCGAGGCTCTTGCCGACCCACCGTCCGGCTGGCACCTGCGCGAGAACCTCTTCAAGCACCACGCCTCGTGCTTCTTCACGCACTCCACCATCGAGGGACTGCTCGACCTCGCCCGGGAGCACGCGTTCGCCGCCGAGGAGATCGAGCGGGTCGAGCTCCACGTCAGCGACGTCGAGATGGGTACCTGCGTGATCCCGGAGCCGAGCACGGGCCTGGAGGTCAAGTTCAGCCTCCCCCATCTCGCCGCGATGACGATCCTCGGCCGCTCCACCACGAGCATCGGCGACGCTGACGCGGTCGACCCTGACGCGGTGGCGCTCCGCTCGCTCGTCGTCCTGACCCAGGACGGCGAGCCGGGCGCGCCGACGAGCGTCGAGGTGCGGCTACGCGATGGGAGGCGGCTGGCGGCGGCGCACGACGTGAACGCGCCGGAGAGCGATCTCGGCGCCCTGGGCGCGAGGCTGGCCGAGAAGTTCCGCGTGCTCGCCGTGCCGGTGCTCGGCGCGGAGCGGGCCGAGGCGCTGCTGGCGGCGCTCAGCGACCTGGACGGAGCGCGCCCCGTGCGGCAGCTGATGCGGGCTGCACAGCCGGCCTAGCTCGGGCCCGCCGCGGGCGGGCCCGGCCGTGAGCGTGGGCGCGGCGCGCCGGCAGCTAGGCGCTCTCGGGACGCACGCGGCCGGACCGCGCCGGGGCGGACGGGCGCTCCGGCCCGGCGCCCTCGCTCAGCCCGATCCGCTCGTGCAGACGGTGCAGCCAGCCCGGCGACCACCAGTTCCAGCGGCCGAGCAGGCTCATCAGCGCCGGGACGAGCAGCGCCCGCACGATGAACGCGTCGATCAGCACCGCGGCGACCGCGCCGATGCCGATCTCCTTCAGGAACACCACCTGCGAGGTCGCGAACGCGCCGATCGCCACCGCCAGGAGCACCGCCGCGGCCGTGACGATCCGCCCGGTTCGCTGCAGGCCGAGCGCCACCGCCTCGCGGTCGTCGGCGCCCTCGTCGCGCGCCTCTTTGATGCGCGTGAGCAGGAACACCCCGTAGTCGGTTGAGAGCGCGAACGCGATCGCGGCGAGAACCAGGTAGTTGCCCTGCGAGATCCCGGTCTGGGTGGAGAACGACAGCGGGCCGCGCAGGCGCCCGTCCTGGAAGATCAGGACCAGCAGCCCGGTGGCGGCGGCGACCGTGAGGGCGTTCATCGCGAGGGCCTTCACGGGCAGCACGACCGAGTCGGTCATCAGCCAGAGGACGAGCAGTGTGCCCAGGACGAGGATCGCGAGCGCCAGTGGCAGCGAGGAGCTGATCGCAGCACGCTGGTCCGCGAATTCCGCGCCGGCGCCGCCGACGGCGGCGGCCGACGGAGCCGCGACGGAGCGGACCGAGGCGATCGCGCGCTGGGCGGACGGGCCGATCGCCTCGCCGGAGGCCCTGAAGCCCAGCTCCCACGTGCCTGCGCCCAGATAGCGCGGCGCCGCCACGGTCGCGATGCCGGGGATCGCGCGCAGGCGCTGGGCGTACACAGCGAGGGCCCCGCCGTCACGCGGACCGCCTGCGAGCGCTACGTATCCGGGATCTGCGGCCACCTGCGGGAACTCGCGCGCAGCGGCCTCTTCCACGACGCGTGCGCTCGCGGAGGCAGGAAGCACGCGTGCGTCGACCCCGCTCCAATGGGTCCGCAGCGCGGGCAGCGCCAGGAGCAGCAGCGCACCCGCCGTGATCGCCGCGACCAGGCCGGGGCGCCGCTGCACGCGGTGTGCGTGGGCGTACCAGCGACCCTCGCTGGGATCGCCCGGGGTGACCCGGCCGAGGCGCCGGCCCATCAGGACGAACAGGACCGGCAGGATCGTCAGCGCCGACGCAGCGGCCGTCAAGGCGACGATCACGCCGCCGATGCCCATCGACTGCAGGAAGCGCAGGGGGAACACGGTCAGCGAGCTCATCGCGACCGCAACCGTGACGGCGCTGTAGAGGACGGTCCTCCCGGCGCTGCGCATCGTGCTCCTGACCGCTTCGGGCACATCGCTCCCGGCGCCGAGCTCCTCGCGGAAGCGGGACACCATGAACAGGCTGTAGTCGACCGCCAGCCCGAGGCCGAGGCCGATCACGAGGTTGAGCGCGAACACCGACAGCGGCAGCGCGACGTTGACCGCCCGCAGGACGGCGAAGGCCGAGAACACCCCAGCCGCGCCCACGGCCAGCGGCAGCAGCGCCGCGACGCCGCGGAAGATCAGGAAGGCGAGGATCGCAAGCAGCGGGAACGCCAGCGCCTCGGCCAGGCCCAGATCACGAGTGGCCTGCTGGTTGACCTCGCGCGCGGCGACGGTCGCCCCGCCGAGCGTGACGCCGCGTTCACCGCTGAAGGCGCTTTTGAGACGATCGACCGCCGCCCGTTCGTCGCCGGCCGCGCGGAGCGTCGCCGTGAGAATCGAGCTGCTCCCGTCGCGCGAGCCGAGCGGCCCGCCCACGGCGGCGACGTCGGAGTCGGAACGCAGCGTGGCGAGAGCATGCACGGCCGCGGCGCTGCCCGGCCCGCCCCGCACCAGCGCGAGAACGCCGGGCGCCGGCTGGGCCCCGGTCGCGCGTTCGACCTTGACGCGCGCCGCCGTGGACTGCGAACCGGGATCGGCGAAGTCGTGACGGGCGTCGAGGACCTTGCTAGCGGCACCGCCGGCGAACGCGACGACGGCGAAGGCGAGAAGGAAACCGGCGGCGAGGCGTCTGGGGTGTGCGAGGGCGAGGTCGGAGATCCGCTGCAGCATGGCGTGCTCCTCGTGAGGGATGAGGGGTGAGTGACGCCCGTACATATACACCCGTAGATGTACATATGTCAAGTTATTTGTTACGATCCTGCGGGATGGCCTCCGCAACCCGCCCGAGGAAGCGAAATCCGCGCGGGGAGGGCGAGCGCCTTCGCGCTGCCCTGATGGAGGCGACGGTCGAGCTGCTGCTCGAGCGCGGCAGCTCCGACCAGCTCTCGATCCGGGCGGTGACCGCGCGCGCGGGCGTCTCCCCCACCGCGCTGTACCTGCACTTCGCCGACAAGCAGGAGCTGTTGCGAGCCGTCTGCGACGAGGCCTTCGAAGAACTGATCGCGTTCATGGCCAACGCGGCGGCCAGCCGCGAGGGCGACGCGCGCGGCCAGCTGGAAGCGATCGGCGCCGCCTATCTCGACTTCGCCCACCAGCGGCCGGCCCTCTACCGCGTCCTGTTCGCGACGCCCGGCCGCTTCGGCGGCGGCGAGCGCCCGCCCGAGCAGGATCCCGGCAAGAGGGCGCTCGAGGCGTTGGTCGAAGTGACCGCGCGCGCTGTCCCCGAGGACCCGGACCCGCTCGGCGTCGCGCTGCAGCTGTGGACCGGGTTGCACGGGTTCGTGTCGCTGCAGAGCGTGATGCCGGAAATCGGCCAGAAGATGCGCTGGCCCTCCGACGAAGCCTTCCTGGCGGCCCTGGTGGGGGCGCACCTCGGGAGCTGAGACGCCTTCAGCGGTGTGAGGGCAGCCCCAGCACGTGCTGGGCGATGAAGTTCAGCGCCAGCTCCTGGGAGATCGGCGCGGAGCGCGAGCAGCGCGCGTCGAGGTAGAGATCGACGATCCCCTCGCGCTGATCCCAAGCGGCGGCGCCGAGGGTGTGCACGGCCTGATCGGCGGCGTCGAACACGAGGTCGGCGGCCAGCACCTTTGCCATGTTCGCCTCGCCCGCGAGCTGGAAGCTGTCGATGCCCGCGTCGAATCGGGCGGCGGTGCGGTGGACGAAGAGCTGGACCGCCTGCAGGCGTGCGTGAAGGTGCGAGAGCGGATGCTGAATCGACTGCTCGGCACCGATCGGCTTGTCTCCGAAGACGTTGCGCGCCGCGGCTCGATCGAGCGAGCGAGCCAGGCAGTAGCGGGTGTTCCCGACTGCGAGCGCCGCCGTGAGAACCCGCTCCACGTGAGTGCTCGGCCAGAGGGCGAGGAGCCCCTGGCCCACCTCCCCCACGAGCGCCTCGGCGGGGACGCGCACCGCGTCGAAGGACAGGTGGAACTGGCGAATGCCCTCGCGGCCGCCCATCGGGATCTCCTCGACGGCGACGCCCTCGGCGCGGGGATCGACCAGCACGGTCGTGAAGCGGGCGGGGCCGTCCTCGGCCCCCGCCCGCGTCCTGCCGAACACCAGCACTCGGTCGACGATGTCTGTGCCGGAGGTGATCCCCTTCAGGCCGTCGACGAGGAAGCCCTCGCCGTCCGCCTCGACCGTGACGCGGCTGCGGAACACGTTGTGCCCGGTCTCCGGCTCGGTCACCGCGAGCCCGATGTGGGACTCCCCGGCCGCGATCTTCGCCAGCCATCGCTCGCGCGCGCGCTCGGGCCCGGCGAGCGCGATCGAGTGGGCGATCGCGGCGTCGAGCACCGGCGGCCAGAGGATGATGTTGACGGCCGCGAGCTCCTCCAGGACGAGGGCGTAGGCGAGCAGCCCCTCCCCCATGCCTCCGTGCTCGGGCGCGATCAGCAGTCCCGGCCAGCCTCGCTCCGAGAGCGCCCGCCAGAGCTCGGGGTGAAGCTCGCTTTCTGAGGTGCCGCTGTTGCGAACCTCGCGGTGGCGCGCGGCGAACCGCTCGGCCAGCTGTCGCGCTTCGCCGCGGATCTGCCGATGCGGCTCGGACAGCGCGAACGCCTCGTGGGCAGTGGTGGCGGTGTCGGTCATCTCTGCTCCTTTGCGCCGGCGCGTCGTTTCCTCGGTTTGAGCTCGAGCTGCTGCGCTCCGCCGGCGCCGACGCGACCGTCCGCGTCGAGCAGCTCGACTGTCACGAGCGCCCGCGGCGCCGGCGGCCCGGCGAGGGTCGCCTCTGCCGGCTCCCCGCACAGCGCCCCGTAGGCCGCGTCGGAGAGCGCCTCGACGTAGCCCGTGGGCGAGGCCGGGAGCTGCCCCGCGAGCCACCGGCGCGCGATCGCGTGCGCGGGCCCGTTGACAATCGCGGTGATCAGGAGCATCGAGTCCACCCGCAGCTCGCCGCGGCGCAGGAACGGCTCCATCCAGCCGCCGAAGGCGTCGCCGAGCTCCGTGTTGAGCGCGGTGACCGCCGCGGCCCCCTGCGAGGCGCCGTCGAGGTGGCCGCGGCCGTAGACGAAGCGTGCGAGATCCGCATTCAGCTCGACCCATGTGAGCTGATGGGCGATGACGCTTCGAAGTGCGCCGCGGAGCGTCCGGGGCCTGCGGCGGAGGATCGTCCAGAGCCCGTCCTGATAGCTCTCGATCGCCTCGACGTAAAGCGCCTCCGCGACCGCCTCCTTGGTCGGGAAGCGGTGGAAGAACGTGCCGTTGGACACCTCTGCGCGCCGTCGGATCTGCGCGACGGTGGCGTGCTCGTAGCCGCTCTCGGTGAAGCACTCGAGCGCCGCGTCGAGGATGCGCTGTCTCGTATCCCTGGTCATGCCGCGTAGAGTAACACTCTGGAGCATCACTCTAGCCCGAACGCGCCATGTCCCCGCGCGCTCGCGCCGCACGGCGATCGATATCATCGCCGTGCGATGGGGGGCCAACGCAGATTTCTGGTCGGGGCGCTGTGTGCGTGCGCGGTGTTCGGCGCGACGCTCACCGCCGCCGCGAGCGCGAACGCGGCGAGCTGCCCCGGCACGTTCCAGGTCCTCAACAGCGACCGGATCGGCTCGCTCGAACTGCCGGCGGGGCCTTACACGATCACGACTGCGGGCGGCGTCGGATGCTCGCAGGCGGCGACTCTGTTCAACCGCTTCCTGCAGGATTGGGACGGGATCCTTCCGAACCGCTGGAAGGTGTCCGGGAGCGGCTTCCGTCAGGGCGCCGGCAGCGCCGCGTTCACGGTCAAGGCGGCGAGCTCGCCCCCGCTCCCGCCGCCGACGGGGTTCGGCCCGATCTGCCCCGGCGCCTTCACCCTGACCGCCGCCGATCGGGTCGGCGGACTGACGTTGCGTGCCGGCAACTACGCCGTGCAGCTGCTCAGCAGCTCGCCGTCGCTGACGTGCGCCGCGGCGAACCGCCAGCTCTCGGCCTTCCTCGCCGCCAGTCCCAGCTCGCCGCTGCCGGCGCCGTGGAGACTCGACGTCGCGGCCGCGACGTTCACCCGCACCGCCGGCGTCGGCTTCCGCATCATCGAAGCGGGCGGCTCGACGGGCGGGGGCGGGCGCACCGTCGGCGTCACCTGCCCGGGAACCTTCCAGGTCGTCCACAACGACCGCATCAACTCGCTGCGCGTGCCTGCGGGGCGTTACTACCTGTACGCGCTCGGCGACATCGGCTGCGTCGAGGTCGTCAACAGGTTCCGGAGCTTCCTGACCGCGAACGGAATCCCGCCGCGGAACTGGACGTTGAACGTCCAGACCGCGACGTTCCTCTACCAGGGCAACAGGGGCTTCCGCGTCGAGCCGGTCAACGGCGTCTGACGGCAAGGGCGCCGGCGCGCTGACGCAACGCCCCGACCACGTGGGCCACGGGCGCCGGCGGGGGGCGCCCGTGAACAGGACCCGTGAGATGCAGGGCGCGAGCTTCGCTCCGTCAGGCAATCGTCTCGCGACCGGTTCACAACACAAGGAGGCACCCGAGGTGTCCGCGACCGAAGCCGCATCGCAGGCCAGCACCGGGCAGGAGGCGGTCCGGCCGTTCCAGTTCGAGTTCCCCGACGCCGACCTGGCGGACCTGAAACGGCGCGTGGACGCGGCGAGATGGCCCGAGCGAGAGACGGTGTCCGACGACTCTCAAGGGGTCCCGCTCGATCTGATGCAGGAGCTGGCGCGCTACTGGGCGAGCGAGCACGACTGGGGCCGTTGCGAAGCGCGGTTGAACGCCCTGCCGAACTTCCTGACCGAGATCGACGGCCTGGACATCCACTTCATCCACGTCCGCTCGCAGCACGAGGACGCGCTCCCGCTGATCGTCACCCACGGCTGGCCCGGCTCGATCATCGAGCAGCTCAAGATCATCGAGCCGCTGACTGACCCGACGGCACACGGCGGCAGCGCCGGCGACGCGTTCGACCTCGTCGATCCCGTCGCTGCCCGGCCACGGCTTCTCGGCGAAGCCGACGGCGCCCGGCTGGGACCCGGCGCGGATCGCGCGCGCCTGGGCCGAGCTGATGGGCCGCCTCGGATACGAGCGCTTCGTCGCCCAGGGAGGCGACTGGGGAGCGGCAGTCACCCAGACGATGGGGGAGCAGGCTCCCGCGGGCCTGCTCGGCGTGCACTCGAACATGGCGGCCACCGTCCCGCCCGACGTCGCCAAGGAGCTCGCGATCGGCGCTCCGCCTCCGGCGGGGCTCTCCGAGGAAGAGCGGCGCGGCTACGAAGGGCTCGCCGCCTTCAACGCCAAGCACGTCTTCTACGCGCTGTTCATGGCGACGCGTCCGCAGACCCTGTACGGCCTCGCCGACTCGCCCGTCGACCTGGCGGCGTTCATGCTCGACCACGGCGACGGGATCGGCCAGCCGGGCCGCGTCGAAAAGGTCCTTCGGCGAAGCCGGTTCGCGACGGCGACCTCACCCGCGACGACCTCCTCGACAACATCACGCTGTACTGGCTCACCAACACCGGCGTCTCCTCGGCGCGCCTGTACTGGGAGAACAAGGCGCCGTTCTTCGACGCGCGCGCGATCAAGCTCCCGATGGCGATCAGCGTGTTCCCCGACGAGCTCTACGAGGCGCCCCGCAGCTGGGCCGAACGCGCCTACCCGGACAACCTCGTCCACTACAACCGGCTCGACCGCGGCGGTCACTTCGCCGCATGGGAACAGCCGCAGCTGTTCTCGCGAGGAGCTACGCGACGCGTTCCGGTCGCTGCGGTAGCGGCTAGGAGCTCAGAGCCCGCAGAGCGCAAGCCCGGGCCGGCGGATGTCGCCGGCCCGGGCGCGGGTCACGGCGGCTGGATCAGGCTTCACCGCGCAGCGCCGACGCCGACGGTCCCGGCGAGGCCGAGCTAGCCGAGCCCGCAGAGGGTGCATCCGAAGCCCTTCACGGCTCCCTGCACCATCGCGAGACTCGGCGGGTCGTTCGCGAACCATCCTTCGTTCATGAACGCCATCGAGAACATGCCGAGGGTCGTCATGCGCGAGAGGAACGCCGGCGCGAGCACGGACCGCAGGTGTGACTGTGTGACCGCGGCGCCGCCTTCCGGCGGGCGGTAGTAGGCGAGCATCACGCGCCCGTAGTGCTTCAGCTGACGCGTCATGCCGAGGATGTCGCTCGTGTCAGTGGCCGAGTTGATGACCTCGAAGCTCTGGAAGTCCGACGCTCGCATCACGTCCGCGAAGTGCTTGAACAGCGATCTCCCGGCGCCCGTCGTGGGTCCGTTCCAGCGCGCCTGCCAGCCGCCCCAGCCCAAGCGACACCTTGCTGCCGGGCGCGAGCCGGTGGAAGATCTTCAGGGCAGCCAGGTACTGGGCCTTGAGCGCTTCGTAGTAGGCGGTCGTCTGCGGGTTGCCCGACCATTCGTTCCCGTTGCAGGCGTAGGTCTGGAACTCGGAGAAGAGCGTCACGTAGAGCGTCGCGCCCGGCGGGCGGGTGAAAGATCCGGGCGACGCGTTCCATGTCCGAGAGGAACCCTTCTGAGAGCGGATAGGCCTGGCCGCACGCGGTTCCGAACTTCGTCGCGAGGGTGACTCGCGGTTCGCCCGACCACACGATCAGGTGCATCTCGTAGCCGGCCGCGTAGTCGCGGGGGACCTCGGACGTTTCCCAGCTGCCCATCCAGGCGAGGTCCGAAGGCCCGTTGTACCAGCTGCTGAGCATGCCCAGCGGGGCGGATTTCGCGAGCGCGCCGCTGCGGTCACCGTTCGCCTCGGTGCCGAGGCCGAACAGGATCCGCGCCGGGGCGGCGGACCGCCGGTGCACGGCCGCCTGCGAGCCGGCCGCGCCCGCCAGCGCGGACAGCACGAGGACCAGGGCGGTCAGCGACGCGAGCGAGCTCGCCCGACTCCGAGCAGGGCGTCGAGGCGATGCCGCACGGTCGGGCCCTGGAGGCGGGGTCTGGCCACCGGCACAGGTTCGAAGCGTACGACGCCGCGGCGTCGTACTCAAAGGCTGGTTCTGGACCTGTGTCCGAACGAGAAGCTCACCGAATTGACTCTCGTCCAAGATTTCGACGACTCCCGGCATTCGGTGGGTGAGGAGAGTACGACGGGCGCGTAGATTCGCTAGCGTCGCGCCCCTTACCTCGATGGGGGGTCCATCTCGGTCATGACGGCCGAAGAGGTACGGAGAATGGACATGGACGTTTGCTCGTCAGCAAGGCTGGGTCGCCCCTGCCTGGATACGGCTCCTCGCGCGGGCTTGACAGGCAGCTCGAGATGACGGCCGTCGGCATCGTCGTGGCGCTCCTCGCTGCGACGGTTGCCGTTTACGGACTGTTCACGCTGTGGCTGCTGCTGAGCGCGTGGGACCGTCCGGCGCGGCTGCGCTCGACCGCCGGCCCGAACCGGTTCAAAGACCCGCGGCTGAGCTTCTCGGTGCTGATCCCGGCGCGCGAGGAGGAGGCGGTGATCGGCGAGACGATCACGCGCGTGTGGGCGGCGAACTACCCGCTGCGACTGCTCGAGATCATCGCGATCTGCCAGCGCGACGACGCCGGCACGATCGCGGCTGTGAGAGACGCGGATCGCGCGCCGGCAGACGAGGCGCGTGCGTCTCGTCGTCTACGACGCGCCTCCGTTCAACAAGCCGCACGCGCTCAACGTCGGGTTCGCGGCGACCAACGGCGACGTCGTGACGATCTTCGACGCCGAGGACGACGTCCACCCCGACATCTTCAACGTCATCAACACGGTCATGCTCAAGGACCGGGTCGGTGTCGTCCAGGGCGGAGTCCAGCTGATGAATTTCAAGGAGCACTGGTTCTCCGCGTTCAACTGCGTCGAGTACTTCTTCTACTTCAGGAGCAGGCTGCACTTCAACGCCCGCGTCGGCATGGTGCCGCTCGGCGGCAACACCGTCGCGATCCGGCGCGACTCGTCGAGCGCGTCGGCGGCTGGGACGAGTCGCTGCCTCACCGAGGACGCCGACATCGGCGTGCGCCTGAGCGCGCTCGGCGAGCTGATCCGCGTCGTCTACGACAGCCGCTGGGTGACGCGCGAGGAGACCCCGCACACGGCCGGCAGCGCTCGTTCAGCAGCGTACGCGCTGGTGCGCAGGGCTTCCTGCAGGTGTTCGCTCAAAGGTGACTGGCGCCGGATCAGAGGGCACCGCCGGCGCGCCTCGCCGCGGCGACCTTCGGCCAGCCGATCCTCGACGGGCTGCTGATCTGACTCGTGCCGCTGATCCCGCTCGCGCTGATGTACCTGAAGCTGCCGGTGCTGCGTCGCCATGCATCAGCCTCGCGCCGTTGTACGTCGTCGCGCTGCAGATGCTCGGCGAGCACGATCGGCCTGATCGAGTTCAGCCGCCTGTACGAAGAGCGCGGTGCCCGCCAGTGGTGCTGCGCATGCCGTTCACCTACCTCGGCCTGCCAGTGGCTGATCGGCTACAGCGCGCTGCGGGCGATCGTCCGCCTCGCTCGCGGCCGGGGCGATGGGAGAAGACCGAGCACCGCGGGGCGCACCAGCGCGACGCCGTTCCTGCGCAACCGCGAGCCCGCGCACCGGCACAGCCGGCGGTGAACGCTCGGCTTGATCGCGGCCGCGCAGCCGACGCTGGAGCCGCGGGCTCTGAGCGCGACTCGGAGCGCTCGCGCGAGCATGCTGACGCCGCTGCGAACCGCGCCCCGCAGCCCGACCGCTCGCGAGCTGCTCGCGACCGACGCGCCGACCAGCACCGCGGTCCTGGTCGGCGGCCGCGTTCGTGGTCCTCGTCGTGGTCGTCTCGCAGGGCGTCGAACATGCTCCACTACCCCTACCTCGAGGACGACGAGGGCACGTACTTCTCGCAGGCCTGGGCGGTCTTCCACCTCGGGCGGCTCGACGCCCTACACCTACATCTACGACCACGCGCCCGCTCGGCTGGATCCAGATCGCGATCTGGCAGGCTGCTGACGTTCGAACGCCGGTTCGGCTACGCGGCTCGCCTCCGGGCGCGTGCTGATGCTGCTCTACCAGGTCGGCAGGGCGCTGCTCGTGCTCGCGATCGGCAGGCGCGCGTCCGGCAAGATCTGGGTGGGCCTGCTCGCGGCCTGCCTGTTCTCGCTGTCGAGCTACGGCATCTACTACCACCGGCGGATCCTGCTCGACAACGTCGCGACCTTCTGGATCCTCGTGAGCCTCTACCTGCTCGTGGGGCGCATGACGCTGAGCCGCGATCTGGCTGAGCGGCGGTGGCGATCGGCATCGCGATCCTCTCCAAGGAGACGGCGATCGCGGTCGTGCCGGCGCTGCTGCTGCTCGCCGCGCGCCGGACGCCGCGCGTGAGCCGCCTGCTTCGCGGTGGGCGGCTGGCTCGCGCTGGCGCTGCGAGCGTCTGCTCGACGTACGTGCTGCTCGCGCTGCTGAAGGGCGAGCTGTTCAAGCCGGCACGCTGCTCGGGGGGTCACAGCCGCACGTCAGCCTGATGTGCTCGATCGCAGTGGCAGGCGATGCGCGGGCACAACGGCGGGCTGCTGGACACCTCGAGCGCGTTCTGGGCACGACGGCGCTCGCGTGGGCTCACGCCGAGCCGCTGCTGGTGATCGGCGGGACCGGCGCGCGCTCTGCTCGCGATCACGCTGCTGCGGCGCGACGCGATCGTCTCCGGCATCGGCCTGGCGCGTGCTGTCTGCTGTGGGTGTTCCTGGGGCGCGGGGCGACGGTCTCGCCCTTCTACCTGTTGCCGCTGCTGCCGCTGCTCGCGCTGAGCATCGCGCTCGTGCTCGGGCAGGGGCGACGACGCGCGCTCGCACGGCCGCGTCGGCCGAGCCGGGCGTCGCTGGCGGCCCTCGGAGCTGGCCGTCGCCGCCGCGTGCGCTGCCTGCTGGTCGGTCGCGCTACGAGCGCTCGGACACGGAAGCTCTGGACGAGGGAACCCCGTCGCGCGGGCAGATCGACGGCGGTCGAGCTGGATCCAGCCACCACGCTCGCGCCGAGCAGCCGGATCGTGATCGACGACTACATGTGGACGGAACTGCACGCCCCGCCGGCAGGCGACCCGACGTTCGCGGACGCGCAGTACTACTGGGAGGTCGGCGAGGACCCGAAGGTCCAGCGGCGCGACTTCGCCGACAACTGGCGCAACGTCGACTACGTCGTGACGACGCCGCAGATGATCGCCGACGCCGGGCAGCAGGACTTCGCGATCGTCACGCCCGCGCTCGAGCACTCGCGGCCGATCGCAGACTTCAACACCGGCGGCTGGCGGTGGAGGTGCGGCGCGTGGAGCCGGATGTCCGAGCACAACTGCCGGCGCTGGCCGCCAACGCGCAATCCTCATGCATGAGGTACGGGTGAGCGATGCCCCCGCGCGGACGTCACGCCGAGCCGACATCGAGTACCTTCGGATGACGTCACGGCGATGTACGCGCTGGGGGAGCGCGCCGGGGATGGGGGTGCCGGGAGCCAAATGAACGTGAGGCTCAGACGCTGCGCAGCAGGGCTGATCGCCGCGTGCGCGATCTCGCTCCTGGCGGGTCCCGCCGGTGCCGCCGGTGACACGGTGGAAACGCCACAGGGGCACGCCGGCGAGGACGCGGTCGAACTGTCGCCGAGCGCGGAAGCGCGGATGTCCCACGCGATCGAGTGAAGAAGACGGCAGCGGCCGCAGCGCGGGCGCGTGCAGCGATCGCGGGCGACCCCGGCGAAGTCGGCCAGTGGGGCCCGGTCGAAGAATGGCCCGTCGTGCCGATCTGGGCGGCCCTGCTCCCGGACGGGAAGGTGCTCGCGTACGCGTCGGTCGGGGACAAAGCGACCGAGAGCTTCGCCGAACAGAACAAAACGGAAGCGACTGCTTTGGGATCCCGCGACCGGCCACCAGACGAACGTCACGCTCGAAGACGGCTTCAACATCTTCTGCAGCGGCCTGGCCGAGATGGAAGAAGGCAACCTCTTCGTGGCGGGCGGCAACAAGAACCAGCTGCTCGAAGGCATCGTCCAGACGGCTGACGTTCGACTGGGAGAACGACACCTGGATGCAAGGCCTGAACATGTCCTACCCGCGCTGGTACCCGTCGGTCACGGAGATGGGCAACGGCGAGATGCTGATCACATCCGGCGGACCGCCGATCCCCGAGGTCCGCCAGAACGACGGCACGCTGCGCCAGCTGACACACGCGTCGCTGCCGCCTCCCCCTCTACCCCTGGATGGACGTCGCGCCGAACGGGCGCGCGTTCGAGTCGGGCCCCGACGAGACGCTGCGGGAGCTGAACCCCAGCGGCGACCGGCTCCTGGCAGCAGTGGGGCGAACGTGATCCGATCAACCGCACCTACGGCAGCCACGCGATGTACGACATCGGCAAGATCCTCGTCGCGGGCGGCGGCCCCTCGACGAAATACCGCCGACGTGATCGACCTGAACGGAGCGACGCCGACCGTCACGCCGACCGGCGAAATGGCATACGGCCGCCGGCAGAACAACCTCACCGTGCTGGCCGACGGCAGCGTGCTCGGCACCGGGGGCAACTCCTCGGGAGCCGAACTCGTCGACCTGAACGCGGGCGTGTACGCGGCCGAACTGTGGAACCCCGCGAGCGGGCAGTGGAAGACGCTCGCGAGCATGCAGGTGACGCGCCAGTACCACTCGACCGCGCTGCTGCTCCCCGACGGACGCGTGCTCTCGGGGGCGGCGGGATCTGCGGCATCTGCGACGAAGTCGGCTACCTGAACAAGAACGCGGAGATCTTCAGCCCGCCGTACCTGTTCAAGAAGGACGGGTCCGGAGAACTCGCGCCGCGCCCGACGGTCAGCGCCGCGCCCGGCGCCATCACGGAGGGCGGCCAGTTCACCGTCTCGACGCCCGACGCCGCCTCGATCCGGAAGGTCGCCCTCGTCAAACTCGGCGCGGTCACGCACTCGAACAACATGGGGCAGCGCTACGTGCCGGTTCAGTTCACCGCCGGCGACGGCAGCCTCAACGTCACGGCACCCGCGAACACGAGCATCGCGCCGCCCGGCTACTACATGCTGTTCATCGTCAACTCAGAAGGCGTCCCGTCGGTGGCGCCGATCCTGCACGTCGCGCCGCCCGAACCGCCGCCCACCGAGATCCCCGACCCGTCCTCCGGCGGCTGGACGTTCAACGGCTCGGCGGCGCTGAGCGGCGGCGAAGCCGTGCTGACAGAAGCGACGAACTTCCAGAGAGGCGACGCGGTCTGGCCGGCGACCACCGATCCGCGGAACATGACGATCGAATTCGACGCCTCGATCGGCGGCGGCACCGGCGCCGACGGCCTCACGCTGTTCTTCGGCGACGCGAGTCGCGGCGCCACCCCGGCATCGCTCGGGCTCGAAGGTGGCGGGCTCGGCTTCTCCGGCATTCCCGGGCGATGCGATCGCGCTGGACGAGTTCCAGGGCCCCGGCGCGCCCTCGAACGACTTCGTCGGTATCAGCGACGGTCCCACCCCGGAAGCCGACAACGTCCTCCACTGGCTCGCGACGGCCAACCTGGCCGCGCCGATCCAGAACGCGAGCACGCACGTGAAGGTCGTCAACTCAGCGGGCGTCACGACCGTCTACGTCGACGGCACGCAGGTGCTCAGCCAGGCGCTCACGCTCCCAGCCAGCGCATATCTCGGCTTCAGCGCGGGCACCGGCGCCGTGAACAACCGCCACGCGATCTCCAAAGTGCTCGTCAGCGGCGCGACGCCTCCGCCCTCGACTCTGAGCGCCGGCGTGACGGTCGAAGCGCCGGGCGAATCGGAACAGGCGCTCACGAAGTTCGTCGTCTCAGGCACCTGCCCGTCGAGCTTCGGCACCGCGGCGCTCGGGGACGCGGAAACCGCGACCGCGACGCTCACCGGGGCCTTCGCGGGAACGAGTCTGCAGCGTCGCCGAGAGCGCCCCCGCCGCCCTCGGCTGGAGCGCGACCGCGTCAGTCAACGGCGGCGCGCCGATCGCGCTCACCGAATCCGAAGGGAAATACGAAGTCCCGTCGTTCGCGCTGCTGGCGGGTGTCAACAGCGTGCAGTTCACGAACACCTACACGCCGCCGCCCGCAGCCAGCCTCGAGCGTCGGCGTCAGCGTGCGTGGACCGAGCGGCTCCGAACAGCTCGGGCAGACGTTCACCGTCGGCGGCAGCTGCCCGTCGAGCTTCACGACCGGCCCGCTCGGTGACGGCGGCGGCGTCTCGCCGGCGCTCACGGGCGCCATCGAGGGCTCGAGCTGCAGCCTCACCGAGAGCGCGCCGGCGGGCAGCGGCTGGACCGCGACGGCGTCGGTCAACGGTGGCGTGCCGATATCGCTGAGCGCTTCGGGCGGGCAGTGGACGGTGCCGTCGTTCGCGCTCGCGGCGGGCGCCAACACGGTCCAGTTCGCGGACACCTACACGCCGCCGACGAGCGTGCCGGATCCGACGGCGGGCGGCTGGCAGCTGAACGGGAGCTCGGCCCTCTCGGGCACGGGGCTCGTGCTCACGACCGCGACCGACTTCCAACGGGGGAGCGCGTTCTGGCCGAAAGCGATCGATCCGCAGAACATGACCGTCGAATACGAAGCCACGGTCGGCGGCGGCACAGGCGCCGACGGCCTCGCGATGGTGATCGCCGACCCGAGCCGCGGCGCCACGCCGGCATCGCTGGGAACCGAAGGCGGAGGGCTCGGCTTCTCCGGGATCCCCGGCGACGCGATCGCGCTCGACGAGTTCCAGGACCCCGGGGCGCCCTCGAACAACTTCCTGGGGCTCAGCGACGGACCGGCGTCGCCGAGCACGCCGAACGTGCTCAACTGGCTGGCGACCGCCAACCTCGCCGTCCCGATCCAGGGCGCGACCAACAAGGTCAAGGTCGTGACGGCCAACGGGAAGATCACGATCTCGGTCAACGGCGTCCAGCTCGTCAACCAGGCGCTCACGCTTCCCGCCAGCGCGTACCTCGGCTTCAGCGCCGGCACCGGCGGTCTCAACGACCGCCACGAAATCTCCAACCTGCTGGTCAGCATCGAACCGCCGCCGCCCGCGACCCTGAACGTGGGCGTCGCGGTGAAGGGGCCGGCCAAATCCGAACAGTCGCACGCGACGGTCGTCGTCTCAGGCTCGTGCCCGTCGAGCTTCACGACGGCCGCCCTCGGCAACAAAGGCGCTGCGACGCCGAAGCTCACGGGCGCGGTCGCGGGCGCCGGCTGCGCGGTCGCCGAGAGCGCCCCGGCGGGGAACGGCTGGAGCGTCACGGCTTCGGTCAACGGCGGCGCGCCGGTCGCGCTCACCGAGTCCGAAGGGAAGTACGCGGCTCCTCCGTTCCTGCTGTCGGCGGGCCCCAACAGCGTGCAGTTCGCGAACACCTTCGCGCCGCCGGTCATCAAGAAGGTGGCGCCGGCCAGCGGGCCGGCGGGCGGCGGCGCCGCGGTGACGCTCACCGGCGAAGGCTTCTCCGGCGCCACCGCCGTCACGTTCGGCTCGACCGGCGCAGGCGGCTTCGTCGTGAACTCGCCGACGTCGATCACCGCGATCTCGCCCGCAGAGACGCCCGGCCAGGTCGCGATGCAGGTGACGACGCCCGCGGGTACCAGCCCGCCCTCGAAGAAGCACTACGCCGTCACACCCACGGTGACGGCGGTGAGCCCGAGCACGGGGACCAAAGCGGGCGGTGCGGCTGTGACCGTCACCGGCAGCGGCTTCGCCGTCGGGGTCAACACGACGGTCGTGAGCGTCGGCGCGACACCGGCATCTGAAGTCACCTGCGCCACCGCTACGAGCTGCACGCTGGTGACTCCTGCCCACGCGGCTGGGAAGGCGGACGTGAAAGCCACCGTCAACGGCGTCGCGAGCCCCAAGAGCAGACCAGGGGACCAGTACACGTACGGCTGAGCAGCCGGCGCCGCAGGCCGGGACGGCCCGCGGCGGTCGCCCCTTGACGCCGGGACTCACGCGTCGTCTTCGATCCAAGTCGTATGCTGCCGCGGCCGTGTCCGACCGCGAGGACCTCACCCTCTCCCCGACGTCCCGCGTCGCCGTCGTCACGGACAGCACGACCTACCTGCCGCCGGAGCTGATCGCGCGCCACGAGATCGTGGCGGTGAGCCTGTATGTGGGCTGGGACGGCGATCTGCGCCCCGAGCCGGAGTACGCCGATCTCGACCGCTTCTACGCGCGGCTGCGCGACTCGAAGGAGCTGCCCAGCACCTCTCAACCGTCGGTCGGCGACTTCCTCGAGATCTACAGGCCGCTCGTGTCGAGCGGGCGCGACGTCGTCTCCCTGCATCTCGCCGAGGCTCTGTCCGGCACCTGCCAGAGCGCCCGCGAGGCTGCGCGCGTCCTCGCTGCGGAGGGCCAGCCCGGGACCGTGCACGTGCACGACGCGCAGACCGGCGCCGGAGGCCTCGGGTGCCTGGTGCTGGTGGCGGCTGAACTGGCCGCCGGCGGAGCGAGCGCCGAGCAGGTGCTGAGTGGCGTGCGCGAGGCCCGCGAGACGCTCGACATCTGGTTCTGCCTCGACACGCTCGAGCTGCTGCACCGCGGCGGGCGCATCGGCGCGGCCCAGGCGATGGTCGGGACGGCCCTGCGCATCAAGCCGATCCTGACCTTCGGCACCGAGATCGCGCCCGTCGGTCGCGTCCGCACGCACTCTCGGGCGATGGAGCGGATGGAGCAGCACCTCCGCGAGCTGCACGAGCGGGGAGCGAGCGATTGGATCGTCCAGCACGCCCAATCGCCGTCGGATGCCGAGCGCCTCGTGCAGGCCGGGAGCGAGCTGTTCGGGCACGCACCGCTGTTCTGCACCGAGGTGGGGCCGGTGCTGGGGGCGCACCTCGGGGCCGGGGTGCTGGTCGGGGGGCTCTCCCGGCCGCTGCGTTAGGGGGCTCCCTACGGCTATCCCTCGAGCTGCGCCTCGCCTACTCCGACGATCTCGACGAGATCCCCCGGGCCGCAGCTCGCGACGTCGAGGGCCTCGCGCGCCACCGACCGCCGCAGGCGCACGAACGCGATGCCACCCAGCAGCACCGGAACGAGCAGCGCCAGCGCCCTGTACCCGAGCACCGCTGCGGTCGCGGCCCCCACCGGCACGCGATAGAGCACGAGCGCACCGACAAGGCCGAGGTCCACGCCGCCGATGCCCCCGGGCAACGGGATCAGACCGCCCAGCTCCCCAAGCAGGTAGCCGATCCAGATGATCGCGAGCGGCGGGACGTCGCCGAACGCGTGGAAGGTCGCCCACAGGATCATCACGTCGAAGCTGAGATAGCCGATGAGACCGATCAGAAGGAGCAGATCGGCGTGACGCAGCAGGTCGAGCGCGTCCTGCACCCCCTCTGACAGAGCCCGGAACGACGCCGCGAGGCGCGAGCCGGCGCCGCGTCGCGCGCTGACCCGTTGCTCCACGATCGCCGCCAGCCGTCCAGCAAGGATCGTCGCGAACACGGCCGCCAAGGCGACCGCGGCAGGAGCTGCCGTCAGCACCGGCGAGGCCCGGCCCGAGATCAAGCCGAGCGCGAGCCCGAAGCCGAGCACGATCACGCCGAGCACGTTCGGGAAGCTCGTGAGGAAGAAGAACGCCACGCTCCGCCTCGCGATCCGCCGCGTGTCCATGCCGCCGCGGCGCAGGGCCCAGGCGCCGAGCGCGAGCCCGCCCGCGCCGCCGACGGGCAGCACCGCGTTGGCGCCGAGCTCGGAGAACCCGATCTCCATGCTGACCCGCCAGTTCATGTGGCGGCAGAAGACGCTGCGGATCGCAACGGCGAAGCAGATCGCCGAGAGCACCTTCAGGACCGCGCCGACGGCGAGCCAGACGGGATCGCCGTGTTGGAGGCGGGTGCGCAGGCTGGCGAGACCCGGAACGAGCGTGATCACGGCGACGACGACGATCGCCACGGCAGCCAGAACGAGCAGGCGACGGCGGACCGGCGCACCCGTCAGATCCGGCGCCGGGTCCAGATCCTCGCGCCGGACAGTGGGCGCCCCCTCCGCCGTGGGTTCCGATACCCGGCTCATCGGCAGCCTGCGCCGATCGGAAGCGGACCGGTGCTCACGCCGAATGCCCCTCCGCTGCAACCGGCAGCGCGGCCGTCGGGCGGCACACGGCCACGGGCCCGTGAACCGATACTCGGTCTGCCAGGCGTCGTTCGGGTCGGTGTGGGCGGTCCAGAAGAGCTCCGCGATCTTGTCCGGGTCGAAGTCCCGACGCCCCTCATTCTCCCCCACGCCCGACCGGGCGCCGGTCCAGGGTGAGGGGGCTCGGGAACCCGGGCCTGTCAGGTCGTGCCTCGCGCCAGTGCGACCGGCCCGACCACCATCAGCAGAGCGCTGGGTGGGATACGTCCGTCGGCCACGAGCTGTCCGCCGGCCCGCCTGACTGCGGCCCCCCGATACGGCGGGCGCGGGGGTGGTTCTCCGAGACGAGCACCCCTGCGACCGGCCCTGGGCTGTCACCCGCAAAGGGTGATGACCAACCGCACGATGCGGCGAAGATCCTCAGTGGCGCGCCCGGGGGCCGTGCCGGGACCCCGATGAGACGGTCCTGACCCAGCGATGCGAGGAGCTACTGATGGCGAAGCGCTTCAACGGCGAGGTCGAGTCTGACATCCGCGGCTCCACGCCTGCATGGGAGCCGTTCCTGGTGCTCGAAGCGGCCCAGGAGCTCTCCAACCTCGACGAGGACCGCGCCCGATCGAAGGCCGGCTGATGGCAACGACCAAGAGAGCGACGACCAGGAACTCGGCGACCCCGAAAGAAGTGCCGCACCTGACCGTCGCCGAGCGGGCCGCTCGCGGCAAGGCCGCGCGCGCTGAGGTGCCGCGTTCCAGCCACGCCGTCTTCGAGCCGGCGCCCCGCCGGAAAGATCCGGTCAAGCTGCTCGAGCGCCAAGCCGAGACGCGCGTGCCGGAGCTCGTGCCGATCCGCTACGGGCGGATGCTCGTCTCGCCGTTCACCTTCTACCGCGGTGCCGCGCTGATCATGGCCAGCGATCTGGCGGCGACGCCGCGCTCGGGCCTGACGGTGCAGTGCTGCGGCGATGCGCACCTGTCGAACTTCGGCGTCTTCGCCTCGCCCGAGCGACAGCTGGTCTTCGACGTCAACGACTTCGACGAGACGCTCCCCGGACCGTGGGAGTGGGACGTCAAGCGCCTGGCGGTGAGCATGCTGATCGCTGCGCGCTACAACAACTTCGCGGTCAAGGACCAGGAGCAGATCGTCCTCGACACCGTCGCGGAGTACCGCACCGCGATGGCCGCCTTCGCCGCGATGAGCAACCTGGACGTCTGGTACGCGCGCCTCGATGTCGACGCTGTGCTGAAGGACTACGGCTCTCAGTTCGAGGCCAAGATCGTGAAGCGAACCGAGAAGCAGCTCGCCAAGGCGCGAACCAAGGACAGCATGTCGGCCTTCTCCAAACTCGCGAAGGTCGTGGACGGGCAGGCGCGCATCGTCGCCGATCCGCCGTTGATCGTGCCGATCGAGGACCTCGACCTGGGGGTCGATCTCGGGGATGGGCGCGATCAGCTGTTCGAGGCGCTGCACGACCTGCTGCGCTCTTACCGCTCGTCGCTCCAGCACGACCGGCGGGTGCTGCTGGAGGAGTTCAACCTCGCCGACTTCGCGCGCAAAGTCGTCGGCGTGGGCAGCGTCGGCACGCGCGCCTGGATCGCGTTGATGCTCGGCCGCGACGGCCAGGACCCGCTGTTCCTGCAGTTGAAGGAGGCGGAGGCCTCGGTGCTGGAGGAGTTCCTCGGCCCGAGCGAGTTCGAGAACCACGGCGAGCGCGTCGTGGCCGGGCAACGGCTGATGCAGGCCACCAGCGACATCTTCCTGGGCTGGGTGCACGTCCCCGAAGGAGAAGGCGGGGTCGGTCGCGACTTCTACGGGCGCCAGCTCAAGGACTGGAAGGGCTCGGCGGAAATCGAGCAGATGGTGCCCGCCGGGATGACGCAGTACGGCAAGCTCTGCGGCTGGACCCTCGCGCGCGCGCACGCCCGCAGCGGCGACCGCATCGCGATCTCCGCCTACCTCGGAAAAGGCGCGAGCTTCGACCGCGCAGTGCTCCAGTTCTCAGACGCCTACGCCGCGCAGAACGAACGCGACTACAAGGCTCTGGCCGCGGCCGTCAAGGACGGCAAGATCAAGGCCGAGACGGGCCTGTGAGCCTGCCGGTCGTTCTTCCGGCGCGCAGACAACGCGCGCGTCGAACGCTTGAGATGTTCGCAGTGGCGAGCCGTCGATCGCGGCCGCCTGTCAACTGGCTCCATCCCAAAGGAGACTCATGAGCACTCCAGCCGGACCGTCGAGCAGAGGTGTGGGACGCGCGTTCTTCGTCGGAGTCCTGCTGCTTGATCGCGGGAACCCTCGACCTCTTCTACGGCGTAGCTGCCGTCGCGAACTCGAGCTTCTATGTAGCCGGGGAACGGTACGTGTTCGGCGGCGCCCACACGTGGGGCTGGATCACGATCATCATCGGCGTCATCCTTCTCACGGCGGCGTTCTCGCTGTTCGCCGGGAACGTGTACGGCCGGGCCATCGGGCTCGTCGCGGCCACGCTTGGTGCAATCGAGGCGCTCGCCAACGTGGGCGGGCCGCACCCCTGGTGGTCACTCGGCGTCTTCGCCGTCTGCCTGTGGGTCATCCACGGCATCTGGGTGCTTGGCGAGCCCGACGTGGGCTAGGTTCAGCTCACGCCCCGCCGGCCTCGACGATCCGCTCGCCCAGCCGCAGCTCGAAGATGTGCCCCCACTCGGGCTCGGCCTGAGGCGCCGCCCGCACGCGCGGCTCGGCACGGCTCATCTCCCCACCTCCGTTCGAGTTCGGCTCATGGCGCGGGGGCCGGCGCTTGCGGGCGAGTCAGCTGTCCCAGACGCGTCCTGGCAGCCGGCTCGTGACCTCCTGGAGCAGCCAGCTGTTCCCGTCAGGGTCCCGGAACGTCGCGTAGCTCATATAGGAGGCGTGATCCGGGTCGGGCCCCGGTTCCCGTCCGCCTTCGCCGAGGTGGAACACCTCACCGACCTCGACTCCGCGGCCGATCAACTCCGCGCGCGCCGCCTCGATGTCTGACACGACCAGCTCCAGGCGCTGCTGGGAGCCGGGCTCCATCTCGCCGACGCCGAACACGGTCGACAGACCCGTGCCCATCGAAATCGAGCATTCGGAGTGCGGAGGCGTCAGCTGAACCACGCGGAACGCGTCACCGCGGGCGATGTCGGCATCGACGCGCCACCCGAGCCCCTCGTAGAACGCCTTCGCGCGGTCGACGTCGGAGACGGGCACGGTGATCACCTCCAGCTTCATGTCGAGCGCCCCGGTGGGCGGCGCCGCTGAGGCGCTTCGGGTGCCGGTTTCGGTGCTCATCGTCCTGCCCTCCTGTCGATCGGGGTGCATTGCCAGACTCCCGGAGCCGGCGCGGTTCTCGCGCCCGTAGGCACACTGGTCAGCCGCCTGGCGCGCGATCGGTCGCGAACACCTCGCTGATCGACAGCTCGGCCTCGGGGGTTTGGAAGCCACGCGAGAACGCGGCCTGCGTCCGCGCTTGCGCGTCGGAGGTGGACATGACCTCGGCGAAAAGGTCGGAGTCGCGTTGGAACTCGGCGACGTCGGCGAGTTCGATTGCGTTGACGCGCTCCTTCGCGAGCCTGTGACCGCTCGCCGGGAAGCGGGCGATCCGATCGGCGAGCTCGGCCACGAAGCCGCCGAGCTGTGAGGCGGGCAGCGCACGGTTGATCCAGCCATACCGCTCAGCGAGACCGGCATCGAAGTCCTGGCCACCGAGCAGCACCTCGAGGGCACGCCCGCGACCCATCAGCCGGGTGAGGCCCTGAACCGCCCCGCCGCCGGGTATGGCACCGAACGCCGTCTCGAACTGCCCGAGGATCGCGGTCTCGAGGGCGGCGAACCGCATGTCGCAGCCGAGCGCGAACTCGCTGCCGGCACCCCGAGCACGACCCTCGATCTGCGCGATGCTCACGAGCGTGCTGGCGCTGAGATAACGGAACATCAACGCGATCGAGGGCTCGCCCACGAGCTTCGCCGCCTCCTGCCGGTACTCCGCGATTCTCGTGACATCGACGTGCGAGATGAAGAAGTCGGGATTGGCGCTGCGAAACACGACAACACTGACGCTCTCGTCAGCCTCAGCTTTCTCGATCAGCGCTACCAGGTCCCGCACGAGCGGTGGGCCGAGCAGGTTCATCGGCGGCGCGTCGATGTCGACGAACAACACACCCGCGACCTGTCGCGCGACGAGCGTCTCGAATGGCGCCCACCCGGGCGCTGTGTCGATCGTGTTGGTCATGCTGCGCAGCCTGTTGTGTTGAACGAGACGTCGCGCCTGTCGAGACCCTGGTCGCGTCCCGTGGACCCACCCGGCCAGAGATCCGATCATCGGGTGTCGTCGACCGCGTCGAGCTCCGGCATCCGCGTAGCCGTGTCCGCCCCCGAGGCAGCCCAGGGGTCTCACCAGTGAGCTCACGGGCGCGACCGCCGATGGCCGGCGAGAGCCTGAGCGGGCAACTGACGCCACCGACGGGGGGCCGGGTAGATGGCCGAGAAGAACTGGCTGCTTCAGCACGCGGGGATGCGGCGCCGTTCCTGCTCAGGGATGCCTGAGCAGGCGAGGGAGCGCGCAGGAGTGCGAAGAGCGTGACGGCGACCGTCGACTACGACGTGATCATCGTCGGCTCGGGCTTCGGCGGCAGCGTCGCGGCGCTGCGCGCCGCGGAGAAGGGGTACCGCGTCGGCGTGATGGAGTCCGGCAGGCGCTGGCCGGACGAGGAGATCCCCAAGACGGAGTGGGATCTGCCGAAGTTCGTGTGGTTCCCCGCCGCGGAGTTCTACGGGATTCAGAGGATCGAGTACCTCGACGATGTGCTGATGCTGTGCGGGGCGGGCGTCGGCGGTGGCTCGCACGTCTACGCGAACACCCTCTACGTCCCGCCCAAGCAGTTCTTCGGGGCGCCGGAGTGGGCCGACATCACCGACTGGGCGGACGAGCTGGCGCCGTGCATCGACCAGGCGACGCGGATGCTCGGGGTCGTCCGCTACCCCTATATGCCGACCGACATCGACCGCGCGCTTCACGCAGCTGCGATCGAGATCGGACGCGGCGAGACCTTCAACAAGGCGCCCGTCGGCGTGTACTTCGGGAGCCCTGGCGTCGAGGCCGAGGACCCCTACTTCGGCGGCGTCGGGCCGCGGCGCACCGGCTGCATCTCCTGTGGGAACTGCGACATCGGCTGCGGTCACAACGCCAAGAACAAGCTGACCACCAACTACCTCTATCTCGCCGAGAAGCTGGGCGCCGAGGTTCACGAACTGCAGGAGGTCTACGACCTCGCCCCGCTCGACGGCGGTGGGTTCGAGGTGCATGCGCGCCACCCGGGCTGGGCGCAGCGTGCAGAGCACGCACACCATCACACCTACACCGCTGAGCAGGTGATCGTCGCCGCGCACGCGTACGGCTCGGCCAAGCTCCTGCATCACATGCAGCACAAGGGACGCCTCACGGGCCTCTCGAGCCAGCTCGGCCAGCGTGCCCGCACCAACTCCGAGCAGCTCTTGGCCGTGACGCGCCCGCACGGACGCTGGCAGCGTGATCCCGAGCGGATCCGCATAACGCCCGGGTCCGTGTCGATCACATCGGGCGTGTGGCCGGACCCGGTGACCAGCGTCGAGCCGACGGTCTGGGGAGTCGGGAGCAACGTCTTCGCGTTCCTCGTCACCTACCACCAGCATGGCCGCCAGGAGCATCCGACTGCCGAGTGGGTCAAGCGCTTGGTGGAGCACCCGGCCGAGGTGCTGGGGTTCAACGACCCACGCCACTGGTCCGAGCGCACGTTCGTCGCGCTGTGCAGCCAGACGACCGACACCTCGATCGAGCTGTACTGGCAGGACGACTTGCTGCGAAGCCGGCCGTCGGGCACGCCGCCGTCGGTGCACATACCCGTCGTCGAGGACTTCGTCGACCGTGTGGCGAGGAAGCTGGACAGCGACCAGGCGGCGCTGGTGACCGAGGTCATCAACCGCAACGCCTCCGCACATTTCGTGGGCGGGATCCCGATCGGCGAGGACAGCGAGAAGGGCGCTGTCGATCCCTTTCTGCGGGTGTTCGGCCAGCGCGGCCTTCACGTGATGGACGGCAGCGTGATGCCCGCAAACCCGGGCGTGAACCCATCGCTCATGATCACCTCGCTCGTCGAGCGCGCGATGGCCCTCTGGCCCAACAAGGGCGAAGCCGACTCCCGGCCGCCCCTCGGCTCCGGCTACGAGCGCATCGCCCCCGTCATGCCGCAGCGTCCGATCGTGCCGGCCGGAGCGCCCGGGGAGCTGCGCCTCGACGCGACGAGCTCTGACGTGATCCCCGACTACCCCTACTGAGAGGCTCCGATGACAGACGTCGTTGATACCGCGTTCCGGCCGCTCGGTCCGTGCGAGGCGATCGCGCGTGACGCGGTCCTTCCCTTCTACCTGGAGGACCTCAAGCTGCGCGTGGCGGTCACGCGGGTCGGCGGGCGGCTCTACGCCTTCGATGACCTGTGCACGTGCGGGGAGCCGAGGTGCCCGCTCTCGGGCGGGCTTCTGAGCGGCACGACGATCATGTGCCAGTGCCACGGTGCGCGATTCGACGTGACCACCGGGGCCGTCGTCGAGGGTCCCGCGACCGAGGCGCTCCACACCGTCGAGGTGCGAGAGGTCGATGGCACAGTTGAGATCCGAGCCTGAGGTGACGGCAGCGGTCACCGGTGCGGGCGCCGAGCCAGGCGGGTCTGACGTGATGGCCGCGGCCGCCGGCCCGCCCAACGCAGCGGTAGCGGCCGTTCTCGCCGTGGCCCTCGTCCTGATGCTCGCGTTCGCGTTCTTCTATGTCGGTGCCTTCCACGACCCCACCCCGCACCGCGTCCCGGTCGCCGTCGTGGGCGCCCCCGCCGTCGCGGCGCAGCTCAACCGCCTCCCGGGGGCGCCGCTCGACGCGCGCGCGGTGTCCTCGCGCGCCCAGGCGCTCGCGCAGATCGACGGCCGCAGCGTCTACGGCGCGTACGAGCCGGCAGCGAACCGTCTCTACGTCGCGTCGGCTGCGAACCGGGCGACGGCGCTCGCGCTCGAACGCACCTTCCAGCTCGTCGCCGCGGCGCGGGGCGCCCCGGCGGCGCGGGTCACAGACGTCAAGCCGCTGCCGCCCGGCGACCCCAACGGGACGGCCGGGTTCTACGCCGTCATCGCGTGGGTCTTCGGCGGCTACATCGGCGCGACCCTCCTCGGCTTGATGGGAGACCCGCGCGACAGCAGCCGCCGCCGCGCGGGTGAGCGGGTGGGGGCGCTCGCGCTGTACTCGATCGTCGCGGGGGTGCTCAGCGTGCTGCTCCTCGACGCGAGCTTCGACGTGCTCTCGCATCACGTACTGGCGCTCTGCGGCGTGGGGGCCCTGACCATCTTCGCCAGCGGCGCCGCAACCGCGGGGATCCAATCCGCAGCAGGCCCGGCGGGGACGGCGCTGGTGATCCTCCTGTTCGTGATCCTCGGCAACTCCGCATCGGGCGGGCCGTTCGCGCGCCCGCTGCTGCCGGGCTTCTGGAGGACGATCGGCGGTGTGCTGCCGCCAGGGGCAAGCGTCGATCTTGCGCGCTCGACGTTGTTCTTCGACGGCAACCGAATCGCGGGGCCGATCCTTGTCCTGGTCGGCTGGGCCGTGGCGGGCACCCTGCTGGCGCTCGCTCTCGGCGGGCGCGTCATGAAGCCCGCCGACACTGAGGCCGCAGCCGCCGCGGGAGCCGCGGTATGAACGGGAGCGCCGTGATCCGTGTCGAGGCCGAGCCGGCAGCTGCCGAGCGTTACGGCCGCGCACGAGGCCGGGGCGTGTGATCGGCATGAACACGGCCGCGACCACGACGCCGCAGGTCAAGTTTCACAACGTCGACGGCCTTCGGATTCGCTGCGCGGAGAGCGCCGGCGAGCACGAGCGGACGCTCCTGCTCACCAGCCCCTGGCCGGAGAGCGTCTACGCGTTCAAGCGCATCTGGGCCGAGCTGGCCGGCCACGCACGGCTGTTTGCGATCGACCTCCCGGGCTTCGGCGCCTCGGAGAGCCGCGAGGACCTGTTCTCGCCGCGGGCGATGGGAGGCTTCCTCGCCAAGCTGATCGCCGACCGGGGACTCGCAGCCCCCTACCTCCTTGCGCCCGACGTCGGAACCTCGGCCGCGCTGTTCCTCGCCGCAGAGCGTCCGGAGCTGCTGTCCGGCGTGGTCGTCGGCACGGGCGGCGCGGCGGTCCCGATCGACCTCGGCGAGCCGCTCGCCTCGTGGGTGCTCGATCCTGACTTCGAGAAGTACCGCAGGATGGACCCCCGTGCAATCGTCACCGCGACGGTGGACAAGATCGCGGGCGGAATCGACGACAGCGTCCGGGCGGACTACCTCGACTGCTACGACGGGGACCGCTTCTCCGAATCGATGCAGTACGTCCGCCGCTATCCGCAGGAGCTGCCCGAACTGACCGCTCTGCTGGGACAGATCGCCACACCGGTCACGATCGTCAACGGCCGCAACGACCCCGTCGTGCCCATCTCCAACGCCGAATACCTCGATGCGCGACTGCCGCACAGCCGCATGGTGGTGATCGACGCCGGCCACATGGTCTGGGAGGAGGCGCCCCGCGAGTACGCAGCGGCCGTCATCGAGGCGATCCTCTCGCCGCCCACGGGAGAGTCGTGACCGGCTCGGGGCCAGGCACCACGAGCGGCCCGGGCTACGCGGGGAGCCCCAACCGGCATGTCGACGCGGGCGACGGGACCGCGTTCGCCTACCGGGAATGCGGCCAAGGAGAGACGGCCCTCGTCCTGCTTCAGCATTTCCGCGGCAACCTCGACAACTGGGATCCGGCGCTGGTCGATCTCCTCGCCTCGGGACGGCGGGTGATCGCATTCGACAACGCCGGCGTCGGCGGCTCGGGCGGGAGCACGCCGCGCACGTTCGCCCGGATGGCCCGCGATGCCGTCGCGTTCCTGGACGCCCTGGGACTCGAACAGGTGGACGTGCTCGGCTTCTCGATCGGCAGCTTCGTAGCGCAGGAGCTCGCGCTCGCCAGGCCGGCAGCCGTGCGGCGGCTCGTCCTCGCGTCCTCGGCCCCCCAGGGGGCCGCCGGGATGCACGGCTGGGCGCCCGAGGTGATCGAGGCAGTCGGTGGACGCGAGCCGAACCCGGAGGGCTATCTCGGCGTGTTCTACACGCGCTCCTCGAACAGCACCGACGCCGGCCGGGCCTCCCTCGGGCGGATGCTCGCCCGCACCGAGGACAGGGATGAGCCGACGGGATGGGAGACGCGGCTCGCGCAGTACGACGCGGTCTGCACCTGGGGCATTCCCGACCACTGCCTCCTGCAGCGCGTCAGCGCGATCTCCGCGCCGGTGTTCGTGGCGAACGGCGACAGCGACCCCATGATCCTCCCCCGTTACTCGCATCTGCTCGCGGGGCTGATCCCGGGCGCCCGGATCAAGATCTACCCTGACGCGGCTCACGGGTTCCTCTTTCAGCACCACGAGGAGTTCGCCGCCGACGTGAAGGAGTTCCTCAGCGGTAGCGGCCGCGGCGACGCCGGACCCGTCGCGTGACCAGGGTCGTCACGGGCGCGAAATGGCCGCCGACCCAACAGGATGCGGCCGCAATGGACGAAGAGCCCGAGAGGAGACCATCATGACCATGTCCGCCGACACGAGGAGGCCCGAAGGCGCTGGAGACCCAGGCGATGGAGGTCGACCTCGGGTCACCGACGCGTCGAACGGGCCGGCGATCGACGACCTGCCTGGACTGCATGAGGGTTACGCCGAGGTGGGCGATGACGTGAAGCTGCACTATGTCGAGGCCGGCGACGGGCCGCTGGTCGTCCTGCTCCACGGCTTCCCGGAGTTCTGGTACGGCTGGCGGCTGCAGATCGCGCCACTCGCCGCCGCGGGCTTCCGAGTCGTCGCGCCCGACCTGCGCGGCTACAACCTCTCCTCGAAGCCCGACGGCTCCGCCGCTTACACCGCCGGCAAGCTGGCTGACGACGTCCGCGATCTCATCCGCGAGCGCGGCGCCGAGTCGGCGGTGCTGGTCGGTCACGACTGGGGCGGAACCGCTGCCTGGACTGCGGCCATGTACCACCCCGAGGTCGTGGACCGTCTGGCCATTCTCAATGCGGCCCATCCGCGCAAGCTCAACGAGGGACTGCGCCACCCCAGCCAGCTCGCGCGGTCCTGGTACTTCTTCTACTTCGCGCTCCCCGACTTGCCCGAGCACCACGTGCGCGCGAAAGACTGGGAGTTCTTCCAGCACTTCCTGCGCGACGCTCGGCCGCAGTTCACCAAGGAGGAGACCGATCGCTACATCGAGGCCTGGTCGCAGCCGGGCGCCGCCACCGCGATGATCGACTACTACCGAGCGGCGGTGAAACCGCCCAAGGGCACCAAGGCGGAGCTTCAACCGGTCTCGGCGCCCACCCTGGTCATCTGGGGCGAGAAGGATCGCTACCTCGGGCCGGATCTCGCCGAGCCCCACCACGAGGACGTCCCCAACCTCGAACGCGTCGAGCGTCTGCCCGACGCATCGCATTGGGTCCACCACGACGAGCCCGGGCGCGTCAACGAACTGCTCGTGGAGTTCTTCGCTCCGGTCCACACAACGGCGGCGGCGTAGCGCGCGGACAACTTGGCTCAGAGTCCGTCTGAGGCTCGCCACGACAGCTCAGCTGAGGGTGAGCGTCTCGCGGCACGGACGCGTCAGCTCATGCCTGGCCGTCGAGAGATTGCTCGGCGTATGCGTCGTCTGCGAACCTCCCGCGCGGCAAGCGGGAGAAGAACATCGAAGGCTGCCGCCGGCAAGTGGTGGCGACGCCGGGCGCCGATCAGCCGGCCGCCGCCGCGGCCAGCTCGGTGAGCACCGCGGCCTGGCGCTCGAGCGTCTGCCGGTGACCGTCGAGGGCATAGCGATCGGCCAGCTCACGGGGGTCGAGGTAGCCGACATGCGTCCCGTCAGGGTCCCGCCAGATCAGCATTCGCAGCGGCAGCTCGATGCCGGCGCGAGGGTCGGCCTGCATCAGGGGGGTACCGACGTGCGTGTTGCCGAAGATCAGCAGCACGTTGGGTTCCAAATCGACATCGGCTTTGCGGGCACCGGCCGCATGGTCGATGCGCGCGAACAGCTGCAGGCTATGCGCGTCGAGCGCCTCGCGCAGCCGTGCCTCGACTTGGTCGACATCGCCGCTGGCGGTCAGCTCGACCATGGGCGCACTCTAACCCGAACGCAAGGCCGCGTTTCAAGGCCCGCCCGTCGTGTCGCGACGGGGAACGTCGACCTCGGCCGTCCGGCCGCCACCCGGGCGCTCCGGACGGTGCCGGGACCTCGCGCTGTACTGAGCGAGCCGTCCACGTGCTGCGCTCCGGGCGCCACGGCGGCCCTCGTGAGCGATTCAGACACGCCGACGCTCCATCCGTGTTCCGTTCTGAGCCGGTGCCCGGCCTCATTCACCTGCGCCGACTGGGGAGTACATCCATAAGGCCCACCTGTGCCAGACGCCCGGACGTGAATGCCCTCCCGCCGCCTGTCCCGTAGGATTCCGACATGGGGAATTCGGTGGTTGCCCAAGGCGGCAACGCGGGCGCGCTCTTCACGCTGACGGTCCGGCGCGGCGAGGGGATGGCTCTCCTCAGCATGGACTGGAAGGGCGGCCCGCCACCAAACGACTTCGTCGGCTTCGCGATCGAGTTCCAAGCGCCCGGGGGGCAAGGATTCGCCCAGCTGGGCAACGACCTCGCGTTCCTTCCGGCCGACGGCAAAGTCGTTCCCGGGAAAACGCCGAGTCGCAGCGCGCCATTCCAGCGGTTTCGCTGGGCGCACTTCCCGAAAGACGCCGATCTCGACGGCGACTTCGTCTATCGCGTGACCCCTGTCGCGATGGCGGCTGACGACACGCTCTCCTACGGCGAGCCGCAGCAGGCGGCGATCCCGCTTGGTGGCGATACGTATCCCGGCGAGCTGAACGTGGCGTTCACACGGGGTTTCGTCTCCTCGCAGGCGTTCGTCGAACGCTACGAACCGATCGCGACGCTCCTCCCCGCCCAAGCCAATGAAGGGCTGACGTTCAAGCCGACCAATCCGAAGGCCGCCGAAGCGTTCAAGTGGATGGGCTTCGAGGCCCGTGAAGCAATCCTGGACGCCCTTGACAAAGCAGCCGCCGACCCCGCGGCCCAGGTCAACGCGATCGCCTACGACCTCAACGAGCCTGAGATCGTCTCGCGCCTGGAACGTCTCGGGGACCGCCTGAGGATCATCATCGACAACTCCGGCTCCCACGGCGAACCGGGCTCTGCCGAGAACCAAGCCGAGCAGAAGCTCAAAGCGAGCGCCGGCGATGCAAACGTCATCCGCCAGCACATGGGCGACCTGCAGCACAACAAGACGATCATCAGCCAGAGCCCCACCGAGCAGCTTGTCGTGTGCGGCTCGACGAACTTCAGCTGGCGTGCCCTGTTCGTCCAGTCCAACAACGCGCTCGTCCTGCATGGTGAGCAGCCCGCAGCCGCCTTCTCGGCCGCCTTCGAGGAGTACTGGCAGCACGGCGATGTCGCGGACTTCAGCACGAGCGCTCCGGCCGGCAGGGTCCCCTTGGGTCTGGCCGACATCGACGCCGAAGTCGCGTTCTCCCCCCACTCCGCGGAGAACGCGCTGCTGCACGTGATCGCCGAAGACATCGGCGATCACACGGGATCCTCGCTGCTGTACTCGCTCGCCTTCCTGTACCAGACGCCGGGCCCGATCCAAGAAGCGATCAAGAAGGTGACCGAAGACGACGCGACCTTCGTCTACGGGATCTCCGACAGGAAGGTCGGCGGTCTGGACCTGCAACGGCCGGGCGGCAACGTCGCCCCCGTCTACCCGGCCGAACTCGGCAAGAACGTGCCCGAGCCGTTCAAATCCGAGCCGAGTGGCGGCAGCGGCGTGCGGATGCATCACAAGTTCGTCGTGATCGACTTCGACAAGCCGACCGCCAGGGTCTACATGGGCTCCTACAACTTCTCCTCCTCAGCCGATCTGAAGAACGGCGAGAACCTGCTCGTCATCCGCGACCCCCGGGTGGCCACTTCCTACGCGATCGAGGCGCTGACCCTGTTCGACCACTACAACTTCCGGGTCACCGAGCGCGAACACGAAAAGGAAGGGAAGCCGTTCGTGCTTCAGCGGCCACCCCGCGACGCAACAGAGAAGCCTTGGTGGGACGGCTGGTACAGCGACCCGCACAAAGCTCGCGACCGGGAAGTGTTCGCGTAGAGGACGGCTGAGCTCCTCGACCGCGCCGTGCGGACGAGTGACATCAGCACGAACCGCGTCCCTGATCGAACGCCGACCACGAAGCCGATTCCGGCGCCGATGCGCGAAGCCCCGGCCGCCCCCCGCCCCCTCCAACGTCCAACCAGCCTCCAACCGCGGCGATGGTGGGGGGTTGGCTCGTCACGCGGCCCCGTGGATCGCGCCGCTCCTGTGAGTGCATCGGAGCTCAGGCGACCTCCTCAGCCGGCGCCGAAGCCGGGCAGCGTGGGACCTGCGGGAACGGGAAGCTGGGTGGTCTGTTCGCTGATCGAGACCGTGAAGCCGCCGCTGACCGCGGCGATCGCCGACGGGGCTGCTGTGGCCACCTTGCGCGCGGCGCCGGCAGGTGATCCGTTGCTCGCGGCAACCGAGATCGATTCCTGCTCGAGCTTCAGCGTCGTCGTCTTCCAGGCAGCGTCGCCTGCCGGCTTCTTCTGGGTGCCCGAGCGGGCGACAGCGGCGCTGAACTCGACCGGCGCGATGCTCGCCAGAGGCAGCGATTCACAGTGGCTGGAGCTGGTGCACTCCGATGGAGCCTCGACTATCCACTCCGCGCTCGAGACGTCGACCGCCGCCCGTCTCGTGCTGGTGTATCTGGCACCTGTCGTCAGGTCGTCGAGGCGGAACACGATGCTGCGCCCGCTCACCGTCGTGGCGGCGGTGATCACGTCGCCCGCATGGACGCTGACGTGGATGCGGACGGGCGAGGCCGGCAGGACCTCGTACCAGGCGGCGTAGCTCGCGGCACCCCCAGAGGTGCAGTTCGCTTCCGTGCCGAGCTGCTCCAGCCGTTGTGCCTTGCGGTGGTATCCGCCGAGGCCGACCCAGACGGCCGAATAACCCGCGCGGCCGGCCGAGCATGTGACCTCGGGCACCGTCCACGTGCCGGAGACCGCGGCGAAGCCGCCGAGGCGGCCTTTGCCCGTTGCGACGTAACCGCTCCAGTTGCTGCTCACCTGCGTATCCGCCCCGGCGCTGGCGGGAGCGAGTGTGCCGCCCGCGAGGAGCGCAACCGACGCCGCGAGCGCCGCCCGCAGGGAAGTGGTCTGGGCGGAGGGGCCTCTCACTGTGCAGACTGTGCTCGACGACTGTTAAAGGGCGGTTAGACGCCAGTAAGAACCACGTGCGATCGAGGCGGCAGCGGGCTCCCTCGGCCCCGGCGGTCCTTGATCGCGTTGGCTCGATCCGTCTGTTGGGAGGGCCCACCGTGGCCCTCCCTTTTCGCTCTTTACGGGGCGCGAGCGCCCGCACGTGCTGAGCTCAGGCGTATCCGTTGAAAGCGATTCCCGCGGCGTCCGTGGACTGTGAGCTGGAGCCGTCACTGGTGTAGCCGAGCTGCGGCAACAGGGAGCTGATGTCGGTGCCGTGTTCGAGCTCTTCGAGCAGGACGCTCGGCTGCACTCCGAGGATCTGGGCGAAGGTGCCGCCCGCACCCTCCCCCGCCGCCGCGTCGTGCTGACCACCCGCGGGCGACGGCGGGGTCCCCGAGGCGATGTGTTGCGCCATTTCCGTGAGCTGGGTAGCCGACAGCTCTGGCGCGCCTTCGGGGCGCTTGGCGGTCAGTTCAGCTTCAATCGACTTCAGAAGTTCGGCGCTGGACAGGCCGCGTTCTGAGGCCAAGCTGTCAAGGGTCTTGCCGGAGCGAAGCTGCCCCGTCAGTTCCGTGCCGTTCATCCCCAGGAGCTTGGCTACTTCATTCATGGGCGGCGGTTCCGTGTGGCGAGGGGGCATCGCCCCGTGAGCGGACGCGCCGCCGACTGCGCTTGCAAACATCGGCTGTCCCTTCTGTCGTGGGCTGTCAGCCGCGTTATCGGCCGGTCGCCGTGATGCCCGGTTGGAGTTCGGTAAGAATCGCCGCGCCGCTCACAGCATCCGTTAAGGATCCTCTTGCAAGGCTCTTACCGACGCCGCTGATACTCGCCTCACATGGGCACAGGTCGCGTCCTGCTCGCCGACGACGATCGCGCGCTGCGCGACGCTGTTGGCCGTGCGCTTCGGCTGGAGGGCTTCGACGTCACGCTCGCCACCGACGGCCCTGAAGCGCTCGAGCTGGCGGCAAAGTCCCCGCCGGACATCGTGGTCCTCGACGTGGGGATGCCGACGATGAACGGTCTGGAGGTCTGCCGGCGGATGCGATTGGGCGGCGATCACACCTCCGTGCTGATGCTGACCGCGAAGGACGCGCTCGCCGACCGCGTCGCGGGCCTCGACGCCGGCGCCGACGACTACCTCGTCAAGCCCTTCGCATTGGAAGAGCTGCTTGCGCGGGTCCGCGCAGGCGTGCGCCGGGCACAGACGATGCCGCAGGACAGCGCCGAGGAGGACGAGGAGCTCTCCTTCGGCGACCTGCGTATCGAAACGGCCGCTTGCATGGCGTTCCGGGGCGAGCGCAAACTCGACCTCACGCGCACCGAGTATCTGCTCCTGGAGTACTTCCTGACGAACCCTCGCAAGGCGCTGCCGCGCAGCATGATCTTCGAGCGCGTGTGGGGATACGACCTCACGCAGAGCTCGAAGACGCTCGACGTCTACGTCTCTTACCTGCGGCGCAAGCTGGAGGCCGACGGCGAGCCGCGGCTGATCCACACGGTCCGCTCGGTGGGCTACATCTTGCGAGATCCGGAATGAGCCTGCGCCGCCGGATGGTGCTGTTCACGGCGGCCGCGGTCGCGTTCGCGGTCGTGCTCAGCGCAGCCGCCTGCTACCTCGCGGTGCGCGGGAGCCTGCGAGGGAGGCTCGACAACCAGCTCAGAGAGCAGGCTTCGCTGATCGCCTCGGCGCCCGAGGCCCGCACGTACCCGCTCACGCGGCCGCGCCTGAAAGGCATTCCGCCGCGCCAGCCGAATGCACGCCTGCGGCGCCCCAGCCTGCAGAACCAGGGCGCGCTCGCTCTGGTGAGCTCAACCGGGCACCTCTACAAGACCCCGGGCGACACGACACGCTTCTCGGTGACAGCTCGGGACCTGGCCGTCGCCCGCGGCAAGGCGAAGGCCTACTTCCGCAACGCGACCGTCGGCGGCACCGCGATCCGGGTGTACGTGGCGCCGGTGGGCGGCGGACGCGCCGTGATCGCCGAGCACGCCCTGACCGACCTGAACAACACGCTGCACGATCTCGCCGTGATCCTGATCGCGATCGCGATCGCGGGAATCGCGCTCGCCGTGCTGCTCGGGTTGTTCGTTGCGCGCACCGCCGCCAAACCTGTGCACACACTCAGGCAGGCAGCGGAGCACGTTCGCTCCACCGGGGATCTCAGCCGCCGCATCGCGGTGCGCGGCAACGACGACCTCGGCCGCCTCGGGACCTCGTTCAACGACATGCTGGGATCGCTGGCGGGCTCACAAGAGGCGCAGCGACAGCTGGTCGCAGATGCCTCGCACGAGCTGCGCACGCCCGTTGCCACGATCCGGACGAACCTCGAGGTACTCCAGCGCAACCCCGACATGCCCCCCGAGGATCGCGCTCCCCTGTTACGCGACCTGATCGACGAGAGCGTCGAGCTCGGGATGCTGATCGAGGACCTTCTCGAGACGGCCCGCGAGTCGGATGAGGCCGAGGGCTTCGAGATGGTCGTGCTCGACGAGCTCGTTGACGAGGAACTCGGGCGTTGGGGCAAGCGCCGTCCGGGCGTGGAGGTGGTGGCGGACCTCCAGCCGACCGTGGTGCTGGGCAGGGACCCGCGCCTGCGCCGCGCCTTCGGCAACCTCCTCGACAACGCGATCAAGTGGAGCCCGTCCGGCTCCACGGTCTGTGTCGTGCTCGCCGGAGGGTCGCTCAGCGTGCGCGACCACGGGCCGGGGTTCGACCCCGCCGACCTCCCCCACGTCTTCGACCGCTTCTATCGCGCTCCGTCTGCCAGGACCGTCCCGGGCTCAGGGTTGGGGCTGTCGATCGTGCGGAAGGTGGCAGAGGAACACGGCGGCGTCGTGCACGCGCAGAACGCTCCCGGCGGGGGTGCGATCGTGACGGTCACAATCCCACCGCTGGAGACCGAGACGGCCAGTCACGAAGCCGCCGGCGAGACCCTGCTCGGCGGCGCGCTGGACGCGGCCGTCTAGTGCTCGAACCTGCCGCCAGAGTCATACGCGGCTCTTAGCGCGCTCTAACCAGACGCTAACCGCGCCGCACCACGCTTGATCGATGCGCGGGCAGCAGGACACCCGAACCGACTCCCCCCACCGATGACGCTCGGTCAAGACCAGGCTCTCGACCGGGCTGCGGAGCCGCACCCCGGCGAGCGCGAGACCGACACGGCGGCCGCGCCCTGGTCGCGCGAGGAGGGGCGCGTCGCCGGCCTGTGGGCGGCGTTCCGGCGCCAGCCCGTCCTGAACGGGGCGCTGGCGGCGCTCTGCATCGCCGTAACCGTGCTCGCCGTCATCGCGATCGGCCCGGCGTCGCAGTCCGGCGGCCAGACCACGCGCACGAGCACGGTCAAACGGGGCGTCGTGCAGTCGACGGTGTCCGGCAGCGGCAGTGTCCAGTCTGCGAGCGACCTGAACCTGGGCTTCAAGACCAGCGGCACGGTCACGCACATCTACGTCAGAGAAGGACAGGAAGTCGCCAAGGGGCAGCTGCTCGCCACGGTCGACTCCCAGAGCGCCGAAGTGTCGCTCGAACAGGACAAGGCGACGCTCAAATCGGCCGAAGCGAACCTGACCCAGCTGGAAGAAAACGAAGGCGAAAGCACCTCCACGTCGGGATCGTCCAGTCCCTCGGCGAGCGCAGCCTCCACGAGCGAAACGACGAACACGACCTTCAAGGCCTCCGCGAGCAGCGCGAGCGAAGCGACGACGACCACCACGACGCCCACAACGTCCACGTCCACGCCCGCCACCACCACGCCGACCACGACCACCACCACGCCCACGACGTCCACGCCCACGACCACGACGCCGACCACCACGACGAGCGCTCCCACGAAAACCACGACGAGCGGCGCCTCCACCAAATCCGAAGCGCCGGCATCGTCCTCGCCGAGCTCCAGCGGAGGGTCCGGCGGCTCCGAACAGAGCGAAGCAACGCGCGAAGCAAATCTCGCCTCCTCCCGCGCGACGGTCAAGAGCGACAAGCTGACCGTCGAAAGCGCGGAAAAGGCCGTCCAGAACACCAAGCTCTACGCTCCCGAGTCCGGCACGATCGTCTCGCTCTCCGGAGAAGTCGGCGAAACCGTCTCCGGCACCGGGACCACACGCGCGGAATCGAGCTCGAGCGGTTCCTCGAGCAGTTCCTCGAGCAGCTCTGGCGCCGGGGGCGGCTCGAGCCCCTCCAGCAGCGGGTCGAGCAGCCCCTCGAGCTCGGAAGGATCGAGCTCGTCTTTCGCGGTGCTCAGCAACCTCCACTCGCTGCAGCTCGTGGTCGGACTGAGCGAGTCCGAAATCGGGCAGGTGCACGTCGGGCAGATCGCGACCGTCACGATCGAAGCGCTGAATGGCCGCAAGGTCGCCGCGCACGTCGTCAAGGTCGGACAGGTCCCGAGCAGCAGCAGCGGCGCCGTCAGCTACGACGTCACCTTCCAGCTCGACCAGAACCTCTCCGGCGTGAAAGTCGGCATGAGCGCGACCGCCGAAGTGGTGGTCAAGCAGGCCGAAGGCCTGAACGTACCCACGAGCGCGATCAAAGGCGGAAGCGTCACCGTCGTGCGGAACGGCAAACACGTCACCCAGGCGGTCACGACCGGGCTCGCCGGAGACAGCACGACGATCATCCTCAGCGGCCTGAAGGACGGCGAAGAGGTCGTCCAGACGGTGACGACCGGCAGCCGCTCATCCTCGTCCTCCCCCTTCGGCTCCGGTGGCAGCTCACGGCCCGGCGGGCTGAGCGGCGGGCTCGGCGGCAGCGGCTTCCCCGGCGGGGCGGCGGGTTCCCGGCCGGAGGTCCTCCGGGCTGATGCCCCTGCGCCGGCCCCAGCGCGGACGCCGCGTGCGACAGGCGCGCGAGCGCCCCCTCGTCCAGCGGCGCTCGTCCCGCGCAGCCGGCGGGCAGCGCCCCGCCGGCGATCGTCGTCGCTGGAGTCTCGAAGACCTACGACCTCGGGACGATCCGCGTGCGCGCGCTGCGCGAGGTCTCGCTGCGGATCGAGCGCGGCGACTTCGTCGCGATCATGGGCAGCTCCGGCAGCGGCAAGAGCACGCTGATGAACATCCTCGGCTGCCTCGACCTGCCGACCGGCGGCCGCTACCTGATCGACGGCGTCGACGTGCGCGACATGGACGAGGACGATCTCTCCGACCTGCGCAACCGCAAGATCGGCTTCGTCTTCCAGAGCTTCAACCTCGTGGCGCGCACGAGCGCGCTCGCGAACGTCGAACTGCCGCTGGCCTACGCGGGCGCTGGAGCGGCGCGAGCGCCGTCGGCGCGCCGAACGGGCGCTCACGGCCGTCGGGATGGCGAAACGCATGCTCCACCAGCCCTCCGAGCTCTCCGGCGGCCAGCAGCAGCGCGTCGCCGTCGCCCGCGCGATCGTCACGAACCCGACGCTGATCCTCGCCGACGAGCCGACCGGCAACCTCGACTCGCGCTCGACCGAGGACGTGCTGCGCATCTTCGCGCGCCTCAACGACGAAGGGCGGACGGTCGTGCTGATCACCCACGAGCCCGACGTCGCCGAGCAGGCCAAGCGCGTCATCCAGCTCGCCGACGGGCGGATCGTCGAGGACCGCCGGCTGGTCGAGCTCGACGCCGCTTCGCCGGCGGTCCATGCCCAGAAGTCCGCGCACCAGCTCTACGGCGGGCGTGCACACATGATCGCCCGCGAGACGCTGCGCATCGCCTGGGGCGGCATCACCGCCAACAAGCTGCGCTCGGGCCTGACGATCCTCGGCATGACGATCGGCGTCGCCTCGGTGATCGTGCTGATCGCGGTCGGCAACGGCTCCTCCAAGGCGGTCCAGTCGCGGATCCAGAGCCTCGGCACCAACGTGCTGATCGTGCAGGGCAGCGGCGGCCTGCGCCGCTTCGCGGGCGTCCAGCTCCACGAGCAGCGTCTCGCTCACGAAGGCCGACGCGCAGGCGCTGCAGGACCCGGGCCTCGCGCCCGACGTGAAGAGCGCCTCACCGGTCGTCAACGCGAGCAGCGTGACGCTCGTCTCCGGCGGCACCAGCTACGAACCCTCGTCGTTCGTCGGCACCACCCCGTCCTACCTGACCGCCCACAGCTACGAGCTCGCCGAAGGGCACTCCTTCACCACCGAAGACGTCACCAAGCACAACCGCGTGGCGGTGATCGGCCAGGAAGTCGTCCAGGAACTGTTCGGCGGCGCGGAGCGCGGTCGGGCAGACGATGAAGGTCAACGGCAGCAACTACGAAGTCGTCGGCGTGCTCGCGAAAAAGGGCACGAACGGCGACGACCAACCAGGACGACGTCGTGATGGCGCCGATCACGACCGTGCAGGACTCGCTGACCGGCGTCGGCGCGATCGACTCGATCACGGTGCAGGCCAAGTCCGAATCGTCGCTCAACGCCGCCGAAGCCGAGGTCAAGCAGATCATCGAGGAACGCCACAAGATCAAGAACACCGAAGAACCCGGGCTTCAGCGTCCTCAACCAGGGCTCGCTGCTCGAAACATCGAGCTCGACGAGCAGCGTCTTCACGACGCTGCTCGGCGAGGTCGCCGCGATCTCGCTGCTCGTCGGCGGCATCGGCGTGATGAACATCATGCTCGTCAGCGTCACCGAGCGCACCCGCGAGATCGGCATCCGCAAGGCGATCGGCGCCCGGCGCGGCGACATCCTCACGCAGTTCCTGACCGAGGCCGTGCTCGTCTCGCTGATCGGCGGGCTCACCGGCGTGCTGCTCGGCGTGATCGGCAGCCAGTTCGAGATCGCCGGCGTGCACCCCGAGATCGCGACCTACTCGATCTTCCTCGCCTTCGGCGCCGCGGCACTGTCGGGCCTGTTCTTCGGCACCTACCCGGCGGCGCGCGCCGCTCGCTGAGACCGATCGAGGCACTGCGCTTCGAGTGAGCACCCCAATGACAGACCAGGAGCAGAACATGGACATCCAAGAGACCCCGATCGACGACACCCCCGACGGCTACGAGCCGGAGGTGGACGAGGCCTGGCTCGAGGAGATCGACGAGCTGCCGCCGCGACCACGGCGCAAGCTGCTGGCGCCGCTGCCGATCGCGCTCGGTGTGGTGCTGGGGCTCGCACTCGCCTTCTTCGGCGGCATCGAGGTGGAGAAGTCGCAGAGCGCCTCCTCGACCTCGAACGGCCTGCCGGCGGGTCTCGCGGCCCTCAGCAGCGGCGGCAGATCCTCGAGCGGCGCCCCGAGCGGCGCCGGCTTCCCTGGCGCCGGCGGGCTCGGCGGAGGTCTCACGACCGGCGAAGTCTCCTACGTGGATGGCACGACGCTCTACGTCACCACCGGCGAAGGAGGCACCGTCAAGGTCCACAGCCCTTCGGGGACCAAAGTGAGCAAGACGGTCTCGACCAGCGTCAAGAGCATCCACCCGGGCGACACAGTCGTGGTCCGGGGGAGTCAGGCCAAGAGCGGCAGCATCACCGCGAGCTCGATCAGCATCAGCTCGAGCGGCTCCGGCACGTCCGGGACGTCCGGCACGTCAACCGGGAGCGGCAGCGGCTCCTCGCAGCAGCTGTTCGGGTCGGGCTGAGAAACACCATCAACCGGAAGGAAGAGAAGACCTCGTATGTCCAACGATTCAACCCATGAGGCCCGGACGCGGCATGGCCGCCGCCTGAGAGCCCCTCTCGCGATCGCCGCGATCCTCGCGATGGTCGTCCTAGCCGCCTGCGGCTCCTCGGGCAGCTCATCCACGAGCACCAAAGCAGCCGCGAGCACGAGCTCCCAGAAGAACCGCTTCGCCGCGCTTCAGGAATGCCTGAAAAAGCAAGGCGTGACACTGCCCTCCCGGCCCTCTGGGAACGGCGCCCCCAACGGCGGCCCTGCCGGTGGCGGCGCGCCCCCGTCCGGCGGCGGGGAAGGGTTCAAACCTCCCGAAGGCGGATCGCAGTCGAAGCTTCAGGAAGCGATCAAGAAGTGCGGCGGCGGCAACTTCGCCGGAGGCTCGAGGCCGAACAGCGCGGCGAGCAAGGCGGCGCTCGCCAAATACGCGTCGTGCATGCGCGAAAACGGAGTGAACCTGCCGACCCCGAACACGAGCGGCAACGGCCCCGTCTTCAACACGAAAGGCATCAACACTTCGAGCTCGACGTTCAAGAACGCCCAGAAAGCGTGCCAGAGCCAGCTCAAAGGGGCGTTCGGGCCGGGGTCGGGGAGCGGACAGGCGGGACCGCCGAACGGCGCGCCGCCGCCGGGCGCGGAAGGCTCGGAAAGCGGCTGAGCGACGCCGCTGGACCGTCTCCGTCCAGGGCGCCACCCCGATCGAGCCAGAGCGGGTGCGCTCGGGGACCCCTGGGCATCGCCTTCTAGCCCAGGGGTCCCCGAGCGCACCGGCGTCCGCGCACGGGCGCCAAGACGATCAGCACCATGGCGACGGGCGGCAGCGCAGCCGCGGCCCCGGCTTGGGAGTTCCTGCACGTCTGCGTCGATGACGACCGAGGTTCCAGACGACGAGCAGCCAGCCTCCAGCACACGCCGGCACAACAAACGCCTGCTGTTCGGGCAAGCCGTGGCTTTGCGATGCAATGTCGTCCGTCCGGAGCCTCCTGGTTGGGCGCCAGCACCCACCAGGCTCCGGCGGCTCCGGACGAACAACCTACCTGCGACCCACGGCTAACCCGCCGCACCTGCGGAAGTTGCCTCGCGGTGGCGCGGCAGTTTCGCCTTGAGGTCGGCGACCTTCGCCGAGACCTGCTCCTTGTGCTTGCGCTCGCGCTCCTCGCGCAGCTCCTTACGGGCCTTCTTGCGCGCCTCGTGCTGCGCCTGCTCGGCGGCCGCGATCTCGGCTTCGACGTCGTCGACCGCGCGGCGGATCACGCTGCCGGAGCGGCTCTCCATCACGCCGTCGACCACCTGGTGGTCGCGCGGCTCGCGCAGCTCGACGAGCAGCGTGTCGTGCCCCGGGCGGACCTCCTTCGAGATCTGCGCCAGGACCGACTCGGTGTCGTCGGTGTCTTCGAGGTCGAAGAGCGAGCCGACCAGCAGGCCGGTCGCCCCGCCCACCAGCACGCCGAGCGGGCCGCCGATGATGCCGATCAGGAGCCCGATGAGGCCACCGGCGGCGGTGCCTTCCCACTGTTCGCTGCCGTCGGTTTCCTTGACGGTCACCTGTCCGTCGGGATCGCGTTCGACCACCGCGGCGGCACGCAACTCGATCTGGCCGTCCGCGTCGAGCTGCTTGAGCCTGGCGAGGCCGGCGTACGCCGAGTCGTCCTCGGCGAAGCTGACGGCAATCACATTGTTCTCATCCATCAATGCACTCATGTTGGTTCCTTTCGCTTTCTCTTTCTTGTTCTGGTTGGGTGTCGTCCCACCCCGTTCTCACCATCGCGGCCACCCCGGTGAGGCGACGTCACGCAAACTGCGTGATCAGGCTCCGGCGCGCGGCCGTGCGCCGCGGCTGGCATCAGCCGTCCATTCCGGCGGTGATCACCTTGATCGCGTTGGTGACCCCACCCACGCCTGCCAGGTCGGCGACCGCCGCGAACGCCGCGTCGCTGGCGGCCTGCTCCTTGACCTCGCCCTTCAGCGTGAGCCACCCGTCCGAGACCGCGACATCGACGCGTTCGGCCGGCACGCCGTCGTCGACGATCAACGACTGGAGCGCCCTGCCGCGGAGCTCGTCGTCGAGCCACCGGTCCCGCAGGTCGACGCGGAGCTCGACCTCGACTCCGGCCACGCCGGGGACCGCCCTGGCTATCCCATCGGCGGCACTGCGCTGCCGGGGCGTGGCCACGGTTCCCCGCAGCACGACCCACCCCGCCTTGCAGGAGACCGCGATCTCCTCCGGATGGCCGAGGCGGCGGTCGCCGGCGAGCGCCGTCCGCACGTTCATCAGGATCGTCTCGTCGTTCGGCATGAAGAAACCCCTCCAATCGTGTGTGGGCGGCGTGTAGCCGGTGTCAAGCATCAGAGGCCAGGCGCCGGAGCTGGAACGCCCGCACCATGTCCGTGATGCCAGTCATCAGTGCCCAGATCCCCGCGAACACGAGCAGCGTGTAGGCCCGCGTGAGGAAGAACTGGCCGCTGACCCAGAAGGCCATGACCATCATCAGGATCCCGCTGGTCAAGGTCAGCCACCAAAGGTCGTTGATGACCCGTTCATAGAACGCGCGCACGACCCACATCACGCCGACGAGCAGGAACACGAAGCCCAGGATTTCCGCGAAGTCCGCGAACGTGCTGACCGGGTTGACCAGGGCGACCACCCCGGCCGCCGTCATCAGCACCCCGAAGAGGCCCCAGAGCCACCGCGTCCCACTCGGGTCGAGTGTCGCGAGGACGAAGTCCTCTGCGGCGAACAGCAGGAACATCAGCCCGGTGAGAACCCCGACGGTCGTGACCGAGGCGTGGTCGAACTTGAGTACGACCGCCGCGATAACCACCCACAGCACGCCGATTGTGAACTCGACCCACCAGTACCTCGCCAGCTGCGAGGCGAACCTGCGGAACGGGTCTGCCAGGCCGATCGGGGGCGCGCCGGCGCCCGCCTCGAGGCCGAGAGATTGAACTGCTTCTTGATTCGTCGCCATCTTGCACTCCTTCGTCTCGTTGATGAGCGCCGCGAGCGTCCCGCCCGGCCGGGTGAGCGGTCCTCACGCGTTGTGGGTGATTCGCCGCCTGGGCCCGCCGTGGCGCCGGCGAAGCCGCGTGCTGCCGCGTCGGTTCGTGCCGTCGATCGGACATCGCCTCGCGTTCATCGTGTCGCGGGCCGCCCGGAGCCGCCGGGTGACGGCGGCGGGCGCAATCCGCCCTCCCGGACAACCTCCCCCCAGCGGCCGCGCCGGGCATCCGCCCTTTCCCGCGGATCGGCCTCGGTCGCCCCGCGGCGTTCCGCCGCGGCGGGGCACGGACAGTCGGTTATCGTGCTCTCAGGCCGGCGAAAGGCTCGCACGATGGGGGAATCAGACAGCGGACAGCTACGCGCTCTGGACGGCGAAGCAACCCGCTCCGCGGGTGCTGTGCCCCCGCCCCGGCTGGTGCGGCGCGAGGCGCTGATCGCCCGGCTTCCCCGGGACGACGCTGGGGGCGTCGCGCTGGTCTGCGCGTCGGCCGGCAGCGGCAAGACCGTGCTCGTCCGCGCCTGGGCGGAAGCCTCCGGCCTAGAAGACCGCGTCGCCTGGGTGTCGGTGGAACGCGACGAGCACGACGCCCAGCGGTTCTGGCTCACACTCGTCGCGGCCCTGGCGAACGCGGGCGGGGTCGTCCAGCGCGTGGACCCCGCGCCGAGTTTCCGCGGGGCGGCGGTGATCCAGAAGCTGCTCGCGGATCTGGAGTCGCTCGAAGAGCCCGTCGCGCTGGTGATCGACGACCTGCACGAGCTCCGCTCCCCCGACGCGCTCCATTGGCTCGAGGTGCTGCTGGGGGCGATGCCGGACCAACTGCAGGTCTTCCTGCTCACCAGGGAGTACCCGGCCCTCGGGCTTCACCGGCTCCGGCTCGCCGGGAGGTTGACCGAGCTCGGGGACGCGGACCTGCGCTTCACCCCGCAGGAGGCCGGAGACCTACTGCGCGCCCTGGACATCGCGCTCTCCGACGAGGGCCTGGCCCTGCTCTACGAGCGCACGGAGGGCTGGACGGCGGGCCTGCGGCTCGCGGCGATCTCCATGGCGCATCACAGCGATCCCGAGCGCTTCGTCAGAGAGTTCTCCGGAACCGAGCGGACCGTCGCGCAGTACCTGATCGCGGAGGTGGTCGAGCACCAGCCGCCGGAGGTGCGCGAGCTGCTGCTGCGCACCTCGATCCTCGATCGGGTGAGCGGGCCGCTGGCGGATCACCTGACCGGGGGATCGGGCGCCGAACGCTGGCTCCAGGAGCTCGACGACGCGAACGCGTTCGTGACCTCGCTGGACGTCGCGCGATCGTGGTTCCGGTACCACCACCTGTTCGCCGACCTCCTGCGCCTCGAGCTGCGGAGGATCGCCCCCGAGGCGATCCCCGCCCTGCACCGCGCCGCGGCTCAGTGGTTCGAGGAGCACGGCCACCCGGTCGAGGCGGTCCGCCACGCGCAGTCCGCGCAGGACTGGCCACAGGCGTCGAGCCTGCTGGCCGCGAACCACGTCGGGTTGATCCTCGACGGGCGGCTCGCGACCGTGCGCACGCTGCTCGGCGCCTTCCCCCCGGAGCTCAGCGCGAGCGATCCCGAGCTCGCGCTCGTGTTCGCCGACGTCCGCCTGCGCGACGGGGCGCCCGAGGAGGCGGCCGGCTACCTCGCGTCTGCCGAGCAGGCGGCCGCGAGCGTCCCGGTCGAGCGTCGCGCGCAGTTCGCACTCCAGCTGGCGAGCGTCGAGCTCGAGTCCGCCGCCCGCCGTGGCGACCTCGCACGAGCCCGCCGCGCGATGGACGCACTCGAGGACGCGCTCGCCAAACAGCCGCCCGGCGCGCTCGAGCAGAGCAACGACATCCGCGCCCTCGCGTTGATGACCCTCGGTACGACCGAGCTCTGGGCGCTGGATCTCCGCGGCGCGCTCACCCACCTCGAGAGGGGACTCGCCCTCGCCCGGCGCATCGGGCGGCCCTACCTGGAGATCGGCTGCCTCGCCGATCTCGCGATCGCGACGCCGCTGAGCGGCCTGCCCGCAGCGGAGGCGCTGCGTTTCTCCAAGCAGGCCGTGTCCGTCGCCGAGGCGCACGGGCTCGAGACCGACCCCGTCGCGGCCCTGTCCTTCGCGGTCGGGGCGGGAACGCTGGCCTGGCTGGGTCGCTTCGACGAGGGCGAGGTCTGGCTCGCAAGAGCGCGGCGCGCGCTGCGGGCGGGCGAGTCTCCGGGGATCGAGCTGGCGATCCACCACGCCCACGGGCTCGTGCGCTTCGGGCAGGGACGGCTCGAGCAGGCGCACGACGCGCTCCTCGGCGCGGAGAGCATGCAGGCGATGCTGGCGGGGGAGCACGCGCTCGCCGGCGAGGTGCGCGGGCGCATCATGCTCATACAGGTGCGGATGGGACGCGCGGCCGCTGCACGCGAGCGCCTCGAGCAGATCCCGGTCGCGGAACGGGACCGCGCCGACGTGCGCCTCGCCGAGGGAACGATCGCACTCGCCGAAGAACAGCCCGAGCAGGCGATCGAGACGCTGGCGCCCGTCGTCGAGCAGCGAGCCCCGACGCCCCAGCCGACGTGGGCGGCCGTGCACGCGCTGCTGATCGACGCCGCCGCCCACGACCAGCTGCGCGACGCGCGCGCACGCGAGGAATCGATCGAGCGAGCGCTCGAGCTCGCTGAACCCGAGGGCCTGATGCTGCCCTTCGCGATGGCCCCCGTCGAGGAGCTCCTCGACCGCCACCCCGGCCACCGCACCGCCCACGCCACGTTCATCGCCGAGGTCCTCGACGTCCTGCGCGGCGGATCCCCGGACAGGGGCGAGGAGCCTCAGCCACCGATCGAGGAGCTGAGCGCAGCCGAGCTGCGCGTCGTCAGGTACCTCCCCACGAACCTCAAGGCGCCGGAGATCGCCTCCGAGCTGTTCATCTCAACGAACACGGTTCGCACCCACCTCCGCCACATCTACGCCAAGCTGGGCGCTCACGGCCGTGCCGAAGCCGTCGATCGGGCGCGCGCTCTGCGGCTGCTCGGCCCCTCCTCGCGGGTTGCCTGAGGCGGCGCCGGTCCGTCAGCTCGCGGGCGGCGTATCCGACGCCCGGTCCCTGTCAGGGAGGCGAGCACCCGCCGCCTGTTCCAGCGCGGCGTGCAGGACCACCTCGTGTTCGAGCTCGGCCGGAAGGTCGAGGTCGATCTCGACCAGGTTGCCCTCCGCCTTCTCCGTGCGCTCGGTCGGGAACCCGCGAAACAGCTCCAGCACGGCGTGGTTCTCGGCAAGGCAGGTGGCGTGGAATCGCGTGACGCCCTCGCGCCTGGCGCGGTGCGCGAGCAGGACCAGCAGCGCGGACGCCGCGCCGCGCCGCTGCCACTCGTCGACGACCGTGATCGCCACTTCTGCGGCTGCCGGCTGATCGTCGAGCCGTATGAAGCGGGCAACCCCCACCGGCTCGTGGTCCGCCGCCGATTCGGCGACCAGCGCCTCGTGGTCGTGGTGGTCGACGCTCGTGAGGTAGGAGAGCCAGCGTGCGTCAAGCGTCGCGAGCGGCGTGAAGAAGCGCGTGTATCGCGACTCCGGCGAGAGCTCCTCGAATCCCGCAAGGAGCATCTCCCGGTCGGCCGGCTCGATCGGGCGGATCAGGACCTCCGAGCCATCGTGCAGCTCGACACGCTCGGCGCTCATCGACGCAATCGTCCTCCACAGGACGGAGCAGTGCCTCCGTAGTTCTCACGCTGCAGCCGGGCGCTCAGTCCCCTCGAGCATCAGCCGTCGGCCTCGCCGGTCTGTGGGATGTAGCTGGGGGCTGTCACACGCTCGATCGTTATCTCCAGGACGACACGCCCGGCCTCGGCCAGAACCGCGTCGCTCATCGGCTCCGGAGGCTCGCTCGCACCGGTGATCCGCTGCGCGACCGCGGCGGTCGCCGGTCCGATCTCCTCGGTGAGGATCTTCGCCGGCCCCGACAGCGTGACCGAGGGGTAGGGCGACTCGTGGCCCATCACGCAGAGCGACGCTCGCCCGGTCCGCTCGACGTCGCGGGCCTTGAGCCGGCCGCCGAGCGTCGAGATGAGAAGCTGCTCGCCCCGCCGCGCGAAGTACACGAGCGATTGGCGCGGGCTTCCGTCTGCCGACTGTGTGGCGAGCACGCCCACCGGACAGGCGTCGAGGAAGGCCCGCAGGTCGTCATTGAGCATTGCGATTCTCCTTTTCGGTCGATTCGGCGCACGCGATCGCGGTCCTCGGCGTCATGACGGCTCCGCGCCGAGGCGCGGCATCGGTCGACGCGCCACCTCGGCTGCCTCGTCGGGCGCCACGCCGAACAGCCGCAGCACACCCTCCGCGTGGGCGCTGTCGGCGGACGACGGCGTGTGCCCGTCGAGCACCGCACGCATCACGGCGAGGAGCGCTCCGCCGGCGGCGAACAGGGCGACCCGCCTGCTCGACACGTTGAAGCGGCCAGATCTGATGCCGCGGTCGAGGTCGCGTTTGGCATGCGGCCCGAGCGCGGCGAGCATGACGCTGTGCGAGGCCTCGAGGTTGACGAGCAGGCGTCCCCATTCAGGGTCGGTTCGCGCGAGCCGGACGAGGTAGCGGTGGGCCACGGCGACGACCTCGGCGGGATCGTCGAGGTCCCGGGTGAGGGATTCGATCGCCCCGCCCTGGGCCGCGACGGTGTCCTCGAACACCGCGGCGACGATCCCCTCCTTCGAGTCGAAGTGGTTGTAGAAGGAGCCGAAGCCGACGTCCGCCTCCTCGGTGATCTCGCTGATCCGCGTGGCCTCGACCCCCTGGCGCGCGAACAGCGTGCGGGCTGCCTGCAGCAGGCTGGCGCGGGTGAGTTCGCGCCGTCGCGCGTGACGTCCGGTCGAGGCGGGGTTTGCGTTGGAGGCGGAGGCCATTCGGCGGCGCTCACCCGCTGGCGGCTCGGGAACCCTCCGTCGCTGCCGGAACGCTCACGCGGGCGCCATCCGTACCGGGTTGCTCACCGTGCCGAGGCCCTCGACCTCGACCTCGACGGTGTTCCCGTCGCGCAGGAAGATGCCCTTGACGCCACCGACGCCCGCGGGCGTGCCGGTGGCGATGATGTCCCCCGGGACCAGCGTCATGGTGCGCGAGAGCCAGGAGACCAGCTGCGCCACGCCGAAGATCATCGCGCTCGTGTTGCCCTCTTGGACGACCTCCCCGTCGATGCGGGTGGCGAGGGCGAGGTTCTGCAGGTCGCCTGCCTCGTCGAGCGTGACGAGCGCGGGCCCGCAGGGGGCGAAGGTGTCGATCGCCTTGCCGCTCGTCCACAGCGGGTTCTGGAGCTGGAGGTCGCGCGCGCTCACGTCGTTGAACGGCATCGCTCCGGCGACGTGCGCGAGCGCCTCGGACTCGCTGACGCCGTGGGCCGGGCTTCCGATCACCACGGCGAGCTCGGCCTCGTAGTCGACGAAGTCCGGGTGGGCCGCGGGCAGCACGACCGTCTCGCCGTCGCCGATCAGCGAGTTGGCGAACTTCCCGAACCAGCGCGGATGCTCGGGGATCTCGTGTCCGCCCTCTTCGGCGTGGTCGCGGTAGTTCAGGCCCATGCAGATGATCTTCTCGGGGTCCGGAACGGGGGCGAGGAGGCGCACCTGCGAGCGCGCGAGACGCGTCGCGGAGGAGGCCGCGCGCTCGCCGAGCGCCGCGAGCCCTCCCGCGTCGTGCGTCTCGAGCAGCCCGCGAACGCTCGCCGAGCCGGCGTCGATCGCCGAGGCCGGCACGATCTCCTCGCCGACCAGCACGCCCGCCTGCGCACCCTGTCCCTGATCGAACGTGACGAGGCGCATGTCAGCCCTCGCTCGGGATGTCGACAGGCGCCTGCTCCGGTGCGAACTCTCCGGCCATCGCGCGCTCGTGGATCTCCGCGTGGGTGGCGCCGGCGGCGGCGGCCTCGGCGACCTCTGCGGGTTCGACGAACATGCCGATCGGGTTCGCGTGAAAGACCTCGCTCGTGCGCATGTACTCGCTCGACTTCGCCCAGTCGCCGAAGTTGTCGCACTGGAGCTCGACGAAGTTCGCGTCGGGGTCGGCGTAGTAGTAGGAGAGCGTCATCCCGTGGTCGAGACAGAGCGCCGGCTCGATGCCCTCGCTGCGCAGCCGCAGATAGGTGGAGTTGAGATCCTCGAAGGAGCCGAACTCGAACGCGCTGTGGTGCATCCCCGTGCGCGTGTCCTTGTCCGGGTCGTCGACGAAGCCCGGGGAACGCGAGCAGCGCAACACGGTGGTTCGCCTCGTCGTTGGACAGCCAGGCGCCCTGGCCGTCCTGGAAAAGGACGTCCGCGCCGACGACCTTGGCGTACCAGTCGATCATCTCTTGCAGACGCGTCGTCTTCAGGTTGAAGTGGTGGAACTTCGGGTGGATCACTGCGGTGTCGGACATGGGTCTCCCGTGGTGGTCATTGACGCTCACGCGCCGGCCATCGCCAGCCGGTCGCGCAGGTCGTCGATCAGAGCCGGGAGGTCGACCGCGGTGCGGGCGCTCCCGTGCACGTAGAGGTCGGGGCGGACGAGGGCTGCCACGACGCCGCTGCCGTTCAGCCAGGCCGTCGTCCGCCCGTCGAGGTCGCGGGCGTCGGCGCCGATGCGCACGACACGCGTGCCGAGGCGCTCGAGCACCTCGCGGCCGGCGGCATCCAGCGCGGCATCCGCGTCCCCGAGGCAAAGCAAGGTGAAGCCCCCGCCCGCGAGGTCGTCGAGCAGGCCCTCGCGCCCGCCGATCTCCAGGCGTCCCTGCACCGAGAGCGTTCCCGCCAGCTGATCGCCTTCGGCGAGCGCGTCGCTGGCCAGCGACGGCAGTCCGAGGGCGGGAGGCGGCCCGGCCTCGCGGAGCGCGTGATCGCGCTCGGCGGCCTTCTCGGGGTCGAGCTCGCAGAGCACCTTCCCGAGCTCGACGGCGAAGCCGATGATCCAGTCGTTCTGGGGCTGGCGCTCCGCGGCGACCGTGTCCAGCAGCCGCTCATCGGCCACGCCGCGCAGGACGAGGTCGAGCTTCCACCAGAGGTTGGCCGCGTCGCGCAGTCCCGCACACAGGCCCTGCCCGAGGAACGGGGGAGTCAGGTGGGCGGCGTCCCCGGCGATCAGCGCCCGCCCCTCGCGCATGCTCTGGGCGACCATCGAGCGGAACTCGTACACGGCGTGGCGTAGCAGCTTTCCGTCGGCGGGCGTGAACCAGGGCGCGAGCAGCTCCCAGGCGCGTGTCTCGTCGAAGTCCTCCGCGCGCTCGCCGGGCAGCAGCATGAACTCCCAGCGCCGGTGCCCCACGCCGCTCTGCACGTGCGTGGTCGGCCGCTTCGGATCGCACCACTGGCATGCGGTGGGCAGGTCGAGCGCCCCGATGTCGTGCGGCACGAGGTCCACCACGAACCACTGCTCCTGGAAGCCGAGGTCCTTACGCTCGATCTCGAGCGTCTCACGCACGAGCGAGTTGGCGCCGTCGGCGCCGATCACCCAGCGCGCGCGCACCGTGCGCAGCTCGTCGGTCGGCATCGCACGACCGGGCTCGTCCTCGATCACCCGGCGCAGCGTGAGCGTGGCGCCCTCGTCGTCCTGCGAGAGCGCCACGGCCGACCAGCCGCGCTCGACCGTCACGCCGGCCTGGGCGCGAGCCTGCGCGTCCAGCGCATCCTCCAGAGCAGGCTGGAAGAACAGCCAGTCGGGATCCCACCCGGACAGCGTCGGCGTCTCGGGCCTCAGCACCATGACCGTCTCGCCGTCGGCGCCGAACCAGTGGTACTCGTCGAAGGAGAGCATCTCCGGAGCGAGGCGCTCCGCGACACCGAGCCGCTGCAGCAGCCGCATGACCTCGTGGTCGAGGTGCACGGCGCGCGGCAGGCGGTAGATCTCGCCGAAGCGCTCGAAGCACGCCACGCGGTGCCCCGCCGCCCCGAGCCATGCCGCGAGCGCCTGGCCCACGGGACCGTATCCAACGATCGCAACGTCGATCGCGGCCGCGTCGGTGTCCTCGCCCATGACCTCAACCTAGTGAATTTCGATGATGATGTCAATTCTGATGTCGGTATCAGTTTCGTTCGCTTCCGCGACGCTGCGCCCGTGATCGGTTCGTCCCGCCGTCTCAGAAGCGTTCGATCGCGACGAAGACGGCGAGCACGAACAGCAGAGCGTTGAGCGCCACGTGCGACGTTTCCCCGCGCCGGACGTGGACGGCCGCGGCCGCCACCATCGTCACCGCCAGACAGGCTGCGGCCAGCGGGGTCAGCACGGATGCGACGCCGGTCGCCGCCGGCAGCACGACACCGATCGCGCCGAGGACCTCGAGCACGCCGATCGTCTCGACCTGCCCGTCGGTGAGGTCCTCCACGTAGGGCGTCCGCTGCTCGAGTGCCTCGCGCGGCGCGAGCAGCTTCATCGCGCCGGAGGAGAGGAACACCCCCGCGAGCACGCCCTGCGCGACCCAGACCGCCGTTCCCATCGTCAGCGCCCTCGGCTCGCGGGGCGTCTGCACCCTGAGCCACCGCGCACCGTGGAAGCGTGGCTTCGCGTGGGTAGACGCATGGGACCGCGCCCCCGGTCAGACCGCGACTGTCACGGGCTGGCGTGCAAGCACGGTGCCCAGCGCGACGGCGAGCACCGCCTGCGGGTCATCGCAGCCGCCGAGGCTTCGCCAGGCCACGAATCGGTCGGGCCGCACGAGCAGGGCGCCGTCAGGGCCGATGCCGCGGTGGCGCAGCCAGGTGCAGCGGGGATCGAAGTAGTCGCCGTCGACGTGGCCGATCCTGACGGCGTCGAGCGGGATCTCGCCGGCCTCTGCGAGCTCGCGGGCGGCCGCGCACCAGGCGTCCCCGTCCTCACCGGCGATGAGCAGGAACCGCCCCGGCCGGACGAGGTCCTTGATCGGCAAGCGGTTGCCGGCCGCATCGTCGAGCCATGCGTGCGGGAGCGGCGATCCCGGACGGGTCGAAGGCGCGTAGACGCGCACCTCGTCGGGCGAGTCGGGCGCAGGCGAGCCGTCCGGCACGATCGCGCCCGACTCGTATGTGTAGCCGTACTCGACGTTGAGCTCGCCGAACTCCATCGAGGACGCCCGCGCCAGCCTCAGGATCTCCTCGCGAACGGGCGCGTCGGCGGGATCGTCGCTGAAGACGCGGGCCAGCGCCTCCCAGTTCTCCTCGGTGCTCTTCTCGGGCGACAGCTCGAGCGTGCCGAGCATGGTGAAGTGGTTGACGGCGTTTTCGAGCGAGCGCTGAGCGTTGCGCGCGACCGAGGAGCGGCGCTCGGGCTCGTAGCTGTCGAGGAGCTCCTCGCCCGCGCGGCCTTCGAGGACGGCCGCCAGCTTCCAGCACAGGTTGTGCACGTCCTGGATCCCGCTCGTGAGCCCGAGCCCGCCGGTCGGCGGGTGCCGGTGGGCCGCGTCGCCGACCAGGAAGACCCTCCCCTCGCGGAAGGACTTGGCGATCACCGCCTCCACCGACCAGCGACGGATGTTGTGGACCTGCCACTCGAGGTCGGGGAGCCCGAGCGCGGCGCGACCGTCGGCTTCGATCTCCGCGTCGCTGCGCTCGCGGGCGTCGTCCAGCGGATATGAGATGTGCTGCACCCACTCCTCCGAGTCGGGCCCCCAGCGGTCCGGGCCCATCGGGACGAGCGTCGTGAGCGAGCCCGCCTGCGGGGAGAGGATCCAGCGAAGCAGCACGTCGGGGTCGCGCGCGTACGTCGACAGGTCCGCGCTCATGTGGATCGTCGCGGTCTTGCTCGACGACCCCGAGGCCCTCGTACTCGACGCCGAGCAGGCGGGGAAGCGTGCGTCCGCCGTCCGCGCCGATCAGGTACGCGCAACGGACCTCGTAGGTCTCCTCGCTGGCGCGGTCGCGGATCGTCGCCGTTATCTGCTCCCCGTCCTGCTCGAGGGCGAGGAGCTCGTGGTTGAAGCGAACTCGGCCGGGCGCGAGCTGCATCGCCCGGGCCTGCATGATCGGCTCGAGGCGGATCTGGGGGAGGTTCAGCTGATGGCACGGGCTGGCCGCCGCCCAGTTCTCGTCGGCGCCGCCCGCTCCCCAGCACTCGCGCTTGGAGATCGTGCGTCCGTATCCCTCGCCTCCGGCGAAGCCGGCGTAGAACGCGGTTGCCGCCATCTGCTCGGGAGGGGTGCTGCGTCGCTCGATCTCCTCCGCGACCCCCGCATCCTCGAGGATCTCCATGGTGCGCATGTTCAGCACGTGCGCCTTCGGCAGGACCGAGGTCTCCGGGAGCGCGCTCACGAGCAGGTGATCGACGCCCAGCCCGGACAGGAGCATGGACGCGGTCAGCCCCGCGCCGCCGCCGCCGACAACCAGTACCCGGACAGACTCGTCTCGTCCCATCGCACGCCCCTTTCGACCGAACCGCCCCACGGCGGCCACGGCAAGTATTGGAGCACACGCTACAAGAGAAGCTTTGGAGTGTCAACTCCAATTTGATAGGCTCCCGCCATCGCTGCCACCGCTCCCGTCACACCGAACAGACGCGGCCTGCGCTCGCGCGAGCTCGTTCTCGACGCAGCCGAGCGGGTGATGGCACAGCAGGGGTTCGAGGCTGCGACGCTGGCCCACGTGGTCGAGGAGTCCGGGGTGCCGATGAGCTCCGTCTACCACTACTACGGGTCCAAGAACGGCATCCTTCTCGCCGTCATGGAGCGCGGCGCAGCACGCTTCTTCGCGGAGGTGGACGAAGTCAGCCTGCCTCGCGGCACCCCCGAGGAGCACATCGCGCGATTCATCTCCGAGACTGTTCGCGCGCTCGAGCTCCACCCGAGCTTCCTGCGCCTGCTGATCGCGCTCGCCACACAGCCTCCAGGTGGAGACGCGGGTGAGATCGCTGCGGTCGTCGGGCGCGTGCGCGCCGAGGCGCTTCGGCGGCTGCGCCTCCAGCTGGCCGTCGCGTTCGACGACGACCCCGACGCGCCCGAGATCGAACGGCTCGCGCGGTTCGCGCTCGCCGCCTTCGACGGCGCTTTCGTCGCTTCGCAGGCCGACTCCGGAGTGACGCTCGGCGAGGTGCTCGAACCCCTCGCCGGCGCACTGTCCGGCAGCCGGGACGGCTCGGTTGCCTCCAGAGCCCGGACATCCAGGCGAGCTGCCTGAGCTGCAGGAAGCGGGGCTGCTCCGCCGCGGGCGGCGCGGTGGTTCGAGGACGGTCGTGCCCCTGCACCCGGTGAGTGAGCCCGGCTCGTTTGGCGAGCAGCTGCTCTCTGGCGCCGGTGAGCTGCGCAGCCGAGTCGGCGCCGTGGCCCTGGCGGCCACGGCCGGTGGCGTCGCATGGCTGCTCGCCCGGGAACTCACCGGACATCCCTCGCCCGTGTTCGCGCCGGTGGCTGCGGTCCTCACCTTGGGCCTGTCTGCCGGCCGACAGGTGCGGCGTGCGGTCGAGATAGCGGTGGGGGTGGCGCTCGGGATCGGCATCGCCGACGCACTCGCGCTGGCGATCGGCACCGGGACCTGGCAGCTGATCGTCGTCCTGTTCCTCGCGATGTCGGCTGCGGTCCTGACCGGTGGCGGCCAGCTGCTCGCGAACCAGGCTGCGATCACGGCGACGTTCGTGATCACCGTTCAGCCCCCCTCGGGTGGGTTCGACGGGAGCCGCCTGGTCGACTCCCTCATCGGCGGTCTCGTCGGCGTCGTGTTCTTCGTGTGCACTCCGAACGAACCGCTGCGCTCCGTCGGGGGGCACCTCGCCCCGCTCATGAGCGAGCTGCGCGACACGCTGCTCCTGGTCGAGAGGGCGTTGCGCGACCGGGACGGAGCCGCCGCGCGCTCCGCCCTGCAGCGCGCCAGGACGATCGACCTGGCCCCGTTCATGCAAGCCCTTTCGGCCGCGCGGGAGACAGTGCCGGTGACCCGGCGGCGCCGCGACGCCCAGGTGCAGCTCGACGTCGTCGAGCGGGCGACCCGGCACATCGACCACGCGGTCCGCAACGCGCGGGTGCTCGCTCGAGGGGCGGTGGGACCCGCCGAGCGCGGCGAGGGCGTGCCCGCAACGCTGTTGGCTGCGATCCACGAGCTGGCCGACGCCGTCGCCGGAACCTCGCTCTTCCTGACCGGCTCGGCATCCCCCGCGGAGGCCGCCGGGCGCGCGTCGTCCGCCGCCTCCGAGGCCACGGCCGCCCTGCACAGCGCCGCGCCCACCTTGGCCACCGGAATGCTCGTCGGGCAGGTCCGCCTGATCTCGGTCGACCTCCTGCGTGCCCTGGGGAGCCCGGACATGACGGCCGTCGACACTGCGACCACGCCGCACGCCGAGACGATTCCGGCCTTGCCGCTCTGATGACGCCCCCCGCCGACGCGGCTGGCCTGGGCGCGAACTCACACAGGGCGTCGCGAGGGTTCGAGGCCGCGAGCGCCGGGGCGGGTGTCGAGTGCCGGGACTCGGCCGACTACCGATGCGGGACTGGCCGCCGGGTGCCAGCCTAGGCACAGCTGGAGCCCCGAGACGTGCTCTGGAGCGACCGCTCGGGCGCGAGTGGAAGGGAGCGCGCTACCGTCGAGCACCAGTCCAGTCGGCTCTCCGGTTTGGGACCCCCAACGGGTGCCCGTCTGGTCGCGCTGTCAATGGTCGCTGAATCTTAGAAGACCATAGACTGCTAAGGGATGGAGCTTCAGGACGGAGCCGAGGGGATGCATGGATGGCGATGCGCTGCGTGCGGCGATGCGCTGGGGGTATATGAGCCAATCGTGGTCGTGATCGACGGCGAGGACGCGGGGCGCACCTCGTTCGGGGCGCTCGGCCCGCTCCCCAACGATGAGATCGTGCTGATGCACGAGAGCTGCTTCGCCGACCGGGCGGATTGAGCGCGAGGACCAGGTGCGCGGCCTGCGGGAGTGGCCAGCTCTCGGTCCTGGAGGCCGCGTCTGGAGGATCCCAGGTCATCACTCGTCGGTGTCGGGGTGTGCGATCTCGAGCGCATGAGCGACCTTCGGCTCGCCGTCAAGCTCGTAGCGGACGTCAACGGTGTCGTCTTGGCGGTATGTCCCCACCCCCCATGCGCCGAGCAGCCAGCGCCAGCCCGAGATTCGATCCTTGCGCAGAGGGCGGGTGAACACGAGCCTGCGCCCGTCGGTGTCGTAGTCGGTGCCCTCTTCTTGGCGGACTCCATTTACGTAGACCTCGTAGTCGAGGCCGACGTCTGCGGGGAGCCTGACGGATGAGTGTTCGTCGACCACCCCCCGCAGTATCGCAAATCTTAGAAGATGGTAGAGTAATCAGGGTGGGAGGAGATGGGATTTCGAGGGACGGTCCTTGGGCGACGTCGACGTCCTCGTTCTTTGCCGGGCGTAGCCTGCGCAGCTACGAGCGGCAGCTCGCCGACCGCGTGCTTTTCGGCGGCGTGAACGCTGCCGAGGCCGCGATGGTGCTGCTCGAGAACTGCCAGCCTGAGACGCTTGATGACGCCGTCGCCCTGCTGACTCGCCACGGGCAGCTGACGGTGGAGGCTTTCGATCGGGTCGCAGACGCCTGGGGAGTCTTCCGCCACATCGGCCACCTCAGCTGGGACTAGGAGGTGTCGTCGAGTCCGCTTCGCCCTGGGTGGCCACGTCGCTCGGAACGCATGGTGCGCGGCTACGTCGTAGACCGGAACGAGTTCAACGAGATCCGGACGCGGCTACCGCGGTCTGTTCGGCGCGGGGTTCGGCCGGCTCCCGAGGGGCATGTCGGGCTGATCGCGCAAGCCGTAACCGAGGATGGCGGGCCCCCGATCTCGGCGCTCTACGACACGGCGCCGGTCAGCCTGGGCCGTCAGCGACTTCGCGAACTCGAGCGGCGCCTGACCGAACTGCTGCTGTGATCGCCGATCGAAGTCAGAGCCTGCGTATCTGCTAAGGTTTTGAGAAAGTGCCGTCGACCAACGCGTCGACGGGTGCCTGGTCTCGATTACCTCAATACGCTTGCCGAAAGCTTCCACAACCACTGTGCGTCGGGGTCCGGCCGGCGGCGAGGCGGTCCAACACCGGGCGGTCTACCAGGTCAAGGCCGAGTTCTTCAAGACGCTCGGACATCCGGTCCGTGTCCGCATCCTCGAGCTGTTGAAAGACGGCGAGCGCAGCGTCGGTGAGCTGCAACGAGAGCTCAAGATGGACTCCGGTGGCACCTCCCAGCATCTCGGCGTGCTTCGCAAGCACGGCGTGCTCGACGCTCGGCGCGAAGGCACCAGCGTCTTTTACTCCGTCCGTGACCCGCGCATCTTCCAGCTGCTGGATACGGCCCGCCAGATCATCACCTCGAACCTCACCGAGTCCCAACAGGTGCTCGGCGAGCTCACGACAGCCGACTAGACCCGCCGCGCTGAGGCCGGCGGCGGGTGCTCTCGTTCGGCTGGCTGACCGCTCAGTCCCGGGGACCGGCGTATATCCAGCCGAGACGGGCCACGTCACCGCCCGGAGGCGCTCCGTACTCGTGGTACTCCGAACCTTCTAAGCTTCTGAGATATGCGCAAACGCGACGACCAGCCAGAGGTTTTCGAGCATCGAGCCTCCGACGGCGCCCGGCGATCCGGCGCTTGTGTCGCAGTTGCAGCGGTCGTGGCCAGCCCGGATGACTCGCGGGCGCTCGGCGGTCGAGCTCGAGTCGCGCCGCGCATCCCGTTTGCCCCGGGCGGCGTTCGAGTAACGCCTGGTCCCAGGCCGGCGAGATAGAGCAAGCTTGCGCCGCGGTCTGACCCAGCGCATGCTGGAGCGTGCTCCAGCCCGCCCAAGCACTCCCGGCGAGGAGCGTCCGGGAGAGCGCGCATCGCGTGAGGCGCTCAATGTCGCTGGGATCACCAGAGAGGACACCGGTACGTGTCGGTGACGGTGCTTGCTGTCGCGGGCGTGGCGCTGATCGCAGCCGGCGGGCTCCTGGCGGTGCTGCCAGGGCGCCCGCGCGCGGGCCTCGCGGTTCAGGCCGCCGGGATGAGCACGCTGGGGGTCGCTGGGCTCGTCGTGCTGATCGGGGGCCATCCGATCGGCGCGACGTTCAGCAGCTCGATCTCGCTCGCGTTCGGGCTTGACGGGCTCAGCGGGTTCTTCTTGGCGGTGCTCGCGATCACGGCCGTGCCGGCTTTGGTGTTCGCGCGCGACTACCTCCTCGGGATCGATCCGGCGGAGGCCCGCTGGATCGCGGCGGCGACGGCGGCGTTCCTGCTCGCGCTCATAGGTGTGCTCGCCGCGCGTGAGATCGTCAGCTTCCTCGCTTTCTGGGAGCTGATGACGTTGATCCCGGCGGCGGCGATCCTGATCGGCCGGCGCGACCGGACGGTACGCGGCGCGGTGTACGCCTATCTGTCGATCACCCATCTCGGTGGCGCCGGTGTGTGGGTGGCGCTGCTGGCGCTCGCCGCTCACGGCGCGGTCGGCGATCCCGCGGCGCTCGCCGCGGCGGGGAGCGGCACCCAGACGCTGGTCGCGGTGGCGGCGCTGATTGGCTTCGGGACCAAGGCGGGGTTGATCCCGCTTCACTCGTGGCTGCCGCGCGCGCACCCGGTCGCGCCGGCGCACTTCTCGGCGTTGATGTCGGGGGTGATGATCAAGGTCGCGCTGTATGGGCTGATCCGCGTCGAGTTCCAGTGGCTCGGCGCGACGCCGCGCTGGCTGGGGATCGCGCTGTTGGTCTTTGGGCTGGTCTCGGCGCTCGGCGGTGTGCTGTGGGCGTTGGCGCAGCACGAGCTGAAGCGGCTGTTGGCCTACCACTCGATCGAGAACGTGGGGATCATCGTGCTCGCCCTCGGCGCCTCGCTGCTGTTCGCGCGCGCCGGGGAGAGCGAGTGGGCCGCGATCGCGTTTGCCGCCGCGCTGCTGCACATCGCCAACCACGCGATCTTCAAGGCGCTGTTGTTCCTCGGCGCCGGCTCGTTCGAGCGCGCTGTCGGGTCGCTGAACCTCGATCGGCTCGGCGGTCTGCTGCGCCGGATGCCGTGGACCGGCGGCGCGTTCCTGGTCGGTTCGATGGCGATCGCGGGGCTGCCGCCGTTGAACGGGTTCGCCTCGGAGTGGCTGACGCTGCAGTCGCTGGTGCACGTCGTGTTCGCCGGGCCGCTCGGGGTCGCGCTCGTGGGCGCGGTCGCGCTCGCCGGCCTGGCCGCGACCGCCGCGCTGGCGCTGCTGTGCTTCGTGAAGGTGACGGGCCTCGTGCTGCTCGGCCGTCCCCGGCGCCCCGAGTGCGCGGAGGCACTCGAGCGTCCCGTCGGGATGCGCTTCGCGGTGGTGTCGCTGGCCGGTCTTTGCGTCGCGCTCGGGCTGGCGCCCGGGCTTGTGCTCCCGACGCTCGCCGGCCTTGCCCCGGGCGGCGGCGCGACGCTCACACGCCAGCCGGGCTTCGTGATTCCCGGGACGGGGTCGCTGCCGACCCTTGGCGTGGCGCTCGCGCTGCTTGCGCTCACGGTGCTGCTGGCCCGTGCGCGCAACCGTCGGCAGGTAGTTGCAGCGGTTGCGCCGAGCTGGGCGTGCGGGCAGGAGCTCGTGCCGGCGATGGAGTGGACCTCGGCGGGTTTCACCAAGCCGTTGCGGCTCGTGCTCGAGGTGCTGATGCGCCCGCACCGCGAGCTCGAGGTGCTCGAGGGCGCCGGGATGACGCAGCGGATCACCTACGCCAGCCACACGCCTTCGCTGGTCGACCGCGTGCTGTATGAGCCGGCGGTGCGTACGGGGCTGCGCGGCGCGGCGCTCGCGCGTCGGCTGCAGAGCGGCAGCGTGCGCACCTACGCCGCGTACCTGCTCGCTTTGATGGTCGTGGCGCTGGTGCTCGCGACAACGGGGGCACTCGGATGAGCACCGCGATCGCAGCCGTCCTGCAGCTGGCGGCGATCGCGCTCGCGCCGCTGCTGCCAGGAAGCATTCAGACCGTCAAGGCGCGCTTGCAGGGGCGACGCGGACCATCGCCGTTTCAGCCCTACCGGACACTGCGCAGGCTGTGGCGCAAGAGCTCGGTCGCGCCCGAGGGAACCGGCGTGATCTACCTGGCCGCGCCGCCGCTGGTCGCCGCCTGTGCGCTGGTCGCGCTGCTGCTCGTCCCGGTCGCCGGGCGCGCGGGTGACTTCGGCGTCGGCCACGACGCGCTCGTGCTCGTGGGGGTGCTCGCGCTTTCGCGCTTCGCGGCCGCGGCTGCGGCTTGGGATACGGGCAACGGGTTCGCGTTGATGGGCGCCGCGCGCGATGTGATGCTCGCAGTGTTCGCCGAGGCGCTGCTCGTGCTGGCGCTGCTGGTCGCGGCGCTACCGGCGCAGAGCACCGCGCTGCCGGCGATGGCCGCCGCGGCGTCCGGCGCTCACGTGTGGAGCGAGGCGGCGCACTGGTGCGGCGCGATCGCGTTCCTGCTCGTGGTGCTGGTCGAGACCGGTCGCCAGCCGATGGACAACCCGGACACCCACCTGGAGCTGACGATGATCCACGAGGGGCCGCTGCTCGAGTACGCCGGGCGTGACCTCGCCTACCTTCAGTGGGCGGCCGCCGCACGGCACTGGGTGATGCTGGCGCTCGGCGCGCAGCTGTTCCTCCCTCACCCTGATGCGTTCGGGTGGGCGCTCGGCGCGTTCGCAGGCATGCTCGCGCTGCAGTGCATCGGTCTCGCGGTGATCGAGACCACGCAGGCGAAGATGCGGATCCTGCGGGTGCCCGCGCTGCTTGCGATCGGTGGGGCGGTCGCGCTCGCGGGCGTCGGGACCTGGGTCGCGGGCGTGGCCACGTGAGCGCCACGCTCGTGAGCGTGATCCTTGCGTTGGGGCTGGCGGTGGTCGTCGTGCGCCGACGCTCTGTCGCGATCCTGCTCGTAGCCGCGCAGTCACTGGCGCTCAGCGTCGGCGCGTTCACCCTGACAGCCGGACGCTCGGGGGAGTTCATGGTCGCGAGCCTCGTGCTGGCGACGAAGGCCGCGGTTCTGCCGCTGCTGCTGTTCGCTTTGATGCGCCGCACGCCCGAGCCGCGGCTCCTCGCCGCTACACGCGGGCCGCTGGCCCGGCTCACGATCGCCGGCGCGGTCGCGCTCACGGTCGTGATCGCGTTGCCACCGCTCGGCCTTGCGAGCGCACACACCGAACATGTGGCGGTTGCGCTGGTGCTCGTCGGGATCACGATCGTCGCCACCCGTCGCTCGGCGTTGCACCAGCTGATCGGGCTGATCGTCGCCGAGAACGGCCTGGCCCTGCTGGCGGTGTCGGTCCCGGGCGGACTCTCCTACGTGATCGAGCTCGGCGCGCTGTTCGACCTCGTGCTGGTGGTGACGGTCGCCGCTGCCTTCGTGCAGCGCATCCACACGCAGCTCGGAAGCGGCGACACCGAGCTGCTTCGAGGGTTGCGTGACTGAGCTCGCCCGGACACTCGCGGCGCTGATCGTGGCGGTGCCGCTGCTCGGCGCGATCGTCGCGTGTCTAGCGCGTACGCCAAGGCAGGCCGATCGCCTGGCGCGCGTCGCTGGGGTCGCGACCGCAGCCGCGGCGTTGACGTTGGCGGCGATCGCGCTGGCGCACGGCGCGAGCGCGCCGTTTCGTGGTCGTTGGTATCTGATCGACGGCGCCAGCGGCTTGTTCCTGGCGATCTCCGGCACAGTCGGTCTGGCGAGCGTGCTGGTCTCGCCGAGCTACCTGCGCAGCTCGGGGCGTAGCTGGCTCAGCGCGACCGCCTCGCACCGCTGGTACTACGCGGCGCTGTTCGTGTTCTGGGCGGCGGTGCTGGCGGTACCGGTCGCCGCGAACCTCGCGGTGGTGTGGCTGCTGATCGAGGCGACGACGGCCGCCTCGGCGCTGTTGGTTGCCTTCAGCGGCGCTCGGGAGGCCCTCGAGGCGGGCTGGAAGTATCTGCTGTTGACGACGCTCGGGCTGTCGGTTGCGATGCTCGGGATCGTCACGGTCGCGATCGCGCAGGCCAACAACGGCCACCACGGGCTGCACGCGCTCGATTGGCGCGCAATCAGCGCCGCTGCCGGCTCGATCCCCCACCAGCAGGCGCTGATCGCGTTCGTGCTGCTGCTGGGCGGCCTCGCGGCGAAGATCGGCTGGGCGCCTGTGCACAACTGGCTGCCGGACG
>CAVTXW010000012.1:0-80919 GCA_963738815.1 uncultured Solirubrobacteraceae bacterium
CTCCAGCGCACACGCGAGTACGTGGCCGTGGTGCGGATGGCGCTCGCTCGCGAACGCGTGGAGTTCAAGGGCGAGACGCTCGAGCTGCCGCTGCCCGACGGGCCGGGCAAGGCTCTGAAGCTCACGATCTCGACCGTCCAGGAGCAGATCCCGATCTACCTGGCCGCGATCGGCCCGAAGAACACCGAACTGGCCGGTGAGATCGCAGACGGCTGGATCCCGACGCTGTTCTCGCCCGAGCACGTCGCCGACCTGCGCAAGCTGCTCGAAGACGGCGCGGCGCGCAGCGGCAAAAGCCTCGACGGCTTCGACATCGCGCCGACCGTCAGCCTGTGCATCTCCGACGACCTGGAGCAGGCGCGCAACACGATGCGCGCCTTCATCGCGCTGTACGTCGGCGGGATGGGCTCGCGCAAGCAGAACTTCTACAACCAGCTGGTGAGCCGCTACGGGTATGAGGCGGAGGCGAAGACGATCCAGGACCTGTACCTCGACGGCAAGCGCGAGGAGGCGATGGCGGCGATCCCCGACGAGTTGATCGACACCGTCTCGCTGTGCGGTCCGAAGGACGTGGTGCGCGACCGGCTCGCCGCCTACCGCGACGCCGGCGTCGGCACGCTCGGGATCACGCCGACGGCCTTCGGGCGCGACGAGCGCCTCGAGCAGATGCGGCTGCTCGCCGAGCTCGCCGCCTGAGCGGGAGCCGCTCGCTGGCCGGCCGCCGGATCCTCCTGGGCGCCTTCGGCGACCCGGGCCACGCGTTCCCGATGATCGCGCTCGGGCGGGCGCTCGCGGCGCGCGGGAACGAGGTGACGCTCCAGACCTGGCGGCGCTGGCAGTCGCACGTCGAAGCTGAGGGGATGGCGTTCGCGCCGGCACCCGAGTACCAGGTGTTCCCGCAGGGCCCGGAGCCGCTCGACTTCTACGAGGCGGTGGTCCACGCCGCGCAGGACACGCTGCCGCTCGTGCGCGAGCTCGCGCCGGAAGCGGTCGTCGCCGACATCCTGACGCTGGCGCCCGCGCTCGCGGCCGAGATGGACGGGCGGCGCTGGGCGACACTGATCCCGCACGTCCACCCGCACGGCCGGCCCGAGCACCCGATCTACTCGCTGGGTGCGCGGATGCCGCGGACGGCGGCAGGGAGAGCGATGTGGCGGCGAGCGCAGCCGGTCGTGACGCGCGGGTTGGAGCGCGGCCGGCGCGAGCTCAACGAGACGCGGGCGCGCCTCGGCCTGACGGCGCTCGACCACGTCCATGGCGGCATCAGCGCCGAGCTGGCGATCGTCGCGACCTTCCCGCAGCTCGAGTACCCGCGCCACTGGCCCGAGCACGTGCACGTCGTCGGGCCGCTGATGTGGGAGCCGCCCGCCGCGGAGGATCCGCTCGCCGAGCTGGAGAGCGAGGTCGAAGCACGCGATCAGCGTCCGCTCGTGCTCGTCGCGCCCTCCACGGCGCAGGACGCCGAGCACCGGCTGCTCCACGCCTCGCTGCGCGGGCTCGCCGACGCTCCGGTCCGGGTGCTCGCGACCTGGAACCGGCGGCTGCCCTCACGCCCGCTTCCGGTCCCGGACAACGCGCGCGTCGTCGACTGGGTCGTCTACACGCGGGAGATGCCGCGGTGCGCAGTGGTGGTCTGCCACGCTGGACACGGCACGCTCGTCCGCGCGCTCGCATGCGGATGCGCGGTCGTCGCCTGCCCGGCCGTGGGCGACATGAACGAGAACGCGGCGCGGCTCGACTGGGCCGGGGCCGGGGTGCGCCTGCCGCGGCGGTTCGTCTCGCCCCGGACGGTGCGGCTGGCGGTCGAACGCGCGATCGGGGACCCTGCGATCCGGCGCGCGCGCGAGGGAGCTCGCCGACTGGAACGCCGCACACGACCCCGGGGCGAGCGCGGCGGAGCTCGTCGAGCGGTTCTGCGAGCGCGCAATACTGCCCGCATGGAGGACGCCGTCCCCCGCTACTGCGCCGCCGTCGAAGCCGGAGATATGACGGCGCTGGCGGCGACGCTGGCGCCGGAGGTCGAGCTGCCCTCGCCCGTGATCGGAAGCGCGGTGTTCAAGGGCCGCGACGACGTCACGACACTGCTCAGCGCCGTCTACGGGATGCTCCACGACGTCCGCTGGGAGCCGCCGGTCGGCGACGGCGCGCAGCGGCTGGCGATCGCCGAGGCTCGGGTCGGGCCGATGAGGATCGACGACGCGATGGTGTTCGAGCTCGACGGCGAGGGGCGGATCGCGCGCATCCGCCCCCACCTGCGCCCGCTGCTGGCGATGATGCTGTTCTTCGTGATGATCGGGCCGCGGATGGCGGGGTCGCCGGGAGTCGTGCTGCGGGCTTTGCGTCGCTAGAGGCCGCCGTACAGGCGCCGCCGCGTGCGCGTGGGAGGAAGCTCCGGGAGAACGGCCTGAACGCTCGCACAACGCTGATGCACGAGTTCGCGCTGGCCTGAATATCCTGGCCTCGCTCCACTGCCCTGCGCCCGGATCTCGCACGTGCGGGGCGTACGTATGCGAGAGTACGCAGCGAGGATTGAGGTCTTTGGAGACGGGGGTGGGGAGATGAGGGAGCCGCCGTTGGTGGCACGCATGAGGATCGTGGGGCTCGCCCTGGTTGCGGTGTTCGCTCTTGCGGGGATCGTGGCTGCGGGTGCTTCTGCGGCTCCGGAATGGAAGGGTTGCGTCAAGACCGAACCGAAGAACACGGGCCGGTACACGGACAAGCTCTGCACGGTCGAAAGCCCCACCGGCGAAGGCAAATACGAACTGGTCCCGAGCGTCGGCAAGGGCAAGGGGTTCAAAGGGAAAGGCGGCGCGACGATTCTGCACACGCGTAACCCCCGTAACCCCGAACAAAGAGGTATCCCCGGCCCAGAAGACGTGGAACTCGAGTGCACCGGGGTCAAGTACGAGGGCAAGCTCGCGTTGCCGAACCTCATCAAAGAAGCCGTCGTCACGTTCAAGGGCTGCAAGCTGCTCGGCTCCCGGTGCGGGAGCGGCATCGAGCAGGCTGTGATCGTCACCAATAGCCTCGCGGGCGAAATGGTCGACATCGAAGGCGGCAGCGGCGTCGGCTTGCTCTTAGAAGCCGAAGCGGGCCCGACGGCACCGCTGGCGACGTTCACATGCCGCTACATGAGCCACTACGGGAGCGAAGAACTCTTTACGACGAACCTCCTCGGCTCGGTGATCGCTGAACGCACCGGCGACGTCGGCGAGATCAGCAAGGAAGCGCAGGACCACTTCGTCGTCGGGCCGGCCTGGGGCGAAGTGACGTGGAAAATGCCTTTCGGGCCGGTGAAATACACGCCGCTCGTCAACCTCCCGACCCACCAGACTGGCGGCCCGAACGACGAACACTTCCTGGAGTCCGAAATCACAGAAGCCGGCCACATGGAACCCTACGGCACCCTGCCCTCGGGCCTGGAAGGCGTCACCAACGAGAAGGGCGAAGCCCTCATGATCACTCCGTGAGGGCTCGTCCCTGCCGTTCGCCCAGAACGGAACTGAGCGGCACCCAGACCAGGCCCGGCTGGACTAACGAAGAAGCTCCGGGGGTGGGACTCGAACCCACAACCTACCGGTTAACAGCCGGTTACTCTGCCATTGAGCTACCCCGGACAGCACTGTCTATGCCTGCTCTGTCACGACACGTCGGCCGGAGGGCCGGTTCCCCGTTCCTCCACCTCAGCGTGGCAATTAGAGCACAGAAGCACGCACTTCCGAGCCTCCGCACGAAGCGTATCGAGCGCGAGGGCGACACCGTTGGCGTTGAGCTCGAAGCTCTTCTGCGCCGGATCGAGATGATGAAAGTGCAGCGCCCTCGGCGACTCGGAGTAACCGCAGGCGCTGCAGGCCCCGCCGGCCTCTTGGACGAGGATCTCCTTCATCTTGCGCCGTCTACGGGAAACGGCCTCCGCACGGCACTTCCGGCAGCGGTAGTAGCCACGTCCGTCGAGAACGAACCCGGTCTCGCCGTGCCGAGCGCACGCCATCCTCGCCTCGCGCAGACCGGCCGCATGGGCCGTGTGGGACTCGGCCTTCCTACGAGAACCCGATGGACTCCAGGTCTTCAGGCCGTGACGACACAGCCAGTGCCGCACGGTCGCCTTGCTCCGGTCCACCTCGGCAGCGATCTGGGCGATCGACATCCCGCGCGCGATGAGCGGCTCCAACTGCTCCCGCGTCAGGCCCCCGCGCGCCGCGTGCTTCTCCGCGTTGACGGCCCGCAACCCATACGCCCACAGCTGCCCCGCGACCGTCGATTCGTGGACCCCCAGCCGCCGCCCCATCGCCGCGAGCGAGAGCCCTTCGGCCAGCATCTCTTCGAGCAGGGCACGGTCCATGCCCCCATGCTCGCTCGGTCTCCCCTGCAAATGAAGGGTTTCCGCGCAACCGACACGCCGCCGACACAAGAGTTTGCGGCGCTGTCACACCCGAGGCGCCGGGCGACACAAGTGCGCGCGGCGCGACACACCCGCGGCGCCACCGCGAATGCCCTACCGCTCCCGCTCCCCCGTGTCGTCCAGGACCCGCGTATACGCGCGGTCGAACTCCACCTTCTTCTCAGCTTTGCGACGCGCCAGCGCGTCCACGTCGGCGCCCTCGCGCCCGCGCTCCCTCTGGATGCCGCGCTCCAGGCTCGCGAGCTCCAGCTGCAGTCGCTGAACCTCGAGCATGTCGGGGTTCGGCTCCTCGCCCGCCGCCTGCACGACCAGCTCCGCCAGCAGCGCCAGCAGCTCGGGGTCCTCGCCCAGCGCCGGCTCGCCGGGACGGTCGGCCATCGGCGCGCTCAGGTCGCCGTCGCGCAGCCTCAGCGCGGCGCGCACGAGCAGATCGCTGGAGAAGTCCCGCTCGGCGTCCAGCCCCCGCAGCGCACGCGAGCCCTCCTCGGGTGAGGCGATGCACAGCGCCAGGAAGGCCCGCTCGGGATCGCCCCGGCGCGCCCTCCCGCCACCACTCTGGCCGCCGTTCCCGCGCGCGGGCTGCCGGGACCCCCTCCGCTCGGCGCCGCCCTGCGGCGCGCGGCGCGCCTCCCCGCTCAGCAGCTGCTCGGCAAGGCTCTCGGGCAGCGCCAGCCTGCTGCTCACCGCCTGCATCAGCTCCAGGCGCATCGCGCTCTGCGGAAGCGTCGCGAACACCGGCCGCAGCGCGTCGATGATCCTGTCCCTCCCCTCCGGGCTGCGCACGTCGCCGGACTCCAGCTCGCGCTCCACGCGAAAGCGCACGAACGGCACCGCCCGACCGACCGCCGCTGCGATCGCCTCGGGCCCCTCCCGCTGAACCAGCTCCGCCGGATCGGCGCCGGCCGGAAGCGGCACCACGCGCAGCTCGAGCTTCCGTTTCGCGGCCAGCGTCGAGGCGCGCAGCATCGCCTCCTGCCCCGCGGTGTCCGCATCCAACGCGAGCAGAACCGAGTTCGCCATCCTCGAAAGCTCGCCGACCTGCTCGCCCGTCAGCGCCGTCCCCATCAGCCCCACCGCGTTGCGCATCCCGGCCTGGTGCAGCGCGATCACGTCGGTGTAGCCCTCGCACAGGATCACCTCGCCCGCGCGCGTCGCGTGCGCCCGGGCGAGATCCGCCCCATACAGGTGCATGCCCTTGTGGTAGACGTCGTTGTCGGACGTGTTCAGGTACTTCGGCCGGCGCCGCCCGTCCGCCGTCTCCTCGCCGGCCCCGTCGTGGTCGAGCGCCCGCGCGCCGAAGCCGAGCACCCGCCCGCGCGTGTCGGCCAGCGGGAACATGATGCGCGAGCGGAAGCGGTCATAGACGCGCCCGCTCCCGCCCGAGCGCTGCGCCAGTCCGACCTCGTAGAGCTCTCTGGCGCTGAAGCCGCCCCGCGCCGACGCCTTCAGCACGTTGTCCCACGCACTCGGCGAGTAGCCCACGCGGAACTCCCGCAGGATCTCCTCCCCCAGCCCCCGCCCGGCGAGGTACTCGCGCGCGTGGGCCGCCTCCTTGGACTCCCACAGATAGCGCTGGTAGTAGTCGGCGGTGCGGGCGAGCAGCTCGAGCAGCCGCTCGCGCTCGCGCCGGCGCTCGGCCTCGCGCGGGTCCTCCTGCTCGCGCTGCAGCTCGATCCCGTAGCGCTCGGCGAGCAGCTCGAGCGCCCCGCGGAAGTCCACGCCCTCGGACTCCTGGACGAACGTGAACACGTCGCCGGAGGCCTGGCAGCCGAAGCAGTAGTAGACCTTCTGGGCCGGGTCGATCCCGAACGAGGGCGTCCGCTCGTCGTGGAACGGGCACAGCCCCTCATATCGCGCCGGTCCGGCCCGGCGCAGCTCCGTGCGCGCGCCGACCAGCTCGACGAAGTCGACCGCGTCGCGGACCGCGTCCCGCGACTCGCGCGTGTAGAGGGCCATCGAGAGAACCTATCTCGCGAACGCCCGCGGCACCTGGAGCTCGGTGTACTCCCGGATGCAGTAGCGGTCGGTCATCCCGGCCAGGTAGTCGGTCACCCGCTGGGCGAGGACCTCCTCCCCGGCCACCGCCGGCGGCAGCAGCTCGGGATGCTCGACGTAGTGCTCGAACAGCCTGCGCAGCACCGCTTCGATCTTCGCGTGCTCGGCGCGCACCGCCGGACCCAGGTAGACCCGCTCGAACATGAACTCGCGCAGCCGCGCCATCGCGGGCCCGGCCTCCGGCCCCTGCACGATCTCCCCGGCCCGCTCGGAGTGCTCGACCATGTCGTGGACCAGCCGGTCGATCCGGGCCGAGCCCGAGCGGCCGAGGACCTCGATCGGCTCCTCCGGCAGCTCGCCCTCGCTCAGCAGCCCCGCGCGCACCGCGTCGTCGATGTCGTGGTTGATGTAGGCCACGCGGTCGATCAGCCGCACGATCCGCCCCTCGAGCGTCGCCGGCAGCTCCGCCCGGCTGGAGTGCCGCGCGATCCCGTCGCGCACCTGGCTCGTCAGGTTGAGCCCCGCCGCCACTGTCCCGCGCACCGAGCTCGGCGCGGGCTCCAGCCGCTCGACGATGCGCAGCGAGTGCTCGTAGTGGCGGAAGCTCGAGGAGAACCGCTCCCGCAGGCACGCGTCGAGGACCTCCTCGCCGATGTGGCCGAACGGCGGATGCCCGAGGTCGTGCCCGAGGCCGATCGCCTCGACCAGGTCCTCGTTCAACCGCAGCGCCCGCGCCACCGTGCGCGAGATCGTCGTGACCTCCAGCGTGTGGGTCAGCCGCGTGCGGTAGTGATCGCCCTGCGGGGAGACGAACACCTGCGTCTTGTGCGTCAGGCGGCGGAACGCCTTCGAGTGCACGATCCGGTCGCGGTCGCGCTGGAACGGCGTGCGCAGCGAGCAGTCCTCCTCGGCGTGCTCTCGCAGCGCCGGATAGGAGCGGGCCGCAAGCGGCGAGAGCAGCAGCTCCTCCTGCGCGGCGACGCGCTCGGCGAACTCCTCGGCTACGGCCTCTGTCGGGGTCACACCCCGATTCTCGCACCGGCTGCGGCCGGGGCCGGGCGCCCGGTCTAGGACTCGTGCCAGTCTTTTCGCAAGCTCAGCTTGCGAGCCCAGTGCTCCCACTTCGACTCGGCTGGATCCTCCGTGTACTCCGGCGCCCTGCCGCCCGGCGCGGGAAGCTCGGCGACCTCCGCGGAGCTGATCCGCAGATCGACCCCGCGCTCGTGCAGCGAGGCCACGTCCTCGGCGGGCACGAAGCGCCGGCCCAGCCGCTTCGAGGACATCACGACCCCGTGGAAGATGTCCTGTTCGAGGCCGCCACCACGTGGTCGACGGTGCCGACCTCCTCGCCGTCGCTGCTGAGCACGGGAACGCCGCGCTCGAGCACGCGATAGGCGATCGGAAGGCCCTCGTCCACGGCCGCCAGACTACCCCACTACGCGGCCGCGAACGCCGGCATCAGCCGCACGTGCGCGTGGTGCTCGAGCGTCGCGCGCGATCGCCCGTTCGGCCTGGCGAGAGCGCCTGCTCGCCGGCCGCCGGCGCCTCGTTCAGCGCCCGCCCGAGCGCCTCCGCCATGAACTCGTGCGCCTCGGCGCCGAGCGGGAACGACCCCGCCTCGCAGGCAGCGCAGACGACGCCGCCCGCCGCCCCCGAGAACCCGACCAGGTGCTCGGTCTCGCCGCAGCTCGCGCAGGCGCCGAGCTGCGGCGCCAGCCCCGCCGCGAGCATCAGCTTCAGCCGGAAGCTCAGCGAGCCCGCCCTGCCCGCGGCGGGCTCGGAGGACCCCGCCTGCTCGTCGAGCAGCGCCAGCTGGCGGCACAGCAGGTTGAACACGCCCGGGTGCGGCTCCTCGGTCTCGAACAGGCGCCCGACCGCGTCGCACGCACGCGCGGCCGCGTCGATCGCGCGCGCGTCGCCGCGCAGGCGCGGATGCGCATCGACCGTCTGCGCGCCGGTGACCGTCAGCAGCTCGCCGCGGCCCTCGTGCAGCTCCGCCTGGATCCTGAAGAACGGCTCCAGCCGCCCGCCGAAGCGGCTGCGCGCGCGCCGCACTCCCTTCGCGATCGCGCCCACCCGGCCCCGCGCCGGGCGTGTACAGGTGCAGGATGCGGTCGGCCTCGCCGTAGCGCATCGAGCGCAGCACCACCGCCTCCGTCTTGACCGGCCCCGCCATGCGACGAGTCTAGGCTCGCCCAGGACGCCCACGGCCCTCCACCGCGCCTGGCGGTGCAGCGCCGGCGGCGCCAGCGACGCGGTTAACCCCTTTAATTTCTATTAGGGCCTGTACTATACTTTATGAAGTAATGGCTTCCGTCACCGTCTACACGACCGATCCGTGCTCCTTCTGCGCCCGCGTCAAGGGGCTCCTGAGCTCCCGCGGCGTCGCCTACGAGGAGGTCAACCTGTCCAAGGATCCCGAGGGCCGGCTCGCGCTCGCCCGGAAGACCGGGATGATGAGCTTCCCGCAGGTCGTCATCGGCGAGCACCTGATCGGCGGCTTCAGCGAGCTGCTCGCCGCCGAGGAGGACGGCCGCCTGGACGAGCTCCTGGCTGCCTGACCGCCCGCCGCCGCGGTCGCGGCTGGCAGCGCTCGCAGACGTAGGTCCCCCGTCCGGCGACGAACATCTTCCTGACGGTCCCGCCGCACACCGGGCACGGCTCACCCTCCCGCAGGTGCACCAGGAAGCGGTTCTGGAAGGTCCCTTTGACGCCGTCGATGTCCTTGAAATCGTCGATGCTCGCGCCGCGGGCGTCGATCCCGGCCTGCAGCGAGGCGACGATGCCCTCGCGCAGCCGCTCCACCTGAGTCTTCGTCAGCGTCCCGGCCTCGCGCAGCGGATGGATGCCCGCGCGGAACAGCGCCTCGTCGGCGTAGATGTTCCCGACGCCCGCGATCGTGCGCTGGTCGAGCAGCACGGCCTTGATCGGCGCCCGGCGCCCACGCAGCGCCTCGCGCAGATGCTCGGCGGTGAAGCCCTCGTCGAAGGGCTCCAGGCCGAGCCTCGCGTCGAGGAACGCCGCGAGCGCCTCTGACCCCAGCAGCAGCTCGCCGGTGCCGAAGCGTCGCGGGTCGTCGATCACGAGCCGCACCCGCCGGGTGCCCGGCCGCGAGCCGGGGGCCGTCGTCTTCCCGCCGCTGCGCCGGGACAGCACCATCCTCACCCGCACGTGCCCGGGCTCGTGCTCGGGGTCGGCCAGCACCGAGCCGGTCATCCGCAGGTGCTGGGCCAGGTGCACGTCGCCCTCCAGGTGCCAGAGCAGGTACTTGCCGCGGCGGCCGAGGCTCTCCACGCGCCGCCCCCGCAGCGCGTCCTCGAGCTCGGCGGGCGCCAGCGGCCGCGACCAGCGCGGATCGTCGATCTCGATGCGCTCGATGCGCCGCCCCTCGACCACCGGCGCGAGCTGGCGGCGGATCGTCTCCACCTCGGGAAGCTCAGGCATGCCGACTCAGCTTAGGAACGCCCGCCCCGGCAGCCCACCGGCGTCCTGCCCCGTGAGCCAGCGCAGCACGCTCGCCCCGACATCGGCCATCGCGCCGTCGTGGCGAAAGCCGCCGCGCGGCCGGCGCGCCGCCATCGCCCCGGTGAGCGCCAGCAGCGGCACGCTCTCGCGGGTGTGGTCGGTCCCCGGGTGCAGCGGGTCGACGCCGTGGTCGCCGGTCACGACGAGCAGGTCGCCCTCGCCAAGCCCCGCCGCGAGCTCCCCCACGCTCGCGTCGATCTCCTCCAGGGCCCGCGCGAAGCCGGGGACGTCCTTGCGGTGGCCGTATCGCTGGTCGGTCTCGATCAGGTTCGCGAACGCGAGCCCGGCGGGCATCTCTCGCGCCAGCGCCGCGACCGAGGCGAGCGCCTGCGCGTTCGTCGCCCCCGGAAGCGAGCTCGTCACGCCGCGCCCGGCGAACAGGTCGCGGATCTTCCCGATCCCGGTGACGGGCAGCCCGGCGCTCTCGATCTCCTCCAGATAGCTGCGGGCGGGCGGCGTCAGGGACAGGTCGCGCCGTCCGGGCGTCCGCTCGAAGGACCCCGGGCGCCCCGCGAAGGGCCGGGCGATCACCCGCCCGACGCCGTCGGGCCCGCTCAGCACCTCCCGCGCTCGCCCGCACAGCTCGTACAGCTCCGCTTCGGGCACGACGTCGACGTGCGCGGCGAGCTGCGCCACCGAGTCCTGCGAGGTGTAGAGGATCAGCGCGCCGCTGCGCAGGTGCTCCTCGCCGAACTGCTCGATCGCGGCCAGGCCGTTGTCGGGACGGTTGCAGAGGACGTCCCTGCCCATCGCCGCCACGAGCCTCGCCACGAGCGGGGGCGGGAACCCCTCGGGGTAGGTCGGCAGCGGCGCCCTGAGCGTGACGCCCATCAGCTCCCAGTGGCCGGTGATCGAGTCCTTGCCCGGGCCGATCGGAGACAGGCGCCCGTGCACGGCGGGGTCCGCGCTCGGCGGAACGCCCTCGATCTCCGTGACGGACCCGAGCCCGAGCGCGCCCATCACGGGCAGGCTCAGACCGCCCGCGGCGGTGGCGAGGTGGCTCAGCGTGTTCGTCCCCTCGTCGCCGTAGGCCGCCGCGTCCGGAAGCGCGCCGGCCCCGCACGCGTCGATCACGAGCACGAAGGCTCGCCTTGCCGGCGGGATGCTCATCGGCGGATGTCTACCCGTCTGCGGCGGCGCTCGCCGCCGAGGGGTCCGGCGCAGTGAGCAGCCCGCGGGCCGTGGCCCGCGGGTGCGCACCGAAGTAGGCGTCCTTCAGGCGCTCGGCTGAGAGATGCGTGTAGACCTGCGTGGTCGCGAGGTCGGCGTGGCCGAGCATCTCCTGCAGCGAGCGCAGGTCGCAGCCGCCGGCGAGCAGGTGCGTGGCGAAGCTGTGGCGCAGCGTGTGCGGGCTCATCCGCCGCTCGAGACCCGCGGAGCGCGCGTGCCCCTGGACGATCTTGTAGAGCCCCTGCCGCGTGAGCGCGCCGCCACGGTGGTTGACGAGCAGCCGCGACTGCGGCCTGTTGCCGACCAGCTCCGGGCGCCCGCCGCGCAGGTAGACGGACAGCGCGGCGAGCGCCTGGCGGCCCACCGGCACGATCCGCTCCTTCGAGCCCTTCCCGCGCGTGCGCAGCAGCCCCTCCTCCAGGTCGAGGTCCCCCAGCTCCAGCGACACCGCCTCGGAGGCCCTCAGCCCGCACGCGTACATCACCTCGAGCAGCGCGCGGTCGCGCTGGGTCAGCGGGCTCGATCCCCGCGGCTGCTCGAGCAGCCGCCGCACCTCCTCCCGGCTCAGCACCTGCGGCAGCCGCTTGGGCTTGCGCGGCCCGTGCAGGTCCGCGGTCGGGTCGTGCTCGATCAGCTCGTCGCGGCGCAGGTGCCGGTAGAACGAGCGCAGGCAGGCGATCTTGCGTCCCAGCGTCGTCGCCGCGACCGGCGGCCGGCCCGCACCGCCCTCGGCCAGCTCGTCCAGGAACGCCGCGAGATCGCCGTGGGTCGCGCCCTCGACGCTCAGCCCGTGGCGGTCGAGGTAGGCGCAGAGCTGCGCCAGGTCCGAGCGGTAGGCGTCCAGCGTGTTGCGCGACAGGCCGCGCTCGAGCTCCAGGTAGGCGAGGAAGTCGCCCACCAGCCGCTCGGAGGAGCCTGGCGCAGCCGCGCCCGCGCCGTCCTGCACGCGTGCGCGGCCATCTGCGCCAAGTGCATCGGCGGCGATCGTCTCGGGTTGGGCCACCCCGACAGCTTCGCGCCGCCGGCCGCCCCTCCTCGGGGTGCAATCAGGCGTTCAGGCGCCGGGCGAGCCAGTACAGCGCGATCAGCGTCTTCGCGTCGCGGCACTCGGCGATCGCCCCATCCAGGACGGCGAGCGGCCAGCGCACGACCTCGATCCGCTCCTGCTCGCCGCTGTCGGCGCTCGCCTCGGACAGCCCCGTGGCGGCGAACAGGTGCACACGCTCGTCCGTGAAGCCGGCTGCGGTGTAGTACGTGACGATCGGCTCCCATCGCTCCGCGGCGCGGCCGATCTCCTCGGCCAGCTCGCGCTTGGCGGCGGCGAGGGGCGCCTCGCCCTCCTTGTCGAGCCGCCCGGCCGGGACCTCCAGCAGGTCCGGCTCGCCGATCGCCTCGCGCGGCTGGCGCACCAGCCACACGTCGTTCTCGTCGTAGGCCAGCATGCCGACGGCACCGGCGTGCCGGACGATCTCGCGTGTGACCTCTTCGCCGTCGGCGTGGCGGAAGCGCTCGATGCGGACATCCACCAGCCGGCCCTCGTAGACGGTCTCCCCTCCGAGCGCCTCGAAGGCGCGCGGCGAGCTCAAGCGGCCTCGCTGCCGCCCGCGCCGCCCGGGACGCTCGGGATGTTCGGGCCGCCCGGGCCGCCCGGGCCGGCACGGAGCGCCGGCCCGGCCCCCGATCCCTCGAGCGCCGGCCCGGCCCCCGAACCCTCGGAGCGCCGGCCCGGCCCCCGAACCCTCGAGCGCGGGCTCGGTCCCCGAGCCGGCCAGCTCGGCGAGTGCGGCCCCGCCCGCCAGCGCGGCCCCGAAGAACAGCGGATCCTCGGCCAGGCTGCGCCCCATCGTCTCGGCCGGCAGCCCGCTCGCCGCGTAGGCCGGCAGGTCCACCTCCGCGCGCCGCCAGTCGTGGCGGGTGATCCGCACCGGGCGCTCCACGTCGGTGGCCGGCGCCGGGCGTGCGGCGGCGGCCCCTCCGAACACCGCGCCGAGGCCCGCGCGCAGGTCCGCTCCGACCGGCGAGCGCATCCCGGCCGGCAGCGCGACCGTGACGGGCTCGAGCAGCAGCTCCAGCACGGTGAGGGTGTGGTGGGAGATGCCCGCGGTGGCGCTCGCGGCTGTCGCCGGAGGACATGCGCGCGACCAGCAGTGCCGGGCATCCCAGCGCCAGAGCCACGTGGGCGCTGTCGAGCGCCGCCATCCCGCCGTGGCCGAGCCGCGAGCTCGAGCCGACGATCCCGGGGCCGGGGCCGATGACCGCCGCGTCCCAGCCGAGCACGCCGATGCCGTGGTGGAGCGCGCCCGCCGCGCTCACGGCCTCGAGCTCGCCGCCGTAGGCCGCGCCCGCGGTGATGTGGCCCGCGAGCAGCCCCTCTCTGCGCAGAGCCGCCACCGTGCGCGAGTGCGCGCCCGGGAGCGCGCCGCCGCCGGTCTGGACGTAGCCGAGCCGCGCCCCCGGGCTCGCCTGCGCGTAGGCCCAGGCCACCGGCGCGAGCTGGCCGTGCAGCGAGAGCACCCCCACCGGCCGTCCGAGCGGCAGCTCGAGCGGCTGCGCGCCGACGGTCTCGACCGGCTCGACGGTGTGCTGCAGGCTCGTGTAGTTCAGCTTCATCACGTTGCGGGAGTCCGCACCGGGGGCGCTCAGGCCGCGCGTGAGGTTGGCGTGCACGACGTCGAAGCCGCCCGAGCCGAGGCCGAGGTCCAGGGCCTCGACGTTCACGATCACCTCATCGCCGGCGTGCGAGGCGCCCACGAGCGCGATGTCCGCGATCGCCTCACGGCGCTCCGGCGAGACGCCGGGGTCCGCGCCGTCGAGGCCGGGCGCGGAGCCGCCGGCCGCCAGGAGCTGGACCGTCAGACGCTGCTCCCCGCTCTGCGCGCCGGCCGGCGGGGAGGCGTCGATCACTGTGGCGCGGCGCAGCTTGAGCATCTCGGCTGGACGCTAGCGCGCCGGGTCCGGTGGGGCACCGCCGACGTAGTCGGTGGTCGCTGCGACCTCGTGAACAAGCGCCAGAGCCACACCGAGCATCTCCTGCAGGGCCACCTCGGAGACCCGCTCGCCGGGCTCGTGGTTGCGCTCGGTGCCGTTCGCGAGGTTCACGGTCGGGAAGCCCTTGGCGATCAGCGCGTTGGCGTCTGAGCCGCCGCCGCTGGAGATCCGCACCGGCTCGTGCCCGCACGACCGCAGCGCCGCCTCCGCCGCGCGCACCGGCGCTGCCGAGGGCGCCAGCCTGTAGCCGGCGAACGTGCGCTCCACCGACACGTCCACGTCCACGTCGCAGTCAGGGCGGTTCGCGGCCTCGTGGATGCGATCGACGACCTCGGCGACGAGCGCCTCGCCGCGCTGGTCGTCGAGTCCCCGCACCTCCCCGCTCAGCCGGCAGCGTTCGGGTACCACGTTGATCGCGCTCCCGCCCGCGATCGTGCCGATGTTGACGGTCCCCTCCCCCTCGATCCGCCCGTGGCGCATCGAGGCGACGGCACGGCTCGCCGCCAGGATCGCGCTGCGCCCGTCCTCGGGGCGGATCCCGGCGTGCGCGGCGGCGCCGCGGAACTTCGCGGACACGCGGAAGTGGCACGGCGAGTCCATGATGACCTCGCCGATCGGCGAGGCGTGGTCGAAGACATAGCCGTATTCGCTGCGCAGGGGCGAGGGGTCGAACTCGGCGGCGCCGGCGAGGGCGATCTCCTCGCCGACCGTGAACAGCAGCTCGACGTCCACGGGCGCGCCCTCCTGGCGCACCTGCCTGGCGAGGGCCAGCAGCACGGCGATCGCGGCCTTGTTGTCGGCGCCGAGGATGCCCTCGTTCTCGTTCTCCCAGAAGCCGTCGCGAAGAACGGGCTCGACCGGCGCCTGCAGCGGGACCGTGTCGAGGTGGGCGCACAGCAGCACCGAGCGCCGCTCGGGCGCGCTGTCGGGGTCCGGGGATCCGGGCAGGCGCGCCAGCAGGTTGCCGCTGTCGGCGCCGATCGCCTCGCCGGCCCGGTCCTCGACGGTCTGAAGCCCCAGCGCTCCGAGCTCAGCGGCCACACGCTGCCCGCACGCCCGCTCGCTCAGCGAAGGGCTCGGGATCGCGCAGAGCTCCGCGAAGATCGTGCTCAGGTAGCGGTGCTGGAGAGCCGCTCTGGCCGCCGCAGTGCCGGCGCTCACGGCCGCCCGGCGGCCTCGCCGGCTCGCTCGGCGGCGCCGGCACGTGCGTCCTTGACCGTCAGCTCGTCATCCGGCGAGCGCTCGCCGGAGTGGGCGAGCGCCGCCTTCACGAACTCGCGGAACAGCGGCGCGGGGCGCTCGGGGCGCGACTTGAACTCGGGGTGGAACTGCGAGGCGACGTAGAACGGGTGCTCGGCCAGCTCGATGACCTCCACCAGGCGCTCGTCCGGCGAGGTGCCGGAGATGCCGAGGCCCGCGCTCTGCATGCGCTTGCGCAGCAGGTTGTTGACCTCGTAGCGGTGGCGGTGGCGCTCGTAGATCACGGCCTCGCCGTAGATCTCGCGCACGCGTGTGCCGTCGTGGAGCTTGATCGGGTCGGCTCCGAGGCGCATCGTGCCGCCGAGGTCGGAGACCTCCTTCTGCTCGGGCAGCAGGTCGATGACGGGATGCGGCGTCTCGGGATCCATCTCGGTCGAGTTCGCGCCCTCCAGGCCCGCGACGTTGCGCGCGAACTCGCTGACCGCCACGTGCATTCCCAGGCAGATGCCGAGGTAGGGGATCCCCTGTTCGCGGGCGACCTGCGCCGCGTGGATCTTGCCCTCCCAGCCGCGGCCACCGAAGCCGCCCGGGATCAGGATGCCGTCGACGCCCCGCAGCCGCTCGGCGGCCTGCCCGGGGTCCAGGAGCTGCTCGGAGTCGATCCAGTCGATCTCGACGCGGCTGTCCTGCAGGGAGGCTGCGTGACGGAGCGCTTCTGAGACCGACAGGTAGGCGTCCTCCAGCTGCACGTACTTGCCGACGAGGCCGATCTTGACGGTGCGCGTCGCGCGGGCGGAGCGCTCGATCGGCTCCTTCCAGCGCTCGAGGTCCGGCTCGTGGGCCTCGACGCCGAAGTGCTCGAGGATGAAATCGTCGACGCCCTGCTCGCGGAAAGTGAGCGGCACCTTGTAGATGTTGTCCACGTCGCAGGCGGAGACGATCGCCTCCGTACCGAGCGAGGCGAACAGCGCGATCTTGCGGCGGATGTCCATCGAGAGCGGGCTCTCCGAGCGGCACATCAGCATGTCCGGCGCGATCCCGATCCTGCGCAGCTCGTTGACGGAGTGCTGGGTGGGCTTGGTCTTCAGCTCCCCGGCGTGGCCGATGTAGGGCACGAGCGTGAGGTGGATGAACATGCAGCGCCGCCTGCCGACGTCCACCGGGAACTGGCGGATCGCCTCCAGGAACGGAAGCGACTCGATGTCGCCGACGGTGCCGCCGATCTCGGTGATGACGAAGTCCACGTCGCTGGACTCCGCGATCAGCGAGATGCGCTGCTTGATCTCGTCGGTGATGTGCGGCACCACCTGCACGGTGCCGCCGAGGTAGTCGCCGCGGCGCTCGCGCCGGATCACCGTGTCGTAGATGCCACCGGCGGTCACGTTGGAGGCGCGGCTCGTGTTCGCATCGGTGAAGCGCTCGTAGTGGCCGAGGTCGAGGTCGGTCTCGGCGCCGTCCTCGGTGACGAACACCTCGCCGTGCTGGTAGGGCGACATCGTCCCCGGGTCGATGTTGATGTAGGGGTCGAACTTCTGCAGTCCGACCGTGAGGCCCCGCGAGACCAGCAGACGCCCGATCGAGGCCGCGGCGATCCCCTTGCCGAGCGAGGACACCACGCCGCCGGTCACGAAGATGAACCGGGTCTTGCTGGGCGGCTGCGCGTGGCGGTCGGAGGAGGCGGTCATGAGGGCCTGCCCCAGGAGTCTAGTTCCCGCAGCCCCGGAGTCCGTTCGATCAGCCCGGAGATCGATCGCAGCTCGCCGTAGAGGGTGATCGCGAGCAGCAGAGCGAGGGCCACGAGCTGCGCGGTGGTCGAGAGGCTCAGCACCAGCAGCAGGCCCGCGAGGGCGCCCACCACGTTCGAGCCGGTGTCGCCGAGCATCGCCCGCTCACGCAGGTCATAGGCGCCCGCCACCAGCACGGGGCCTGCGAACAGGCCGACCGTCCAGAGCGCGCGCAGTTCGCCCGAGCCGATCACGACCCCGGCGCCCAGCAGCACGAAGGCCTTGAGCGTGCGGCCCGGCCGCAGGTCGAGCAGGTTGAAGGCGTTGGTGCTCAGCACGAGCACCGCCGCCGCCAGCAGCCAGCGCCCGTCCGAGAGCGCCAGCGCATCCATCGCCAGGAGCGCGAGACCGACCGCGCCGGCCGCCTTCAGCGCGCCCGTCGAGAGCTCGCCTCGAAGCACCGCGGCGCCGTGGCCGCGCCATCCGCGAGGTGCCGGCTCCGCCCCGCCCGGCCCGCCCCGCTCGCCGAGCGTGTCGTCGATCAGCCCCAGCAGCGCGACGCCGAAGGCGTAGAGCGCGACGGGCGCGAGCTCGGGATGGAACAGCGAGGCGGGCGCGAGCCGCGCGATCAGCATCAGCGGCACGAGCGCGAGCGCCGCGGCGACGGGTGTGAGCACGCCCAGCGGGAACGGCAGCCGGCGCCCGCGGTAGTTGGCGTGCACCTGCCCGCGCTCGGCCATCGCCCTCACCAGCGCCGGTGCCAGTGCCAGCGCGATCAGCGTGGCGAGCACCAGGGGCAGGGCGTGCATCGCCTGAAGCTAGCGGCGGCGGCGGACGCCCGCCTGTGCCCGTTTCCGGGGGGCGGGTTCGCCCCCCGGGGCGAGCCGGACGGGTGCCGCTAGGGCGTCGTGGAGGTGTTCGAGTTGACCGTCGGCAGCAGCGAGTCGGCGGTCGCCTTGGTCCCGAACGTGCCCGGGTAGCCCGCGAGCGCGTAGAGCAGCGCGGCCTGGCCCGCCTGGTCGTCGAGGTTGTCGACGCTCGAGATCTTGTGGCCCTTGAACCAGGGGATCTGCGACGGCTGTGAGCTCGTCAGCTCGACGCCGACGGCGCGGACGCCGGCGGCGGAGACACCGGCGATCAGACCGGCTTCGAAGCGGCTGTCCGCTTCCGCCTGCTCAGCGGTGATCCCTTCCGGCTCGTGGCTGCGGGCCAGGACCACGCCTTCAAGATGCGTCAGCTGGCCGTCGAACGCGCTCAGCAGGCCTCCGCGCACGCGGCTGAGCAGCTCCTGGTTGACGCGCGCGCCGCCGCTGACGAGCTGGCGCCCGATCAGCTCGCCGAAGTGTTCGAGCAGCGCCGGCGATTCGTTCAGGGCGGCGTAGTGCGTGCCGGCGGCCTCGCGGGCGATGGTGGTGAGGTCGAGCGGCTCGCGCACCGCCACGACGGTGGCGAGCGTGCCGTCGCCCTGGGTGACCGTCGTCTTCACGAGCGAGTTGATTTCGTTGGAGGCTTCGCCGAGGAACACGAGCCCGACGCTGCGCCCGTTGAGCAGTTCGTGGACCGCGAGCGGGTACAGCCCGCGCGAGAACTGTTCCTCGTTGGTGAGGCGGTCCTGCAGCGTGTCGGCCTGCTTGCGCGCTTCGTCGACTTCCGCGTTCAGGTTGTGGACGATCCCGCTCTTGGCCGAGGAGACCAGGTTGGTGTCGCCGATCGCGACGCCGATCAGGACGCCGAGCGCGAGGGCGAACAGCACGGCGGCGAGGGACAGTGCGTGGTAGCGGTAGTCGAACACTTGACCAGGTGCCTAGGGGCGCTCGCGGGCGCTCAGTGAGCGCCGAACAGCGCCTGCAGCTTCAGCCAGACCAGTTCGGCGACGTCGTGCAGCGCGGGGGTCGCCCAGATCACCGCGACCATCGCGATCAGGCCGGCGGCGATCACGACGAGCAGGGGCGCGATGCCGGGGCGCGGCTGGTAGAGGCGGCTCACGCCCTTCGCGTCCACGAGGATCTCGCCCACCCGCAGCCGCGTCAGGAACGTCGAGGACATGCCTTTGCGGTTGCGGTCCAGGAACTCGACGAGGTTGAACTGCGAGCCGACGGAGACGATCAGCCGCGCGCCCTTCTCGGCCGCGATCAGCATCGCCACGTCCTGGCTCGTGCCCGGCGCCGGCACGAGCTTGAACGGCAGGCCGAGCTCCTCCAGGCGCTCACGGCCCGGAGCCCGGCCGTCAGGGTAGGCGTGCACGACGAGCTCGGCGCCGCAGCCCAGCGCGGCCGCGCCCGCGGAGTCCATGTCGCCGACGATCATGTCGGGCGTCAGCCCCGCCTCGAGCACGGCGTCGGCGCCGCCGTCCACCGCGACGATCAGCGGGCGCTTGTCGCGGATGAAGGGCCGCAGCGCGCGCAGGTCGCGCTGGTGCTCGACCCCCCGCACGACCAGCAGCGTCGAGCGGTCGCGGAAGTCCGTCTGGAAGCGCGGCAGCACGATCCGGCCGGTCAGCAGTTCGCGCTCCTCGCGCATGTGCTCGATCGTGTTGTGGGCGAAGCGCTCGAGCGCCTCTCCGACCTCGCGCCTGCGCGCCTCGGTGTCGGCGCGGACCCGCGCCAGGTCGAGCACCTCGCCGCGCGCGAGCGTCTCGCCGCGCCGCATGACCTCGGCCTCCATGCGCGCCGGGAAGGAGCCGCCTTCGAGGCCCACCGGCGGAGCCGGCGGCGGCGAGCCGTCCTGGCTCGGGACCAGGCGCGAGCGCAGGACGAGAGGATCGCCGTCGGAGACGAGGCCGAACAGCGCGTCGTCGGGCAGGTCCACGAGCAGGATCCCGGCTTCCACGAGCAGCAGCGGCCCGAGGTTCGGGTAGGTGCCGCCGGAGGAGGGCCGGCAGTTGACGACCGCGGCCACCTCCGCCGCGATCAGCTCCTCGGCGGAGACGCGGTCGACGTCGAGGTGGTCGATCAGCGCGATGTCGCCGGGCACGAGGTGCTTGACGAGGAGCTTGGTGCGCCGGCCGGGGCGAACGGCGCCGGCCACCTCCGGCAGGGGCGCCGGCGGCAGCCCGGGCACAGGCGTGCGCGCCGGCGGCGGCGCGGGCTGTCGTGAACCAAAACCCCCCGCGGGACGGCTCGGTCTCGTCGCGGCCATGGTGCCGAGGGTAACGGGCGCCGCGCCTGCAGGCGGCGCCCGGGCGGGGCCTCGCGCGACGGTGCGAGGCGCCCTCGCGGCCGGCCGGCGGGCCGATCGCGCCGCGCGGCGCGCTCAGGCGGCCTTGCGCAGGTCGCGCGCGTGGCGCCGGGCGGCGCTGTCGTCGCCGTCCGCGCCCAGCATCCGCACCAGCTCGGAGACGACCTCGGGCTCGTCCAGCTCGACGACGGAGGCGCGCGTGGGGTCGGCGCCCGTGTCCTTGACGATCGAGAAGTGCCTCGCGCCGAGCGAGGCGATCTGCGGAAGGTGGGTGATGCAGAGCACCTGGCCGCGCTCGCCCAGCTCGCGCAGCCGCGCGCCGACGGCGTTCGCGGTGCGCCCGCCGATGCCGGCGTCGACCTCGTCGAAGACCAGCGTCGCCTGCGGCGCGGCCGCGCTCGCCGCGCTCATGATCGCGAGCATCACGCGCGAGAGCTCCCCGCCCGAGGCGATCTCGCGCAGCGGCCCCGGCGGCACGCCCGGGTTCGGCGCGATCACGAACTCCACCGTGTCCGCGCCCCGCGGGCCGGGATCGCCCTGGCCGAGCTCGACCGCGAAGTTCGCGTCCTCCATCGCGAGCGAGCCGAGCTGCTCCACGACGGCCTTCGCGAAGCGCGGGGCGGCTTTGCGCCGCGCGGCCCGCAGCGCCGCCACGTGCCCGTCCAGCTCGCCGCGCGCCCCGGCCAGCTCGCGCTCTGCGGTCTCGATCGCGACCTCGGCCCCCGCCAGCTCGTCGTGCCGGGAGCGCGCCTCCGCGGCGAAGCCGAGCACCGCCTCCACACTGCCGCCGTGCTTGCGCAGCACGCGCTCGAGCGCGTCGAGCCGCGCTTCGACGGCCTCGAGCGTCGGCTCGACGCCCGGGACGTCGAGATCCTCGGCGCCGTGGGCGCCGTACTCGCGCAGCTCGCCGGCCAGCTCCTGGGACTCGATCGCCGCGCCGCGCAGCCGCTCGGCGAGCTGATCGAGCGCAGGATCGGCCCCGGCGACCCCGTCGAGGGCCGCGACCGCGCCCGCGAGCAGCTCGGCCGCGCCGGGCGTCTCCCCCGTGTCGCCGCCCAGCGCCTCGGCCGCGGCGGCGGCCGCCCCCTGCAGCGCGTCCGCGTGGCGCAGGCGCTCGCGCGCTGCCAGCAGCCGCTCGTGCTCGGCGGCATCGGGGGCGAGCTGGTCGATCTCGCCGAGCTCGAACTCCAGCAACCCGAGCTCGCGCTCGCGGTGCGCCGCCAGCTCGCGCAGCTCTGCCAGGCGCGCCTCCAGCTCGCGCGTGCGGGCGTGGGAGCGCGCGCAGTCGGCCAGGCGCCGCTCGTGCGTCGCGCCGCAGAGCGCGTCGAGGATCTGCAGCTGGGCGGCGGCGAGCGTCAGCTTGCGATGCTCGTGCTGGCCGTAGAAGGACAGCAGCAGCCCGCCCGCATCGCGCAGGTCGGCGACATTGGCCGCGCGGCCGTTGACGTAGGCGCGGGTGCGGCCGTCGGCGCCGAGGCGCCGCGCGAGCACGATCTCCTCCCCGCCGCCGTCGACGCGCTCGGCGAGCTCCGCCGGGAGCCGGGCGCGTAGCTCGGCGGAGATGTCGAAGACGCCCTCGACGTAGGCCTCCTGGGCGCCGGGACGGACGATCCCGGACCGGGCCCTGCCGCCGAGCAGGAGGTCGAGCGCGTGCGCGAGCACGGTCTTGCCGGCCCCGGTCTCGCCGGTGATGACGTTCAGGCCCGGGGCCGGCGCACAGGCGCGCGCGCTCGATCAGCAGCAGGTTCTCGACTGTCAGCTCGCGCAACATGGGAGGGCAGGTGTAGCAACGGCGGCCGACGGATCGCGCGATCGGTCGCGGCCCGGCAGCCCTGGTCATCGGCGGCCGGCGGGTGCATACTTCCGGTAGGCCGGTACGGACACCGGCCGCCCGTACACTGCGGACAAGACGAGGGCATGGCTGCCGGCGAGGACACTTCGAGCTTCGAGAACGCGCCGGGGAAGGGCGCGGCGGACGCATTCGACTGGCCGGGTCCCGCCGAGCTGGATGAGCGGTTGCTCGAGGAGATCGGCCGCGCCGAACGGCACGGCACCCAGCTCAGCTGCCTGCTCGTCGTCGTGGACAACCTCGAAGAGGTGGCGGGGCAGGGGCAGCGCTCGGAGGCGGGCGTGGAGCGCCGGCCGACCCCGTCTGAGATCGGGGTCGGGGAGCTGCGCGAGCAGGCGATGGCCTACATCGCCGGCGCCCTGCGCCGCGAGATCCGCCGCTTCGACCGCGTCGGCATGCCCAGCGAGCACGAGCTTCTGATCGTTCTGCCCGGCGCCGACAGCCCCCGCGGCGAGATGGTGGCGCGCCGGGTGCTCGACCGCCTGCGCGCGATCAAGGTCGAAGCGCGCGGGCACCGCGAGCCGCTGCGGATCTCGGTGGGCCTGTCCGCCTGGAGCGCGAACGCGACGCCGGCGACGCTGCTGACCCGCGCGAGGGCGGCTGCGGAGCGCTCTCTGAACGGCGAGAACGGGGCCGTCGCGATGCCCACCGAGGGCCGCGAGGAGACGCTCGTCCAGGAGCCGACCTCGCCGCCCTCATAATTCGTATCGGTGCTGACCGGATCAGAGCTCTGGCTGCTTCGGCTGATGGCGGACCGCGGGCTCGCCCTGCTCGACGCCAGCAACATGCTGCTGCTGATCGAGGAGAAGGGCGAGCTGCGCGTCGCCGGCGCGAGCGGCGGCTCCGTGCGGCTGCGGATCGCGCCTGTGCAGGGCAGTGCGCTCGGGGCCCTCTACCAGCAGGGCGAGTCGGTCGCGATCGACAAGCCCCGCGGTCAGGAGGCGGCGTTCCTGCACGAACTGGGGCTCGAGGCCCGCGCGGTGCTGATCGAGCCGTTCTCGATGGAGGGACAGGGCGGCGGCCTCGCGATCGCGCTGCGCCGGGACAGCTCCTTCCGCGCGCCCCGACCGGGAGGCGCTGAAGGCGTTCGCCGACAGCGTCTCGGTCCGCCTCGCCGCCGAGCGCTCGGTCGAGATCGAACGCCTGCGTTACGGGATGGAGGCGCGCGAGCGCGAGCGCACCCGTTGGGCGCGCGAGATCCACGACGAGTCGATCCAGGGCATCGGCGCGCTGCGCATGAGGCTCGCCAACGCGCGGGACCTCGATGACAAGGAAGCGCTGGCAGCCGCTGTCGAGGAGGCGCTCGAGGGGCTCGGAACCGAGATCGACGGCCTGCGCCATCTCATCACCGAGCTCCGGCCCGCCGCGCTCGACGACCTCGGCCTCGCCGCCGCCCTGGAGGCGCTCGCGCGCCGGGCGCAGGCGATCGACGGCCTGGACGTGACCACCGAGATCGAGTTCGGGCGCGACGAAGAGCTGCACCCCGGCGAAGCGCACAGCGGCGGCGGCAGGCTCGACCCCGAGCTCGAGTCCACGATCTACAGGGTCGTACAGGAGGCGCTCACGAACGTCAGCCGCCACGCCGAGGCGACCCACGCCGTGATCCGTCTCACAGGCGACGAGCGCCAGGTGGTCGCGAGCGTGACCGACGACGGCAAGGGCATGCCCGACGCGGCGCGGCTCGGCCCGCGCGAGGACGGCGGCGGCTTCGGCACGGGCGGGATGCGCGAGCGCGCCGAGCTGGTCGGCGGTGAGCTGGAATGGGTGCCCGCGGCCGGCAAGGGCACGGTCGTGAGGCTCACGGTGCCGCTGGCCGGGCGCCCGCGGGGCGCGCAGACCGTCGACGCAGAGCCCAGCTACTAGCTTCCACGCGAGCGAGCGGCCCGCGCCGGCCTACCGCTCGGCGACGTCCTGTCCGTCGCCGCCGCCGCCATCCTCGTCGCTCCCGCGCGGCTTTCGCAGCCAGTCGGCGAGCTGCTGCCCGGCGCCGCCGATCGACTCGCCCGCGTCGCGGAAGGCGTCGCGGATCCGCTCGGCGTAGAAGGAGACCGCCTCGCCGCCCTCGGCGCGCGGGTCGACCGGGTCGCCGCGGCGGTGGTACTCCCCGGAGCCGACGATGCGGTCGAACTCGCCCGAGCGCACCCAGGCCATCAGCTCGTGGGTGCGCTTGACCGGCAGCGGATGGGTCACGCCCAGCTCGAGCGTGAGCCGGGTGAAGCGCTCGAGGATCCCGGGCGCCTCGGAGTAGTCGAGGCCCTGGCGCATGAACACGTCGAGGTCGAGCTCGGAGACCATCGCGCCGCCGGCGAGGGACATCAGCGTGCGGCAGACGGCGAGCGGGTCGCGGGTGACGAGCGCGGCAGCGCGGTCGGCGCTCAGCTCGGTCGCCCTCCCCCACTCCAGCAGCGCGGTGCGCACCGGCATCAGCGGCAGCGGCAGACGCGCCGAGCGCCCGAGCAGCACGAGGATCACGAGCGCCGTGCGGTAGAGCATGTGGTCGGCGAGGATGTGGGCCGCCTCGTGCGCGAAGACCGCGCGGCGCTGCGGCGGATCGAGCAGTCGCACGAGCTCGGACTGGACCACGACCATCGGCTTCTTGGAGCCGATCGCCATCGCGTTGGGGCTCGGGTACTGGGTCAGGTAGAGGTCGGGGACCTCGGCGATGTCGAGCGTCGCGTAGGCGATCGCGTGCTCGCGCCAGACGTCGGCGAGCTGGTCCTCGGAGAGCCGCACCGCAGAGCCGAGGTAGCTCTGGCGCAGCGCGCGCTCGTAGCCGAGCTCGATGACCTTGCGGACGACCTGGTCGAGATAGGGGATCGAGGCGAGGGCGGCGGTGGCGGCGCGGTCGGCCGGGTGTTGGAAGGCGCGCGCGGAGATGCCCTCGAGGCGGTGGCCCTTCTCGGGAACGCTGGATGCGCTCACAGGCTGAGACTAGCGCCCGGTCCGCGACGATCGCGATGTTCCATCAATTAGACTTGCGGGATGCGACGGATCGCCGTGGTCCTGGGGGCGCTGCTGGCGACGGGGGCCGTTTCGGCTCCGGCGTGCTCCTTTACCTCTGGCCCAGTGTCCGCCAACCTGAACGCAGCGGGGGGCGGCTTGCTGATCGCAAACGGCAACAGCAACCCGCCCGATCAGACCTGGGCCTGGCAGATCTGCAACGCCGGCGGAGCGGATTGCTCCCCGTTCGCGTTCGGCCAGCACATCGAAACCGGCGCCCCTTCGGCGGGCACGACGTTCAGGGCCACGTCCAACACCGGGCTTACCGGGCTCAGCCCGGTTTGGAACGGGCCCCTCCGCGTGGCCGCGCCGCCCGAGATCACGGGCACGTTCCAAGCCAACCAGCTGGTCACGGCGGTCCCGGCTGTCTGGGAAGGAGGCTGGACCGGGGACTTGACGCAGACGCAACTGAGCCTGTGCCCCACCGCCGCCGGAGTCGGCTGCATCGCCCCTCTCGAAACCTACGGCGGAAGCTGCCCGGCGGACTCGCTCACCATCGACCCGGACTTCAGCGGCTGGTGGCTGTTCGTGTCGACCACCGTTAACGGCCCGGACACCGAGGCCGCCACGCAGGCGCACGCGGTCACCGCGGTGGCGTTCGTCTCGCCCAGCGGTTACGCCCAAGAAATCGGGCAAGCGGCTGCGGCGACCACGTCTGTCGCCGTCGTCGGCAGGATCGGCCGAGCAACCGGGCCGCGCGCGCGGAACTGCGGCCCGCCGGCGCTGGTTCCCGGGCTCCCGCCGCTCGTGGCGTTGAAGGTCCGCAGCGCGACGGTCGACAGCGACGGCGTCGCCTTCGTGAGGTGCTCGTGGACCTGCACCGTCTCCCTCCACGCCTCGCGGCGAGGCCGTGTCGCGTCGGTGACGAAGACCGCGCAGGGCGAAATCCAGCTCCGAATCCCGGGCCGAGGACTCGCCCGCGTCGGGCACGGTCGCGTCCGCTACACGCTCTTCGTCGACGGGCACCGGGCCGCACAGCGGACGATCAGGCGCTGATCCTGCTGTGCGGTCGGCGCATGCGCCGACCGGCGAGTGGCGCATGCGCCACTCGCAAGGCGGGCCGCATGCGGCCCGCCTGGGGGTCGCGCATGCGCGACCCCTGCGCCCTCCGGGCGCTAATCCGCCAGCCCGACCTTGCGCACGTAAGCGGTGATCTCCGCCCGCGAGGAGAACCCCAGCTTCTCGATCGCCCGCGCACGGTAGGTCTTCACGGTCCGCTCCGCCACGTTCAGCTTCTCGGCGATCTCCGGGTTCGTGTAGCCGTTGGCGATCAGGCGCACGACCTCGCGCTCGCGGTCTGAGAGCACGACGCTGTCGCCGCCCGGTTCCTCGCCGGCCGCCATCAGCGCGCCGAGGCGCGGGTGCAGGTAGTTGCCGCCGGCCACCGCGAGGCGGAACGCCTGCAGCAGCTCGGCCGGCTCGGCCTCCTTCAGCACGTAGGAGCGCGCCCCCGCCCGCAGCGCCTGGCGCGCGTACTCGGGGTCCTCGCGCATCGTGAGGATCGCCACCGCCAGCGTCGGGTGCGCGATGAAGCAGGAGGGCAGGGCGCCGAGGCTCGAACCGCCCGGCATCGTCAGGTCCAGCGTCAGCAGGTCCGGCTTGTGCTCGCGCACGAGCCTCACCATCGACGGGATGTCGGCCGCTTCAGCGACGACTTCGTACTCGCCGCCCTCGCGCTCGAGCACGGAGCGGATCCCGTCGCGTACGACGGTGTGGTCGTCGGCGATGATCACCGACGTCGGGCTCGCGGAAGTGTCGGGCTGAGGGGCGGCCATCCAGGCAACGTATCGGCAGCCCCTGACCGAAATGTGAGGGTTGCGCCGGTTTCGGCGGGCAGCGCGGATCGCCGGGTATCGCGACCGGGCGGCGGCCGCCGGCCTGCCGGCGGCCCCGTGCCACGGGCGGTGCAGCCGTCGACAGAGGTGCTCGCCAGCCGGTACGGTCGCGCCCCGTGAGGGCCGTGATGGCAAACCCGCGCCTGCGCCGCATCGTGGTGGCGTACGGCATCAACCGGCTCGGGACCTGGTTCGGCACCGTCGCGCTCGCGCTCGCGGTCTACGACCACACCCAAAGCGCGCTCGATGTCGCCGCGGTCCTGATCGCCGCACAGGTCCTCCCCGCGCTCGTCGTCCCGGCTGTGATCGCGCGGGTGGAGGCCTCCAAAGGACGTCACGAGCTCAGCGCGCTGCTCTACATCGAGGCGGTCGCGATCGGCGCCGTCGCCGTGCTCCTGTCTCACTTCTGGCTGCCGGCGATCCTGCTGCTGGTAGCCGTCGACGGCACGGCGGCACTCGCGGCCAACGCCCTGCTCCGCACCGAGCTGGCGGCCGCGGCGAACCGGGAGCTCGACGGCGGCGGGGATCCGCACGCTGCCGAACAGCACGCCAACGCCGCTCTGAACGTCGTCTTCTCGGTGACGTTCGTGCTCGGCCCGGTGCTCGCGGGCCTGCTCGTCGCCTCGGCCGGAGCCGCGGCGGCGCTGTTCGTCGACGTCGTCTCGTTCGCGATCTCCGGCACGCTGCTGCTCGACCTGCACCCCCACGTCGAGGAAGCCGGGGGCGAGTCGGTGCGCGCCCGGGTGCGGGCCGCGTGGCAGTTACGTGCGCGGGGAGCGCGCGCTGCTCACGCTGCTGATCGCCCAGGGCATCGGGCTGATCTTCTTCGAGTCGGCGGTGCCGATCGAGGTCGCCTACATGAAGAAGACGCTCGCACGCGGGCGACGGCGGCTACGGGCTGCTCGTCACCTCGTGGGGCATCGGCGTGGTGCTCGGCAGCATCATCTTCGCGCGCGCCGGCACCCGCAGCCTGACCGTCCTGCTCGTGGGCGGCACGCTCGCGATCGGCTGCGGCTACCTCGGCTTCGCGATCGCGCCGACGCTCGCCCTCGCCACGCTCGCGGCGGTCGTCGGCGGGATCGGGAACGGGGTGCAGTACGCACCCGTGATCAGCGGCCTGCAGCGCCTCACGCCGCCGTCGCTGCAGGGCCGCGTGATGGGCCTGCTCGAATCGATCAGCGCGATCACGCCCGCGATCGGGCTCGCTCTCGGCGGCACGCTCGTGGCGCTCGGCTCGCCGCGCTTCGCGTTCGTCGTCGTCGGCAGCGGGGCCGCGCTCACCGCCGCGATCTTCGCCCAGGTGCGCTTCGGGAACTCGGTCCCCGAGGGCGCGGGCGTGGCCGAGCCCGCGCCCTAGCCGGGCGCCGTCCTCCCCGGCCGACTCGCGAAATCGGCGTCCTGGGAGGGACGTCGTCCCTTCGGGCCGACCCGCAAGATCCCGCGCTTGCGGGGGCTTCGCAGCGATCTGCCCCTTTAGACCGACTCGCCGTCGGCCGTTAAGGACCACACAGGCATGGAATCGTCCGCTCTCATCCGAAGGATCTGGTGGGCAGCCGAGCTGGCCCTGCTGCTGATCTCACTCGCAGGCGCAGTGTGGACGTCCTCGATCGCCGAATGGCAGCCTCTGCTGCTGGTCGTGATCCTGGGCTCGGTCTACCTCGCCGGGGACCAGCTCGGCTCGACCATCGGCGACGGCATCCTCACGCCGGCGCACAGCGCGATGGTGCTCTCGATGTGCCTGCTCGGCCCCGCGCCGTCGGTGGCGTTCGGGCTCACCTCGGCGGTGATCCGCTCCGCTCCGCGCCGGCTGCCGCCCTCCCAGTGGCTCGCGAACCTGTCCTCGTTCACGTTCTACGCCTTCGCGGGCAGCATGATCGTCCGGCTCGTCATCGGCGACGTCCACACCAACCAGGCGGCGACGAAGGGGGCGACCTTCGGGCTGCTCGTGTTCGCGGTCTCGGTGATCACGATCTTCATCAACTTCCTGATGGTCGCGGTGGACATCTACGTCGAAGACGGCCGCTCGCTGCGCCGCCAGTTCCGCGACGCGTTCGTGCCCCTGATCCCGGGGCACCTGACCTCAGCGGTGCTCGCGGCGCTGCTGGCCGTCGCCTACACCAACCTCGGCATGCTCGTGCTGCTGTGCGCGGTGCTGGTGCTGGGCATCTTCCACTACCTGATCGGCGCGCTGCTGCGCTCCGAGGAGCGCGCCGAAAAACTCGAAGCGCGCAGCATCCACCTCGCGAACATGCAGCTCGGCGTGCTCTCGATGCTGCTGGACGCGCTCGCCCTGCGCGACGCGGAGACCAGCCGCCACGCGACCGCGGTGGCCCGCTACGCGCGCGCCCTGGCGATCGAGCTCGAATGCGACGAGGAGGAGCGGGAGGTCGTCCAGACCGCCGCCCTGCTGCACGACATCGGGAAGTTCACGTGGTCCGACCGGATCCTTCACCCGGAGCAGCTGACGGACGCCGACTGGGAGGTGATCCGCCGCCACCCCCAGGATGGCGCGACGCTGGTCGGCAAGCTCGACGGCTACGGACCTGTGGCGGACGCGATCCTCTACCACCACGAGCGCGTCGACGGCGGCGGCTACCCCGCCGGGCTGATCGCGGGCGAGATCCCACTCGCCTCGCGCATCATCGCGATCTGCTCGACGTTCGACACGATGACCTCACGCGAAACGAACGGCCCGCGGATGCCGGTCCCTGACGCGCTCGCGGAGATGCGCAAAATCGCCGGGCGCCAGCTGGACGCCGAGCTCGTCGAGCGCTTCATCGCGCTGGTCGAACGCGAGGGCGCACCGCTGTTGGAAGCGCCCGCCAGCGATGCCGCGGACGAGCTCGAACTGGCAGCGCGCGTGCGCAAAATGGTCGCGCACGAAGGCTGACCCGGCGGGTCGCCTTAAAAGACGAGGACGCCCTTGCCGGCAGCTTGCGCCGCCCGCTGAGGACGTCCCCGGGGGGCCGCTCGAGGCGACCCGTACGTTTACTATCGGCCGTACTGTTCCACAGCTTCCTCCTATGGTCTCCGGCCGCTGCACGCACCGGGGATTCCGGCTGATTCCCTCCATGGCTCCAGCCCCTACAGATGAGTAGGTTTTGTGAGGGTAGCGCAGGAACAGGCGAAATGTCCAGCTTTGCGACCTTTGTGCAGGATTGGTTGCAGATGCACCGATCCCGCTGCAAAAGCGCTCTCAGCAGGGTCTTTGGCTCCAGGACTGCGATCGCGCCGTCGTTCTCTCGCCGGCGACCCCGCCCGCCGGCGCCGGTGCGGGAAGGAGACGTGCGGGCGGCGCCGACGGCCTCGCCCGGCAATCTCGCCAACACGACGCTTCCCGGCCCGGGACGGCAGAAACGTCCACAAAGCTCCGCGGCGCTCAAGTTCACGACGCGAGCTGACGAAACAGAGGCGAAACGGGCGGCGTCCCCGAGCCGCCCCCGACGACACGATCGAGGCCCACATGCCGACGACCACCTCTCCGAACGACCGCAGGCTGGTTTTCACGAGCTCGCAGGCCGCGCTGTACCTGGGCGTCTCGCTGGCGACGATCCGCCGCTGGACCGACGCCGGCCACATCGCCTGCTACCGCACCCCCGGCGGGCAGCGCCGCTTCTCGCGCGTCCAGCTCGACGGGTTCATCACCTCGATGATGGAAGGCCCGGCCTCCGCCGAGGACGTGAGCGCGAGCACCGGCGACGCCCGCGTGGCCTGAGCGCCCGGCGCCGCCCCGGCGCGCTTGCTCAGCTCGCCAGCCGGCCGAACTTCTCGCGCAGGCGGCGGTAGAACGAGGTGCCCGGCAGCTGAGCCAGCGTGCCGAGGTCCTTCACGAACCGGGCGTGGATGATCGCCCCCGGCTCCACGGCGCCGGCCGGGCGCCCGTCGACCGCCACGTCCAGCGGCTGGCGCGTCCCCGTGCGGATGCTGATGCCGTCGCCGGGCGCCACGACGAGCGCCCGGGCGGTCATCGAGTGGGGCGCGATGAAGGAGACGACGAGCCCTTCCACGCCCCAGGCCATCACCGGGCCGCCGTTGGCGAGGTTGTAGCCCGTCGAGCCCGCGGGGGTCGCGACGACCAGCCCGTCGCAGCGCACGCTGCCGGCCTCCTCGCCGTCGAGCGAGTAGGCCAGCTCGGCGACGCGGTCGCCGACTTTGCGCGTGATCGCGAGGTCGTTCATGGCGTGCAGCGGACCGCCGTCCGGGAGCTCGACGGTGATCGCGGGCAGGTGCAGGAGCTCGAACTCGCCCCGCAGCGCGCGCCCGACGTGGCCGGGGAGGTCGTCCGGCTCGACGGTCGCGAGGAAACCGACCTCGCCGTAGTTGATCGCGAACACGGGCACCCCGGTGCCGGCGTAGTGCTGGAGCCCGCGCAGGATCGTGCCGTCGCCGCCGAGCGCCATGCACAGCTCCACGTCGGGCTCGATGGGCGCGTCCAGCACGAGCCCCTCGGCAGGCTGCAAGCCGAGCTTGGCGGTCTCTTCGGGGTCGAAGCGCAGCGCGATCCCGGCGTCGGAGGCCTGCGAGATCAGCTCGGAGAGCGCGGAGGCGATGTCCTCGGGATCGCGGTGCGTGAGGACGGTTATCTGCCTCATGGCTCGACCTCGCGCGCGAGCGCGTCGAGGGCGTGGGGATCGCGCGTTCCGCCTTCGCGCCCGCCCTCGGCCAGCCAGATGAACGTCTCCTGGTTGCCCTTCGGGCCGGGCAGGCCCGAGGAGCGGTAGCCGAGCACGGCCTCCCCGAGCGCGAGCGCCGCCTCGCCGATCGCGATCAACGCGTCTCGGCGCGCGGCGGGATCGCGCACGACGCCGCCCTTGCCCACGCGCTCGCGCCCGACCTCGAACTGGGGCTTGATCATCGCGAGGACGTCGTGTCGCGGAGCCAGGCACGAGACAACGGGCCCGAGCACCTTCGCGAGCGAGATGAACGAGACGTCGATCACCGCCAGCGACGGCGGCTCGTCCGGCCCGCTGAGCGGCGCGGGCAGGGCCTCAGGTGTCAGGGACCGGGCGTTGGTGCGCTCGAGCACCTGCACGCGGGGGTCGCCGCGCAGGGCGTAGTCGAGCACTCCATAGCCGACATCGACGGCGATCACCTCGCGCGCGCCGCGCTGGAGCAGGCAGTCGGTGAAGCCGCCCGTCGAGGCGCCGGCGTCCAGGGCGCGGCGCCCTTTGGGATCCACGCCGGTGGCGTCGAGCGCGTTCGCGAGCTTGATGCCGCCCCGCGAGACGTACGCCGGGCGCTCGGAGACCGCGAGCAGCTCCTCGGCGTCCACCATCTCCCCCGGCTTCTCCGCTCGGCGCCCGCCACGCCCGACGCGCACCTCTCCGGCCATCACCGAAGCCGCCGCCCGGGTCCTGGACGGGAACAGGCCGCGTTCGGCCAGCAGTGTGTCCAGACGCCGCTTGACCATCACCCCGAACCCTTGCACACGGGGGATTGGCCGGGCGGGGCTGCAGGGGATCTGGCGGGCAGCCGCGGTCCGGCGTGACTACGCCCGCTCCTGGTCGATGCGTCTGGCGACGACGCGAGCGTCGTCTGGATCGGGGTCTCCGAGCAGAAGCGTGGCTACGACAGCGAAGGCGGCTCCCTGTCCCGGTCCCCGCATCGGTGGCGGAGCGAACCGGCTTGTGCGCCCCGTTGCTTCTGCGCGGGGTTGCCGTATGTGAGCGATGTCACACAGAACCGACCGTTGCGTGGGCAACATAGATCGTGATCCTGAGAGTGCAGCTTTCTCTGCAGCATCTCTCCTGAATCCCTCCTCCCCGAAACGGTCAGCTCTCCCCAGCGGGCCGTTTCTCCCGAAACGGCCCGCTTCCCCGGCGGGCCGTTTCGCTTAACCGGTCGGTGGCGGTCCTACCCGCCGATCGCGGCCCGGATCTTCCGGCAGCCGCCCTCCGCTTCGGAGGCCGCGAAGAGGAGCGTCAGCGGCAGCCGATCTCGCCTCCTCCCCATCCGTGCAGCGTAAGGCGCCGGCCGACCGGCGCACAGGCTGTCGTCAGCCGGCGGAGCCGCGCGAGCCGACGATCGTGCCCGGCGCGCGCGGGAGCGTCGGCGAGGCCGACGGCGGCCGCGACGCGCTCGGCGATCCGCTCGCCGGTGAAACCGATCTCCTCGTGGAGCAGCGCGGGCTTGCCGTGGGTGACGAAGCGGTCGGGGAGGCCGATCCGCATGATGCGGGGCATCGGCGTGCCGGTCTCGTTCAGCGTCTCCCAGACGGCCGAGCCGAAGCCGCCGGCCAGGACGCCCTCCTCGACGGTGACGAGCAGGTCGTGCTCGGCGGCGAGCTGCGCGACGAGCCCGGCGTCGATCGGCTTGGCGAAGCGCGCGTCGGCGACCGTGACCGCCAACCCGAGGTCTCCCAGCCGCTCGGCCGCCTCGAGCGCCTTGCCGACACCCGCGCCGTAGCCGATCAGCGCCACGCGGCGGCCGGGCTCGGCGGCGGCCGTGTCGGCGGGGACCAGGATCTCGCCGGTGCCGATCCGGATCGGCTCGGGCCGCTCGGGCAGCGGCACGCCGAGGCCTTCGCCGCGCGGGTAGCGCAGCGCAACCGGCCCGTCGTGGTCGACGGCCGTGCGCAGCATGCGCGTCAGCATCGCCTCGTCGCGCGGCGCCATCAGCACGATGTTCGGCAGGCAGCGCATGTAGGCGATGTCGAAGGCGCCGTGGTGCGTCGGCCCGTCGTCGCCGACCAGGCCCGCGCGGTCCATCGCGAACACGACGTCGAGCTCCTGCAGGCAGACGTCGTGGACGATCTGGTCGTAGGCGCGCTGCAGGAAGGTCGAGTAGACCGCGACCACGGGCTTCACGCCCTGCAGCGACAGGCCGCTCGCGAACAGCACCGCCTGCTGCTCGGCGATGCCGACGTCGAAGTAGCGCTCGGGCATCGCCTTCTGCAGGATGCTGAGCCCGGTGCCCGAGTTCATCGCGGCCGTGATCCCGACGACGCGCTCGTCGCGCTCGCATTCGCGCACCAGCGCCTCGCCGAAGACCTGCGTGTACTGCGGCGGCGGGGCCTTGCTGGCGCCGTTGCCACTCGCCGGGCGCGTGGGCGAGCCGTTGAGGATCGACTTCGGCTTGGCGGCATGCCACTTCTCCATGCCCTCGAGGCCGCCTTCCTCGGCGGGGGCGAAGCCCTTGCCCTTGACCGTGGCGATGTGCACCACGACCGGCCGCTGCGCCGCGAGCGCCTCGCGCAGCGCGAAGCGCAGCGCTTTGACGTCGTGGCCGTCGATCACGCCCATGTAGGCCCAGTCGAGCTCCTCCCACCACAGGCCGGGCGCCCAGAAGGCCTTGATCGACTCCTTCAGGTGCGGCCCGAGGCGCTCGAAGGCGGCGCCGATGCCGATCGGGAGCTTGGTGAGCCCGCTCTCGATGTCCGAGCGCGTGTGCCACAGCTTCGGGTTCAGGCGGATGCGGTTGAAGTAGCGCGAGAGGGCGCCGACGTTGGGCGCGATCGACATGCCGTTGTCGTTGAGCACGACCACGATCGGCGTCCCGAGGCCGCCGGCCTGGCCGATCGCCTCGAACGCGACGCCGCCGGTCATCGCGCCGTCGCCGATCACCGCGACCACCTTGCCGTCCTCGCCCTCACCGAGGCGCATGCCCTCCTTGAGGCCGACGGCGTAGCCGATCGAGGTCGAGGCGTGGCCCGCGCCCATGATGTCGTGCTTGGACTCGGCGATCGAGCAGAACGGCGCGAGCCCGCCGTACTGGCGGATCGTCGAGAGCGCGTCGCGGCGACCCGTGAGGACCTTGTGCGGATAGGCCTGGTGACCGACGTCCCAGAGGATCTTGTCGCGCGGGGAGTCGAGCAGCGAGTGCAGGGCGACGGCGAGCTCGCAGGTGCCGAGGTTCGCGCCGAAGTGCCCGCCGATCTCACCGACCGTGTCGATGATGTGCTCGCGGACCTCCTGGGCGAGCGTCGCCAGCTCCTGGTCGGAGAGCTCGTGCAGGTCCTCGGGGCGGTTGACGTTCTCGAGCAGGCTCATGAGGTGCGGGTGTAGATGAAGTCGGCGATGTCCTCGAGCTCGCCGGTCGCGCCCTCGCGGGCGCCGCCGCCGGACGCCAGCTCGGCCAGGGCCGCCCGCGCGGTGCGGTGCGACTCGGCGGCCAGCTCGCGTGCCCTGTCGATGCCGAACTCGCTCACGTAGGTTCGCTTTCCGTGGCGCTCATCGCTTCCCCGTGGCTTGCCAAGCGCATCGTCAGTTCCGATCACATCGAGTATGTCGTCGACGATCTGGAAGAGCACACCCAGCTCCGCGGCGAAGCGCCGGAAGGGAGCGCTCTCAGGAGCGTCGGCGGTCCCCGTCAACAGTAGTACGCAGAGCACCGAGGCGCCAATCAGCCGCCCTGTCTTCAGCTCGTGCAGCCGGCGCAGCGCGGCCGCGCCGTCCGGCGCCGGGGCGCTGATGTCGGCGTACTGACCGCCGACCATCCCGTTCACGCCCGTCGCCGCGGCGAGCTCGGCGGCGGCGGCGAGCACCCGCTCGGGCTCCGATCGCTGGTGTGTGAGCAGGTGGCGGAAGGCCTCGGCGTAGAGGCCGTCGCCCGCCAGGATCGCCACGCCCTCGCCGAACTTCACGTGGCACGTCGGCTGCCCGCGCCGCAGCTCGTCGTCGTCCATCGCCGGCAGGTCGTCGTGGATCAGCGAGTAGGTGTGGATCAGCTCGATCGCGCCCGCGAGCGGCAGCACGTCGCGCTGTTCGAGCCCCACCGCACGAGCGGTCGCGAGGCTGAGCACGGGTCTGATCCGCTTGCCGCCGGCGAGCAGCGAGTAGCGCATCGCCTCCTCGAGGCCCGCCGTCAAAGGCTCTTCGGAGAAGGTCATGCTGCGCAGATAGCGCTCGACCTCCTCGCGCAGGTGCTCGGGGTAGCTCGGGCTCACGTCGAGATCGGGTCCCCGGCGACCCCGTGCCCTGTGGCCCCGCCCGGCCGCGCGCGGCCGGGCACTACAGCAGTCTGTCCTGGCCGGGGGCCGGAGCCGGAACCTCGGCGCGGGTGAGCTGCTCGAGCTCGGCGGCCGCCTGCGAGGCGAGCGCCGCGCAGTCCTCGACCATCGTCGCCGCGGCATCCGGCGAGAGCTCGCCGGAGCGAAGCTGCTCGGCGGCGCGGCCGAGCTGGGAGATCAGGTCGTCGAGGCGCTCGATGCTCATGGGATGCTCGCATTCTCGCGTACCTCGCGCAGGACTGCCGCGAGCACGCCGTTGACGAAGCCGGGAGCGTCCGCGCCGCAGAACGTCTTCGCGCTCTCGACGGCCTCCTCGATCGCGCCCTCGGGCGGGATCGGCTTGTCCGCGGGCGCGGCATCGGGGTGGAGCATCTCGATCAGCGCAACGCGCATGATGCTCCGCTCCAGCGGCTGGATCCGCTGCGCGGTCCACCCGTGCGCGTGGCGATCGATGATCTCGTCGAGCTCCTCGGAACGGTCGGCAGCCGCGTGCGCGAGCGCTCGCGCGAACAGCGAGGCCTCGACGAGGGAGCGTCTCGGCGAGCGGCCGGCCGGTGAGGTCGTGCTGGTAGAGCGCCACCACGGCGGCACGGCGCTGATCGGTTCGGCGCATCTAGACCATCTAAGCGCGCGCGACGTACTCGCCGGAGCGGGTGTCGACGCGGATCATCTCGCCCGGCTCGACGAACAGCGGCACCTGGATGACCGCCCCGGTCTCGAGCGTCGCCGGCTTGGTGCCCCCGCCCGAGACCGAGTCGCCGCGCAGACCGGGGTCGGCCTGCGTGACCTCGAGCTCGACCGCGCTCGGCAGCTGCACGTCGGACGGCTCGCCGTCGATGAACAGCACGTCCACCTCGCTGGAGGGCTTCAGCCAGCGCAGCGGCTCGGCAAGCGTGGACTCCGGCACGGCCAGCTGCTCGAAGGACTCGCTGTCCATGAAGTGCGCGTCCGAGCCGTCGGCGTAGAGGAACTGCATCTTGCGGGCCTCGGTGCGGATGTCGCGGAACTTCTCCCCCGCCCTGAAGGTCTTGTCGATCACGTTCCCGTCGGAGGCGCGGCGCAGCTTCGTGCGCACGAACGCGCCACCCTTGCCGGGCTTGACGTGCTGGAACTCGAGGATCTTGTAGATCGTCCCGTCGACCTCGATGTGGTTGCCGTTTTTGAACTGGTTGGTGCTGATCACGGTCTGTGAGGGTAGCGGGCGCGGCCCTCGCCCCCGCGCCCGCGAGCCCTGAATCGGCGCAGCACGGTGCAGGTCGGCGTCATGACCCGTTGCCGATCTCCGCCGGACGGGTAACAGCGCCGAGATGGCGGCCCCCGACCACCTCCGGCTCGCACGCGACCTCTACGGCGCGTACGTCTCCGGCGACCGGGCCGTGGTCGAGGCGATGCTCGCCGAGGGCTTCGAGTTCTTCAGCCCCGCCGATCCGGGGATCGACCGCGAGCGCTACTTCGCGCGCTGCTGGCCCAACTCCGCGCTGATCGACGGCTTCGAGTTCGTGCGGCTGGTCGAAGTCGGCGACGAGGTCCTGGTCACCTACGAGAGCACCAAGACCGACGGCAGCTCGTTCCGCAACACGGAGATCCTGACCTTCGCCGGCAAGAAACTCCGCCGGGCGGAGGTCTACTTCGGCTGGACGCTCTGAGCCCGCACCCGCCACCGCGCGCCCCGACCTACTCATCTACCCGGAGCGCGCCCGGCGAGCGCGGGCCACGACATCCCACCGCCTGCAGACGACTGTCTGCAACGTCTGTCTCCCACTGGCACGCGGGCCCCTCGAGTCCGCGTGTCGATGCACCGGGGCCCGTCGCCGGTGCTCAGGCCGCCGCGGCGATGTCCGCCAGGTCGATCCCGATCACCTTCAGCCGCCGGCTGAGCGCGTTGAAGGCGAACGTGTTGACCTCCTCGGTCGCGTAGTCGAGGATCGCGAACGGGCTGCCGTCAGAGCGCGAGGGCACGAGCACGTCCGAGGCCAGCGGGATCAGCTCGGCCAGCCGCGCGGCGATGCGCCCGCGCAGCCCGGGATCGCGCGCCTTCTCGCGCAGCAGCCAGGTGCCGTAGGCGACGTGGCGGTGCTCGTCCTGGGAGATCAGCCTGAACCCCTCGACCCAGCCGGGGAGGATCCCCTTGCGCTCCATGAAGTCGGTCAGGAACCACTGCCCGGTGAGCGCGAGCGTGCCCTCGATGATCATGTGGTAGAGGGTCACGTAGTCGACCTTCGCCTCGACGTCGGAGGGGTCGGCGACGAGCCTCGCGCCCCACTCGCCCAGCACTCCGTCGAACAGCTCGACGAACGCCGGGCTCACCTGCCGCCGCGCCGCCGCGAGCCGGTCCTCGAACGTCCCGTCGATGCCGAGCACCTGCTCGTAGAAGCGGTTGAAGTGCTGGGTGTGGCGCGCCTCGTCGACCTGCTGGGTCGTCAGGAACGCCTCCTCGCTCTGGCTCTCATAGGCCATCACCAGGCCGGAGAACTGCGTGGTGACGCGCTCCTCGCCGATGAAGAAGCCCGACAGGTTCCATGCCAGGCGGCTGCGCAGATCTGCGTCGAGCGCCTGCCAGTCGCGCTGGTCCTGCTCGAAGTCGATCGTGTGCGAGGCCCAGCTCTGGCGCTCCCACAGCTCATACAGCTGCTGCGGGGTCATGAGCGTGATCGAGGACAGCTTGGACTCGTCCGCGATCGTGCCGACGTCGCCCTGGCTGGTCAGGTCGAGGAGCGAGGGCATCGTGTGCTGGCCTCCAGTCGGTCGGCGCGGACGCCCGAGGCGCGCCGACGGCCGGCGCGGCGCCCGGGCGATGACGGTGGTGGGCCGACGATAGCCATGCGTCGCGCTCAAGTCGAGACCGTCCCACGCCGATGCGAATCCATGCGGCGAGCGCTCCGCGAGAACGCCTTGTGCGCTCTGCTCGCCACGGCGGGTTGCGCGACCCTGGCGTGGCTCGGCCTCTACGGCTTCGTCTGGAGCGACTACGAAGTCGAGACCCAGCCCTCGCTCGAAGCGCTCGTGCACGGGCACCTCGCCCGCTTCCTTGCAGCTCGCGCCCGTCTACGGCGGCTCTCTGATCGAGCGCGCGCCGTTCGCCTTGCTGCCCGGGCTGTGGGGCGGCGGCGCGCTCGCCGTCTACCGCGCCGTCGCCGTGCCCTGCCTGCTCGCGGTCGGGGTTCTCGCGGTCGTGCTGGTCGCCGCGATGCGTGCGGAAGGCAAGCCGCGGCTCGCGCGCGGTCTCGTGCTCGGCCTGATCGTCGCGAACCCGATCTCGCTGCTGGCGCTCGAAGTCGGCCACCCCGAGGAACTGCTCGGCGCCGCGCTGTGCCTGGGGGCGATCCTGCTCGCCGCCGCCGAGGAGGTCTCGCGCCGCCGCGCGCTCGCTGCCGGCCTGCTGCTCGGTCTGGCGATCGCGAACAAGCAGTGGGCGCTGATCGCGGCCGGCCCCGTGCTGCTCGCACTGCCGTCCTCGCGGCGCCTCGTCTGCTGCGCCGCCGCTCTCGGCGTCGCGGCGGTGATCGAGGCGCCGCTGCTCGTGGGGGGAGCGAGCGCATACGTGCAGGCGAGCAAGACCGCAGCCGCTCCGGGGTCCGGCATCTTCCAGCCGTGGCAGGTCTGGTGGTTCCTCGGGCACCACGGCGCCCTCGTGCACGGCCTGTTCGGCGCCGCCAAGCCCGGCTATCGCATCGAGCCGGGCTGGACGAGCACCGCCAGCCACCCGATCGTGCTCGCAGCCGGAGCCGCGGTGCCCGCGCTGCTGTGGTGGCGGCGACGGCCTGCGCGGCTGACGGCCGTTCAGGCGCTTCTGACCTTCGCGCTGGTGATGGTCCTGCGCTGCGTGCTGGACACCTGGGACACCGGCTACTACATGGTCCCCGCTCTGCTCGCCCTCACCGCCTGGGAGGCGCGCACCCCCGGCGAGCGCCCGCCGGTCACGGCGCTCGTGGTCACCGCGCTGGCCTGGGTGAGCTTCAGCTGGCTGCCCGGCAGGGTCTCACCGGATGCGCAGGCCGCGGCGTTCCTCGCCTGGTCGCTGCCGCTCGCGGCGCTGCTCGCGTGGCGGCTGGCCGCGATCGTGCCGCGCCCTCAGCGCCGCACCGCCCGAGCCCGACTCGCCCGCGCGCGCTCTGCGCCGGCGCGCGCTCGGCCTCCCCGCTCAGGAGACGACCGTGAGCGCCTTCGGGAGCGCCGTCAGCACGTCGCAGCCGTCCGCGCGCACGACCGCGAGGTCCTCGATGCGCACGCCCAGCGCGTCGGGCAGGTAGACGCCCGGCTCGACCGTCACAACGCTGCCGGCGAGCAGCGGCTGCTCCGAGGCCGTCCGCGACAGGCGCGGGCCCTCGTGGATCTCCAGCCCGACGCCGTGGCCGAGGCCGTGCCCGAAGTGCGTCCCCTGCCCCGCGCCGTCGATCACCGCCCGGGCGACGGCATCGACCTCGCGGCCGTTGAGACCCGCCCGGAGCGCTTCGAGCCCCGCCTCCTGCGCGGCGAGCACCAGCTCGTAGACCTCACGCGCCTGCGCGGAGACGCCCTCCCCGGTCGCGTAGGTGCGCGTGCAATCCGAGCAGTAGCCCTCATGGAGCGCACCCCAGTCGATCGTCACCAGCACGTCGCGCGGGATCTCGACCTCGCGCGGCTGCGCGTGCGGAAGCGCGCCGTGGGCGCCCGCGGCCACGATCGAGGGGAAGCTCGGCTGCTCGGCGCCCAGGGCGCGCATGCGCATCTCCAGATCGAGCGCGACGGCAGCCTCGGTGCGCCCGGCGAGGCCGGCCTCGAGCACACCCTGCAGCGCCTCATCGGCAAGCTCGGCGGCGGCGGCGATCGCGGCGATCTCGGCCGGTTCCTTGACGACCCGCTGCCCGGCGACCAGCCCGTCCGCGGCCACGAGCTCCCACTTCGAGCCCAGCAGCTCGGCGAGGCGCGCATGCCCGCGCACCGTCAGCTTCGTGGCGTCGAAGCCGAGCCGCCCGCCGCCGTCGCCGAGCAGCGAGGGCAGCGAATCTCTGAGCTCGCCGGTCACCGTCGCGCGCTCGTAGACCGGCGGAACCTCGACCGCCGACTGCTCGGTGTAGCGGAAATCCGTGAGGAAATCGGGCGCCGGCTCGTCGGCGCCTCGCAGCAGCGCGAGGCCGTTGCTGCCCGTGTAGCCGCTCACGTAGCGCAGGTCGGCAGCGTCCTCGACCAGCAGCGCGTCGAGCTCCGCGCTCGGCGATCTCGGCACCGAGCCGCTCGAGCCGCGCCGGGATGCCATCGCGGATCTCCTCGCTCATCTCCCCTCCCCTTCCAGGCGCTCGCGCAGCAGCGCGAGCGCGTCGCGGTAACCGTCCGGCCCGCGCCCGCGCACGGACTCGAAGCACAGCCCGTCCAGTACCGAGAGCCGCCGCCACTGCTCGCGTGCCATCGGGTCCGACAGGTGGACCTCGACGGCGGGCAGCGCGGCGATCTCCAGCGCGTCGCGGATCGCCCACGAGTAGTGGGTCCAGGCGCCCGGGTTCAGCACGAGTCCGGCGGCCCGGCCGCGGGCGGCATGCAGGCGCTCGACGTAGGCGCCCTCGTGGTTGGTCTGAAAGCAGCGCACGTCGAGGCCGAGGGCGTGGCCCTCCTGCTCGGCGAGCCCGTCGAGCTCGGCGAGCGTCAGCGTCCCGTACACGGCCGGGTCGCGGTGGCCGAGCTGGTCCAGGTTGACCCCGTTGAGCACTTCGATCAGCGGCCGGGCGCCCTGCGCGCTCACGAGGCCAGCTCCGCGACCGCCGCGCGCAGGTCCTCGGGGGCAACGGCGTGGCCGTGGCTGACGTCGCCCGGCGCGTCCACCAGCACGAACGGCACCTCGGCGCCCAGACGCTTCTTGTCGCGCGCGACCGCCGCGAGCACGGTCTCGGTGTCGATCGCCTCCAGGCGTACCGGCAGCCCCCGGGCGGCCAGCAGCTCGCGCCACCTGCGCGCGCAGCTCGTCCTGGCCGGAGAGCCGCAGCGCCGCGAGCAGGCCGAGCCCCACCGCCTCGCCGTGGCGGTGGCGGGCGTAGCCGCCCGCGGTCTCGATCGCGTGCCCGACCGTGTGGCCGAGGTTCAGCACCTGACGGCGCCCGCCGTCGCGCTCGTCGGCGGCGACCACGGCGAGCTTCGTGCGCGCGCAGGCGAACACGATCGCGGCGTCGGCCTCGGCGCCCGCGGCGACGCGCTCCCACAGCTCACCCCCGGCGATCAGCGCCGTCTTCAGCACCTCCACCCACCCCGCCGCGAGCTCCACATCCGGCAACGTGCGGAGCGCCAGCGGGTCCGCGAGCACGCCCGCCGGCTGGTGGTAGGCGCCGACGTAGTTCTTCGCCGCCGGCAGGTCCAGGCCGGTCTTGCCGCCATATGCAGAGTCGACCTGCGCGACGAGCGTCGTCGGCACCTGCACGACGGGAACGCCGCGCTGATAGGTGGCGGCGCAGAATCCCGCGAGGTCGCCGACGACGCCGCCACCGAGCGCCAGCACGTGGTCCGCGCGCGTCATCCCTGCGCCGACGAGGGCGGTCCAGACGCGCTCGGCCGAGGACAGGTTCTTGCTCTGCTCGCCCGGCGCGATCGTGATCGTCAGAGCCGTCTCGCCGACGGCCTCGCCGTAACGCTCGGCGACGTTGCCGTCGGTGACGCAGAAGGCCCGCGAGCCCGACCGGTCGAGCGGCCAGCGGGCGAGGATCTCCGCGCCGTGCTCGCTCAGCAGGCCGTCGCCGACGAGCACCGGGTAGGCGCCGGAAGCCGACGTCGCCCACAGCATCCGTGCGCCCCCGCCCAGACGAGCGAGGAGCGCAAGCGTCGGCGCCGCGGCAGCGAGCTCGCCGGGCGCCACCGGGCCGATCACAGCCGTCGCCAGCCGCTCATACAGGGGCGCGCGCTCGGCGTGCAGGCGTGCGAACGCGTCCCTGTCGGCAGCGAGCGGGCGCTCCGGGCCGGCTCCGTTCGCCGACACGCGCCCCCACGCCGTCGTCTCGTCCACATCGAGGAGCACGGTCGCCTGGTCCTCCAGCGCGCGCTGTACGCGCTCGGAGAGGACGCTGCCTCCGCCCAGGGCGATCACATCGCCTGCCCCGGCACCCGCGAGCAGCTCGCAGACGAGCTGCTCCTCGGCGGCCCTGAACGCCTCCTCGCCGGCCCGCGCGAACTCCTCGGCGACCGAGTGCCCGAACTGCTCGGCCAGCAGGTCGTCGGTGTCCAGGACCTCTCCTCCGAGCGCCGTCCCGATCTCGCGGGCGGCCGTCGACTTCCCGGCGCCCATGAAGCCGATCAGGACGATGGCCACCCGATCCGCTCCCGGTACGCCGTCACGGCCTCGAGCACGTCGTCGATGTGGTCGCCGCCGAACTTGCTGCGGTAGGCGCCCGCCAGCACGTAGGCGACCATCGCCTCGCCGACGACCCCCGCGGCCGGGATCGTCGCCGAGTCGGTGCGCTCGCGCAGCGCCTGCGCGGGCTCGTGCGTCTCGGTGTCCACGGATCGCAGCGGCTTGGTGAGCGTCGGCAGCGGCTTCATCGCGCCGCGCACGATCAGGGGCAGGCCGTTCGTCATCCCGCCCTCCAGGCCGCCGGCGCGGTTGGTCTCGCGGTAGTAGCCCTGCTCGCCGTCGTGGAAGATCTCGTCGTGGGCGGCGGAGCCGGGAACGCCGGCGACCGCGAACGCGTCGCCGATCGAGACGCCCTTGATCGCCTGGATCGAGCAGATCGCCTGGGCGAGGCGCCCGTCGAGCCGCTCCTCCCAGGAGACGTGGGAGCCGAGCCCCGGCACGAGGCCGAAGGCCTGCACCTCGAAGACGCCGCCGAGCGACTCGTTCGCTCGCCGCAGGTCGTCGATCTCGGCCACCATCGCCTTCGCGGCATCGGCGTCGAGGCAGCGCACGGGCGATGCGTCGACGTCGGCGAAGTCCGCGGGCGTGAGCGCCTCCGCGCGCTCCGGCGCCTTGACGGAGGCGATCTGGACGACGTGCGAGTAGACCTCCACGCCGAGCGCGCCCAGGAACGCCTTGCAGAGAGCGCCGCCGGCGACCCGCGCCGCGGTCTCACGGGCGGAGGCGCGCTCCAGGATGTTGCGAACGTCTGAGTGCTTGTACTTCTGGACCCCGACCAGGTCCGCGTGGCCGGGGCGGGGCAGGTGGACCTCGGCGATCTCCTCCGCGACCGGCCAGGGGTTCATGCGGTCCTCCCAGTTGGCGTAGTCGCGGTTTCGCACCTGCAGGGCGATCGGCCCTCCGAGCGTGCGGCCGTGACGGACGCCGGCGGTCACCTCGGCGGCGTCCTTCTCGATCTTCATGCGGCCGCCGCGACCGTGCCCCAGCTGCCGCCGCGCCATGTCGGCGTTGATCGCCTCCGCCGAGAGCTCCAGCCCGGCGGGCAGGCCCTCGACGATGCAGGTCAGACCGGGGCCGTGCGACTCGCCGGCCGTGATGAGACGGAGCTCCACGGCTCCAAGCTTATTTGCTGGGGTTCGTGCCTCAGCGCTGCGCGCCGTGGGCGTGCGACTTCTTGGCCTTCGGCTTGGCGAAGACGAGCACGCCGGGCTGCGAGGAGTAGCGCAGGAACGGGAGCGCGACCAGTCCGGCCTTGCGCAGCAGCTCCTGACCGACGCGCGAGACGCCCCACTCCCCTGTGTGGCCGTGAGTGCTCGCGGCGGATGCCTTCGATGCGGCGGTCGAGGCCTTCTCGGCTTCGATGCCGAGGACGCGCAGTTCGTAGACCACGGCCTGCCCGTTCTGCTGGACCGCGAACTGCTCGGTCTCGCCGGGCTTGAGGTCCACGGCTTCACACTGCACCGCGCTCGGCAGGCACGCCCCGGCGCCGCTCGGAATCGCTTCGCTCACGATCGTGAAGGTGGCGCTCTTGCCTTTGGAGGTGACGCCACGGAAGACGATCAGGCCCTGTTCGGCCGACGGCAGCGGCGTCTGCAGCTTGAGCTTCTTGTATTCGTGGAGGTTCGCGGTTTCGGGCGTCGTACCCGGCGGGAGGGTGCCGAACTTGATCGTCACGTCGTAGACCGTCTTGGGCTTCGACTTCGGCTTGCTCTGGCCGCCGTTCGAGGAGCCGGACGTTTCGGTCGACGTCGAGCCGCCGGAGGTTTCGCCACCGGAGCTGGTCGGCGCGCTCGGGGTGATCGAGGAGCTGCTCGACGTGGTCCCGGCGGTCGCAGTCGTCGTGGTCGTCCCGGACCCGGGCAGCGCCGCGAACGGATCACGGGCCACGCCGTGCGTCTGTTCGGTCACGCCGTCGGTGGTCTCGGCGACCGCCTTCTCGGTGGTGTTGGTCGTCACCGCGATGCCTTTGGCGGGCGTCACGGACGGCACGGGCGGCACGGTGGAGGGCGAGCTCGAGGAGCCGCCGCCGAGCAGTGCGTAGGCCAGCGCCGCGACGAGCAGCGCGCACACGACCGCCACGATCGGCACCAGGCGCCGGTCCGTCAGGTCCGCCTTCACCGATGCGAAGAACTCGTTCACGGGGTCACCTTTGCCACGGCCGGGGCGGTCGGGGAGCTCGAAGATCCGCTCGGCGCGGCCGCGCTGGCGGGTGCGGCCGCCGTCGCGCCGTTGGCGACCGTCTGGCCTGCGGGCAGGACGTACGCCGTGGCGGTCACCGTGCCGGTCAGCTGGTTGCTGTGGCCGGGCGCGCCGCCTTCGGGCGAGAGCTTGACGCCCTGGATCGTCAGCAGCCGGCCACTGACCCGCAGCCCGTTCGGGCCCTGGTGGGTCGTGAAGGAGGTCAGCTGCCTGAACAGACGTTCCAGGGAGAAGAAGCCGCCGGTGAAGATGAAGGTGAAGGGCAGCTGGCTGAAGCCGCTGCTCGCCGCCGCAGTCGTCGTCGTGGAAGCCGAGGAGGTGCTCCCGGAGCCCGAGGCTCCGGAGACGATCGAGTTGAAGCTCACGTGGCGCAGGTTCGAGGCTTCTTCGAGCTGGTAGAGCAGCGAAGCGACTTCTTCGCTCGGCGGAACCGCTTTGCCGAGGTTCACGACCGCCGAGTAGGAGGTCGAGTACTGGGCCTGGGCGGCACGCGCGTTGGCGAGCTGGCCTTCCGCGGTCGAGACTTCGCTCTGCGCGTTGGTGACCTTGGCTTCGACGGTCTTGGCTTCCTTGCGCTTCGGGGACACGATCAGCATCCAGCCGCCGGCGAGCAGCACCAGCACGGCCAGGACGATCACAACGGTGCGGTCACGGCCGGTCATCGCGCGTTACCTCCGGCACTCGGCGTGGCAGGGGCGGTGCTGCCCGTCGTGTCCGCGACGGTCTTCGCACCGGCGGCCGAAGCGGCTTCTGTGGCGCTGGGCAGCGGTTCGTAGGTGATCGTCACGCTGAAGACCGGGGCGCTCGCCGGGCAGGCGCCTCCGCTCGAGCCGGCCGAGCCGCTGCTCGACTTGGTGGAGCTCTGGAGCGTCACTTCCTGGACGCCGTCCATCTGGCGCAGCCGCTGGATCGTCTGCGCGACGGCGGTCTGGCTGGTGGCGCAGCCGCTGAGCGTGAACGTCGGCACGCTCCCCGCGGGTGTCGCGGAGGTGACCGTGCTCGCCGTCGACGCCGAGGCGGAAGCGGGCGCGGCCGAGGAGGAAGAGGCGGCGCGGGGCAGCGGGAGTGGCCGCGGTGGTCGTGGACGCGGCCTGCGTCGCGCCGATCTGCCCGCTCAGGGCCGCGATCGAAGTCTGGTTGCTCAGCACGCGGCCGAGCTCGTGGAAGGCGTGCGCCCAGTCGAAGCGGGTGTCGACGAGCTCGGTGACGGCCGCTTCGCGCTGGTGGCGAAGCGCGACGAAGGTCGTGTAGGGAGCGAGAGCTTCGGCAGCCGTCTTGTCCTGCTGCGCCTGCGCCGTCAGGGACGCGGCCTTGGACTGGTCGGAGGAGACGGTGCGGCTCGCTTTGCCGTAAGCGATCGCGAGCACGGCGAAGCCGGCCATCAACGCGAGCACCGCATATGCCGCGCCGCCGGAGCGCCCGGCGCCGACGGAGCCGCCGGAGCGCTGGTCGGTCGGGATCAGGTTGACGGCTCTCATTGCGGCGCCTCCGCTGCTGCGAGCCCGGTCGCGACGGCGAGCCGGTGAGGCGAGACGCCACCCTCGGCGGCGTCGTGGGCGACGCTGAGGCTGGCCGGGCGAACCTCGACCCCGAGTGAGAGCTGGAGCGCCTCGGCGAAGCCGGGGATGTCCTGCGCGGAGCCGCTCAGGACGACGTGCGCGACCTCCCCGCCTCCATCCTGCGAGCGGTGGAAGTCGAGCGAGTTGCGAACCTCGCCGGAGATCTCGCGGACCCCGTTCTCGAGCACCATGAGCACGTCGGCGTCGCTCGCTTCGGGAGCGGCCTCAGGCGCTGAAGGCGTGGCGGCGAGCTCCTCGAAGCTCATTTCCATCTCGCGCGCCTCGTGCTCCTCGGGCGAGGGCAGCGCCTGCGCTTCGGCGGCCAGGTCGATGGGCTCGGGCTCGGGGATCTCGGCGTCCGCGTGCGGGGCGTCCTCGTCGCGCTGCGGCTCGGGCGTGCACAGGCTCGGGGGCCTCGACCGGCGCGGGTTGCGCGGGGGCGGTCAGGTCGCCTTCGAACAGCCGCGTGCGGGCGTCGGCCAGCGCGATGCCGCGACGCTCGGCGAGCTCGACGGCCATGCCCTCGATCCCGCTGCCGACGACGCGGGTGAAGCGGCACACCTTGCCCTCCGCGATCGCGAGGTTCGAGAGCCCGTCCACGTTCAGGTACAGCACGCGGCCCTCCTGGCCCTCTTCGTGGCGGTAGAGGGAGCGGATCAGTGCGAAGGCTGAGAGGTCGACCCCCTCGGCTGTGAGGCCGGCCTGGCGGACCGCCGAGAGCAGCCTTTCGACCATGTCGCGCTGTGCCGCGACGAGCACGACCCGCTGGCGCGGGCCCGCCGGGGTGTCGACGATGCCGAGCGCGTGGAAGTCGAGAACGGCGTTGCCGAGCGGCATCGGCACCTGGTCCTGGGCCTGGAAGGAGACCGCGGCCGCGAGCTCCTTCTCGTCGGTGACCGGCGGCAGCTCGAGCGTGCGCAGCACGGTGCGCTGGTTGGCCACGCCGACGCGGACGCGCTTGCCGAGGTTGTGGGCGCCGAACAGCTCCTTCAGGGCCTCGGCGAGAGCCGTCTCGTCCACGACTTCGCCGTCGCGCATGGTGTCGGCGGCGAGCGGGATGCCCGCGGCGTGTTCGGCGACGATCGAGCCGTTGACGCTCGCGCGCACCGCTGCGACGAAGCCCGGCTGGATGTCAAGCCCGACGACATCGGCGCTGGAGCGGCGTCCGAAGTTGAGTCCGAGCTTCAGGTTGGGCGAGGGAAGGCTTGAAGGAAGTCTCATGTGTGGTGGCCGCTTGGGCAGGGTGCGGATGGCCCGCAGGTCGGGTATCGGCGCCTCGCCTCCGGCCCTTTAGTGGAGGTAGTGATTGACGTAGACATCGATCAGCGGGTGGCCCACGAAGACACCGACGACGGCTCCGAGCGCCAGGAACGGGCCGAACGGAACGGCGGTCTTGCGCCCTGCCGAGGCGCCCTTGCGGGCGATGATCACGACGCCGACCGCGGTGCCCGCGACGAGCGCGACGAGCAGGGCGGGCGCGACGGCGGCGCCGAGGAACAGCCCCATCATCCCGGCGAGCTTCACGTCGCCCATGCCCATGCCGCCGGGGTAGGCGAGCGCCGCGATCAAGAGGAAGCCGCCCGCGGCGGCGCCTGCGATCAGCCGCCCCGGCTCGCCGGCGGGGTCGAGCGCGGTCCCGATCACGATCGCCACCACCGCGCCGAGCAGCGTGAGGCGGTTGGGGATGATGCGGTGCTCGAGGTCGATCAGAGCGATCGGGACGACCAGCAGGATCAACGCCGACCCCGAGGGCGACATCGGTCCAGGTTTCACCCGCGAGCACCGCACCGACGCAGAGCAGCCCGGTCGCGAGCTCGACGAGCGGGTAGCGCACGGAGATCGACTCGCCGCAGCTGCGGCAGTGGCCGCGCAGCAGCAGCCAGGACAGCACCGGGATGTTGTCGTAGGGCTTGACCGGCGTGCCGCAGCGCGGGCAGTGCGACGCGGGCGTGACGAGCGACTCGCGCCGCGGCAGCCGGTAGACGACCACGTTCAGGAACGACCCGAAGATCGCGCCGAGGACGCCAGCGAAGGTTGCCGCCTCCATGAGGACCCATCGGCCGCCGAAGCGGCCTGCTTGAACGCGCCGGCCGGGCGCCTTACCAGCTGCCGGTCGGGCAGCCGCCGGCGTTGTTGCCGGCTTTCACTTCGCACGAGCGCGCGACCGAGCCGTTGGCCGGACTTCGTCCAGGTGAACGTGTCGCCGCTCGCGGCCGTGCCGACGATCTTGAAGCCTTCGCCGCCTTCGATCGGCTTCGGCGACGCTGATCCAGGCGTTGTTGTTGCCTGCTTCGATCTGCAGCGCTTTCTCGTAGCCCTGCAGCACCGCCTTGCTCAGGCCTTTGTAGTTAGCCGCTGTGGTCGGTGGCGTACGTCTCCGCGGCCTCGGCGCCGGAGCGCGCCATTTCCCTGCCTGCGGAGTCGATCGCCTTGCCCTTCTGATTCGAGGAACACCGGGATCGCGATCGCGGCGAGGATGCCGATGATCAGGATCACGACCAGGAGCTCGATCAGGGTGAAACCGTGTTCGGCCCCGGCGACGTCTCTTCGGCGGAGGATCATCGCTACCTGATCGACCGTTGGGGCGACAACATTTAGCGGCCGGCGCTTTTCGTGAACGTCTCGGCGAGCTCCCGTTCAGCGCGCGGCGAGAACGACGGAGAGGCGGCCCGTGGGCCGCCTCTCCGCGACTGCTCCGTCGCGGGCACGAGGCCCGCGAGGAGATGCTGCAGCCGTTTACCAGCTGCAGCTCTGGCAGCCGCCGCCTTCCGACCCGGTTTTGCCGGTCGGAGTACAGGTGCGGATGTTGCCGGATTCGCTGTGGGTGATCGAGAAGGCGTGTGCCGCCGCCGGTTTACCGGTCGATTCGGCAGTCACCGTGTAACCGGTCGTGCTCAGCCCCGCCGTTTCTTTGAGGCAGGCTTCTTTCAGTTTCGCCGCGTTTCGGTGCAGAGCTTGATGGTTTTCTCGTATCTCTTGAGATATCGGCCGACGTCAGCACCGTCGTAGTTCCCGTTGTGGTCCGTGGCGTACGTCTCCACCGTGGTCTGGGCCGTACGGACGAGCTCCTTGGCGGACGAGTCGGAGGCCTTGCTCTTCTGGCTCAGGAACGACGGAATGGCGATCGCGGCAAGGATGCCGATGATCAGGATGACGACCAAGAGCTCGATCAGGGTAAAACCACCCTCATCGGTCGAGCGCTGGCGCAGTCGATTAAGCATTGATGCTCCTTGGTTCTGATTACAGGGCGCCAGCCCTCGGTGCTCGCCTCTTTCGGCGATGCGCCTCCCCCTTGTGTGAGAGCCGCCGGCTTTGCTACGCACCTGTCGGTGCTCTGCCTGGGAACCTCGGCACTGGCTTGTGTTCAGCCGGTGCATCGACGGCTCGTGATCTCACCTTTATACGTGCATGGAAGCGTGGACGGATGGACTCACCATCGCGCCCTCACACGCACGGGCCTCAGCCCGAATCGGAGCCGCCGGCGGCGCCCTCGGCGCCGGCCTGCTCGGCCTGCTCGCCGGCGGCGCGCTCCTCGGCCCAGTGCGCCTGGGCGTCGATCTCCGCCGGGCGCAGGCCGCTGCCCTCGCACCACGGGCAGGTGACGGTGCTCTCCGAGCCCCCGAGGTGCGAGATCGCGCGGCCCGTACCGCGGCAGGCCATACACTCCCGCGGCTCATGGGTCGCCTCGCTCAGATCCTGCCTGTTCTCGCCTTCGCCTGCCACGAGCCGATGAGACTAGCGGTCGAGGCATGAGGGTCCTCGGACGGCGCGGCCAGTGGGGGGTCGTGGCCGCGATCACGCTCCTCGGCGCCGTGCTCCGCCTGTGGCAGATCGGCAAAGTCCCGCCCGACCCGTTCTACGACGCCGCGGTCCGCAGCATGACGCTGTCGTGGCACAACTTCTTCTTCGGCGCCTTCGAGCCGGGCGCGAGCGTGTCGATCGACAAGCCTCCGGTCGATCTCTGGCTGCAGGTCGCCAGCGTGAAGGCGCTCGGCTTCAGCTCGACGACGCTGAAGCTGCCCGAGGCGCTTGCGGGGATCGTCTCGGTGCCGCTGCTCTACGAGGCGGTGAGGCGCCTCTGGAGCGCGACGGCGGGCATCGCCGCTGCAGCGGCGCTCGCGGTGCTGCCGATCGAGGTCATCACGGCGCGCAGCGACACGATGGACGCGGTCATGATGGCGCTGCTGGTGCTGGCGCTGCTGCTGATCGCGCGGGCGATCGAGACCGGCCGCGCCGGCTGGCTGCTGGCCGGGGCCGCGGCGCTCGGCGTCGCCTTCGACGTGAAGCTGCTGGAGTCGCTCGTCGCGCTCCCGGGGCTCGCGGTGCTGGCCGCCCTCGGCATGCCGGGCAGCCTTCCCAAGCGCGCCCTGCAGCTCGCGGCCGCGGGGGCCGTGTACGTGGTGGTGGCGCTGGCGTGGCTGACCGCGACCCTGCTCGTCCCGGCCCACGACCGCCCGTATGCGATCGGCTCGACCAACGGCAGCGCGTGGAACGCCGCGTTCGTGTTCAACGGCAAGGACCGTGTGAGCGGCAAATCCCCAGAACCGCAGGGCACGGTTTATGAACCCGGGCACGTCTACCCCACCGCGACCCAGGCCGAGCGCGACCACATCCCGATCGTGCCTTCCTCGCCGACGCGCCTGCTCGCGCGGATCGGCCCGTTGTCGGGGCAGCGTCTCGGGATGGAGATCCTGATCGGGCTGATCCTCGGCATCCCGGCGCTGCTGCTGGGCGTGCGCGGGCCTCCGAACGCCGAGGATGACGAGGAGCGGCGGCGCGGCGCGCCCGCCGCGGAGGCGACTCGAGGACGAAGCGGGACGCTCCGGCGAGCCGGTCCCGGGCGAGGCGAGCGAGCGTCAGCCCGAGCCCGGCGCCGGCGCGGGGTCCCCGGCCGCCGCCGAGCCACCCGGCCGCGCACCGGCACCCGCCCGGCGCCGCGCGGCGCTCGCCGTCCCCGGGGAGCCGGAAAGCTCGCTTCGCATGCGCCGTGCAGCCGCGGCCGGGATCGGCGTCTGGATGCTCACGGGCCTCGTGCTGTTCAGCCACATGGCGCGCCTTCACCCTCGCTACGTCGAGGGCTTCACGCCGGCCGTCGCCGCGCTGCTCGGCATCGGGCTCGCGTGGGCCACCGCGCCGCGCGGGCGCCTGCAGCTCGCAGCGCTCGCCGTCGCGATGCTCGTCACCGTCTACTACGCCGAGCGCCTGCTGTTCGGGACCGAGGCCGCGTGGTGGGTCTCCCTGATCGGCGCGCTGGCGGCGGTCGCGTGCGCGCTGGGCGCACGGCGCGCAGGCTCGTCGCGCAGCGCCGGGTGGCTGTGGGCGGCGACGCTTGCGAGCGCGCTCGTCGCGGTGCTCGCGGTGGGCGTGAAAACCGACATCAGGGCGATCCGCGACAAGGTCAGCGCAGCAGGCTTCGTCGGACAGCTGCCCGGCGATGTCCAGCGCAACCTCAGCTCCTACCTGCACGCGCACAACCACGGGGCGCGCTATGAGCTGGCGGCGGAGTCGGCGACCCAGATCGGGTCGCTGATCGTTCAGGACGCCCAGCCGATCGCGGTCCTGACCACCTACAACGCACGCGTGTACACCACGGTCGCCAAGCTCAAGCGCATGATCGCCGCCGGCCAGGTCCGCTATGCCTACCTGAGCACCTTCTGCGGGCACAAAGCCTCGTCTGTGAACGCGGCCTGCTCGGCGCCGGTCGTGTGGATCCGCGAACACGGCACCGACGTCTCCCGCGAAGCGGGCCTCGGGGAGCACCGGACGCTCTATGAGCTGCCAGGGGCCAAGCCGTGAGCGGCGGCGCACGACGGCACGGGCGCGGCGATGCGCGCGGGTCCGCCACGCAGGCGGCAGCCGGCGCCGGCGAGCTGATCGGGCGCGCCCAGGTGGCCGGACGGCTCGCGCTCGACACCGAGTTCATGGGCGAGGGCCGCTACCGCACGCTGCTCTGCCTGATCCAGCTCGCCGCGCCAGAGCGCGACGATGGCGGCGAGTCGATCGCGCTCGTGGACCCGCTGCGCGAGGACGTCGAGCTCGCGCCGCTGGCGGCGGCGCTGGCCGACCCGGAGGTCCGGATCGTCGTCCACGCGGGGCGCCAGGACGTCGCGCTGCTGCGACGCGAGCTCGGCTGCGAGGTGACGAACATCTTCGACACGCAGATCGCAGCGGGCTTCTCGGGCCTCGCGGCGCAGGCGTCCTACGACTCGCTGCTCGCCGACGTGCTCGGGCTGCGGGTCGCCAAGACCGCGAGCTTCACCCGCTGGGACGCGCGCCCCCTGTCGGCCGAGCAGCTCGCCTACGCGCGCGAGGACGTGGTTCACCTCCTCGACCTCGCGTCCGAGCTCGAACGCCGCCTCGAAGAGCTCGGGCGGCTCGACTGGGCGCTCGAGGAGTGCCGCGCGCTGAGCACGGTCAGCGACGAGCGCGACCCGCAGACGATCTTCGAACGGCTGCCACGCGTGGGTGGCCTGAACGCGTCGGCGCGGGCGGTCGCGCGCGAGCTCGTCGAATGGCGTGAGCGCACGGCGGCGCGCCAGAACCGGCCTGTGCAGAGCGTCCTCAGCGACGCCGGGCTGGTCGAGGTGGCGCGCCGGCGTCCCGCGTCGAGTGAGGACCTCGGCAAGATCCGCGGGGTCGGCGGCAGCGCCCAGGGCCGGCGCGGACGGGAGCTGCTCGACGCCGTCGCGCGCGCCCGCAACCGCCCCGCGGAGCCGCCGGCGCACGGGCCGCGGCCCCCGGCCCCCAAGCCGGAGGACCTGCCGCTCGTCGCCCTCGCCGAGTCGCTCGCTCGCACGCGCGCACGCGAAGCCGGGCTCGCCTACGAGCTGGTGGCCGCGCGCGCCGACCTGCAGGCGATCGTGACGGCCGTGCGCACCGGCGCCCCGCCGCCGGACGTGCGCACGCTGCGTGGCTGGCGAGCGCGCCTGGCCGGCGATGAACTGATCGAGCTGCTCGAAGGCCGCGTCGCGCTGTCCGTCGCCCTCGAGGGACAGGTGCGCCGGGTCGACGCTCAGCCGCGCGAGCGGGGCTGAGCTCCGCGCAGCGCAGGCGCCGCGGCGTCAGGCGCCCCGATCACGCGGCGGCGCCTGCAGGAGCCTGAGCGCCCGGGGCGTCCTGGCGGTCCTGAGCGGCGTATTCCTCGAGCAGCGCCTGCTCGCGCTCCTTCTTCGGGAAGCGCAGCGACACGAGCACCGCGCCGAGCAGCACGGCGATGATGCCTGCGAGGTAGGCCCACTGGTCGCCTTTGAGGAACGCCGTCTTGGCGGCGGCGGTGATCTGGGAGGCGTAGTGCGGGTACTGCTTGGCGATCGCCTGAGCCCCGGCGAAGGACTTGGTGAGCTGGTTTTCGACGCTGGTGGTGATGTGGGCGTTCGACGCGGTGACGTCGCTCGCCGCAGCGGCGGCATAACCCGCGGTGAGCAGCGCCCCGAAGATCGACTGCATGATCGCGCCGCCCAGGTCCCGCTGCAGGTCGGCCGTCCCGGAGGCCATCCCCGCGCGGCGGACCGGCACGCTGCCGGTCAGCGAGTGCGAGGCGGGCGTCCCGGCGAGGCCGACCCCGATCCCGACGAGCGCGTAGGCGAGCCCCACCTGCCAGTACGGCGTCCCCTCCTTCCAGAGCAGCAGCATCGTCAGGAAGCCGAGCAGCACGAAGAGGTAGCCGAGCAGCAGCGTGAAGCGCGCTCCTCGCGCCTCGACCAGCTTCGCCGAGCGCGGCGCGACGAGCACCATGGCGAGCGCCGCCGGGAGGATCGAGAGCCCGGCGTCGAGTGTCGAGTAGGCGAGAACATCCTGCAGGTACTGCTGGCCGATGAACATCGCGCCCATCAGCGACCCGAACACGATCAGCCCCGCGCACGCCGCGACCCAGAACGGGGGGCGAGCCGCGACGTCGAGGTCATACAGAGGGTTGCGGGCGCGGCGCTGGCGCACGAAGAAGCCGATCAGCGCCGCGGCCGCGATGCCGGCCAGCACGAGCGTGAGCGTGGTCTTGTTCGGGACCGGCGCGAAGTTGATCGAGAGGATCAGCGCCCCGACGAGGACCAGCGAGAGGATGCCGCCGATGTTGTCCACCGGCTCCTCGGCCTCGTTGATGTGGGCCGGCACGTAGCGCCACGCCATCCAGATCGCCACCACCGCGAGCGGCAGCGTCAGCAGGAACACCGAGCCCCATTCGAAGTGCTCCAGAAGGATCCCCGAGCACAGCGGCCCGAGTGCGGCGATCGCGCCGCCGATCCCCGACCACAGGGCGATCGAGCGGGTCCGGCCCTCCCCCGGCGGCCAGATCGCCGTGATCAGCGCGAGCGTCGTCGGGTAGGCCATGCCGGCGGCCACGCCGCCACCCAGGCGCGCGAGCGCAAGGACCGTGTCGCTCGGGGCGAAGGCGGCCAGCAGCGACATCGGGATCGCGAGCGTCGTCCCCGCCATCAGCATCGCCTTGCGCCCGTAGCGGTCCCCCAGGGCCCCCAGCCACAGCACCGAGCAGGCCAGGCCGAGCGAGTAGCCGACCGCGATCAGGTCGAGCGTCGTCTGGCTGGAGTCGAAGTGCGCCCCGATCGAGGGCAGCGCGACGTTCGCCACCGACAGGTTCAGGTTGGCGACAGCGGCGACGAGGATCAGGCTCGTGAGGACGAGCCCGCCGGCGGCGGGAGCACGCTCCCCGTTCTTGGCGTCCGAGCTCAGTAGCCGGTCCCCGTCTTGACCCGGCGGCGCTCGGTCTCGTGCACCGCGCCCTTCTTGTCGAGCGTGCCGAGCGCCTTCGTCATGTCGTCGTGCAGCGCTTCGATCAGCGGCTGCCCGAGGGTCTCCTTGCAGAGCACGCGCAGGATCTTCACGTGGTCGGCGTTCGGTGGCAGCGTGTAGGCGGGCACCATCCAGCCGCGCTCGGCGGCGAGCTGAAAGGCGACATCGAACTCGTCGTAGGGACGCTCGCCCGCGAGTTTGTAGGCCACGAGCGGGAGCTGGTCGTGGCCGTGCGGGCCGACCAGTTCGAAGTGCTCCCCGTCCTCCACTTTGCGCGCGAGCAATTGGGCGTTGTACTGCATCGTGCCCATGATCTCCTTGTAGCCCGCGAACCCGTAGCGGATGAAGTTGTAGTACTGGGCGAGCACCATCGCGGCGCCGGTCGAGAAGTTCAGGGTGAACGTCGCGTCGCGCTCGCCGAGGTAGTTCTCGTAGAAGACGAGATCCTCGGGGAGGTCGGACTTTTCGCGGAACACGAGCCAGCCGATGCCCGGGTAGACGAGCCCGTACTTGTGGCCGGAGGCGTTGATCGAGCGGACCTGCTCCAGGCGGAAATCCCACAGCGTGTCGGGAAACAGGAACGGCCACACGAAGCCACCACTCGCGCCGTCGACGTGGATCGGGATGTCGAGGCCCTCCTTGTCCTTCAGTTCGAGCAGCATCTTGTTGATGCCCTCGATGTCGTCCGCGTGGCCGGTGAACGTCGTCCCGAGCACCGCACCGACCCCGATCGTGTTCTCATCGAGTTGCGGGAATACGTCCTCCGGGCCGATCACGAGCTTGTCGGGCTGCAGCGGGATGATCCGCGGCTCGACGTCGAAGTAGCGGCAGAACTTGTCCCACACGACGTGCACGTCGCCGCCGAAGACGAGGTTGGGCTTGTCGGTGGGCTTGCCTGCCTTCTCGCGGCGCTCGCGCCACTTCCACTTCAGCGACAGCGCGCCGAGCATGATCGCCTCCGAGGAGCCCTGGGTGCGCGTCCCGGTCGTCTCGCCGGGCGCGTTGAAGAGGTCGGCCATCATGCGGATGCAGCGCTGCTCGATCTCCGCGGTCTGCGGGTACTCGGCGTGGTCGATGTAGTTGCGGTGCAGGTTTTCGGCGATCAGCCGCTGCGCCTCGGGCTCCATCCAGGTGGTCACGAACGTCGCGAGGTTGCGCATCGGGATGCCGTCCAGCACGAGGTCCTCGCCGATCAGGCGCATCGCGTCGATGGCCGGCATGCCGTGCTCGGGCAGCTTGCCGTCCGGCGGTTTGTGCCGAAGGATCTTCGTCCCGTAGCGATCCGTGTAGCCGGCGTCTGATGACATCAAGCGTCCTCCTCGGATGGGTGCTCCGCCAGCGTCGCAGGACCCGGCGTCCGGGCATCCTCCGATCAAGGTGATCGCGAGCCCGCGGCCGAGGTCGCGGGCGCCGCCGCCGGCCTTGCGGCGAGCGTAGCGAGCGCGCAAGCAAGGAAGCAAGCGGCGCCGAGTGAGGTGTTCCAGTTCGCGGCAGCCAGATCGATCATCGAGCCCTTCGACGGGACGACGTAGCCCGCGACGGCCGAGATCCCGAAGAAGACGCAGCCGAGCAGGTTCACCGCCGGCTGCCACCAGCCCGGCCCCGCCCGTCGAGGCAGCCACCCGCGCCGCTGCGAGGCGGCGTAGGCGATGAACCCGGACACCAGGAAGCAGACCGACCCGAAAGCGTCCGGGCGCCAGACCAGGCGGTTGTATTCGGCGCTGTTGACGGCGGTTTCGAGGGCGCGGAACGTCGTGAAGTTGAAGAAAACCGTGCCCAGCGACTGCACGATCGCGGCCTGCCAGGCTGCGCTCCCGGCGCGGCCCTGGGAGCGGCCGGACCACGCCCCGACGCTCTGCAGCGCGCCGCCGGCCGTGAAGAAGATCGAGCCGACGAAGAACGTGACGGCGTCCGCGCGGTCGCCGACGAGGTCGGCGTAGCCCGGGAACGGACCGACCAGAAAGCAGGCCGAGCCGATCGCGAACGACGCCGCCATCCACCGTTCGCGGCTCATCGCCGGATCTCCGCTCCCCCGCTCGTGTCGGCCATCTGCGCCACGCAGCCTCGCGCCTGCACCGGCGGACACGTCATCCCGAACGGAGGAGGGCCCGGCGGCGCGGCTCGCGTGTACTACTGGCGGACCGAAAGGAGAGACCGTGGGCAAGAAAATCCTCGAGCTGGTGCTGTGCCTGCTGCATCCGGTCGCCGTCGTGCTGATCTGGTTCCACCTCGCGTTCCGCCGCGACGACTGGGCGTTCACGAGAATGGCGTGGGCTGCCGCGGTGATCATCCCACTGGTGCCGTTCATCTTCGTGCTGACCGGCAACGACTTCTTCGGCGATGAGAGGGGCAGCGGCACCCGCCCCGAGTGATCGGGGGAGGGCCCCGACGGTCCTCACGCGCACCGTTCGGCTGTACGGCCGCCGGCAGCTCCTCGAGCGCACGGCGACAACACGAAGGCGGGGGCGCGGCACCTCCATCCCGATCGGACGGACATGCCGCGCCGCGAGATTCAAGGCGAGGTCGCCGCCCAGGTGCCGAAGTCGAACGCATCGCCCCCCGCTGCGGCCTCGATCTCGACCTTCGCACCGAATTGCGACGCTTCGTTGAACGCGCCCGCGTTCTGGAGGTCGCGGGTTTCTTCGGAGTAGAAGCAAAGGAAACCGGGAGCGGGCGTGTTGTTCGCGCATTCCGCCGGGGGGGTCGCGCCAGGCGCAACCCACCTGACTTCCGGCGCGCTCGCGAACTCGAACCCGAAGGAGATCGACTCGGCGAGGAACGCGGCGCCGGGGGCATCGAAGCGCACGTTGTACTGACCCCGCAGCGTGGCGCCTCGGGGCAGCGGCCCCGACGGGAACGGCCCGGCGGGTCCTTCTTTGCCCGCCGCACCTTCCTTGCCCTGCGTGCCTTCTTTGCCCTGGGGGCCTGCCGCGCCGGCCTTGCCGGTGTGGCCGGCCCTGCCCCTGAGCGCCTTGAGGACCTTGGGGTTGATCTGCTTGGTCGAGTTGATGACGTAGTGGCTCGCCGCCATCGCGGCGCCGCCCATCGCGAACACGAGCGCGAGCGTTGCCGCGACGTTGGCGTAGGTGAGATGCCTGCGCATCAGGGGTCCCCCTTCGAAGAGGTTGCCGGAACGGGAACCGGCAGCCTACGCGCCCGTAAGGCGGACCCGCTGAGGGGAGGACTTCCACTGAACCGCATCAGCGATTTCAGTGAAATCGGGGCGAATGAGAGCGGACGCCGTTTCGGCTATTCGATGTGGTTGTAGACTTCGAACAGCGGCAGGTACATCGAGATCACGATGAACCCGACGATCCCGCCGATCACGATGATCATGATCGGCTCGAGGATCGAGGTCAGTGCCTTCACCGAGGCCTCGACCTGTTCCTCGTAGAATTCCGCGATCCGGTCGAGCATCGCGTCGAGCGCACCGGTTTCCTCGCCGACGCCGACCATGTGGGTCACCATCTGGGGGAAGATCGGGGCCTGTGCCAGCGGAGCGGCGATCGTGCCACCGCGCTTGACGGAGGCGATCACGCCGTCCATCGCTTCCTCGATCGCGACGTTGCCGCCCGTGCGACCGGTGATCTCGAGCGCCTGCAGGAGCGGCACGCCGGCGCTCGTCAGAGATGCCAGCGTGCGCGACCAGCGCGCGACCGCGACCTGCTGGACGATCGTGCCGATCTTCATCGGCACGCGCAGGCGGAAGTGGTCCCACTGCTTGCGGCCCCGGGTGGAGCTCTTCCAGCGCACGAAGGTGGCCACGGTCGCGACGGTCCCGCCGATGATCAGCCACCAGTAGCCGGTGACGGCTTCGGACATGAACACCGAGACCTGCGTGAGTTTGGGCAGTTCGCCGCCGAACTGCTTGAAGACGCCGACGAACACCGGCACCAGGAACGCGACCAGGGCCATCATGACCGCGACCGCGAAGATGATGACCATGGTCGGGTAGACCATCGCCGCTTTGATCTGGCGGCGCAGAGACGCATCCTTCTGCAGCTGGTCGGCGACGCGCATCAGCGAGCCCTCGAGCACACCGCCCGTCTCCCCCGCCTGTGTCATCGCGACGAACAGCTGGCTGAAGACCTTGGGGTGACGCGCCATCGCGTCGCTCAGTGAGAGGCCGGCCTCGACGTCCTTGCGGACCGCGACGATCGTCTCTTTGAGGAACTTGCTCTCCGTCTGCTCCTCGAGCACGTAGAGGGAGCGCAGGATGCTCATCCCGGAGGAGATCATCGTGGAGAGCTGGCGTGAGAAGACCGCCAGCTCGTTCGCCTTCACCCGCTTCAGGAAGCCGAACTCGATCTCCTTGGAGCCGCGCTTGTCGCTGATGTCCAGGACGATCAGCCCGCGCGACTTGAGCTGATCGGAGACCGCCTGCTTGGAGTCGGCCTCCACCTCGCCGCGGGCTTTGCCGCCGGCGAGGTCCATCGCCTTGAAGACGTAGGTGCTCATAGTGCGCTACGCGGCCGCCAGGGACGGAGCTGCCGAGCAGCCGGCGCAGCTCCTCGGGGGTCGCGGAGCGGGCTTCGGCGAGCTTCTGGCTGATCTTGCCCTCGCGGACGAGCTGCGAGAGCGAGGCGTCCATCGTCTGCATGCCCGAGGAGGAGCCGGTCTGCAGCACCGAGTAGATCTGGTGTGTCTTGCCCTCTCGGATCAGGTTGCGGACCGCGGGCGTCGGGACGAGCACCTCGCACGCCACGACGCGACCGGAGCCGTCGGCGTTGGGCAGCAGCTGCTGGGTCATGATCCCCTGCAGCGCGACGGAGAGCTGGACGCGCACCTGACCCTGCTGGTGGGCGGGGAACACGTCGATGATGCGGTCGATCGTCTGCGCGGTGTCCTGCGTGTGCAGCGTGGCGAAGACCAGGTGACCGGTCTCGGCGGCGGTCAGGGCCGTGGAGATCGTCTCGAGGTCGCGCATCTCGCCGACCAGGATCACGTCGGGGTCCTGGCGCAGCGCGGCCTTCAGGGCGTCGCCGAAGCTGTGCGCGTCGGCGCCGAGCTCGCGCTGGTTGACGAGGCACTTCTTGTGCCCGTGCAGGAACTCGATCGGGTCCTCGATCGTCATGATGTGCTCCTCGCGCGTGGAGTTGATCTCGTCGATCATCGCCGCGAGCGAGGTGGACTTGCCCGAGCCGGTCGGGCCCGTGACGAGCACGAAGCCGCGCGGCCTCCTCGTGAACTCGTGGACCGTGGCCGGGAGGCCGAGCTCGTCGATCGAGGTCAGCCCGAAGGGGATCAGGCGGAAGGCCGCGCCGAGCGCGCCGCGCTGGTAGTAGGCGTTGACACGGAAGCGCGCGTGCCCGGGGATCGAGTAGGCGAAGTCGAGCTGCCAGTTCGTCTCCAGGCGCTGGCGCTGGTCCCCGGTCAGGATCGAGTAGACGATCTCGCGGGTGTCCGAGCTGGAGAGCTTGGGGTATTCCTCCAGCGGCGTCAGCCGGCCGCGCACGCGGACGGTCGGGTGGGCGCCGGAGCTGAGGTGCAGATCGGACGCACGGCGGTTGACGACCTCCATCAGGAGGTCAGCGAAATCGATGTCCATGGGGTGCCTATCGGCTCGAAATCCCGTTTTCAGGAGAGGGAAGGTGCGGGTGGACGAAAAATTGACGTCCCAGAGGGACGGAGGCGGCGCATGCGCCGCCTCCCGGAGGGCCGCATGCGGCCCTCCGTAGGAGTCGCACATGTGCGACTCCTCGGGGTCGGCACATGTGCCGACCCCCGGACCGGCGCATGCGCCGGTCCGAACAGCAGACCCTTCTAGTTGCTGCCGATCACGCGTGCGATCTCCGCCATCGAGGTGCGGCCCATCCGCACCTTCTGCAGCCCGTCGTCGCGCAGCCGTGTCATGCCCTGGCTGACCGCGACGTCGCGGATCTCCTCCGCGGGGCGGCGTTCGAGCGCCAGCGACTGCACCTCCGGCGAGATCGTCATCACCTCGTAGAGCCCGAGCCGGCCGCGGTAGCCGCTGCCGCCGCAGCGCCGGCAGCCGACCGGCTCGTAGGCCTCGAGCTCCATGGTCGCCCGATAGCCGTTCTCTTTGAGGACCTTCGCGGGGATGATGATGCGCTTCTTGCAGGACGGGCACAGCTGGCGCGCGAGCCGCTGGGCGACGATGCACTCGATCGCGGACGCCACCAGGAACGGCTCGATCCCCATCTCGACCAGGCGCGTGATCGCCGAGGGCGCGTCGTTCGTGTGCAGCGTCGAGAGCACGAGGTGACCGGTGAGCGCGGACTCGATCGCGATCTGGGCCGTCTCGCGGTCGCGGATCTCGCCGACCATGATGACGTCGGGGTCCGCGCGGACCATCGCGCGCAGCCCGGCGGCGAACGTCAGCCCGGTCTTGTTGGAGACCTGCACCTGGGTCAGGCCGGACATTTCGTACTCGACCGGGTCCTCGACCGTGATGATGTTCTTCTCGGGCGTGTTGAGCAGCTGCAGCGCGGCGTAGAGCGTCGTCGACTTGCCCGAGCCGGTCGGCCCTGTCACCAGCACGGCGCCGTGCGTCTCACCGCAGGATTTCACGAACGTCGCGCGCGCCTCGTCGGACATGCCGAGTTTGTCGAGATCGACGACGACGTTGCTCTTGTCGAGCACGCGCATGACGATGCCCTCGCCGTTGACGCTCGGCAGCGTCACGACGCGCAGGTCGACGTGGCGCCCGTCGACGACGAGGCCGATGCGCCCGTCCTGCGGCAGGCGCTTCTCGGCGATGTCGAGTTCGGCCATGATCTTCACGCGCGAGACGACGCCGGCGGCCATTTTGCGCGGCACCGTGGTGATGTCCTGCAGCACGCCGTCGATGCGGAAGCGCACGCGGACTTCCTTGCCGTCGGGAGCGAAGTGGACGTCCGAGGCGCCGCGCTCGACCGCCTGGCCGACGACCTGGTTGACGAGCTTGATGACCGGCGCGTCTTCATCGGACTCGTGCAGCGCGACGACCTCGCCGCCTTCTTCCTCTTCCTCGATCAGGTCGGCCGGGGAGCCGACGACGTCTTCGAGGCGATCCAGGCGCGAGATCAGCGAGACGATGTCGTCGGGCGGCGCGACCGCGACGCGGACCTCGTGGCCGGTCATGATCGCGATGTCGTCGACTGCCAGCACGTTCGACGGGTCGGCCATCGCGACCAGCAGCGTGCGCTTGTCGGCGAAGGCGACCGGGACGGCCTGGTAGCGCTTGGCGACGGTGGTGGAGATCAGGTTCGCCGCCGACATGTCGACCTGGAACACGCCGAGGTCGAGGTGATCGAGGCCGTAGCGCTCGGCCAGCGCACGTGCGAGACCGTCGGAGGTGATCGCTCCCTGGTCGAGCAGGATCCGCTCCGGCGAGATGCCGGCGGTGCGCGAGGTCTCGATCGCGTCGGTCACCTGACGCTCGCTCGCGAGCTGCATCTCGACGATCACGTCGGTCAAGAAGCGTGACGAGGAGCCCCGGCGCGAGGGCTTGGTGATACCGGTCCAGCCGCCCTCGCCCTCCTCGGCGGGGGCGTCGGGGGCGGCGGCTTCTCGGTGGCCCAGTCGGCCTCCTCGACCTCAGCCGTGTCGAGGTCGATCTCGACGGCGGAAGCAACGTCCGGGGCGAACGGGTCGAAGTTCGCCGCCTGGGGATCGCCGCCGTCGCCCTCGAGCGAGACCGCCGCGTCGCCGCGCTGCTCTCCGTCCATGCCGAAGATCGCGTGGAGGTCCGGCTCCACTGGCTGTGACGCCTCGCTCACGGCGTCACCTCCTGCGGGCGCGCGAGGACGGCCGCGGCTCCGTGCCGGGCGCTCGGCGGGTGCTCAGTCGTCCGCTGTCCGGGCGGCGCGGCGCATGACCTCGAGCGGAGCCTCGCGGCCGGTCCACAGCTCGAGGCTGAGGGCGCCCTGCGCGACGAGGATCTCCAGACCGTCGATGGTGTGCGCCCCCGCGCGCGGCGGCGGCGGCAAGCAACGGGGTGGATCGTGAGCGGTAGACCAGATCTGCGACATGTGAGTACTCGCCGATCTGATCGCCTCGCAAACCCAGTTGGTTGAGGCCACCGTCCTCAGCGGACGAGCGTTCTACGTCCAGGCCCACGGAGGTGCAGTTGACCAGCAAATCGGCGTTTTGCGGGCTTTCGACCGCCCGTGCGCCGAGGTCGGCAGCCAGTCGCTCGGCCCGCTCCCTCGTGCGGTTCCACACGAGCACCTCGGCCGCCCCCGCGTCCAGCAGCGCCCACACCGCCGCGCGCGCGCTGCCGCCGGCGCCGAGCACCTGCGCGCGGATGCCCTTCGATCTCGATCCCAGCGCGGCGAGCAGGCCGGGCGCGTCCGTGTTCTCCGCACGGAGGACGCCGTCCGCGCCGAAGGTGAGCGTGTTCGCCGCGCCGATCCGGCGCGCCCTCTCGCTCGCCTCGTCGGCCAGGGCGAGGGCGGCCTCCTTGTGCGGGATCGTGACGTTGGCGCCGGCGAAGCCCGCGGCCCCGAGCGCGCGCGCCGTCTCGGCGAACAGCCCGGGTGGCACCGGCAGGCGCTGGTAGTGCCAGTCACGCAGCCCGAGCTCAGCGAGCGCGGCGTTGTGGATCGCGGGCGAACGGCTGTGGGCGACCGGCCAGCCGAGGACGCCGAGCCGCGGCATCAGTGGTGCTTGCAGGCCGGCAGGTGACCGCCGTTGGCGCGCTTCGCTGCTTCGTAGGCCGCGACGTCTTCGTTGAACTTCGCTTCGGTCGTCGAGAACACCTGCTCGCCGCAGCCGTCGGCGCCGGCGACGTAGTACAGGTAGGAGGCGTGCGCCGGATGCGCGGCCGCCTGGATCGAGGCGACGCCCGGGTTCGAGATCGGCGTCGGCGGGAGGCCTTTGTGGATGCGCGTGTTGTACGCCGAGTTGATCTGCAGCTGGGAGCTCGTGAGTTCCTTCGTGTAGGTCGGGATGTTGTCCGCGTTCTCGACCGCGTAGTAGATCGTCGCGTCGATGCCGATCGGGATGCCGGCCTTCAGGCGGTTGTAGATCACGGCCGCGATCTTCGCGCGGTCGGACGGGACCTGGGCCTCGCGCTCGATCATCGAGGCGACGGTCAGCAGCTCGTAGGAGGTCAGCCCGAGCGCTTTCGCGCGCTTGGCGTATTCGGCCGAGAAGTTTTCCTGGAAGGCGGTCACCTGCTCTTCGACGAGCCGCTGCGAAGGCGCGCCCTTGTCCATGTCGTAGGTCGCAGGGAACAGGAACCCTTCCAGCGTGCGCGTCCCCTTCGGCGCGCCGTACTGCGCAGGGTTCAGCAGCGGCGAGCGCTGCGCGGCACGCCGGTAGCTGCCCGTGAGGCCCGCGGCCGAGGCGATCTGGGCGATCTGCAGGCGGGTCTTGCCCTCGGGGATCAGGACCTTGACTTCCGCCGTGGCTTTCGCGGCCGGGTGGGTCGAGGAGCCTTTCAGCGAGTAGACGAGCACGGCCACGACGACCCCGATCGCGAGCAGCGCGACGACGGCGATCCAGCGCGAGTGGCCGTCGCGCCCGCGGCCGGAGCGTCCGTCGCTCACGACCCCCGCCCCCCCGCCGCCGGCGGCCGCCTCGCCGGTACGACGAAAGGCCCGCCGCATCGGCGTCGTCTCGGCGGCACGCATCCTCCGCGGCGGATCGGGGAGGCCCTCGCGGCGCTGCGTGCCCTGCTGCTCCGGAAGCCCCGGGATCGCATAGCCCGGGCGCTGCTCATCGACGGAGACCTGCGGCTCCTGTGCCGGGCCGGGCTCGGCGTCATCGGCTTCGAGGACCGGGGCGTCGGGGCCGGCCGGGGGCTCGGAAGGCTCGTGGCCGGCCGAATGCCCGTCCAAGTGCTCGTCTGCCGGAAGGGTGTCCCCGGCGGGGACCGGATGCTCGAACGCCACGGGCGGCTCCTCGGCGCGGGACCGGCTCCTCGAACGCCACGGGCGCCTCCTCGGCCGGGACCGGCTCCTCGAACGCCACCGGCGGCTCCTCGGCCGGGACCGGCTCCTCGAACGCCACGGGCGGCTCCTCGGCGGGGACCGGCTCCTCGAACGCCACCGACGCCTCCTCGGCGTGTACCGGCTCCTCGAACGCCACCGGCGGCTCCTCGGCGGGGACCGGCTGCGGCTCGATCGGAGCGGGGTCGTGCTCGGGCCCGGCCTCCGCGTGGGGGTCCTCCACGTGTTGTGCCTGGTGCTCGACGTCGGGCACGATCTCCGGCTCGGGCGCCTGGAGCCCCTCGGCGTGGGGCACCGGCGCCGGCGACTCGCCGTGCGCGGCGGGCTCCGCTTCGGTCGCGGCCGGCCAGGGCTCGGCGGCGGCCTCGGGCTCCAGCACCGGGGGCGGCGCCATCGCCTCCGGTGGATCCAGCGGCGCCCGCCCTGGTTCAACCTCGACGAGCGGCGGCGCGGTCGTCGGTTCCGGCGGCAACTGCGGCGGCTCGGCCGGCTCGGGCGGCGCGATCGGGATCTCGTCCGGGTCGAGCTCGGCGGGAACGATCGCGTCGGGCTCCGCCGCCGCGTGCGGCTCGTCCGCGCGGGGATCGCCCTCCGGAGAGCCATCGGCAGCCGGCGGCTCCATCGACGCCGGCGCGGCGTCGGGGTCGCTCTCCAGGGACGGCGGCTCCGCCGGCGCCGGAAGACCAGCGCGCTCGGCACGCCGGCGTTCGCGCTCGACTCGCGCCCGCTCGCGGTCCTCGCGTGTCCTTTCGGGGCTTGATCGCTCGCCTCTGGCCAAGACGTGGACCTTAACGCGAGCGCCCGCTGTCCGAGCCCGCACCCTCGCCACGCGCTCGCGCGGCCAGCCAGCTCTCGAGCAGATGCGCGGCGGCCCGCGAGTCCTCGCTGGATCGCGGCGCACCGGCGTCCCGGCCCGAGCGCTGCGCGAGCTGCGTGGTGAAGCGCTCGTCGTGCAACTCGACCGGGATGCGATCCCCGAGCGCCGATGCCAGGCGCTCGGCGAACTCGCGCGTCTCGCGCGTCTGGTCGCTGTCGCCGCCGTCGAGCGAGAGCGGCAGGCCGACCACGACGGCCTCGACCTCCCGCTCCTCGACCAGGGCGCGCAGGCGCGCGAGGCCGCGGCGCGTGCCCGGGCGCTCGACCGGGTCTATCGGGGTCACGATCGTCCCGCTCGGATCGCTGAGCGCGCAGCCGCAGCGCGCGCTTCCGTAGTCGAGCGCCAGCACCCTCATCGGCCGAGCTCTCGAACGCCGAGCCGCGGCGGGCCCACTAGCCGGCCAGCGCAGCCTCGATCGCCGCACGGCCGGCGGCGATCGCCTCGTCGAGCTTGCCCGGGTCACGCCCGCCGGCCTGCGCCATCGTGTCGCGGCCTCCGCCGCCGCCGCCGACCGTCTCGGCCGCGACCTTGACGACCGCGCCGGCTTTGACGCCGCGCTCCACCAGCGCGGGGTCGACGCTCGCGACCAGATGCACGCGGCCGTCCGCCGCCGCTCCGAGCAGGATCGCCGCCGCGCCGAGCCGGCCCTTCAACCGGTCGGCGAGCTCGAGCAGGCCCTTCGCGTCCGGCACGTCCGCGCGCGCAGCGAGCACCTTCGCCCCGTTCACCTCCGAAGCTTCGGCGGCCAGCGCGTCGATGTCTGCGGGCGCGCTGCCGGCGCCACCCTCCTTGGCGTCCTTCTCGAGCCGCCGGCGCTCCTGCACGAGCGCTCTGACGGCCTCGGCGACGCTCTCGGCGCGCGTGCGCAGCTCCGAGGCAGCCTCCTCCAACACGTCGTCGCGAGCGCGCAGGAGGTCCACCGCGACGGGGCCGGTGATGGCCTCGATGCGGCGCACGTTCGCCGAGCTCGATGTCTCCGAGAGGATCCGGAACGGACCGATCTCGCCGGTGCTACGGACGTGGGTGCCGCCGCACAGCTCGCGCGAGTAGTCGCCCTCCCCCACCTCCACCATCCGCACGACCTCGCCGTACTTCTCGCCGAACAGCGCCATCGCGCCGAGCGAGCGGGCCTCGTCGAGCGTCGTGATCAGGGCGCGCACCGGGTCGTTGCGGGAGATCCAGTCGTTGACGCGATCCTCGACGTCTCGCAGCTCCTCGCGGCTGAGCGATGAGCCATGGCTGAAGTCGAAGCGCAGCTTGTCGGGGCCGACGTAGGAGCCGGCCTGGCGGATGTGGCTGCCGATCCGCTCCCTGAGCGCGGCCTGGAGCAGGTGGGTCGCGGTGTGGTTGGCCTCGGTGGCGTGGCGTGCGCGGCGGTCGACGCGCGCCGTCACGGACTCTCCCTCGTGGAGCGTGCCGCGCTCCAGCTCGACCTCCAGAGCCTGGTCTTCGCCGATCCGGAACACCCCGCGCACGCGCGCCACGCAATCGCCGTCGTCGCATTCGATCGTGCCTTCGTCGGCGACCTGGCCCCCGCCCGGGGCGTAGAACGGCGACTCGGTGAGCTTCACCAGGTAGCGCTCGCCGCCGCCGTTCTCCGAGAACCGGCGCACGGCGCCGACGGTCGTGTGCTGCTCCTCGGCTTCGTAGCCGGTGAAGCGCGTCTCGAAGCCGCTCTCGCCGGCGAACACGCCCGCGACCTCCCGTGCCACGCCGACACCGCCCGGGTGGACCGTGCGCCCACCGGCGCGGCCGCGCTCGCGCTGCTCGTCCATCAGCGCCTCGAAGTCGCCTTCGATCTCGAGCGCCTCCTCGTCGAGCAGCTCACGCGTCATCTCGTACGGGAAGCCGTAGGTGTCGTGCAGCCGGAACACCTCCTCCGCGGGGATCGTCTCCAGGCCCTCAGAGCGCGCGCGCTCGATCAGCTCGCCGAGCGTGGCCATGCCCTGCGCGATCGTGTGGCCGAAGCTCTCCTCCTCGGCGGCGAGCCACATGTCGGTGACCTCGGCCTGCTCGCCGAGCTCCGGGTAGGCGCCGCCCATCAGCTCGCGCACGAGCGCCGAGTAGCGGGTGAGGAAGCCCGGCTGGAGCTCCAGCGCGAGGCCCTGCTGGATCGCACGGCGCATCACCCGGCGCAGCACGTAGCCGCGGTCCTCGTTCGAGGGCACGACCCCGTCGGCGGTGAGGAACGTCATCGCGCGCGAGTGGTCGGCGAGGATCCGCAGCGCCCGATCGGTCTCCTGCCCCTCGCCGTAGCGCCGGCCCGAGAGCTCCTCGCCGAGCTCGACCAGCGGCGCGAACTGGTCGGTCTCGAAAACCGACTCCTTGCCCTGCAGGATCGCCGCCATCCGGTTCAGGCCGAGACCCGTGTCGATGTTGCTCGCGGGCAGCGGCGCGAGCTCGGTGCCGGTGTCGCCGGGCGCGGGCCGCTGGTCGTACTGCATGAACACGAGGTTCCAGTACTCCAGGAAGCGTTCGTTCTCGCCCCCCGGCAGGTCAGCGGGCGAGCCGTGCTCGACGCCGCGGTCGACGTACAGCTCCGAGCACGGGCCGCACGGGCCGGTCGGCCCCGCCTGCCAGAAGTTCTCCGACCGCGGGCATTCGACGATGCGCTCGCGCGCGACGCCGATCTCGAGCCAGCGCTCGATCGCCTCCTGGTCGGCGCCGAGCCCGAGCTCCTCGTCGCCTTCGAACACGGTCACCCAGATGTCGGCCGGATCGAAGCCGAAGACGTCGAGGGACAGCCGCCACGCGAACTCGATCGCCTCGTTCTTGAAGTAGTCGCCGAACGAGAAGTTGCCGAGCATCTCGAAGAAGGTCAGGTGGCGGTTGGTGTTGCCGACGTTGTCGATGTCGACGGTCCTGAAGACCTTCTGGCAGTTCGTCAGCCGGGGCGCCGGAGGCGTCTCCTGGCCGAGGAAGTACGGCTTCAGCGGGTGCATCCCCGCGACCGTGAGCAGCGCGGAGGGATCGTGGGCGGATGGCACCAGCGAGGCGGACGGGATGCGGCGGTGCCCGCGCTCCTCGAAGAAGGCCAGGTAGCGCTCGCGGATCTCGTCGGAGGTCATGGCAGTCATCTCGCTCGTGATCTTAAGAGCCGCTAGCGCACGATCGTGGCGTGCCCGACGACCAGCTCGCCGGAGTACAGGCAGGCGAGCTGGCCGGGCGCGGTGCGCTCCGCGTCGGCGAGCAGCTCGACTTCCGCGTCCTGATGCAGGCCGGCGTCGAGCGACTCGGCGATCCGGCAGCTCGAACCGGCGCCCGTGCGCGCGCACGCGCACGCCGTCCACTGCCGCTCCGGCGCGGTGCAGAACGAGGTCGCGCACGGCGATCCGCTCGGCGCGCAGCTCCTCGCGGGCGCCGACGAGGACGGTGTTCGTGCCGGCGTCGGTCTCCAGCACGTAGAGCGGCGTCCCGGTCGCGACGCCGAGCCCGTGCCGCTGGCCGATCGTGTAGAGATGGGCGCCGCCGTGCTCGCCGAGCACGCGCCCGTCGCGAGTCACGATCGGGCCCGGGCGCCGCCCCAGGCCGCCGTGGCGCTCGAGGAACGCCTCGCGTCCGGTGCCGGCGAGGAAGCAGAGGTCCTGCGAGTCGCGGCGCCCGGCGACCGCCAGGCCGGCGCGGCCCGCCAGCTCGCGGACCTCCGGCTTGTGCAGCTCGCCGAGCGGGAAGCGCAGCCGCGCGAGGGAGTCCGGCGAGAGACCGGAGAGCACGTAGCTCTGGTCCTTCGCGGCGTCCGCGGCCGTGCGCAGCAACGGCAGCGGCCCGTCGCGCTCGATGCGGGCGTAGTGGCCGGTCGCGAGCGCGCCCGCCCCCAGCCTGCCCGCCAGCTCGATCATCGCGTCGAGACGCACGTTGCCGTTGCAGCGGATGCAGGGGTTGGGCGTGAGGCCGGCCGCATGCCCTTCGAGCCAGCCGTCAACGACGCCGGCGCGGAACTCCTCGCGCAGGTCGATCGAGAGGTGCGCCATGCCGAGCCGGTGGGCCAGCTCGCGCGCCCCGCGCACGGCCGCGGCCGAGCAGCAGCTCGACTCGCCGTCGTTCTCGGGATCGGACCACAGCTCGAGCGTGCAGGCGACGGCCTCGCCGCGCTCGGCGACGAGCAGCGCCGCGACCGCGCTGTCCACCCCGCCGCTCATCGCGACCAGCGTCCGGTCCTCGGCGGCGGGCAGCGAGGCGTGGCGGGCGGCGGCTCCGAGCGCGCGGTGAAGCGCGTCGGCGGCGAGCTGGGCGGCGTGCTGCTTGGACGGGATCAGCCCGCCAAGCTCAGCGTCGATCTCGCGCCAGCCGAGCCGCGCGGCGTCGAGCAGGCCGCGCCCGCGGACGAGCGCCACGGTGGCACTGCCTGCGGCGATCGCCGTGCCGCAGCCGCTCGCGTCGAAGCCGGCGTCGGCGAGCGCCGAACCGGACTCGTCGAGCGCGATCGTCACGCGGACGAGATCGCCGCAGGCTGCGCCGCCCGCGGCGCCGGTGAAGCCGCCGCCGGGCAGGTGACCGCGCCCGTGCGGCTGCCTCGAGATGCTCTCGCAGCTGTTCCTCGCTCATCCGAGCGAGTGTACGGCTAGTGCTTCTTTGATTCCCGGATCGCCTGGGCGATCGTGAACGTGCTCTGCAGGCCGGTCAGCGTGGTCACCTGGCCCTTCTTGTTCACGATCAGGAGGGTCGGCGTCCCGTAGACCTGCACGCCGCGGGTGATCGTGCCGAAGGTCGCGACGGCGTTGGAGCGAGCCCTGTCGACGACGATCCGCAGATCGTGGGGCAGCTTGCCGAGTTCGCGGTTCACCGCGCGGTCGTCGGAGCCCTTGGGGTTCCAGAAGAAGATCAGGACGGTCTTGCCCTGGGCGAGCTGCGCTTCGACCGCGTGCTGGCGGATCGCGACCGCGGCGCGCACGGTGCCCTTCGCCGATGAGGCAGCTCTTGGGCGCGACGGTGGGTGGCGGCGCCCGAGCGTCGTGCTCGGGGCGGCGCTCTGGCGTGGGTCACAGCTCCGGGCGCCGCGGCGGAGGAGGAAGAAGGAGAAGAAGGCGGGCGGCGTCGCGGCGTGGAGGCCTGGGCGGACTTGTTTTCGAGTTCGTTCGCGTTGTGCTGCGAGGTCGAGACCGCGCCGCGGGCCTTTTCGACGGCGTGTCCGAGCGAGCCGAGGCTCGATGCCGAGCCGTGTCCGGTGGCCTGGCCGGCGGTGCCTTCGGCGGGCGCTTTCGGGGCCACCGTGTGCGCCTGGACCGTGTGCGTGACGGTCGTCGGGAGCCTGGGAGGAACCCGATCCGCTCGTGCTGCTGTGGTGCCCCTGGAAGAGCAGCAGCCAGGCCGCCGCGAGCAGCGCAACGGCCACGAGACCGATCTGGTACGGACGTGAGAGCTGCGCCATTGAGGCCTCATTCGGCACATCGCGCGCAGAAGTTGAATGCCGCCATATGCCTTGGACGGTTCGCGCCGCTACGTTCAATGAAGGAGATGAGCGATTCCGACGGGGATCAGGGGCCGCGCCGGCGGCCCGGCCGGCGGCGGCTGTGGGTGCTGACAGTCGTGTTGCTGACATGCCTGGCGGTGGCCGCGGTCATCGCCGCGACACGCTCTGGCTCGTCTCGCTCAACAGAGCGCCTCGAGCTGCATCGGGAGCGACGTCGCTGCCCGAAGTCGCGCAGGTGTCGGCAACGCAGGTCGGCGGGCTGCGCGAAGACGTCGCCCGCGCGCTGCCGCAACGCGTCGGGCGCCTCTACGAAGAAGGCACGGTGCGCTCCTCGGTCGCCTGGAGCGACGAAGAACCGGCGCCGCCGGCCGTCTCGCCGCGGGCACGCCGCCCGGCGGGCTATGAGATGCGCTGGTGGGCGCCGAACGGCGACGACGTCGTCGCCGACGTGCTGGTGTTCGCCTCGGAGAAGCCAGGCGCGGCGCTACCTCGTCGCTCGCGTCGAGCGCCCGCTGTCACGACCAGGCGGCCCGCGGCCTGCCGCTGCACCCGCCGCTCGCGCACAACCTCTCGTGGCTGAACCCGGACGGCGCGCTGCAGGCTGATGTCTTCTTCGCGCGCGGCGCACGCGTGTACCGGATCGCCGACGCACCGGCCGGAGGCTCGCCGGCGGAGGTGCGCACCCGCGGCGGCCTGAATCACGCGTTCGCGACGATCGACGTGCTCGCCTGCCTGCTGCCCTCGGCGCACTGCGTGCGCCACGCCGACCGAGGTGCCGGCGTGATGCGACGGCTGTGGGTGGCGCTCGGCGCGCTGGCGGCGCTCGCCGCGGCGGGCTGCGGCAAGTCGAACCTGGCCACCACGACGACGCGCCTCGACACCGGTCGTGACGGTCGCGACGGCACCCTCGCGCGCCCCGAAGACGCCCCCGGCGCGCGCACCGAAGGTGCCAGCACACGCCGTCGGTACCGCTGCCGCTGGCCCTCACCGCCGCGCGCGCCGGCGGCGTTCGCGCGCGCGGTCCAGCTCACAAGCGCCGACGTGCCCGGGGCACACGACACGCCACGCTCGAGCACTCCCTCCGCGCGCGAACGCGAAGCCGCACGGTGCGGCGGGCGCTCGGCGCCGACGGTCGGCGGCGGGCGCTCGCCGGAGCTGGAGCGAGGCCACGGCCTGGAACGCGAAACGATCTCCTCGAGCGTCGAGGTCCTCCACGACGCCCACAGCGTCGAACGCGACCTCGCCTATGCGCAGACGACGGGCGGCCTGCACGTGCTACGAACAGCGTGCTGGCGCGAAGCCTGCAGTCCGAAGCCGACCCCAACATCAAGCTGCTGGGAGTGCGCGTCGCGCCGCTGCAGATCTCGGTCGCCGGCGCGGGCCGGGCCGAAGGGATCCGGATCCTCGCGCGCGTCGGCGTGCCGGGCGCCGGGGTCGTCGTGAGGCTGTTCGTCGACGCGCTCACCCTGCCGTACGGACCGGCCGAGATCGACTTCTTCGGGACGAGCTTCGTGCAGCCGGTTGCCGGACGCACCGAGCAGGAGCTGCTCTCGCTCCTGCACCAGCGCGCCGCCGCGCACCGGCTCTAGTCCGACGCCGGCACGGAGCGCCCGCGACGCTTCCGCGACTAGAGCGCGTGGTGGCTGCGCAGCACCGCGTGCACGACCGTGTCGACCGGCACCGTCTCCTGGCCGCCGCCCTGCATGTCCTTGAGCGCCGTCTCCTCGCGCCCGACGATCGCCACGTAGCGCGCACCGAGCGCGGAGGCGTGGCTGAGCTGTCCTTTCAGGGCGCGGCGGCCGAGCTCCATCTGCGCCGCCAGGCCCGCCGAGCGCGCCTCGCGCCAGCAGCGTGAAGGCGGCGCGCCGCACGTCCGGCTCGTCCTCGGCCAGCGCGACGTAGAGCTCCACCGGGGGCGGCGGCGTCGGCGAGGGCTCGGCCGCCAGCAGGATCCGCTCGATCCCTGCGGCCCAGCCCATGGCGGGGGTCGCGGGCCCGCCGAGCTGCTCGACGAGCCGGTCGTAGCGGCCGCCTCCGGCGACGCCGCTCTGCGCGCCGAGCGCGTCGGAGGTGAACTCGAACACGGTGCGGGTGTAGTAGTCGAGACCGCGTACGAGGGTCGGATCGATCTCGTAGGCGACACCGGCGGCGTCCAGCAGCGCGCGGACCTCCTCGAAGTGCTCACGGTCCTCGCTGTCGAGCTGCTGGAGCAAGCAGCGGCGCGCTCGCCATCACCTCGCGGGTACCGGGGTGCTCGGTGTCGAACGCGCGCAGCGGGTTCAGCTCGATCCGCGCACGAACCTCCTCGGAGAGGCGGTCTTCGTTGGCGCGCAGGTGCGCCTTCAGCTGCTCGCGGTACTCGCCGCGCGTCTCGGGGCTGCCGAGGCTCGACAGCCGCAGGCGCGTCTCGCGCACGCCCAGGTCCGACAGCAGCCCGGCCAGCAGCGCGATCGACTCCGCGTCGACGGCGGGATCGTCGGAGCCGAGCGCCTCCGCGCCGACCTGCCAGAACTCGCGGTAGCGGCCCGCCTGCGCGCGCTCGTGGCGGAAGAAGCAGGAGAGGTACCAGAGCTTCACCGGCTGGCGGCGCTTGTGCATGCCGTGTTCGACGTAGGCGCGGCACACCGGCGCGGTGCCCTCCGGGCGCAGCGTCAGCGAGCGCCCGCCGCCGTCCTCGAAGGTGAACATCTCCTTGCTGACGATGTCCGTGGAGGCGCCGACCCCGCGGGCGAACAGCTCGGTCGACTCGAACACCGGCGTCTCGATCCGCTCGTAGCCCGCGGCGCCGAGGATCGCGCGCGCACGCGCCTCGAGCGCCTGGCGGGCGACCGCCTGCTCGCCGAGCACGTCGAAGGTGCCGCGCGGTGCTTTGAGCTTCGACTCGCTCAACGCGCGGCGTGTGGTGGCGGCGCGCTGGCCGCCACCGGCTGCTCGGCAGCGAGCCGCGCGCGTATCTCGGTCAGGAACGGGTTCGTCGCAAGCTCGCGTTCGAGCGTCGTGACGCCCATGTGCCCCGGGTAGACGACCGTCTCGCCGGGGAAACGGCGCACGAGCTGCTCGATCGAGCCTTCCAGCGTGGCCCAGTCGCCGCCGGGCAGGTCGACCCGGCCCACCGAGCCCTGGAAGAGCACGTCCCCGGAGAGCAGGGCGCCGCCCGTCGCGTAGGTCAGGTGACCCGGGCTGTGCCCGGGCGTGTAGAGCACGTCGATGTCCATGCCGGCGAGGTTCAGTCGCTCGCCGCCATCGAGCGCGTGGTCGGCCTCGTAGTTCTCGAACGGGCCGAAGCCGGGCGGCACCCAGCTCATCACGTCCGAGAGCAGCGGCAGCTCGATCCGCGGGCAGTAGACCGGCGCCCCGGTGGCGCGGGCGACGGGCGCCACGGCGCCGATGTGGTCGAAGTGGCAGTGCGTGAGCAGGATCGCCTCGATCTCGGCGCCGAGCGACTGTGCCGCCTCGAGCAGGCGCTCGGGCTCATCGCCCGGATCGACGATCACCGCCCGGCTCGACTGCGCGTCGGCCCGCACGATGTGGCAGTTCTCCTGCACGGGACCGACCGTGTAGGTGCGGACGTCCGGCGCGCTCACCGGGTCTGGGCCTTGCCCTCGCGCGCCTTCTTGCGCTGACGTCGCTCGTACACCCATTTGTCCGTGTAGTAGCTGACAACGGTGTAGGCGCCGAGCACGATCGGGAACAGCGCGATCGCGCCCGAGGAGCCCTTCATGAACACGAGGATCACGAACAGCAGCAGGACCGTCGCGACCATCGCCTTGAGGAAGGCGGCCCTCCAGGTCGGCGGTCTGTCGCGCCGGTCGACCTCGCGTTTGCGCGCGGCCGCCGAGGCCGGCGCCGGGCCGCTCTTCTCCGCCGCGGTCGGCTTGCGGCCCGTGCGCCCGCGCGATTCGACCACGCCGGCGGCGTTGCCGCGATGCTTGGTCTGCCGTTTGCGACGCGTCTGAGCCATCACCCAGAGCCTAATGCGTTCTCGATCAGGTGGCGGCGGGGGTCGAACCCGGGGAGCGGCAGCTCATCGGGAAAGCCCTCGAAAGCCGCGGCGGGCGCGAGGCCGACCAGCTCGCCCCGCGCGAGCGGCGCGTGGACGGCGAGCGACCCGCACCACCTCGGCGAGCGGGAGCTCCAGCGGGCGCTCGACGTTCATCGAGACCTGGGCGCCACCGCCTCCCAGCTCGATCCCGATCGCGCGCAGGCCCGGGAGGCCGTGCTGCTCCTCCCTCTCTCACGAGCGCGGCGATGCGTCTTGCGTCCTCGATGCTCGCCGGCGCCGCCAGCTCGACGTTGAACGCGACGAGCGGCTGGCGCGCGGCGACGAGCGTGGCCCCCCGGCGCGGATCCATGCGCGGCGGGCCGAAGTCCGGGCGGAGCGCCTCGGGCTCCTCGGCCGGGGCCGCCATGCGCTGCGCGAGAGCCTCGGCGCCGCCGCGGCGCAGCTCGGCTCGCGTGCGAGGCCGGCGGCCGTCGGCCGCGGTCAGCTCGCCGTAGAGGAAGACGGGCAGCTCCAGCTCCACGCCGAGCCGCTCGGCGAGGACGAGCGCCTCGGCGCAAGCCGCACCGCGCGCGGATGCCTCCAGGTACACGACGGGCGCGACGTCGAGGACGCCCACGTGCGGATGCTGCCCGGTGCGGTCCGGCCGCGCGAGGTCGATCCGGGCGAGTGCCTCGGCAGCGAGTCGGAGCGTGGCCGCGGCCAGCTCGCCCGGGGCACCCGCGAAGGTGAAGACCGAGCGGCCGTGGTCGGCGTCGGAGTGGACGTCGAGCAGCCTCGCGCCGGCTGCGGCGGGCTCAGCCGTCTCGATCGCGCGGCTCAGCGCGGCGATCGTCTGGGCGTTCTCGCCCTCTGAGACGTTGGGGACGGCGAGCAGGGTCGGTGGCATCGGCACGAGGCTAAACTGCGCCACCCCGCCGGAGTAGCTCAGCTGGTTAGAGCAGCGGAATCATAATCCGCGTGTCGGGGGTTCGAGTCCCTCCTCCGGCATCCTGGGCACGGCGCCGAATCTCGCCTGGACACTGGAGATCCGGCGTATTTCGCGCGGTTTCCACCGTCGCCGACGGACGTCAACGGACACCGGCGATCCCGGTAGGTGTGTCCAACGATGTAGTACCTGCCGTCGCGGACCAGCCGGTATCGTGGCCCCATGGGGGTGCGAAGTAGGTGGTTGCTGCTCTGGGGGCTGGTCGCGACGCTGCTATACGCGGCACCGGCAGGGGCCACGGTCGTGACCTTGGGTCCCACGACGTTCCCGCACAGCGAAAAAATCTTCGGATGCGACCTCAGTGGATGCGGGCGGACGATCGCGGAGGTCCATCCGAGCAGCTCGAACGCGGCGCCCGCCGCGGGCGTGATCGTGAGCTGGGAGGTGTCGGGGGAAAACGGGATCTCGCTCCACGTCCTGGAACCGGCGCCCGGCGGAGGATGGTCCGACGCCGGTGAAACCGCGCCCGCGACCGATCTCGAAGGAGGGCCGAACGCCGCGGAACTGCCGATCGGACCCGACGGCCTGATCGGCGTCGACCTGCCGGACTTCTCCTTCAGGATCATCCACTGGGTCGCAGCCCCCGGCGCCGAAGTCTACGAATGGTTGCCGCAGCTCGCCGAAGGCGAAGCCAGGAACCCGCAGTTCCAGGAACCTGCGGAGCTGGAGCTGAACGCGTCGATCGAGCTCACGCCGGTGGTCAGCTCGGTCTCGCCCGCATCCGGGAGCGCCACGGGAGGCAACACGGTCACGATCACGGGCAAATACCTCGACTCGGCGCTCAACGTGATCTTCGGCTCGCATCCCGCGACGAACTTCAGCGTCGACCTCTCCGGCGAACGGATCACCGCTACGGCCCCGGCCTCCGCCGCCGGGACCGTCGACGTGCGGGTGGCCAACCGCCACTCCACCAGCGAGCCGCTCGCGGCGGACCGGTACACGTTCATCGCACCGCCCACCTCGTCCACCGGCCCGACTCCGCCGGGCGGCGGAGGGAACGGGCCGACCGCGGGTCTCGCCGTTACGGGCTTCAGCGAGTCGGCAGCCACGTGGCGGCTGGGTGGCGCGCTGCCGCACATCAGCATCGCGAGGGTCGGCACGACCTTCACGTTCCAGGAGAACGAGGCCGCGAGCGTCGCGCTCACGTTCACCCACGTCCTGCCCGGCCGCCGCTCGGCGGGCCGCTGCATCGCTCCGACCCACGGGAACCGCGGGAAGCCGAGGTGCACGCGTCACCTCGTCGTCGGCAACCTCGGTGTGCCCGGGCACGCCGGCGGCAACACCATCCGCTTCCAGGGGCGCATATCGCGCACCGAGAAGCTCGCGCCCGGGAGCTACACCGTGAGCGTCACCTCGCACGACAACCACGGCCTCAAGAACCTAACCCGCTCGCTCGGCTTCACGGTCCTGCCGTGAGCTGCGTTTCGACCAACGCCTGACAACCCCGGGGGGATGGTCTTGCGGCATTGTGCCGCGGCTCGGCGAGCGGCGTCGTCTTTCTCTTGGCGAGCGCGAACGTTCCTCGTAACCATCGGCGCAGCGCGGAGGTAGAATCGGGGCGAGCCCCGACGCTACATACCCGATGGATATTCGTCTGAAGCGCGCGTATGACCCCGCGACATCAGCAGATGGCTATCGCGTCCTGGTCGACCGGCTGTGGCCACGAGGCATCTCACGCGAGCGAGCCAAGCTCGACGAGTGGGAGAAGGAGCTGCCGCCGAGCACCGAGCTCAGGCACTGGTTCGGGCACGACCCACAACGCTTCCAGGAGTTTCGCCGACGCTACATCGATGAGCTCAGCGGCCAGCGCCCGCGGCTCACGGCCCTACGACACCATGCGCGGCAAGGCACACTCACGCTCGTCTACGCCGCCCACGACACCGAGCACAACGACGCCGTCGTCCTCGCGGAGGTTCTCCGGCGCGGACTGCCCAAAGATCAAAGCCGGCGCTGAGGCTCGCCGGGCCGCGGAGAAGGCCGAATGTAGCTTCCAGGCGTGAGGACGACGAGGAGCTCAGTGCTGAATGCGGGTGAGACCGGTAGTCGACTCGACGACGTAATCCCCGCCGAGGAGGCCGTCGCTCGACTCACCCCCGGATAGAACTCACGCGGCGCGATTTAGCGTGTTCGCTTGGCTCGGCGACCGCAGTTGCCGCTGCGGACACCACCGCTCAGGCGCGTTTCTTCGCAGCGCGGCGGCGCGCGTAGAGCTTCTCGAGCAGGGTCATCGCTCCGGGATGCTCGGCGCCCGGCCAAGGAGTCAGGAGCAGCAGCAGCCGTGCATCGGAGCGGGCCACGACCTCGTGGCGCTCCGTGGCGGCGATCTCAACCAGCAACCCGCTCCCGCCCGAGGCACGCTCGCCGGTAGCGCTGCTGATCTCGACCTCGCCGGAGATCACTACGACCCAAGTGCGCTCGTGCACCTCGTGTTCGGGAAGGCCCTCCCCGCCTTCAGAGTGAGCGCGATCGCGCGTGCCTCGGGAGTCGAGGAGAGGATCTCGGGCAAACGTGGCTTCAGGTCCAAGCTCGCGACGTCCCAGCTCTTCACGATCGTCTCCTTTCGGGCGAGCGGTCGGTCGTCGTGACTCTGACCCATCCCGACGCCGGCGGTCGGCACGCTGGCTCATGACCGATAGATCGACTGCCGGTAACCGAAGAACTCAAGGTCGAGACGTCGACGACATCCTCGCCGGGTGTCAACTGCGAACGGTAGCTGCGGACGATCTACGAGGGACGCTCGATGTCCCAGCGGGTAGCTCCTCGCGGGCGGGGTCCGCGTCGCTCATCCGCTAGAAGCTTCGCATGAGGCGACAGCCGGCGTTCGGAACGGCAGCCCGCGCAGCGACTCAGAACTCTCACCCCCGGCATCTCAGTGCATTAGGGCCTACGTGGTCCCCAACTCGTCGAAAACAACCCTCGACGACGCGACCTGTCCTCAGCTGGTCTGGCTCTACACAGACAGATCCACGCCTGTTCCCACCGATCATAATCCGCGTGTCGGGGGTTCGAGTCCCTCCTCCGGCATGGCTCGTTTGGCTCTGGGATACGACGATGCCGATCGGGATCCGCGGGTCGAATCCGCAGTGTGGTCCGCGGCGGACGTCAGGTTCGGTGCCGGCGTCGGGGTGCGGTGACCGGCGTGAGGTCGAGCTCGCGGCCGATCGCTTCCGAGATTTCCTGGGGGAAGTTAGATCCTGGCTCGAGTCGCGGTTCCCCATGCCCGCCGAGCTCAAGCAGCAGGCCTCCGGCGCACCCGCCGCCGCCTTCGTCACGGACCACCGCAACCGGCGAAGTGTGCGGGGCAGAATAGAAAGCTAGGCGCAATACGAGTTCGTACACCGGCGCCGGGCACGGTGGAGCCGGACCGCTCAGTGGCTGCACCAGCGGGAGCGAGTTCAGCAGCGAGACGACCCGTTCGATCCGAGACGGATCCGTGACGATGACCGGCGGCTGTCGAAGCTGCAGTTCAGGCCGCCTCGAGCCGCCTGCAGAGCGACTGCGCAGCCAAGCGGTGATCGCCAGCCGCCCCATCCGTGGCGGGATGACCTCGGCCGTCGGCCTCGGGCGAAGCCAGAACCCTTCAGCGCTCACAAGGAGCCCGGTAGCGCCGCCCGGTAGCGACACGATCCTCGCGTTCAGCGTGATCTGTCCGCGCGCCCTCGGCACTTCCGCCCACCTGAAGGTGACCGAACTCGGAAACCTCGCCCACGACGGCTCCCGCTGAACCGCCGCGGCTTCGGCCCCGAGGGGCGGATGCGCCTGCACCCAGGAGATCGCTTCTTCCGGGCTGCCCGGCAGCACCCACCAGCCGTAGAGAAGAGCCTCCTGCGGCCAGTCGTACGGGGCCGCCAGTTCCCAACCTGTTCCGGCCGGATCCATCGGCGAGCGGACTGCGCCGGGAGGCGCCACGAATCCGTCGAACGCGCTCTGCACGTCCGCCCTCACGAGCGCCTGGCTTTCGGCTTCGCTCAGCTGCGGCGGCACACCCGCTGCGCAGGCCGAGCCAGCGAACAGGATCGCCGCGAGCACTTGTACGGCCACCAAGGCCAGAACATGGCGTCCCCTCATCACCCGGATCGTAGATGCCCCCTGGGTTCCGGAAGTTAGGATCTTGCTGTTCATGC